>NZ_ATVN01000012.1 GCF_000420745.1 Pseudorhodobacter ferrugineus DSM 5888
AACAGCATTGACGCCATCATGACATAGAGAACATAACTAATGGGTGGGTCAAATCGCGGTGACAATGCCGGGTCAGTTCTCAGTGACAATCAACAGTTTGAGTTCTTCGGACCACCAGCTCACGTCGTGCGAGACAAATGTAAAACCATCCCACAACGCATAGCCAAACGGTGCGAAAGGGCCAAATTCGATGGCCGAGGCGCTGAATATCCGCTGTAAGAAGACGATAAAGATTTGCTGCAACACCATGAGCAAGCCGATCCACGCAACCGCACGGCCAAGGGTGTTGGCAAACCATTCCAGCCCGCGCACAACGCCCCACATAATGGATTTGCGCCAGATGCCCACGGCCGTCAGGATCAGGAATGCGGTAAAGACGACAAAGAAAAAATCTTTGCTGGCGCCGTAAAAGATAAAGCGCCCCAGCGCTTGCTTGGCCTCTACCGTTTCGAGTTTACCCAATTCACCCAGCCAGGCAAGCCATTCCCCCGGATGCGTGATCGCATAGAAGAAGTGGACAAATGACATGGCGATGTTGGAAAATAGTGCGGAAATGCTGTCGAGCATTTCGATCCCCCCCTGCAGGAACGTCGCAGCAGTTAACCTGCCAAGACAGAGCCCCCGGCCATTGGCCGGGGGAGTTTTCAATCTGCCAAAGGGCGGATTACATGGACTGAGTGCGTGTCCGCTGACGGGTATAGGCACCGTCTGACTTGTCGATCCAAGCTGCGGAAGACTTCATCGAAGCCATGTAGCTGTCGTAGACGCGCTTATATAGATCATCGCCCATATTCTCGTCGTGGACTTCCTGGCTTGCCTTGGCAAACGCATCCCAAACGCTGTCTGGGAATTCCAGAGTTTTCACGCCAGCTGCCTGCAAACGGGTCAATGCAGCACCGTTGTTGGACAAGAACTGAGCGAGGTTCCACTGGTGGCCTTCGCCTGCTGCAACTTCCACAATTTTCTGCTGGGCTGGGGTCAGCGATTCAAACACTTCGCGGTTCATCGCCAAGGATAGGCCTGCACCTGGCTCGTGGAAGCCTGCGGTGTAGTAAAACTTGGTGATTTCCTGAAAGCCGGCCTTTTCGTCAGCCCATGGGCCGATCCATTCGGTGCCGTCAATCGCGCCAGACGCCAAGGCCTGGTACACTTCACCGCCTGGAAGGTTCTGAACAGATGCGCCCAGCTTGCCCAGCGCTTTACCGCCAAGACCTGGCATACGGAATTTCAAACCGTTGAAGTCATCTGCCGAGGTGATTTCTTTGCGGAACCAACCACCCGACTGCGCGCCGGTATTGCCACCAAGGAAGGATTTCAGACCAAAGGTCTGGCCCAGCTCATCATGGAAGTCGTGGCCGCCACCGTGGTAGTACCAGTTTGCCAGTTCTTGCGCCGTCATCCCCATTGGGACGCAGGTAAAGAACGCATAGGAAGGGTGCTGACCTACAAAGTAATAGTCTGCACCGTGATACATATCTGCTTGACCCGAGGTTACGGCGTCAAACACTTCAAACGCGCCAACCAGTTCGCCAGCGGCTTTCAGATCGACAGTCAACTGACCATCGGTCATGGCAGTAATCAGATCAGCATCGCGCTGCGCAGAATCGTGCACACCGGCAAGGCCACGGCCCCATGTGGTGACCATGGTCAACGTGCGGTTGCCTTGCGCATACATCGGGGCCGCCAGCGTGGACGCTGCGGCAGCGGTCGCACCACCGATGGTGGCTTTGGTCAAAAATGAACGACGGTCCATATAGTTCTCCTCCCATGAGACTCCCCGCTTTTTTGTGGCGGGTTTACTTTTAACGTTTTGGGACACTAGCGGGGGATTTCGACGCAAGGAATACCTAGTACTACGTAGAACTGGCAGAAGTGGATAGAAAATAAGACCAGTTGGGGCGTTAACATTTGCAGGATGCCGACATTGGCGCGAAATTGACGGGCATTGACGCTGGTTCGGTATCAACGGCATCTTACGATTCGTGGGCATTGCGCGAGACGGAGGCGGGATAAGGTGCAGCAAGGGCTGGCGTGGAGTTTTGGCAAAAAGCTAAGCTATGGGCAAAAGATTTTTCTTTTGGCTACGCTGCCGCTGGTTTTTGCGATGCTGACCGTCGGCTTTATTGTCTTGCAGGAGGCGCGCGGGGTTGCAGAGCGCGAAATTGCAGTGCTTGAGGCGGAATTGATAGCGGCCAAGAAGGCCGAGCTGCGCAATTATGTATCAATCGCACGTACCGCATTTGGCCCCGTCTACGGCAATGCGCTACCCGATGACGAGATCGCCAAGCGCGAGGTGTTGCAGATTTTGGCAGCGATGACCTATGGCAACGAAGGATTCTATTTCGTCTATGATTATGAGGGCACCAACCTTGTCAGCCCGCGCCAAACCTGGCTAATCGAGAAAAACTGGGCCGGCCTTAGCGATTCCAATGGTGTGCCGGTGGTGGATGAGTTGATCCGGCTGGCGCGGCAAGGATCGGGGTATCATACCTACACTTGGCCGAAACCTAACTCGGGTAAGCCTGCGACGATGGTGTCTTATGTAATTGGTTTGCAGGATTGGCATTGGGCGATTGGGACGGGGATTTTTATTGATGATGTGTTGGCTTCGGTGGCGTCGGCGCGCGCGCAGACCAAAGCACGGGTACAACGGACCTTTCTATATATCGGTGGTATCACATCGGCGGCGGTTTTCGCGGTGTTCTTATCAGGATTGTTTTTGAACCTGCGCGAACGCCGCCTTGCAGAAGATAAGCTGAAGGCGCTGACCCAACGGGTGTTTGACACCCAAGAGGAAGAGCGTGGCCGTGTGGCACGGGAATTGCACGACAGTATCAGCCAGATTTTAGTCGGCGTCCGATATACGCTGGAACTGGCGCGGCGCAGGCAGACGACAGGGGATACGCGCGCAGGGGATAGCCTGAGTTCAGGCATCACGCATTTGAACGGCGCGATCCAAGAGGTCCGCCGCATCAGCCGAGATTTGCGTCCCGGCGTGTTGGATGACCTTGGTCTTGGCCCTGCCCTGCAATCGCTGGCCGAAGAGTTTGGCGCGCGCACGGGGATTGAGGTTGATTTTGAAACGGTTGTGTTCCGCAACCGGCTTGACCAAGACGCCAAAATCGCGCTTTACCGCGTCGCCCAAGAGGCGCTGACAAATGTTGAGCGGCACTCGGGGGCCACACGGGTCAACATGCTGGTCCGTGGCACAAAATTAGGGGCGGTCCTTCGCATTCAAGACAACGGTCGCGGCATGCCGGAGACTGGATCCGAGCCCTCTGGTTTGGGGCTGCGAAATATGGCAGAACGAATGGCACGCCTTGATGGCACGCTGCGTGTCATTTCAACCAAAACAGGCTTGATGATTGAGGCGCAGGTCCCGCTGACTCATATGCTGACCCCTATCGCAAAAAACCCTGTAGGCCTATCCAAAGGCCAAGACGCAAAGGCAAACCAATGACAGACCCTATTCGCGTTTTGATCGTGGATGATCATCCGATGGTCGCCCAAGGTATCAGTGCCATTTTGGAAACCTATGATGATATTATGGTGGTCGGCACATTGTGCAACGGGCGCGAGGCGATTGACCAGATTGCAGGACTCGATCCTGACGTGATGTTGCTGGACCTGAACATGCCCTTGGTCAATGGGTTGAACGCGACCGAGATCATTCTGGAGCAGCGCCCCGACACCCGCATTCTGATCCTGTCGATGCATGACAGCCCCGAATACATCAGCGCCGCTCTCAATCATGGCGCTATGGGCTACCTGCTAAAGGATGTTCCAACCGAAGAAATCAAGCAGGCCATTGATGCAGTGATGGGTGGCGAGCGCTATCTTTGCGCCGGTGCGGCGAGTGCGATCCGCCCCACCAACGGTGATACACGTGAGGCACTGACTAGCCGCGAGCAGATGATTTTGTTGGAACTGGCGCAAGGCAAATCTAACAAAGACGTTGCGTTGGCCTTGGACATTTCGGTGCGCACAGTCGAAACCCACCGCAAGAATATCAAACGCAAGCTGGGTATTTCTTCCACCGCAGGCTTGACCCGCTATGCGATGGAACATGGCGTGCTGCAAGGCACGGGAAACTAATACGCCATTTCATCTTTGCTTGAGTACTCCGTTTACGTTGGATCCAAAAACCAATGTTCAGTTATGTTTGCATCGGCTCCAATAAACTGCCCAGCGCGGTCACGCTTTGGGGTGCTGTGATGGCTCCATTGGGGCAAGCCCGTTGCGACCGGAACCTAGCAGAAGGCAACGGTACGTGGTGTCTTGACTGGCCGGTCGCCGTGCGTAGGTAGAAGCTGTTTATTAGGCCAAAATAATACAAGGCGCCGCTTGCAAAGCGCCGCCCTGTCTGCGTCGCCAGCTTGGATCGCATTTCTATGCGGCCTCTAACTGTGCGCCCCAAACAGCAAAAATCCAACGCGGTTTGTTACGACGACGATTAGGCACAACCCAGGGCGCAAGAAATCACCTCACCTTTCGCGCTTCTTACGCTTTATCTAACAATTTTGTAACTTTAAGTAAGTTTCTTTCCGGACTGCGACACTTTATTTCAACTTTTCGGTGTTGACGCGCCTTTTGACCCGCCATATGGTCCCAACCGAAGCCAGAGGGTTAGGCGCATGAACAGACTTGTAGTGGTCATTTTGAAAAGGCGTATGGGCCGGTAGCGGAAAACCATTTACAAACCCCATGCGCCTCCGCTTTACCCCCGGGGGCTTTTTGTTGCGATAGGGCCGCAATCTGCGGAGACAGAGGAAGAGAAGACGATGGCACAGGTAATGACTGGCGCGGAAATGGTGGTTCAGGCCATGAAGGATCAGGGCGTAGAGGTGGTATTTGGCTATCCAGGCGGGGCAGTCCTGCCGATTTATGACGCCATTTTCCAGCAAAACGACATTCGCCACGTCATGGTACGTCATGAACAGGGGGCTGTTCATATGGCCGAAGGCTATGCCCGGTCAACCGGCAAGCCTGGCGTTGTGCTGGTAACCTCGGGCCCTGGTGCAACCAATGCGGTGACTGGGTTGACCGATGCCTTGATGGATAGCATTCCTTTGGTCGTTTTCACGGGACAAGTTCCGACCTTTATGATCGGCACCGACGGGTTCCAAGAGGCGGATACCGTTGGCATTACCCGCCCCTGCACCAAACATAACTGGCTGGTGAAAGATACGGAAAAGCTGGCCGAGACCATTCATCAGGCGTTTCATGTGGCCACGCATGGTCGCCCCGGCCCGGTTTTGATTGATATCCCCAAGGATGTGCAATTCGCCACGGGTGCATATATGGCGCCGCAAAAAGCCAAGGTGTCGCATTATCAGCCCAAGCTGAAGGGCAATATAGACGCGATCACCCAGATGGTCGAAATGATGGAAACCGCCGAACGGCCCGTGTTTTATACGGGTGGTGGCGTCATAAATTCGGGGCCTGCCGCCAGCCAATTGTTGCGCGAATTTGTAGAGGCGACGGGCTTTCCGATCACCTCGACCTTGATGGGATTGGGCAGTTATCCGGCCTCGGGCGATAAGTGGTTGGGGATGCTGGGCATGCACGGCACCTATGAGGCAAATCTGTGTATGCATGGCTGCGACTTGATGCTGAACATCGGGGCGCGGTTCGATGACAGGATCACGGGGCGGATTGCCGACTTTTCCCCGAACAGCCGCAAGGTGCATGTCGATATTGACGCGTCATCCCTGAACAAGGTGATCCGCGTGGATGTGCCGATTTTGGGCGATGTGGGGCATGTGTTGGAAGATGCGCTGCGGTTGTGGAAAGCTAGGGGCCGGAAGGTGAACAAGCCTGCGTTGGCCAAGTGGTGGAAGCAGATTGCCGAATGGCGTGCGGTGAATTGTCTTGATTACAAAAGCTCGGACACCGTGATTAAGCCACAATACGCTTTGCAGCGATTGGAAGCGCTAACCAAAGGCATGGACCGCTATATCACGACCGAAGTCGGCCAGCATCAGATGTGGGCAGCGCAGTTTTTGGGCTTTGAAGATCCGAACCGCTGGATGACATCGGGTGGTTTGGGGACGATGGGCTATGGGTTGCCCGCATCGATCGGGGTGCAGATTGCGCATCCCGATGCTTTGGTGATCAACGTGGCGGGTGAAGCATCTTGGTTGATGAATATGCAAGAAATGGGCACAGCCATGCAGTTTCGTGCCCCTGCCAAGCAGTTCATCTTGAACAATGAACGTTTGGGCATGGTGCGCCAGTGGCAGCAATTGTTGCACGGCGAGCGGTATTCACAAAGCTGGTCGGAAAGCCTGCCCGATTTTGTGAAACTGGCCGAGGCCTTTGGCTGCAAGGGTATCAAATGTTCGGACCCCAAGGATCTGGATGACGCGATCATGGAAATGATCCGCTATGACGGGCCGGTGATTTTCGATTGTCTGGTAGAAAAACATGAAAACTGTTTCCCGATGATCCCATCGGGCAAGCCGCATAACGAGATGCTGTTGGGCGAGGCAGATACGGCGGGCGCCATCGGGGCCAAGGGTGCTGTGTTGGTCTGATGCCGCGCTGAATTGACAACGCCGGGGGTTTCACACCCCCGGACCCAAACCAAACGCCGGGGGTTTCACACCCCCGGACCCCCGTGGGGTATTTTTACCGAAAAGAAAGGGCGCGAAAATGTCGCCGCTGAATATAAAACAAGGGTCTACAAGCCATTCTGCCTATGATCTGCGCGATCCGAATGGAGATGTGATAGAACAGCATACGCTTGCGGTGCTGGTTGACAACGAAAGTGGCGTTTTGGCACGGGTAATCGGGCTGTTTTCCGGTCGCGGTTATAACATCGACAGCCTAACTGTGGCGGAAGTGGACCATGAAGGCAAACGGTCGCGGATTACCATTGTTACGCGCGGAACCCCGCAAGTGATTGTGCAGATAAAAGCGCAGTTGGGCCGGATTGTACCCGTGCATGAAGTACATGACCTGACCGTTGAGGGGCCATCTGTTCAGCGCGAATTGGCGCTATTCAAGGTGGCAGGCAAGGGTGATGCGCGAATTGAAGCGTTGCGGTTAGCTGAAATTTTCCGCGCCAATGTGGTCGACAGCACGTTGGAAAGTTTTGTGTTTGAGATGACGGGCACGCCGGAAAAGATTGATGCGTTTGCCGATTTGATGCGGCCTTTGGGGCTGCGCGAGATTGCGCGGACGGGGGTTGCGGCCCTTTCGCGCGGGGCATGAGCATATGGGGTTTCGCTTGGCAGCTGTGATGCGGCCAGTGATTTACGGCATAACCTTGCTGTCGTTGAGCGCGGTGGCGCAGGCTGATGGCTATGCCGACTATGGCAAACCAGAGCAGTGCGGCACCTACTCGGCCGCAGAATACACGCGAGAAGGTTGGTTTGCGGGGGGGGAGGGTGGGTCAATGGCATTGACTGACGCGCAATCCGTACGCGGGTTGAATGCGCTGCTTTTTGCCGGAGTTATCACCGAAGAAGGTGCAAATGAGTCTGCGGGGCGGGTTATGGCTGCCCGTGGTCCTTTGTTGGGGGCCACGGGGGCAATGGCCGAAGAGGTTTTGGTGATCATCACACCGCAGGGTATACGGCTTTTGCAGCGCTGCCCTTGATGCGTTGGGCATCAAGGCGTGCTTTCAGTAGCTTTCTAGCGCGATACGCTGTCGGTATTTGATCAACGCCCTTCAAACTGCGCAGGACGCTTTTCCAAAAACGCGATCACGCCTTCCTTGAAATCATGGGTCAGACCACAGGCGCCTTGCAGCTGCGCCTCGAGCGTCAACTGTTGGTCCAAAGTGTTGGAATGGCTGGTCCGGATCGCAGTTTTCACGCCTTTGTAGGCCGCAGTCGGGCCTTTGGCCAAATGGGCGGCGCGGGCCTGCCAATGGGCTGCAAAGCTATCGTCAGGAATGGATTCGTAAATCATGCCCCAAGCCGCTGCCTGATCGGCGCTGATTCTATCGGCAAAAAGGGCGGCCCCCATCGCGCGGGCCGAGCCGATCTGGCGTGGCAACCAATAGGTTCCTCCTGCATCGGGGATCAGGCCAATGCGGGTAAAGGCCTGTATAAAGCTGGCCGATTGCGCCGCGATGACCACATCGGCGGCAAGCGCGACATTAGCCCCTGCCCCTGCCGCGGGCCCGTTCACGGCCGAAATCGTGGGGATCGGGCAATCGTAAATCGCGCGCAGCAAGGGTTCGTATTCATCGCGCAAGGTGCGTTCCAGATCAATGTTTGCAATCTGCGCGCGGTCGCCCAAATCCTGACCCGAACAAAACGCGCGCCCTGCCCCTGTCAGCACCAAGGCCCGCATGCTTTTACTCGCGTCTTTCACGGCATAGGTCAGCTCGGCCCGCATTTGGGTGGACAGCGCATTCATCACCTCTGGGCGGTTCAGGGTGATAACCCCCAAGCCGTCGGTTTCAGAATAAGTAATGGTTTCAAACTGCATGTCGGTTTCCTTTGTGGTTTGGCCGCAGCATAGCGGGCGCGCCCCAAAGGGAAAGCAGAACGATACGTCAGTCTTTCAAAATTTCGGCAAGCCGCATTTCTTCGTCTTGCGACAGGTCGGTGGTGCCCGTCTCGGCCGCCCCGCGACGGCGACTCACATAGGTGCCTGCCACAATGCCGCCAAGGGACAGCATTAAAGGCCCTGCAATCCACAGGATCAAGTTGGTCCCTTTCGATGTCGGGTTCAGCAGCACATATTCACCATAGCGATCAACAATATAGGCAATTGCGGCTGTATCGGTATCACCCGCCACCAGCCGTTCGCGCAGCAATAGCCGCAAGTCGCGCGCAAGGTCGGCGTTGCTGTCGTCGATATTCTCATTCCGGCAGACAAGGCAACGCAGATCCTTGGACAAGGTGCGCGCGCGGGCCTCGAGTGCCGGATCGGACAGTATTTCATCGGGCTGCACCGCCAAAACCGGCGTGGCAATCAGGGCAAGCGAGAGGATAAGAGGACGCATCATTCCGCAGGCACCGCCTTTGTTGCCCGCGCCCGTGCGC
Source organism: Pseudorhodobacter ferrugineus DSM 5888 (assembly GCF_000420745.1). Lineage (GTDB taxonomy): Bacteria > Pseudomonadota > Alphaproteobacteria > Rhodobacterales > Rhodobacteraceae > Pseudorhodobacter > Pseudorhodobacter ferrugineus. The sequence goes on from NZ_ATVN01000012.1 coordinate 9,003, forward strand.
CTGCCGCCACGCGGTAGCGCCTGTCTGCAAGGCTGATAAATCCTCCCAAGGCCATCAACATAGACCCGCCCCAAATCCAGTTGGCGAAGGGTTTGAAATAGCTACGCACCGCCCATGACCCGTCATCTTGTGCGTCGCCAATGACCATATAGAGGTCGCGGGTAAAACCGTAATCAATCCCTGCCTCGGTCGTGGGCATAGCGGCCACGGGATAAACCCGTTTTTCGGGGTAAACGGTCGCGACCGCCGCACCATTATGGGTGATGTCCATCCGCGCCATTGTTGTAAAATAGTTCGGCCCTGTTTCCTTTTCAACAGAGGTTAAGGTGACGGTGTACCCTTCAAGATCATAGCTTTCGCCTACCTGCATGGTCCGTATATCTTCGACCTGCCAGGCCATCATCGCGGCCACGGCAAAAACGGTGACGCCAAAACCAGTATGGGCTGTGAATTTGCCCCAATCAGCGCGCGGCAAGCGCAGGATGCGGCCCATCCGGTCTGCGACGGACCCACGCCCCGATCTCAGCCACAGATCCACCATCGCGCCAAACACGACCCAAGCGCCAAGCCCGAGGCCGATAGGCCCAAGCGCCGAGCGGCCAGTTTGCATGGCAAAGGCCAACAGCCCTAACGACACTGCCAGCACCATTGCAGGTATCAAAGCACGAAGCGGACGGCCCAAGACGGCACGTTTCCACGACAAGATTGCACCCAAAGGTAGCAGTAAGGCCAGCACAATCATAAACGGGGTAAAGGCGGCGTTAAAGAACGGCTCCCCCACGCTGAGCTTGCGATCCCAAAGAAGTTCCGCGACTAATGGCCAGATTGTGCCGACAAAAACCACCATACAAGACACGGCCAGCAACAGGTTGTTGACGACCAATGCGCTTTCGCGGCTGACGGGAGCGAACAGGCCTTTGGCCTCCATCGCACCCGCACGGAACGCAAACAGCATCAATGCGCCGCCCATAAAGAAGGCGAGGATCAGCAGAATGAACACGCCGCGTTCAGGGTCATTGGCAAAGGCATGGACCGAGGTGATAACGCCGGAGCGGACGATAAACGTACCTATAAGCGAAAAGCCAAAGGCAAGAATGGCGAGCAGGATGGTCCACGCCTTCAACGCCTCGCGTTTTTCCACCACGATGGCAGAATGCAAGAGAGCTGCTCCGATCAGCCAAGGCATAAAGCTTGCGTTTTCTACCGGATCCCAGAACCAAAACCCGCCCCAACCAAGTTCGTAATAGGCCCACCACGACCCCAAAGCGATACCGATGGTCAGAAAAACCCACGCAGCCAAGGTCCACGGACGGACCCAGCGGCCCCAAGCGGCATCGACGCGCCCCTCAATCAGTGCAGCAACCGCAAAAGAAAATGCAACCGACATGCCGACATAGCCGAGATAGAGAAACGGTGGATGAAAGGCCAACCCGGGATCTTGCAACAGGGGGTTCAGGTCTTGGCCGTTGAAGGGCGGCACAGCCAAGCGCACAAAGGGATTCGAGGTGAATAGCATAAACGCAAGGAACGCCACGCCAATACTGCCCTGCACGCCCAAAACCCGCGCCCGCAGGGTTGGCGGCAAGTTGGTACCAAACCATGCGACCGACGCGCCAAAGGCCGCCAAGATCAATGACCAGAGCAGCAAAGACCCTTCGTGGTTGCCCCAAACGCCCGCCACTTTGTAAAGCATCGGCTTTAACGTGTGAGAGTTGTTGACGACCAGGGCCACGGAAAAGTCTGACGTGACAAAGGCATAGGTCAGGGCGGCAAAGCTGGTGGCGACAAGGAGAAGCTGCACACTTGCAGCCACCTCGCCAGCGGCCATCCATCCGGTCCAGCGAAAATGCGCGCCCACCAAAGGCATGACAGTTTGGATCATCGCCACAAACAAAGCGAGGATAAGTACGAAATGGCCAAGCTCGACAATCATTGGGGCATCCTGTTTGCACACGTTATCGTTAGCCTAGCGTGATTTTGCGGTGGGGCCAATGGGGATGCGTTAAGCCGTCGCAGTCATGTGATCAAGACATGCGGCGCGAAGCGGCGCGGCGGGTAGACAGCAAAAGATTAGTTTCGGACGTTACAACCCCATCAATTTCGCGCACCCGAAACATCACCTCGTCCAGTTCAGGCAAGGTTGACGTACCGATTTCGGCAATCAAGTCCCATCGCCCATTGGTCGAATGCACAGCAATCACGGCCGGAATACCCGCCAGCCGGGCCATCGTCTTTTCCGCACCTCGACCCTCGATCCCGATCATCATAAGCGCGCGCACGGGGGACGCCATTACATCACCGCGCGTCAGAACTGAAAACCCTGCGATCTCGCCCGAGGCTTGCAATCTTTCCATCCGCGCGCGCACTGTCGCACGAGCCAGCCCCAGCCGCCCCGCAAGGTCAGACAGCGATGCGCGGCCATCGCGGCGCAATTCAGCAATCAAGGCGTGATCAATATCGTCCATTTCGGCGTTCTTACCTTGCATTATGTACGTAAGATTAGTCAAATTGGCAAAAATATAGATATTTTCTGCCGGTATATCAAAGCAAATCTGGCATAACCCTGACATGGAGTTTTCAATGCCCAAGCACTGCATTCTGATCGGCGCCCCAATTGACGCAGGCCAACGCCGCGCCGGCTGTCTTATGGGGCCCGCTGCCTACCGTGTTGCGGGCCTTGCGCAAACCCTGCGCGACCTTGGGCACGGCGTCGAGGATATGGGCGATGTGGATATTGTTCCTGCAACAGATGCCACCTGCGATAACCCCGCAGTGCATTCTCTGGCCGAAGTTGTGGGGTGGTCGAACGCCCTGCGCACCGCGACAGATAGCGCGCTGAACACGGGATTTCCGATCATCATGGGTGGCGACCACTCATTGGCTTTGGGTTCGGTCGCAGGGGCTGCGGCCCATGCTGCGGCCAAAGGTAAGCCGTTGTTTTTGTTGTGGCTGGATGCGCATTCCGACTTTCACACCCCCTTAACCACGACGAGCGGCAACTTGCATGGTACGCCCGTCGCCTATTTCACCGGGCGTGACGGATTTGATGCCTTTGGCCCCTTCCCTGCCGTGATCCCACCAGAGAACATCTGCCTGTTCGGCATCCGCTCGGTTGACCCTGCAGAGCACGCGGCGTTGCTGGAACATGATATTGAAATCAATGACATGCGCGTGCTGGATGAATATGGCATCGTCAAGCCCCTGCGCGACTTTCTGGATAAGGTCGTGGCGGCGGGCGGTATGCTGCATGTGTCGCTGGACGTGGATTTTCTGGACCCGTCGATTGCACCGGCTGTGGGCACCACGGTGCCGGGTGGCACCACGATCCGCGAGGCGCATTTGGTGATGGAATTGCTGCATGAAAGCGGGCTTGTCACTTCGCTAGATCTGGTAGAGCTGAACCCGTTCCTTGACGAACGCGGGCGCACGGCACGCCTGATGGTTGATCTGGTGGCATCCTTGATGGGGCGCAAAGTGTTTGACCGGCCTACGCGGAGCTTTGGCTAATATGGCACCCAAACCCGCCCCTTTACGCCGCAATCTGGCCAAAGCGCCGGATGCCGTAATCATGATCCGCTCGCATGCGTTTCACCCAAACCCCGAAACCCATGCCGACAACGCCTTTCAACGCAAAGCAAATGCCGCACGGGATGCGGGATCGGTGCATACATTGGCCGAGTTTGACGTGGGCGTGGCACAGCTGCACAGCGCAGGCGTGAGGGTGCTTGTGTTTGATGATGATGACAGCTGCGACACGCCGGATTCGGTTTTCCCGAACAACTGGTTTTCCACCCAGACCGGCGGGCATGTGGCTGTGTATCCGATGTTTGCCCCATCGCGGCGGCGCGAACGGCGGCAGGATGTGCTGGACTTTCTGAAAACTGCTTACCGCGTACAAGACATCATTGACTATTCATGGCTGGAACAGGACGGGCTAGCGCTGGAAGGCACAGGGGCGATGGTGCTTGACCATATCCGCCGCATTGCGTTCACCTTGAAATCCAACCGCGCTGATCCGATAGCCTTGGAACGGTTCTGCACCAATTTCGGTTATGAGCCGATGATATTTGACGCGCATGACCATGAGGGCAAAGAGATCTACCATACCAATGTATTGATGTGCATTGGCACCGATATGGCAATGGTCGGGCTGGAGCAAATCATCAACCCCGCGCGGCGCGCCGAGATTGTGGAACGGCTAGAAGAAACCGGACGCGAGGTAATTTTCCTGTCTTCCGTCAAGATTGCAGGATTTTCTGGAAATGCGATTGAGCTGACGGGTGACGCGGGCCGTTTTTTGTGCATGTCTACCACGACGCGGGAGTCCTTGAGTGCAGAAAACCGTGCGCGATTGGAAGGCATGATGCCACTCATGGCGCTGGATGTGCCAACGATTGAACTGGCGGGTGGATCGGTGCGCTGCATGATTGCAGACATCCATCTGACGCCACGTGCGGGCGCAACTGCCCAATAGCATTTTGCGCCCCCCGCAGAACGACCAAATGGAGACAAACATGAAGACCCCCTCGAAACAGGCCTATGTGCCTTTTGTCAGCGTTGCCAATATGATGAAGATCGTTCTTCATATTGGAATTGAACGCGTGATGGCCGATTTGGTGCAGGAAATCGAAGCTGATTTCCGGCGTTGGGGCAAATTTGACAAAACCCCGCGGGTAGCGAGCCATTCCGACGTGGGGGTGATCGAATTGATGCCAACCTCGGATGGGGAAACCTATGGGTTCAAATATGTGAACGGGCATCCATCCAACATGAAGAAAGGACTGCAAACCGTTACAGCCTTTGGACTTTTGGCAAGTGTCGATACGGGTTATCCGATCCTTTTGTCAGAAATGACTATTCTAACGGCGCTGCGCACAGCGGCGACCAGTGCGATGGCTGCCAAATGGTTGGCCCCCAAAGGCGCGCGCGTAATGGCGTTGATTGGCAATGGCGCGCAGGCCGAGTTTCAGGCGCTGGCGTTTAAGGCGATCTGCGGCATCGACGAGGTCCGATTTTACGACATTGACCCCGCCGCCACCGCAAAATGCGTGGCAAACCTGCAGGGGCGCGGGATCAAGTTGACAGCCTGTAAGACACCAGAGGCGGCGATTGAAGGTGCGCAGATCATCACCACTGTGACGGCGGACAAGCAATTAGCGACGATCCTGACCGATAACATGGTCGGCTCGGGCGTACATATCAACGGGGTCGGCGGTGACTGCCCTGGCAAGACCGAATTGCACCGCGACATTTTGCTGCGGTCGTCGATCTTTGTGGAGTACCCAGCGCAGACGCGAGTTGAAGGCGAGATCCAGCAACTGGACGCAGACCATCCGGTGACAGAGCTTTGGCAAGTGATTACAGGCGAATTGGCGGGCCGGACCAGTGCTGCGCAGGTTACCTTGTTCGATAGTGTGGGCTTTGCAATCGAGGACTTCTCGGCACTACGTTATATTCACAGCAAACTGGCCGAAACCGGCATGTGTGAGCAGTTGGATATTGTGGCCGACCCCGATGATCCAAGGGACTTGTTCGGGATGCTGCTCCGCTCTGCCTGAGCGGGTTTTGCAAGAGCGGATTTTGGACAAACAAGGGGGCGCTCGCGCCCCCTGAGGATATTTTAGTCGTAAAGACAGCGGACGTGTTTTACGAGTTTCAAATACTGTTGATTAATGATTTAGAAACAAAGACTTGAAGCCTTGGATTAGGATCCGTTAGAGGTTCGGGCGAATTGACCGGCATGGCGGGATTGCACCCTATATGCGCGATGGTCTATAGTTCGGGCAACTAGATATAGCCCTGCTGTGCGGGGCCGGAAAAGAAAGAGCGGCAGACGTGGTAGACCGTCCGGAAGACACTGAAAACACTGATGAAATCATTGAACGCATGGCCCATGACGGCCCGCAGGTTTCAATCATTGATGAAATGAAAACGGCTTATCTGGATTACGCGATGAGCGTGATCGTCAGCCGCGCCATTCCAGACCTTCGCGACGGTTTGAAACCGGTTCACCGCCGTATTTTGTATGCGATGAACGAGGTCGGCAACACGATTGACAAACCCTACCGCAAATCGTCGCGCCCCGTGGCCGATACGATGGGCAAATACCACCCGCATGGTGACAGCGCTATTTACGACGCATTGGTGCGGATGGCGCAAAATTTCAGCATGTCTTTGGTGCTGTTGGACGGCCAAGGCAACTTTGGCTCGATGGACGGTGACCGGGCTGCGGCGTTTCGCTATACGGAAGTGCGGATGGCCAAAACGGCGAACTTCCTTTTGGCCGATATCGACAAAGACACCGTTGATTTTCAAGACAATTATGATGGCAAGGACCGTGAGCCGACTGTTTTGCCGGCCCGCTACCCGAACATGCTGGTCAATGGGGCCGGCGGTATTGCCGTGGGCATGGCGACCAACATTCCGCCGCATAACCTGGGTGAAGTGATTGACGGCACTTTGGCCCTGATTGCCGACCCTGACCTGTCGACCGAGGCGTTGATGGAGATTATCCCCGCCCCCGATTTTCCAACTGGTGGGGTTATTCTGGGCCGGTCCGGTGCGCGTAAGGCGTATTTGGAAGGGCGCGGATCGGTCATTATCCGCGCCAAGACGCGGGTTGAGGAAATTCGTAAAGACCGCTGGGCGATTATCATTGATGAGATCCCCTATCAGGTGAACAAGGCAACGATGATCGAAAAGATCGCCGAATTGGTCCGCGAAAAGCGGGTTGAGGGCATTGCGCATGTGCAAGACGAATCTGATCGGATTGGCGTGCGCGTAGTGATTGAACTGAAGCGCGATGCGACAGCGGATGTGGTGCTGAACCAATTGTTCCGCTTTTCGCCAATGCAAATCCATTTCGGCTGTAACATGTTGGCGCTGAATGGTGGGCGACCTGAACAGCTTACCCTGCGTGATTTTCTGACCTATTTCATCACGTTCCGCGAAGAAGTTGTCGCGCGCCGCACCGCGTTTGAGTTGCGCAAGGCGCGCGAGCGGAGCCATATTCTGTGCGGTTTGGCTGTGGCAGTTTCCAATGTGGATGAGGTGGTTGCGACCATCCGGTCATCCGCTGATGCCGGTGAGGCGCGGGAGCGCTTGATGACGCGGCGCTGGCCTGCGGGGGAAATCATACCCTTTATCCAGCTGATCGATGACCCGTCCCACAAGGTCAATGATGACGGCACATATAACCTGTCCGAAATTCAGGCCCGCGCGATTTTGGACCTGCGCTTGCAGCGCCTAACCGCCTTTGGCGTGGGCGAGATTACGGACGAGCTGCAAGAGCTGGCTGGCAAGATAAAGGATTACCTTGAAATTCTGGGCAGCCGTGAGCGGATCATGGGCATCATCGCCGCCGAGCTGACCGAAGTAAAAGAACTGTTTGCAGTGCCCCGCCGGACCCAAATTTCCGATTGGTCAGGCGATATGGAAGACGAAGACCTGATCGAGCGTGAGGATATGGTCGTGACCATTACCTCGGGTGGGTACATCAAGCGCACAGCGTTGCATGAATTCCGTGCCCAAAAGCGCGGCGGCAAGGGCCTATCGTCCATGTCGACCAAAGAGGACGACGTGGTGACGACGCTGTTCGTGGCCAACACTCATACGCAGCTGTTGTTCTTTACGACCGATGGGATGGTCTACAAGCTGAAATGCTGGCGCTTGCCGCTGTCGGGGCGCAATGCGCGTGGCAAGGCGATGGTCAACATTCTGCCAATTGTGGCGGGTGTGTCGATTGCGGCTATTCTGCCCGTCGATGTCCCAGACGACGAATGGGATGATTTGCAGATCTTCTTTGCCACTTCCGACGGTGATGTGCGCCAAAACGCGCTGTCTGATTTCACCAATGTGATGCGCAACGGTAAGATTGCGATGAAGCTGCCGGATGGCGTTTCGCTGGTAAATGCACGGATTTGCGACGAAAATGATGACATCATGCTGGTGACATCGGGTGGTCGAGCGATCCGCTTCCCCACCACCGAAGTGCGCGTGTTCAAAAGCCGTGGATCGACGGGCGTGCGCGGCATTCGTTTGCAAGATGATGACACAGTGGTTTCCATGTCAGTGATCCGACATTTTGACGCGACCCCTGATGAACGCGCCGCTTATCTGAAAATGCGCCGTCAGCAAGAAGGCGTGATGGACGAGCCGGAGAGCGACGAGGAAGAAACCGTCTTGGCAGGCGAGTTGTCGGCCGAGCGCTTTGCCGAGATGCAGGTCTTTGAAGACCTGATCCTGACCATCACTCAAGGTGGGTCGGGCAAGCTGTCATCTAGCCACGACTATCCCGTGCGCGGGCGTGGGGGCCAAGGGGTTAAGGCGATGGCGGGCCGCAATGGCGCGCTGGTGGCGTGCTTCCCTGTGGAGCGGTCGGATCAGGTGATGTTGGCTACATCGACAGGCCAATCCATTCGTGTGCCGGTAGAGGGAATTTCTTTCCGGTCGCGTGCGGCCGGTGGCGTGAAGGTGTTCAATACCGGCGCGGGCGAAGTTGTCGTATCGGTGGCGCGGGTTGCCGATCAAGGCGATGAGGATGGCGCGGTCATTGAAGGTGACGCCGTGGTCGAAACGGCTGTCGAGCCGGGTACAGAAACGGAATGACCCTGCCGGGGCTGGTCGAGGCATTGGAAAGCTTGGCCAGCCGGGCTGAGGTGGTATCTTACGGTGCGTTGGCCCGGAGATTGGCCCTGCCCTCGCCCGGCAGCATCGCCAGGCTGACCCAGGCACTTGAAGCGTTGATGGTCGAAGACGCAACAACAGGGCGGCCGTTCAGGGCTGCCCTGTGTCACGCGCGGCTGGCGGGCGAATTGCCGGCGCATGGTTATTTTGACAAAGCGCAGGCCCTGGGGCGGTTCGATGGCGGTGACCGGCTGGCCCATGTGCAAGCCGAACGCGCGCAGCTTTACGCCGCTCGGTCATGACGGGGTATGCATTAACCATTTGTTAACTTAATGATTTATTCACCATGAGCTTTTTGGCATAAAGGTCTCAGTTCAAAACAACGTCGCGCCCTTTGGTGGCCCCCTTAAGGGATAGGACGTCCCATTTCACAAGCTACCATCACGAAAACGACCCTGCTGCGGTCGCTGCTGACTTACGGCACCATTTTCTATGCATCCCCAATCCTTGCCCAAAGCGCTTCTTTGGGCCTTAACTTTGCCGAGGGCGAGCTTCCCTATGGCATAACGGGCAACACGGGTGGCCCGATTGGCCGTATCACAGGCGATTCTTGCCTCACCGATGCGCTTGCTATGCAACTGGATCTTTCGGCAACATCTTATGCCGGCGGCACATTGGGCCAGATTGATGCGCATATATATTTGATGCCACGTGAAAGCTTCAAATACGGGGTATTCGTGTCGCTGGCCGATGTCGATGGCCGCGAGGCTACGATTGGCAGCGCAGGCGTTGAGGTGATTTCGGACGTATCCGACCGCACCCAGATCGAGGCAAAGGCCGAAATTGGCATTGCGACCCATCGCATGGCTGGTGCGCGGCGCAACATGGATTTCATCGCAGCGCGCTTTGGCGCCTTCCACACGTTCAATGACACGACTACGGCCTATATCGAGGCGTCGGTAAGCGAGTTTGACGAGGCGTTTTTGCGCGCTGTGGCTAATGGAGTGCGGGTCGGTCTTCACTATGACATTCCGAGCCAACCCATCCGGATCAGCGCGACCATCGGATATGACAAGATGTCAGACCGCAATAGCCGCAAAGGCGAGGTTGTGACGCAGATTGGCGTAACATAGCACTTTAGCGCAGGCGGTAATTCGGTTGCAAGCCGTGCCTTTGGCTGATCGAAATCCTTGGATCGACTTCTGCTGCGGGGAATGTTCTATCCCCCTTTTCAAATGGGGCCCCAAGGGCTACATCTCGCCTATGGAACAGATATTAAACATCATCGGCGGCGGCATGGCCGGGTCAGAAGCAGCCTGGCAAGCCGCTCAAATGGGCGTTCGGGTCGTCATCCACGAAATGCGCCCCAAGGTCGCAACCTTTGCCCATCGCACTGGCAACTTGGCAGAAATGGTGTGCTCGAATTCCTTCCGGTCAGACGATAGCGAACAAAACGCCGTTGGCCTGCTGCATTGGGAAATGGGCGCGGCGGATGGGATCATCATGCAAATCGCCCGCGCACACCGCTTGCCTGCGGGTGGCGCGCTGGCCGTCGACCGCGATACTTTTGCCGAGGATGTGACGGCACGGATACTGGCCCACCCGTTGATTTGTGTATCTTATGAAGAGATTACCGAACTTCCAACGGAAGGTCATTGGATCATCGCCACGGGCCCTTTGACATCGGGTTCTTTGGCGGCCAGCATTCGCACAGCGACTGGCGCCGATGCCTTGGCGTTTTTCGATGCAATCGCACCGATTGTTTATGCCGAAAGTGTCGATATGTCTGTGGCATGGATGCAGTCGCGTTATGACAAAGGCGATACCGAGGAAGAACAGACCGCCTATATGAACTGCCCGATGACCAAGGCGCAATATGAGGCGTTTATCGACGCGCTGTTGACGGCGGAAAAGACCGAGTTTCACGAAGGCGAAACGGCGGGTTATTTTGATGGCTGTTTGCCGATTGAGGTGATGGCCGAGCGTGGCCGTGAAACCCTGCGCTTTGGCCCGATGAAGCCTGTTGGCCTGACCAACCCGCATAACCCGTTAAAGCCCTATGCCGTGGTGCAACTGCGCCGAGATAACAAACTGGGAACCCTGTACAACATCGTAGGCTTTCAGACAAAGATGAAGTATGGCGCGCAAATATCTGTTTTTAAAATGATTCCCGGCCTTCAGGATGCCAGCTTTGCGCGGCTTGGTGGCATTCACCGAAACACGTTCATAAATTCGCCCACTCTGCTTGACGATCAGATGCGCCTGAAATCGCGCCCCAATATCCGCTTTGCGGGGCAGATCACCGGGGTTGAAGGCTATGTCGAATCCTCTGCGATGGGCCTTTTGGCAGGCCGGATGGCGGCTGCAGAAATCTTGGGGCGTGACCTGCCCCCGCCGCCAGCCGATACCGCGATGGGCGCGCTGATCACCCATATAACCGGCGGGGCCGAAGCAAAAACCTTTCAACCGATGAACGTGAACTTTGGCCTGTTCCCACCAATTGACGCCAAGGGCGGGCGGCGCGGGCGCAAAGACCGCTACAAAGCCTATACCGACCGCGCCAAAGAGGCCTTTACGGCGTGGCTTTCGTAACGCGTTTTGCCCCCTCACCCACCGGCCCTTTGCATCTGGGCCACGCATATTCTGCAATCTTTGCACATGATACGGCACGTGCGCACGGCGGTCAATTCCTGTTGCGTATGGAAGACACAGACCTTGATCGTTCAAAACCCGAATGGGCTAGTTCTATTGTCACAGATATAACATGGCTCGGCCTGTCATGGGACGGGCCAATCCATACGCAATCCCGCCGTATTACAAACTATAATCAACGGCTTGAACGGCTTGTCGATCGGGGGCTGCTCTACCCCTGCGCCTGCTCACGCAATGACATTCGTGCAGCGCTAGCCGCGCCACAAGAAGGTGTTGCACATCAGGTTTATCCAGGGACCTGCCGCCACCGCCCGATGTCCAGCCGCCAACCCGAAGATGCGCTTCGACTGGATTTGGCCCAAGCCTTCTCTGAACTCGACCCTGTGCCGCTGGAATTCGTTGAAACCGGCGCTGCACATGCGTGCTTGCATCAGGTTGATCCGGTAGAGGCAATGGCAAAAATTGGCGATGTGATTCTAAGCCGAAAGGGCGAAGATATCGTCGCCTATTTCCTCGCTTCGACCTTTGATGATGCGGATCAAGGGGTGACGCACGTCATTCGCGGTGAGGATCTGTTTGAATTTACACCGATTCAGGTCATCTTGCAGCGCCTTTTCAGCCTGCCCACCCCGATATATCATCATCACCGCCTGATCCGCGATGATCAAGGCAAAAGGTTGGCAAAGCGCGATGATGCACGTGCGCTGTCCAAGTTTTGTGCAGAAGGAGCAAGCCCCGCTGATATTCGTGCGATGGTCGGACTATAAACCCTAAATCGGGTCTGCTGTGATGATTTCCACGCCGGCAGAGACTAACGTGTAAAAACACGACCGCCGATTGGTATGGCAGGCAGGCCCGGTCTGATCGACCTTCAACAGCAGGCAATCGCGGTCACAATCCACCCGAAACTCGACCAAGCGCTGCACATGCCCCGAGGTTTCGCCCTTGGCCCAAAATGCCCGACGCGACCGCGACCAATAGGTAACCTGCCCCGTTGCAATCGTGCGCTCGATGCTTGTCGCGTTCATCCACGCCATCATCAGCACGTCGCCCGTCGCATGATCCTGCGCAATCGCGGGGATAAGGCCGTTGGCATCATACTTTAGGCTGGTCGGATCAAATGACATCAGTCTTTTCCTTTGCATCCCGTGCTTGGGCGACTATCTATGCGGTAACGCACGGAGATAAAAGCCATGAGCGATGCCGAAATGATGAAGCTCTATTCCGGTCGAATACTGGAATTGGCCGCGGATATTCCGCATTTGGGGCGATTGTCTGGGCCAATGGCGACGGTTCGCAAACGATCGCCGCTTTGCGGGTCGGTGGTAACGGTGGATCTGGTACTGCAAAACGGGCGCGTATCCGAATTCGCGCAGGATGTAAAAGCCTGCGCTTTGGGACAGGCGGCGGCAGCGATTTTGGGGCGCGGGGTGATCGGGCTTTCAACGACCGAGTTGCAACGCGGCCGTGATGCCTTGCGCGCAATGCTGGCAGGTGGCCCCGTGCCGCCTGCTCCGTTTGACGGTTTCGCGGTGCTGGAACCCGCCCGCGCATTTCGCAATCGGCACGCCTCGATTCTATTGGCGATCGAAGCGACGGCAGAAGCAGCAGAAAGCCTGTAAAAAAACGCCGCACAACCCATTTGGGCTGGCGGCGATGAGTCGAGCGTATCTGAGATGCGTGGATACGGGGTGGGACAACCCCGGTGTTTTCCGAATGGCAAACACAAATTCACGCGCCCAAGGCAACAGATCGCAGGCAGTAACTTAGATCAATGAGGGCAACGCAAGCCCAACAACCAGCACAGCAAAAATCGACATCACCCCTAACACATCCTCAAACAGTGTTTGGGACGAACGGGCAGCAACGGCTTTGATTTCGGTGATCATTGGGAACCTCCTCGCTTGTTCACATATTGTTCTCACACCCCCAGCGGATTGTAAAGAACTTTTTAAGAACATTTGAGAACAAATAGAGATCATCCTACCGCGATCAGTCGGATCGCGCGATCTTGGTCCAACAACCACAACAGGTTGCGCACCGCTTGGCCGCGCGGGCTTGTTAAGGCTGGATCATCATGCAGCAGCTTACGCGCGTCCGATTGCGCCACCGCCATAAGCGCGGTTTGACGCTCCATATCGGCAACGCGAAATCTTGGCAGGCCCGATTGTGCTGTGCCAATCAGGTCCCCAGCACCGCGCATGGCAAGGTCTTCTTCGGCAATGCGAAACCCGTCTTCAGTATCACGCAGAACCTTCAGCCGCCGCTCGCCCGTCTCGGTCAGCGGGGATTGATACATCAAAAGGCAGGTCGAATGCGCCGACCCGCGCCCTACCCGCCCCCGCAACTGGTGTAACTGCGCAAGGCCAAAAGTTTCAGCGCGTTCAATCACCATGATCGACGCATTGGGCACATTCACACCCACCTCAATCACTGTGGTCGCGACCAGAACCTTTGACTGCCCAGCAACAAACCCCGCCATCGCGGCGTCTTTTTCAGCCGATGGCATTTGGCCATGAACCATCGCCACGACGCCCTCGCCCAAAGCCGCGCGCAAATGCTGAAACCGCGCCTCGGCGGATGCATAATCCAGCACCTCTGAATCCTCGACCAAAGGACAAACCCAATAGGCCTGTCGCCCCTCAGCCACGGCTTGTCGCAGTTTTTCAACCACCTCGTCGATCCGGCTTGTGGGCACCAGCGCGGTTTGCACCGGCTTTCGTCCGGGTGGTTTTTCATCCAGCACGGACACGTCCATATCGCCGTAACTGGCCAGCGCAAGGCTGCGCGGAATGGGCGTTGCCGTCATGACCAGCACATCAACCGATTGGCCCTTTGCCCCCAATTCCATCCGTTGCGCCACGCCAAAACGGTGCTGTTCGTCGATAACAGAAAGGCGAAGATCTTGGAAAGTAACGTCTTTTTGAAAAACCGCATGGGTCCCGACCAGAATTTGTATACGACCCTGCGCAAGGTCCTCTAGCTTGCGGGCGCGTTCAGCCCCCTTATCGCGGCCTGTCAGCAATTCTAACCGCACACCGGCAAGGGCTGCCAAATCGATCAACCCCGACAAATGCTGTCGCGCCAAAATTTCGGTGGGGGCCATCATCACGCCTTGTCCGCCCGCCTCAACCGCGACCAAAAGGGCCATAAACGCGACCAAGGTTTTGCCAGACCCGACATCGCCTTGCAGCAAACGGTTCATCCGGACAGGTGCGGCCATATCCTGCGCGATTTCCTGTGCCGCGCGGGTTTGCGCACCTGTGGGCTTGTAGGGAAGTGCTGTCAAAACCGCCTTTTGCATCTGCCCTGTGGCCACGCTTGGTCGCCCTTTGGACTTGCGCAAAGACGCCCGCGCCAGTGACAGGGTGACCTGATGGGCAAAAAACTCGTCATAGGCAAGGCGTTCGCGGGCAGGTGATGTGGGCGCAAAGTCCGCATTGCTGCTGGGCGCATGGGCCGCTTGCACCGCCGCCGCCCAATCGGGCCAGCCTTCTTTCGCCTTTTGGCCAGGGTCTATCCATTCCGACAAATCCGGCATCCGTGCAAGTGCAGCCGCTGCCGCTTTGGCAACCAGTTTTTGCGTCACCCCCGCCGTTAGCGGATAGACGGGTTCAAACTGGGGCAATTCCCCCGCCTCCTCTAACCCCAAAACATGATCTGGATGCACCATTTGCGCTATACCGTCGAACACTTCGACCCGCCCCGAAACCAACCGCTTTTGCCCGGTTGGAAGCAGTTTTTGCAGGTATTCACCACGCGCATGAAAGAAAACCAATTGAAATTCCAATGCACTGTCCGTCACCATAACACGGTAAGGCCGCCCCTTACTGCGCGGCGCGAAATGGGGGCCAACGACCACCTCGACGGTGACAGTTGTCGGTGGGATCACATCACGAACCGAGGCCCGTCTGGCGCGATCAATGCCGGAATTCGGCAGGAGCAACAACAAATCCTTCGGCTTTTCAACCCCAAGCCCTGCAAAGGCCTTGGCCGTTTTCGGCCCCACGCCATCCAACGTTTCCAAATCTGCAAACAGCGGGAAAAGAACCTCTGGCCTGCTCATGCGTCGCCTATCAAGGCGATCCAGCCATCTTCATCTATTGTTTGCACGCCCAAATCGGCGGCGGCCTTGGCCTTTGACCCCGCCCCAGGACCAGCCACCAGCAAATCGGTTTTGGCCGACACCGACCCCGACACCTTTGCACCAAGGCTTTCCGCGCGCGCTTTGGCCTCGGCCCGTGTCATCTTTTCCAAAGTGCCGGTGAAAACCACCGTTTTCCCCGCAACAGGGCTGTCGACAGGTCCGCGTTTTGCAACAGCCTGAATGTCCAATTCCGCAGCCAAGGCATCAATCGCCGCGCGTTCCTTGTCATTTTGGAATGCGGCAATAACCGAGGCTGCAAGCACCCCGCCGACACCGTCAATCGCAAGCAGTTCGTCCCACTCGGCACCCTCGCCAATCGTTGCATGGGTCATGGCCGCTTCAAACTGGTCCCAAGTCGAATAATGGTTTGCCAATAGACTGGCCGAGTTCTCTCCGACATGGCGAATACCAAGTGCAAAAATCACCCGATTCAGCGGTATTTTGCGTTTTTCATCAATAGCATCAAACAGGTTCTCAGCCGATTTCGCCCCCCAGCCCTCGCGGTTTTTCAACTGCTGGATACCGGTGCCAAAGCGGGCACGCAGCGTGAAAATATCTGCGGGGGTCCGCACCCATTCATCACGATAAAAAGCCTCGACCTGTTTTGCGCCAAGCCCTTCAATGTCAAACGCGGCACGCCCAACAAAATGACGCAGGCGTTCAACGGCCTGCGCGGGGCAAATCAAACCGCCGGTGCAGCGGCGCACTGCATCGCCTTCTTCCCGCACAGCGGGCGAATTGCACTCGGAGCAAAATGTTGGAAATTCATAGGGTTGCGCTGTATTGGGCCGTTGGGACAGATCGACATCCGCAATTTTCGGAATGACATCTCCGGCGCGGTACACCTGCACCCAATCCCCGACGCGGATATCTTTACTGCCCCGGATCGCCTCGCCCTTACTGTCGCGGCCCAGAATATAATCTTCATTGTGCAGCGTGGCATTCGATACCACGACCCCGCCCACCGTAACGGGTTGCAACCGCGCAACCGGTGACAAAGCCCCTGTGCGACCCACCTGAATGTCGATCGCGAGCAGACGGGTCCAAGCCAATTCAGCGGGGAATTTATGCGCAATCGCCCACCGCGGCGTGGTCGAGCGGAACCCGAGGCGACGTTGCAGCGCAAGCTCATTCACCTTGTAAACCACACCATCAATATCATAGCCAAGGCTCGCACGCCGCGCTTCTATATCGTGGTAGTGATCCAACATCTCAGCAGCGGTGTTGCAGACCTTGGTCAGCTGATTGATTGAAAAACCAAGAGCCCTCAATCGGTTGATGGAATTCATCTGGGTCTCGGCCAAAGGCGCCGACACAGCCCCCCATGCATAGGCAAAAAAACTTAAAGGGCGTTCCGCGGTGATCCCGGGATCCAGTTGCCGTAGAGAACCTGCCGCCGCATTGCGTGGGTTGGCAAAGGTTTTCCCACCCCGCGCGACCTGCCGTTCGTTCAACGCCTGAAAATCGGTGTGGCTCATGTAGACTTCGCCGCGCACTTCCAAAACGTCAGGCGCGTCAGCCAAGGTCTGCGGAATATCGGAAATGGTACGGGCGTTTTGCGTCACATTTTCTCCGACTTCCCCATCTCCCCGCGTCGCGGCCTGCACCAATTGTCCCTGTTCATAGCGCAAAGACAGCGACAAACCGTCGATTTTCGGCTCGGCCGTAAAGGCAATCGGGCCGTCGTGGCCAAGATACTTGCGGATCCGATCTTCAAAATCCACGACATCTGCGTCGTCAAAAGCGTTTTCCAGACTAAGCATGCGAATTTCGTGCGCGATTTTGCCGAAACCCTCGGCCACAGCTGCGCCGATTTGATCGCTTGGGCTGTCAGCGCGCTTCAGATGTGGAAACTTGGCTTCAATTGCCAAATTTCGGCGCTTTAGCGCATCATACTCCGCATCTGAAATTTCGGGGGCGTCTTGGGTGTGATAGGCGGCGTTTGCAGCCAAAAGCAGAGCAGACAACCGCTCCAACTCTGCCAAAGCCTCTGCTTCGGTCAGGGCCGCTACATCTGTTTTCTGCCTGTCTACCATTGCTAGCCCCCTGAACCCGACACAAACAGGTTTAGGGGTCTGTTATCACCGCGTCCAGATGCGTCACATCAATCATCGCACCGTTTCGCCAGCCCATCACATTAACAAGCAAATTACGCACCAATTGCAATGCGCGCGCTTTCTTGACCGGCGGCAGGATCGCGCAAAACATAACCTCTGCCCCAAACGGTTTCGATATGGTTCACACCGCCCGTTGCCTCGGCCAGTTTTTTACGCAGTTTGCAAATGAATACGTCAATAATCTTTAGCTCAGGTTCATCCATGCCGCCGTAAAGGTGATTCAAGAACATTTCTTTGGTCAGGGTCGTGCCCTTCCGCAGGCTCAGAAGTTCAAGCATTTGGTACTCTTTGCCCGTCAGATGCACTGATTTCCCATCTACCTCCACCGTCTTGGCATCCAGGTTCACGCAAACTTGCCCTGTTTTGATCACCGATTGTGAATGCCCCTTCGACCGACGGATAATAGCGTGGATTCGCGCCACCAACTCTTCACGATGAAAGGGCTTGGTCATGTAATCGTCAGCACCGAAGCCAAAGCCCTTAAGCTTACTTTCCGTATCATCCGCCCCCGAAAGGATCAGGATAGGCGTATCTATCCGCGCCAAACGCAACTGACGCAGCACGTCATGGCCGCTCATATCCGGAAGGTTAAGATCAAGCAAAATCAGATCGTAATCATAAAGCTTTGCAAGATCGATCCCTTCCTCACCCAAGTCGGTACAAAATACGTTCAGGTTGGCATGGGTCAACATCAATTCAATACTGCGTGATGTTGTAGGATCGTCTTCAACCAAAAGAATTCTCATATAGCAACTCCGCATCTATCCGCTGTTGTTAACCACCATGCAGTCGAATGGTTAACTGGACGTTACTGTGATCTAGTCACTGCGAAATACAATCTAAAGTTGTCTATATTTTTGAAGTGTTGTCACTTTTAGCGCATTTTCACCATGTGTTTCCACAGCAGCCCGCCATAATGCAAACTCCTCATCCGACAAGGAATACCGCTTTAGAGCCTCTGATTCGCTAATCAATCCATATGCGACAGCACGAACAACGATTGCCTTTCGGCTGGCCACCCAGCGGCGCGTTTCCGCGGGTGGCAGATCTGCTCGGCTTAACACCGATCCATCCGGAAGCGTTACCTGCCGGGGCCCATCAACTTTCTTAAGGTACATCACCACAACCCTCTTTGTGTAAGGGCACTTTGCGGCATCAGGCTTAATCAAGCATGAAACGTGGGGTTGAGAGTGTGTTGCATTTTCCTATATTGCGAGACATCAGCGTAAAGGCGGACCCATGTCACTTGATCACCCGATGAATTCCTTAGGCTTTGCCAAGCCCCCTGCCGAGACCCGTGTCGTGGTTGCGATGTCAGGTGGGGTCGACAGCTCGGCCGTGGCGGCGCAACTGGCATCCGAGGGCTATGATGTCGTGGGCGTGACCTTGCAGCTTTATGATCACGGGGCGGCGCTGGCGAAAAAAGGCGCGTGCTGTGCGGGCCGCGATATCCATGATGCCCGCCGTGTGGCCGAGGTGATGGGTTTTCCGCATTATGTACTGGACTATGAGAACAAATTTCAGGAGGCGGTGATAGATGAATTTGCCGACGCTTATCTGGCGGGGGCGACTCCGGTTCCGTGTATTCGCTGTAATGAGCGGGTGAAGTTCAAGGACCTTCTCAATACTGCCCGCGATTTGGACGCCGATTGTATGGCGACGGGTCATTATATCCAGCGCAAAGACGGGGCTTTGGGGCCAGAGCTTCATATGGCCGCCGATCATGCCCGCGATCAAAGCTATTTCTTGTTTTCCACCACCGCGGAACAACTGGCCTATCTTAGGTTTCCGCTGGGCCATCTGGAAAGCAAGGCCGAGACACGGGCGCTGGCGGCGAAATTCGGGCTGGCGGTTTCGGATAAGCCAGACAGTCAAGATATCTGTTTTGTGCCCAACGGAAACTATGCAGCGGTGATTGAAAAGCTGCGGCCCGGCTCGGCAGATCCGGGGGAGATTGTGGATATGGAGGGGCGTGTTTTGGGCACCCATCGCGGGGTCATTCATTATACAATAGGGCAGCGGCGTGGGCTTGGGATCGGAGGGCTGGAAGACCCGCTTTATGTGGTCAAACTGGATGCCGATTTGAAGCGGGTCGTGGTTGGGCCGAAAGAGGCGCTGTCGACCCGGATCGTGCCTTTGAGAGAGATTAACTGGCTGGGGGACGCCCCGATGGAAAGCCAAAAAGAATGGTCTTTGATGGTCAAGGTCCGGTCCACCCGCCCGCCGCGTGAGGCGATTTTGAGGCCGATTTCGGCGACCGAGGCTGAGGTAGAATTATTGAGCCCTGAAGAAGGGGTTTCGCCCGGACAGGCCTGTGTTTTTTATGAAGCAACGGGCAGTCGGGTTTTGGGGGGCGGGTGGATTTGGCGCGGCAAGTGAGAGTTTTCCTGCGCAATGACCGCGCGCGGTCATTCTTGTAACCATTTGATAGTGTTATTATTTTAGATTTTTGTTAACCTGATGTTAACCTGGGACGCGGGCGGCCTGCGTCACGGATGCACGGGGCGGGATGCAAGGGCGGATGCCTGCGGCGCAGGTATTTTGGCCAAGATGAAATGGGTAAAAATCGCTTTTGGACCGGCGATTTCGCGGTGCACTTCAGGGGCTGATTTGCGCCAGAACCGAGCGCGCGGCACGCAAGGCAGGGGGATCGCCGCCACGGCCGAGCCTTTGCATTGTAATATCCATCGCCCCTATTTGGGCGGCGCGCTTTGGCCCTTGGTCCATCAGGGCCAGCAACGTCGGCGCGATGTTTTCTGCGCGACACTCGGGGCCCAGAAATTCCGGCACAGCGCGGGTTTCGGACACCAGATTGACCAGCGTTACCGTGTCAATCAACGCGGCGCGGCGCATCAGCCAATGGGTGATCGGGTGCATTTTATAGGCGATGACCATCGGGCAGGCATTGGCCGCCAGTTCCAAAGACACAGTGCCAGAGGCGGCGATAGCACAGGTGGCGTTGGCGAAGGCTGCCCGTTTGTCATCAAGGTTTTCGATGATCTGCGGCTGCATGGGCCAGCTTTGGGTCAGATCGCGCACCAAATCTGCCACGCCGCGCACGGTTGGCAAGGCCACGCGGCCATTGGGGTGGTGTGCGTGTATCAGGCCAAGGGTTTCGCCGATGATGGGGGCAAGACGCGTCACCTCGCCGCGCCGCGAGCCGGGGAGCGCGAGGATGAGCGGGCCGTCGTGTGGGGATTTCGTGCCTAGGGGTTCCGAGACAACGGGATGGCCGACGAAATCGCAGGTCATGCCTGCGGCCTGCATCAAGGGCGGCTCGAACGGTAGAAGGGCGAGGACATGGTCGATATGCTGGGCCATTCTCGTGGCGCGACCGGGGCGCCATGCCCAGACCGAAGGGGCGACATAGTGGATGGTTTTTAGCGCCGGGTTGGCCTGTTTGACGATTTTTGCCACGCGCAGACAGAAATCGGGGCTGTCGATGGTGATCAGGGCGGCAGGGTTTTCGGCCAGTGTGGCTGCGGCCGTTTGCGCGATTCGGCGTTTGAGGTGGCGGTATTTTGGCAGGATTTCCGCGATGCCCATGATGGAAAGTTCCTCCATCGGGAAAAGCGATGTGAGGCCTTGGGCCTGCATCAAGGGGCCGCCGATGCCGTGGAATTGTAGGTTTGGCTGCAGCGTTTTCAGCGCTGCCATCAGGGCGGCCCCAAGGCGGTCGCCCGAAGGTTCGCCCGCGATGAGAGTCAGTTTCATGGCGCGTCTGCTGGGCGCGACCATAAGAACAGGCCGAGTGCCTTGGCGCGGGTTATCATCGCGGGTTGGTCGAGGAGGATCACACCGCCCGCCTGAAAGACAATGCCGCCAAGCCCTGCTTTGTGCACCATTTCAAGGGTTTGCAGCCCGAGGCTGGGCAAGTCGATGCGCAGATCTTGGGTTGGTTTCGGGGCCTTGTAAAACAGGCCCTTGGTGGTTTTGGGGCGCAGATTTGGCGGGATCAGGGCGGTTTGCGCCAACATCGCATCGGTGCCTGTGATGGTTTCCACAGCAAGGCAAAGGCCTGCCTGCACGACCGCGCCCTGCCCCACATCGACCGCGCCCAAGGCGTGGGTAATCGCGGCGGCGCGGGTGGCATCACTGGCGTCTTGAGGACTGGTTTGACCTGCGAGCAGGCCTGCGGGTGGCGTGAGGTTGGGCGCGATATCAGCGGCCCCAAGGATTTCAAGATCAAATTCTTGGAAAATTTTAAGCACTTCACGTAATGTGGCATCATCGCCGGCTTGCATTGCGGCAATCAGGCGCGGCACCATTTGCGCCGTCAGCGGGTCGAACAGCGAGGGATCGAGCGCGGGGCGCTGCACGGCACCGGCAAAGCATACGCGCGTAATACCTTGATCCAAAAGGTGCTTCAGGAACGGAATGAGGCGTTCGACGCGAAAGCTGATATCGGGGGTAAGGCCCGATGGCGTGTAGCCGTCAAGCGCCGCAATCAGCGGGCGGTCCGCCAGTTGGGCGACCAAGGCAGCGGGCAGCGCACCTGCGCCTGCGATGATCGCAAGGTCGGTCATTTTGGCGTCAGGAACGAACGGTCGGTGGCGGAAAGGATGAAATCGGTCATCTCACGCACATGGATGCTGTCTGTTTCTTCGGCCAGTTTACGGGCGCGGTCAAGGAAGGTGCCGTCGCCTTGGGCCAGCATCTGATAGCCTGCGCGCAAAGCAGTGATTTCGGCGCGGTCCACGCCACGGCGTTTGAGACCGACGAGGTTGAGGCCATCGAGATCGCCGCGCGGCCCTTGGACAAGGCCGTGGGGCAGAACGTCATTAGTGACCATTGTGACAGCGCCGATGATGGCGCCGTGGCCGATGCGAACCCATTGATGCACGCCCGAAAGCCCGCCGATGATCACGTCATCGCCGATCTGGCAATGGCCCGCGATGGCGGCTTGGTTGGCAAGGATGACGCGGTTGCCAAGGGTGGCGTCGTGGCCGACATGCGCGCCGGTCATCAGCAGGCAATCATCGCCGATTTGGGTGATGCCGGTGCCGCCTGCGGTCCCCGTGTTCAGGGTCGCCCCTTCGCGGATGCGGCAGCGCGCGCCCACGATCAGGCGGGTGCGTTCGCCTTTGAATTTAAGGTCTTGCGGCACCTCGCCCACGCAGGCGAAGGGGAAAATGGTGGTGTTCTCGCCGATATCGGTCCAGCCAGTGACGACGGCGTGGGATTTGAGTTCAACGCCCGGCGCGAGCGTGACCTCGGGGCCAACGATGCAGAAGGGGCCGATTTTGCAGCCCGCGCCGATGGATGCTGCGGGGTCGATCACGGCGGAGGGGTGGATTTGGGAGGTCATGCCTTTGGCAGGTCCATCATGGCGGTGAATTCGGCCTGGGCGCAGAGTTCGCCATCGACGGTGGCGCGGCCTTCGAATTTCCAGACCTTGCCGCCGCCGCGTTTGACGGTGACGTGGAGTTCCATAACATCGCCCGGCACGACCATGCGGCGGAATTTCACGGCGTCGATGCCCATGAAATAGACCAGCAGGTTTTTATCGGCGAGGTCGAGAGACACACCGACGAGGATGCCGGAGGTTTGGGCCAATGCTTCGATGATTTGAACGCCGGGAAAGACGGGTTTACCGGGGAAATGGCCTTGGAACTGCGGCTCGTTCATGGTGACGCATTTGATGCCGACGGCGGATTGGTTGGGCACGATGTCGCGCACTTTATCTACTAAAAGGAAGGGATAGCGGTGCGGCAGGATGCGCTGGATCAGGTCGATATCGGCCGTGGTTGGCAGCGGTGCGGCATCGGTCATGGGGTCATTCCTTTGAGGCGCAGATTTTGGACGCGGTTGCTGTGTGATTAGCAAGTCGCGCGGCCCGAGACAAGGCGCGCGCAATCAGGGTTTGGGGGCCGGGGTATCTGGTTCGGGAGAGATTGCGAGCCGTGCATTGATCCGATCGATCGCGATATCGGTAACATCCACACGGTCAAGACTAAGGATCACCGAGCCCTGATCCAGCAACATCACCGCCCCCATGTCTTGCATCAGCTCAGCCAAAACGGGGACTGCGGATTGAAAGAAGGTTTGTTGATCCTCTTCGCGCTGCCGCTTGAGGTCACGGTCCTTTGCGCCCCATGATGCGCGGATTTTTTCAACCTTGTCATCAAATGCGCTGGCGATGGGTAGAAAATCGGCAGGTGACAACGTGGCGCGGCGTTCGGTTAGCAAACGCTCTTCGATCTCGAGATCAGATTCGATTTGGCGGATTTCGGCCTGCAAGGTGCGCGAGTCTGCCTCAAGACGGGTCAACGATGACTTGCC
Organism: Pseudorhodobacter ferrugineus DSM 5888; assembly: GCF_000420745.1. Lineage (GTDB taxonomy): Bacteria > Pseudomonadota > Alphaproteobacteria > Rhodobacterales > Rhodobacteraceae > Pseudorhodobacter > Pseudorhodobacter ferrugineus. The sequence goes on from NZ_ATVN01000012.1 coordinate 32,826, forward strand.
GAAATCGGACTCTTCGAACAGGCGTAGCTGGTTTACGGTTAGAACCTGAGATTGGAAACTGGGCTGCGACGCTTCTGCCTCGGCGGCGGGGGGGGCGGGGGCGGGGGCGGTCTGTTGCGCATTGGCACCAACCGCCCCCGCAGCGGCTGCGATCGCCAAGAGCGACGCTGCTACAAACCGCCCTAACATCAGAACTGCGACGAAATCGTCAGGTCAAATTTGCGTTCTTTGTCATAGGTTTGTTTTTTGACTGCGCGCGAGAAGTTGAAGCGCAAGGGGCCAATCGGCGTTTCCCAGAACAAGGACACACCCACGGCAGCACGCAGTTTTGCGCCGTCATCAACGGTGTTTCCGCCAGCAACGCCGCCGTTGGTGTTATCAAGGCTCCAGACCGAACCAACATCAACAAAGGCACCGCCCTTGATTTTGTATTCGTCCGGCAGGCCGATCGGAAATTCCGCCTCGAGCCGCGCCACGGCGAACATATTGCCGCCCAAGGCATCTTGGTTGCCCAAAGGGTCAAGGTCACGCGGGCCAAGGCCGTTGCCTTCAAAACCACGAATTTTGCCGGAGGCAAAGAAACGTTCGGTTACCCGTGAATTTCCTTTGATCATGTGTAGCATACCGCCTTCGGCGACGGCACGCAGGGTCACATCTTCGTTCAGCACGCGGCGTTCAACCAAGGCAAGGGCTTCGGTTTTGATGTATTTCGAATCGCCGCCAAGCCCTGCGAAATCCTGACTGAAGCGCAACAAGACGCCACCAAGCGGATTGATCCCGTCTTTGCGCGAGTCGTATTCGAACGCATAGCCAAGCGACGACGAAAACTGCCCGCCAAGTGCTTCTTCATTCCGCAGGATCTGCGATGAGGCTGGATCAACCTTGCGCACAGCCGTCTCGGCCAGTTTGTAATTCAGCTGCAAGCGGCTGTTTTCACCAACAGGGAAGCCAAGACCAAAGCCGATCGAGGCCGAGCGGGTGTTGTAGAACGAGTTATCATAGTTACTTTCGGCATAATCCACGCCAATCGAAAACGACAAATCACGGCCCAAGAAGGCAGGTTCGATAAAGGTCAACCCACCGCTTTTGGAATCGGCCGCAGTTTCGATCGATGCACCAACGGTTTGGCCACGCCCAAGGAAGTTGGTTTCCGTGAAACCACCGCTAAAGCCAATACCCGAATCTGCACCATAGCTTGCGCCAAGGGTCAGCGAGCCTGTGGGCTGTTCTTCGACATCAACATTCACGATGACCTGATCGGAGGCGCTGCCCTGTTCGGCTTCGACTTTGGCATCTTTAAAGAAGCCAAGCGCACGAATGCGTTCTGCAGCGCGGCTCACTTCACGTGGATTGAAGGGGTCCCCTTCTGCGGCGCGGAACTGACGACGAATAACTTCGTCCATTGTGGTGGTATTGCCTTCTATATCAATACGTTCGACAAACACACGCTGACCACGGATGATGGCGAATTCGACATCCAGCGTCATATCGCGTTCATTACGTGTGATGCGCGGTTCAATTGTCACAAAGTTAAGCGACTTTTTCAGCGCAAGGTTTTCCATCCGTGCGATGTTATTTTCAATGATGGTCGGGGAATAGGTGACGCCCGAACGCAGTTTCATGACATTTTCGAATTCGGCAGCATCCACCCCGTCGATTTCCGAGACTGTGGTGACATTGCCAATTTTGAATTTCTGCCCTTCGCGCACCGAGAATGTAACGAAAAATCCATCACGTTCACGGGTGACTTCGCCCACCGCGTCAAGCACCTGGAAATCGACATAGCCGCGCGCAAGGTAGAAATCCTTGAGCAGCTGTTTGTCAAATTCGATGCGGTCGGCGATAAAAGTGTCGGATTGGATAAAAGCCCGGAAAATTCCGGCCTGTTTGGTGGCGAGAACCTGACGCAAACGGCGGTCGCTAAAGGCTCGGTTGCCGTTAAAGCTAAGGCGTTCCACCTCGACCACCTGACCTTCGCGGATATCGAACACGAGATCGACGCGGTTATCAGCGCGGCGGATGATTTTCGGATCTACGGTGGCCGCGATGCGACCGGATTCCTGATATGCCTTGATAATTTCGGCGGCATCCGCCTCGGCCTGCGCGGGCGAAAACACGCGGCGCGACTGGGATTTTACGATTTTGGCCAGCGCCTCATCCTTAAGGCGCTTGTTGCCTTCAAAGTTGATGATGTTGATGGTCGGAAATTCGCGGACGGTGATCACAAGGGTATTGCCCTTTGGGTTGATCTGTACGTCCTCGAACAATCCGGCACTGTTAATGCGCTGTACCGCGTCGTTCAACTCCCCCACAGACACGGCCTGCCCGCGCCCGATTCCTGCATAAGACATGATGGTCGCAGCATCGACGCGCTGGTTACCTTCGACCTGCACGTTGGAAAATTGGTACGTTTGCGCCTGCGCCTGCGAGGCTGCGCCCAAACAAGCCATTGAGACGATTACAGAAACCGAAACGATGGCCGAATGACGTTTGATCCGGCGCAAGATGTTGCGGGACATGGAAACCCGATCCGCAATATACATTGTTTAGCCCCATAAAATAATCCAGTTGACCCTGACTAACGGTAATGGATCGCCTTGTCAAAAGGGCATGGGCGCATATTGGATCAATATCTTGCGGCGTAACATTTGCGCACCCCCGTGCGCGCGCAATTTTTCTGAGGTTTATCGCTTAGGGAAACAGGATTACACTGCCCAAAAACGCACCCGCCAGAAGCCCAACGACAATGGTGCCAACGCTGAAAAGGCGGTCCCAGTTCAGCCCCAAAAGCAAAGAGAAGCCTTGGTATCCGTTCATGACCGTTTGCATGGTGTTCACCTGTGGTTAGCGTTTCGATAGGCCCAATTTAGCGCGCGAATGTGGCGCCAATTGGGCAAAAGCTCGAAAAGTTACAGCTTGGTTAACAGGTGTTACGGGCAGAACAAGTCGTTCCCGAGCGCAAAGACCATCAGCGACAGCAGCATCACCAAACCCACCATCATCAGGGCCCGCAAGGCACGGTCGGATGGGGGTTTGCCAGTCACTGCCTCATACGCGTGAAACACCAGATGACCGCCATCCAGCACGGGGATGGGGAACAGGTTCATCAAACCCACGGCGGTGGACAGGCCCGCGATCATCATCATAAACGTCAGCCCGCCTTGCGACGCTGCGGCTGACGAGGTTTTGGCGATACCGATGGGGCCGCGCAGGTTGCACGATGAAATCGCGCCCGAAACGATGTGGCCAAGGCCAGACAAGCTTGTGGTGATCAGGTTCCACGTACGTTTAACGCTGATGGTGACCGTTTCAATCGGGCCAGGGGTATAGACTTGAGGGGTGAACATCAGCCCTTCGCCAAGACCGATCAGGAAGCGCTCTTCAAAGCCGCCATCTGCCTTTGGGCTGGTGGTCATCCGCGGGGTAAGGATGGTGTCAAATTCAGTGCCGGTTTGGGCGTCTGGACGCCAAACTTTGAGCGAAAGCTCGGCGTTTTTGGTTTCCTTGACGATGGCCACCAAGTCGCCAAAGGCATTTACCGGCTGGTCATTGATGGCAAGAATAACATCGCCTTCGGTCAGGCCCGCATCTTGCGCCGCCGATTCCAGCGCGATGGAGCCGATGAGCGCGGGGAAAGGGTATGGGCCGGTCAGGGTGATGTCGCGACCATCGCGGGTCAGAGTATAGTTGACACTGGGCTGCGACGGCAAGGCGCGGGCCGTGGTGATAAAGCCTTGCAGGTCGGGAGTCGCCACGCCGTTCAGTGCAGAAATCTCATCGCCGGGCAAGAGGGTTTGGCTGTTGTTGGGCAAAGGTTTTACATCGCCCACCACGGCGCGGTCGATTGCCACGCCGAAATACAGAATCATCGCGCAATAAATCAGGATTGTTAGGATAAAGTTAAAAACGGGACCAGCAAGGACGGTGGCCGAGCGTGCCCAAAGGGGGGCGCCGTGCATGGTGTGGCGGCGGTCGGCATCGGGCAGCTGCGAGATCGCCGCGCCATCCTTGCCGGAGGCCGCATCGCTGTCGCCCAGAAATTTCACGAAACCGCCAAAGGGAACGGCGGCAATTTGCCAGCGTGTGCCACGTTTATCCATGCGGGAATATAACACAGGGCCAAAGCCGAGACTGAACACCTCGGCATGGATGCCGGTCCAGCGGCCGACGATGTAATGGCCATATTCATGCACGGCGACGATGATCGACAAAGCGACCACAAAGGCGGCAATCGTCCATGCGAAATTGCCGAAGGACGGGATCAGGTTGATAATTTCCACTGCGCTTGTCTTCCTTACTGCCGGGTTTAATGCCGAGATGCGACCGCTTCTGCCACGATTTGGGTGGCGGTCTTACGTGCCAGATGGTCCATGTGGAGGACATCCTCAAGGGCAGTCGCGGCAATTTGAAGGCTATTTTGGTGCGAAAGGCGGGCAAGTGTGTCTTCTACAACCTGCGCCATCGCCAAAAACGGCAGATTGCCCGCGATAAAATGATCCAGAGCGATTTCTTTGGCCGCGTTAAAGGCGGCCCCTGACAGGCCCCGCATGTCCATCACAGCGCGCGCAAGGCGCAAGGCGGGAAAGCGGGCGGGATCGGGGGCTTCAAAATTCAGGGCGGCAAGGCGCGCGAGATCGAGCCGTTCGACCGGCACATGCCCGCGCTGCGGCCAATGCAAGGCAAAGCCAATGGCGTGGCGCATATCGGCGGGGCCAAGATGGGCCATGATACCACCATCACAAAATCCGATCAGCGCATGCACGATGGATTGAGGGTGGACAATCACCTCTATCTGATCGGGCGAAAAACCGAAATACTCACGGGTTTCAATGAGTTCCAAGGCTTTGTTAAACATAGACGCCGAGTCGATTGAAATGCGCTGGCCCATCGACCAATTGGGGTGAGCTACGGCCTGTGCAGGGGTGATAGCCTGCATCTGTGCCATTGAAAACTGACGGAACGGACCGCCCGAGGCGGTGATGATGACACGTTCCACCGCCGCCTGATCCTCGCCCGCAAGGGCCTGAAACACGGCGGAATGTTCGCTGTCGACCGGCAGTATCGTCGCGCCGTACTTGGCGGCAGTGGCCATGAGCAAGGGGCCAGCAGTGACAAGGCTTTCCTTATTTGCAAGCGCCAGTGTGCCGCCGTGGCGCAAGGCGCGCAGACCGGGGACAAGGCCTGCCGCCCCCACGATGGCCGACATCACCCAATCAGCCGGGCGGTCTGCGGCCTCGGAAATTGCCGCCTGGCCCGCGGCGCAAATGGTTTCTGTGCCTGCAAGGGCGGCGCGCAAATCGGGCAGCAAATCGTCACGCGCGGTTACGGCAACCTCGGCATTCAGAGCGCGGGCCATTTCTGCCAAACGCTTGATATTGCTGGACCCTGTTAGCGCCACGGTGCGGTAAGCAGCAGGGCCACCGCCGCGCATAATCAGATCAAAGGTGCTTTCACCGATCGATCCGGTTGCGCCGAAAATGGATATTGAGCGCAAGGATCAGCCCCCGACCGGAAGCGGTAGGGCTATTACCAAAGATAAAAGCATGACCAAAACCACAGCCCCCGTCATCGCATCAAAGCGGTCCATGAACCCGCCATGCCCGGGAATAAGGTTCGAACTGTCCTTGACGCCGGTGCGCCGTTTGATCCAGCTTTCGGCGATGTCGCCCATTTGACCTGCAAAGGCGACAAGCGGCGATAGAAGCAAGATGCCGGCGGGGGCATAGCCCATTGACCAGAACACAGCACCCACAGCCACAGCCCCGACCCAGCCCGCAGCGGTGCCGGACCATGTTTTTTTCGGGCTGATCGCAGGCCAGAACTTTGGCCCACCAAGGATCCGGCCTGCAAAATACCCCATCACATCAGACACCACGACGACCAAGACGATCCAAACAATCGCCGCTGTGCCTGCATCATTGCGCAAGGTGATCAGGCCAAACCCTGCAATCATGGCCCCAGCGGCCCACAGGGCCGACAAGCGGCGATCGCGGCGCGGGGTCAGCGCAAAGGCAAGCGCGGGCACAAGCAGCAAAGCGGCGCTGAATTCGCGTGGGGAGTAAAGGCTGATCGCAAGGCAAACCCCGCCCAAGACGCCCATCGCAGCGGCGCTGCGGGTTTGGGGAATGCGGCTTTCACGTTTAATTGCCGGCGGGCGGGTCATTGCGCCCAATTCCCACAGCATGAAGGCAATAAGCAGGATAACAAGCACTGAAAACGTCCAGCCGCCCGACCATATTTCGACGGCGCCAACGCTGGCCAGCACGGCGGCCGAAAGCATGCGGGGGCGCAGATCGGCCCAACGGTTGGATGTGGGTGTCATAGTGCGGGTACCCCGCCGAAACGGCGTTCGCGATTGCCAAAACGGGACAGGATATTGGCCAATTCCTGCGGGCTGAAATCAGGCCACAGGGTTGGGGTGAACTCATATTCGGCATAGGCCGATTGCCAGATCATAAAGTTCGACGTGCGGGTTTCGCCCGAAGTGCGGATGACCAGATCAGGGTCTGGCAGGCCGCCGGTATCAAGGCGCTGCGCAATCGCGGCCTCGGTCAGGTCATTCGGGTCAAGGCGGCCTTCGGCAACCTCTTGGGCCAAGGCGCGGGTGGCGCGCAGAATTTCGTCGCGCCCGCCATAGTTGATGGCGACGGTCAGGTTCAGGCGCGAAAAGCCAGCCGTCCGCGCCTCAATCCCCGCCATAAGGCGTTGGAGTTTGGGGTCGAGTTTGGAGCGGTCGCCGATAAAGCGCATGCGCACGCCTTCGGCCGCCATGCGGTCCGCCTCGCGCTGGATATAGCGGGCGAAAATGGCCATAAGGCCAAGCACCTCTTCGGTCGAGCGTTTCCAGTTTTCGGTAGAAAACGCATAGATTGTCAGCCATTTGATGCCCATATCAGGGGCCGCCGACACGATTTGTTTGACCCGTTCAGCGCCTTTACGGTGGCCCACAAGGCGGGGCCAGCCGCGGTTAGTGGCCCAACGCCCATTGCCATCCATGATGATGGCGACGTGTTCGACGGGCTGGGCCTGCTGGGTGATGTTTGGCACTGACACTGAAAAGCCCTTGGACAATTTGAAGGAACGGTGGGGGCTGGTCGGTTTAAACCTGCATGATTTCTTGCTGTTTGGCCTCTAGCGCTTTGTCGATTGCAGCGATGGCCTTGTCGGTCAGCTCTTGGACGGCACCTTCCCAGAACTTCTGGTCATCTTCGGATAGGCCATCGTTTTTGGCCTTTTTGATCTGGTCCATGCCGTCGCGGCGGATATTGCGGACGGAAACCTTGGCGCTTTCGGCGTATTGACCCGCGACCTTGGTCAGGCTGCGGCGGCGTTCTTCGTTCAGCTCGGGGATCGGCAGCATGATGATAGTGCCGTTCAGCTGCGGATTGATGCCCAGACCGGATTCGCGGATCGCCTTTTCGACTTTGCCAACGAGGCCTTTGTCCCAGACGTTGATAGTAACCATACGGGGTTCTGGGACGTTGACGGTGGCCACCTGATTGAGCGGTGTCATTGCGCCGTAAGCATCGACCATGATCGGATCAACCATCGAGGCCGAGCCGCGGCCCGTGCGCAGCGTCCCAAATTCGGCGCGCAAAGACGCGTGCGCGCCATCCATCCGGCGTTCCAGATCATCGGTATCAAGCATGAAATCGTCTGACATATTAGCCTCTTAGAACAATTGGAGTACCACATCGGGCGCGGTTTGGGGCTTTATACCCCCTTGCCCGCTGTATGTATAGAAAAAGGGGCGAACCACCTTGGTTTTACGTGGCCCGCCTTAAGAAACGATTAGCCATGAACCTTGGTGTAGGTGCCCTGCCCCGCCAGAATACCGCGGAAACCTCCGGGTTCATCAAGGCTGAACACAATGATTGGAAGGTTATTGTCGCGGGCAAGCGCGATGGCAGAGGCATCCATCACGCCGAGGTGTTTTTGCAGCACCTCGTCATAGGTGACAGTGTCATAGCGTTTGGCATCAGCGTGTTTTTTCGGGTCTTTGTCATAAACGCCATCAACCTTGGTGCCTTTAAAAATCGCCTCGCAGGCCATTTCATTGGCGCGCAAGGTGGCGGCGGTGTCGGTGGTGAAATAAGGATTGCCTGTGCCCGCCGCGAAAATGCAAACGCGTTTCTTTTCCAAGTGGCGCACAGCGCGGCGGCGGATATAGGGTTCGCAGACCTGATCCATTGGAATAGCCGAAATCACGCGGGTGTGGATTTTCAACGCCTCGAGTGCGGCCTGCATGGCCAGCGCGTTCATCACGGTGGCGAGCATGCCCATATAATCGGCTGTGGTACGCTCCATCCCTTGGGCCGAGCCCTGGAGGCCGCGAAAGATATTGCCGCCGCCGATGACCATGCAAATTTCAACACCCATATCATGCACCGATTGCACCTCGGCGGCGATGCGGGCCACGGTTGGCGGGTGCAGACCGTACCCTTGGTCGCCCATCAACGCCTCTCCCGAGATTTTGAGCATGACGCGGCGGTGCGTGGTGACGGGGGATTCGGACGAAATAGCGGACATTTTCGGGGTTCCTGACTGGCTGGCACAGACCTTTGGCAGATCACGGCTTGGACTGCGGTGCAAAATGTCGCAAAACGGAGGCGGGTTCAACCATTGATACGGGCATTGATACGGGCGTTGATTAGGCCGGTGATGCGGGTTTACGGGGGAGGCATCGGTCGCAGCGCCAACCACGGGGGCTGTCTGCCCCGCCGCCCATTGGCTCGAACCAATGGCGAACAATGGTCGACCCCCGAGGATATTTGAACCGAAAAGAAAGCGAGGACATGTGGCGGGATGGGATAGGGTGATCGCGGGGCTGTCATCCGAGCGGCCTGTTTTGATCGCGGGGCCAACGGCCAGTGGCAAGTCTGCGCTGGCGGCGGATATTGTGGCGCGCGGTGGCGGCGTTTTGGTCAATGCCGATGCTTTGCAGGTGTACGACTGTTGGCGAGTGCTGACGGCGCGGCCGAGTGCGGAGGAGGAAGTGGCCCTGCCCCACCGGCTGTACGGGCATATCGGGCGGGATCAGGACTATTCCGTGGGGCATTGGTTGCGCGAGGTACGGGCCGTGTTGGCGACGGGGCTGCGGCCAGTGATTGTTGGCGGGACGGGATTATATTTCAGAGCCTTGACCGATGGCTTGGCCGAGATTCCGCCGACCCCTGCGCCCATGCGTGCCTTGGCCGATGCGCGGATGGCGGCAGAGGGTGTGGCGGCGCTATTGGCCGAACTGGACACGGACACTGCCACGCGAATCGATGCGGCAAACCCTGCGCGGGTGCAACGGGCATGGGAAGTGCTAGAGGCTACGGGGCGCGGGTTGGCGGCGTGGCAGGATGAGACAGGGCCTGCACTGCTGCCGCTGGCCCAAGTCGAACCGATTGTGCTGCGACCGGATGTTGATTGGCTAAACACCCGGATTGACGGGCGTTTTGACCAGATGATCGCGCAAGGGGCGTTGGAGGAGGTGCGGGCCGAAATGCCCTATTGGCAGCCGATGCGCCAGTCGGCGCGCGCAATTGGGGCGCCGGAACTGGTGGCGCATTTGCGCGGCGCAGTGCCGTTAGAGACCGCGATTGAGCAGGCAAAGCTTGCCTCGCGGCAATATGCCAAACGGCAGCGCACCTGGTTTCGCAGCCGGATGGCTGGCTGGAACCCGCTGGATCCGGCGGCCCGGTAGGGCGGGAAAGTGCCAAAGCTGTGGATAGGTCTGTGGACGGGTTCGATTATTGCAATTTTGCGCTTGGGTCCGGGCAAAGCGGCTGCGTAAGCTGTTCAGCGTGGACCAAAGGACGGTGTCGATATGCAAGATCTTTCAGCTTTGTCGCAATTGCGGCTTGTCGCGATCCCGAGACTGGCGGCCAACGGGCGTTGGCGGGTTGAAGCAATGCGCGCACTAGCCGAGCCGACGTTGCTGTGGTTCACCAAGGGACAGGGCCGGATCACGATCGCGGGTTCGACGCGCGGCTATACGGCCAATAACGCAGTTTTCATTCCGGCAGGCGTGATGCACGGGTTTGAGGTAGGGTCGCAAGTCTTTGGCACGGCCGTATTTTTCGGGAAAAACTGCGATGTGACCCTGCCCACCGCGCCGCACCATCTGCGCATCCGCGAAACCTTTGTCGCACAAGAGTTAAACGTCACGCTGGACGCAATTTTGCGCGAAATGGACAGCGATGTTCCCGCCCATGACCGGGCCACGCGGCATTATCTGGGATTGCTGGGCGTCTGGCTGGAACGGCAGGTGCGAAAGGGCGCGGATGAGGTGAAGCGCCCCGATGCGGCGGGCCGTTTGGTCGCGCGCTATTCCAGTTTGTTGGAACGCAATTTTCGGTCTGGGATGGGGGTTGCCGATTTTGCCGGAGCGCTTGGGGTGACGCCGACTCATCTGACGCGCTGCTGCAAACAGACCTGTGGCAAGCCTGCATCGGCGCTGCTACACGACCGTCTGATCTTTGAAGCGCGGACTTTGCTATCGGAAACCAAGATTCCGGTGGGCCAAATCGCAGGCGCACTTGGATTTGCATCGCCTGCGTATTTCACGCGGGCCTTTCAGCACAAAACCGGAAAATCCCCATCAGCGTTTCGTAAACAAGCCTGAACAGTTTAGAAATGTCTGACATTTCAGAGGTTTGAGGTTCCTTGACCTGCCCCAAGGGTTGCAACCTGATGAGCCGTGTCCTAAAAGCGACATGTGTCGGTTTTAGGCTTTTGTCGCGTTTGTGACATTATGAGGCGAAACCAGTCGTTGACCGATGGCCCAATCCATGCGGAAATGACGTGTCGTCCGAAGGCACATGTCTTGGGGCCAACCTATAAAAACGATTCTTGGCCTAGGACGAACCTAGAGCCAGAACAATTCACAAGGGAGATATGTATGACTAAAATGACAAAAATCGCCAAGCCCACCCATCCGGCCGCTGTGGCCTATGCGGGCGAAGTGGCAGCAGGCACGATGGGCCGCCGCGAATTTCTGACCCGCGCAACGGCGCTTGGCGTCGCGGCCCCTGCCGCATACGGCTTGCTTGGCCTTGCAGCGCCCGAAGCGCAGGCCGCGGGTGAGACCCCGACGATGGGCGGCACGCTGCGGATGCAAATGGAAACCCGCGGTCTGAAAGACCCCCGCACCGCCGATTGGAGCGAGATTGCCTGCTTTACCCGTGGTTGGCTGGAATATCTGGTGGAATACAATGCCGACGGGTCGTTGCGCGGCATGTTGCTGGACAGCTGGTCCACCAATGATGATGCGACAGAATACACGTTGAACGTGCGCAAAGGTGTGACGTGGAACAATGGCGATGATTTCACCGCCGAGGATGTGGCCCATAATCTGACCCGCTGGTGTGATGGCAATGTTGAAGGCAATTCAATGGCCGGGCGCATGGCATCCTTGATGAATACCGAAACCAAGATGGCGGCCGAAGGTGCGATCACGGTTGTCGACAGCCATACCGTTGTCATCAAGCTCAGCGCTCCGGACATTTCGACCATTGTCAGCATGGCAGATTATCCGGCTGGTGTGGTGCACAAATCCTATGACAACGGGGATCCATCGGCGAACCCGATCGGGACTGGTCCCTATTTGCCGGAAACAAACGAGGTTGGCGTTCGCCAGACCCTGACACGCAATGCAGACCATGTTTGGTGGGGCACCGAAGTGTATGGCGGCCCGTATCTGGACAAGATCGACTATATCGACCTTGGCACAGATCCGTCGGCAGCCGTCGCCGCAGCCGGTTCGGGCGAGATTGACGCGACCTATCAGACCACCGGCGATTTCGTCGATATTCTGAGCGGGCTGGGCTGGACAGAAAGCCAAGCCGTGACGTCTTCGACGCTGGCAGTGCGGTTCAATCAGGACGCCGAGGAATACAAGGATGTGCGCGTGCGCCGCGCCTTGTCGATGGCGGTGGACAACAGCATTGTGCTGGAGTTGGGGTATAACGACCGCGGTACGGTAGCGGAAAACCACCATGTCTGCCCTATCCACCCGGAATATGCCGAACTGCCCCCGCTCAAGGCCGATCCGGCGGGTGCGATGGCGCTGATCACCGAAGCCGGCATGGCCGATTTTGAATTTGAATTGCAGTCGGTCGATGATGCCTGGCAAGCGGCGACCTGCGACGCGGTTGCAGCCCAGATCCGAGATGCAGGCATCAAGATCAAGCGCACTGTTCTGCCCGGCGCAACCTTTTGGAACGGCTGGACCAAGTATCCGTTTTCGGCAACAGAATGGAACATGCGGCCATTGGGTGTGCAAATCCTGTCGCTGGCCTACCGGACGGGCGAGGCATGGAACGAAGCCGCCTTCAGCAACGAAGAGTTCGATACGCTGCTGGCCAAGGCCAATTCCATTGCAGATGCCGACAAGCGTCGCGAAGTGATGAAGCGAATTCAGGAAATCATGCAAGAACAGGGTGTTCTGATCCAGCCGTTCTGGCGGTCGCTGTACCGTCACTATGATCCAAAGGTGAAGGGCGCCGAAATGCACCCGACCTTTGAACATCACCATTACAAGTGGTGGATCGCGGCCTGATTTTAAGGTCATGAACGGGGGGGGCAAACCGGCCTCCTCGTTTTTTCTGTCGTTCCAATATGTGCAGCAAGGCGATAGCCCCGCAGCGCAACAGTCCAACAGCTCCTGCCCTGCGCAGGGGGAGGATGCCCCATGGTAATGTTTCTTCTCCGACGCTTTGGCATTATGGTTCTGACCGCCATTTGCCTGACGTTCATCGTTTTCTCGCTGACCAACCTGACGCCCAACCTTGAAAAGCTGGCGCGCTCTGAAGGGTCGGTGCGGATGAGCGACGAACAGGTAGAAAGCTGGTTGGACAATAACGGCTATACCCAGCCCTTGGTCGTGCGTTACGGCCAATGGCTGGGTGTTATGCCTGGTTGGACCAAGACGGTTGATGGTGAGCTCGCAGGCCGTTGTATCAGCGCCAGTACGCCTGCCGCCAGCGCCCCCAGCTTTTGCGGGGTCTTGCAAGGCGACTGGGGCACCTCGACTGTGTTCAAACGCCCTGTTTCCGAAATCTTGGGCCGCGCCTTGGGGGCCACAGGTTGGTTGATGCTGTGGGTCATGATTGTCATGGTGCCATCTGCGCTGGCCTTGGGCGTGCTGGCCGGCATGCGCGAAGGATCACGGACCGACCGCGTGCTGTCGACCGTGGCTATCGCCACAACCGCTACGCCAGAATATGTATCAGGCGTTATCTTGATCGTGGTTTTTGCAAGCGCGACCGTGGGCATCTCGCCCGTTCTCGCCGAAATGGGTCTGATCGAAGGGCGCACCTTGTTCCAAGGCACTGCCACCAGCGCGATGGATAACATCACCTTTTGGAACTTTGGTCTGCCTGTCATTACCGTGGCAATGTACGGCATGGGCTATATCGCCCGCATGACACGGGCCTCGATGACCGAGGTAATGACCGCCCAATACATCCGCACCGCGCGCCTGAAAGGCGTGCGCTTTCGCGAAGTGGTTATTCGCCACGCGCTGCGCAACGCATTGATCGCCCCCTTTACCGTGATAATGCTGCAGTTTCCCTGGCTTTTGAACGGCGTCGTCATCGTCGAAACCTTGTTCAATTACAAAGGCTTTGGCTGGACGCTGGTCCAAGGTGCGGGCAACAACGACATCGAGCTGTTGTTGTCCTGTTCGGTCGTCGCTGTGATCGTGGTGCTTTTCACCCAGCTGATTTCCGACATCGGCTATGCTTTCCTTAACCCCCGCATCCGGATTTCCTGAGGAGGATCACCACATGGAACCGATTGGCTGGGGCAGTATTTTCGCCCGTATGTTTATCCAATTCTGGCCCGTCTGGGTCGCCCTGATCATCACCTATGCAGCGTCGATCCACTACCGCCGCCGCCTTGGCCTTTACGGCAAGCTGTTTGACAGCACTGTGGGGATGATTGGGTTTGGCATCGTGATGTTCTGGGTCTATACGGCATTCTTTGCCGATATCATCATCACGCATGACCCCCTGGGCCAATTGTCGGGCATGAAAAACAAACCACCAGGCACCCCTGCCCCTGATGGCAGCAGCTATGCCTTTTACCTGCTGGGTGGCGATAACCTTGCCCGCGATGTGTTCAGCCGTGTTGTGATGGGCGCACGCCGTGTGTTGGCGATTGCCCCTGCGGCCACGCTGTTCGCCTTTATGGTTGGCATCACCTTGGGCCTGCCTGCCGGCTATTTCGCAGGCAAACTGGATACGGGGCTATCGTTCCTGGCCAACCTCGTACTGGCGTTTCCGGTGATCTTGCTGTTCTATCTGCTGGTCACGCCGGAAATCCGCGACACCGGTATTCCCGTGGTGCTGGCCGCGATCCTGTTCATCTTTCCGATCATCTTTATGGTTACGCTATTCCAAAGCCGGTTCTTTACCGATCCGAAACGCCGCAATATTTACGTCGGCATTACGCTGGTTATCGGCCTTTGGGCCTATTCCGGCCTTGCCTTTAACGCCGATCCTTTGGGCGTCTGGTCGATGGCACCGAACATGCTGAACGTCTTTGTCGCCGTGGTGTTTGTGAACGCGCCCACTGTGTTTCGTATTGTGCGCGGCATCGTGCTGGATCTGCGCTCTCGTGATTATGTCGCCGCAGGCCAAACGCGCGGCGAAGGGCCGTGGTACATCATGCTATGGGAAGAGCATGCGATGGGAAATCCTGCCCAACGCACGCGGGCCACTAATTGTCGATTTCTGCCTGCGCATCGGCTACACCACCATCCTGCTCGGCACGCTCGGCTTCTTCGGCCTCGGCGTCAGCCCGGAATCCCCCGATTGGGGCTCGACCATCAACGATGGCCGCCGCCTTCTGTCGGTCTTCCCGCATCCCGCAGTCGTGCCCGCCATCGCATTGATGAGCCTCGTCCTGGGCCTCAACCTGCTCGCCGACGGCCTGCGCGAAGAAAGTATGAAAGACTGATGCTTTCTTTTCGGCACAAATATCCTCGGGGGTCCGGGGGCAGACAGCCCCCGGCGCTCGGCCCCAAGCCCTCCGCCAAAGGAGAAGACCATGACAAAACCTGACTGGGATTCATCCCAACCGATCCTTGAGATCACCAACCTCTCAATCTCGTTCTTCACGCGCTTGCGTGAAATCCCTGCTGTGATGGATTTTTCCTGCACAGTCATGGCAGGCGAGGCGATGGGCCTTGTCGGCGAAAGCGGTTGCGGCAAATCCACCGTGGCGCTGGCCGTCATGCGTGATTTGGGCAAGAACGGTAAAATCGTTGCAGGTTCGATCAAGTTCAAAGGCCGCGACCTGACCAATATGGGCGAGGAAGAGCTGCGCCAGCTGCGCGGCTCTGAAATCGCAATGATCTACCAAGAACCGATGGCAAGCCTTAACCCCGCCATGACCGTAGGCGCGCAATTGGCCGAAGTGCCGATGATCCACGAAAGCATGTCAAAAACCGATGCTTGGGCATTGGCACGCCAAATCGTGGCCGATGTGCGCCTGCCCGACCCCGACCGCATTGTGAACGCCTATCCGCACCAATTGTCTGGCGGCCAGCAGCAGCGTATCGTTATTGCAATGGCGCTGATGTCCAAACCGGCCTTGCTGATCTTGGACGAACCCACCACCGCGCTGGACGTGACGGTTGAGGCGGGGATCGTCGATCTGGTCAAGGAATTGGGCAAGAAATACGGCACGTCGATGCTGTTTATCAGCCATAACCTTGGGCTTGTGCTGGATGTTTGCGACCGTTTATGCGTGATGTATTCGGGCGAGGCGGTGGAAACCGGCAATGTTGGCGAAGTGTTCGACAAGATGCGCCACCCGTACACGCAGGCCTTGTTCCGCTCGATCCCCTTGCCCACGGCCGATAAAAACTCGCGCCCCTTGGTGGCGATCCCGGGGAACTTCCCGCTGCCGCATGAACGGCCCAAGGGGTGCAACTTTGGCCCGCGCTGCGATTATTTTGAGGCGGGGCGCTGTGATGCGGGCGATGTGCGCATGGGCGAGACAGGCGGCGACCGCCATCATTCGCGCTGTGTGAAATTTGCGGAAATTGACTGGGACGCGCCTTTGGCCGCGGTCAAGACATTTGAAAAAACGCCCGTAGGTGATGTCGTTTTGAAAATGGAAGACCTGCGGAAGTATTACGAGGTTTCGGGCGGGTCGCTGTTTGGTGGCGGCGCACAAAAGGTGGTCAAGGCCAATGAAACCCTGTCCTTTGAGGCGCGCGAAGGCGAAACCTTGGCGATTGTGGGCGAATCCGGTTGTGGCAAGTCCACCTTTGCCAAGGTGTTGATGGGATTGGAAACAGCCACCAGCGGCAAGATTTTCCTGTATAATCAAGACATTCAGGACACCCCGATTGAGAAACGTGCGGTTGATACCGTGTCCTCGGTGCAGATGGTGTTCCAAAACCCGTTTGATACGCTGAACCCGTCCATGACCGTGGGGCGTCAGATTATTCGGGCGTTAGAAATCTTTGGTGAGGGCAATTCCGATGCCGAACGCCACGCGCGCATGCTCGAGCTGATGGACCTTGTAAAGCTGCCGCGTGAATTCGCCGAACGTATGCCGCGCCAATTGTCGGGCGGTCAAAAGCAACGGGTGGGCATTGCGCGCGCCTTTGCGGGCGATGCGAAAATCGTGGTCGCGGATGAACCCGTGTCAGCGTTGGATGTGTCGGTGCAAGCGGCTGTCACCGATTTGCTGATGGAGATTCAGCGCAAAAACCGCACGACTTTGCTGTTCATCAGCCATGACCTGTCGATCGTGCGCTACCTCGCCGATCGGGTGATGGTGATGTATCTGGGCCATGTGGTTGAAATGGGCACCACCGATCAGGTGTTCAGCCCGCCCTATCACCCCTATACCGAGGCGCTGCTGTCAGCCGTGCCGATTGCCGACACCAAGGTGATCAAAAAGCGGATCGTGCTGGAAGGTGATATCCCGTCGGCGATGAACCCGCCCCCGGGCTGCCCGTTCCAAACACGCTGCCGCTGGAAATCGCAGGTGCCGAACGGGCTGTGCGATAAAGAAGTGCCGCCAGTCAAATATCTGGCAACGGGACATCAAATCAAATGCCATTTGTCGGATGAGATATTGGCAGAGATGGAACCCGTTATCACCATGGCCGCCGAGTAAAATCTGCGCATTAAAAAAGGGGCCAAATGGCCCCTTTGATATGTCTTAGAACCGCTGATCCGGGTCTTTTGACGCTTTGTGTTTACGCAAGCGGCTTGGGGTGTGGAATTTCTTGTCCTTGAACGGGTTTTTGTCACCCTGCCCACGCAGCATGATGCGGATTGGCGTTCCCGGCATATCAAAATGGTCGCGCAAGCCGTTGACCAGATAGCGTTTATAGCTTTCTTGCATCAAATCGGGATGCGAACACATGACCACAAAGCCCGGCGGGCGGGTTTTCACTTGGGTCATATAGCGTAGCTTGATGCGGCGCCCACCGGGGGCCGGTGGCGGGTGCGCTTCGGTCATCGCCCCCAGCCAGGTGTTCAAACGGTTGGTCGGGATGCGGCGGTTCCACACGTCATGCGCTCGGATAATTGCGTCATGCAAACGGTCAAGGCCACGGCCGGTTTTGGCGGAAACGGTGACAAGTGGTGCGCCGCGCAGCTGCGGCAACAGGCGCTCGAAACTCTCGCGCAGTTCGGCCAGTTTTTCCTGCTTTTCGCCTTCGAGGTCCCATTTGTTCACCGCCACGACAACGGCACGACCTTCGGTTTCGGCATAGTCGGCGATGCGCAAATCTTGCTGTTCAAACGGAATTTCCACGTCGAGGAGGACCACAATCACCTCGGCAAAGCGCACGGCGCGCAAGCCGTCCGATACCGACATCTTTTCCAGCTTGTCACTGATGCGGGCTTTCTTGCGCATACCTGCGGTGTCGAAAATCCGCGTAGGGGTGCCAAACCATTCGGTTTTCACCGAAATCGCATCGCGGGTGATGCCTGCCTCGGGGCCGGTCAGCAAACGGTCCTCGCCGATGATCTTGTTGATGAGGGTGGATTTGCCCGCGTTCGGGCGACCGATCACCGCGATTTGCAGCGGCTTGCCCGTGGTGGGCTTGTGCCACTCGGGGTCGGCCTCTAGGTCGGCTTCGTCCTCGGGGATGTCTACGTCGACAATTGGGGCGTCTGCCTCGGCGCGTTCACGGAATTCATCGCCGATGGGGCGCAGCAGGCGGTAAAGATCGTCAATGCCTTCGCCATGTTCGGCCGAAATACGCAAGGGTTCGCCAAGGCCCAGCGACCATGCGTCGATCGCGCCTGCGTCGCCGGCTTTGCCTTCGGATTTGTTCACGCCGACAATCACCCGCGCGCCTTTTTTGCGCAGAATATCGGCGAACACCTCATCCGTGCCGGTGACGCCAACGCGGCCATCGAGCAAAAACAGGCAGACATCGGCCATATCAACCGCGCGTTCGGTCAAACGCCGCATACGGCCTTGAAGGCTGTCATCGGTGACATCCTCCAGACCCGCCGTATCAATGACGGTAAAGCGCAGATCAAAGATCTTGCCATCGCCTTCGCGCAGGTCGCGGGTAACACCGGGCTGGTCATCGACCAAAGCCAGTTTGCGCCCCACAAGGCGGTTGAACAACGTCGATTTGCCCACATTGGGGCGGCCTACTATGGCGAGGGTAAAGCTCATCTTGGCCCCTCCGGGGGCTGAAGTCAGATCATCAAAGGCTGGCCATACACGGGTTAGACGTCAACGGAAAGCGTGAAGTTGCCCGTTGCGCGAAACCACATACATTACACCCCCAGCCAAAGCGGGAGATGAGGCTGCACCGCCCGGTAGGGCGACCGAGCCCACCAGCGCCCCATCGGTCGGGTTGAAAAGGCGGATCACGCCATCTCCCGAAGCGACGGCAAGGCGACCGCCCGCAAGGACAGGGCCGTAATGGGCGGTGATTTCGGCGCGCTTGCGCTCCTTGACGGGAACAAAATAGGGCATGTCGACGGACCAGATCGCCTCGCCCGTGCTGGCATCAAGGCGGACCAGCTTTGCCTCGTCCGAGACAAGAAAGACCGAGCCACCAACCGGCAGAACCGCGCTGTAGGCCGCCTCACGTCCCGACCAAAGAACCGACCCCGTGGCCGTTTCCAAAGCGCTGACACGACCTGATTGGTTGCCAACATAGGTGACGGCACCGTCAACCACCGGATCACCCGCGATATCGGTAACGCCTGTATAGCCTCGGCCCAAACGCTTGCCTGCAATGCTGGCTGACCAAACCGGCGAACCGTCCGCCTTGAGTGCTGCGACAACATCACCGCTGCCAAAGGGGAACAAAACCGTGGTGGCTGTGATAGCGGGGGCCGACGAGCCGACGATGCCGGTTGGTGATGGGGTGCCCGATGTTTGCCATTCAACCTTGCCATCCTTGGCATTGATCGCCCAAGCCGCAGCATCGCGCCCGACGACATAGACTATGCCACCATCAACCGTTGGCGTGCCCGCTGCGGGCGAGCCAAGTTTTTGGCGCCAGACGACTGTACCGCTGGCAGGATTCATCGCGACGACTTCGCCGTGGCCGGTGGCGGCAAACAACAGGCCAGCGCCATAGGCAAGACCACCACCCGAAACCGCAGGCCCGTTGGCCGCGACAGCTGCGGCACTGGCGGACCAAAGTTTCACGCCTGCCGCAGATACGGCCGTGACGCCCGAGGCGGAATCCATTGTGAACACCCGACCATCGGCAACAATAGGGGCTGCGGTGATACGGTTTTTGCGGCTGTTGCCGCTGCCAATCGCCACCGACCAGACCCGCGCGGGGGCGCCAGACAGGCTGGCATTGGGCATTAGGTGTTGGGCGTTATCTGCACGGTGGGTCCAATCGGCATTGGCGCGCGCGGCGGGAATGCTGATCGGAACCGACTGGTTCACGACCTGACCAAAGCTGTCGGTGGGCGCGGGCTGGCCCTCTTCGCCGATGCTGGCATCCAAGGGCGCGCGGGCGTTAAACCGTTCGCCCTGCAAGATCAGTTCCTTTTCGCAGCCCGCGAGCAAGGCAAATCCGGCCAGAAGGCACAGGGATTTGACACCGTAAGATTTGGCCGTTTTGGCCCGCGTGTTAGAAAAAGAGGTCATCTGTTGTCTGCCCTTTGTCCAGCGCCGGTTTCGCCGCATGTTCCAAACGTATGTTCTATATGGCGCGCCCCCAAAGCAAGCCCAGATTGTCGGGAGGCCTGCCTATCCTTAACCTTTTTCGGTTTCGCCGCCCAAAGCCTCGATCATTTGGGTTGCGCGCTGGCGCAAACCTGCGGGGGCCTCTTGGTCGGTCGAGAGCGCGCGCAGCTGGGTGATGGCTGCCGCGGTATCGCCAGCTTCGACCGAAAGGAAGGCCATCTGTTCCAGTGCCAAGGTGCGGAAGGCGCGGCCCGGAATGGCCAAGGGGTCAAGGGCTGCACGCCGTGCCGAGATGTCCATATCGGGGCCAGCCACGATGACACGGCGCAGCGCCGCCAAATCGCGGTAAATCTGTGGAACGCTTGCATCGGCGGCTACCGCGTCAAGCGCTTTCAGTGTCCCCATCTTGTCGGCCGCCGGGTCCGAGGCCAGCAACAGTTTTTGAATTGCCAAACGGTCTGAATTACCATCGGCAGCTGCAGCGGCCCCTTCCAAAGCGGTACGCCGCGCCTCGGAGCTATCGGCATCAAGCGCTGTCAGAATGCTGTCACCAAAGGCTTTTGCCTCGGTTGCGTCGGTCGCCTTTTGCCATTCGGTATAGGCAGCCCCCCCGACTATGCCAAAAACCAGCAAGATAGCGATCCAGCCGTATTTGCGAAACGTCGCAAACAAGCGGTCACGGCGAACCTCTTCGGTAACCTCTTCGATGAAGCTTTCTGAGTTGCTCACGCCTGCCTCCAATTATTTAACCCTGTCTTACACGCAAGGCCAAGGGCTTGCCAAGCCCTGCCCCGCCTTTACACGGTCCTTCGCCTCGGTCTTCCTATGAATGTTCATGCATAAAGCCAAAGGAACAGGGGCGTGGCGACCCAATTGCACAAAAGGGTGGTTGCCTTGCAGTGCCCAGCCAAAAAGTTTAATCTGCGCGAAAGAGTTATGCGTATAAACCTTATAACACCAATGCACCCTTGCGGCCTTTGTGGCGCAAAACCGGTAGCCCAACACAAAAGGCCAAACAATGCGCATTTTCCCGATTATCACAGCCGCAATTGTCTGTGCTGCGTTGTTTTTACTGGTCTTTCAGCGTGAAAAACTGATGGCGTTTGCGGCTGGCGATGTGGCCGATGTGGCGGCGGTGCCAACCGTTGCAACAGGCGATGCAACGGATGACACAGGCGAGCGTAAGGTATCGGTTTTGGCACAGCGCAGCACAGCCCAGCAAATTGACAGCGCGATTTTGGCACGCGGGCGCACTGAAGCGGCCCGTCAGGTGGATGTCAAATCCGAAACCTCTGGGCTTGTGGTGTCTGAACCCTTGCGGCGCGGCGCCTACGTGACCCAAGGGCAGGCCTTGTGCGTGCTGGATGAGGGCACCCGCCAAGCGCAGTTGAAAGAAGCAGAATCGCGGCTGATTGAGGCGAAAGGCCGCCTGCCCGAGGCGGAATCACGCTTGGTCGAGGCGCGGGCGCGACTGGTTGAGGCCGAGATCAATGGCACAGCGGCCATGAAACTTAACGAAGGCGGCTTTGCGTCGGAAACCCGCGTGGCGGGGGCCACTGCGGCGGTGGAAAGCGCGCGCGCGGGGGTGAATTCCGCAAGTTCGGGTGTATCGGCAGCAGCGGCAGGGATATGGTCTGCCGAAGCGGCTTTGGAACAAGCTACACGCGACATAGAGCGGCTGACATTGACCGCACCGTTCGACGGGTTGTTGGAAACGGACACAGCCGAATTGGGCGCATTGCTACAACCCGGTGCGTCTTGCGCCACGGTGATCCAGTTAGACCCGATCAAACTGGTGGGATTTTTGGCCGAATCCGATGTAGATAAAGTGAGCGTGGGCGCGATGGCGCAGGCGCGGCTGGCATCGGGGGGCGAGACGGTTGGGCGCGTGACGTTCCTGTCGCGGTCTGCCGATCCGTTGACCCGCACCTTTCGGGTCGAAGTGACCGTTGGCAATGAAGGTTTGAACATTCGGGACGGTCAAACCGCTGAATTGATGATTGGCACCGCGGGAAAACCCGCACATTTGCTGCCTGCCTCGGCGCTGACGCTGGATGACAATGGTCGCTTGGGCATTCGAGTGGTCAATGCCGAAATGCGCGCTGAATTTATGCCGGTGACCTTGCAGCGCGACACGGTGGACGGGGTCTGGCTGGAAGGCTTGCCCGAAACGGTGGATGTGATCGTGGTGGGCCAAGAATTTGTGATCGACGGTGTCGCCGTGACCCCGACCTATAAGGATGTGGGCCAATGATCGGTATCATCGACTGGGCCGCCAACCGCGCCCGCATGGTTGTGGCCTTTGTGGTCCTATCGCTGCTGGTCGGCAGCTTTGCCTATTATTCCCTGCCCAAAGAGGGCGAACCGGATATTGAAATTCCGGCGCTGTTTGTCTCTGTCCCCTTCCCCGGTATTTCGGCGGCTGACAGTGAAACCTTGCTGGTCAAGGTGATGGAAACCGAACTGTCCGGCCTTGATGGTTTGAAAAAGATGTCGGGCACAGCATCGGAAAACTATGGCGGCGTGGCGCTGGAGTTTGAATTTGGCTGGGACAAGACCAAGATCATCGCCGATGTGCGCGACAAGATGAACACCGCCGAAGGCAAGTTTCCGGCGGGGGCTGACAAATATTCGATCAACGAAATCAACTTTTCCGAATTTCCGATCATCATCGTAGCCCTGTCGGGGCAGGTGCCCGAACGCACCTTGCTGCGCGCGGCCAAGTCGATGCAGGATCGGATTGAGGGCATGGATGCCGTGCTAAAGGCGGAACTTGCGGGCCACCGTGACGAGATGCTGGAGGTGGTGATCGACCCGTTGCGCCTTGAGGCCTATAACGTCACCGCGGCCGAGCTGATTTCGGTGGTGCGCAACAACAACCAGCTGATCGCGGCGGGTGAGGTGGAAACGGCGAACGGCGCCTATGCGGTGAAAATCCCGTCGTCGTTCAAGACGCCCGCGCAGGTTTACGCGCTGCCGGTCAAGGTGAACGGCGACCGCGTGGTGACGCTGGGCGAATTGGCCGATATTCGCCTGACATTCGAGGACCGTTTGGGGACGGCGCGGTTTAACGGCGAAACCACGGTGGCTGTGCAGGTCGTGAAACGCAAAGGCTTCAACCTGATCGACACCACTGCCGAGGTGCGCCGTCAGGTCGAGTTGGAGCGCGCCAGCTGGCCGCCGGAACTGCGTGAGGCGGTGCAAGTGCAAGCGTCGCTGGACCAGTCGAGCCAAGTGGAAAGCATGGTCAGCCAGCTGGAAGGGTCGGTTTTGACCGCGATTGCGCTGGTGATGATTGTGGTTCTGGCGTCCCTTGGCACACGGTCGGCGCTGCTGGTTGGATTTGCTATTCCGACCTCATTCTTGCTGTGTTTTGTATTGCTGGCGGTGATGGGGATTACAGTGTCCAACATTGTGATGTTCGGGCTGATTTTGGCCGTTGGCATGTTGGTCGATGGCGCGATTGTGGTGGTGGAATACGCCGACACGCGCATTTCCGAAGGGTCCGGCCCGATGGCCGCCTATACCGAAGCCGCCAAGCGGATGTTCTGGCCTGTGGTGTCATCCACCGCGACCACGCTTTGTGCGTTTTTGCCGATGCTGTTTTGGCCAGGTGTGCCAGGGCAGTTTATGGGGATGTTGCCTGTCACGCTGATCTTTGTTCTGTCGGCCAGCCTTATCGTGGCGCTGGTGTATTTGCCGGTTTTGGGCGGCGTTTCGGGCCGGATCAGCCGCAAGTTTGATGGGGCCGCCAAGCTGCTAAAGCCCCTGCCATGGTGGCTGCGCGCCGCGTTGGTTGTGCCGTCGATGTACATGATCTTTCTGGGCGCGATGCAGGTGTTGAACCCGTCCTATTTGTTGGGCGCGGCTGCCCCTTC
Source organism: Pseudorhodobacter ferrugineus DSM 5888 (assembly GCF_000420745.1). Taxonomy (GTDB): domain Bacteria; phylum Pseudomonadota; class Alphaproteobacteria; order Rhodobacterales; family Rhodobacteraceae; genus Pseudorhodobacter; species Pseudorhodobacter ferrugineus. Next base: position 56,837 of record NZ_ATVN01000012.1, read on the forward strand.
GGGGATTATGGCGGTTGTGCCGGGGGCTTTGCTGTTTTTGCTGGGCGCTGCGCTGACCTCTATCACCATGACCGCCGCCCATATTGAACGCAAACCACGGGCGATCAAAGGGGCCTATCGGCGCACGCCCTTTGGCTATTTCACCAAGGCGATCGCGGGCAATCCGGTGATGCCTGTGGTGTCGATTGTGGCCGTGTTGGCGGTGGTCGGTTTTACCTTCAGCTATTTTGGGACCCATTCCAAAGGGGTAGAGTTCTTTGTGGAATCGGAAACCGAACAGGCGATTGTCTATGTGCGCGCGCGGGGCAACCTGTCGCTAGCCGAAAAGGACGTGCTGCTGCGGCAGGCCGAGGAGATTATTCTGGCGACGGACGGGGTAGAAAGCGCTTTTGCCTTTGCCGGTGCGGGGGGCCTCAATTCCAACAACGGTGGTGCGCTGGCCCCGTTGGACACGATTGGGCAAGTGCAGGTCGAAATGATCCCTTGGGCCGACCGCGCCGATATCCCCGAACTGGACGGCGATCTGGTGATGGAACGGATCATGGCGAAATTGGCTGAACTGCCAGGCATTCAGACCGAATCCCTTAGTCAAAGCCGTGGGCCTGCATCGGGCAAGCCGATCCATTTGCGCCTGAAAGGCGATGATTTCGGCGCGCTGGCCGATGCTGTGGCCATTGCCCGTGCCAAGATTGAAACCATGCCCTCGGTCTTTGGCATCGAGGACACGCGCCCCCTGCCAGGAATTGATTGGCAGATCGACGTGGACGTGGAAAAGGCAGGGCGTTTTGGCGCCGATGTGGCGACTGTGGGCGGCATGGTGCAGCTGGTTACGCGCGGGGTTTTGCTGGACACGATGCGCGTTGACAGCTCGGACGAAGAAATCGAGATCCGCGTGCGGCTGCCCGAGGCGGACCGCGTTTTGTCGACGCTGGACACGCTCAAGGTGCGGACCCGCGACGGTTTGGTGCCCTTGTCCAACTTTATCACCCGCACCCCTGTGCAAAAGCTGGGGCGGATCGACCGCGTAGACCAAACGCGGTATTATGACATCAAGGCCGACGTGACACCTGGGTTTGTCCAGCTAAAGGAACAGATGCCCGATGGCAGCTTGGCGGTGATCGGCACTGCAAAGGTGCGCGACGCAAACTCTACCACACCGCAGGATTTGCAGGGCGGCGACTACGGCTATGCCGTGGTAGATATGGTTAAACCGTTGGATGGCATTGACCGGAGCAAAATTGTTTTCGAACCGATCAACGCGAACGAACGAATTGCGGTGCTGACGGAATGGCTGACCGACACCCAGCCCCTGCCCGCAGGTGTGGAATGGGAATGGACCGGCGACCAAGAGGATCAGGCCGAAAGCGGCGCGTTCCTGTCCAAGGCCTTTGCGGGCGCGTTGGGGTTGATGTTCATCATTCTGCTGGCGCAGTTCAACAGCTTTTACAACGCGTTTCTGGTGCTGATCGCGGTGGTGTTATCCACTACAGGCGTGCTGATCGGAATGTTGGTAATGGACCAGACCTTCAGCATCATCATGACCGGCACAGGGATTGTGGCGCTGGCGGGGATTGTGGTGAACAACAACATTGTGCTGATCGACACCTATCAAGAGTTCAGCCGCTACATGCCACGCATCGAGGCGATTATCCGCACCGCCGAACAGCGTATCCGCCCCGTGCTGCTGACCACGATCACCACGATGGCAGGGCTTGCGCCGATGATGTTTGGCCTTAGCCTTGATTTCATCGGCGGTGGCTACAGCATCGACAGTCCGACAGCACTTTGGTGGAAACAGCTGGCCACGGCCGTAGTGTTCGGCCTTGGGATTGCGACTGTGTTGACCCTGATCTTTACCCCTGCCCTGTTGGCGCTGCGGGTATGGTTCGGGGTTGGGGCCTATCGTAGCTTTGCCGTTCTGTCTGCCTTGTCCAGCGGGGCGGGCAGTGCAGCGGCGCGTGACATTGCGGTGAACCGCGCCGCAAGCAAGCTCGTATCGCCCGTCATAATCTGGGAAGATGCGGACGAGGCAGGGGCTGCACCCAACAGGGTGCAAGACAATAAACACGGCGAGACGCCGATACAAGGGGTGCCAAACCCGCCACTGCGGGCCGCGGAATAACGACAGGCGGGGGGGCGGCACGGTCGCCCTCCCGTTTATCCGGCCCCGCTCTACGGCCATAGACATGCCCCATGCCTGCCGCATTTTAATCTTTATTGATATGTACTGAGAAACAATCGTCACTGTTCCTCAGAAGGCCGAGCCCCAATGGATCCTGTCATTGCACCCTTTGTTCTGCTGTTTCTGACCACCTTGGGTCTTGATCTTGGGCTTTTCACCAATGACGACTCGGACGCGGATGCAGCACCTGTTGACGAAACACCCGTGGAGGAAACGCCCGATGAGGACGTAGCCGTACCGGGAGAGTTTGATGCCTCGCTGTATTCAAATGTGGTGACTGGCACCGAAGGCGATGACACGCTGAACGCTGGTGATGAAGAGGTGCTGGCGTGGTTTTTGAACGGTGGCAATGACAGCTTGGACGGCAGCGATGGCAACGACTATGTCGAGGGCGGTGCGGGCAACGATACCATGACCCTGCGCGATGGCCGCGACCTTGCGTATGGCGGGGATGGCGATGATTCAATTGATAGCGGCATCGGGTTTGACACGGTGTATGGCGGCGCGGGCGATGACACGCTGACCGGCAACGGCGGCAATGATATTTTGTACGGCGAAGAGGATGATGACGTGCTGAGCGGCGGATCGGGGACCGATTTGCTGTTTGGTGGCGCGGGCGATGACGTGCTGTATGGTTTGGCACCAGGTCTTTCAACGGCCGAAGGATCGACCGTGGTTGACGGTATCGACACGCTGGTTGGCGGCGATGGCAATGACCGTTTGTTCCTTGGCCCCGGTGATGTTGGTGTCGGCGGCGCGGGCGATGATGAATTTGTGATCGACCATAGCCGCACCGACCTGACCGAGGTGGCACAAGTGAACGACTATGCCGCCGGTGATAGTGTTGAAATCACCTATCAACCCGTGCGTGACGCTTTGGGTGCAGAGATTTTGCCGGTGATCAGTCTGATGCAAAACGCCGACAACACAGGCACGCTGGTTCTGTTCAACGACATGACAATTGCCAATGTGATCGGTGGTCAAAACTTGACGGTGAACCAAATCACCCTGACACCCATTGGCCGCTAAAGCGTTTGGGGGTGCGGACGAAAACTTGGACTGTTTTCACGGCATTAGGCCGAGGCTTTTACGTATTCGATTGGGCTTCGACCACCAAGGGACATCTTGATGCGTGTTTCGTTATACCAGCGCATGTAGGCGTCAACCTCGTCAATAAACTGGGCTGCGGTGAGGGCCCGCCAATCACGAGGATAGAAGAACTCGGTCGTCAGGCGCCCGAAGACGCCTTCAGATGCGGCATTGTCTTGCGAGCTCGCCTTTCGTGACATCGAACGGACGAGCTTTGCTGCGTCGATACGTTCCAGCCAGCCAGGCCAGCGATAGTGGCCTCCGCGATCGCTGTGGATTATGGGTAGCACTTCGCTGTAAGCGATAGTCTCAACCGCTGCATCAAGCATGGTGTTTGCTAGGTCGGTGTCCGGTTTAATCCCGATGGCCCAACTGATGACGAGGCCTTTGAGACAATCGATGATAGGAGAAAGATACACCTTTCCAGCGCGGATGTGGAACTCGATGATGTCTGTCAGCCATTTCTCATTGGGCGCGGAAGCCTGGAAGTCACGGTTGATGATGTTCCCCGGCGCGGGGCTAATCTTTCCCAAGTATGAGCTGTAACGCCGCCGCTTGGGCTTTGGGACGATCAAAGCGCACCATTTCATCAGGCGCCGCACCACTTTCTCGGAGATCGAGATGGAGTGCCGCGTCATAGAGGCTCTGAGGCGACGGTAGCCCAAGCCGCGATGGTTGCGCTCACAAGGCCTCCTTCATGGCGTGGCGCACGGGAAGATACTTATCTTCCAGTGTGATACGAGCCGGTGGTAGAAGTAAGAACTCCGCGCGAGACCCAGCCGGGCCAACAGCGCCGGTGCTTTATACCGATTTTTTAGGGCGACGATCAGCATGGTCTTTTCCCGATTGCCCCGTGACACTTAACACTGGCCCTGCAGATCGCCGCCAAGATCCTTTTTTATCAGTTCACGCGCTGTCTTGAGCAAATCATGCTCAATCTGGAGTTCGCGGATGCAGCACAGCAGGGCTTCACGTTGACATTCCAATTCTTCGGCCTCTGGAACCAAGGATGCACTTTTCTGGCGTTTCATCGTGGCAGGAGCCTCCGGACCAAAGATCTGGGCCAAGGAACTGGGCCAAGGAGTTGATTTTTCCAAGCATACAGCGTTGGCCTGCTAACTCCGACCTTTTCTGCCAAAGCCTGCGCATTTTCTTGATGACTATAAAGTCCAACCACAGCAGCTTTCCTCACGCGTCAGAGTGATTTCCTCCTCCATATGCCTCGGTGGAAACCGTCCCGGCCTCGGGAAAGGCCTCGCGCACCCAAGCAGTCAGCGTGGCCCGGCCTGGATAGCCTAAGGCCCGCAGCGTCCATGAAATGCAGCGCCCTTGGCTGGCATAATGCTCTACCGCCACCCGCCTTTGTGCCGCCGAGAATTTGGGCGGGCGCGGCACTGAACGGACCTGCAAATCCTGCCGACGCTCATAGTCTCGATGCCAGCCCTTCATGGCATTCTTCAATGGATACCCCAACTCACGGATGGTGGCCCGCACGCGCTTGCCGCGCTTGATATAAAGCTCAACCGCGCGCATTCGCTCTTCGTAGCGATACGTGAACTTCTCCAAGATGGTCCACGTTTTCGTCCGCACCCCCTTTCGACTTAAACCTTGCCCACATAACGCTGCCTGAAATCAAAGATTGGGGCGCGTTATGTGATGTATGCTGGGTCAAGTTAAAGTCGAAACGCTATAGGGATTTGACATAGTGACATCAAAAGCGCGGCCCCATGCAAAGGGCCGCGTTTTTTTGCGTTAGATGGCCTGTGCAGCGCCGCCTGCTGCGGCCTCTTCTTCCTCGGACGATTGGCGCGCCCACATCGCAGCATAGCGGCCGCTATTGGCCAAAAGCTGATCATGGGTGCCTTGTTCCACAATATTGCCTGCCTCAAGCACGATAATCTGATCGGCATCGGCGATGGTCGACAAACGGTGCGCGATAGTGATCACGGAACGTCCTTCGCCCATAGCAAGCAGGCTGTCTTGGATATCGCGTTCGGTTTGGGTATCCAGCGCAGAAGTCGCCTCGTCCAGCAACAAAATCGGCGGGTTTTTCAGCAAGGTGCGGGCGATACCCACACGCTGCTTTTCCCCGCCCGACAGTTTCAAACCGCGTTCGCCCACAGTGGTTTCATAGCCATCGGGAAGTGACAGGATGAATTCATGGATTTTGGCAGCACGCGCGGCGGCAATCACCTCGGCCTCGGTTGCCTCGGGGCGGCCATACGCGATGTTATAGCGCACGGTGTCGTTGAACAGAACGGTGTCTTGCGGCACCACGCCGATTTGGGCGTGCAGGCTGTCTTGGGTAATGTCGCGCAGGTCTTGGCCATCAATACGCACAGCCCCGCCCACGACATCGTAAAACCGGAACAACAAGCGCCCCACGGTCGATTTGCCCGAACCGGACGGGCCGACAAGGGCGATGCGCTGGCCGGGGGCCACGGTGAACGACACCCCTTTCAGGATAGGGCGTTCACGGTCATAGGCGAACACCACATTGTCAAACACCACTTCACCGCCCTTGATCTGCAAATCAGGCGCGTCGGGCTTGTCTTTCACCTCGGTCGGTTGGCCAAGCAGGCCGAACATTTCGCCCATATCGACCAAGGCCTGCCGGATTTCGCGGTACACCGTGCCCAGAAAGTTCAGCGGCATGGTGATCTGGATCATATAGGCGTTGACCATAACAAAATCGCCCACGGTCAGAATGCCTTGCTGCACGCCCATCGCCGCCATGACCATAACGATCACAAGGCCCGAGGTAATGATCAGCGATTGGCCAAAGTTCAAAAACGACAGGCTTTGCCCCGTTTTGACGGCCATCACCTCATATTGCTGCATCGCGCCGTCATAGCGGTTTGCCTCACGCAGTTCAGCGCCGAAATATTTTACGGTTTCAAAGTTCAAAAGACTGTCGATCGCCTTTTGGTTGGCATCGGTGTCTTGGTCGTTCATCTGGCGGCGGATTTTCACGCGCCATTCGGTCACCTTAAAGGTGAACATGACATAAAGCGTGATCGTGACCACGACGACGACCATGTATTGCCAGCCAAACAGCACCGCAAACAACACGGCCACCATCGACAGTTCCAAAATCAACGGCCCGATGGAAAACAGCATAAAGCGGAGCAAAAAGTCCACGCCTTTGACACCACGTTCAATGATCCGGCTAAGCCCGCCCGTTTTGCGCGTGATGTGATAGCGCATCGACAAGCGGTGAATATGGGTGAAGGTTTCTAGTGCCAGTTTGCGCAAGGCGCGTTGACCGACCCGCACAAACACCGCGTCGCGCAATTCGCCAAAGGCCACCGCACTGAGCCGCGCCACGCCGTAAGCGATGGTCAGGCCAACCGCGCCAAACATCAGCAACGCACTCGCGCTTGGGGCCTCGCCTGCCAAGGAATCCACCGCCGCCTTATAGAAAAACGGCGTCGAGACCGATATGATCTTGGACATCACCAAAAGGCACAGGGCAATCACCACACGGCGGCGTACCCAAGGCGCATCGCTTGGCCACAGATAAGGGATAACCCGGCGGATGGTCTGCATTGCCGGTGCTTCGGTATTGCTGGCGTCGGCACTGGTGACGGTACTTGTGGTCCTGCGCATTCGGTCCCTCATATATCTGGGACCTTACCTAATCCGCTACGCAGGCAATGGCCAGAGGGCAAGGGGCGATTAGCGCGACGCGGCAGCAGATGGGTCAGGCAAGGTGAAAACCTGTCCGGGATAGATGAGGTCAGGGTCGCGAATGCGGTCTTTGTTCGCCTCATAGACCTGCACATATTGCACCCCATCGCCGAATTGGTTCTGCGCAATGGCCCAAAGGGTAAAGCCGGGTTGAACCGTGACCGAAACGGGAGCGGGCGGCACTGGTGCAGGGTCAGGGGCCTCCGCAAGGTTAGGCGCGGCCGCGGATGGGGGCGTAAGGCTTGTGACAGTGTCAGATTGTGCCGGGGTGATAGGGGCCGGTTCGGCGGCGACGGGCGCCGAGTTTGCAGGGGCGGTTGTCGCGGCGACGGGTGCCGGAGGTGGGGCGGACAACGCGGCCAAGGACTGACGGGTTTCGCGTTGGAACGGGGTTTCAAACCGCGCCGTGACTTTGCCGTCTGCACCAATCTGATCCGCGCGCAACGTATAGATGCCCGCCGCGACATCAGGCAAAACGCCGCCCCATCCACCATCTTGCCCTACGGCAAAATCGGTCAGGAATGCATCATTCAAATACAGCCGCACCAAAGCCCCGGCAACCGCTCGACCGCCCAATTGCACCGCACCAGATGCAGTGTAAGATATCGCATCGATGCTGACTGTCGGGCGCGTTGCAGGATCGGCGTCCGTTGCGTCTTGCAGAACCTTCACCCCTTCTGGCCCAACCAGAATGGCTAGGGGGGCAGCCGTTTCAACGGCAGTATCAGAGGCCAGTGCTGTGCCCGCAGCAATGGCATTTGTGCCGATAGTCGCCGCTGCAACGGATGCGGTTTCTGGGCCGGTTTCGGGCGCTTTTCCGGAGGCCGCCGCGGCCAAGACATCCGGAACGAGATCGGCAACAGCCGGCGGCACGATATCATCTGGCGACAGAATGACCTGTTCTTCGGATGCCACCTCTTGCCCGTCCGGCAAACGCATCCGCAAGGTCAACAAGCGTGGCTGGAGACTGGGGGCCAAATCGAACAAGGCCACAAAGCCGCCCGCCCCATCCGCCACCACGGTTGAAACAATGGCCGCATCCACAAGAACGGACACCCCGCTGCCCGATGCAGCTTGCCCCGCGATCAACGCAGATCCGTCTTTTTCAATACGAACAAGGTCAAAGCGGGGAGCCATCGGAGGCACAGCTTCTTTGGTATCGACAGCGTCGGGCCCAAGGTTTGCAACCTGCGCGTCCCCTTGTGGCACCACCCTTGGCGCAGGGTCCGTTGCAGGGGCGGGAGCGGTTTTAGACATTGGCGCGGCTGTATCAGGCCCGAATTCCTGTTCAGGCAAAAAATACAGCACAGCAATCGCCAAGCCCAAAGCAACCGCACCGCCACCAAATATGGCAGGAGCCTTGCCGCCAGCGCCCTTGAAACCAGCCATCCCCGTATCCTTGCCCTTTGCCTGCACACTTCCCCTTTCACAAGAACCCCGATATCACCGCGTAAAGCAACCTTTATTGCGGAATTCCCTATGTCATCCACCAAGTCTATTTGTGTTTTCTGCGGCGCACGGTCGGGCTTGCGCCCCGAATACACGACCGCAGCAACCGAAACCGGCCAATTGATCGCCGATGAAGGCTGGCGGCTGGTCTACGGTGCCGGTGACATCGGGCTGATGGGCGACGTGGCGCGCGCGGCCAAAACGGCGGGCGGCGACACATTGGGTGTGATGCCGATGCATCTGGTAAACCGCGAAATTGCCAAACGGGATTTGGGCCAGTTGATCCTGACCGAAACTATGCACGAACGTAAAAAGGTGATGTTCATGAACTGCGATGCCATCGTCGTACTGCCCGGTGGTGGCGGATCGCTGGACGAGTTTTTCGAGGTTCTGACATGGCGGCAATTGGGCCTGCATGCCAAGCCGATTTTTCTGCTGGATGTGGCGGGCTATTGGCAGCCATTGTTGGCCTTGCTGGACCATGTAATCGCCCAAGGGTTTGCCGACGAAACGATGCGCAGTTATGTCGAGGTGGTGACCGATGCACCTGCCTTGCGGGTGGCGTTGCGCAAGGATTTTTCACGCCACAACGCCTCGAGCGAATAAACCGCCAAGGCGGCCCATATCAACGGAAAGGCGATCTTGTGCCAGACGGTGAAGGGTTCCGCAAACACCAAGACGGCGCAGAAAAATTGGAGCGTGGGGTTGAGGTATTGGATCAAACCGATGCTGGTCATCGCCACGCGGCGGGTGGCATAGGAAAACAAAATCAACGGTGTAGCGGTCATAATGCCGGAAAACACCAACAACGCCGATATCGCAAGGTCGCGCCCGAACTGCCCGTCCTGCCCCATAGAAACTGGCGTTTTGCCTGCATGGGCCAGCCACAGCCAGATCAGGGCCAAGGGCAGAACCATCATCACCTCGGCCGCGACAGACACCACGGGGCCAGCTTGCACAAAGCGTTTGGCGGCCCCGTACAGCGCCAAGGTGATGGCGAGGATAAGCGCGATCCAAGGTGTCACGCCAAGGCCCACGGCAAGTGTGACCACGGCCCCCAGCGCCAACAGGATCGACAGAATTTGACCCACGCGCAGCCGTTCGCCAAAGCCCAGCACCCCGATCGCGACCGCCGCCAAAGGAAAGATATAAAAGCCCAAACTCGCTTCGACCGTATGGCCATTTTGGACGGAAAAGATAAAGAAGAACCAGTTGAGCGACATCATCAATGCCGCCAGCGCCGTGATCAGCCCTGTCCGGCCCCAGAGCAGCGGGCGGACCCAAGACAGGCGGCCTTGAACCATCAACAGCACCACGAAAAATACCACCGACCAAAGGGTGCGGTGGCTCAGAACCTCAAGCGCGGGGACGTGCGAGAGGAGTTTGTAATAAAGCGGCGACAGCCCCCAAACCACACAGGCGCAGATCATTGCGACAACGCCTTTTTGGGTCTCGGTCATTCTGTGGCCTTTGCGGTTACGGAAAGACCTGCCAAGGGGCTCCTCGGCAGGTCTTTTTGTGCGGTCTGGACAGGAGTTAGAGGCGCGAGGCCACGTTTTCCCAATTCACCAGCTTATCCAGGAAATTGGTCAGATAGGCAGGGCGCTTGTTGCGGAAATCGATGTAATAGGAATGTTCCCACACATCGCAGCCCAGCAAGGCGGTTTGGCCAAAACACAACGGGTTCACGCCGTTTTCGGTTTTCGTGACCTTCAGACTGCCGTCTTTGTCCTTGACCAGCCATGCCCAACCCGAGCCGAACTGACCCGCGCCAGCGGCTGCGAAATCATCCTTGAACTTTTGGACCGAACCGAAGGATTCGGTGATCGCCTTTTCCAACGCGCCCGGCATAGCCTTGCCGCCCGGCCCCATCATTTCCCAAAACTGGGCGTGGTTCCAATGCTGGCTGGCATTATTGAAAATACCATTTTGTGCAACAGAACCAGCGGCATAGGTGCCGGTGATAATCTCTTCGACCGACTTGCCTTCCCACTCGGTGCCGGCAATCAGCTTGTTGCCGTTGTCGACATAGGCCTTGTGGTGGATGTCGTGGTGATACTCGAACGTCTCGGCAGACATGCCGTGGGCTGCCAAGGCGTCATGTGCATACGGAAGATCTGGAAGGGTAAAAGCCATGGGGTAACTCCTGCTTTTGGTTTCATTGGGGGCCAATAAGGAACGATGCTGGCCCAACGTCAAGGGGCGAAGGGCCACCGCGCCCCAAGCCTTACGAAAGAGATAGTGCGCCTGCCGCCCCTTGCAAACCAGATACGCGCCAGTTTGGTTCCGTCACGCGCCTGTCAATTCGGACCCATTGGTGGCCGACAGGGACAACACCCCCATCACATAGCCCGCAACCGACCGAAAGCTGACCAGCGTGTAGCCGTTGCCTTCGGCCCAAAAGGCGGCGGCGACTTGGGCGGCACGGGTGCGGCGGAGCTCGTTCGGCTCCATCGTGGTCAAATCGACGGGGCAGAGTTTGGCCAAGACCTGCCCTGCCTTGTCGCCTTCTATCCGGAATACCGCACGAGCATCTGAGACGTCTGCGACCAGAAAGTGTATTTTGGCCAATGCGTTGCGCAAGGTTTCTAAAGTATCCGTGACCTGCGCATAAGGAAGAATAATCAACAATTCATCCGGTGACATCCAGCCCGCAGACCACCCATCCTTTTGCACAATGCGGCGGGGCGCTGGAACCGACAGGCCCAGCTTTTTCAACGCAGCGGCCAAGGGTTTTTCGGCCAGATCACAGCGCAGGGTGATCATACCCAGTGGCCCGATTTCACGAATTTTTGCAAAACCGTCAAAGGTTTGCCCGTTCAGGGCGCTTACCGGATCATGCATTTTGCTTGTCTCCTGCTTTGTCAAAGAACACCGGATCGACAATGCGCGCCTGCACGGTGCTGCCGTCGATCTTGTTCATTTCCACCACTTCGCCCATCCGTTTGGGACCGTGTTTGACCAAGCCCATTGCGATCCCGCGCTTTAAGGTCGGGCTGTAATAGGTTGATGTTACACGACCTTCGGTGTTGCGTTGGCCGTTTTCATTGCTGCCTGCCGCCACCGCATAAGACCCGTCCGGAATGACCGACCCGTCCAGTGTTTCAAGACCCACAAGCTGCCAACGGTCGGGATCGGACAGGTAATTACGGTCCATCCCGCGTTTGCCAAGGAAGTCGGCTTTCTTTTTCGACACGGCCCAAGCGAGGCCAAGATCGAGGGGCGTCACGGTGCCGTCGGTTTCATCGCCGATCATGATAAAGCCCTTTTCGGCGCGCAACACGTGCAGGCATTCGGTGCCGTAAGGCATCGCGCCAAACGCGGCACCTTCCGCATGCAGCAATTCCCAGAACGAGGCGCCCATGCTGGCGGGCACGGCGATTTCATAGGACAATTCGCCCGAAAAGCTGATCCGATAGGCGCGAACGGGGAAGCCGCCAAGCGTGCCATCGGCGAATTGCATGAACGGAAGCGCCTCTTTCGAGACATCCATGCCGCCAATTTTTTCAAGTAATTTCCGTGCGTTAGGGCCAACCACGGCGATTTGCGCATATTGCTCGGTCACGTTGGCAGTATAGACTTTCCAATCCCACCATTCGCATTGCAGCCAGTCTTCCATCCAGCCGTGGATACGGTCCGCGCCGCCCGATGTGGTGTGGCATAGCCATGTATCTTCATCAATCCGCGCGACGACGCCGTCATCCGACAGGAACCCTTGTTCGTTGCACATCAAACCGTAACGGCATTTGCCGACGGCCAGATTGGACATCATATTGGTGTACAACATGTCAAGGAAGCGGCCCGCATCGGGGCCTTTGACGATGATTTTGCCGAGGGTCGAGGCATCAAGCAAACCGAGGTTTTCGCGGGTGTTGTTCACCTCGCGCACCACAGATTCCGCATGGGTTTCCGCGCCGCGGGTGTAGCAGTAAGGGCGGCGCCAATGGCCCACGGGTTCCCAGTAAGCCCCTGATTTATCATGCCATTCATGCAGTGGGGTGCGGCGAAGAGGTTGGAACACATCGCCCCGCGCCTCGCCCGCCAAGGCCCCGATGGTGACGGGGGTATAGGGGGGGCGGAAGGTGGTGGTGCCGACTTGGGGAATATCCATATTCAACGCCTGAGAAAGCACCGCAAGGCCGTTGATATTGCTGAGTTTTCCCTGATCGGTCGCCATGCCCAGCGTGGTGTAGCGCTTGGTATGTTCGACGGATTCGTAGCCTTCACGGGCGGCGAGTTGGACATCGGACACTTTGACATCGTTCTGATAATCGAGCCACATTTTGGAGCGCAACGCGATCGGCGCGCCTTGTGGCATGACCCAGATCGGGGCGATATTGCCTGTCTGTTTTGCGTCTGTTTCCTGTATGCCATCCGTATGTACAGCTGTACGCACAATTTCGGCGGGATCATAGATACCAGCGGCAGCCCCGACGCAGGTAACCATCGCCGCACCATCATGATTAAGGGGTGGACGGGCAGGATCGGGGATAAAGGCTGAAAGGGTATCGGACCATGTCAGCTTGCCGCCGCAATGCGACCACAGGTGCACGACCGGAGACCAGCCGCCCGACATGGCGACGGCTTCGCAGGCGATGTCTTCCATCACGGCACCTTCACCGGCTTGCAGGCAAACCTGCACACCAGTCACACGCTTGCCACCTTTGACCTTTGCGATACCGCGACCAGCCTCGACCCGAATGCCCATCGCGCGGGCGCGGGCTGGCAGATCGCCTGTCACATCGGCGCGGGCATCAAGGATGACGGGGACGGACAACCCAGCCTCGACCAGCGCGATTGCTGTGAGATAGGCATCGTCGTTATTGGTCACAACGACAGTGCGGTCGCCTGGCGAGACGGCAAAGTTTACGACATAATCGCGAACGGATGCGGCGAGCATGACGCCCGGAATATCATTGCCGGCAAAGGACAGCGGGCGCTCAATCGCCCCTGTCGCGGTGATGATATGGCCCGCGCGGATCCGCCAAAGGCGTTGTTTCGGGCGGCCATCCATGGGGGTGTGATCGGCCACACGTTCGTTCGCCAAGACATAGCCGTGATCGTAGACGCCTGCCCCCATGCAGCGGGTGCGCAGGGTGACGTTTTTCATGGTTTTCAGGGCATCAACGGCGGATTTGACCCAGTCTTCGGCGGCCTCATCTTCGACCGTGTCGCCATCGACCACCGCGCGGCCACCCCAATGGGCGGTTTGTTCAAGAAGCATCACGCGCTTGCCTGCTTGGCCAGCGGTCAAGGCTGCTTGCAGACCCGCGATGCCGCCACCAATAATCAAAAGATCGCAGAAAGCGTAGACATGTTCGTAGCGGTCGGCATCGCCTTCTTTGGGTGCGGGGCCAAGGCCTGCGGATTGGCGGATGATGGGTTCAAACAGGTGTTTCCACGCCGCGCGCGGGTGGATGAAGGTTTTGTAATAAAAACCGCCCGGCAGGAAGCGCGCGAGGCTGTTGTTGACCACGCCCACGTCAAATTCCAAGCTGGGCCAGTGGTTCTGGCTGCTGGATTCAAGACCTGCGAACAGTTCGGTCGTGGTGGCGCGCTGGTTCGGTTCCACGCGGTCGCCGCGACCCAGATTGACCAAGGCATTCGGTTCCTCGGGGCCAGCCGCGATGATGCCGCGCGGGCGGTGGTATTTGAACGAGCGACCCACAAGCATTTGGTCATTGGCCAGAAGGGCCGAGGCAAGCGTGTCGCCTGCATGGCCAATCATACGCTTGCCGTTAAAGGTAAATTCCGCGCGGGTGGAGCGGTCGATCAGGCGGCCGCCCGTGGCGAGACGTGTGCTCATTTGTAGCCCTCCCAATCTGGTCGTTTCTGTTTGATTTTGGCCTGTAGGTCGGCAGGGGGTTCGGTGCTTTGGGCTGGATAGGTGCCGAACACTTCGAGCGTGTTGGTGTCACGTGCCGCCAAGAACCATTTGCCGCAGCCGTAAGCATGGCGCCAGCGTTCGAAATGCACGCCTTTGGGGTTTTTGCGGGCGAACATGTAGGATTCGAATTCTTCAGGCGTCGAGTCGGGCCCGTAGCGTTTCAGATGTGCCTCGTATCCGGGGCTGAGTTCGGTTTCATCGGCTTGCACGCCGCAATAGGGGCATTGAAGGGTCAGCATATTGAGGCCTCGCGATTGCGGAAAGGCCGGGGGGCTGACTGCCCCCCGGACCCCCCGTGGATATTTGTGCCGAAAAGAAAGCAGAGGGCGGGGGATTGAAGGGATACGGGCATCAATGCGCCACCCCTGCCGCGACGGATTCGTCGATGAAGCGGCCTTCCTTGAAGCGGTCCATCGAGAAGGCGGCGGCCAAGGGGCCGGGTTCGCCGCGTGCCATCAGTTCGGCCATAGCCCAGCCGGAACCCGGGATGGCCTTGAAGCCGCCGGTGCCCCATCCGCAGTTGATGAACGTGTTGCCGAGCGGGGTTTTGGAGATGAGGGGCGAGCGGTCGCCGGTCATGTCCACGATGCCACCCCATTGGCGCAGCATTTTGAGGCGCGAGATCATGGGGAAAGTTTCGACCAATGCGCGCAGCGTTTCCTCGATATGGTGGAAGGAGCCGCGTTGGGTGTAGTTGTTAAAGCCGTCAGTGCCGCCGCCGATGACCATTTCGCCCTTGTCCGATTGCGACATATAGCCGTGGACGGTGTTGGCCATGACGACCACATCCATGCAGGGTTTGATGGGTTCGGACACCAGCGCTTGCAGCGCCACGGCCTCGACCGGCAGGCGAAACCCTGCCATATCAGCGACTTGTCCGGAATGGCCTGCGACGACGATGCCGAGTTTTTTGGTGCCGATATAGCCTTTGGTGGTGTCGACGCCGATGACTTTGCCGCCCTCAGAACGCACGCCTTTGACCTCGCATTGCTGGATGATGTCCATGCCCATGTCGGAGCAGGCGCGGGCATAGCCCCAAGCCACAGCGTCATGGCGCGCAGTGCCGCCGCGCGGTTGCCAAAGGCCGCCGAGCACGGGGTAGCGCGGGCCGTCGATGTTGATGATCGGCACCAGTTCTTTGACCTTTGCCGCGTCGATATATTTGGTTTCCACGCCTTGCAGGGCGTTGGCGTGCGCGGTACGCAGATAGCCACGCACCTCGTGATGCGTTTGGGCCAGCATGATGACCCCACGAGGCGAAAACATGACGTTGTAGTTCAGGTCCTGGGACATGGTTTCATACAAGGACCGCGCCTTTTCATAGATCGCGGCGGAGGGATCTTGGAGGTAGTTCGAGCGGATGATCGTGGTGTTGCGGCCTGTGTTGCCGCCGCCAAGCCAGCCCTTTTCGATCACCGCGACATTGGTGATGCCGTAATTTTTGCCCAGATAATAAGCGGTTGCAAGACCGTGGCCGCCCGCCCCGATGATGATCGCATCATAGGAGGCTTTGGGGGTGGGCGAGGCCCATGCCCGTTCCCAGCCGGTATGATGGCGAAGCGCCTCACGGGCGATGGCGAAAACTGAATAGCGTCTCATGCGCGGCACTCCATTTCGGCGGTCTTACAGGCGGGCATTGGGCCGGGTTGTTACCTGCCTTTTGATACGGGTCCCAGATATATCCGCACCCACCAGCGGCACAATGGTGATAATTGCGACATTGCGCAGGTTGAGGCTGGATATAGGGCGGGTTCAGGGTGCGGCCAGACGTCTCAAACCAATTCCGCATTAAGGCTTTTGCCCATGCGCAAGAGGTATTACATGGGGAGAGGAGTATAACAAAAGGCAGGTTTCACGCGATGGACATCATATTTTGGACAGCAGCAGGGATTATCACGCTGGCAGTTGCCGTGATCTTGCTGCGTGCCATTCGCCAAAACGTTGACAGCACGCTGGCCCCAGAGGCGTTTGACCAAAGGGTTTATCGCGACCAATTGGCTGAGATCGAGCGGGATCAGGCCCGTGGTATAATTGCCGAGGACGAGATCAAGCGGCTGCGGTCGGAAGTGGCGCGGCGGTTGCTGGCGACGGACCGGGTGGAGGCCGTGGCCGAGGTCAGCAAAAGCGGGCCGCGTTCGGTTTGGGTGTTGGGCACGGTGGCCTTGGTGCTTGCGGCGGGTTTTGGGGGCTATGCCTGGCTGGGGCAACCGGGGTATGGCGATTTGCCGTTGAAGGCGCGGATTATCATTGCCGAAGAGCGGCGCGCCGAGCGGCGCGATCAAGCGGTGCTTGAGGCCGCGTTGCCGGCCCGCCCTGCATTGGAAGCGGTGGATCCGGCCTTTGTGGAACTGGTAGAGAAGCTGCGCGCGGCGGTGGCCAACCGCCCCGATGATTTGCAAGGCCAGATGTTGCTCGCGCGCAACGAGGCGAATTTGGGCAACCTGACGGCGGCCTACCGTGCGCAGGAACGGGTGTTGGCGATTAAAGGGGCCGAGGCCACGGATGCCGACCTGTTGACCCAAGCGACCTTGATGGTGCAAGCGGCCGATGGGCAGGTTTCGCCCGAGGCCGAGGCGTTGTTTCAATCTGTGTTGGCGCGCAGCCCCGATAATGACACCGCGCTGTTTTTCACCGGCATCGTGAACATGCAGGTCGGGCGTTACGACCTTGCCTTTGCGTATTGGAAAAGGTTGCAGGACACGGCCCCAGCCGACAGCCCGTGGCGCGCCGAAGTGGCCGCGCGGATGGTGGCCTTGGCAGAGGTCGCTGGGGTGAAATATCAGCCGCCTGCCGCGTCTATGGCCCCTGCCCTGCCCGGCCCGGATGCCGACGCCGTGGCCGCTGCACAGGATATGAGCCCTGAAGAGCGCCAAGCGATGATCCGTGGCATGGTCGAAGGATTGAACGACCGTTTGGCAACCGAAGGCGGCAGCGCCGAGGAATGGGCGCGGTTGATTACCGCGCTGGCCAATCTGGGTGAAAAGGACCGCGCCGCCGCGATTTACGCCGAGGCGCAAAAGACATTTGCGGGTCGCACGGTAGAGCTGAGCGGGCTGAGGCAGGCGGCGGTTGAGGCCGGAGTGGGCCAGTGAACCAGCCAGTGAGCCAACCTGCGAACCAACCTGCCAGCCAATATGAGCTGATGGAGGATTTCGTCTCTGTGTTGCCCGCGATGGGGTCGCTTGCGGGCCTTGATTTTGGCGATAAGACTATTGGCGTGGCCATTTCCGACCGGTTGCGCGGGGTGGCCACGCCAACGCTGACCATTCGGCGGGTCAAGTTTACGCTGGATGCCGAGGCGCTGATCAAGGTTTTGGCCGAGCGTGAGGTGGTGGGTCTGGTTTTGGGCCTACCGCGCAATATGGATGGGTCAGAGGGGCCGCGCGTGCAGGCCACACGGGCTTTTGCGCGCAATCTGGCACGGCTGACGCCTTTGCCTTTGGTCTATTGGGATGAGCGCCTGTCCACGGTGGCCGCCGAGCGCGCGATGCTTGAGGCGGATATGTCGCGCAAACGTCGCAAAGAGCTGATCGACCATGTGGCGGCGGGCTATATCTTGCAAGGGGCGCTGGACAGGTTGGCGCATATCAAGCGGAGCGCAAGCCTTGGATGATATCTGGAAACGCGACGAGGTGGAGAGCCCCTGCGTCAAGCTGTGCGTGATCCACCCCGAGGCGCGGCTGTGTGTGGGCTGTTACCGGTCGATTGACGAGATCACGCAGTGGTCGAGGATGACGCCCGAGGTGCGCCGCGAGGTGATGGCCGAGCTGCCCGCGCGGGCCAAGGGTTTGACCAAACGGCGTGGCGGGCGCAGCGGGCGCGGGCTGTAACCTTTAACCAAAGATCACTTTGCGCAGCATGTTCAGCGCGACCAGAGTGATAAAAATCGCAAAGATGCGTTTGAGCGGGGCCGGGTCCATCGTATGGGCCAGTTTCACGCCGATGGGTGCGGTGAGCAGGGTCATGGCGATGGTCAGGCCAAAGGCCGGAAGGTTCACAGCGCCAATCGTATAGGGTGGCGGGTTGGCGATATCGACCAGCAAGAACCCGATCACCGAGGGCACCGCGATGATGATGCCAAAGCCTGCCGCTGTCGCCACGGCGCGGTGGATCGGCATGTTATAAAGGCTCATGGTTGGAACGCCGAACGAGCCGCCGCCAATGCCCATCAACACCGAGAAAAACCCGACCGCCGCCCCGATGCCGCCACGTTTTGGCCCTGTAGGCATGGATTGGCCCAGCCGCCAATGCGATTTGCCAAAGGCCATGTAAAGCCCCGCGCAAAGGGCCAGCACGCCAAAGATGATTTGCAAGGTTGGCGTGCGCAGCGATGATGCAACAAGCATACCGACAACCGCGCCGGACCCGATATAAGGCCACCAGCCGCGCAGCACGTCCCAATCGACAGCGCCTTTTTTGTTATGCGCCATGACCGACCGGGCCGAGGTGACGATGATCGTGGCCAGCGAGGTGGCAAGGCAGACCTGCATCAATTCCGGCCCGCCGTAACCCAGATGGGAAAAGGCGTAAAAGAACGCAGGCACAAGGACAATCCCGCCACCAACCCCCAACAATCCGGCAATCACACCGGCAAAAGCACCAATGGCCATTAAAAGTGCAATCATCGGAAGCAGGGTTGCGATATCGGGCATGGTGTGCAGCCTTATGGGGTGGGTTTGTTGTGCATAGCGCGGCTTGCAGGCCTGCGCCAGAGGGTCGGGGCTATTGCGCTGCGGCGGCCATGTCCAATTCGGCCAGCGCCGCGTTATAGACATCAAGGCCCGCGCCGTCGCGGCTTGCCCCTTCGGACAGCACCCGCCGCCAGGCCCGTGCGCCGGGGCGGCCGTGAAACAGGCCCAACATATGGCGGGTGATCTGGTGCAAGCGGCCACCTGCGGCCAGATGATCGGCAATATAGGGGCGCATCTTGGCGGCGACATCCATGGCGGTTTGGGTGGGGGCATCTTGCGCAGCCGCAGGCCAGAGCGCATCTGCGCCAAGCAAAACCGAGACCGGGTCATGGTACGCCGCACGCCCGATCATCACCCCGTCAAGCCCCTGCCCCAACAGATCCTGCGCCAGATCAAGCGAGGCGATGCCGCCGTTGATGCAAATGGTGAGGTCGGGGAATTGTTGCTTCATTCGCAGGACTAACCCGTAATCCAGCGGCGGAATTTCGCGGTTTTCCTTGGGCGACAGGCCTTTGAGCCATGCTTTGCGGGCGTGGATGATAAAATGCTGAACGCCCGCGCCCGCCACGGTTTCCAAGAACCGCGGCAAGACGGTTTCGGGGTCGTCGTCATCCACCCCGATCCGGCATTTCACTGTTACGGGAACACGGGCTTCCGCCTGCATTGCGGCCACACAATCTGCCACCAGTGACGGGCGCTCCATCAGCACCGCGCCAAAACAGCCTGATTGGACACGGTCCGAGGGGCAACCAACATTGAGGTTGATTTCGTCATATCCGAAGGGTTGGGCAAGGCGCGTGGCCTGCGCCAATTCGCGCGGATCGGACCCGCCAAGCTGCAAGGCGATGGGATGTTCGGCGGTCGAATAGGCCAAAAGGCGGTCGCGCGGGCCGTGGATTATGGCAGGCGCTGTGACCATTTCCGTATAAAGCATCGCATGGCGCGTCATCAGCCGGTGAAAATAGCGGCAATGGCGATCCGTCCAATCCATCATCGGCGCAACGCTGAGGCGATGCGCGTCGCGAAACCCTTTTTGTATTGATAAATCAGTCATATATGGAAGATCTCACTAGGTCGTATTTGGTGTCATTTTGGCATATTTGGGCCTATACATCCCCATAGGTAGTCCTCAGGACTACCAAAATCTTGTCGAGGACTACTGAAATGGGCTCAATCGTCGAACGCAAACGGAAGGATGGCACGGTCAGCTATCGCGCACAGATCCTTATAAAGTCGAAGGGTCGGATCGTCCACCAGGAGTCGTCGAGCTTTGATCGACTGACCACAGCGAAGGCGTGGCTGAAGCGCCGCGACAAAGAGCTGGAAGCTCCAGGCGGTCTCGATGCTGCACGACGGAAGAGCGGATCGGTTGGCGATGTCATCGATGACTACCTGAAATCCACCGGCGGCGATATCGGTCGCACCAAAGCCCAAGTGCTGCGCAAAATCCGCGAGGAATTCGCCATCAGCGATATCCCATGTGATGAACTTCGGCCCCGCGACATCACCGACTTCGCCAGGACCTTATCGAAGGGCAGATCAGCGTCGACTGTTCAAAATTATCTTAGCCACCTGAGCGCCGTGTAATCGATAGCGCGAACAGCCTGGGACTACGATATGAGCCGCGATGTAGCGCAAGACGGGATCACCGCTGCGCGCCATCTGAAGCTTGCGGGCAAATCCCAATCTCGCACCCGGCGCCCTACCCTCGAAGAGATTGACCGCCTCTTGATGTATTTCATTGAAACCCACACCCGCGACAAGCGCAGTCTGCCCATGCATATCGTGATGACCTTCGCTATGTTTTCATCACGTCGCCAAGAGGAAATTACCCGGATCACATGGGAAGATTTCCACGAGGCCGACATGACCCAGCTGGTGCGGGACATGAAGCATCCAGGGCAGAAGAAAGGCAACGATGTCCGATGCGAAACACCCCCCGAGGCCCTGCGAGCAATGCAGCTTCAGCCGCACCGCAAGGGAAAGATTTTCCCTTACAATTCAGACACCGTCAGCCGCAGATTCACTTTCGCCTGTAAGTTTCTCGATATCGATGATCTTCACTTCCACGATCTTCGCCATGAGGCAGTTTCCAGGCTCTTCGAGATGGGCCGAACAATCCCGCAAGCCGCAGCGGTTTCAGGCCATCGTAGCTGGCAATCCTTACAACGATACACCCATCTTCGGAAAACGGGCGACAAGTATGACGACTGGGTTGGCTGGAAGCGTTTGGAAAACCGGAAATCCATGTGATGAAGTCACCGACACAAGATTAATGTTGGTTGCGGGGACTCGACTTGGATACTATTTCGCGCCGCGCACATCCGCTTGAGATGGCAACCCAACGCAAGATTTATATAGTAAGCGTTGGTTGCGGGAGCTCGACTTTACAAATACTTGCCTTTGTATGATGCCCGCAATTGGTAATGACCGCCCTCCCTTATCTTATTGAAACTCATCACTTTAACAATAAATCTGTAAGAATCTGTGTAGAGACAAAGGGTGGAAGCACAACCTCCGCTGCGAGCACCTCAGGGTCCTGCCCTTCCGAAGACCTCGCCCTTTCCAATTTCGAATGCAAAGTCGCGTTCATCAATCCTCCCGTTGCCAAATCAGCCTCTGGAAACGCTTTACGGCCTTTACGGAAGGTCTGGATGCGCGTGCTGCAATGGCAATGATCCCACCAGGATCAAAGCAAAGTAACTGCGTGACGACGACACCTAGGCCTACAAGTAGGGGCATCTGGTTTAGGGCTATTTCACAAAAGTAAATAAATTCAGCGGCATAGCAACACACTGTGACAAAACTGATTTCAGTTACACCGCCAGCTAGCACCTTGCCGCTGACCTGACTGCTTCAAGATGAATGTCCAAAGGCAAAATCAATAGTAGCCAATGCTTGCAACTGACACATCTGCCGTTTGGTCCCGGCCATAACAGACCACCGCGATGCTTTTGACCGCGTCCGCTGCAAACGTCCCCCGCAGCAACCGGCCCTGCGCGTTAAAATCCGCAAATGGGATGCGCACGACGGTCCATTCGGGGGTCACGTCAAATGCGGCCTGATAGAAATTCCACGGCAGGATCGTGCCGCCGGTGCGGGCATGGATGTAATAGGCCTGTCCATTGCCTTTCACGCGCAGCTCCAACCCAATCGCCGATTTCGGAAGCCTTTCCGGCAGCTTAAGGCGCGCCTGAATGAAACCGCCGTTGTTTTTGGTGCTAACTGTGCCTTGCAGGTGAAGGATCGCCTGCTCGCCCTCACGCTCCAGCGTCACGTTGCCTGTGGACAGGCCGCCCATAACTTGATCGCTGATGAACTCCCACCGTGCGGCAGGTTTGCCTGCGAAATCTTCGATCATCTGCGCGCCTCCCTGGGCTGTGGTTGCGGCGAGGATTGTGCCGCACAATCCAATCATCGCAAAAAACCGGCTTGGGCGAAAGATTGGGGTATCGGTGGCCATGAAGTAAGTCCTTTTGATGGATCTTGGCAAAGGCAAATGGTTTGCAAATCTTGCCCCACACGCGGCACGTGCAGGGCAAAGATCGCGCTTTAGAAGCTCATGACAACGGCATCATCGGCCAGAATGGCGCGCGCGGCGGCATCTGGCGCGGCGGCTGTCACACCGTCCACCAACACCGAGGCATCCGCCCCAAGGCCGGGCAGATAGATCGCGCAGACCTCTACCTTGACGCTGTGTTGCGCCATCAACATTTGCATCAGGCCTTGCGGGCTGGCATCGCGTGGGGGCTGGCCGGTTGTGGCGCTGGCGGGGGCTGCCTTCAGCGCGATATCGGCCGCAGGGCCGCACAGCAGGATCTGCGCCGTCGCGCCTTGTTGCACGGCCCCCAACGTCAGAACCATCGCCATCAGCTGGGTCTGGGGTTCGGGCGCGGTCAGGATGGTGACCATATTGCGCTGATCTTGGGCAGCGGCGGGCAGGGCAGCGGCCAAGGACAAGGCGCAGGCGCAGGCGCAGGCGGGCAAAAGGTTTTTCATGGTATCTCCGTAAGCTAGATTGGGTGGGTCGTTAGAAAATCATCGCGCGGATGATTATGGCGACGACAAACAGCGTGGCGACACCGCCAAGCCAGTACGCCGCAAACCAAAGAGCTTTGCGCAGGGCTCCGGGCATCAATGATACCCCTCGGCCGGGTTCACCTTGCCGCGAAACACCCAATAGGCATATCCGGTATAGGCAAGGATCAGGGGCACCAGAACCAGCGCGCCGACCAGCAAGAACCACAGGCTTTCATCAGGGGCGGCGGCGTCCCAGATCGTCAGCGTGGGCGGCACCATATAGGGGTAAAAGCTGATCCCCAAACCGATGAAGCACAAAACAAACAGCGCCTGTGCGGCCAGAAACGGCGAAGCATCGCGGTTTTCCCGCAGCCCTTTTTGAAAGACAAAGGCCGCTATCAGAATGGCCGCTGGCACAAAGGCGGAGAACAGCGCATTGGGAAAGGTAAACCATCGGTCCAGATACAGCGGGTTCAGGAAAGGGGTTATCACGCTGACCAACCCGACAAGCGCCAGTGTCGCGGCACCCGCCCCCCATGCCAGCTTGCGCGCAACACGTCGCACGGAACCATCGGTTTTCAAAACCAGCCAAGTCGCCCCCAGCAGCGCATAACCTGCCACAAGCGCCAGCCCCGTCAGTATGGAAAACGGCGTCAGCCAGTCCCAATTACCGCCGCCATACGCCCGCCCTTCGATTGCGATGCCTTGCACCAAGGCCCCCAGCGCCACACCTTGTGCGAAACTCGCAACAAAGCTGCCGCCAAAGAACGAAAGGTCCCACAGGAACTTGCCGCGCTGCGTGCGCCAGCGAAATTCGAATGCCACGCCGCGAAAGGTTAGCGCCAGCAGCATCACGATAATCGGCACATAAAGCGCGGGCATGATGATGGCATAAGCCAGCGGAAACACCGCAAACAGCCCGCCACCGCCCAGCACCAGCCACGTCTCGTTCCCGTCCCAAACCGGGGCGACCGTGTTCATGGCAAGGTCTTTTTCCGCCTCCTCCCGCATGAAGGGAAACAAGATGCCGACGCCAAGGTCGAACCCGTCCAGCACAACATAGGCCAGCACGGCAAAGGCGATCAGCCCCGCCCAGATGAATGCAAGATCAACTTCCATGGCTGGTTACTCCGCTGGGATGAATTTGTCGTCGACGGCAGGCGCGGGGGTGATTCCCGCCGCCCGTGTCGGGCCGATGCCGTCGATTGGCGTGCCCTGGTCGGGCCGTTTGCCCATCAAACGCAGGATGTAGAAGGTGCCCGCCCCAAACAGCAGGAAATAGATGATGATAAAGGCCACCAAGGACGCCCCCACCGCTGCCGCCTGAATCGGGGCCACGCTGTCATTCGTGGACAGCACGCCATAAACCGTCCAGGGTTGGCGCCCCACCTCGGTCGTGATCCACCCGGCCAGCACGGCGACAAACCCCATGGGCCCCATCGCAATCGCCGCGCGGTGCAGCATCGGCCGGTCATACATTGCCCCCCGCCAACGCAAGATCACCGCCCAAAGGCCAAGGCCCAGCATGGCAAACCCCAAGGCAACCATCACCCGGAACGACCAGAATACGATGGCCACAGGCGGGCGCTCATCGCGCGGAAAATCCTTTAGGCCGGGCAGCGGCGTGGTCAGATCATGGGTCAGGATCAAGGATGACAGGTAAGGGATTTCAACGGCATAGCGGACCGTTTCGTTTTCCGCATCCGGCAGGCCGAACAGGATAAGCGGTGCGCCGCCGTTTGGATGGGGTTCAAAATGCCCTTCCATCGCGGCGATTTTGGCCGGCTGGTGTTCCAGCGTGTTCAACCCGTGAAAATCGCCCGCCACAATTTGCAAGGGTGCCACCACGATCAGCATCCCCATCGCCATGGAAAACATTGTCCGCGCGCCCTTGTTGGTGCGATCGCGCAGCAAATGCCAACCGCCAACCGCCCCCACCACCAAAGCCGTGGTCAGATAAGCCGCCAAGACCATATGCACCAAGCGGTAAGGGAAGGACGGGTTGAACACGATCGCCAACCAATCCACCGGCACAAACTGCCCCACATCATTGATCGCAAAACCCTGCGGCGTTTGCATCCAACTGTTGACCGACAATATCCAGAAGGCCGATCCAAGTGTGCCCACAGCCACCATCAAGCTGGCAAAGAAATGCAGCCTTGGGCCAACCTTTTCGCGGCCAAACAGCATCACCCCCAAAAACCCCGCCTCCAGGAAAAAGGCCGAAAGCACCTCATACCCCATCAGCGGGCCAACGACCGGCCCCGCCTTGTCGGAAAACACCGACCAATTGGTGCCAAATTGATACGACATCACAATGCCCGACACGACACCCATGCCAAAGGCCACCGCAAAGATCGCTTTCCAATAGTTGAACAGCGTCAGATAAACCGCGCGCCCCGTCCACAGATGCAGCCCGTTCAAAACCGCAAGATAGCTGGCAAGGCCGATGGAAAAGGCCGGAAAGATGATGTGGAATGAGATGGTGAAAGCGAATTGAATCCGCGCCAGCTCGATCGCGTCAAAGCCGAACATGGGCTTGCCTTTCGATTGATGTATTTTCTATATATTAATATAGCGCCTTCTAAACATATTCAAGTTTCAATATAGGACGTGGTGTCGCACCCGATTGCCCCACCCGGAAAGGACCAAATCTTGCGGCTGACCAGCTACACCAATTATGCGCTGCGGGTTTTGCAGATGGCCGCGATCCGCGCCCCCCATTTGGTGCGCATTGATGAGGTGGCGCGCGCCCACCGCATCAACCGCGCCCACCTGACGAAAATTGTGCATCAGCTGGGGCAGGCAGGCTATCTTGACACCCTGCGCGGCCCGCGGGGCGGTGTGCGGCTGGCCCGCGCCGCCGATCAGATCATCGTGGGCGATGTGGTGCGCCTGACCGAAGGGCCGCTAGATCTGGTGGAATGTTTCAATGCCGAAACCAACGCCTGCCGATTGCGCGGTGCCTGCCATCTGTCCACCAAACTGCGGGAGGCAACTGCGGCCTTCATGGCGGTTCTGGATGATTTGACCGTGGCGCAGATTGCCGCAAACCGGGCTGACCTTTTGGTCCGTCTTGGGCTGGTGGCCGATGATGCGGACGCCAGCACACTCTGATATTTTTGAGAGCATACCATGACCAAAAGCCAAAAGTTCTGGAACAAATTCGCGGCCCGCTATGCGGCGCGCCCTTTGAAAAACGTTCCCGCCTATGAGGCGATGCTGGCGGATGTCGCCGCGCGACTGAAACCCACTGATAAAGTGCTGGAAATCGGCTGCGGCACGGGCGGCACCGCCATCCGGCTGGCGCCCGCTGTGGCGCAATGGACGGCGACCGATTTTTCCATTGAGATGGTGAAAATCGCACAGGCCAAACCCGCGGGCGACACTGTGGTGTTCAAAGTGGTCGATGCGTCCAACACCTTTGACGGTGGGCCGTTCGACGCGATATGCGCCTTCAACGTGCCACATCTGGTCGATGATTTGCCGCAGGTGCTGCACAAATCCATGCCAACTTGAAACCCGGCGGGCAGTTGATCAGCAAAACATAGTGCTTTGCCGATATGCGGCTGTCATTGCGGGTGCAGTTCCGCATACTCTGTGCATTTGGCCTGTTTCCCGCCGCAACCATGCACAGTGCAGTGCAATTGCGTGCGGCGATCCTCAACTCGGGCTTAGGGTCAGGACCCCCTGTTGGGCTTGAGGCTCTCTTGGCTGCGTGATTCAAGCTCCCGAACTGACGGGGGTGATAATGAGCAATCTTTTCTGGCTGACAGATGTTCAAATGGAGCGGCTTCGGCCCTTCTTTCCGAAGAGCCATGGCAGGCCGTGTGTCGATGATATGCGGATTTTGAGTGGCATTATATTTATCAATCGCAATGGCTTAAGGTGGCGTGATGCACCCATTGAGTATGGTCCCGCGAAGACTCTCTATAATCGATGGAAGCGGTGGGGCGACAAGGGCATCTTCGCCCGGATGATGCACGGGCTGGCGGCAGAGGCGGCGGTGCCGCAGACGGTGATGATCCCCTCTCGCGGTTTGAAGACAAACCGCTGCCGGGCAGCGGACGCGACCTATCTCAAGGCGCACCCATTGCCCGGCAGCACATGCAAGGCATGTGCGAGAGGGGCACTGCGACCAGCCTGCGGGTAAAAAAGGGGGGCCCGACGACCAACGAGGCCGTCTCATAGGCCGAACCAAGGGTGGGATGAACACCAAGCTGCATGCCGTCACCCCCTCTCGTGGTTTGCATGCAAACCACTGCCGGGCAGTGGATTCTGATGGCCGCCCGATCCGGTTCTTTATGACCGCAGGTCAGGTCAGCGATTACACCGGGGCTGCGGCCCTGCTCAGCAGCTTGCCAGCGGCAGAATGGTTGCTGGGTGACCGTGGCTATGATGCCGACTGGTTCAGAGATGCGTTGAAAGACAAGGGGATAAAGCCGTGCATCCCAGGTCGGAAGTCCCGTAGCAAGCCCGTTAAATACGACAAGCGCCGCTACAAACGTCGAAACCGTATCGAGATCATGTTTGGGCGTTTGAAGGACTGGCGCAGGGTTGCCACGCGCTATGACCGATGCCCAAAAGTCTTTCTCTCCGCCGTCGCCCTCGCAACCACTGTGATGTTCTGGCTATGAAACGAGAACGAGGTGCCGTAACGGGGCCTGTGTCGCGCACTGCCTGTTACCGTTTGCAAGATCAGGGGCAAGTTGTCGACCTTCCCGTATTGGATCCACATGGAGGACTGCGGGATGAAGCTGTTTGTCGGATTGGATGTGTCGCTGGCGAAGACTGCGGTTTGCGTGATCAGCGAGCATGGTAAGATCATGAAAGAGGCGCGGGTCGCCAGTAAACCTGAAGAATTGCTGCGTTGGGCCCCAGAACAGGAGGGAATGATTACCGCTATCGGACTCGAGGCTGGACCTTTGTCGCAGTGATTGCATCGCGGGTTGAGCGCAGCGGGTCTGGATGTTGTCCTGATGGAAACCCGTCAGGTGAAGGGCGCCCTGAAGGCCATGCCGAGCAAGACAGATCGCCGTGACGCGGAGGGAATTGCGCGACTGCTGCACATGGGTTGGTTCCGTCCGGTTCATTGCAAATCAGTCTCGGTGCAGTAGCTCCGTGATTTGCTCGGGGCCCGGAAAGCTATCCAACAGGCCATGCTCTCGCTGGAGATGTCCATGCGCGGCCTCTTGCGCAACTTCGGACTGAAAGTCGGCACCATCTCCCGCGGCAGGTATGACCACCGTATCCGCGAACTGGCAGAGGGCAATCCGATGCTGGAGGCCGCTACATGGCCGATGCCTCGGGCACGGGCATCGCTGCGACAGGAACTGGCGGGGTTGGAACGCTGCGTTCGCCAACTCGCGCAAGATGACCCAGTATGCCGTCGGCTAATGTCGATGCCCCCCTCTCGGGCCATTGCGGAGCAATGCCTTGCCGGGCAACGGGGGTCGGCGCGGTTGTCGCGCCAAGCTATCAATCCGCCGTTGATGATCCCTCTCAATTCACGTCATCCAAACAGGTCGGGCCATGGGTCGGCTTGACGCCATCACGAAACCAATCCGGTGAACGCGACGTCTCGGGCGGCATAACCAAGGCCGGCGATGTCAACCTGCGCCGCGCGCTGTGTCAGGCCGCGACCGTGATGATGCACCGTGGGCGCTCGACATGGCTGAGAACATGGGCTGCGCGGGTCGCCCGCCGTCGCGGTGCCAAGCGCGCCATGGTTGCTCTGGCCCGGCGTATCAGCGTGATCCTGCACCAAATGTGAGTTGATGATGCCGACTTCAGGTCTGACACCGCAGCGCTCCATGCCGCCTGAAGATTTGCGGTCGCAACCCATGCCTGTCTAACCGCAGGCCTTCGAGGTTCTCCCAGGGACGTGGTTCCGATGATGCCGTGGTCAGGACTGTTGCCGATCCAGATTGAGCACGCCTACGAGATGGGCACATCGGAATTGCATTTGAACCAGCATCATGTAGGCAGCCATCGCGCTAACCACGGACCGAAGCATGCACCCGGGACGATCTCAGACGAAGGCTGAAGTGGCAGCAGGACAGACGAGAAGAACAACACGATCAAATCCGCAACCGTGCGGCAGGATGCGCATGTCGAAAAGCGCTTGACTGAGACGTCCCCGTTACCGAAGTTCTGACCCTAGTCCTCCTGAAAGCGGGACGATCATATCCCAAAAGGTGGACCACTTCAGTGGGGGCATTCCAGTTGCAGCGCAGGAAAACTTCACTTTTCTCTGTGCAACGACAGATCAAGTCAACTCCAGACGCGTGCAAGACAATGATGTCATCAACCCCGGATGATCGGCAAGTCGCGAGACGGTTTGCGGTCAGGCACCATCACCACCATGCAACGCCGCCGCGATGCTGGCCTGAACATCAGCAGGCAGACTGTGGATCGCGCGTGCCATGGCCGACAGATCCTGCCTTGCGCCGTGCAGTTGATCTATCAGCGAGATGACGATCCCAAGGGCTGTCTCATCCAGATCAAGGTCATGGGACAGATCACACAGCAATTCCAGCCGCGCGATGTCGATGCGCCGAAAAAAGTGACCACCAAGGCCGCGCTCGGGTCGCACAAACGACACTTCGACAAAGCGGACAAGGTCACTACGGGTCAGCCGCGTAACAATGGCCACCACATCGTCTTCCGAGAAAAGCTCTGTCATGTCTGTGCCCCTTTCATCATCTCAAACCGCGGGTCGAAGGTTTGGGTCTTGCGCCATTCCGACAGGAAATCCCGCAAGGCGGCGTCAGGCGCAGATGGCACGGTGATCTTCAGCTCGACCAATTGGTCGCCTTTCGCCTTTTGCCCAGCCCGAGAAACGCCACGGCCCCGCAGGCGCAATACACGCCCAGAACTTGCACCGGGTGGGATGGTCAGCCCTACGGGGCCATCGATGGTTGGTGCGGTAACTTTTGCGCCCAGAACGGCCTCATCAAAGGTAATCGGAAGCGTGAGCAGGATATCATCGCCGTCGCGGCGAAACACCGGATGCGGGCGCAGGGTCACGGTGATCAGCGCATCGCCCGGCGTGCCGCCGCCATGCCCCGGTGCGCCCTTGCCGCGCAATCGCAGGGTCTGGCCGTCTTCGGTGCCGGGCGGGATCTTTACGGCAAGGCTTTGACCATCCGGCAGCGTGATGCGGGTTTCCGACCCACGCACGGCATCCAGAAACGGCACGTCGAGGGTATAGCGCGCATCCGCACCCGGCGCCCTAAACCCGCGAGAGCCTAAATCATCCGCACCGCCATGGCGTGCCTGATTGCGCAGTATCTCGGCGAAAATATCGCCAAGATCGGCATTTTGGTCAAAGCCCTGTCTTGGGTGATAGGCGTTGCCGGGGGTATCTGCGTAATCCCGGTAGTATTGGCGCGGCGGACGCTCTGCGCCCAGCCCGTCGATCTCGCCCGCATCAAAACGCGTGCGGGTTTCGGGATCTTTCAGAATGTCATAGGCGGCAGAAATTGCCTTGAACCGCGCATCGGCGCCCGCGTCATCTGGGTGCAGATCGGGGTGACTGTCGCGCACCAGCTTGCGATACGCCTTTTTGATGTCCGCAGGCTTGGCTGCCTTGGTCAAGCCCAGGACGTCATACGGATCGTTGGACATTCAGGCTCCTTCAACTTTTCCAGCGTGAACCCGCCACTGCCGCGTGCCTTTTGCTTTCTCTCAGACATGTCACAACGGCACGCGCCGCTCCCTGATCCAAATCAATGCGGGGATCGAAGAGGCACCTATGGTGCAACGATAAAGATCTGGTCGGGCAGAAAACCCGGCCGGAAGCGCAGGAAGGACGGCACATTGGGCACGATTGAACCAAAAAACGTGCAGGCATCCGCACCACCCTCGGAAACCGAGCGGTCATCAACCCTGCCTGCCCTGCGCCCTGCCCCGCAGCCTATCGCCCCAAAACGCCGCTGGTGGATTTGGGGCATGACGGGGGTGTTTGGCCTTGGGCTGGCGGCTGTTGTCGCATCGCAAATTTGGATGGGTGCGCCCCCGGTCGTCGCGACAGAAACGGCCGCTCTTGCCCCTGTGACACGGGTTCTGGCCGTGAATGGCCGGGTTGCAGCGCTCAGTTCGGTTGCGATCAGGCCGGTTGTCACTGGCACGATCATATCGCTTCCTGTGGCCGAGGGTGATGAGGTCGCAGAAGGCCAGACCCTTGTGCAGATTGATCCGATGGCGCAAAACGCCATCGTCCGGCAGGCGGTGGCAGGACTTGACGCGGCACTTGTCACCCGGCAACAGGCGACCGAGGCTTATGAGCGGGCCGTATCGCTGGGCGCCAATGTCGCCAGAACGGTCGTCGAGACCGCTGCCCATTCGGTTGAGCTGGCCACCGAAGAGGTGGCTCGGCAAACCGCCGGTGTGGATCAGGCGCTGATCGGACTTGAAAACCATACGCTGCGCGCACCGCTGGCGGGCACGATCCTGACACTTGACGCCGAGATGGGGCAGCTTGCTACTCCGACGACCACGCTTTTGACCCTTGCCAATCTGGGCAGCCTTTTGGTCGAGGCCGATGTGGACGAAGCCTATGCCACGCAGGTTGCCCGTGGTCAGCCGGTCATCCTGCGATTGGCCGGAGAGACGGCCAATCGCGACGGTCATGTCAGTTTCGTATCCGCGCGGGTTGATGCGGCAACCGGCGGCCTTGCAATCAAGATGGATTTCGACGCCCCGGTCAGTGCGCCTGTCGGCCTGACGGTCACGGCAAACATCATCGTCGAGCAAAGGGATGCGGCGCTGAGTGTACCGCGCACCGCCTTGCGCGACACAGGGGGCGGGATGGCCGTTTTTGTCGTGAAAGACGGCACGGCGCAGCTGCATCCTGTGACGGTGGTGGACTGGCCTGCCGCGCGACTGATCGTGACCGCGGGCCTGACCGAAGGTGACGCGGTGATCGCCGATGCAACAGAGATCGTCGAAGGACAGGCCGTGGCAGTGGAGCAACCCTGATGCTTTACGCGTTCAAGATTGCGGCCCGGTATCTGACGGCAAGCAAGGCACAAACGGCCCTTCTGGTGGCGGGGGTGGCAGTGGGTGTGTTCATCTTCATCTTCATGTCGGCGCTGATCGGGGGACTGGCCGAATTCATCCTGTCGCGCACTGTAGGCGATATCTCGCACATCACCATCGAGGCGGAAAACTCCGATCCGGCCTTGCTGATCGCACCCGTCCCTGATGGCGCGGGGCATCTGCTGTTTGTGACCGAACGGGGGGGCGCACGCACGGCCACGCTGGCCGATGCCCCCACCTGGGTGCCCCTGATCGAAGCCGTTCCGGGGGTGCGGGCGGTCTCGCCCCAGATCACCGGGGCGGGGTTCGTGACGCGCGGCGCGCAGGTGCGCCAAGTTGGCGTGACGGGGGTGGAACCGGGGCGCGAATCCGTGATCCTGAACCTTGACGGCTATATGGTTGCGGGTTCGGCGCGGCTGGGGTCCGGCCTGATCGTGCTGGGGCGTGACCTTGCAGATGATCTGGACCTGACATTGGGCCAAACGCTGCGGCTGCAAAGCACCAATGGCGTCACGGCCACCCTGACGCTGAGCGGCATCTTCAAAACCGGCAATGGGGCCATCGACGGCGCGCGTGCCTTTGTCAGCCTGAGCACGGCACGCACGCTTTTTGCCATGCCGCAGGGCGTGACGCGGATCGAGATCAAGCTGGCCGACCTGAACGCCGCCGATGCAACGGCCCTGCGCATCCGGGCGCTGACCGGCCTTGATGCGGTGCCGTGGACCGACGGGGCCGAGCAGTTGATGGAGGCGCTGGATGCCCAAGCCCAGACCGGGTATTTCCTGAAAACCTTTGCGCTGATAACCATCGTGATCGGCGTTGCCTCGGCGCTGCTTCTGTCCACCTATCGCCGCCGCCCCGAGATCGGGATCATGCGGGCCATGGGCGCGGGGCGCGGCTTTGTCATCTTTGTTTTCGTGACCCAAGGCGCGCTGATCGGGGTTATGGGCGGGGTGACGGGGGCAACGCTTGGCTATCTGGCGCTGCTGCCGTTTCCTGCGCGCGATGCGTTCAAGGCCGGCACCTTGCCACTCGACATCACCCAAGGCTCCTACGGTCTGGCCATCACCCTGACGGTGATCGGCGCGATCCTGGCCTCGATCCTGCCCGCCCGTTCGGCGGCGCGGGTTGATCCGGTCACGGCGATCGGCCAATGAGCGCGTTGTTGGAGGTGCGCGATCTGGTCAAGACCTTTGGTAGCGGAGAGGCGGCGACGCGCGTGCTGCGCGGGTTGTCCCTGACGCTGGAGGCGGGCGAGATGGCGGCGCTGCTGGGGCCTTCAGGGTCGGGTAAAAGCACGCTTTTGACGATTTTGGGCACCTTGATGAAGCCTACTTCGGGTAGCTATGCGATGCTGGGGCAGGATCTGATCGCGGCGGATGACAAGGCGCTGACCACATTTCGCAACCTGCACATCGGATTCGTGTTCCAGTTTCACAACCTGCTGCCTGATTTCACCGCGCTGGAAAATGTAATCTTTCCCACCGCCGTGCGGATGGGCCGTGAAACGCCTGCCGCCCGCGCACGCGGCCGTGACCTTTTAGTGCGCATGGGGCTGGAGGCGCGGATCAACTTTCCTTCGGCCAATCTGTCGGGCGGCCAGAAACAGCGCGTGGCTGTGGCCCGCGCCCTGATGAACGCACCCGAACTGGTGCTGGCGGACGAGCCGACGGGCAACCTTGACCGCGCCTCGGCGATGCAGGTGATGGATTTGATCGGCCAGATAAATCGGGATGAGGGGACGACCTTTCTGATTTCAACCCATGACGAAAAGATCGCGGGGCTTTGCAGGCGCCAAATCGTGGTGGGGGATGGGGTGGTGACGGGGTAGGCTGCACAGCCCGGTGGAGCGTTCACAGGCGTAATCCCGCTGGGCATAACCTGGATCAGGATATGGTTGGCGCCTTGTATGCTACGATCGGTCATGGCCTGCAGATTTGCCGTGAAATGGTTTGGCAGGCCATTCATCCCATTTCTTCAACGGAAAGCGAGACTGCGATGGCCGCTATAGACCCGGGCAACAGACCCAAAACTGATCTGATATCACCCGGAAAAAGCGCCCCCGACAAGCGCATCAGGAACAACCGACCCGCGCGACATCCCGGCGGGGACAAAAGGCGCGAAACGCGATTCCTTGCCCGAAGACAGTGACGATCTGTTTGACAATATGCTGATCTGAAAAAGTCACGAACCCGGCCCCAAAAGCCACGCCCGCAGACCTGCAGTAGCCCGGCCTGATGCGGGCCAATGTCAGCCCCGCTTTTTGCCCGCAAGATATCGGCCAAGCACAAAAGCCGCCGTAAAGGCGACTGTTGCTGAGGCCTCGCTCGGGGTCGCAGTCGGGGCCGTGACTGGCGCTGCCAAAGCAGGTTTCGTCAAGCGCAGACGGGACAGTAGCAGGGCAACGCCCGCCAGACCCGTGAACCCCGCGCCCAACATCAACGTGGCCGAACCCGGGCCATAGGCCGCGCTGATCGCCAGATAGGCCGATGCTGTCAGAAAACCGATCCCCACCAAGCCAAGCAGGCACGCCAACAGCATTAGCATGACCGGCCAAAGCAGTTTGCGCAGATCGGCTTGGACGCGGCCTTCAAGGCCGCGCCACAGGGTTTGGAACATCGGGTTCACCGCCGTGTCATGGCCCCGATCAAAAGCCCCGCGCCCGCCGCCAGCCCGATGGCCAACAACGGATGAGTGGCAACCGTCGCCTCAAGCTGATGCTCGGCGGATTTCCCGGTTTTTTCGACATAGTGTTTTGCCTCATCATATCCTTCGGCAATGTCGGACGCCATATTGCCGCCCCGCCGCCCGGCGATCCCTGTGACAGTATGGGTCAGGCGAGACATGTCTTCGCGCAGCGCTGCCAACTGTTTGCTCAGGGCGTCAAGATCATTGGCATTGGATTTGGTATCAACTGACATTGAAAACTCCATGTGTTTTGAGGGACGTGATTTTGCGGCACCATAGCTGAGGGTTGTATCTGCGCGCGAAAAGCGGGGCGTCAGTTGCGCTAGGCCCGCACCACCTTTGCCGCCTGCTCTGTTGCCTTTCCGTCGAAGGCCTCATCCGACGCATCTGCTTCGGCTTTGGTCGTTTGAACCAGTTGGTCGCGATGATGGGGCGGACCGTAAATCGTGTAGAGTTTCAGGGCGTCATGGCCGGTGCAGATCACGTTGTGATGCGCGCCTGCAGGCACCACGATACCATCGCCCGCAGTGACCTTGTGGGTTGCACCGTCGATCACGACCATGCCTTTGCCCGCCTCGATACGAAAGAATTGATCAGTGTCGTCGTGGATTTCGCCGCCAAGTTCGGTGCCCGGTAAGACGGACATCACAACCAGTTGCAGCTTGGTGCCTGAATAAAGAACGCGGCGAAAATCGGTGTTGTTTTCCGTCAGGTCTTCGATGTTTCCAAAAAATCCTATCACGAAATGTCTCCTTCAATGGGCGGGCCCATGGCCGCTCTGGTGACAGATCGCTGCAAGGATGCCGGTGCTGCACTGATTGGGGTTAGGGTGCTGAAGTGAAATGCGACAAGTGGCTGATGCAGATCAATGCGCCAGCGCGCTCAGCGCCTAAAATGACGCTTCAATCGCAGGTGTATTTCAGAAAGTGCCCCATCACATGCCCACATCCGACAATCCTATGACCCTGCATCCTATCGGCACCGTGGATGCCGTCAGGGGCGCTGTTGTGGATGTGGTCTTTGCGCAGGCGGACCTTCCGGCGATCAATACGGCGCTGGTGGTGGAATGGGATCGCTCCACACCGCTGATTCTAGAGGTTCACAGCCATCTGGACCTGACCACCCTGCGCGCCGTGGCGTTCCAATCCACGGCGGGTCTTGCGCGCGGGGTGACGGTGCGGGCCACAGGCGGGCCGGTGACCGTGCCGGTTGGCGATGCGGTGCTTGGGCGTCTTTTGGATGTGGTGGGTGATCCGCAAGACAATGGGGAGCCTTTGCCAAACGACACGCCGCGGCGGTCGATCCATGCGCAGCCCCCCGCCTTGAACGCCCAGACTCGCACAACGGAGGTGTTTGAGACAGGCATCAAGGTAATCGACCTGCTGACGCCGATGGCGCAGGGCGGCAAGGCGGCGATGTTCGGCGGCGCGGGGGTGGGCAAAACCGTTCTGGTGATGGAGTTGATCCGCACCATGGTCGAGAAATACGACGGCATTTCAGTGTTTGCCGGCGTAGGAGAGCGGTCACGCGAGGGGCATGAGTTGCTGACCGAAATGCAGTCATCGGGGGTGTTGGAACGCACGGTTCTGGTTTACGGCCAGATGAATGAGCCGCCCGGCGCGCGCTGGCGGGCCCCGCTGACGGCGCTGACCATTTCGGAGTATTTTCGCGATCAAAAGCACCAAAACGTGCTGCTGTTGATGGATAACGTCTTTCGGTTTGTGCAGGCGGGGGCCGAAGTGTCCAGCCTGCTCGGCCGCCTACCCTCGCGCGTGGGTTATCAGCCGACGCTGGCGACCGAAGTGGCGGGCTTGCAGGAACGCATCGCATCGGTTGCAGGGTCTGCGGTCACGGCTATTCAGGCTGTCTATGTGCCCGCCGATGATTTCACCGATCCGGCCGTCACCACGATCTCTGGTCACATGGACTGCGTGATCGTGCTAAGCCGGGCGCAGGCGGCCGAGGGTTTTTATCCGGCGATTGATCCACTGGCCTCATCCTCCATGCTGCTTGATCCGTTGGTCGTAGGCGAAGATCACTATCGCACTGCAGAGGCTGTGCGGCAGGCGCTGGCGCGGTTCCGCGAGTTGACCGACATCATATCCTTGTTAGGGGTTGAGGAGTTGGGCGCGGCTGATCGGTTGATCGTAAAGCGCGCGCGCCGGTTGCAGCGGTTTTTGACCCAACCCTTCATGGTGACCGAGGCGTTTACCGGAACCCCCGGTGCCACGGTGCCGCTGGCCGATACGCTGGCCGGATGCCGCGCGATACTGGCGGGCGAGGCCGACGATTGGGCGGAAAGTTCGCTTTACATGGTCGGCACGATTGCGGATGCACGCGCGAAAGAGGCAAATGCCGCAGACAAAACGCCCGACAAGACACCCGAAGAGGCTGCCGCATGAGGCTGCGCATT
The DNA here is from genome assembly GCF_000420745.1 of Pseudorhodobacter ferrugineus DSM 5888. Taxonomy (GTDB): domain Bacteria; phylum Pseudomonadota; class Alphaproteobacteria; order Rhodobacterales; family Rhodobacteraceae; genus Pseudorhodobacter; species Pseudorhodobacter ferrugineus. The sequence goes on from NZ_ATVN01000012.1 coordinate 93,988, forward strand.
GTCACACCCTTGTCGGTCGTGGTGGACGAGACCGCCATCAGCCTGCGCGCCGAGGATGCAAGCGGCAGCTTTGGCATCCTGCCCGGCCATGCGCCGTTTCTGACCGCGCTGGCGGTTTCCATCGTCAGTTGGCGCACCTCCGACACCGAGCATTTCTGCGCCCTGCGGGGTGGCGTGTTGACGGTGGGGAACGAATCAGACGTGGATATTGCGACCCGTGAGGCCGTGACGGGGGATGATCTTGCGACCTTGGGTGCAGATGTTCTGGCGCGGTTCCGGTCTGACGCCGACGACGAGCGGACCGAACATGCCGAAGCCATGCGTCTGCAATTCAATGCGATCCGTCACATGGTCAGCCGGCTGAAACCCGGCGCGAATATGGGCGAGTTTCGATGAGCCCCAAGCCTGATGACAAACCGAAGGATGACCCGCTGGTAGCCCAGGCCCGCCTGCGCCGTGAGCGGCGCGACCGCTGGCTGCGCGAGGGCGATATGTCGGTTGGCCGCCGTCTGGCGCAGATCGGCGTGCTGGGCTGGATCTTTGTCGCGCCAACACTGGCGGGCCTGTTTCTGGGCCGTTGGATTGATGCGCGGATGGCCTCGGGCATTTTCTGGAGCGCGCCTTTGATGTTTCTGGGCGTATGCCTTGGCGGCTGGACAGCCTGGAAATGGATGAATGGACGATGATTGACTTTAGTGTTTTGCCTTTGGCTCTGATCCTGATTGCCTGCTTTATGGGCGGGCTTATGCTGGGATATGCCTATTTCCGGGCCTTGCGTGCGACGGCTGACCTGATTGTTGGAGGCGGGTCGGTGTTGCTGGGGCTTGGCCTAACCTTGGGGCGGGTCGGTTTTCTGGGGCTAGGTCTCTATGTCGCCGTTCTTGGCGGGGCATTGGCGCTTTTGGCGGCACTGGCGGGCGTCTTGTGCGCCAAGGCATTGATCTTGTGGCAAACCGACAGGGGCCGCGCATGAATTCGCCGCTCGCCTCCGTCACGCTGTTCCAGCTTGGGCCATTCGCAATCACCCAAGCGATCGTGACCACATGGGCGATCATGGTGGTTCTGGTGGTCGGTGCCTTTGCGCTGACCCGCAGGCTGGAGGCATCGCCTTCGCGCAGGCAGGCCGCCCTTGAATTGATCGTGACCACCATCGACAGCCAGATCCGCGATACGACCGGGGCCAACCCCGCCCCTTATCGTGGGTTTATCGGCACGCTGTTCCTGTTCATCCTTGTGGCGAACTGGTCGTCCTTGATCCCCGGGGTAGAGCCGCCAACGGCCAAGCTGGAAACCGATGCCGCCCTTGCCATCCTCGTGTTCCTGTCGGTGATCTGGTTTGGCATCAGCGCGGGCGGGGTTGGCGGCTGGCTGAAATCCTTTGCCGCCCCCAATCCGGTTATGATCCCGCTGAACATGCTGGAAAGCGTGACGCGCGTTTTTTCGATGTTCGTGCGCCTGTTCGGCAATGTGATGAGCGGCGTTTTCGTGATCGGGATTGTCGCCTCGCTTGCGGGGCTGTTGGTGCCGATCCCGCTGATGGCGCTCGATCTGCTGACGGGCCTTGTGCAGGCCTATATCTTTGCGGTTCTGGCGATGGTGTTCATCACCGCCACGGTCGAGGACGGCAAATCCGAACCCCCTTCCCCAACAAACGAGGATATCTGATGGATTATGCCCCCCTTGTCAGCATATTTTGCGCGGCCTTTGCCGTGGCATTTGGTGCGCTTGGTCCCGCCCTTGCCGAAGGCCGCGCCGTGGCCGCCGCGATGGACGCCATCGCCCGCCAGCCAGAGGCCGCCAACACCATATCACGCACGCTGTTCGTGGGCCTTGCGATGATCGAGACGACGGCGATTTACTGTCTGGTGATCGCGCTTTTGTTGTTGTTCGCCAATCCGTTGCTGACCTGACGCCATGAGTATCGACTTTTGGGGTCTTGGGCTGCAAGCGGTCAACGTGTTGATCCTTGTCTGGCTGCTGAGCCGGGTCTTTTGGCGACCGGTTTCGGCAGCCATTGCCAATCGACAAAAGGCGGCGACGGCACTGATTGCGGACGGCAAGGACAAACAGGGCAAGGCCGAGGCGGCGCTGGCCGAGGCGACCCGCGCCCGCGATGGCATTGCCCAAGAGCGGACTGCGGCTCTGGATGCGGCGCGGGCAGAGGCAGAGGCCGCAACCAAAGCCGCGCTTGAGCAAGCTCGGACCAAGGCGGATACGCTGCTGGTCGCCGCAAAGACGACCATCGATAAGACCACCGAAGCCGCGCGCAAGGCCAATGCAACCGAGGCGACCGGGCTTGCGCTGACCATCGCCGCGGACCTGTTGGGCCGTATGGCCAGCCCGGCGGTGCAATCTGGCTTTCTGTCGCACCTGATCGCGGCCATCGGGAAAATGCCCGAAGGCGATCGTGCGGCTTTGGTGGACGACCCGGCCGGGATCGAGATTGTCACCGCACTGGATGCGGGGGAAAAGGGCGCCGCAGAGCGCAAGAAGATCGTGCAGGCGGTTCACAAAGCCCTTGGCGGCACGCCAGACCTGCGCTTTGTGACCGACCAAGATCTGATTGCCGGGCTGGAATTGCGCAGCCCGCATTTCGTGCTGCGCAACAGCTGGCAAGCGGATCTGGCACAGATCACCAAGGCGGTCAAAGATGCCGCTTGATCCCGCCGACTGGATCACAGCCACCAAAGACGCGTTGAAAACGACGGCCCTTGGCCCGCGCGCCGAACATCGCGGGCGGGTCGAGGAAATCGGCGATGGCGTTGCAATGATATCGGGCTTGCGCGATGTGCGGCTGGATGAGGTGCTGCGCTTTGCAGGCGGTCAAACCGGCTTTGCCCGCGTGCTGGACCCGGGTCTGATCGGCTGTGTCCTGCTGGACGCCGCCATGGATGTGCAGGCGGGTGATGCTGTCTTTGGCACGGGCGAGGTCGTGGGTGTGCCGGTGGGCGAGGCGCTCTTGGGCCGCGTTGTCGATCCGCTGGGCCGCCCGCTGGATGGCAAGGGGCCGGTTGAGGCCGAGGCGCATTTGCCGATTGAGCGCCCCGCGCCGTCGATCATCGAGCGGGATCTGGTGACGCAACCGGTGCAGACCGGCATTGTGGTGGTGGATACATTGTTTGCCCTTGGTCGCGGGCAGCGCGAGTTAATCGTGGGCGACCATTCCACCGGCAAAACCACGCTGGCCATCGACGCGATGATCGCGCAGGCGCACAGCGATATGATCTGCATCTACGTCGCCGTAGGGCAAAAGACATCGAGCGTGCGCCGCGCTATTGACGCGTTGCAATCGCAGGGGAATTTCGCGCGCTGCATCGTGGTCGTGGCGGGGGCGTCCGAGGCGCCGGGGTTGCAATGGATCGCGCCCTATGCGGGCATGACGATGGCTGAATACTTCCGCGACAAGGGCCAGCACGCGCTGATCGTGATCGACGATCTGTCAAAACACGCGGCCACCCACCGCGAGATTGCGCTACTGACCCGCCAGTCTCCGGGGCGCGAGGCCTATCCGGGCGATGTCTTCTATATCCACGCGCGGCTTTTGGAACGTGCGGCCAAGCTGTCGAAAGAACGTGGCGGCGGCTCGCTGACCGCCTTGCCGATTGCCGAGACGGATTCGGGGAACCTGTCGGCCTATATCCCGACCAACCTGATCTCGATCACCGATGGGCAGATCGTTCTGGATGCCGCGCTGTTTCATCAGGGGCAAAAACCGGCCGTAGATGTGGGCCTGTCGGTCAGCCGGGTGGGTGGCAAAACACAAGCGCCGGTGTTGCGCCGCGCCGCAGGCACCCTGCGGCTGGATTACGCGCAGTTTCTGGAACTGGAGGTGTTCACCCGCTTTGGCGGGATGCCCGATGGCCGCGTGCGCGATCAGTTGACGCGCGGCGCTCGCATCCGCGAAACCCTGCGCCAATCGCAACACGCGCCCTTGCGGCTGGCCGATGAGGTTGCCCTGATGCTGGCGGTGCAGGCGGGGTTGCTGGACCCGTTGCCGCTGGCGGCGGTGGCGCAATTCCGGGCCAAGCTGCCTGCGCTTCTGGACCGCGACGCGCCCGAGTTTCCAAGCGTTCTTGCCAAAACGGGAGAGCTGGATGACACCACCCACAAAGACCTGATGGATGTGTTGGCCCGCTTTGTGACGTCCCTTGCTGATGGCACAGCTCCGGCCAACCCATGACCGAACGGCTGGCAGATATCAGCGCCCGGATCGACGGCATCCGCCAGTTGGGCGCGGTGGTCAATGCCATGAAGGGCATCGCCGCTGCGCGCGCGCATGTGGCGCGCGGCCAGCTTGCGGCCGTTGACAGTTATGCGGGGACCATCGCGGCGGCTATGGCCCGCCTCCTGCCCAAGGACGGGGTGACAGACGGGAACAATACGCAGGGCAATGACAAAACCGGCCTCCTGGTGTTTTGCGCTGAACAGGGGTTTGCGGGTGCGTTCAGCGAGCGGGTGCTGGACGGCCTTGGCGCTGGGATCGACCCAGCCAGCCTGTTCCTGATCGGCACACGGGGGCTGTCGGTTGCAGCCGCGCGCGGGGTGACACCGCGTTGGACGGCGGCTTTGCCATCGCACACGCCGGGCATCCCGAAACTGGCAGACCGGATCACCACGACGATCTTTGACGCTGTGGGGCATGGGCGGATCGACCGGCTGGATGTGATTTTCACCGGCTGGACATCGGGGCGGCCGACGGTGCGGCGGCAGCGCCTGTTTCCGATTGATCTGGCCGATCTTCCGCCAGTCACGGCAGAGCCGCCGCTGATCCAACTGCCCAAGGACGCGCTGCTCGCCTCTTTGGGTCAGGACTATTTCAACGCACAGGTCTGCAAGGCGGCCCTGCACGCCTTTGCCGCCGAAAACGAGGCCCGGATGGAGGCCATGACTTCGGCAGGCAGTCAGATTGCGCGCGAGTTGGAAGAGTTTGAAGCCACGCTGCGGCGGGTCCGGCAAGAGGCGATCACGGCGGAAATCATCGAACTTGGCACAGGGGCTGTGGCAGTGCGGGCCAGATAGCCCTTGCGATAGCCAATATCGAAACCCCGATCCATTCTGCGCACAGACTGACGCAGATCAATGCCGCAACGCAGCAAAGCGGATAGGGTTTTGAAAACTGATGCGCCTTTCGCATCGTATATGGAAGGACATCCAATGCCGACCAAACCCAAGCAGATCGCCCCGCAACCAGAAAGGCCCTATGAAACGCTGGACCGGATGGCCCATGCCACCCTGGCATCGGCGACCTCGGGACTATCGCCTTCGGTGTTGGCCGAAGCGTGGATGGACTGGGCGACGCACCTTGCGTCTTCACCGGGCAAACGGCTGGAGTTGACGGAGCAGGCAATGCGAGGCGGTCAGGCGCTGTGGGCCGCTGGTGTTGGCTTCGGTGCGCCGGAGGCTGCCCCTGACGCAGCGCCCGATCGTCGCTTTGCCAGCGCGCATTGGCAGAAATACCCGTTCAATGTGATGGGCATGGCGCATCAATTGTCGTGGCAGTGGTGGCAGGACGCAATGACCGGCGTGCATGGGGTTACCCCTGCGCATGAGAACTTGATGGCGTTCGTTGCGGGCATGATTTCTGACAGTGCCGCACCGTCAAATTTTGCGCTGACCAATCCCGATGTGATCGAGGCAACACGTGCCGAAAACGGCCAGAATTTGCTGCGGGGTGCAAAGAACCTGCTGGACGACATGGTTGCCAAATCCGGCACGGCAGAGCCAGCGGGCGCGCAACCCTTTGAAGTCGGGCGCAATCTGGCGACCAGCCCCGGCAAAGTGGTGTTTCGCAACGATCTGATCGAGTTGATCCAATACACCCCCACCACCGGAAGCGTGCGGCCCGAGCCGATCCTGATCGTGCCGGCGTGGATCATGAAATACTATATCCTTGATCTGTCGGCGCAAAATTCGCTGGTGCGGTTTCTGGTGGCCCAAGGCTTCACGGTGTTGATGGTGTCGTGGAAAAACCCCGATGCCGGTGACCGCGATCTGGGGATGGAAGATTACCGCCAGCTTGGCGTGATGGCGGCGATTGATGCGGCGCTGGCAATCACCAAGGCGGAAAAGCTGCACGCGGTTGGCTATTGCCTTGGCGGCACCTTGCTGTCGATTGCGGCGGCGGCGATGGGGCGGGATGGGGACACGCGGCTTGCTTCGGCCAGCTTTCTGGCAGCGCAGGTCGATTTCACCGAAGCCGGACCGTTGCGCCTGTTCATCAATGACAGCGAGGTGACGTTGATTGAGGACATGATGTCTGAGGCAGGCTATCTGTCGTCTGATCAGATGGCGGGAGCTTTTGCCATGCTGCGCGCCCGTGATCTGATCTGGAACCCCGCGATCCGCAATTACCTGCTGGGGCAGCGCAGCGATGCGTTTGACCTGATGGCGTGGAACGCCGATGCCACACGGATGCCTGCGCGGATGCATTCAGAATATCTGCGCAAACTGTTCTTGAACAACGATCTGGCCGAGGGGCGGTATCACGTGGGCGACCGCGCGATAGCCATGGGCGATATCCGCGTGCCGATCTTTGCGGTTGGCACCGAGGATGACCATGTGGCCCCGTGGCGGTCGGTCTACAAGCTGCATCTCTTTGCCGATACAGACCTGACTTTCGTGCTGACCAGCGGCGGGCACAATGCCGGGATCGTGTCAGAGCCCGGTCATGCGGGGCGGCATTTCAGGATTGCCGACACGGGCGCGGATGCCGCCTACCGCGATCCCGATCAATGGCTTGCCGAAACAGAAGCCAAAGACGGTTCCTGGTGGCCCGCCTTCGCGGACTGGCTTGTGGCGCGGTCGGGCGACCCCATGGCTCCGCCGCAGATGGGCGCACAGTCCGGCCAATACAAGGCGCTGTGCGATGCGCCCGGCACCTATGTGATGCAACGATGAGCGCGCTTGAAGGCAAGGTTGCGCTGATCGTCGGCGTGGCGAACGGCCATTCCATCGCCGCTGGATGCGCGCAGGCCTTTGCAGGTGCGGGGGCCGAGGTTGCCCTGACCTATGTGAACGAGACGGCCAAACCCTATGTCCAGCCGGTTGCGGATGCCGTGGGGGCAAAGCTGCTGCTGCCGCTGGACGTAGAGGTGCCGGGGCAGATGGAGGCGGTTTTTGCGGGCGTCAAAGACCGTTGGGGGCGGCTGGATATCCTTGTTCACTCCATCGCCTTTTGCCCGGCGGATGATTTGCATGGGCGGGTCACCGATTGCTCTCAGGCGGGATTTGCGCGGGCGATGGATATCTCGGTGCATTCGCTGATCCGCATGGCGCGGCTGGCAGAACCTTTGATGACCAAGGGCGGGTCGATCCTGACCATGACATATTACGGCGGTGAAAAAGTGGTCGATCACTACAATATCATGGGGCCGGTCAAGGCCGCGCTGGAGGGCACCATGCGTGCGCTTGCGGTCGAGTTGGGGCCAAAACGCATCCGCGTAAATGCAATTTCGCCGGGGCCTTTGCAGACCCGCGCAGGCTCGGGTATCGCGCATTTCGACGAACTAATCGACGCAGCTCGGGCGCGCGCACCCGAGCAGAACCTTGTCACGATTGAGGATGTTGGAGCGGTTGCCACAATGCTTGCCAGCGACGCTTCGCGCAGCATTTCCGGCGATATCACTTACGTTGACGGAGGCTTGCATGTTCGCGCATGAACCGGGCGACCCTGCTGCAACGATGCAGTTTATCGAAAACCGGACATATGACGAGATTGCGGTTGGCGATCATGCCGAACTCACGCGCAGGCTGAAACCGCAGGATATCGAACTGTTTGCGGTGATGTCGGGGGATGTGAACCCCGCGCATGTGGATGCGGATTATGCCAAGGACGACATGTTCCACGGGATTATTGCCCACGGAATGTGGGGGGCTGCGTTGATTTCGGCTGTGCTTGGCACCGAACTGCCGGGGCCGGGGACGATCTTTCTGGACCAGAGCCTGAAATTTGAGGCCCCAGTCGGTCTGGGCGATACCGTCACCGTGCGGGTCGAGGTGACGGAAAAGCAGGACAAGGGCCGCCTGCTGTTGGCCTGCACTTGCCTCAATCAACACGGCAAGATGGTGATCGAAGGTGTCGCCCGCGTCATCGCGCCGCGCGAAAAGGTGCGCCGCCCGCGTGTGGTGCTGCCCGAGGTGCATCTGCATGTGCAAGGCGCGCAATACGCACGGCTGATCGCAGCGACCGAGGCTTTGGATCCGGTGCGCACCGCTGTCGTGCATCCCTGCGACGCGCTGTCGTTGACGGGCGCGCTAGAGGCGGCGGATCAGGGCATGATCGTGCCGGTTCTGGTCGGGCCGCGTGCCAGGATTGAGGCCGCCGCAGATCAGGCGGGGCGCAATCTGGAAGGCTTTGAAATCCTTGATACTCCCCACAGCCACGCCGCTGCCGCCGCCGCCGTGGCACTGGTGCGGGCGGGGACGGTGGCGGCTCTGATGAAGGGGTCGTTGCACACCGATGAGTTGATGGAGGCTGTCATCGACGCCAGCCTTGGCCTGCGGTGCGAACGGCGAATGAGCCATGTCTATGTGCTTGATGTGCCAACCTACCCCAAGCCGCTGCTGATCACCGATGCGGCGATCAACATCCAGCCCGACCTGGGCGTCAAGCGCGACATCGTGCAAAACGCCATCGACCTTGCGCAGGCTTTGGGGATCGCGCGCCCCAAGGTCGCGATCCTGTCAGCGGTCGAGACGGTCAACCCCCGCATGCCTTCGACCCTTGATGCAGCGGCGCTGTGCAAGATGGCCGACCGGGGCCAGATCACGGGTGGGGTTCTTGACGGGCCGCTGGCGTTTGACAATGCGATCTCACCAGTGGCTGCGGCCGCCAAGGGGATCGTGTCCGAGGTCGCGGGTGCGGCCGATATCCTAGTCGCCCCCGATCTGGAATCCGTGAACATGATGGCCAAGCAGTTGATCTATCTGGCGGGTGCCGATGCGGCGGGGATCGTGCTGGGCGCAAGAGTGCCGATCATCCTGACCAGCCGCGCCGACAGTGCAACCGCGCGCCTTGCCTCTTGTGCGCTGGCGCAGCTTTTCATCAGCCACCAGAAGCCGCTTGTGCCATGAGCGATGCCATCCTTGTGCTGAACGCGGGTTCCTCCAGCCTGAAATTCGCGGTCTTTACCGGCAATGAGGACATACTTGCCCCGGCAATGCGCGGCAAGATCGCAGGCATCGGGACCGATCCCATGTTTTCGGCGCAGAATAGCGCGGGGGGCACGGTTCCCGACGACTTCCCGCCGATGGATCGTGGCACGGGCCTTGATCGTCTGATCCCCACCTTGCTTGACTGGGTGCAGGCCCACTCGGGCGGCATTACCCTCAGCGCTGTTGGGCACCGCGTGGTGCATGGCGGGCAGCATCATGCCGCACCTGCGCGTGTCACCGATGCGCTGTTGGCCGACCTTGCAGCGCTGGTCGCGCTGGCCCCCTTGCATCAGCCGCACAATCTGGCGGCCATCCGCTCGGTCGCCGCGTTGTTGCCTGATCTGCCGCAGGTCGCCTGCTTTGATACCAGCTTTCACCGAACCCAAAGCAGGCTGGCGCAGCTTTTTGCCTTGCCCCGTGCTATGGCGGACGATGGCATCCTGCGTTACGGCTTTCACGGCCTGTCCTATGACTACATTGCCAGTGCCCTTCCCAACAATTTGGGTCAGGGCGGGAATGGGCGGGTTATCGTCTGCCATTTGGGCAACGGGGCCAGCCTTTGCGCCATGAAGGACCGCCAGAGTGTGGCGACCAGCATGGGATTTACCGCGCTGGACGGGCTGGTGATGGGAACCCGCTGCGGCACGCTGGACCCCGGTGTTGTGCTTTACCTTTTGGACAAAGGCTGGGGCGCAGAGGCAATCACACAGCTGCTTTACCAAGAGTCTGGCCTGCTGGGCGTATCAGGCATCAGCAGTGATATGGCCATTCTGGAGGCCAGCACCGCCCCACAGGCGCAAGAGGCGATAGACCTGTTTTGCTATCGCGCTGCCAGCCAGTTGGCGGCCCTTGTGCCTGCCCTTGGCGGGTTGGACGCGATTGTCTTCACGGCGGGCATCGGCGAGAAATCCGCACGGGTGCGCAGGGGCATATGTGCGCAGTTGCACTGGATGGGCGTGGACCTCGACACAGGCGCCAACGAAAGCCACGCCACCCGCATCAGCCCACCAGACTCGACTATTGATGTGCTGATCATCCCGACGAATGAAGAAGCCGTCATTGCGCGCGCCACGCTGGCGCTGATCAGCCCTGTTTCCCCAACCAAAGCCGCCCAGGCCTGATCTGCATCAGCCCGGTGACAGGAATTCCGGTCTATCCTTGCAAGATCGGTCCAACACCGGTCAGCAAGGAGTCTGCGATGGCACTTTCCATGACCCAGTTCACCCATGATCCCACCTATGCGCCCTTTCTGACGGCTGCGGTTGGTGCGGATGAGACAGGCGCAAAGGTATCCGTCCTGTCAATGCTGGCCCGGCTTGATATCGATCCATGGGTCGAGGCAGCCAAACTGGCGCATCTGCAAGACGCCCCTGCACGCCAAAGGCTGGAGGGGTTGCTGACGCGGTTCACCGACGTGCCGACACTTGCGTCGGATCAGGGCCGGGTCGCCTTGGAAATCCTGGCACTTCTGCCCAGTCACGCCCCGGCGGCAAGGCCGGTGGCCAAACCCGGATCCGATCCATTGACGATTCCACCAGCGGGCGCGCCGATTTACTGGATTATCGCGACAGTGCTTGTCCTCGGCTGGATCGCGTCGCTGGCGCAAGGAAACTGAAACGTCCGACCCGCCGCAGACTTCGGATTTCATCTGTGAAAGGTGCCTGACATGACCACAGACAACACATTATGGGAGATGGAGGAACGCTTCTGGACCCAAGGCGCTGATGCTGCGCGCCATATGACCGCAAAGGATGCGGTTTTCGTCTATCCGTATCCTGCAGGGATCCTCCGCGGCGAGACGCTTTGGCGCGAGGCAGATGTGGCGCAACGCTGGCGGTCGGTCGTGATGTCTGATCGGCATCTTTCAAGGTTGGGTGCCATCGCCGTGCTGACCTACGGCGTTTCCGCCGAACGCGGCGACGCGCCGATCTACACGGCACTCTGCACCTCGACCTATGTGAAAGACGACACCAAATGGCTGCGCCTGACGCATCAGCAAACCCCGGTGGGGTAAAGGGTGGCTATGCGGACTGTCCGCTTCGAGCCCGAAGTGACTGATGCTGCAGTGTGTTTGAACGTCGGCTATCGCTCGACGGCCAAAAACCTTCAACAACCAGTTTGGTATTAAAAGGGGTTTGCGGGAGCCGAAAGCTAATCCGTTCGCCCTGAACAACACCCATACCGTTGATTTTACGATGAAAAGCCGCGTTTTTTCTCGCCATGACCTGCAGGGTTTTGTATGATTTGCGGTGAAACCCTGCAATTTTGGTTCTGCCCATGAAGCACCGTTCTCGCCCTGCCGAACAGGATGATCTGCTGCGTCCGCGACTGGTCGACATGATCGACCCGCGGCACGAGCTGGTGAAGCTTGCAGCCCTGATCGACTGGGAGGTGTTCGAGCGGGAATGGTCGGGGTTCTTTCCATCGGGCAAAGGCCGAGCGGCCACGCCGCCGCGCCTGGTCGCGGGGTTGTTCTACCTCCAGCATGCCTATCGGTTGTCGGACGAGGCGGTAGTCGCCCGCTGGGTCGAAAATCCCTATTACCAGCACCTCAGCGGCGAGACCTTTTTCCAGCACAAGCTGCCAATTGACCCATCGTCGCGGACGCGTTGGCGCAAGCGCATCGGCGAAGAGGGCGTGGAGTGGCTGCTGACCCAGACAATCCTGGCCGGGCAGAAATCCGGCGCGATCAATGAGGACAGCGCCAAGCGCGTGGCGGTGGATACCACCGTGATGGAGAAGAATATTCCCTATCCGACGGACTCCCGGCTTTACGAGCGGGCACGCGATCAACTGGTCGCCCTGGCGCAAGAGGCCGGGGTGGAACTGCGGCAATCCTACGCCCGCCTTGCGCCGCGACTGGCGCTGCAGGTTGGTCGCTATGCCCATGCAAAACAGTTCAAGCGCATGCGCAAGGCATTGAAAAAGCTGAAAGGCTATACTGGTAGGGTCATGCGTGACCTCCGCCGTCACCTGCAGGATATCCCCGAGGGTAGCCTGCGGGATCGCATCATTGCCAAACTCGCCCTTGTCTCGCAGCTGCTGCACCAGGCACCCAAGGGGGCCGACAAGATCTATGCCCTGCACGAACCCGAAGTGGATTGCATATCCAAGGGCAAGGCCCGGGTGCGCTATGAATTCGGCTGCAAGGTCAGCATTACCACCACGCTGGACGAAGGCTTCGTGGTCGGCATGCGCAGCTTTCCGGGCAACCCTTACGACGGCCACACCCTGAGGCAAGCGCTGGAACAGGTAGCCATCCTTACCGATCAGCGCCCCGACCTCGCCGTCGTCGATCGTGGATACCGCGGCCACGGCGTTGAGGCGACCCGTGTCCTGATCAGCGGCACAAGGCGCGGGTTGACGCCGAAACTGATCGCAGACCTCCGTCGTCGCAGCGCCATCGAAGCCGAGATCGGCCACATGAAAACCGATGGCCGCCTGTCGCGATGCCCGTTAAAGGCACACTCGGCGACACCCTCTTTGCCGTCCTCTGCGCCTGCGGCCACAACATCCGAAAGATCCTTGCCCACCTCCGGGCTTGGCTTGCCTGGATGTTCGCCGCCATCATCGCCGCCCAAACAGATCCAGATGAGCAGCGTCAGCTGCTCTCAGCAGCCTGAAAGCTTTGTTCAGGGCGAACTAATCCCTTTACCACCGTTCCCAAAAGGAGGGTTTCGGGAAAGGTAGCGAGTAGCAAGAATGGTCCGAATGCAGCACTGGGTTCGAATGGCGACTTCTCAACTAAAATGGGCTGTGAACCTTAGCGTGATGCTGTAAGTTGAAAAGGCAAGCAAATTCCAATTCCTCTGCTTGGAGCTGTAAGATGCGTATCTTTTTGTATACTTTACTTTACTTTACTTGGCTTGGCTTGGCTTGGCATTAGCCCTTACACTTTTTTTCAAAACAATTTCCTCAGACAAAAAGGGACTCGCGCAAGATTGGAATACACTTTGCCGGATACGAGATTGTAGTCAATTTCCAATGGGGTATATGACTTACGAAGTGGATGGTTCAAATTATTACTTTCCAGCCTACGGCAGCTTTTTTGGAGTTCTTCCAATTGGTATAAAGGCAAAAGAGTCCTGGTTTAGCAAGAACTACTCAACTGGTTCAGGTTGTTGCACAGTTTGGTGGAATCTCAGTTTTGACTTGTATCTTGAAACTGGACCTGACAATCGAATTGAAAGGGGCTTTGGACTGGTTAATGAGTACACTGATCTTGCACGTTTTGGCTATGGCGCACGGGATGAACTTCCCAATCTATTCGGGATATCGACGGGTCATCCTTCCGGGCCGTTAAGATACCTCGACTTTTATATTTCTAGTAGAAATAGCCAACTGGACAAGTTTCGGTTGGAAAACCTTCTACCTGCCGCCCAGATCACTGGGAACAGCAAACGCACTTGGGTGTCGACGGACATGTTGTCATCAATGGACTTTGAGAGTTTTAACGATGCATTTTGGGTTATAGAAGATAATCGGTATCTTGAGTCCCCGGGAGGATGGACGTTTAACGGCCTCGTGGTGGTGTCCAAGTTCCCGATATTGAATGATCGGCATGTCTACGGTCGTTGCGACATCAGCTGCAGCTTCTCTTCACTGAAATTTCCTGATGAAGTCGACAATGAAGAGCCTCTTCTCACAGTCGAGATGCATGGGGCGGATATCGACGTTCTAGGTTCAGGACTCATAACCAGAATATGACGGTTGCAGCGAGTGCAATTGCTGACAGGAATACCTTTGGACAGCGGTCGTAGCGGGTTGCGACGCGTCGCCAATCTTTGAGCCTGCCAAACATTCTTTCGATGCGGTTGCGGCGTTTGTAACGGCGCTTGTCGTATCGAATGGTCTTGTTGCGTGATTTGCGACCTGGGATACAGGGCCTTGTACCCCTTTCTGACAAGGCTTCGCGGAACCAGTCGGCATCATAGCCTCGATCTGCAAGCAGCCATTCTGCATTTGGCAAACTGCTCAGCAAAGCCA
>NZ_ATVN01000013.1 GCF_000420745.1 Pseudorhodobacter ferrugineus DSM 5888
TCTCTATAAAAGTGGCGACCGCTTTTATATGGTCGCCCAAGATCGGTTCAAAGGCCTGCGGCGCTGCGATTGGCTGAAACTGATACCCAAACAGACAGATACGATTACGCTCACCGGGGCATATCGCCCCAGATTGTTGACCTTCAATGATCTCAACGACTCCACCAGCGTCAAGCTGGTTGATCCCGACGATCTCGCCACATCCTTTGGCGCAGGGGTGCGGCTTAAATCAGTCGAGCTTACGATTACAACCGAACCCGTGACCGACGGAAAAGTTCAGGCATTGTTGGGATGGCTCGGTCCATATCCAGAGCCAGCTCTACTGCACGAAGATGGGAGGACATCGGATATTCCTCTCGCGATGCAACTACATCATGGCGACTTCATTCAAAGGCCCCGCTAAGATGGCAATATCAAAAGAGCCTTATCTAGCACTGCGCTCGATGGGTCCTGTTGCGCAAACAAGCGTCGGATACGTTTTGTGACTCCATCAATGGTAGGGTGGGGTTTCACCCCACCACCCCACCCGTGTCAGCATTAAAATTCAGTTAACAAAAATCCTGTTACCCATTATTTTCAAACACTTACAAAACTGTCCGCGCGCGGTCATTTCCCGCGCGCAGCCCTTTCAGCCAGAAAACAAGAAGTGCAAAACATCGCCATCTTTCACCAGATAGGTCTTGCCTTCCACGCGGAATTTGCCCGCTTCCTTGGCCCCTGCCTCGCCGTTTCCAGCGATATAATCATCATATCCAACCGTTTCAGACCGAATGAATCCCTTTTCAAAATCGCCGTGAATAACCCCCGCCGCCTGCGGGGCAAGGGTGCCTTTCGGAATGGTCCAGGCCCGCGCTTCTTTTGGGCCGACCGTGAAATAAGTCTGCAAGCCCAGCAGTTGATACCCCGCCCGGATCAGCCGGTCCAACCCCGCCTCTTCCAGCCCCATTTCACCCAAAAACATCTCGGCCTCATCCGCCGCCAGCTGGCTGATCTCTTCCTCGATCCGCGCCGAAATCACCACCATGCCAGCGCCCTGCTTGGCCGCCATTTCCGCCACGCGGGCCGATTGGGAATTCCCGTTCGCCGCCGAAGATTCCTCAACATTGCAAACAAAAAGCACGGGCTTGGAGGTCAAAAGCTGCAACAGCTTCCAGTTCCGCTTGTCATCCTCAGCCACTTCAACCGACCGCGCAGGCTTGCCCTCTTCCAGCACCTTTTGCGCCATCTGAAGCAGCCGCACCTGATCGCCCGCATCCTTGTCGCCGCCTTTGATTTTGCGGGCCAAATTGGCAAGGCGGCGTTCAATCGACTCCAGATCGGCCAGCATCAGCTCGGTTTCAATTGTCTCAGCATCGGCCACGGGGTCAATCTTGCCCTCAACATGGGTGATGTCATCATCTTCAAAGCAGCGCAAAACATGGGCAATCGCGTCACATTCGCGGATGTTGGCCAGAAACTGGTTGCCCAACCCCTCGCCCTTGCTGGCGCCCCGCACCAAACCCGCGATATCCACAAAGGTCATCCGCGTCGGAATGATCTGCTTGGACCCCGCAATCGCCGCCAGCTTTTCCAGCCGCGCATCCGGCACGGCCACATCGCCCACATTCGGCTCAATCGTGCAGAACGGAAAGTTCGCCGCCTGCGCCGCCGCCGTGCGGGTCAGCGCGTTGAACAGGGTCGATTTGCCCACATTTGGCAGCCCGACAATCCCCATGCGAAATCCCATGATCTATTCTCCATCCATTTCACGGCCCTCATAGGCCGAAACATAGGGAAACCGCAAGCCGAGCGACCCTCACAATCGCATCGGCCATTGATTTCCCCCCCAGCTTTGGGCAAACCGGACACGAGCAGATATAAGGACGCGCCCATGACCCGGATTGATCAAAAATTTGCCGCCCTCAAGGCCGAGGGCAAGAAGGCGTTTGTGTCTTATATCATGGCTGGCGACCCCGATGTGGAAACCTCATTGGCCGTGATGAAAGGCCTTCCGGGGGCTGGCGTTGATATCATCGAAATCGGCCTGCCCTTTACCGACCCGATGGCCGATGGGCCCACGATCCAGCTTGCAGGCCAGCGCGCGCTGGAAGGCGGGATGACCCTGACCAAAACGCTGGCGATGGTAACTGAATTTCGCAAGGGCGACGATACCACTCCGATCGTGATGATGGGCTATTACAACCCGATCTACAGCCGCGGCGTGGACCTGTTTTTAACCCAAGCCAAAGCGGCGGGCATCGACGGGTTGATCATCGTCGACCTGCCACCCGAGGAAGATGACGAGCTTTGCATCCCCGCGCAAAAGGCGGGCCTGAACTTTATCCGCCTTGCAACCCCAACCACCGATGACAAACGCCTGCCCAAGGTTTTGCAAAACACCTCCGGTTTTGTCTATTACGTCTCAATCACCGGCATCACTGGTGCAGCGGCCCCCGAAGCTGCCGATGTCGCCCCCGAAGTGGCGCGGATCAAATCGCAAACCGACCTGCCGGTCATCGTCGGCTTTGGCATCACCACACCCGATGCGGCCCAAGCGATTGCAGGCATCGCCGATGGCTGCGTGGTCGGTTCTGCCATTGTCAAAGACATCGCTGACGGCAAACCCGTGGCCGAGGTTTTGGCCCGTGTGGCCGCGCTTGCCGCAGGCGCGCATCGCGGTTGACCCGCACCAAAACGCAGGCCCAGCCCCCCTTTTTGTCGCCCCCTTTTTGAAAGCCCAGATCATGGCCCTTACAATCCTAGCCCAAGTCCAAGCCGTCGCCGGCAAAGAAGATGCCTTGATGATGGAGATGCACAAGCTGATCGCCGCCACCAAGCTGGAAGCAGGCTGTTTGCAATATGATATGCACCGCGACAACGACAAGCCGGGGTTTTTCATGTTCTATGAAAACTGGGAAACCCGCGCGCTGTGGCTCGATCACATGAAAGCGCCACATTTGGCGGCCTATAACGCGGCGACCAAAGGCTGGATCACCAGCCTGACGCTGAACGAAATGACGCGGGTCGATTAAGGCCAGCGAAACCCTTGGGGGCCGAAATGACTGCGCTTATCGCCGGACTCGATGCTGACCGCCTTCGCCATTTTGCAACCCGAGAGGCGATGCGCTTTGCCGCAAGCCGCCCTAACACCCAGCACACGCTGAACGCAGGCGACGGGGCGTTTTTGGCGGGCGTGCCGATGCATTGGATGCGCGATTGGCCGATGCCCTTTCCGCTGCTGATCTCCTCGGCCAATAGTGCCACGATCACCGATGTCGACGGCTACAGCCTTGATGATTTTTGCCTTGGCGATACGGGCAGCCTGTTTGGCCATTCGCCCGCCCCTGTGGCCAAGGCGGTGGCGGCGCAAGCCCGGCGCGGCCTCACCTATATGTTGCCGTCAACTGATGCGCTCGAGGCGGGGCGGTTGCTGACCAAACGCTTTGGCAATTTCCGCTGGCAGATTGCGACCACCGCGTCCGATGCCAACCGCTGCGCCATTCGGATTGCGCGGGCGGTGACGGGGCGGCCCAAGATTTTGGTGTTCAATGGCTGCTATCACGGCACGGTGGATGATGTGATGGTCGAGCTGAAGGGGCGCAAAACCGTCACCCGTGCGGGTATGGTGGGCCAAGTTGCCGACCCCGCCGCCCATGCGGTTGTGGTGGAATTCAACGACATCGCCGCCCTGCAAGCCGCCCTTGCAAAGGGCGATGTCGCCGCCGTTCTGGCCGAACCCGTGATGACCAATTGCTGCATGGTTTTGCCCGATGATGGCTATTGGCCTGCCGTGCGTGCGGCCTGTGATGCGGCGGGTACGCTGTTGATTGTGGATGAAACCCATACGGTTTCCAGCGGTTTGGGCGGTTGGGCGCGGGGCCACGGCTTGCAGGCCGATGCCTTTGTGATCGGCAAATCGGTCGCGGGTGGTGTGGCCTGTGCGGCATGGGGTTTGGCTCCAGATCTCGCGCGCAAATTTATGGCCCAAGATGCAAAACGCCTGCCGGGCCATTCGGGGATGGGCACCACGCTGTCCGGAAACCCGCTGCAATTTGCCGCCCTGCGTGCCAATCTGGGCGAAGTGATGACCGCCAAATCCTATGCCCGCATGGAAAAGCGCGCGGCACGGCTGGCCGATGGGTTGGCGGCGGCGATCACGGGTGCGGGCCTGCCGTGGCATGTGGTGCGGGTGGGTGCGCGAGTGGAGTTTATCTGCGCCCCCGGCCCGTTGCGCAACGGCACGCAAGCCAAGGCCGCGCATTGCGGCCCTGTGGAACGCGCCGTGCATTTGGGACTTGTGAACCGTGGCTGCCTGATCGCGCCGTTCCACAATATGATGCTGGTCAGCCCTGCGACGAAAAAGCGGCAAGTGGATCGGTTGATCGGGGCCTTTGTCGAGGTTTTGGCGGAATTGGTGGAATGACAGGTTGCGCCGCATGATATGCGGCGCGGGCAAGGGGGGCGCTGCCCCCCATCCGGGTGCCCCGGATTCCCCCCGGGATATTTGGGCCGAACAGAAAGACGAAAAAGGAAAGAAGCGATGGCGCAAGTGAAACAGGATCTAAGCCCTTCGGGATCAACCGTGGCCGAGGCCGAGGCGTTTTTGGCCGCCCACCCCGAAGTTGAGGCGATTGACCTTGTATTGCATGACGCCAATGGCATTGGGCGCGGCAAGATCATCCGGCGACATGAGTTGCTGGGGTTTTACCAGTCCGGGCGGCATTTGCCGATTTCCATTCTGGGCTTGGATATCTGCGGCGAGGATGTGCATGAAACCGGGCTGATCTGGGATCAAGGCGATGGCGATTTGCGCGCTTGGCCCGTGCCCGGAACATTGGTGCCGCTGCATGGCACCAAACCTGCGCGGGCCGAGGTGTTCATGTGCATGTATTCGCTGGACGGTAAACCCATGACATCCGACCCCCGCCATGCCTTGCAACGGCAGGTCGATGCGCTCGCCGCTGAGGGCATGATGCCTGCGGGCGCGTTCGAGTTGGAGTTTTTCTTGCTGGCCAATGAGCGCGGCCCCGATGGCCGCGTGCAGCCTGCCCGAGATGTGCTGGATGGGCGGCCCAGTTCCAAGACCGAAGTGTATTCGGTCGACCATTTGCACGGCATGTTGCCCTTGTTTTCCGATATTTACGCAGGGGCGGCGCTGGCGGGGATCAAGGCCGAAACCATGATTTCCGAATATGCGCCGGGGCAGTACGAGCTGACGCTGCACTACCGGACCGATGTGATGCAGGCCGCCGATGACCTGATGCGCCTGAAACGGATCGTGCGGGCGCAGGCGCGGGCCCATGGGGTGACCGCCTGCTTTATGGCCAAGCCCGTGGAACATTACGCAGGGTCGGGCATGCATTTTCACGTGTCGATGCTCGATAAAGCGGGTCGCAATGTGTTTGTCGAGGCGGTGGAGGGCGAGTGGTCACCGACCATCCTGCACGCTTTGGGCGGTTTGCGCGTCACGATGGCAGAATCGATGCTGGTGTTCGCGCCGCATGCCAATTCGTGGCGGCGGTTTGTCGGGCAATCCTATGCGCCGGTCAGCCCGTCTTGGGGCGTCAACAACCGCTCGGTCGCGTTGCGCATTCCGGCAGGTGACATCAAGGCGCGGCGCATTGAACACCGCCCCGCAGGCGTGGACTCCAACCCCTATTTGGTCGCCGCAACCGTTTTGGCGGGCATCCGGGCAGGCCTTGCCCACCGCGTTGATCCCGGGCCGGAAACAACGGGCAATGGTTATGACGGGGCCGAAGCGGGCGATATGCCCGTCGATTGGCGCGGCGCGATTGAGGCTGCGCGCGAGTCGCGGTTCTTGCGCGATGCGCTGGGTGAGGATATGCACCGCACCTTTGTCGCCATCAAAGCTGCCGAATATGCCCGTGTCGCGCGCACCGTGTCCGAGGTGGATTTCGATTTGTATTTGCATACCGTTTGACCCTGCATCATCAAATGCTTTGCAATGCACCGCGATCATTGGTAATAAAACCTTACCAGATTAGGGAGAGGCTGCTATGCCCGTGATTACTTGCATTGATGATCTAAAGCGCTTGCATAAAAAACGTACGCCCAAGATGTTTTATGATTACGCGGAAAGCGGCAGCTATACCGAACAGACATTCCGCGAAAACACCTCCGATTTTGCGCAGTTGCGGCTGCGCCAAAAGGTGGCGGTCGATATGTCGGGGCGCAGCACCGCCAGTACGATGATTGGTGAAGATGTGGCGATGCCGGTCGCGCTTGCCCCTGTCGGCCTGACGGGCATGCAGCACGCGGATGGTGAGATTTTGGCAGCAAAAGCGGCCGAGAAAATGGGCGTCCCATTCACCCTGTCGACCATGAGCATTTGTTCGATCGAAGATGTGGCCGAACACACAACCAAGCCGTTCTGGTTTCAGGTCTATACCCTGAAAGACGATGATTTCATGAACCGTTTGTTTGAACGGGCGCGCGCCGCGAAATGTTCGGCCATCGTCATTACGGTCGATTTGCAGATCATGGGCCAGCGTCACAAGGACCTGAAAAACGGGTTGTCCGCGCCACCCAAACTGACCCCGCAATCCATCGCCAATATGATGACCAAGGTGCAGTGGGGCCTTGGGATGCTGCAAACCAAGCGGCGGTTCTTTGGCAATATCGTTGGCCATGCCAAAGGGGTGTCCGACCCGTCCAGCCTGTCGTCCTGGACGGCCGAGGCGTTTGACGAGTCCTTGGATTGGAAGCGGATCGCCAAGTTCAAGGAAATGTGGGGCGGCAAGGTGATTTTGAAAGGCGTGATGGACGCCGAAGATGCCCGCAACGCGCTGGCCGTGGGGGCCGATGCGATTGTGGTGTCGAACCACGGCGGGCGGCAATTGGACGGGGCGCTGTCGTCGATCCGCGCTTTGCCAAGCATCGTCGATGCGGTCGGCGACAAGATTGAGGTCCATATGGACAGCGGTATCCGGTCGGGCCAAGACGTGCTGAAGGCGCTGTCTTTGGGGGCCAAAGGCACCTATGTCGGCCGCGCCTTTGTGAACGGTTTGGGCGCAATGGGCGAGGCGGGCGTGACAAAATCGCTAGAGGTGATCCAGAAGGAACTGATCACCACGATGGGCCTTGTCGGCGAACGTACTATCAATGACCTTGGTCGCCACAACCTGCTGATCCCCAAGGGGTTTGAAGGCGACTGGGTTGATTAGCACACCTTGACCTAAGGGGCCTTGCTGCGCAGCATCATCGGTGCCAACACCGTCACCGCGAGCAAGGCGACCGCGGCACAGCCGAACGCCGCCCGCAACCCAAAGCTGGCTGCGATAAACCCGATCACCGGCGGGCCAAAAAAGTAGCCGAGATAACCTAGCAAGGTGGCCCGTGCCACAGCGCGCGCCCGGGCGTTGGGCGGGGCCATTTGCCCGACCAGCGTGAACGCCGTTGGGGCCACCACGGACGCGCCAATTCCCAGCACGATAAACCCGACATAGGCCATTGCGGGGCTCACCGCTGCCGCCGCAATCAGCGCGCCTAGTCCTGCGATCACAGACCCAAAGGTCAGCAGCCGCAGCGGGCTGACGCGTGCGATGATGCTTTGCCCGCCCAACCGCGCCACGGCCATCGTCAGCGCCATCGCAGCCGGCCCAAAGGCCCCTTGGGCCGGACTTCCACCCAAGGTCTGCTCAATATGCAGCGCCGACCAGCTTTCCGCTGCGTTTTCCGACAAAAACGCGATAAGAACGATCGCTCCGCCAATCACCGTGGCCCGCCCCAGTGCCGCCGAACTGCCATCCTTTGGCCTGCCCAAACCGTCAATCGTGCCATCCCGTTCATACGACAGCACCCCCAAACCCAATGCGACCAGCGCCGCCACCAGCATCACCTGCCCAGGTGGCCACGCCGCACCGCGCAACGCCCCCGTCCACAGCGCAGATGCAGCATAGCCGAGAGAATAGGCGGCATGGCACAGATTCATCAGCGAATGCCCCCGCGCGTTTTCCATCGCCGCCACTCGTGCGTTCATCAAAACATCCAGCAACCCCGTGGTCGCCCCACACACCGCCATCGCCACGGCAAAACCCGCCAGCATCGCCCCGCCTGCCATCGGGGCCTGCCCCGGCAATATGAATGCCAGTGCCATCGCCACCCCGGCAATCGGCAACGCCACCCGCCCCAACACAACTCCCGCCGCAGGGGCCACTAACATTGCCAGAACCGCCGCAAGGGGCGTGCCCAGAAGCAACAGCCCCAAGCCCGCCTCATCCACCCCGAGCATTGTCTTGATATCGGGCAAGGTCGCCGCAAAACCGCCCCATAAAACACCCATCGCGCCAAACGCGGCCAATGCCGGACGCACGGCAACAAGAGTGGCTGAAAAGGACATCATACGCTCCAAAACTCTGCATTGCTGCTACAGGCGATACAAATGCGCAGCAAGACCCAGATTCCGCGCCCTTTCTCGCCCCCTAAGCCCACTTTCCGCCTTTCCCCCAAAGTGATTCCCCGCTATAGCCCCCCAGTCGCGTCGCACACCCTTGGAGGGCGGCGGATTTAACATATGGAGAATTACAATGGCAAAAGAGATCCCAGATCTTGTAGCCGAGGTTCGCGCGGGGACAGGCAAGGGGGCCGCCCGCCAAGCTCGTCGTGATCAACTGGTACCCGGCATCGTTTACGGTGGCGGCATCGACCCGCAGCCGCTGAACATCAAGTATAACTACTTGATCAAGCACCTGAAGGCAGGCCGTTTCTTGTCGACCCTGTTCAACCTCAAGGTTGAAGGTCAAGACGACGTGCGCGTGATCTGCCGTCACGTTCAGCGCGACGTGGTCAAGGATATCCCGCTGCACCTCGACCTGATGCGTCTGCGTCGGACCAGCTTGGTGAACCTGTTCATTCACGTTGATTTCATCAACCATGAAAAGGCACCCGGTCTGAAAAAGGGCGGCACGTTGGTGATCGTGCGTAACGAGGTTGAACTGCAAGTGACCGCAGGCGACATTCCAGACCACATCACCGTGGACCTGACAGGCAAGCAAATCGGCGATGTGATCCACATCAACGACATCGTGCTGCCTGCTGGTGCCAAGCCGACTGTGGACCGTAACTTTGTTATCGCCAACCTCTCGGCCCCATCGGGCCTGCGCTCGTCGGGCGTGGATGAGGCAGAAGACGACGCTGCTGAAGAGTAATCTTTGCAACCTTCTGAACAACACGAAAAAGCGCGGGGGCCACGGCTCTCGCGTTTTGCGTTCGGGGGGCGGGGGTGGTAAGAAACGGAAAAAAGGGGGCGCGACATGTGGCTGTTTGTTGGCTTGGGCAATCCGGGCGCGAAATATGCGGGCAATCGGCATAACATCGGCTTTATGGCGCTGGACCGTATCGCCGCCGATCACGGCTTTGGCCCATGGAAAAAGGCGTTCAAGGGGCTGGTTGCCGAAGGGCGGCTGGGTGATGCCCGCGTGCTGCTGTTGAAGCCCGAAACCTTTATGAACCTGTCGGGCGAAGCGGTGCAATCCGCCATGGCCTTTCATAAAATCACCCCCGCGCAGGTGATGGTGTTCCACGACGAGCTTGACCTTGCCCCCGGCAAGATGCGCCTGAAACAGGGCGGCGGCCATGCGGGCCACAACGGCTTGCGCTCCATCCATGCCCATATCGGCGAGGCGTATGGCCGCGTCCGCCTTGGTATCGGCCACCCGGGCCACAAGGATGCGGTTGCAGGTTACGTTCTGCATGATTTTGCCAAGGCTGATCAGGATTGGCTGGACGACCTTTTGCGCGGCCTGTCCGATGGCGCGCCCTTTTTGGCCGCAGGCGATGGCCCCAAGTTTTCCAATGCCGTGGCCTTGCGCACAGCCCCCGCGCGCCCGTCCACAGGCGTGCAAACAGGGCCAAAACCCGCCCCCGCCGCACCGCCTACCAAACCCGAACCGGAACCCGCCCCCGATACACGTAACGCCTTGCAAAAACTGGCCGATAGGTTCCGGTGACAAACACAGTTCGCCACAGCTTTCGCGTGCAGGCCGATGCATGCGAGGCGTTGGGCTCGCCCTTAACCGCGCGCATCCTGCGGCTTTTGGCCGATGGTTTGGCCCTTGGCACCCCCGTGGCCGACCGCATTTTGAACTGGCAAGGCGACCCTTCGGTCCGTGCCGATGCGCTCGCCCTGCGACTGGCGGGTGGGCTGCACGCGCTGGCCTTGCAAGGCACGCCCACGGCGCTACACAGCTTTTACACCACCCCCGCCCGCTATACCGATATCGAGGCGCTGGCGGTGCTGCTGGACACAATCGACGCCGCCCCGCCAACCTTGCTGGCATGGCTGAACAGCGCCCCCCAAACGAATGAGGTCCGCCGCTCGGCCCCCCTTATCGCCGCAGGGCATTGGCTGGCGGCGCATTACGGCCTGCCAATCGCCTTGTCGGAACTGGGCGCAAGCGCGGGGTTGAACCTGAACTGGGACCGCTATGCGCTGGATATCGGCGAAACCTTTGGCGATGTGGGCAGCCCCCTGCGCCTGACACCCGATTGGTGCGGCCCCTTGCCGCCCCGCACCCAGCCCCAAATCACCGAACGTCGCGGCGTAGATTTGAACCCGCTGGATGTGTCGCGCGATGCCTTGCGCATCCGGTCCTATATCTGGGCCGATCAACCGCACCGCATGGCCCTGACCCAAACCGCAATTGATATGGCCCAAGGCATAACCATTGACCGTGCCGATGCGGTGGACTGGCTGGAAACCCGCCTGCAAACGCCGATGTCGGGCCAATTGCACCTGATCTTTCACACCGTTGCATGGCAATATTTCCCCAAAGCGGCACAGGCGCGGGGCGAGGCACTGCTGCAAGCGGCAGCCAAACGCGCCACCGCGACCGCCCCCTTGGCACATTTGGGCATGGAAAATGACGGGTCCGAACCAGGGGCGGCGCTGACCCTACGGCTTTGGCCAAATGCGCAAACCATCCCGCTGGGGCGTGTCGATTTTCACGGCCGCTGGGTGGATTGGCAGGCCCCCGCGCCGTAACGCCACGTTGCGCGCCTTGCCCCCCTCTTGCCTTGGGACCGCGTCTGTGGTCCCCTTTCACAACCGACTTCCAAGGGAATGCCATGCGCCGTTTTGCCAAAATCCTCGGGGTGCTTGCCCTGCTTATCGCCGCGATTGCCTTGTGGAAGCGCGACGAAATCACACGGTTTCAGGCCGTTTTGGGGATGTTCAAACCCGACCGGATCGTCCAGAATTTCAGCCATATGGACAGCGCTTTCCTGACCCGCGACATCCCGATCATGGCACCTGTCATGCCCCTGCCCCAAGGTGCCGCGATGCCGCCGATTGACGGGCTAGTGGCATGGAAAGACGCGCGCAGCGTCACCGGCTTTGTCGTGCTGCACAATGGCGCCTTGGTGGCCGAAGACTACCGCCTTGGCACCACCGCACAAGATCGCCGCATCTCGTGGTCGGTCGCCAAAAGTTATTTGTCGGCCCTGTTTGGCATCGTGATGGCCGAAGGCGCGATTGCTTCGCTGGACGATCCTGTCACGAAATACGCCCCCGAATTGACCGGCACCGCCTATGACGGGGCCAGTGTGCGCGATGTGCTGACCATGCAATCGGGGGTAAAATTCAACGAGGACTATCTGGATTTCTGGAGCGATATCAACAAAATGGGCCGCGTCTTGGCGCTTGGTCAATCAATGGACGGTTTCGCCGAAGGGCTACGGGAACACGACCATGCGCCGGGTCAGGAATGGCAATACGTGTCCATAGACACCCATGTCATCGGCATGGTGATCCGCGGGGCCACGGGGCGCGGGATTGTCGATTTGATGCAGGAAAAGCTGATCGGCCCGATGGGGCTGGAGGCCGCACCCTTTTACGTCACCGACGGTTTTTATGAGCCCTTTGTGCTGGGCGGATTGAACCTGACCACCCGCGATTATGCCCGCATGGGCCAGCTGTTTCTGGACCACGGGCGGCGCGGCAACACCCAGATTGTGCCCGAAGGTTGGGTTGATACGTCAACCAGCCGTCAGGCAAATACGGCTGCGGGCGCTATCGGCTATGGCTATCAATGGTGGGTGCCCGACGGGGCCGTAGCGGGCGAATTTCTGGCGCGCGGGATTTACGGCCAGTATATCTACGTCAACCGCGCGGCGGGCGTTGTGGTCGCTGTGAATGCCGCCGATCGCAGTTTTCGCGAACCACAATCCTACCCCAGCAATATTGCGATGTTCCGCGCCATTGCAACCGCTTACCAATAAGGGAATACGTGATGAAACCAGCAAAACTGCAATCAACCAACGTCTTGGGCGGCGCTCTCGAAGGCTGCTCAACCACGCCCATGACCGGATTTTTCCGCAACGGCTGCTGTGATACCGGCCCCGAAGATCACGGCGTCCACACCGTTTGCGCCGTTATGACATCAGAGTTTTTGGCCATGTCAAAATACCTTGGCAACGACCTGTCCACCCCCCGCCCCGAATACGGCTTTGCGGGGCTAAAACCGGGTGACAGCTGGTGCTTGTGCGCCGGTCGCTTCTTGCAAGCGCATGAGGAAGGCGCGGCACCGCAGGTCAACCTTGCCGCCACCCATATCCGCACCTTGGACATTGTGTCGATGGATGTGCTTCAACGGTATTCACGCCCATAAACAAAAGGGTTCAGTATGGTTTTCAAAGGCATTCTACTGGCGTTTTGCATGACCTTTGCTCTTTCGGCCCGTGCCGAAATTGCACAAATCGCAGACATACCCGCTGACCTTGTGACCACCGCCATTGCGGGCGTCACCGCCACAGACGGGATTGATGCGCTGTATGCCGCCTGCCCCGCAGACTATTACGCCAGCCGCAAAAGCTGGTGGCGCGACCTGACACGCGGCAACACATCCGTATCTTTTGAATTTTGCAAAAAGAATTTTGACCGCTGCACCAACCTGTGCCTGTCCACGTCTGATGCAAAAGCCTGCGTCAATATTGCGCGAATATTGGAAAACCGGAAAGAAGATGGCGCGCGCGTCGCGTCTCGCAAGGCCCATGCCTTGTCTTGCGCATTTGGGCGTGCGGGCGGTTGCACCAATCGCGGCGGCGGCTTGCGCAACCGCGACGTCGCGGACGACCCGATGCAAAGCGCGTCTGTGGATCTGAACGCTTGCCTGTTTCGCAGCTTTGATCTGGCCTGCAGCGAAGGGGATAGCTGGGGCTGCGCCATGTCGGGCCAAACCTATCAGCTTGGCGAAGGCGTGGCCGCCGACCCCGCACGCGCAAAGCAGCTGTTTCAAAAGGCCTGCGACCTTGCCTCTTCCCCCAAATTTGCGGCCTGCAGCTTTGCGCAATCACGCCTGAACGCTTTGGCACAGGAATAACCTGCGACAGCGTGGCGCTTGCCCTATGCGCCGTGCAGGGCTAGCCATTGGCTATGACCCTTGCACGCTTTCCCATAACCCACGCCCAGATCGACGCCGTTGTCGCCGATTTCTATGCGGCCATCCGCGCGCATCCCAAACTTGGCCCCGTGTTCGCCGCCCATGTTACTGATTGGCCCCCGCACGAGGCAAAAATCGCCCGTTTCTGGCGCAATGCCATCCTGTTTGAACGCAGCTATGACGGCAATCCGATGGCTGTCCACAAGGCCGCTGGCAATGTCCGCCCGGGCATGTTCGACGATTGGCTTGCCCTGTTTGATGCCACCCTGGCGCGCCAACTGCCCCCCGAAACCGCGACGCAATGGTCGGCCCTTGCCCACCGCATCGGGCGCGGGCTGCGCATGGGGGTTGTCGAGGGTCAAACCCTGCAAGGCGGCATACCGCGCCTGAGGTGATGACCGAAACGACAAAGGGCAGACGCCACCGCCTGCCCCCTGTTTTAATTGTTCTGTCCCGTCAAATCTTCATGTCAAAGCCAAGGTGCTTGGCCACGGTAAAGATGTCCTTGTCGCCGCGCCCACACATGTTCATCACGATGATATGCTCGGGCGGCAGTTTCGGCGCAATCTTCATCACATGGGCCAGCGCGTGGCTGGGTTCCAACGCGGGGATAATCCCTTCCAGCGCACAAGACAGCTGGAACGCCTCCAGCGCCTCCTTGTCCGTGATCGACACGTACTGTGCGCGGCCCGTGTCATGCAGCCACGAATGTTCGGGGCCAATGCCGGGGTAATCGAGACCTGCCGAAATGGAAAAGCCTTCCAAAATCTGCCCGTCATCGTCTTGCAGCAAATAGGTGCGGTTGCCGTGCAGCACACCCGGACGTCCGCCGGTCAGGGATGCGCAATGCTCCATCCGATCGTCAACACCCTTGCCGCCAGCCTCGACGCCAATAATGTTCACCGACGGGTCATCAAGAAAGGGGTAAAACAACCCCATCGCGTTTGACCCACCGCCAATCGCCGCAATCACGGTGTCGGGCAAGCGGCCCTCACCCTCTTGCTCGGGCAGCTGCCAGCGCACTTCCTTGCCGATAATGCTCTGGAAATCGCGCACCATCGCGGGGTAAGGCGCAGGGCCAGCCACGGTGCCAATGCAGTAAAACGTATCGCGCACATTGGTCACCCAATCGCGCAACGCATCGTTCATCGCGTCTTTAAGCGTACCCCGACCGCTGGTCACGGGAATAACCTCGGCCCCCAGCAACCGCATCCGAAACACGTTCGGCGCTTGGCGTTCAACATCATGCGCGCCCATGTAAACCACGCATTTCAAACCGAATTTCGCGCAAACCGTCGCCGTGGCAACCCCGTGCTGCCCCGCGCCTGTCTCCGCAATAATCCGCGTTTTGCCCATACGGCGGGCCAAAATGATCTGGCCAAGCACGTTGTTGATCTTATGCGCGCCGGTATGGTTCAGCTCGTCGCGCTTCATATACACTTTGGCGCCGCCCAAATGCTTTGTCATGCGGTCGGCATAATACAATGGCGACGGGCGGCCCACATAATGCTTCCACAAATCATCCATTTCCGCCCAAAATGCCGGGTCGGTCTTGGCAAACTCATAGCGCTCTTCCAGCTCCAAGATCAGTGGCATCAGCGTTTCCGACACAAACCGCCCGCCGAAAATTCCAAAGCGGCCCTGCTCATCCGGGCCCGTCATAAAGCTGTTGATACCGTCTTCGGCCATTGTCACTGCCCCTTGTTCGATGCCACAAACCGCCACACCATCGGTGCCGCGAAAAATCCGATAAACCCGCCGATGGCAAACAGCAAAACCGCGCCCACAGGCCCGCCCATGCCAAAGCCAACCAGCCCAGATGCGCCCCCAGCCAGAACTAGGCCGCACAGGCGGATTGCCAAGCCTATAATCCGTGACATCAGGCACCTCCTACGGGGTTAATTTGCGTTTAAACCCGATATGCGAAGGGGTAAAGCCTGCGCGTTCATAAAACCTGTGCGCATCCTCGCGCGTTTTGTCGGTGGTCAGCTGCATCAAGGTGCAACCGGCATGAAAGGCGCGCATTTCGGCATCGCGCATCAACGCCGCCCCCACCCCTTCGGACCGCAGCTTGGCCGCCACCCGTACCGATTCCACCTGCGCACGGCGGCTGGCCCGCAACGACAGCCCCGTGATGAACGTCAACTGATAGGTCGCCACCACGCGACCATCCGCCTCGCCCACAATCAGGTCATTGCCATATTCATAGGACATCGCGTCAAAGGCGGCGTAAAAGGCGTCCATGTCGCCCGCCTCCAACGTGGCCCCCAGCGCATCATCGGCCAATAGCGCCACAATCGCTGGCACATCCTCACGCTTTGCGTCTCGCCAACGGATCATTGTGCAGCCTTTACAAATGCGGCCATCAGCCTCTCGTCCTTTACCCCGGGTGCGGATTCCACGCCCGATGATACATCGACCTGCCGCGCGCCGGTCAGCCGGATCGCCTCGGCCACGTTGTCCGGCGTTAAACCACCGGCCAGCATCCACGGCCGCAACCACTTGCGCCCCACCAGCAACCGCCAGTCAAACGACAGCCCATTTCCGCCGGGCAAATCGGCGCCCTTGGGCGGCTTGGCATCAATCAAAATCTGGTCGGCGGCCAGCGAATACTCGGTCAGCGCGGCCAGATCGCCCTCATCCGCTACGCCCACCGCCTTCATCACTGGCAGGCCGTACCGCGCGCGCACCTGCGCCACGCGCTCGGGGCTTTCATGTCCATGCAATTGCAGCATATCCAGCGGCACCGCATCGCAAATCGCGTCCAGCGTGGCGTCATCCGCATCCACCGTCAGCGCCACCTTCATCAGGCCGGGCGGCGCGGCAAAGGCCAACAGGCGGGCCTGATCGGTGGTCAAATGCCGTGGCGATTTTGGGAAAAAAACAAAACCCGCATAGGCCGCCTGCGCCGCAACGGCCGCGGCAACATCCGCCACACTGCGCAACCCGCAGATTTTAACGCGACTATCTGCCATAGGTCAGCCCGCTTTGGCGGGGCGGTCCAACAAGGCAAGCACATCATCTTTTTGCGCAGGGCTTTCACGGCGCAACGCCTCCAGCTCCCGCTCCAACCGCGTGATTTCACGCGCGCGGCTGTTGGCGGTGGACCGGATCCCATGTTCACGGAACCATTCCCACACAAAGCCAATCATCAACCCCACAACGATCCCGCCAAAAATCACAAGGTACAGCGGCAGCGTCAGGGTATAATGCAGGCTGGCAAAGGCGGCCATATCCGGCGGCAGCGCGTTCAGCGTGACTGGCCCACGGTTGGCAATCGCCACCGTCAACAAGACAATCGCCAAAGCAATTAGCAACACGTACCGCAGATACCGGATCATTCTTGGCCTTACCTTCCGTTCAGTCGGTCGCGCAGCAGCTTGCCGGTTTTGAAGAAGGGGACTTTCTTGTCCTCAACCTGAACCGACTCGCCTGTGCGCGGGTTTCGCCCCGTTCTCGCATCGCGCGACTTTACCGAAAATGCGCCAAAACCGCGCAACTCGACCCGATCGCCACGCGACAAGGCCTCAATAATCTCTTCAAACACTGTGTTTACAATACGCTCAACATGACGCTGAGTTAAATGCGGATTTTCATCTGCAATCTTTTGGATCAGTTCCGAACGGATCATCCGTTTATACCCCCCGTGAGCGTCAGTGATCTTGGCGTCCCCGACATTTTTATTCCCTGACTATAGGGAAAAATCCGGCCCTGACAAACAGGAAATCCAAGTAACTCCGTGCATTAACGCACAAAAACAAGGGGCCCTGCCTTTCAGCAGGGCCCCAAATGGGTGATTCAGGAACAACAGTCCCCTAGATCAGTTTTTGTCGCCTTTCAGCGCCGCACCCAGAATGTCGCCAAGGGACGCGCCCGAATCGGATGATCCGTACTGTTCCACAGCTTCTTTCTCTTCTGCGATCTCACGTGCCTTGATCGACAGACCCATGCGGCGGGTCTTTGCGTCGACATTGGTGACGCGCACGTCGATCTTGTCGCCCACGCCGAAACGCTCTGGGCGCTGGTCGGCACGGTCACGCGACAGGTCGGAACGGCGGATGAACGACTTCTGGCCGTTGTAATCCACTTCCACGCCGCCTTCTTCAATCGCGGTCACTTCAACCGTGATGATAGAGCCGCGCTTTACGCCATCAACCGCATCGGTGAAGGTGTCTTCGCCAAGGGCTTTGACCGACAACGAAATACGCTCTTTTTCAACGTCCACTTCGGTAACAGCGGCCTGAACCGTGTCGCCCTTGCGGTAGTTGGCAATCGCATCTTCGCCGCGCTGGTCCCATGACAAGTCGGACAGGTGAACCATGCCGTCGATGTCGTTATCAAGGCCAACGAACAGACCGAATTCGGTGATGTTCTTAACTTCGCCTTCGATGTTCGTACCAACGGGGTGGGTTTCTGCAAACACTTCCCATGGGTTACGCTGGGTCTGCTTCAGGCCAAGCGATACACGGCGCTTGGCGCTGTCGATTTCCAGAACCATAACTTCGACTTCCTGGCTCGTGGAAACGATCTTGCCGGGATGTACGTTCTTTTTGGTCCAAGACATTTCAGACACGTGAACCAGACCTTCAACACCGGCTTCCAGCTCTACAAATGCGCCGTAATCGGTGATGTTGGTAACGCGGCCCTTGTGGATTGTGCCAAGTGCGTACTGCACTTCAACCGCATCCCATGGGTCCGACTGCAACTGCTTCATGCCAAGGCTGATGCGGTGTGTCTCTTTGTTGATCTTGATAACCTGAACCTTAACGGTTTCGCCGATTGTCAAAATCTCGGATGGGTGGTTCACACGGCGCCATGCCATGTCGGTGACGTGCAGCAAGCCGTCAACGCCGCCCAGATCAACGAACGCACCGTATTCGGTGATGTTTTTCACAACGCCGTCAACAGTCTGGCCTTCGGTCAGGTTGCCGATAACTTCGGCACGCTGTTCCGCACGCGATTCTTCCAAAATTGCGCGACGCGATACAACGATGTTGCCACGACGACGGTCCATTTTCAAAATCTGGAACGGCTGCTTCATACCCATCAACGGGCCTGCGTCGCGCACAGGGCGCACGTCAACTTGGGAACCCGGAAGGAACGCAACAGCGCCGCCCAGATCAACCGTAAAGCCGCCTTTGACACGGCCAAAGATCGCGCCATCAACACGGGATTCGTCTGCGTATGCACGCTCAAGACGGTCCCAGGCTTCTTCGCGCTTGGCTTTTTCGCGCGAAATCTGTGCTTCGCCACGTGCGTTTTCCACACGGTCGAGGAACACTTCAACTTCGTCGCCAACTTTAATTTCGGCCTCGCCGCCGATTTCAGCAAATTCTTTCAGATCAACGCGGCCTTCCATCTTATAGCCGACGTCGATGATGGCCTGGCCCGCTTCAATTGCGATAACCTTGCCTTTGACAACAGAACCCTCTTGGGGCGTGTCAATTTCGAGGCTTTCTGCCAAAAGCGCTTCGAATTCTTCCATAGTGTTCATAGTAGCCATTAAAATCAGTTTCCTTTTCGTCGTTTTCACTGGCCATGCGGTTGTCTCCGCCGGTCTTTGGGTTGCGCTTTAAGGAAAACCAAAAGCGCGCCGGAATACGGCACGCAGACAGAATCCCCCTTAGGATGGGCGGGCTATAGCCCTATTACCCCTTGCTGGCAAGGGAAAGACGCAGCCAACAACAGCTGGCGGCACAGCGGCTTTGTGCAGTTTTGCCATCGCGAACAGGCTAGCACAGCGGAAATCGCAGTTGACTCCTATAGATTTTCGCCACCTATATTTTTCTGTACTGTTTTGGGGGTTTGCTATGTCATTCTTGTTTCTTGCTCTTTTTGGCACGGCCTTTCTCGGGGCGATCACATTCGACCTTTTTGGTAAAGATGACACGAGTGACAGCGCGCCCCAAACCGAAGAAACCGCAGAGAACCTTACCTTTGACGGGTCCGAAACCCTTGAGGGCACCGAAGGTAATGACACCCTTGCCGCCGGGCAAGATGAGGACTTGGCTCCAGAAACCGTCAACCTGCTTGGTGGCGATGACACCGCAGTGATCGACCTTCCCTTTGACATCACCGTAAACGGCGGCGATGGCGACGACACGCTCTCCAGCACAACTGTCGGGAACACGCTAAACGGTGATGCAGGCAATGACACGCTAACAGGCATTGATGCCACCAATTTGTACGGCGGCGCAGGCGATGATCACCTGATCTTCAACAGCGATGTGGAGTTGAACGATTCTGTGGCCAGGATCGACGGCGGCGACGGGGATGACCAGATCGACGTTTTCGCAGATGCCGGTGTAAACACTTTTGATCGTGGCGGCGCAATCATTCTGGGTGGAAACGGGTCGGACGATTTCAACGTTATTCTCGATCTGCAAAACAGTCAGGAAAGCAGCAACAGCCTGTCAACATCGGTCGCGCGTATCAACGACTTTAATCCTGATGAAGACAGCATCCGCATCGAAATCGAAAGAAACGACGCAACAGCCGACAGGGACATAGTGGTAGAGTTGGATCAGACCGAGGAGAATGGGTCCTTCACGTCGCAGATCACTTTGACCTTTGCCGAAACTCTCGTTGCAACCCAAGCGATGGCGACCATAACGATCATCAGCAATGCAGCCTTCACCCTCGACGAAATTCAGCTTGTTGGCGTCTGACCAACCCCGCCTGAAATATAGGAGCGCCTTATGTCGCTCTGCGAGAGTAACGCCACTTATCATCACAAACACACGGCCCAAATGGTCAGGCCGTGTGTTTTAAACCTTAGTCCTTACTCAACCACAGTCACGAACTCATTCATCGGACGGCGCACCTTTGGCGCCCCCTTCAACCAGTCACCTTCTTCGGCGCGGTAACCCACAGGCAAAATCGCAACCGTTTTCAAACCGCGCGCGCGCAGTCCCAAAATCTCGTCAAATTGCGCGGGATCAAACCCTTCCATTGGGGTGGCGTCCACCTCTTCAAACGCCGCTGCGGTCATGGCAAGGCCAAGCCCGATATAGGCCTGACGCGCCGCATGCTCAAAGTTCGTATCCGCATCACGCGGCACATAAGACGCCTTCAGACGGTCGTAATAACCTGTCAGCGTCTCAGACGCCCCGCCACGCACCTTTTCTGTCAGCGCCAAAACGCCATCAATCCGTGCGTCGGTATAGTTATCCCAAGCCGCAAAAACCAAGACCGCCGTGCTGTCGGTGATCTGGGTCTGACCGAAACCTGCTTCTTTCAGCTTTTCACGGATTGCCGCGTTTTTCACCACAATCACCTCAAACGGCTGCAACCCGCTGGATGTGGGCGCAAGCCGCACGGCCTCTAAAATCCGGTCCAACTTGTCCTGCGGCACGGTTTTCGACGGGTCCATTTTCTTGGTGGCATAGCGCCAGTTCAAGCGTTCGTTCAGCATATAAGATTCCTAATTGCGCCAAATCATTGGCATGTTACCGCTACCCACCCCAAATAGGCGCAGGCCAGCCCAAGGCAAAGGCACCAAAACGCAAAGCGTCTGTGCGAAAATCGCGTAACTCTATTTCAACGCCACCTCGACCGCGCCAACGATCTCCGGCGACATGGGCCGCGCATTCGACCCCCAAGTCGCAACAATCGCGCCATCGCGGCCAATCAGCACCTTGTTGAAATTCCAGCGCGGCACAAACTGCGCCTCATCGCGCAACCACTTGTAAACCGGATGCGCCTGCGACCCCTTCACATGGGTGATATCGGTCATCGGCAAGGTGATGTTGTAATTGATCGTGCAAAATTCTTTCACATCGGCCGCTGTCGCAAGCTCTTGGTTAAAGTCATCCGACGGCACCGCCAACACCACCAACCCCTGCGCGCGGTAGGTGTCATACAGCGCCTGCAACCCCTCATACTGCCCCGTGAACCCGCATTGTGACGCGGTATTAACCAGTAACACCGGCTGCCCCGCAAAATCGGCCAACGACACATCGCCCCCGTCAATCGACTGGAACGGATCGGCAGGCGGCGCGGCAAGCGCCGCGGTGGCAAAGGCCACGGCAAGTCCAAAGGCAATAGCGGTCGTTTTCATAGCATCCTCCTGCTTATACTAATTATACGCAGGACCCGCCCGTTTGGTTTCAAAAAACCTTTATCCCAGCTTGGCCGCCACCAAAGCCAGCGCCTGCGCAATCGCCGCCTCGACGCTCATTTCGGATGTGTCCAAAACCACCGCATCCTCGGCCGCCCGCATCGGCGCATCGGCGCGGTTCATGTCGCGGTCGTCACGTTCGCGCACTTGGGCCAAAACATCCTCGAACGCTTCACCCTCCAGCTCCAACCACCGCCTGCGCGCGCGGATCTCGGCGCTGGCGGTGACAAACAGCTTCACCTCGGCCTCAGGGCAAATTACCGTGCCAATATCGCGCCCGTCCAAAACCGCGCCACCGTCCCGCCGCGCAAATGCGCGCTGAAACGCAACCAAGGCCGCTCGCACATCCGGCAAAACCGCAACCTTGCTGGCCGCTTGCCCCGCTTCCAACGACCGCAAATCCTCACGCGCCAAATCCGCCGCCGTCAACCCGCGTGCAGCCAAAACCGGATCGCCCCCCTTCATCCCGACCGCGCGATACAAAAGCCCCGTATCCAGATGCGCAAACCCAAACCGCCCAGCCACAGCACGGCTGATGGTCCCCTTGCCCGCCGCCGCCGGCCCATCAATGGCAACTGTAAACTTCATGTCGGACCTCTCAAAGCTTGCCTTCGCGCGCCCTTGCTTTACCCTGCAACGACTGGTTTGTCACCGGAGTAACCCGTGCGCATTGTCCTGATCAACCCACCACATCGCGCCATCGGCAGCCGCGTTCCGGGCGAATTGCTGCCCCCGCTTGGCCTGCTGGCCATTGGTGGCCCCTTGATCGACGCAGGCCACGAGGTCCGGCTGATCAATGCCGATATTGCCCCCATGCCCCTGCCCGAGATCATCGCACAGATCGGCAATGCTGAAGCCGTGCTGATCGGGCATTCCGGTTCTACCTCGGCCCATCCGGTTGTTTTGGAATTGACCGCGATGATCCGCGCAGCCTATCCGCAGGTCAAAATCATCTATGGCGGCGTCTATCCCAGCTATCACTGGCAAGATGTGCTGGGGGAGGCGCCACAAATCGACTACATCGTGCGCGGTGAAGGCGAGGTTACAACCCCCCCGCCTTGATCGCCGCCCTTGGCACAGGTGACGTGGCCCAAACTGCAGGCATCGCCTACCGCTGTGACGGCATCCCAACCGCCACCCACCCCGCCCCCATGCTGGCCGATCTGGACTCTGTCCGAACAGGGTGGGAGCTGATCGACCACCGCGATTACAGCTATTGGGGCGGCAAGCGCGCCGTTGTCATGCAGTTTTCACGCGGCTGCCCGCATCTGTGTACCTATTGCGGCCAGCGCGGGTTCTGGACCAAATGGCGACACCGCGACCCCGTGAAATTCGCCGCCGAAATCGCCCGATTGGTGCGCGACGAAGGGGTGGAACTGATCAACCTCGCCGATGAAAACCCCACCTCCTCACGCCGTGCATGGACGGCGTTTTTGCAAGCGCTGGTGGCCGAGAACGTCAAAGTGTTGATCGTCGGCTCCACCCGCGCCGATGATATCGTCCGCGATGCCGACCTGCTGTCGCTCTATAAACAAGCGGGCTGCTTGCGCTTCCTTTTGGGGTTAGAGGGTACGGATGAGGCCACGCTGACCACCCTCAAAAAAGGCGGCACCCGCGCCAAGGACGCCCAAGCCATCACCTTGCTGCGCGATCATGGCATGATCGGCCTCTGCACCTTTGCCGTCGGGTTCGAGGAAGAAACCGACCGCGATTACTGGCGACTTTTGCGCCACCTTCTACGCTATGATCCCGATCAGGTGATGTCGGTCTATGCCACCCCGCACCGCTGGACCCCGTTTCATGGCCAATCCGCCCATCGCCGCGTGGTGCAAACCGACTTGCGGCTGTGGGATTACAAGCATCAGGTGCTGGAAACCCCGCATGTACCTGCATGGCGCGTCTTTTTGTGGGTCAAACTGATCGAGGCGACGCTGCAACTGCGTCCCCGCGCGCTCTGGCGGATGTGGCGCCACCCCGATCCCGATATCCGCCACGCCCAGCGCTGGTACACGGCCATGGGCCGTGGCGTCTGGCTGCGCGAATGGCGCGACGCCCTGCGCTTTCGCGCCAAACCGGGGCAAACCGTTGCGCAATTCTGGGGCGGCGATCAACTGCCCGAGAACGCGCTGGCCCGATCCGTTTCAGCCGCAACTTCAGCCGCAACGCGGACCTGACCGACAGCTGGGGGTTTCACACCCCCAGACCCCCGTGGGATATTTGTGCCGAAAAGAATGCGGTTTGGATTGGGTCAGCTTTCCAGCGCCGCCGCAATCGCCTCCCACAACGGCTCCACAGGCTCCACCCCCACAGACAGCCGGATAAACCCGTCCGCCACAGGGTCGCCCCAACGCGCGCGCCGCTCGCCTGCCGTATGGGTGCCACCAAAACTGGTGGTCTGGGTGATATAGGGACAGGCCGAAAGAAACGCCTCCGCCGCCTCGGCACTCGGCAATTCAAACCCAATCAGGAACCCGAACCCCGCCATCTGCCGCTTGGCAATCGCGTGTGACGGATCATCCACCAGCCCTGGAAACCGGACATTTGCGACCCGAGGATGCACGGCCAACCGTTCCGCAATCACCTGTGCGCTGGCACACATCCGTTCCAGCCGCACCTCCAGCGTCTCGATCCCGCGGTGCAACAACCACGCTTCAAACGCGCCCGGCACAGCGCCCGACAGCTTGCGCCATTGCCGCACCCGTGCAGCCAGTTCCGCATCGCGCGTCGCCACATGGCCAAACAGAATGTCCGAATGACCGCCGGGTGCCTTGGTATCGGCGGCCACCACCACATCCGCACCCAAATCCAACGGGCGCTGCAACAAGGGCGTCATCGTCGTGTTGTCCACGATCAGCAATCCCCCCGCCGTCCGCACCCGCTGCGCGATCAACGCAATATCGCAGCAATCCAAACCGGGGTTCGACGGCGTTTCAATAAACACCACCGCCCCGCCCGAAACATCCGCCGTCACGATATCGGCGGTGGGCACCTCAATCACCTCAACCCCATACGCGGCCAAGTACTCCGCCGAAAACACCCGCGTCACATAATACCCGTCCGCCGGAATGATCAGCCGCTTACGGTCCGTCAGCACCGCCATCAGCACAGCCGAAATCGCTGCCATCCCCGATGGAAACGCCACACACGGCGCGTCCTCCAATATCCCCAGCTGCGTCTCTACCGCGTCCCACGTGGGCATCGACATACGGCCATAGACATGGCTCGCCCCGTCGACCTCGGGCAGATGATAGGTCGTCGCCGACACAATCGGCGGGGCCACAGCCTCGCCCTTGGCAATCCCCGCAGCCCGGTGATGCAGCAGTTTGGCAAAGCGTTCTTTTCCTTGCATATCCATGACTTACCCTTTCGTCAGCTTGGCACCCAACCCCGTCATCAACCCCTCGAACAGCGGGAAGGACGTGGCAATCGGGCTCGCATCATCAATCGTGATCGGTTTTTGGCTGGCCATCCCCGCCACCATAAACGCCATCGCAATCCGGTGGTCGATATGGGTGGCACAAGTGGCCCCGCCGGGCACGCCGCCCGCCCCCATTCCATGCACGATCAGCGTGTCCTCGTCCTCCTCAACCCGCACGCCGCAGGCCTCAAGCCCCCGCGCCATCGCATCAATCCGGTCCGATTCCTTGACCCGCAATTCCTTGACGCCGCGCATCACCGTGCGCCCCACCGCATTGGCCGCGACAACGGCCAACACAGGGTATTCATCAATCATCGACGGCGCACGTTCCGGCGGCACCTCAATGCCGCGCAACTCCGAAAACCGCACGCGCAAATCGGCAACTGGCTCGCCGCCTTCCTCACGCGGGTTCTCGAATGTAATATCCGCACCCATCTCGACCAAGGTGATGTAAATCCCGTTGCGCGTCAGGTTCTGGCTGACACCGGGCACGAAAATATCCGACCCTTCGACAATCAGCGCCGCACACACCGGAAACGCGGCCGAGGATGGATCGCGCGGCACCGCCACCACCTGCGGCCGCAGCTCGGGCTGGCCGGTCAGGGTGATCACATTCCCCTCACTGGTCCGCTCCACCACCAACTCAGCGCCAAACCCCACCAACATCCGCTCGGAATGGTCGCGCGTGGGCTCGCGTTCAATCACCACCGTCTGCCCCGGCGCATTCAACCCCGCCAACAAAACCGCCGATTTCACCTGCGCACTCGCCACCGGAAGCGCATAGCGCACCGGCACGGGGTTCGCCGCCCCCACAACCGTCATCGGCAACCGCCCGCCCTTACGCCCATAGGCCTGCGTGCCAAACAGCGACAGCGGGTCCGTCACCCGCCCCATCGGCCGCTTGCGCAACGATGCGTCACCCGTAAACGTCGCCGTCATCGCAGTCGTCGCCATACAGCCCATGATCAGCCGCACACCCGTGCCGGAATTGCCGCAATCAATCACGGCATCGGGCTCACGAAACCCGCCAACACCAACCCCATGCACCGACCACGCCCCTGCCCCATGCTGCACCACCTCGGCCCCGAATGCCCGCATGGCCGATGCCGTATCCAACACATCCTGCCCCTCCAGCAATCCGGTGATCTTGGTTTCCCCCACCGCCATCGCCCCAAAAATCAGCGCACGGTGGCTGATCGACTTATCCCCCGGCACTTCGGCCCGCCCGCTTAAGGGGCCAGACTTTGTGGCGGTCATAACTTGGGCAATACCGTGGCCGGACATAGCGTTCTCCTCAAAACTTAACGCTGTGATAGCGCAAGCAAAACGGGGCGTCCATGGCCCCTTGCATCCAACCTGCAACGCTCTAATTAACCTGCCATGATATCAAAGCCCTATCACAACGGCCCCGCCAGCGACCATTTTGATGGCAAACGCTTTTTCAACCCGGGCGGCAGCCAACCGCGCGGCTTTGGCGACCTGCTGAAATGGAAACTGGGCAGCAATCCGGCCGAATGGCCCGATACGGTGGCCGTCACCCCGCGCATGCCCGCCCCGCGCGTGGCCGATATGACCGTCACCATGATCGGTCACGCCACCTTGCTTATCCAAACCGCCGGCCTGAATATCCTGACCGATCCGGTCTGGTCCGACCGCGCCAGCCCCGTGGCCTTTGCCGGCCCCAAACGCACCACCGCCCCGGGGGTCGACTTCAACGCCCTGCCCAAAATTGACATCGTGCTGCTCAGCCACAACCACTACGACCACCTCGATATTGATACCCTTGCGCGCCTGCACCAAACCCACGCCCCCCATATCATCACCCCCTTGGGCAATGACGCGATCATCCATGCCGCCATTCCGCAGGCCAAAATCACGCGCGGCGATTGGGGGCAAATGGCGCAACACGGTCCCTTGAACGTACATTTCGAACCCTGCCACCACTGGTCCGCCCGTGGCACCCGCGATCGGTCGATGGCACTCTGGGCCGCCTTCGTTATCGACGGGCCAAAGGGCAAAATCCTGCATATCGGCGACACAGGCTTTGACCACGGCCGCCCCTACCGCGACCTGCCCGCCCGCCACGGCAAACTGCGCGCCGCCATCCTGCCCATCGGCGCGTATGAGCCGCGCTGGTTCATGCGCGACCAACACCAAAACCCCGACGAGGCGGCGATGGGCTTTGCCCTCTCCGGTGCCGCCCATGGCATCGGCCACCACTGGGGCACCTTCCAACTCACAAACGAATCCCGCGACGCGCCCCTAACCGCCCTGACCGCCGCCTTGGAAAAACACAAAATCCCCAGCGCCCGCTTCCGCCCCATGGCTCCGGCAGACACATGGGCCATCCCCGAACTCTAGGACCACCCTGCATTTCATCTTGGTCCAAATACCTAAAAGCGCGTCACCCAAACCCGTCACGGTAAAATCAGAACATCCGTCCCAATCGGCACAAAATCCCAAATCTCGCGCATTTCCGCATCGGTCAGCGCCATACACCCCGCCGTCCAATCCCCCGGCAACACCGCCCCATCCGGCAAGGCATTGGGCTGCCCGTGAAAAAAGATGTCGCCACCGGGATCATACCCACTCTTCGCCGCCCGCGCCACATCCTCGGGCCGTGGGTAATTTATCCCCAATGACAGGTGATACGCACTCCCCGCATTGCGCCGATCAATCTTGAAATTGCCTTCCGGCGTACGCCCATCGCCTTGCCGTTCCTTGGTGCCCAAAGGCGCAAACCCCAGCGCGATCCGGTACTCGCGCACCACCGCGCCGCCTTGAAACAGCATCATCCGCCGCGCCGCCTTTTGCACCACAATCCGCTCCACCGCGCCCGTAAGCGGCGGCAAAACCACAACAGGCGCAGGCGGGCGCATCACGATCAGCACGGCCACGGCGGCAATCACCACCAACAGCACCAATGCCGAAAACACGCCCGCCAAAGGTTTCAGCGGCGACCACCTCATTGCAAATCGGAAAACGCCGCCTTCAACCGCGCCACAGCCTCCACCACCCGCGCGCGCGGCGTGGCGATGTTGAACCGCATCCAATCCTCGCCGCCCTTACCAAAACTCGGCCCGTGGTTCGCCGCAATCCGCGCCCCCTTTTGCACGCGGTCGGTAAACTCGGCCCGTCCCATCCCCGTGCCCGAAAAATCCACCCAGGCCAGATACGTCGCCTCCAACGGCATCGACTTCAGCCCCGGAATGGCCGCAACCCCTTCGTCAAACACCCGCTTATTCTCGGCCAAATAATCCATCAGCGCATCCAACCAAACGGCACCTTCGGCGCTATAGGCCGCCGTCGCCATGAACAACCCGAATGAGTTTGGCGAAATCCCCAAACCATTCATCACCCCCGCAAACTTGGCCCGCAAACCCGCATCGGGAATGATCACATTGCCAATATGGCTGCCTGCAATGTTGAACGTCTTGGTCGTCGCGGTCATCATCACCAAACGGTCCATAATCTCGGGCGCGGCCAATGGCATCACCGTATGCTTGGCCCCCGCAAATACCAAATCATGGTGAATCTCATCCGACACCACGATCAAATCATGCCGCCGCGCAAACGCGGCCACGCCGCGCAACTCCTCCACGCTCCAAACCTGCCCGCCGGGGTTATGCGGCGAACACAAAATCAGCATCCGCTCGCCCCCCGTCATCTGGGCATCCCACGCGTCAAAATCCATCACATGCCGCCCCGCAACCACAGGCAACTGACACTCCACAACCCGCCGCCCCGCCGCCGCAATCACCCGCGCAAACGCATGATACACCGGCGTCATCAACACCACCCCGTCACCGGGCTGGGTAAACGCCTGCACGCACAGCCCCGTGCCATTCACCAACCCATGCGTGGTGAAAATTGACGCCTTCTCCACATCCCAGCCGTGGCGGTTCTTCATCCACCACTGGATCGCGCCCAAATAGGCGCTGTCATCGCCAAAATACCCGTAAATCCCATGCGCCGTCATCTGCTCCAACGCGGCTTGCACGCAGGCCGGCGGGCGGAAATCCATATCCGCCACCCACATCGAAATCCCATCCGCAGGCGACACCCCGTAAAGGCTCTCCATCGCATCCCATTTCACCGAATGCGTGCCAACGCGGTCAATCTCTTCATCAAAATTCATCGCTCACCCTCTCGCTATTTCCCCCACCCTAGCCGCGCCTTACGCCCCGTTCCAGCCCCGCAATGTGCCCCATACAATCCGCTGGCCGCAAAAAACGCCGCCACACAGGATTGCACGAAACCGCCACATCCCTTACATCAACGCCCATGATACGCCCCATTTTGATCCACCCCGACCCACGCCTCAAAAAAACCTGCGCCCCCGTGGACGCGGTAACAACCGATATTGGCCAATTGGCCGAGGATATGCTGGCCACCATGTACGACGCCCCCGGCATCGGTCTGGCCGCGCCGCAGGTCGGTGCGATGACCCGCCTTTTGGTGATGGATTGCGTCAAAGACCCCGCCAAATCCCCGCGCCCGATGGTCATGCTTAACCCCGTGGTCACGTGGTCATCCGAGGACACGTCGATCTATGACGAAGGCTGCCTGTCCATCCCCGATCAATACGCCGAGGTGACGCGCCCCGCAAAGGTGCGCGTGGAATGGCTGGGCCTTGATGGCAAAACCACCGAGGAAGAGTTCGAAGGCCTTTGGGCCACCTGCGTTCAGCACGAAATCGACCACCTCAACGGCAAGCTGTTTATCGATTACCTTGGCCCCCTGAAACGCCAGATGATCACCCGCAAAATGGAAAAGCTGAAACGCGAATTGGCGCGAAACGCTTAATGGCCCTGCTCCCCATCCTGCACCTGCCCGACCCGCGTTTGCGCCAAACCTGCGCCCCCGTCACCCAGTTTGACGCCGCCTTGAAACACCTTGCCGACGATATGCTGGAAACCATGTACGCAGCCCCCGGTCGTGGCCTCGCAGGCCCGCAGGTGGGCGCAATGCAGCGCATTTTCGTGATGGACACGGGCTGGAAAGAAGGTCGCCCCAGCCCCCTGATCTTCATAAACCCCGTCATCCGCAACGCCACAGGCACCGCCATAAATGGCGAAGGCTGCCTATCCATCCCCGGCCACCCCGTCCGCATTGCCCGCCCCGCCGTGGTGCAACTGGCATGGCAAGACCTCGCAGGCCGCGCCTGCGAAGGGTTCTTTGAAGGCTTCGCCGCCGCCTGCGTCCAACACGAACGCGACCACCTCGACGGCATTTTGTGCATCGACTACCCCGACCTTCCTGAACCAGAACCGGAGCCAATCCATTGACCGCCCGCCGCTGCATCCCTTGGCCCGACAAACG
The DNA here is from genome assembly GCF_000420745.1 of Pseudorhodobacter ferrugineus DSM 5888. Lineage (GTDB taxonomy): Bacteria > Pseudomonadota > Alphaproteobacteria > Rhodobacterales > Rhodobacteraceae > Pseudorhodobacter > Pseudorhodobacter ferrugineus. Next base: position 30,236 of record NZ_ATVN01000013.1, read on the forward strand.
CCTGCAAACCGCCGCCACCCCCGTGGCCGAAATCACCGATGACATCTGCGCAATTTGGCAAGATATGGTCGACACGATGGAGGCAATGCCCGGCTACGGCCTCGCCGCCCCGCAAATCGGCGTCATGCTGCGCCTTGCCGTGGTCGATTGTTCCACCGAACGTGGCCGCGCGATCTTGATGGCCAACCCCGAAATTCTCCACGCCTCCGCCCAACCAAGGGACCATGACGAGGCGAGCCCGAATCTCCCCGGCGTCCACGCCAAAATCACCCGCCCCCGTGCCGTGACCGTGCGCTATCTGAACGCCGATGGCGTGACCGAGGACCGTGATTTCGTGAATCTCTGGGCCACCTCGGTGCAACACCAAATCGACCACCTGAACGGCAAAATGTTCTTTGACAGCTTAAGCAAAATGAAACGCGATATGCTGCTGCGCAAGGCGCGCAAATCCCAATAACGGTGGGTTGCACCCACCCTACCCCCAAACCCCAAAGGAAAACCCGATGCGCGTGATCTTCATGGGAACCCCCGACTTCTCGGTCCCGATCCTTGATGCCTTGGCCGCGAAACACGATATCGTCGCGGTCTATTCCCAACCACCTCGCCCCGCCGGTCGCGGCAAAAAGGACCGCCCCTCGCCCGTCCACACCCGCGCGCTGGCCCTAAACCTCCCCGTCCACACCCCCGTTTCGCTGCGCAGCAATTCCGCAGCATCCGCCTTTGCCGCGCATAACGCCGATATCGCTGTCGTCGTCGCTTATGGCTTGATATTGCCGCAAAATATTCTCTCTGCACCGCAGCATGGATGTCTTAACATCCACGCCTCGCTCCTGCCCCGTTGGCGCGGTGCCGCCCCCATCCACCGCGCCATTCTGGCAGGCGATGCTGCAACGGGTATCTGCATCATGCAGATGGAGGCAGGTTTGGACACCGGCCCCGTTTTGCTGCGCAGCGAGACTGCCATCGGCGCAGAGGAAACCACCGCCGACCTACACGACCGCCTGTCCAAAATGGGCGCTGACCTCATCCTCCAAGCCCTCGACCAGTTCCCCACTCTCACCCCCGAACCCCAGCCAGAACAGGGCGTCACCTACGCCACAAAAATCGACAAGGCAGAGGCGCGCATCGACTGGACCCAACCCGCCACCACCATCGACCGCCAAATCCGCGGCCTCTCGCCCTTTCCCGGCGCGTGGTGCGACATCGCGGGCGAGCGCGTAAAACTGCTGCGCTCTCGTCTCGCTACGGGCACAGGCGCACCGGGCCAAACCCTCGGCGGCTTTACCATCGCCTGCGGCACAGGAGCGGTTGAAATCCTGCAAGCGCAACGTGAGGGCAAGCGCCCCGCCGATGCCACCGACATCCTGCGCGGCTTCACCATACCCGCAACGCTCTCCTGACAGGATCTGTCAGCACGACCCTGCTGTCCCGCGGCCAACCGCAAAGGATCACAGCATGACACAAGGAAAGCTCTGGCCAAGCCCCTCCACCACGCCCGCAGAAACAACCGCGACACACCGCTGGATCGGCGTTGCTTCGGCCGATCACGTGGCCATCGGGCGCGCGCAGGGTTTTATGCAGGTTTGCCACGACAAGGGCAGCCCCTTGCGGCGGATCAAACCGGGCCGTGCCGTGATCTCCTATTCCCCCGCCTAAACGATGGGCGGCAAGGACGGATTGTAAAATTTTAGCACCATCGGCACCGCCCTTGACCGCCCCCTTATCAGCACGACATGGGCGCAGGTTTTACGCCCTTCCGCCTTGATGTCGCTGGCCCCCCTCTGCCATCGCCCCCATCCGCCCACTGCTCGAACACCTTGACCTGACCCGCGGGCTGCGCAACTGGGGCTATGTTTTCCGCTTCGGGCTGGTGCAAATCTCGGCCACCGATTTCGTCACCATCCTTGCGGCGATGACCAAAGACGCGCACGCATAGCGTTTCATTTTGAAACCGCCGGATTGCCCTATCGCAAAACCCGCAGTCCCTGCTACACTTGGCAAACGCTATATAAGGACCGCCCCATGCCCATGATTTTGCTTATCGTCATCATCGGTGCCGCCGCAGGCTTTCTCGCCACCCGCTTTATGCGCGTTCAGGCAGATGTGCCGACCACCATCGCCATCGGCGTGGTCGGCGCGGTGGTGGGTTGGCTTATCTTGCGTGTCCTTGTCGCCGTAACTGGGGCTGTCGCCATGTTTGTCGGCGCAATTTTGGGCGCTGTTCTCTTGCTCTGGCTTTGGCAGCGCTACAAGCAAAGATAAGGCGTGACAGCATTTCGGCGTTACCTCGAAACGCAGCGCATCACATAACCCGCCCAAATCTTGATGTCCCGTGGCGTCATTTGGCTCAGGCTTGACTCGAAACGCTTCAGGCTAGGGTTCGCCCGTAAAGCGCCCCTATTGCTTGGTCAAATACCCCACCGGCGCGTTTTCATCGCGCCAGAAATCCAGCGCAGGCGTGTCTGTCACCGCCGTAGACCGCTTGAACTCACAGATCAGCTCACCATTCTCAACCGTCGACGCAATGATCAAACACTGAAAAATCTGGTTCGCCCCGTCATAGACATCAATCAACCCGCGCAAATGCGGCGTGCGGTCAGCATCCAGCGCAATCCCGTCGTCCCACATCCGCAGAATCGGAAAAACCGCCTCGCCCAACTGCACCCGCAACCGCGATTTCCGCTTTAAATCACGTTTTTTTGCGGCGGCCAGCCCGTCCCGTATCTCTTGCGGCAGAAATTCCAGCATGATGTGTCCTTTCGTTAACCCTCAGTCTGCGGCAAAATGGGTTAAAATCAAGACACCGCGGTGACAGTTTTTCACATTCCTCCCCGCGCGGCAGAAAAGCCACGTTGCTCTTGGCCGCAAAATCAGGTTTCTGGGCGTCAGAAATCGAGGGCACCATGATCGACGCAGCAGACCAAAAGCCTGACCACGGTGGCGGGATTGACGCCGCAATCGCCCAATTCGGCGGCACTCGCGCTGGTTGGATCGACCTGTCGACCGGCATCAACCCCATCCCCTATCCGCTGGGCGACCTGCCTGCTGACGCGTGGAATGCCCTGCCCGACACGGGCGCTTTTGCGCGCCTCGAAACCGCCGCCCGCTGCTTCTGGACCATCCCCGATGCCGCCGCCGTCCTGCCCGCCCCCGGTGCCAGCGCCTTGATCGCCCGCATGCCCACTATCGCGCTCCCCGGCCCCGTCCACATTCCCGCGCCCACCTACAACGAACACGCCCGCGCCTTTGCGGCCCAAGGCTGGACCAGCGACGACGACGCCCAAACCCGCGTCATCGTGCACCCCAACAACCCCGACGGGCGGCTTTGGCAGGCCAGTGACCTGACCCAAACCACCATCATTGATGAAAGCTTTTGTGACGTCACCCCAAACGCCACCCTGATCGAACACGCCATCCGCCCCAACACCATCATCCTGAAAAGCTTCGGTAAATTCTGGGGCCTCGCGGGTCTGCGCCTTGGCTTTGCCATCGGCGACCCTACCCTTATCGCCAAACTTGCGCACAGCATCGGCCCTTGGGCCGTCTCTGGCCCCGCGCTGGAAATCGGCACCCGCGCGCTCAACGACCCCGCTTGGGCCACCCAAACCCGCACCCGCCTTGCAGCCGATGCCGCCCGCCTCGACGCCATGCTAAACCTGCCCGTGGTCGGCGGCACCACCCTCTTTCGCCTTTACGACACCACCGATGCGGCGGCCCTGCAAACCCGCCTCGCCCGCGCGCATATCTGGACCCGCATCTTCCCCTACTCTACCCGCTGGCTCCGCCTCGGCCTGCCCGGCACGCCCGACCATTGGGCCCGCCTGCAACAGGCCCTAGCGGCATGAGCGCGACCCTCCTCCTCCCCGCCCTCCTCCTTGATGCCGCCTTGGGCGAACCCAAATGGCTGTGGGACCGTTTCCCCCACCCCGCCGTCCTGATGGGCCGCGCCGTGGGCTTTATGGACAAACACCTAAACCACGGCCCCGCCCGCAAACAAATGGGCATCCTCGCCATGACCCTCCTCGCCCTTGGCGCATGGGTCTTGGGCTGGCTCATCGCCGCTATCCCCGATTTCGGCCTCTTGGAAATCATCGCCGCCGCGATTCTCCTCGCCCAAAAATCCCTTGTCCAACATGTCCGCGCCGTGGCCGATGCCCTGCGCATGTCCGTCCCCGCAGGTCGCCGCAGCGTCGCGATGATCGTGGGCCGCGACACTGCCACCCTCAACGCCCCCGCCATCTCCCGCGCGGCGATCGAAAGCGCCGCCGAGAACCTCTCGGACGGCGTCATCGCCCCCGCCTTCTGGTTTCTGCTCCTCGGGCTGCCGGGCCTCATGCTCTATAAAATCACCAACACGGCTGACAGCATGATCGGCCACCGCACCCCGAAATACGAACAATTCGGCTGGGCCGCCGCCCGCTTTGATGACCTCCTCAACCTCGCCCCCGCCCGCCTCACCGCCGCCCTCATCGCGATCAGCCACCTGCAATTCGACCCTGCACCCATCCTGCGCGACGCCCCGCTCCACCGCTCGCCCAATGCAGGCTGGCCCGAGGCGGCAATGGCAGTCGTCCTCAACACCGCCCTGTCGGGTCCGCGAAGCTATGATGGCAAAATGCAAGATTTCCCTTGGGTCTGGCCCGCAGGCACCCGCACCCCCGGCCCCACGCAAATCGACTCCGCCTGCAACGCCCTGTGGCGCTCATGGGCGCTGATGCTGCTGGCGGTAGCGATCATCGCCAGCATTTAAACCCCGTTGCCACGCCCGCGCACCCTGCTAGTCTGGCGTCACACCACCCCAAACAGCAGGCCCCCAACCCATGCTCCACACTACCCCACAATGGGGCATCTGCACCACGGTAAAGGCACCCTTGGAACAGGTCCAAGCCTTCGCCGCCTATCACCTGAACCTCGGCGCCGCCCATATCTGGCTGCATTTCGATGACCCCGATGATCCGGCGGCCAACCACTTCACCCACCCGCAAATCACCACAACCCTGTGCAGCCATGCCTATTGGATGGGCCTGATCGGCAAACGCCCCGAACGCCACCAAAACCGCCAGGGCCGCAACATGCAGCGGGTCTATCAAACCGAGGCGCTGCCGTGGATCGCCCATATCGACGTCGACGAATACATCCTGCCAAACACAGACATCCCCACAGCCCTCGCCGCCCTCCCCCCCGACCAATCCATGCTCCGCATGGCCCCGTATGAGGCGCTGCACGACCCGTCCCTCCCCGATGACATCTTCACCGCCACCCAGTTTCGCGCCGCATTAAACGGCCAACGAAACGAGGCCGCCCGCAGCCGCGCCTTCGGCCCCTACGCCCCCCTGCTCACCAGCGGCGTCCTATCCCACTCCGCCGGAAAATGCTTTTTCCGCACCGGCCTGTCGCGGTTTGAACCCCGCCTGCACGGCGCATTCCGCGCAGGCACCCGCGTACCGGGCGGCGAGTTTCACCCCAACATCGCCCTGCTGCATTTCCATGCCCAAGACCCCGCCCGCTGGCGCGACCGACTGCACTTTCGCCTCACACGCGGCGCCTATCAATACAACCCCGCGCTCCAAGACTGGCTCATCGCCGCCTCCGATACCGAAATCGACGCTTTTTACGTAGGCACCCAAACCGCCACGCCCGACACGCTACATAAACTCCGCGCCGAAAACGCCCTTCTCACCGCCACCCTCAACCTGCGCCAAACGATTGCAGATATGGGCCTGCAATGACCGTAACCTCCGCCGAACTTGCGGCAGCAATGCCCCACGTCCGCGCCGCCCCCAAAACCGACACCACCATCCACAGCCTGTGCCTGCGCCCCGCCCGCAACGAACGCAGCTTCCCCGAAACGCTGCACTTAACCCGCGCCCACGGCATCACCGGCGACCGCTGGCAAACCGACCCGTGGCTGCGCTTGCCCAATGGCGACCCCGACCCGAATATCCAAGTCTCTATCCTGCCCCTGCGCGTCCTGAATCTGATCTGGACCAACCGACAAACCACCCCCCACCCCGGCGACACCTTCATCGCCGATCTTGATACCAGCCTTGAGAACCTGCCCGATGGCACGCGGCTTCAGGCTGGCACCGCCATCCTGCGCGTCTCAAACCTCTTCAACGAAGGCTGCGTCAAATGGAAAGCGCGCTACGGCGCAGACGCCAAAAACTGGATCACCAACCACCCAACCTTGCGCCTGCGCGGCGTCCTCTGCGCAGTGGAACAAGACGGCACCCTTCGCCCCGGCGACCCCCTGCGCAAACTCTAACCTGCCCCAGAATATGGGCCCCACCTTTTTCTGTTCCTAAATATCCATCTCCCGCCCTCGGATGGCACGGGAACACGCCCCAGAACGCGCCCGCAATCACCGCTTGGACCCGTGAGGACGCATTAAGATTTGGTAAACAAAAATCGCGGAGCTTTGCAAAAACAATAGCTTACAAAAATGACCGCGCGCGGACAAACCCGCGCACAGGCCAATCAGGCCACCATTGCCTCGGCCCGTTTCAGGTCCACACTGACCAGCTGGCTCACGCCTTGCTCGGCCATCGTGACCCCGAACAAACGGTCCATTCTGGCCATCGTGACGGCATGGTGGGTGATGATCAAAAACCGCGTTTCGGTCCGCCGTGTCATCTCATCCAACAAGTCACAAAACCGCGTCACATTGGCATCATCCAGCGGCGCGTCCACCTCATCCAGCACACAAATCGGGGCCGGATTGGCAAGGAAAACCGCAAAAATCAGTGCCATCGCGGTCAGGGTCTGCTCGCCCCCCGACAGCAGGCTCAACACCGCCAATTTCTTGCCGGGTGGCTGGCACATAATCTCCAAACCTGCCTCCAGCGGATCATCCGATTCCACCAAAACCAGCCGCGCCTCGCCGCCGCCAAACAGATGGGTGAACAAGGTGCCAAAGGAATTATTGACCTGCTCGAACGCGGTCAAAAGGCGCTCACGCCCCTCGCGGTTCAGCCCCGCAATGCCGGCCCGCAACTTCTTGATCGCCTCTTCCAGATCAGTCTTTTCAGCGGCAAGATTGTCATGCTCTTCCTGCACTGATTTCGCATCTTCCTCGGCCCGCAGGTTCACCGCGCCCAAGGCCTCGCGTTGCCGTTTCAACCGGCTGACCTCATTCTCCAAATGCTCGACATCGGGCATCTTGTCGGGATCGGCAGCCAAGCTTTCCAACAGCTGGGCAGGCGCACATTCCGCCTCCTCACGGATCCGAACAGCCGCCGCCTCGCGCGCCTCCACGGCCGCCTCGTGCCGCGCCTCGGTCCGCGCGCGGGCCTCGCGGGCCTCGCCTGCCAACCGCTCGGCTTCGCGCTCGTTCAACGTCGCCTCACGCAGCGCCGCCTCGGCCGAAACCAGCGCATCCGCCGCCACCGCCCGCCGCGCCTCGGCGGCGCCCATCGCATCGGCCAGCTCTTCACGCTGGATGGCGATTTCTTCGGGCGCGGCTTGGGCGTCTTCCAGCTCTTCCTCGGTCTGCACCTTGCGCTCAGCCAACTCCTGATTGCGCTTTTCCGCCGTCTCCAAACGGTGCTTCCAGCCAGAGGTTTCCTTGGTCACCTCCTGCCGCCGCTTCAACCGCGCCTCGCCTTCACGGCGCAATTCATCATGGGCCGATCGGCGCGTCATCATCGTGATCCGCGCCGCCTCCACGGTCGTTTTCAACGCCTCCACCGTGGCCCGCGCGGCCTCCAAATCCGGCAACGCCGCAACCGCGTTCTTGGCATCACGCAAGCCCGCCCGCGCCTCGGTCGCTTCGGTCTCATACCGAGTCACGGCCAGACGCGCAGCCTCGAGCTTACCGCCCGCAATCGACCTGTCCGCCTCGGCCCGCGCCAGCGCGCGGTTCGCCTCGGTCACGCGGGCATCGGCGGCGCGGCGGGCATCGCGGGCCATTTGGTCGGCGCGGGCAAGGTCGGCCAGACGGGTTTGCAACGCCTCATGCGCCAATCTTGCCCCATCGGCACGCGCGCCCACATCTTCCAAATCGCGCTTCAATTGCACCAAACGGTTCAACTGCTTTAACCGCAGCGCCGCGGCTGACGGCGCATCATCGGCCCCCGCGCGAAACCCGTCCCAGCGCCACAAATCACCCTCAAGGCTGACCAAACGCTGACCGGGGCGCAAAGCAGGTTGCAACGCCGCCCCCTGCGCGCGATCAACGAACCCGATTTGCCCAATCCGGCGGCGCAAAACGGCGGGCACCTGCACCCATTTGCCCAGCGGCGCGGCACCTGCTGGCAAGGCCGCGTTTTCATCATAATCGGGCAAAGCCGCCCAGCCCGAAACCGCATCGCCACCCACGGCAGGGGCACGCAAATCATCGGCAAGGGCCGCGCCCAAAGCCGCCTCATACCCCGGTTCTACGCTGCACTGATCCAGCACTTGCGAACCCGCCGCAGACTCTCGCTCCACCAACCGCCCCAGCGCCGCCACTTCGGCGCGCAAAGCGTTCGCTTCACCTTCGGCCTCGGATCGCATGGCGCGGGCATCCGCCTCACGCGTTTGCACCTCGGCGCGGGCCTCTTCGGCACTCAGCAGCGCCTCCTCGGTGGCTTCGGCCATTGCCAAGGCCTCCTCTTGCGCGACCTCGGCCGCCTCGAACGCCTCGGCGGTGCGGGCCTCAAATTCTAAGGCCTCGACCGAGGCGTCCTTGGCCCGCGCGGTCTGCGCCTCGGCCTTGTCGACCGTGCTTTGCGTATCGGCCAGCAAACGGCCTGCCGATTGGTGGCGCGCAGCAAGGCGGGCGACATCCTCGGTCATATCCGACATGCCGCCTTCACGCTCGGTCAGCAAAGCACCCGCCTCCCGCGCAGCCTCTGACGCTTCGCGCAGCTTGTCATCATGGCCATCCGCGGCGCGGGCCAATTGCTCGGCCTCCCAATCCAACCGCTCAATCGTGTCTTGCGCATCGCGGTTCAGGCCTGACTCCCGCTCCATATCACGCGACAGCTGGTCAATACGACCGCGCAGCGTTTCAATCATTTGCAAAGCGCGGGTTTCCGCATCATTCAGCGTGTCGCGCTGCACGGTCAGGCGCTGCAAAATCGCCCCGGCAATCGCCTCCTCTTCACGCTTGGGTGGCAGGCCTTCCTCGGCCAAGGCCCGCGCCTCTTGGGCCACCCGCGACAAGGTTTCGGCCTTGCCCGCCTGCACCAAACGCTCCCGCAGCAGGTTTTCCGCCTCATGCACGGCAATATCCGCCTCGCGCCAGCGGCGGAACAACAGCATCCCTTCCGATCGGCGCAATTCCGTACCGATTTCGCGGTACCGTGCGGCTTGGCGGGCCTGACGCGCAAGCGTGCCAAGCTGTGACGCCAGCGCCTCCAACACATCATCAACCCGAGACAAGTTCGTCTCGGTCGCGGTCAGCCGCAACTCCGCCTCATGCCGGCGCTGGTACAGGCCGGAAATCCCCGCAGCCTCTTCCAAAATCCGCCGCCGCGCTTTTGGCTTGGCGTTGATCAGCTCGGCGATCTGCCCTTGGCGCACCAGCGCGGGCGAATGGGATCCCGTCGACGCATCGGCAAACAGCATCTGAATATCGCGGGCCCGCACATCGCGGGTATTCGCCTTATAGGCCGACCCCGCATCGCGCGTGATACGGCGGGTGATTTCAATCTGGTCCGCCTCATTAAACCCAGACGGCGCAAGCCGGTCTTGGTTGTCGATCACCAACGCCACTTCGGCAAAATTGCGGGCGGGGCGGCTGGAGGTGCCCGCGAAAATCACATCCTCCATCCCGCCGCCGCGCATCGCCGTGGGGCGGTTTTCGCCCATCACCCAGCGCAGCGCTTCCAGCAGATTGGACTTGCCGCAACCATTGGGACCAACCACACCTGTCAGCCCCTCATGGATAATCAAATCCGTAGGGTCGACAAAGCTTTTAAAGCCATTCAGGCGAAGGCGGTTGAAACGCAAAGTCTTGGCACCATTGATTCTGTAAGGTCAGCGATGGTCCGCCCCATCACGGAATGTGTCAACCCGTTAACCCTCAGCATCCTGCGGCGACAGCCGGCTTATCCACAACATCTTGGCAATATCGCGCCGATGGGTTGGAAAATCCTCTGCATCGGGGCCAAGGTCACGTCGTGGCGGCCGATGCCGCCGCGCACAGAGCTTTGACAAGTGTGGCCCTTGGGATTTAGATTTTAATTCGCGCACCACAGGGTTCGGTTGCGAAAAGCACTTGACCGGACGTAGGACTGCGCGGAAAGTCTTGCCGATTATGGAAGCTGCAATGACCCCGTTTCAACCCAAAGACCCCTATGATTGGGATGCGCTGTTTGCGTTGATAAAACGCGCATTTGCGGGGATGGAAGGGCGGATTGATCCGCCATCCTCCTTGCATAAAATGACGGCGCAAGACTTGGCCACCCATTCCGGTGAAATTTGGGTCATTGGCCAGCCCGCCCGCGCCTGTATGGTTTTGACGCCCAAACCCAACGCACTGCACTTGGGGCGCTTGTCGGTGGACCCGATGTGGCAGCGCAAAGGCTATGCCCATGTCTTGATTGATCTGGCCGAAACGCGCGCCCGTGCATTAGGTCTGCCCGCGCTCGAACTGCAATCGCGGATCGAGTTGGTTGAAAACCACGCAATTTTCTTTGCGCTCGGTTTCAAACAACACGGCTCAACCTCGCATCCGGGGTTTGCTGGCCCGACATCTTTGGTCTTTACCAAAACGCTTTAACTCTGCGACGCGGTGTCACAGCGCCACAGGACTTTTCCGCGCCTATACATATTCAATAATTGGAATTTGATGGAGACTGTGATGTCAAACTCATCTGCATATACCCGCCCCGCCGATCGTTGGAGCCCGCTTTACTTTCTGTCATCCGTTGGTGCCGGCGGCTTGGTCGTTACGTTTTTCATGTGGCTTTACATGTGGGTCCCGCACAAAGGCCAACCCGTTCCGGTGTTCGAAGATATCGCAGCGGCCTTTGCCAACGGCGCCATGTTGCAACAGGCCGCCATTGTCATGGCCGTGCTGGGGATTGCAGGCTTTGCCATTCTGAACCTGAAATCGCTGATCTGGAACATGGGCCAACTGGCCCGTTTCAAACGAACCGACGCCTATGGCGCGATGCTGGGCACCAACGCCGAAAGCCAGCTCACCGCTTTGCCCTTGGCGATTGCGATGTCGATCAACGTAGGCTTCATCCTGGGCCTCGTCTTTGTGCCCAACCTGTGGGGCATCGTGGAATACCTCTTTCCGCTGGCCATGATCGGCTTTGCACTGACCGCCCTGCTGGCCTTTGCCCAGACGGGCCGGTTCATCGGGCAGGTTATCGCCAAAGGCGGGTTTAATTTTGCCGCCAATAACTCCTTTGCCCAAGTGCTGCCAGCCTTTGCCATCGCGATGATCGGTGTTGGCCTGTCAGCCCCAGCCGCGATGTCACAAGTTGCTGTGGTGTCGGGTATCGCCGTAATCGCGTCGACCCTGCTTTTGGTGATCTCACTCCTCTGGGCAGCAGTCGCCGTCGTGCTCGGGCTTGCCGCAATGCTGCAAAACGGGGCGAATGCCGAAAGCGCGCCAACCCTGCTTATCCTTGTCCCGCTGACTACGGTTTTGGGGATTTTGGTGCTGCGCCAAGACCACGGGTTGCACGTGCATTTCGACGCACATGCAGCGTCGGGGGATGTGATGCGGCAACTGACCGTGTACCTGTCCATTCAAATCGCCTTTGGCCTGTTCGGGCTGGCCGTGCTGCGCGCGCAGGGCTATTTCGCGCGGTTCCTTGCGGGACGTGAAACATCTGTCGGGTCCTACGCCTTGGTCTGCCCCGGCGTGGCGATCAGTGTGCTGATGCAATTCTGGATCAACAAAGGGCTGGTCGGCGCGGGCCTGATCGCCAAGTTCGGCGCGGCCTATTGGGTCTTGTCTGCCGTGGCGGTGGGCTTTCAACTCGCCATGATTGTGCTGGTTTTGGTGCTGAACAAACGGCATTTCAGCGCCAACACGCAGGCCGCTATTCCTGCCGAATAACAACGTGGGGGCGGGTCACACCGCCCCTCACCCCTGCACTTGCCACCGTTATCGCTGCGACACCCGCATCGCCTTGCCTTGGTTTTTCTGGCGGCTGCGGATCACGGTAAACAGCCCCGCCAGAATGACGATGCCCCCACCGATCACCACATTCATATGCAGCACCTCGTCAAACACTACGATTGCGATCACAGTCACAAACACGATCTGCAAATAGGCAAAGGGTTGCAACGCGCTTGCCTCGGCCATCGAATAGCTGCGGATCAGCAGGTAATGCCCGAACAAGGCCAGAAACGAATAAACCCCGATCATCAGCAAATCAAACGGCGGCATCGCGGTAAGATAAGGCAAGCCGATCACCGTCATCAACACACAGCCAATAATCCCCGACCAAAAGAACGACACAAACGCAGGCTCGTCCCGCGTGGCAAGGCGGGTCAGCAAACTGTAAAGTGCAAACATGAACGCACTGGCCAATGGCAACAGGCTGTCCACCGAAAACACGCCGTCATCGGGTTGCAATATAATCCCAACCCCGACCATCCCGATGATAATCGCCACCCAGCGCCGCCAACCCACTTTTTCGCCCAAAATCGGCATGGCAAGCCCCGCCACCAGCAGCGGACACACCGCAAAAATCGCATGGGTGTTGATCAGGCCAATGCGGTTATAGGCGTATACCATCACGCAGATTTCCGTAATCAACAGCACCGACCGCGCGATTTGCAGCCACGGATGGCGGGTGCGGACAACGCTGCGCAAATTGCCCGTCATCACCGCCTGCACGGTCACAAACCCCGCAAACACCCAATAGCGCACCATCACAATCATAAACACACTGTACCCACCGGCAAGGTAACGCGAAAACCCGTCCTGCACGGCAAAAACGAACACCGTCAAAACCATCAACATCATGCCAAGGCGGGTATTTTGAACGGTCATTCCAGTAACTTTCCTGTCGCCATATGGCGTTTATGGCCGTGGCCTTTGCGCCGCTCTACTGCAAATCTGGCGGCCTGCAAGCCCCTGCGCACAAATCCCGCCGCGGTATAGGTGGCAAATGTGCCGCCCGGTGCGGTATGCGCCGCCACTTCGGCCATCAATTCCTCAGTCCACAATTCGGGGTTTTTGGCCGGCGAAAACCCGTCCAGATACCACGCATCGGCGCGGCCACCCCACGCGGGCAACGTCGCGCGCGCATCGCCCACAATCACCTCTACCGCAATCGGCCCCAGCTGAAACCGCCGCAAACCTTGCGCCCATTGGGTCAGAAAATCCTCCGCCACTGCCGCCGCCTCAGGGAACGCCTGCAAGGCGCGGGCAATATCGGGCGCGGCCATCGGATAGGCCTCAAACGACGTATAACGCACCCGCGTATCGCCCACAGCCAACAACGTGGCCAGCAGGTTCAACCCCGTCCCAAACCCCAATTCCGCGATATGAAATCCAGTCCGAAACCGCTGGGGCAAATCATTGCCCGCCAAAAACACGTGGCGCGTCTCGTCCAACCCATTGGCAAGGCTGAAATACGGGTCATCAAACTGCGTCGATATCGGCAATACACCATCGCGCCAGTCCAACGCGGGCGGGGTTTCGGGGCTATGGTCTGGCATGGGAATTTCGCCTAAAGGGGTGGTCAACGCGACAATGCGCAAAGGGGCCACGAATGGCAACGCCAGATCTGACAGTGCACGGCGCAGGCATCTTTGGCCTGTCAATTGCATGGACCGCCCTGCAACGCGGCGCAACCGTGCGGGTGGTGGAAGCGGCACGCATAGGCGCAGGCTCCTCCGGCGGTATCGTCGGCGCATTGGCCCCGCATGTGCCGGAAAACTGGAACAGCAAAAAGGCGTTTCAACTCGACTGCTTGCTCGGTGCCGAAAACTGGTGGGCACAGGTGCAATCCGCAGGCGGCACAGACCCGATGTATGCCCGCACAGGCCGCCTGCAACCCATCGCCGATGAGGCCGCTTTGGCTCTCGCCCATGCCCGCGCAGACACCGCCAAAACCCTGTGGCAAGGCCGCGCCGATTGGCAGATTATCCCCACAACAGGGTCCGCATGGGAACCCCACAGCCTCAGCGGCTGGCTCATCCACGACACGCTCACCGCCCGCCTCCACCCCCGCGCCGCCTGCGCCGCCTTGGTGGCCGCGATCACGGCCAAAGGCGGCGAAATCATCCTTGGCGATGCCCCCCCAACCACAGGCTCGCAAGTCTGGGCCACAGGCTACGCTGGCCTACTAGACGCCTCCCACGGCCGCACCCGCCCCATCGGCACAGGGGTAAAGGGCCAAGCCGCCGCCTTGCAATATAACGCCGCCACCCTGCCGCAAATCTTTACCGATGGCCTGCACATCATCGGCCACGGCGATGGCACGGTCGCCATCGGCTCTACGTCTGAACGCGATTGGACGGACCCCACCAGCACCGATGCGCAACTCGATACCCTGATCGCCAAGGCCCGCGCGGCCCTGCCTTGCCTTGCCACCGCCCCCGTGGCCGAACGCTGGGCCGGCATCCGCCCCCGCAGCCGCAGCCGCGCCCCGATGCTCGGCGCATGGCCCGACAGGCCAGATCATTTCATCGCCAATGGCGGCTTCAAAATCGGCTTTGGCATGGCAACGGGTGTGGCCGCCTGCATGGTCGATCTGGTCTTGGACGGGCGCGATACCATCCCCGATGACTTTCGCATCGCCGCCAGCATCTAAAGCCCCCCTTGAACCCGCCCCCGCGCCAGCGCAAACTCCCCCGAACACGGGCAAGGAGAACGAACATGCGGCACGGCGGGCAAATTTTGGTGGATCAACTGGTGGCCCAAGGCGTCACCCGCGTGTTTTCCGTACCTGGCGAAAGCTTTCTCGCCGCCCTTGATGGCCTCCACGACAGCGGCATCCAAAATATCGTCTGCCGCCAAGAAGGTGGCGCTGCCATGATGGCCGAGGCGCACGGCAAAATGACCGGCAAACCCGGCGTGGTGTTCGTGACCCGCGGACCGGGGGCCACAAACGCCAGCGCTGGCATCCATATCGCCAAACAAGACAGCACGCCCATGGTGGTGTTCGTCGGCCAAATCGCCCGTGCCCACCGCGACCGTGAGGCGTTTCAAGAGGTCGATTACCGCGCCGTCTTTGGCACCCTCGCCAAATGGGTGGCCGAGGTCGATCAGATCGAACGCCTGCCCGAATATATCAGCCGCGCCTTTCATGTGGCCAATTCCGGCCGCCCCGGCCCCGTAATTCTGGCCCTGCCCGAAGATATGCTGTCGTCCCACGCCGATGTCCCCGACCTGCCCGCCCCCGCGCCGCAACCCGTGGCCGTCAGCCCCGCCCAAATCACAGCGATCACCAATGCCCTGCAAACCGCCCAGCGCCCGCTGGTCGTGGCAGGCGGTTCGGGCTGGACGCAAAGCGCCAGCGATGCCCTGACAAAATTTGCCGAAAACTGGAACCTGCCCATCGCCGTCACCTTCCGCCGCCAAGACCGGATGAACAACGACCATCCCCTCTATGCCGGTGATCTGGGCGTCGGCATGAACCCCAAACTGGGGCAGCGATTGGCAAAAGCCGACACGATTTTGGTCATAGGCTCGCGCTTTGGCGACATCGCCACCGATGGCTATCAAATCCTAGACCCTACCCGCCCCGGCCCCCGCATTTTGCACATCCACCCTGATCCGGATGAGCTGGGCCGCGTCTTTCACCCCGCGCTTGCCATCGCAGCCCCCACCGCCGATGTGGTGCAGGCACTGGCCCAAACCAAAGGTGCAGGCACTTGGGCCGATTGGACAGCACAGGCCCGCAGCGACTATGAGGCGTGGCAAAAACCGGCCGAGACCCCCGGCGCGGTCAAATTGGAACAGGTCATCACATGGCTTGCCGCCAACCTCGCGCCCGACAGCATTATCACCAACGGCGCAGGCAATTACGCCGCTTTCCTGCACCGCTATTACCGCTTCCGCCAGTTTGGCACCCAGCTTGCGCCCACCTCCGGCTCTATGGGCTACGGCTTTCCGGCATCTGTCGCCGCCTCCTTGCAAAACCCTGATAAAACAGTGGTTTGCATGGCGGGTGACGGCTGTTTTCAGATGACCTGCAATGAAATGTCGACCGCCGTCCAACACGGCGCCAAACCCATCGTCATCGTCGCCAACAATGGCCGCTATGGCACCATCCGCATGCACCAAGAACGCCATTACCCGGGCCGCCCCTCGGGCACCGACCTTGCCAACCCCGACTTTGCAGCACTGGCAAAGGCCTACGGCGGCCACGGCGAAACCGTCACCGATCAGGCCGATTTTCCAGCCGCCTTTGCCCGCGCGCAGGCCAGTGGCGTGCTGTCGGTAATAGAACTCAAACTCGACCCCGACATGCTAACCACAGGCCAAACCCTGACCCAAGTGCGCGCGGCGGCACTAAAGGCTTAACGCCCCGTCAACTCCGAGGTGACATTGACCACCCCAACCGACCCGCGCAATTTCGCGCGGTAAATCACCAGACTCTCCACCACCCGCATCACATAGGTGCGGGTTTCGCTGAATGGAATCGTTTCCACCCAATCCACCACATCTACCCCCGCCACGCGAGGGTCGCCAAATTCCGTAACCCAACGGCGCGGACGCCCCGGCCCCGCATTATACCCTGACGCGATCAGCGCCACGGCGGGGCCAAACTCCTCAACCAACTGCGCCAGATAGGCAGCCCCAAGCGCCACATTATAGGCGGGGTCCGTGGTCAATTGCCCCACGGCATAGGGTTTGCCGGTTTTTTCAGCCATCATCTTGGCCGTGCCCGGCATCACCTGCATCAGGCCCAGCGCGCCTGCGGGGCTAACCACGCCCACGTTAAACTCACTCTCCCGCCGCGCAATCGACAGGGCCAGCGCACGGCTCACCGCCAACCCGTCCGGCACCAAATCGACCACCGGAAAATAGGCATGCGGCAGGATAACCCCGCGCGATGCCGCCTGTTTGCCAATCAATACCGCAATATGCGGCTGGCGGTTTTGCAGCGCGAAATCGGCAAGCTGGCCCAGTTCAACAGGGTTCAAACCCTCGGCCAGATGCAACACAAACCGCTTGCCCAACTCCAGATCACCCGCCGCCAGCAACACCCGCGCCGCCTCGAACACCGACGACTTGGCAAACCCCGCCTTGCCCCAATCATTCGGCCGCGCATCAGCCAGCAAGGCCGCGTCCAGCGCCACCCCCAGCTTTTCCGCCGACAGCAAGCCGTAATAGGCGGTCTGATGTTTCGCCCCCGCCTCAAACGCCACCCGCGCCGCAGCAAAATTGCCAAGTGCCTCCTCGGCACGCCCTTCCCAATAATGGGCTCGGCTCAGGCTGATCGGCGTGCTGACCCCTTGCTTCAAATGCTGGAAATGCCGCCGCGCGGTCATCGGGTCATTCAGCTTGCGAAGCGCAATAAATCCCGCCAAAAACTCCAGCTCGGCATAATCGCTGCCTTCGGTCAAATGATGCGATGCGGCCACGCGGTACGCGTCCGTCATCCGCCCCGCTTGCACCAAATCCCGCGCAACCAGCGCACGCCGATCCGCCCAAGCCTCGGGCCGCCCCAATGACGCCGCCGAAACCGACCGCTCCAAAATAAGCTCGAGCGCCCCGTCCAGATTGCCCTTGCGCGCCCGCCACGCAAAGCGGTCATAGGCAAGCCCCGCATTCCCCGCCTGCGCCGCAGGAACAGCCGCGATCAACGGGTTCACCCCGTCTTGCAACGCCTGCAACGCAATCCGCGCCCGTGCCACCGCCTGCAAACCGGATGACACCAACGGCAGCATTTGCAACGCCTCGCCGTCACGCCCCGCCCACAGCAGCATATCCATCCGCTTGGCATGCACCGCCTGCAACGCCGCCCCTTGCAGGGCCAGCATCTCTGCCTGCTCCGCCACGTTAAACCGCAGGCTTACCCACGCCCGCCGCGCCTCGGCCCCCGCCGCATCCGTATTGCCCAGCGCCAAAAACGCCTTAACCAACGCAATCGACCCTGCGGCGGTCGAGGCTTTGTCAGCTTTGAAATACGCCACCACACGCTCCGGCGTATTGGACCGCACCACGGCCACCTCGCCCTTTTGATGCAGCCATTCCATCCCTGGCCAATCGGCACGCCGCGTCAAAAACGCCTCATATTCCCCCAGCAACCCTTCGCCCGCGCGCAGGCGTTGCCATTCGATCACATCGCGGCCCACACCCGCAGGGGCCGCCGCCAGCGCCTGTTCCCAATTGCGCCCACTGGCCAACCCCAACGCAGCACGCAATTCCCCTGCCGCATCGGCGCGCAGGGGCGTGGCATAACCAACCCCCAATAAAACCAAAGACATCCCGCAAGCGCGGACAAAGGACAAAAGGCGGGTGACATGTACTGTTTTCATACGGCCCAACTTGCCACTGTGCCTGCATGGGCGCAACTCACATCCCCGCGTGTGCGCAATTTCGCGCCATGCTTGGCAAGCCGCGCACATCCGGCTAGGAAGGCACAGAAACCAAAGGGGCGAGTCATCCAACCGCCCCTGTCGCAAGAGGGAGACGCGTTCCATGTTCAAAGGATCAATGCCTGCTTTGGTCACGCCGTTGAAAAACGGCAAAGTGGATCTGGACGCGCTGAAAAAACTTGTCGACTGGCATATCGCCGAGGGCAGCCACGGCCTTGTCCCCGTCGGCACGACAGGCGAAAGCCCAACCCTAAGCCACGCCGAACATGCCCAAGTGATCGAGGCCGTGGTCAAAGCCGCCGCTGGCCGCATTCCGGTCATCGCAGGGGCGGGTTCCAATAATACCGCCGAAGGGATCGAGCTGATCCAGCATGCCGAACGCGTGGGCGCCTCCGCTGCCCTTGTGGTCACGCCTTATTATAACAAACCGACCCAAGCGGGCCTGATCGCGCATTTCACCGCCCTGCATGATTGCTGCAATCTGCCGATCATCATCTACAACATCCCGGGCCGTTCGGTCGTCGATATGTCGCCTGCAACTATGGGCGAGCTGGCCAAACTGCCGCGCATTATCGGTGTCAAAGATGCCACGGGTGACCTGTCGCGCGTGCCAAAGCAGCGCATCACCTGCGGCAAGGATTTCGTGCAATTGTCGGGCGAAGATGCCACGGCCTTGGGCTTTAACGCCCACGGCGGCGTCGGCTGCATTTCCGTCACCGCCAACGTCGCCCCGCGCCTCTGCGCCCAGTTCCAAGAGGCGACTTTGGCAGGCGACTATAAAACAGCCCTTGAAATCCAGGACCGCCTGATGCCCCTGCACGAGGCGATCTTTATCGAACCGGGCTTGGTTGGCGCAAAATACGGCCTATCCAAATTGGGCCTGTGCTCCGAAGAGGTGCGCCTGCCACTTTTGGGCTTGACCGATAGCGCCAAGGCCAAAATGGATGCCGCCATGCGCTTTGCGGGCCTGATCAACTGATCGTTGAACCCCAAACATCCGGCACAGCGCAACAGCCTGCCGGATGTGCGCCCAAACCCAAAGGATCCCCGCATGCGATTGAACGCTGACTTCACCCAGCGCGTTGTGGTTCGCCCGCAAGACCACATATGGGTTGCGTCTCCCGCTGCAGGTGTCACCCGCATGATGCTGGACCGCGTTGGCGACGAGGTGGCACGCGCCAGCAGCCTTGTGCGCTTTGCCCCCGACAGCCAATTTACCCCCCATACCCACGCGGGTGGTGAAGAATTTTTGGTGCTGGACGGCGTGTTTTCCGATGAAACCGGCGATTATCCCGCTGGCAGTTACATCCGCAATCCCATCGGCACCAGCCACACGCCTCACACCAAACAAGGCTGCACCATATTTGTGAAACTGCACCAATTCGACCCCTCCGATGACGTGCCGGTTAAAATCGACTCCGCCAACGCAACCTTTCGGCCCGGCATGGTTGCGGGGCTATCGGTTCTGCCCTTGCACAGCGGCCCCAGCGAAAACGTGGCCCTTGTGCGCTGGGCCCCCGGCACCCGTTTTACCCCCCACGCCCATTGGGGCGGCGAAGAGATCTTTGTGATAGACGGCACGTTTCAAGATGAACACGGCAGCTATCCCGCCGGAAGCTGGCTGCGCAGCCCCCACCAATCGCGCCACCAACCTTGGTCCGATGAAGGCTGTCTGATCTATGTGAAGACGGGCCACCTGCATCCCGACAGTTTGCGCCTGCCCGCCTAAGCGGGGGTCGTTCCATCCGCAGCAAACAGTCGCCAAACCAACCAAAGGTCGCCCCATGAACAACAACACACGCGGTGGGCTTTTGATGATCGCGGCTATGGCGGGCTTTGCGGTTGAAGATATGTTCTTGAAAACCGCCGCCCGCACTGTCCCTGTGGGCCAAATCCTGATGATCTTTGGTGCGGCGGGGATGGTCGGCTTTGCCATACTCGCCAAACGCCAAGGCGCGCAGCTCCTCAACCCCGACATCCTGTCGCGCCCCATTCTGACCCGCGCAGTGTTCGAGGTGATGGGACGGCTGTTCTACACACTCGCCATCGCCATGACGCCACTGTCCTCGGCCTCCGCCATTCTCCAAGCCACCCCTTTGGTCGTCGTCGCAGGGGCGGCGCTAGTGTTTGGCGAACGCGTGGGCTGGCGGCGCTGGGCGGCGATCATGGCGGGCTTTGCAGGCGTTATAATCATACTGCGGCCGGGATTGGAGGGGTTCACACCTTTGTCGATTCTGGCCGTGCTGGGCATGCTCGGCTTTGCCGGCCGTGACCTCGCCACCCGCGCCGCGCCCAAAACCCTGTCAAACCTGACCCTTGGCGTCTACGGCTTTGCCATGATGGTGCCCACCGGCGCAGGCCTTTTGGCATGGACAGGCGGCGCGGTTGTGCCTGATGCCGCCACCAGCGCGGCCCTTGCCGCTGCAACCGTGTTCGGCGTGGCGGGCTATTACGCCCTAACCGCCGCAATGCGTGTGGGCGAGGTGTCGGTCGTCACCCCGTTCCGCTATACACGCCTGCTGTTCGCGCTGATCCTCGGCACACTCGTCTTTGCCGAACGCCCCGACGCCGCCACCTTGCTTGGCAGCGCAATCATTGTCGCCTCGGGCATTTACACCCTGCTACGCGGACGCAAGGCAGGCTAACCGGACCTTGCGCAACGCTTTGCCTTGGGCGATCGTGCGGCTATGAAAACACGTTACCAATGCCATAACCAACCCGCGCAACGGCCCATAAACTACACCCTAATCGCGCGGCGCCTCTAATCCGGCCGCTTGCGCGCATTCATCTGCCCCAACCGCACATGGCGCAGCGCCTCAACCAACAACGCGGTCAGCAACCCGAAATTCAGCAACCCATTCGCCGCCGCCATTCCACTTAACAACCGCCATTCACGCGGCAACAGCACATCGCCAAACCCCAGCGTGGTGAAACTGACCAAGGAAAAATACACCGACGCTTCCAGCGTCACAAAAATCCCCAACCCCCAAAACGCCAGCGCCCAAATCCAGACCCCCGCCGTAATAATCCCCAACACCACAAACGACACACCCAGCATCACCAACAGCAGCTTGGGCCGATGCGGTTCGCGCACCAACCAACGGTGACTGCGCGCAAACCCCATCTCCATCGCCAAAATCCCCGCCCCGCCTACGGCAATCGACAGCATCATCAACCCCGTGCCTATGGCAATCTGTAAAATCATACGGCTCCTTTACCCGCGCCCAAACGCGCGCCCATCTGGACAGTCGCGGCGCGAACCCCTATCTGATGGGCTATGGTAAAACACAGCGACCCCAATTCCAAACTGATTGCCGAAAACCGCCGCGCGCGGTTCGATTTCGCAATCGAAGATGATATCGAGGCCGGCATCATGCTGCTCGGGTCCGAGGTAAAGTCCCTGCGCCAAGGCGGCTCCAACATCGCCGAAAGCTATGCAAGCGTTGAGGACGGCGAGCTGTGGCTGATCAACGGCTATATCGCCCCCTACCTGCAAGCCAAAACCTGGGGCCATGACGAACGCCGCAAGCGCAAGCTGCTGGTTTCCAAAAAGGAACTGGCCCGCCTGTGGAATTCCACGGCCCGCGAAGGCATGACCATCGTGCCGCTAAAGATGTATTTCAACGAACGCGGCACAGTAAAACTGAAAATCGGCATCGCCAAAGGCAAGAAAAACGCGGACAAGCGCGAAACCTCGGCCAAACGCGATTGGGACAGGCAAAAAGCACGGTTGCTAAAGCAGAATCGCTGACATCCGGCCTGTAAAACCCGCAACACCATGCCACCTTTTGCCCGATTGGGCCGCCCCTGCACCCCATGCTGGGGCAGTTTTGCATGACCCACCCCGCTCTGCCCTTGCCTCAATCGCGCGATCCGATATACCCGACGCATTGCAGCAAGGAGCCAACGATGACCCCCGCCCCGCAAGATGACCCAAAAACCCTCGTCTCGACCGAGTGGCTGGCCCAGCATCTCAAAGACCCAGATCTGCGCATCATTGATGCCTCGTGGCACATGCCCGCCGCGGCCCGCGATGCACGCGCCGAATACAACAGCACCCATATCCCCGGCGCGCGGTTTTTCGATATTGATGAAATCTCGGACCACCGCTCTGACCTGCCCCACATGGCCCCGCCGGTGGAAAAATTCATCAGCCGCATGCGCGCGATGGGCATAGGCGACGGGCATCAAGTGGTGGTCTATGACAGCACAGGCCTATTTTCCGCCGCCCGCGTCTGGTGGACCTTCCGCCTGATGGGCAAAACCGATGTCGCCGTGCTGGATGGCGGCCTGCCCAAATGGCTGGCCGAAGGCCGCGAGGTCGAAGATATGCCCCCCGTGGTCCGCGACCGCCACATCACCGTGCAGCGCCAATCCGGTTTGGTCAAAGATGTGACCCAAGTGGCGTCAGCCTCCAAATTGGCACAAGTCGAAATCATCGACGCCCGCGCCGCCCCGCGTTTCAAAGGCGAGGTGGCCGAACCCCGCGCAGGTCTGCGGTCCGGTCATATCCCCAACTCCAAAAACCTGCCCTTTGGTAATTTGCTGAATGATAACGGCACGATGAAGGCGCCACCCGCGCTGAAAGCGGCGTTTGAAACCGCAGGCGTTGACCTGTCCAGACCCGTCATCACCACTTGCGGCTCAGGGGTGACGGCGGCAATCCTCAGCCTTGGGCTGGAACGGATCGGCCACCGCAATCACGCGCTTTATGATGGCTCTTGGTCCGAGTGGGGCATGTTTGACGACCTGCCTATCGCCAAAGGTTAACCCTCTGATACTTTGAAAGCCCACAAAATGCTGAACGCCCTGCACGCCCAACCCCAAGACAAAATCCTGCAACTGATCCAGATGTTCAAGGATGACCCAAGGGATACCAAAATCGACCTTGGGGTCGGGGTTTACAAGGATGCAACGGGCCTGACCCCTGTGATGCGGGCGGTCAAAGCAGCGGAAAAACAGCTTTGGGAAACCGAAGTCACCAAAACCTACACCGGCCTTGCAGGCGAACCCGCCTATGCGACCGCCATGCAGGATTTGCTGTTGGACGGCACTGTGCCCGCCGACCGCTTGTCTGCAATTGCCACCCCCGGCGGCACAGGTGCCATTCGTCAGGCGCTGGAACTGATCCAACTTGCCAGCCCCGATGCAACGGTCTGGCTGTCCAACCCCACATGGCCCAATCACCCGTCAATCATCAAATATCTGGGCATGACCATGTCCGAATATCGGTATTTCGACACCGAGTCCCGTGGCGTCGATTTTGACGGCATGTTGGCCGATCTGGGCCAAATCAAAGCAGGTGATGTCGTCTTGCTCCACGCCTGCTGCCACAACCCGACCGGCGCAAACCTGACCCTGCCCCAATGGGCCGCCGTGGCCGATCTGTTGGAAAAAACCGGCGCAATCCCGTTTATCGACATTGCCTACCAAGGCTTTGGTGACGGGCTAGAGGCTGACGCCGCGGGTATGCGCCTTTTGGCCGCCCGCCTGCCCGAACTGCTGATCGCCGCGTCTTGTTCCAAAAACTTTGGCATCTACCGTGAACGCACGGGCATCCTGATCGCCGTGTCGCCCAAGGCCGACATGCGCGCCGTGGTCCAGGGCAACCTTGCCTTTCTGAACCGCCAAAATTTCAGCTTCCCCCCCGATCATGGCGCGCGCCTTGTGACCATGATCCTGAACGACCCCGCCTTGCGCGCCGATTGGCAGGCAGAACTGGAAGAGGTGCGCCAGAACATGCTCACCTTGCGCGAAACCCTCGCCGCCGAATTGCGCCGCCTGTCGGGGTCCGACCGTTTTGGCTTTCTCGCCCAGCATCGCGGCATGTTCTCGCGCCTTGGGGCCACGCCCGAACAGGTCGAATCCCTGCGCCGCGATCACGGCATCTATATGGTCGGTGACAGCCGCATGAACATCGCAGGCCTGAACGCCCGCACCGTCCCGATTTTGGCGCAGGCCATCATCGACGCAGGCGTTTGACCGTACACACGGGTGTATGTACGGAAAACATACAGACAGCATACGGGAAAAATACGCATGTTTGATGCAGTCATCTTTGATCTGGACGGCACCTTGCTCGACACCGAAAGCCTGACCCAAGCGGCTGGCATTCTGGCCTTTGCCGAATGCGGTGTGACCGTCGACCCCGCGTTTTTGCACGGGCTGATCGGGCGGGATGACGTGACAGGCGCAGGCCTTATCCGCGCGCAGTTTCCCGATCTGGATTTCGCCACTTTCACAGCGGTGTGGACCCGCCAGGTCGCCGCGCATTACGCCAAAGGCATCCCGCTAAAACCTGGCACCCATGACCTTCTGGGCGCGATTGATCTGCCCATCGCGATTGCCACATCCTCGACCCGCGCACAGTTGGATTACAAGCTGGGTGTCAGCGATATTTCTCGCTATTTCAAACACTTCGTCACCTTCAACGATGTGAAACACGCCAAGCCCGCCCCCGATCCGTTCCTGTTGGCCGCCCATCTTTTGGGCGTCGATCCCGCCCGTTGCGTGGCGTTTGAAGATAGCGAGGCAGGCGCAGAATCCGCCCACAGCGCCGGCATGACCGTGGTCCAAGTCCCTGATATCAACCCCGCCTCTGGCCGCTTTGCCCATCTGGTCGCCCCCGATTTGCTGACGGGCGCACGCGAAATCGGCCTTATTCCCAAGTGATCTTGCGAATCCCCTATCCTCGTCTTATATGAGGGGTGAGAGGTTGGCGCGGGCAGGTGCCTCGCCAACCTGGTCAGGTCCGGAAGGAAGCAGCCACAACGAGCCCCACTTGGGTCGATGTCCAGCCTCTCACCCTACCCCCCACGCGGCGCAATATGGCCGCCCGCATTGGGATGCAACACCATTTCCCTTATTGAAAACAATGCTTTGGCTACCCTCGGCTGGACCGAAGATTTCGCGCGCCAAATCACCCCAGACGATGACGGCAGCCTGCCCGCCCGCGTGACCCAAGTGCACCGCGACCGTTTGGCAGTGCTAACGGCCGATGGCCCGCGCGAGGTGGCGCTGCCCAATGGCCACCCCTCGGGCAGCTTTGCCGTGGGCGATTGGGTGATGATTTCCGCCAGCCAATCTGTGATGCGTAGGCGGTTGGACCGTCACAGCCTGCTGCAACGCCGTGTCCATTCCCGCGCAGGCAGCCGCAATATCGGTGAATACCGCCTGATCGGCGCAAACATCGACACGCTGTTTATCACGACGTCCTGCAACGCCGATTTCAACGTGGCGCGCCTTGAACGCTATCTGACCCTTGCGCATGACGCAGGCGTCGAACCCGTAATTTTGTTGACCAAAGCCGATATGGCTGATGACCCCGAAAGCTATGCCATTGAGGCGCAAAAGCTGGGCCGCGACCTTGCAGTTCTGGTGCTGGATGCCCACGCCCCTGATGTGCCCGAACGGCTGGCGCAGTGGTGTACAATGGGCAAAACGGTGGCGCTGTCCGGCTCGTCCGGTGTCGGAAAAACCACTTTAACCAATGCCTTAACCGGTGGAGATGAGGCGACCCAAGGCGTGCGCGATGACACGCGCGGCCGCCACACCACCACCGCCCGCAGCCTGCACCCCTTGCCCCAAGGCGGCTGGCTGATCGACACGCCGGGCATTCGCGGTCTGGGCGTTTCAGACGCGGCCACGGGCATTGATGTGACATTTGCCGAGATTACCGAGCTTGCCGCCCAATGCAAATTCCGCGATTGCGCGCACGAAGGCGAACCCGGTTGCGCCGTGCAAGCCGCAATTAAAAGTGGCGAGATTGACGCCGACCGCCTTGACCGCTGGCGCAAATTATCGGCCGAAGATGCGGTGAACACCGCCAGTTCCGGTGCTGCGATGGGCAAAGGCTACGGCATCACCAAACGCGGCAAGGGCAAAGCGGTGGCCAAGCAAATCAAAGCCGCGCAAAAGCATAAAAAACGCTAAAGCGCCCAAATCAAAGGCCCGCCCAAACCCCTTGCGCATCCGTTTCCACCGCACAAGGCCGCACCAAACGCAGCCGCGCCAAGGCCGCCTTAGGCGCCTCACCCAATTCCACCATCAACCGCAGCGCAATCATCCCCGTGCGCCCGCAACCGCCCCGGCAATGCACCACAATCCGCGCGCCATTCGCCAAAGCAGCGTGCAGATCGGCTGACAGGTCGCCCCAACCGCCCATTGGCACGCCATAATCGGCAATCGGAAAACAGCGCTGCGCAATCCCCTCCGCCGCCAAAGCCCCGTTCAGATCCGGTGATAACGCTTCAAATTCAGCAGGTTCCACCAAACTCAGCACCAAATCCGCCCGCCAGTCCTGCAAGGCCGCCACATCGCCCGCTTGCGGCAAAGGGCACAGGCCCAACACCCCGCCCCCCACTGAAATCTCGGAAATCGAAAACACCGTGCGCCCCCATTTTCCAATAGACTAGCCCCACGGGTGGACGCGCCGCAAGCGAGTGCTTAGATTACCCCCAACGACGAATCCGAGGGAACCGCATGTCAGACACCGCCCAACCCGCCTATCAGGTTTTGGCCCGCAAATACCGGCCCGAAACCTTTGCCGATTTGGTCGGCCAGTCGGCGATGGTGCGCACCTTGAAAAACGCCTTTGCCGCAGATCGCATCGCGCAAGCCTTTATTATGACAGGGATTCGTGGCACCGGCAAAACCACCACGGCGCGGATCATCGCCAAAGGCCTGAACTGCGTTGGCCCCGATGGCACGGGTGGCCCCACGACCGAACCTTGCGGCGTCTGTGATCAATGCAAGTCGATCATGGAAGGTCGCCATGTCGATGTGATGGAAATGGACGCCGCCTCGCGTACTGGCGTTGATGACATCCGCGAAATCATCGCCTCGGTGGCCTACCGCGCCACATCAGCCCGCTACAAAATCTATATCATCGATGAAGTTCACATGCTGTCGACCAACGCGTTCAACGCGCTGCTGAAAACGCTCGAGGAACCGCCAGCCCATGTAAAATTCATCTTTGCGACAACCGAAATCCGCAAAGTTCCCGTGACCGTATTGTCGCGCTGCCAGCGGTTTGATTTGAAACGGATTGAACCCGAGGTGCAGATCGCCCTGCTGCAAAAGATTGCCAAAGGCGAAGGCGCGAATATTTCCGATGACGCGCTGGCCCTGATTACCCGCGCTGCCGAAGGGTCGGCGCGTGATGCGACATCCCTGCTGGACCAAGCGATCAGCCACGGGGCTGGCGAAACCACTGCCGACCAAGTCCGCGCGATGCTTGGGCTGGCCGACAGGGGCCGTGTGCTGGATCTGTTTGATATGGTCGTACGCGGTGACGCGGCGGCGGCCTTGACCGAACTGGCGGGCCAATATGCAGACGGCGCGGACCCGATGGCCGTGCTGCGCGATTTGGCAGAAATTACACATTGGTTGTCGGTTATAAAAATCACGCCAGAGGCCGCAGATGACCCAACCATCCCGCCTGATGAGCGCAAGCGCGGCCTTGATATGTCGTCGCGCCTGCCGATGCGGGTGCTAACGCGGATGTGGCAAATGCTGTTGAAATCGCTGGAAGAGGTGGCGCTGGCCCCGAATGCGATGATGGCGGCAGAAATGGCCGTGATCCGCCTGACCCATGTCGCCGATTTGCCCGACCCCGAAACCCTGATCCGCAAACTGCAAACGGCCCAAAACGCGGCCCCCACTGGCGGCGCGCCTGCGAGCGGCGGGGGCGGGATGGTGCATGCCACCACGCGGCTGCATGCCCCCGCGATGGGGCCGGTTCATGGGGCCGTCACCATGCAAGGCGGGCAATCGGCGGCGGTGGTGCTTGCCCCTGGTGCCTTGGAAAGTTTTGTCACCTTTGAGCATGTTGTCGACCTGATCCGCGAACGCCGCGATATGACCTTGCTGGTCGAGGTTGAGACGAACTTGCGGCTGGCAAAATATACGCCCGGTCGGATTGAATTTGAACCGACCGAAAAAGCCCCACGTGACCTTGCGGCGCGGCTGGCGGGGCGGCTTCAGGGGTGGACAGGGCAACGCTGGGCCGTGACGGTGGTGAATACCGGCGGTGCAGCAACGATTGCCGAGGATCAAGACAAAGGCCGGATCGAGGCGGAAGCGAAGGCGATGGAGAACCCGCTGGTGCAAGCCGTGTTCGCCGCCTTTCCGGGGGTGAAAATCACCGCGATGCGTAAACCCGAGCTGGAGGCGGCCTTTGATGCCCTGCCCGAGGTTGAGGATGAATGGGACCCGTTCGAGGAAGGCTAGCCTTGGACCCGGATGAAACAATTGGAGAAGAGACGATGCTAAAAGGTTTGGGTGGGCTTGGCGATATGGCCAAGATGATGAAAGCCGCGCAGGACATGCAGGGCAAAATGGCCGAGATGCAAGCGGGGCTGGAGCGGATCGTTGTGGTTGGCGAAAGCGGGGCTGGGCTGGTCCGTGCCCGGGCCACGGCCAAGGGCGAATTGACGGGGCTGGAAATTGACCCGTCGATCTTTGTCGCCTCTGAGAAGGAAGTGGTCGAGGATCTGATCCTTGCCGCGATCAAGGACGCACAAGGCAAAGCGAGCGAACGGGCGCAGGCCGAAATGGCCAAGCTTACCGAAGGCTTGGGCCTGCCTGCCGGCATGAAGCTGCCGTTCTAAATGACCCAAGCTCCGCGCGATATTGAGCAGTTGATTGACCTGATGGCCCGCTTGCCGGGCCTCGGGCCGCGGTCGGCGCGGCGGGCTGTTTTGATGCTGTTGAAAAAGCGGGGCGCGGTGATGGGCCCCTTGGCGCGGGTTATGGCCGAGGTGGCCGAAAAGGCCCGCGATTGCCAGACCTGCGGCAATATCAGCGGTGCCGAAATTTGCGAGATCTGCCAAGATGAGCGCCGTGCTACCGGCGAGATTTGTGTGGTTGAGGACGTCGCCGATTTATGGGCGATGGAACGGGGTCATGCCTTTAAGGGGCGCTATCATGTGCTGGGGGGCACGCTTTCGGCCCTTGATGCGATTGGGCCCGAAGAGCTGCGAATCCCTGCCTTGATTGAACGGGTTGGCCATGAAAATGCGCGCGAGGTCATTCTTGCCCTGAATGCCACGATAGATGGGCAGACTACGGCCCATTATATTTCCGAAGCCTTGGAAGGAACCGGAGTTTTGGTCACCAGTCTGGCCCAAGGGGTGCCGATCGGGGGCGAGCTGGATTATCTGGATGATGGCACCATCGGAGCGGCATTGAAGGCGCGGCGGACGTTCTAAGGGGGCAGGTCCGCGATGTGTCCGCGCGCGAACATTCACCTATGCAATTGATATAAAGTAGTTTTTACGTTTTCATTTACCAGATTTTAACCTGCACATTGCGGACGCCCTGATTTTGCACCTGACACGTAGCACAGGGCACGCCCTCTCTCGGATAAGAAACATCAACGCGCAACGTGTTTAGAAACTGGCGTTTAAGGGCTGGGCGAGCGCATCTGGCAAAAACATTTACCTAAGCCGTAATCTTTTGGTAAAAAGGGAAGGGGCTTTGGGTGACAATGCGGAGTGCGGTAACTAGCAACCAATCTCAGGTAAAGGCGGGTCGGTATTCGCTACAGAATTACTATTCACGGGCGTAAGCCCCCGACCCTGTGATAACCAGTATTGAATCTCACACGGAAAACATCAATTTTGGAATGAAATGCACATCATTTTCTTGAACGGTAGCGAATTCAGGGGCAGTTGGCGCGAATTCACCCGCGCGCTGTGGCATCCACTGTTCATTTTGCTGGTTCTGGGAATGACGGCAGTCATTTTTCTGGTTCGACCTTATGACCACATTCTGCCCGAAGAGGTAATTTTGCGCACGCTGATCGTCGCAAGCGCCGTCGTTGTATTTCTAGCCTTTGCGATTTTCTGCCTGTACCGCTGTGCGCGGACGCGAACCCGCACCTATGGCGTCGCAGTCATTGTTCCGGCGAATATTGTCACATCGGTTTGGGCCGTCAACCTAAGCGTTTTTGCCGGGGGGCACGCATTGGGTGCAATGGGTTGGGTGCAACTGATTGCGTTCAATTTTGTGTTCTGTCTGGTGGGCGAGCTGATTTTGGCAAGTTTTCTGTTGCGGCGCATTGCGTTGGAAACCGGATTGCGCGCCCATCCAATCGCCGTTTTTTCGCAATCGCTCCAGCCTGCGGCAAAACAGGCGATAGTATCAGACAGGCCCGAACCTGCCACGCCGCCAAGACCCCAGCAGCTTGAGATTTTGGGGCAACCCGTGGCGCTGGATCAGATCTGGCACCTGAAGGCCGAGGAACATTATGTATTGCTGAGCCTGCGGGACGGATCGTCATTGCTGCTGCGGGGGCGGCTTGCCGATGCGATTGCACAAGTGCCGATCGAGACAGGTTTGCAGGTGCATCGCAGCCACTGGGTCGCGCGGTCGGCGCTGGCCGATCTGGACCGCAAACGTGATGGCTGGCGGCTGCGGTTGCAAAATGGCGCAGATGTTCCAGTGGCCCGCAACCGCCAAACCGAGGTGCGCAGTTGGGTCGAAGCGGCGTTGCAAGCATCCTGATGGTTTAAGGAAATGGAAACACCCGCCAAATCCTTGGCGGGTGTTTTGTCTTGGGGCCAGCTTGCCGCGCTTATTTTTTGCGGCGCGGGTCCATGCCGTCTTCATCCTCGTCATCTTCATCATCCGCATCGGGGAGGTTGAAGAAGCTGTCGGCATCGGAATAATCGGTTGGTTTTTCCTCTTTTTCCGACAGGGTAAAGTTTTCAAGCCCTGCGATGGACGATGGCATTTTGGGTTCATCCGACATGCCAAGCGACTGTTCGGTCGAAACCAGCTTGCGGCGTTCATCATCCGACATCACGCCACCTTCGGCAGCCTTTTTGCGGACGGCGATTTGCACGGCGGCATCAAGTTCGGTCTGTTTGCACAGGCCCAAAGCCACCGGATCAATCGGGGTGATGTTGTTGATGTTCCAATGGGTGCGTTCGCGGATCGCCTGAATGGTTGGCTTGGTGGTGCCGACCAGTTTGCCCACCTGACCATCGGTCAGTTCGGGGTGGAATTTCACCAGCCAGAGGATGGATGCAGGACGGTCCTGACGCTTGGACAGCGGGGTATAGCGCGGGCCACGACGTTTTTCTTCGCCAACAGCCGAAGCAATGAATTTAAGCTTAAGGCGGTAGGCAGGGTCTTTCTGACCCTTTTCGATTTCGCCATGATCCAACTGGTTGTTGGAAACGGGGTCAAAGCCTTTGACGCCAGTGGCAACATCGCCATCGGCAATGCCTTGCACCTCAAGTTCGTGCAACCCGCAGAAATCGGCGACCTGTTTAAAGGTCAAGGTTGTGTTGTCCACCAGCCAGACGGCGGTTGCTTTGGACATCAGTGGCTTGTTCATCGCAACACTCCTTTATATATCCCTTCCATGCCGGAAAAACGGCTGCGGGCCGGGGCCTCGCGTCTTCTCGTTTTCGGGGAAGTCAATCGTGCATATAATAGGCCGAGCGGCCAGAGGAAAGAGAAAATGCGTGTTTTTGCAGTAGTGATCGGTTTTGTGATGGCTTTTTCGGGGGCTGTGGCGCGGGCGGACGGCGAAAAGGCCGGAGATTTCGACTATTATGTCATGGCGTTAAGCTGGTCATCGAACTGGTGTGCGTTGGAAGGCGATGCGCGGGGCGAGGACCAATGTTTGCCGGGTAAGGGCCTGACATTCACGCTGCACGGGCTGTGGCCGCAGTATGAAAACGGCTGGCCCGCCTATTGCCGGACCACGGCACGCGACCCGTCACGCGGGGAATCAGGGGCAATGGCCGATATTATGGGCGGCGCGGGGCTGGCCTGGTATCAGTGGAAAAAGCACGGGCGCTGTGCAGGACTGAGCGCGCAGGACTATTTTGCTACGGCGCGTAAGGCGTTTGGGTCGATCAAGGAGCCGGAGGTGTTTGCCAAGGTTAGCAAGGCGTTAGAGGTGCCTGCCGCCGTAGTGGAGGAGGCATTTTTGGCCGCCAATCCGGGGTTAGCAAAAGATATGATAACAGTGACCTGTAGCGCGGGCATGATCCAAGAGGTGCGGCTGTGCCTGACCAAGGATTTGCAGCCGCGCCGCTGTGGTGACGATGTCATCCGAGATTGCCGCATGACGGATGCGGTGCTGGGGGCGGTTCGGTAAGCTGGCACTTGACCTGCCTTTGGCGGGAGTATTTTTGCCAAGATAAAATTAGTCTTGGATTTTAAGGACTATTTTCCCGATATGGCCCGGTGTCTCTATCCGCCAATGGGCGGCGGGGGCTTGGTCGAGCGGGTATTCGCTGTCGATCACGGGTTTTAGGGCGCCGCGGGCGATCATGGGCCAGACATGCTGTTCGATTTGCGCGGCGATGCGGGCCTTGGCAAGGTCGGATTGCGGGCGCAGGGTAGAGCCGGTGATGGTAAGGCGGCGCACCATGAGTTCGGCGAAGTTGAGTTCAATCTTTGGCCCCGTGAGGAAGGCGATTTGGACAAGGCGGCCGTCGTCCGCCAAGGTTTTGATGTTGCGGGGCAGATAGCTGCCGCCGACCATGTCAAGGATCAGGTCCGCGCCGCCGTGGGGTTTCATTTCCGAGACGAAATCCTGTTCGGTATAGTTAAACGCGGCCTCGGCCCCCAGATCGGTGCAGACGGCGCATTTTTTATCGGATCCGGCGGTGGTGAAAACGCGGGCCCCGAGTGCGCGGGCGATTTGAATGGCGGTTGTGCCGATGCCCGAGGTACCGCCGTGGATGAGGAATTTTTCACCCGCCCGCAGGCCGCCGCGCATGACGATGTTGGACCAGACGGTAAAGCAGGTTTCGGGCAGGCAGGCGGCGTCACGCAGGCTTATCCCATCAGGGATGGGCAAGGCGTGGTCAGCGGCAGTGAGGGCGTATTCGGCGTAGCCACCACCAGGCAGTAGCGCGCAAACCGCGTCACCCACGGCCCAGCGGGTCACACCTGGGCCAATCGCCGCGACATGGCCCGAACATTCCAGCCCCGGCAAGGGTGAGGCGTTGGCGGGAGGGTTATAGGCACCAGCACGTTGCAAGGCATCAGGGCGGTTCACACCCGCATAGGCCACGCGGATCAGGATTTGACCGTGTTTCGGCACGGGCACCGGCACAGAACACGGGGCCAGCACATCGGGGGGGCCCGGCTGGGTGATTTCGATCGCGAGCATGGCGTGTGGGACGGTCATTTACTGTTTCCTAAAGGGTCAGAGCCGGAATTTTCCGGGCAGATCATCGGGCATTTTGGGCATATCTGGCATCTTGAACTTTTCCATCGCGTTAACCGCACCCGCAAAAGGCCCTGACCGCATGGCGCGCGCAAGGGGATTGTCACGCAAACCTGCCTTTAGCTTTTCGATCTGCATCACGTCCGCGATGCGCCGGTCCAAAAAATCCCATGTGGCGGCGTGGTTCGGGCTGTCATCGCCCAGCCAGAACAACACAGTGGACCCATAAACCGCCGACAGGGTCGCGCGTTTGGTGTACCAGTTGAAATCGGTCGAGGTATCGCCCAGCGCCTTCCAGATTGCATCGGCAGTGCCCCAGATCAGCTTGGCCCCCTCGCCCGCGTTTTGCGGCAAGGAAAACAGGGTGGTGCCACGGCGCACCAGTTCTTTATCCGTCACGAGTTCCAACCTTGCACGAACGGCAAAGGCGACACGGTCAGAATAGCGCATGCTGGCCAGATTGGCGCTGGCGAGGCGTTCAACCATCGCGCCATCACCCGTGCGGTGATAGTCTAACGCGAGGTCAAGGCCTGCGCGGGGGTACAAGGCGCGGGCCAAACCATCGGCTACGCCCGAATCGGCCACGGCGGCGCGAAAGGTCACTTCGGTCCAGCCATCAAAGGGCACGTGACCAAGTGCCGCCTGCAAAATCGCCTGTTTTGCTTGGTTCAGCCCGTTTCCTTCGGCATTCGGGTCGTTTTGCGTTTCGGTCATCACATCCTCCGGTATTGGCACGGTAGACAAGCCACCCCCCCTTTGTTATAGGGCGATTGCCTGCACATCCGTGCAAATTTAACTTAGAAAGGTGGTGAAAACCACATGCAGGTCAGCGTCCGCGACAATAACGTCGAACAAGCCCTTCGGGCCTTGAAGAAAAAGCTCCAGCGCGAAGGCGTGTTCCGCGAAATGAAACTTAAACAGCATTTCGAGAAACCGTCCGTCAAGAAAGCCCGTGAGCAAGCTGAAGCCATCCGGCGTGCGCGCAAGCTCGCGCGCAAGAAGCTCCAGCGTGAAGGCGGTCTTTAAGTAAAGATCGACGTTTGCGAACACTGGTGGGGGCGACCCCACTAAAAGGCTAACCCCCTTGCGCGAGCTTGGGGGTTTTTCTTTTGGTATTGGGGCGGAGTGGGTTGAGTTGGCTATGGGGTCTTTGTGTGGGGTGCTGCGGGATGCGCGGCGGTCCGCTGTCGCTGGAGGGACAAAACCCTTCAATAACGGATTGGGTTTTGAACAGGGTTTTTGGTGGCGGAAAACGGGGTGTTTTGCGGATGTTCCAAAAACGAGCGTTTTGGAACGACCCTGAGGTCCGCCAACGAACGGAGCGGACATCCACTTGCCATTAATGGCTGCACAGTATTATTCCTTGCGAACTTTCGTCGCAGAGAAAATGGTCACTAATCTTAAAGCCATTGCGGCAGGTATCGATAGTATTGCGCCAGCGGAAAAAGCTAAACAGCCAATTATCGCTGCCTTGCTAAGGAGCGACTCTACTTCCGCATACAAAAGGACGGCTAGCGGGCAGCAAGATAAAAAAGAGAATATTATTGCCGCAGATGTCCATTTGGGTAGCACCAATATCCAAGCGATAAATGCCGCTACCAGCCAGATGACTGGAGCACCAAAAATGAGTGGAATAAGGAAAAAAAGGCCTGCGCCAGCTCCTGTTCCACCCATCTTACTTGTTCCTCATTACAATAAAGGCCTTGCGGCAATCATCACACGAGGTTCCGACAGTCTGCAATGGGTGCGAGACCGTCATGCGCTACGCTAGCAATGCTTTCCAAAAACGACCGTTTATTGAACGGTTTGATACATGGCGTCGCTGTTGCATAACCGGCGGACCAACACATCGCCCCGCAAATTAGACCAACTTCGTTTCGCAATACGCATTTTTCTTTGCCTTTAGGCGATCACAGGCTCAGGCTGGCGCAAAAGGGGACCCGTGATGCAGATGACATGGCAGTTTTGGGCGCTGGCATCTGCCGGATTTGCGGCGATGACGGCGGTTTTGGCAAAGGTGGGGGTGGGCGATGTGCCACCCGACAGTGCCACCTTGGTGCGCACGGTGGTGATTTTGGTGCTGGTGGCGCTGATCGCACTGCTGGGGCGGGAGGGGTTTTCGCCCCTGGCCATCTCGGCCAAGTCTTATGTGTTTCTGGTATTGTCGGGGCTGGCCACGGGTGCGTCATGGCTGTGTTATTTTCGGGCGCTGAAGATGGGTGACGCGGCACGGGTGGCCCCGATTGACAAGCTGAGTGTGGTGCTGGTTGCCATTTTTGCCGCCGTGTTTTTGGGCGAGCATCTGAGCCTGCCCAACTGGTTGGGCGTGGCAATGATTGCGGGGGGCGCGGTTATGGTGGCGTGGCGATAAGGGAACGCAGCGAAACGTAGTATGCGGCGGCATTGTTTCGGCTACAATTTTATGTAAAACGGCGTAATCTTATCGAACCAACAAAGGCAGTTCCAAATATGTCCGCCAGCATGATGTCGACCGTTATCAAACCGATCCACCGTGAAGGCTGGCGTTTCATCCCGATTTTCGCGGTTGTGGCGTTGGTGTTGTTTTTCGTGTGGCAACCGCTGGGCTGGGTTGGTTTGGGGCTGACGGTTTGGTGCTATTACTTTTTCCGCGACCCAAAGCGGGTGACGCCGACACGTGACGGGCTGATCATAAGCCCTGCGGATGGGGTGATATCCTTGTTGGAACCTGCGGTGCCGCCATCGGAACTGGGCCTTGGGCCGGACCCGATGATGCGGGTGTCGGTGTTCATGAACGTGTTCAACTGCCATGTGAACCGCTTGCCGATTGCAGGGCAGATCACGAAAATTGCCTATCGTCCCGGCAAGTTTTTGAATGCCAGCCTGGATAAGGCGAGCGTGGACAATGAGCGGAATGCGCTTGTGGTACGGATGGAAGACGGGCGCGATTTGGCCGTGGTGCAGATTGCGGGGTTGGTGGCGCGGCGGATTGTGTGCGAGGTGCCCGAAGGTGCGCGTTTGCAAACCGGAGAGCGGTTTGGCATGATCCGTTTCGGGTCGCGGTTGG
Organism: Pseudorhodobacter ferrugineus DSM 5888; assembly: GCF_000420745.1. Taxonomy (GTDB): domain Bacteria; phylum Pseudomonadota; class Alphaproteobacteria; order Rhodobacterales; family Rhodobacteraceae; genus Pseudorhodobacter; species Pseudorhodobacter ferrugineus. The sequence continues at coordinate 66,925 of NZ_ATVN01000013.1, forward strand.
ATGTGTATTTGCCTGAAGGGGTAGAACCGCTAGTGTGCCTTGGCCAGACGATGGTCGCGGGTGAAACGGTGTTGGCCGATATCACATCGACCGAGGCACCGCGTGTAGGGCGGGAAAGATGAACGAGGAGCCACAGCGCAAACGCGACAGCCTGTCCCTGATCCTGATGTTGCCGAATATGGTGACGATTTTGGGGTTGTGCGCGGGACTGACGTCTATTCGGTTTGTGCTGGTGGGGCGGTATGATATTGCCGCGGCCCTGATCATTTTCGCGGCGTTGATTGACGGATTGGACGGGTTGCTGGCGCGGCGGTTGAATGCCGCAAGCGATATTGGCGGCGAATTGGACAGCCTGTCGGATTTTCTGTGCTTTGGCGTGGCGCCCGGTATTTTAGTGTTTCAGTTCGCATTGGCCCGCGATTTTGCGACGGGTTGGATGTTTGTGCTGATCTATGTGTGCTGTGCCTGCCTGCGGCTTGCGCGGTTCAACGTGTCGCGCGATGAACCGCCGCCGGTGGGCAAGCCGCATTTTGTCGGTGTGCCCGCACCAGGGGGTGCGATGCTCGCGTTGCTGCCTGTGTTCTTGACCCAGCAAGGCATTGTCGATGCGCGCGATTTTCCGGTGGTGTTTGGCGTGTGGACGCTGATCGTGGCGTGGTTGATGGTGAGCAAAGTGCCGACGCTTTCGTCCAAGGCGGTGCGGGTCAAACGCGAATGGCAGCTGGTTGTGCTGTTGGCGGCGGCGGTGATTGTGGGGCTGATGGTCACGCGGTTCTGGCTGTTGTTGGTAATTTTAGATCTGGCCTATGCGGCGATTGTGGCCGTGGCCGTGATGCAGTATTTCCGCAAACCGCGCATCAGTTAGACCGACATTGCGGTGGTTTTGACCACGGTGCGCAAGGCAAAGCTGGATTGCATTTGTGCGACACCCGGCAGGCGAGACAGGTATTGGCGGTGGATGCGCGCAAAATCTTCGGTATCTTGGGCGATGATTTTCAGCAGGTAATCAGCGGACCCCGCCATCAGGTGACATTCTAGAATATCAGGAACGCGGGCGACTTCGCGTTCAAAGCGGTCGAGCAGGTCGTCGGCCTGACCTTGCAGGGTAATTTCAACGAAAACGGTTGTGGGCCGGCCCATGCGGCGGGCATCGAGCAAGGCGACGTAGCCTGCGATATACCCTTCCTCCTCTAACCTTTGCACACGCCGGTGGCATGCGGACGGTGACAAATTGATCCGTTCCGATAGTTCTGCGTTTGTGACGCGGCCCTCTTTTTGCAGAACGGTCAGGATTCGGCGGTCTGTTGCGTCAAGATCCAACATACAGGTGCTTTCTTTCAACGAATGTGCGGTTGTACCGAAGATTATACGCCAAGTTTTCAGAATTGCCATCCAGATATCAAAGAATCTGCGCAAGGGCCGCGCGATAATTTTTGAATAACCAAGGGAGGTTCTGAATGAAAATCGGTTGTCCAAAGGAAATTAAACCCCAAGAATTCCGTGTTGGCCTCACGCCCAATGCGGCGCGTGAGGCCGTGGCACATGGCCATAGTGTGTTGATAGAGACGCAGGCGGGTGTTGGTGCGGGGTTCACTGATACCGATTACATCGCGGCGGGGGCCAAGATTGGCGCCACGGCGGCAGATGTGTTTGCGCAATCTGAAATGATTGTGAAAGTGAAGGAACCCCAAGCAGGTGAGCGCGCGATGCTGCGCGAGGGGCAGGTTTTGTTTACGTATCTGCACCTAGCACCCGACCCTAACCAGACGCATGATTTGTTGAAATCGGGCGTCACGGCGATTGCCTATGAAACCGTGACAGATGCCAAGGGCGGTTTGCCGCTGCTGGCGCCGATGTCAGAAGTGGCGGGGCGCTTGGCACCGCAGGTGGGGGCCTGGACGCTGCAAAAGGCCAATGGCGGGCGCGGGGTTTTGCTGGGCGGTGTACCTGGTGTTTTGCCTGCCAATGTCGTTGTGATTGGTGGCGGCGTGGTTGGTACGGCGGCGGCGCGCGTGGCGATTGGCATGGGCGCGAATGTGACAGTGCTAGATAAGTCTTTGGCGCGGTTAAGCTGGCTGGACGATTTGTGGCAAGGGCGTTTGATGACGCAATATGCATCAGCAGCGGCCACCGCCGAATTGGTTAAGACCGCCGATATGGTGATCGGCGCGGTGCTGGTGCCAGGGGCTGCGGCACCCAAGCTGATAAAACGGGCGCAATTTGCTACGATGCGGCAAGGGGCGGTGCTGGTAGATGTGGCGATCGACCAAGGCGGCTGTTTTGAGACATCGCGCGCCACCACGCACCAAGACCCTATCTATGAGGTAGACGGGATTATGCATTATTGCGTGGCGAATATGCCGGGGGCTGTTGCGCGGACATCGACCCTCGCCTTGGCCAATGCGACGATGCCGTTCATGCTGGCGTTGGCCGATAAGGGTTGGAAACAGGCCTGCGCGGATGACAAGCACCTGCTGGCCGGATTGAACACCCATGCAGGGCATTTGACCTATGCGGCAGTGGGTGAGGCCTTGGGCCTACCTGTTATGGCGGCAGCAGAGGCGCTGAAAGTTTAAGCAACCCGAGACAGGAAAAAGGCCCCGCAGAGCGATCTGCGGGGCTTTATACATATCTGCCGGTTGGTAGATTATTTCTTGAGCGCGGCCAGAATTTGGGCCAGCAATTCAACCTCGGTTGGGCCAGCTGGGGCATCAACTGCAACCATTTCATCCTTTTTAATAGCGTTTTCTTTCAAGCGGTTCACAGCTTTGACCAACAGAAACACCACAAACGCGATGATCAGGAAGTTGATGCAAGCGGTGATGAACGCGCCATAGGCGAATACCGCCGCGCCGGACTCGCGGGCTGTTTCAAGACCAACGCCATCCGCCACGGTGCCGCTGAGGACTGCATACATATTGGTAAAGTCGACGCCACCCAAAACCAAACCGATGAGCGGGTTGATAAGATCGCCAACCAACGATGAGACGATCGCCGTGAAGGCCGCGCCGATAATGATACCAACGGCGAGATCCATTACGTTGCCTTTGGCAATGAAGTCCTTGAATTCTTTAATCATTTCTTGTCCCTTATTTTCTTAGGCTGCGCCATTCGGCCAATACGGGTTACGCGCACAGATCGTGTGGGTCACTTTGACACAAATCAACCGAATTTTAAGGGGGAAAATGCGGTTTTTGAGTGCAGAAGTGCAGGGATGCGCGCAAAAGCTTGAAGTTTACGCAGGCTTAATCGCGCGGGGCGGCCGCGCGGCGCAAACGGTCGTTGATTGCCCGGCCCAGCCCCGTTTCGGGAATGGGGGCAAAAGCAATCCCGCCCTGCCCTGTTTGTGCGGCCAAGGCATCGGCAAGGCGCAAGGTGTGAAACAGATTTGCAGCAGCTTCGATCAAATCGCCGCTTGGCGAAAGGGTCAATGGCGCGCCTTGGCAATCGGGGCCAAAGCCGACCCAAACCTCTTGGTGCTGGGGGGTGGTTACGGCCAGCCGCACGCCTGCATTTGGCGCATAATGCGATGCGAGTTGGCCGGGAGCTGTGGGTTTATTGGAGTCGCCACCAAGGCTAAGGGGGATGCCGAGGGCCGCCTCTATCGCCTCATGCGGCAGGCCGCCGGGGCGCAACAGGGTGGGCGCGCCATCAAGGCCCAGAATGGTGCTTTCCACGCCAACCACACAGGGGCCGTCATCCAAAACGCCCTCGATACGCCCTGACAAACCCGCATGCACATGATCGGCGCGGGTGGGCGAAATGCGACCCGACGGGTTGGCGGAGGGCGCGGCCAGCGGCCCGCCAAATGCGCGGAGCAGCGCACGGGCCGTGGGGTGGGCCGGCACGCGGATGGCCACCGTATCAAGGCCTGCGGTGACCAGTGGGGACAGGCCCGCATCGGGGTTCAGCGGCAATACCAGCGTCAGCGGCCCCGGCCAGAAAGCGGCGGCGAGTGCGAGGGCCTGATCGTTAAAAGCTGCATAGGATTGGGCGGTTTGTAGATCGGGGACATGCACGATGAGCGGGTTGAACTGCGGGCGGGCTTTGGCCTCAAATATCCGCGCCACGGCGGTATCGTTGCGGGCATCACCACCCAAACCGTATACCGTTTCAGTAGGAAATCCGACCAGCCCGCCCGCACGCAAAATATCCGCCGCTGCTGCGATGCCATCTGACGTTGCGTCAAGAGATTGGGTTTTGATCGGCATCGTGACGTAGCGTTGACCTTGAAGGCGGTTGGGTGGCGGTTAAACTTAATGACGACCGGACATACTTGTGTAACGTTGCTTTGCCAAGTCAATGCCATCAGATTGCCTTAGGAGACAATTATGCCGTACCGCTCGCCCCTGACCGAGTATCAGTTTCTATTCGACCATGTGGTCGGGTTCGGGCAGGTTGCCAAATCGCAGGTGTTCTCCGAGGCAACGCCCGACACAGTAGACGCGATTTTGACCGAGGCAGCCAAGTTGAGCGAGACCGTTCTGGCCCCCTTGCAACGCCCAGGGGATTTGCACCCGGCACGTTTGGAAAACGGGGTTGTACGCTGTTCGCCCGGTTTTGCCGAAGGATACCGCGCAATTGTTGAAGGGGGCTGGGTTGCGATTGCCGCCAACCCCGAATTTGGCGGTTTGGGCCTGCCGATGGCGCTGACCACGGCGGTGAATGAAATGATGGGATCGGCCTGTTTGTCGTTGCAGTTGAACCCGTTGATGACCCAAGGCCAGATCGAGGCGTTGGAACATCATGCGAGTGACGAGATCAAGGCGCTGTATATCCCCAAGCTGATCTCGGGCGAATGGTGCGGCACGATGAACCTGACCGAGGCGCAGGCGGGCAGTGATGTTGGCGCGCTGCGGTCCAAGGCGGAGCCCAATGGCGACGGGTCCTATGCCGTGTCGGGGCAAAAGATTTATATCAGTTGGGGTGATAATGATTTCACCGAAAACGTCTGTCATTTGGTGCTTGCCCGCCTGCCCGATGCGCCTGCGGGGGTTAAGGGCATAAGCCTGTTTATGGTGCCCAAGGTCATCCCCAATGCCGATGGGACATTGGGCGCGCGCAACACGCTTCAGGTGGTCAGCCTTGAGCATAAGATGGGGTTGCACGGGTCGCCCACCGCCGTGATGCAATATGACGGCGCGCAGGGCTGGTTGATTGGCGAGCCGCATATAGGTTTGGCCGCGATGTTCACCATGATGAACAATGCGCGTTTGGGTGTAGGGGTTCAGGGCATTTCGGTGGCCGAGGCGGCGTATCAGCATGCGCTGGCCTATGCGATGGGCCGAAAGCAGGGCAAAACCCCGAACGGCAAGGGCGTGATTGCCGACCATGCCGATGTGCGCCGCATGTTGGCCACGATGAAGGCCGAGGTGTTTTCGGCCCGCGCGATTGCGCTGTCTTGTGCCGTAGCAATTGATATGGCCAAGGCGACCGGATCGGCGGAATGGGCGGCGCGGGCGGCCTTGCTGACCCCGATCAACAAGGCGTTTGGCACCGATACGGGCATTGCAGTGGCCGATATGGGCATTCAGGTGCATGGCGGCATGGGATTCATCGAGGAAACGGGTGCGGCGCAATTTCTACGCGATGTGCGGGTGACGGCGATTTATGAAGGCACCAACGGCATTCAGGCAATGGACCTTGTGAGCCGCAAGATGATGGATAACGGCGAGGCGGCGTTCCGGTTGATCGAGGAGATCGAGCAGAACGCGCATGGCGTGCGGGCGCAGTACCCCAATATGGCGACTGCTGTGTGGAATGCGGCCGAGAGCTTGCGTGAAGCGACCGAAGGCTTGGTCGCACAAGATATGAACGATCGTTTTGCAGGGGCCGTGCCGTATTTGCGCGCCTTTGCACGGGTGTTGGGCAGCCATTACCACCTGTGCGCCGCGATGGCCGAAGGCGTGGATGGTCCCCGCACTGCGCTGGCGCGGGTGGCGATCAAGCGGCTGTTGCCGGAACATGTGGCGCTGCTTGCGCAGGTGCGCGAAGGGGCTGCGGGGCTTTATGCACTCTCGGATGAGGATTTGGTGGCTTGAAGGAGGCTGGGATCCGCTATCCGTTTGACGCTCCGCCCGAAGAAGGCCAAGCGGCTGAAGTGGCCGATGGTGTGTTGTGGATACGGCTGCCGCTGCCAATGGCGCTGGACCATGTGAATGTGTTCGCGCTGGATGACGGTGACGGCTGGACGCTGATTGACACCGGATTTGACAGCAAACGCGGGCGCGGGCTTTGGGCGCGGTTGCTGGCGGGCCCTTTGGCGGGCAAGCCTGTAACCCGCGTTGTGGCGACCCACCACCACCCCGACCACATTGGCCTTGCCGGTTGGTTTCAGGCGCAAGGGGCGGAACTGCTGACAACGCGCACCGCATGGCTGTATGCGCGCATGCTGACGCTTGATGTGCAGGCCGCCCCCTTGCCCGAACAAGTGGCGTTTTGGCGGGCGGCGGGGATGAAGGCGGGGCTGCTGGCGCAGCGCATGGTAGAGCGGCCCTTTAATTTTGCCGATGTTGTGGCCCCGTTGCCCTTGGGGTTTACGCGGCTGCAAGAGGGCGGGACGATAACCATGGGCGGGCGGCGTTGGGCCATTCGGATGGGCAACGGCCATGCGCCCGAACACGCGACGTTCTGGTCGCTGGATGATGATCTGGTGCTAGGCGGTGATCAGTTATTGCCGTCTATTTCCGCCAATATCGGGGTCTATCCAACCGAACCCGATGCCGACCCTTTGGGAGATTGGCTGACCAGTTGTGCGGCCTTTCAACCGCTGGCCCGTGATGACCATTTCGTTTTGCCCGGCCACAAGCTGCCCTTTACCGGCCTGCCCCTGCGGCTGCATCAGATGATTGAAAACCACCTTGGCGCGCTGGACCGTTTGCGTGCGGCGCTGGCCACGCCGCGCACGGCGGCCGAATGTTTTATGCCGTTGTTCAAACGTGAAATTACCGGCAGTGCCTATGGCCTTGCCTTGGTCGAAGCGGTGGCGCATTTGAACCACCTCTTGCACCGGGGCGAGGTTTCGCGGACCATGCGGGAGGATGGTGCGTGGGAATGGGTGAGGCATGGCTGACGAGATTATGACCGCTGCCGAGGCGATGGAGGCGACCGCAATGCCACGCGCCCGTGTGGTACATTGCGATGACGAAACCCCCGCAACCCCTGAGCAACTGCCCTTGCCCGAAGCCGTGGCGCGCAAGCCTGTCGGGCAGAAAAGCCCAGCGGAATGGGCCTATGAGCGGTTGATACTGTATCTGAAGAATTTCGAGGAGCAGCTGGACAAGAATCACGAGGTGGCGATGGGCTTCACCGGAAGCACGGCGGGTGTGTTGCGGATTGAAGGGGTTGGGTTTTTCGACCCCGATATCCTGACCTTTTACGGCAGCGACGAGGCTGGCACCAAGATGCAATTGATCCAGCATGTGACCCAGCTAAACGTGGTATTGCGCGCAATTTCCAAAGCAACCCCAGCGGAAGAGCCAGCACGGCGCATAGGGTTTCGGTTGGCGCAGGATTTGGGTGAGGCGTGAACAGGCCCGCAGCCAAGTCGCATACACTGACCCCGTGACAGCGAGACATGAATCAGTTAAACGAGAATGGACAATTTTGAAAAGGAGACGCCGCGATGGCCGAACACAAGCATGGCAGCATGGACACGAAGGTTCAGCAAAAGACCTTTGAAGGCTTTTTGCGCCTGTCAGCATGGGGCGCCGCGATTTCAATCGGTGTTCTGATTTTCATGGCTTTGGCAAACGCCTGATCCATTCTTTCAAGATTGTACGGCGCGTGAAGCTGCGCCCAAGGGGTAGCTATGCGCCGTATTGTTCTGTGTTTTGTTCTGCTGTTTACTTTGGCGGCCTGCGGCGGCCCTGCCGAACCGAAATGGGCACCTGACGCCGATGTCGCCCGCGCGCGGTACGTGGCGGGAGGCCCGCCGTCGGTAACGCTGTTTACGGTGCTGGCCACTAGAGACGGGTCTGGCGCGCATGCGGGCCTGCTGATTAACGGATCGCAGCGTGTTATCTTTGACCCGGCCGGCACTTGGCACCATCCCCAACTGCCCGAGCGCAATGACGTGCATTTTGGCATGACGCCGCTGATGCTGGATTTCTACATCGACTATCACGCCCGCGAAACCTTTGACGTAGTGGAGCAGACAATTGTCGTATCAGCCGAGGTCGCAGAATTGGTGATGCAGCGGGCAATGGCCTATGGCGCGGTGCCAAAGGCGCAATGCACCTTGGCAATTTCAAGCGTGCTGCGTGGCGTTCCTGGATTTGAAGGCCTGCCCGGCACTTGGTTCCCGAAAAAACTGATGGAGGCGTTCGGTGAGTTACCCGGGGTGAAAGCGCGCAAATACACGGATACGGACACGAACAACAACCACGGCGTTTTGCTGGTGCAGGCGGGTGACCCGCGCCTGCAATGACGGTTGTGCTGCATCACGGCCTGCCCGACAGACTGCGCGCCGAGGCGGCGGAGCTGTACTGGGAGGCCTTTGGCGAAAAGCTGTGCCGCGTAATGGGACCAAAACCAAGGGCGCTGGCGTTTTTGTACAACGCGCTGCGCGCAGATCACGTTATTTTGGCGTTGTCCCAAGGCGGGGTAGATAGGGGCGATCTGCTGGGCCTCGCAGGCTTCAAAACCCACGCAGGGGCATTCGCGGGCGGCGAATGGACCGATTTGAAAGCTGTCTATGGCCTGTTTGGTGCCGCTTGGCGGGCGACTGTGTTGTCATTGCTGGAACGCGATGTGGAAAACGAGCGGTTCCTAATGGACGGAATTTGCGTGGCCCCCGCAGCACGAGGACAAGGGATTGGCACACTGCTGTTGATCGCCGTTTGCAAAGAAGCCCAAGCGCACGGCTTTTGCGGTGTGCGGCTGGATGTGATTTCAAACAACCCGCGCGCCCGTGCCTTATACGAACGCTTTGGTTTTGTTGCGGTAAAGACGGACAGGCTGGGGCTGTTGCGCCATGTTTTCGGGTTTGACGCATCGACCACGATGGTCAAGACGCTTTAATCAAACGTCCCTGTCACACGGCCAAGCAGCATAAAGGCGCGGGCGGTGCGGGTTTCGGCCAGATCCGCCAATTCGGCGTCGGTCGCGTTCTTTTCAAATTCGGCAAAAGTTTTATCAAAGCTGCGCAAAAAGTGGTGTGCGGCATCGCGAAACACGGGGTCTTCGCGCATCCGCGCTGCCGACAGCGCAAGGCTGGACCGGTCGCGGATACCCCCCAAAGGCGCAATTTCACGGCCGCGTTCACCGCTGGCAAAACGGCGCCAAACCTCGGGGCGGCAGCGCTCGGGTTTCAGGTCATCCATATAGATGCCTTCTTGGCTGAGTAGGGTCAGCACATCTTGGGCCGCACGGATCAAGCGCGAGGTTTTACGATCTTCCAGCGCCAGACGCAGGGCGCGGAAACCAGCCTTGTCCTCGGCGCTTTCGGGAAAATGCACGGCGCGCACGAAATCCGCCACGGTCAGCGGCGCGCGCAATTCTTCGGCTGGGGTGCCAAGGGCGAGGAAGGGCTCTTCGTCGCTTGCCATTTTAATTGGCATCGTCAGCGCCGCCTTGCGATCGGCCGAGGGCACGGTCAAGGTGGTGTCGCGGCGCGACGAGAACATGGCCAATGCAGATTCGGTTTTGCGCTGTGCCGCGACAATTTCATCCAGCTTCTTCTCAACCGACGGCTGGGTGACGCCCACGCCCTGCTGGCCCACGATATAAGCGTGGCGCATGGCATCGACGGCAACTTGCAATCGCGATGCTTCCTCATGCAGCGCGCGGATGGTGCGGGCAGTGGATATGATGCCCCACAAAAGCGCCAGAGGCAAGAATACGACCAAAAGCAGCATCAACATTGACAAGGGGCCAGTCAGCACGCTTTCAGTGGACAAGATGAGCTGCGCCACGATCGCCACGATCCAGATCACGGCCAGCGCCAAAGCCACCATTTCAGATGGCCCCAGCTTGCTGTCATCTACAGGTGGCGTTGCAACGAGTGGTTTGGTGTGGGCCTTGGAGTCGGTCATCCGATTGTCTCGTCCTATGGTCGCAAATCGTCCCTAAACGCGCCGCTTAGCTGTATTTGATCGAAAGCACTTCATAGCTGCGCTGACCACCGGGGGTTTTCACCTCAACCGTGTCACCTTCGTCTTTGCCAATCAAGGCGCGGGCGAGAGGCGATTTGATGTTGAGCAGGCCTTTTTCAAGATCCGCCTCGGGCTCACCGACGATTTGAAAGCTGCGCTCTTCGTCCGTGTCTTCATCGACAAGTTTGACGAAAGCGCCAAATTTGATCGTGCCAGTGAATTTGCTGGAATCGATCACATCGGCCAGCGACAAAATTGCCTCTAGCTCTTTGACGCGGCCCTCAATAAAGCTCTGCTTTTCGCGGGCGGCGTGGTATTCGGCGTTTTCAGACAAATCGCCATGCTCGCGCGCCTCGGCTATCGCGCGGATTACTGCCGGGCGTTCCACCGATTTCAGCACTTTTAATTCTTCGTCGAGCGCGGTGAAGCCCGCGCGTGTCATCGGGATTTTTTCCATAGGCCTACACGTATAAAGTAAGAAAGCCACAGCCGTTGCGGGCCATGACCTCGTTTCAGGTTTGCTTGACCTTACCCAACAGCAGCGGGGCGGTAAATGCAAGGGGAATGGCAGTGTCAGGGCGGGGCATGCGAGGTTCTTGCCGACCCGTCGCAAAGACGCCACGTTCGGGGCTGTTTTGAGCAGGCCAGGGCGGCATATGCGTGCGGTAATGATTGAAACGATCGCCAAGCTGGGATACCCAGACGCGAAAGATTATGTCCGGTCCGCAAGCTACGCGGCACCACCTACAGTAGAGGAATAGCCAGATGGCCGAGATTGAACGCGAAGCGATGGAATATGATGTTGTAATCGTGGGTGCGGGGCCTGCCGGCCTCTCGGCGGCGATCCGGTTAAAACAGCTGGATGCGGATCTGAACGTGGTCGTGTTGGAAAAAGGGTCCGAGGTGGGCGCGCATATACTGTCGGGCGCGGTTTTGGACCCGTCGGGTTTGGACGCCTTGCTGCCCGATTGGCGCGACATGGGGTCGCCGATCAAAACGCTTGTGGCCGAGGATAATTTTTACATGCTGGGCGAAGGTGGCAGCGTGCGTATTCCGAACTGGCCGATGCCGCCGTTGATGAGCAACCACGGCAATTACATCGTGTCGATGGCAAATGTCTGCCGCTGGATGGCCGAAGTGGCCGAAGGTTTGGGGGTTGAGATTTTCCCAGGCATGTCGTGTTCCGAACTGGTTTACGGCGACAAGGGCGAGGTTAAGGGCGTTGTGGCCGGGGTGATGGGCCTTGCCGCTGATGGCACGCCCGGCCCGAACTATGAGCCAGGGATGGAGCTGCATGGCAAATATGTGTTCCTGTCCGAAGGCGTGCGCGGGTCGCTGGCCAAGGAAGTGATTGCCAAATACGACCTTTCAGAGGGCAAAGAGCCGCAGAAATTCGGCCTTGGCATGAAGGAAATCTGGGAGATTGACCCCGAAAAGCACAAGCTGGGCACCGTGACGCATACGATGGGCTGGCCGCTGGGCAGCAATGCAGGCGGCGGCTCGTTCATCTATCACATTGAAGGCAATCAGGTTTATGTGGGCTTTGTGGTTCATTTGAACTATCAAAACCCGCATCTGTACCCCTACATGGAATTCCAGCGGTTCAAGCACCATCCGATGGTGGCCGAGTTGTTGCGCGGTGGCAAGCGCGTGGCGTATGGCGCGCGGGCGATTTCCGAAGGTGGCTATCAGTCGATGCCGAAAATGGTCGCCCCCGGTGTGGCGATGTTGGGCTGTTCGGTGGGCATGGTCAACGTGCCACGCATCAAGGGCAACCATAACGCGATGCTGTCGGGCAAAGCGGCGGCCGAGGCGGCGTATGCTGCCATTGGCGCGGGGCGCAGTTCGGATGAATTGACAGCGTATGAGGCCGACGTGCGCGGTGGCGCGATTGGGGCAGACCTGAAAAAAGTGCGCAACGTCAAACCCTTGTGGTCCAAGTTCGGGCTGATTGCGTCGCTTATGGGCGGTGGTCTGGACATGTGGACCAACACGCTGGGCTTTTCGCTGTTTGGCACGCTAAGCCACGGCAAAACCGATGCGGCGGCCACGGGCAAGGCCAAGGATTTCGCACCGATCGCCTATCCGCGCCCTGATGGCGTGTTGTCGTTTGACCGTCTGACCAACGTGGCGTTTTCCTTTACCAACCACGAGGAAAGCCAGCCTGCACATTTGCATCTGAAAGATGCAAGCGTGCCGATCAAGGTGAATCTGCCCGAATACGCCGAACCTGCACAGCGCTATTGCCCTGCGGGCGTTTATGAAGTGGTGAGTGAAGAGGGCAAAGACCCGCGCTTTGTGATCAATTTCCAAAACTGCGTGCATTGCAAAACTTGCGACATCAAAGACCCAAGCCAGAATATCAACTGGACCACACCGCAGGGCGGGGACGGGCCGAATTACCCGAATATGTAGGCAATCGGCCACGCATCCGGTAAACGGCGCTAACAATCGCGCGAGGCGGGGGGCAATCCCCGCCTTTCGTCTTTGCGTCGCATTGCCTTGCCCTGCCCCAAGGATTACCTTGGCCCCTAGTCATCAGGAGACCAATATGCCGTTTCGCCCGCTACTCATAGCCACGTTGGTGGCATTTTGGGCGCAGCCCTTGGTCGTGCAGGCCCAAACTGCCGAAGCGGTTTTAGAGAACATTGACAGCGGGGCCTATTTGGCTGCGCGCGTGGCGGGCGCAGCCAATGATTACCGCGAGGCCGCGCATTGGTTTACCCGCGCGATGATAGCGGCACCCGACGACCAAGCCTTGATGGAAGGAGCTATTGCGGCCCATATCGGTGCGGGAAATATGGTAGGCGCGATTGCGGTAGCCGGAAAGTTGAAGGCGATGGGGGTGAATTCGCCCGCGGCTGAACTGGTGTTGATGGCCGATGAGGCAAAGCGCGAGGATTACGCCGCCTTGCAGGCCAAGCCAAAGGATGGGCGCACGGGTGCTTTGCTGTTGGACGGTTTGGTTAATGCTTGGGCCGAACTGGGCACTGGCCGGATGTCCGAGGCGCTGGACGCCTTTGATACGATGGGGGAAACCGAAGGCTTGAAAGGGTTTGCGCTGTTTCACAAAGCGCTTGCCTTGGCCTCGGTGGGCGACTTTGAAGGCGCCGAAGCAATTATGTCAGGCGAAGCCGAAGGGGCAATAGCGTCGATGCGGCGAGGCACCGTGGCCCATGCGCAAATCCTGAGCCAGTTGGAGCGCAACACCGACGCGATTGCCGTGCTGGACGCGTCGTTTCCAGGGGACACCGACCCCCAAATCCGAGCGCTGCGGACGCGGCTGGAAGCAGGCGAGCCGGTTCCATTTGATATTGTGCGCGACGTGACGGATGGTTTGGCCGAGGTATTTTTCACCCTTGGTCTGGCGCTTAACGGCGAGGCCGCAGACGAGTTTACGCTGCAATATGCGCGCGTGGCGATGTATTTGCGCCCAGATCATGCCGAGGCCACATTGCTGGCCGGCGCGATGTTGGAAAACCTGAAACAATATGATCTGGCGACGGCCGCCTATGCGGTTGTGCCGCAAACGGATGGTGGGTTTTTCGCCGCCGAGATTGGCCGCGCACGGTCTTTGCTTGGGGCGGATAAGCTGGACGCAGCGCTTGAGGTGCTGACCGCCTTGACACGCAATAACCCCGACCAACTGTCAGTGCATCTGGCGCTGGCTGACATGTTACGCGGGGCTGAACGCTGGGCCGAGGCGAATGCGGCCTACGATGCAGCCATCGCCTTAGTTCCGCAGCCTGCAATGCCGGGCTATTGGTCCGTTTATTACAGCCGCGCCATTGCGTTGGAACGTCAAAAGCTGTGGGACCGCGCCGAGGCCGATTTCCGCAAGGCGTTGGAACTGGCCCCCGATCAGCCGCAAGTGCTGAACTATTTGGGATACAGCTTTTTGGAACGCGGCGAGAATTTCGACGAGGCCTTGTCGATGATTGAGCGCGCGGTAGCCCAGCGCCCTGACAGCGGCTATATTATTGACAGTCTGGCATGGGGCTATTTCCTAGCGGGCCGTTATACCGATGCGGTGGAACCGATGGAACGTGCGTCGGTGCTGGAACCCGTCGATCCCGTGGTGACCGACCATTTGGGCGATGTGTATTGGGCTGTAGGTCGCACGCTGGAGGCGAATTTCCAGTGGCGGCGTGCGCTGTCGTTTGACCCAACCGAGGAACTGGCAACACGCATCCGCCGCAAACTGGAGATTGGGTTGGATGCCGTTCTGATTGAAGAAGGCGCAAAATCGCTGGACGCCGTTGCGAATGATTAATGAGTTTGCCTATGCCAAGGTAAACCTGACGCTTCATGTGACGGGGCAACGGGAAGACGGATATCATCTTCTGGACAGTTTGGTGGTGTTTGCGGGGATCGCAGACAGGCTTTATGCCGCGCAGTCGGGCGTGTCATCGCTAACGCTGGAGGGGCCTTTCGGGGCGGCCATCCCTGCCGATATGAACAACCTTGTGCTGCGCGCAGCGGCGGTGTTTTCAGCCGATCGAGGCGTTGCATTTACGCTGCAAAAGAACCTGCCGCCTGCGTCGGGTATTGGCGGTGGGTCTGCCGATGCGGCGGCCGCCATTCGTGCCATTCTGCGGATGCTGAACGAGGATGGGGATGCAAAGGCCATAGAAGCAATGTTTGCCTCCCTCGACCGCGCGGCGGTGCTGCGCCTTGGTGCCGATGTTCCCGTATGCCTGATGTCGCACCCTGCACGGATGCGCGGGGTTGGTGAGGACATGGCGTTGGTCAATTGCCCCGAATGCTGGATCACCTTGGTGAATCCGCAGGTCGAGGTGCCGACGCCGCAGGTTTTTGCCGGATTGCGCAGCAACACCAATGCTGCGATGCCCGAGATTTTGCCGGATTGGGCCGATGTCCGCGCTTTGGCCGATTGGTTGCAAAGCCAGCGCAATGATCTGGAGGCCCCAGCCCTTGCCATTGCGCCCGTTATCGCCGATGTTTTGGCCGCCTTGCGCGCCCAGCACGCCACGCTGATTGCGCGGATGTCGGGATCAGGGGCCACCTGTTTTGCCCTGTCTGAAACCAAAGCCGAAGCCGAGCGGATTGCCACCGCGGTGCAGGCGCAGAACCCGAAATGGTGGGTTGCATCGGGTGTGGTTTATCCGGGGCGTGCGGCGGCGCTTAGCTGATCCGAGACACGACGTAATCGGCCAGATCGCGCAGCATATCTCGTAACTCATGGGCAGGCAGTTCGGCCAGTGATGAGCGGGCAATATCGGCCCAGCCCAGCGCATCCTTGCGGGCGGCCTCCATTGCGCCGTGGCGCGCCATGATTGCTATCGCCTGTTCCAGATCGCCGTCCTGCTGGTCACCTTTTGTGATAGTGCGCTGCCAAAAGGCGCGTTCTTCATCATTGGCCAGCGCCACCGCTTTGATCACCGGCAGCGTTAATTTGCGTTCGCGGAAATCATCGCCGTTGTTTTTACCAATCGCTTGTGCCGAGCCGCCGTAATCGAGCAAATCGTCTACAATCTGAAAGGCGATGCCCAGCGCATCACCATAAGCAAACAGCGCCAGGACATGTGCCTCGGGGGCACCTGCGATCACGCCGCCCACCTCGGTTGCGGCAGAAAACAAGGCGGCAGTTTTGCCGCGCACGACTTGTAGGTAAATCGCCTCGGTCGTTGCCAAATCCTGGGCGGCCGTCAGTTGTAGCACCTCGCCTTCAGCGATCGTGGCAGATGCATTGGCGAGGATGTCCAGCACCCGCAGCGACCCTGTTTCGACCATCAGCTGAAAGCTGCGGGAAAACAGGTAATCACCGACCAGAACGGATGTTTTATTGTCCCAGAGCAGATTGGCAGTGGGGCGGCCACGACGGCGTTCGCTTTCATCCACCACGTCATCATGCAGCAAGGTTGCGGTGTGGATAAATTCAACCGTTGCGGCCAAATGCACATGGTAAGGGCCGTCATAACCACACATGCGCGCCGCCGCCAAGGTCAGCAAGGGACGCAGGCGTTTGCCGCCAGCTTCAACCAAATGCGCGGTCACTTCGGGTATGCGCGGCGCATGTTCGGACGCCATACGCAGGCGGATCAGCTCATTCACCGCCGCCATATCGGACGCCAACCATGCGGCCAGCCTATCCTGCGGTTTTGCGATGTCTTGATCCATAACGTCCCCCAGCCTTCTCTTGTGTCCAGTCACAACTATGACACAGACCTCGACAGACAAGCGCCTAACGATTATGTCCGAGCTATGAAAGAACTTTTGCGCACAACCGACCCCACAATTATCCCTTGGGCCACCGCCATACTTAATGGCGAAGGTATAGAGACGTTTGAGCTGGACGTCCATATGAGCGTGTTGGACGGTTCGATGGGCATTTTGCCACGGCGGTTGATGGTGCTGGACAGGGACCTGTTTATCGCGCGTGCCGTTTTGAAAGATAATGAGATCCCGACTGGCCAATAAGCAGGGCCGTAGGCGGGGCAGCAAAAAGGGCGTTTATGTTCCCCGATGATGCAGTGACCGACGATGCGTTTCTGGGCGGGCGTTTGCAATTGTGGCAACCCAAGCAGGGATACCGTGCCGCCACCGACCCCGTTTTGCTGGCCGCTTGTTGCTCTGCCCGAACAGGGCAGTCGGTGCTGGATCTGGGATGTGGCGCAGGGGCGGCATCGCTGTGTTTGGGGGTAAGGGTGCAGGGGGTGGTACATTCGGGGCTAGAGCTGCAGACGGAATATTCCGATCTGGCACGGCGGAATGCAGCCCGCGCAGGGATTGCCTTTGACGTATACGAGGGGTCTGTGCTGGACATGCCGCGCCCACTGCGCCGCGACTTTGACCATGTCATCACCAACCCGCCCTATTACCCGCCAGCAGGCACCCCCGCCGCCGACACAGGCCGCGACACCGCCTTGCGCGAACAGGTGTCTATTGCCGATTGGATCGCCGCCGCCAAGCGGCGGGTGGCCCCTTTGGGGTGGTTAACGCTGATTGTACGGGCCGACCGAATGGGCGATGTGATGGTGGGATTGGGCAGCAGCATGGGATCAATAACCATCCTGCCAGTGGCGGCGCGCAACGGGCGTGAGGCAGGGCGCGTGCTGATCCGAACCCGCAAAGGCGGGCGGGCAGGGTTGCGGCTGTTGGCCCCGTTGATCTTGCATGATGGCGACACACATCCCGGCGACCGTGACAACCATTCGCCAGCGGCCGAGGCCGTTTTCCGGCGGGGTGAAGGGCTTGGAGCGCTGTTTACATAAGTTTTAGGCAAAGGATGGCCGAGGCGTTCCGGTTTTTGGTGACAAGATGCAGAGTTTATGTTGCAATGGTGTTACGATAACCAATTAAAGGAGGAAACGAATGACTATCGCTTCGCACCTGCAGGAATTGCGCAGAAAGCATGAAAACCTTTCGTCAATGGTTGAACAAGCCCAGCGCAGCCCCGGTGCAGATCACCTTAAGGTTGCCGAATTGAAAAAACAAAAGCTCAAGCTGAAGGAAGAGATTACGCGGCTGGCCCAATAGCGGGATTAACCCACGGCGCTGGCGCGTGCCGCCAGTGCCGCACCTGCCGTTATGAGCACGGTCGCGATGGCCAAGGTTGCCGTAGGGTCTGAAATGCCAGCCGCGACAAGGATGAGGGTAGACAGCAGCGGGGCGGCATAGGATGCGACGCCCAAAAGCTGGATGTCACCCCGTTTCATTCCGATATCCCATGTGAAGAAGGCGGCACCAACGGGGCCGATCCCCAGCGCTGCGACTGAAGCCCAACCCAGAATGCCACTGGGCCACTGGGTGCGCTCAATCACGAGATGCGCGATCGCGGACAAGGCTGCGGTAGCAAGACAGTAGATCGTAACACTTTCCGTTGGCACGGCGCCAAATCTGCGCGACAGGATGGAATAGCTGGACCAAGTTAGCGCGCATAGAAAGGCGAGGCCGAGGGCGGGGTAGGAGATTGCAGCGCTGCCGGATTTTGCGGTGAGGACAATAAGGGCCGCGCCGATGAGCGCAATGATCGCGCCCGCAATGTGGCCCTTGCGCAAATGTTCGCCCGGCAGGAGGCCGGAAAACAACACAATAAAGAGCGGCCACAGATAGGCGATAAGCCCCGTCGAGGCATTCGGCCCAAGCCGGAAGGCAGTAAAATAGAGCGCGTGATAGCCAAAAAGACCGAGTGTGCCAAAGACATAGGCCTGCCAAGGCACGGTTTTAAGGATGCCAAGCCCTGCGCGCCGCGCCGTCCAGACCAACCCGATTGCACCACCGATGCCAAAGCACATCGCGCTGAGCAGGAAAGGCGGAACGGGGGATGAGCCGATGGTGAGTAAGGCCAAAAACGCCCACATCAGGACGGCAGAAAAGCCGATGGTCGTGGCGCGGGTGCGGGACATGTGCTGGGGGCTTTCAGAGTGAGGCCAAGGCTGATCTTAGGTATTTTGGCCAAGATGAAACCGCAATAACAAAAGGGGCCAGCGGTTTGCCAGCCCCTTTTGAGTAGGTTTGATCGCGGTCAGACGAAAAACTGCGCGCCGTTCGCGCTGATGGTCGAACCGTTGATAAAGCCCGCATCGTCGGAAACGAGGAAGACCACGCAGCGCGCGATTTCCTCAGGCTCGCCCAGACGGCCTGCGGGGATGCCTGCGATGATGGAGTCGCGCACCTTTTCCGGCACTGCCATGACCATTTCGGTCGCAATATAGCCGGGGCAGATGGCGTTGGCGGTGATGCCGGCGCGCGCGCCTTCTTGGGCCAGGCTTTTCACGATGCCCAGATCACCTGCTTTGGTTGCGGCATAGTTCACTTGGGCGAACTGACCTTTTTGACCATTGATCGACGAAATCACCACAACCCGGCCGAATTTGCGCTCACGCATGCCCGGCCAGATGGGGTGAACCGTATTGAACACTCCGGTCAGGTTGGTGTCGATAACCTGATGCCACTGTTCGGGCGTCATTTTGTGGAAGGGTGCATCGCGGGTGATGCCTGCGTTGGCGACCACGATGTCGATCGGACCAAGATCGGCCTCGACCTGCGCGATACCGGCCTTGGACGCGTCATAATCAGCGACGTTCCATTTGTAGGTTTTGATCCCCGTCTCGGCGGTGAATTTGGCGGCGGCGTCATCATTACCCGCATAGTTGGCGGCGACGGTATAGCCTGCACTTTTCAAGGCAGTGGCGATGGCCGCGCCAATACCGCGCGACCCCCCGGTGACAAGGGCGACTTTAGACATAATATCTCCTCCACGAGATTGCTTTGAAATAGTGTTAGCGATAATCGAATGCGGACGCAACATTGTTGCGCCCGCATTTTTCAACCAAAAGCGTTATGGACGTTCAAGGCACATGGCCACGCCCATGCCGCCACCAATACACAGGGTCGCAAGGCCCTTTTTCGCGCTGCGACGCTTCATTTCAAACAGGAGGGTGTTGAGGATACGCGCGCCAGACGCACCGATCGGGTGGCCGATGGCAATCGCGCCGCCGTTCACGTTGACCACATCGGGGTTCCACCCCATGTCTTTGTTCACAGCGCAGGCTTGGGCGGCAAAGGCCTCATTCGCTTCGACCAGATCAAGGTCGGCGGCGTTCCAGCCAGCTTTGGTCAGCGCTTTGCGGCTGGCGTGGATTGGGCCCACACCCATGATTGCGGGATCGAGACCCGCGGTGGCATAAGACGCGATACGGGCGAGCGGGGTCAGGCCGCGTTTTGCAGCCTCCGCCTCGGTCATCAGCAAAACGGCGGCGGCGCCATCGTTCAGGCCCGAGGCGTTCGCAGCGGTGACTGTGCCGTCTTTGGTGAAAGCGGGGCGCAGTTTTTGCATTGATTCGAGCGTGGCACCGTGGCGGATATATTCATCCGCATCGACAATGATGTCGCCCTTACGGGTTTTGATGGTGAAGGCGACGATTTCATCGGCAAAACGTCCGGCCTTTTGCGCGGCTTCTGCCTTGTTTTGGCTGGCCACGGCAAAGGCATCCTGCATTTCACGGCTGATTTGCCATTTTTCAGCAACGTTTTCGGCGGTTTGGCCCATGTGATAACCGTTGAACGCATCCCAAAGACCGTCTTTGATCATGCTGTCGATCATCTTCATGTCGCCCATTTTGGTGCCAGACCGCAGATGTGCCACATGCGGCGACATCGACATGTTTTCCTGACCACCCGCGATAAGGATCGAGGCATCGCCGAGTTGCACATGCTGTGCGCCCAAGGCAACGGCGCGCAGGCCCGAGCCGCAGACCTGATTCAGCGACCAAGCCGAACCTTCTTGCGGCAATCCTGCCAGAATATGCGCTTGGCGCGCAGGGTTTTGGCCTTGGCCAGCCGTCAGAACCTGACCCAGAATGGTTTCTTCAACTTCGGCCTTATCAACGCCTGCGCGGGCGATCACTTCGGAAATAACAGCCGCGCCCATTTCATGTGCGGGTGTATTTGCAAATGCGCCGTTAAAGCTGCCTACAGCAGTCCGCGCTGCTGAAACGATTACCACATTGGTCATGCTAGGTTCCTTCCCCCATTGTCGGCAGTTTTGCCGGAATACGACAACAGTTTCCTGCGCCGCCCTGCAGCATGGCTAAGGCCAGCAGGATCAAAAAGCAAGGTTTTCACACCAGCTTGCAGAGGTAAGAGTGACGCATGGGAAGCGGGTTAGGCGGTTTTGTCCGAGCGGGCATTTCCCCAATCGGGGCGCACAGTTGGCGCCCCAAACAAATAGCCTTGCATACAACCGATTCCGGCCGCTTGCAGCCATTCGGCGTCGGCCACCTCTTCAACCGATTCTGCGACCGTGAGCATGTCAAAATGATGTCCGATCGACATAAGGGCACGGGTTAACGCCTGGTTATCGCAGTCGGCATGGATGTTGCGGATGAACTGCCCGTCAATCTTGATCACGTCAAAAAAGAAATCGCGGAAATAACGAAAGGCGGTATTGCCTGCACCAAAATCATCAAGGGCAAAGGACACGCCTTGCGATTGCAGATCATCCATAAAGGCGATGACCAATTCCGGCACCAGCATCGCCGAGCTTTCGGTGATTTCCAAAATCAGCCGTTCGCCGATGGTTTTATCGGCAGACAGGCCTTTGCGCAGAACTTTCATCCAGCGCGGATACCCGACCGACCGCGCCGACATATTGATGGACAGGCGTACATGTGGAAAACGGGCAAGCGCGGTCAACCCGATTTCCAGCGCGACGCAATCGATTTGGCGGCCCAGCTCATCCGCCTCGACCGCGTCGATGAAATCACGGGCGGGAATAACGCGGCCCGTGGGGTCGATGACGCGCATCAACCCTTCGTAAAAGGCGATGCGCGACGGGTCAGAGCCCACAACAACAGGCTGAAAAGCAAGGCGCATCCGTTTTTCCTGGATCGCTTGGCGCACCATCGACATGGTTTCACGATCACGGGCCGCAATTACAGCAGCCAGCGGACTTTCATCGCCTGGCCGTCGGTCTATGCGATTGATAAATGCCATGCTGTGCCCCCGCAGATGATAGGGAATCCCCCTGAATTGTTCAGCTACTGTGACCCAACCAGCGTAAAGGGCTGGTAAAAATTCACGGATTGTTCCAATTTTAGGGACTTATTGCCCCTGATCAGAAAGCGCCCCATGACGACATGCACTTGGCCTGGCACCGATCCGATGTATCTTGCCTATCACGACACGGAATGGGGCGTGCCGGAATGGGACAGCCGTGCGCTGTGGGAAAAGCTGATCTTGGACGGGTTTCAGGCGGGGCTGTCGTGGATTACTATATTGAGAAAACGTGATGCGTTTCGGGATGCGTTTGAGGGGTTCCATCCCGAAGTCATCGCCAAATGGGGCGAGGAGGACGTGCAGCGCTTGCTGGCCAATGCCGGCATTGTGCGGCATCGCGGCAAGATTGAAGGCACCATAAAATCCGCCCGCGCCTATTTGAAGATTGAGGCCGATGTCGGGTTTTCCAACTGGCTTTGGGCCTATGTGAATGGCGCCCCGCTGCAAAGCAATTTCGTAACAATGGCCGAGG
The DNA here is from genome assembly GCF_000420745.1 of Pseudorhodobacter ferrugineus DSM 5888. GTDB lineage: Bacteria > Pseudomonadota > Alphaproteobacteria > Rhodobacterales > Rhodobacteraceae > Pseudorhodobacter > Pseudorhodobacter ferrugineus. The sequence continues at coordinate 89,014 of NZ_ATVN01000013.1, forward strand.
TTCCGGGATTTACCCCGCTCTCGACACAAATCTCAAAAGATCTGAAAAAGGCAGGCTTTACCTTTTGCGGGCCAACGATTGTTTATGCCTTCATGCAGGCCACGGGCATGGTGAACGACCATATGATCGGCTGCCCCTGCCACGCGAAACTGGCGGGATCAGGGAGCGGTAAGGGCATCTAGCATCGCGCGGGCATCGGCGCTGTCCCATTCCGCATCGCCAATCAGGCGCGCGACTTCGCGGCCCTCTGGGTCCAATATCACGGTCAACGGCAGGCCAATAATCTCCATCTGACGCGCCAAGGCCGATTTCGGATCAAGCAAAACGGGCAGGTTTTGCACGCCGATTTCTTCAAAAAACCGCGCCACGGCGGCGGGCGGGTTGCGGCCTGTGGCCACCGTCACAACGGTCACGCCGGTATCGGCAACAGCAGCGGCCAAACGGTCAAGGCTGGGCATTTCCTTGCGGCATGGTGCGCACCATGTGGCCCAAAAGTTCAGCACGACCCATTGGCCCTGCCATTCGGCCAAATTGCGATCTGCGCCTGCCATATCGGCCAAAACCTCGGGCGGTAAATCCTTGGCCTGTTCGTGAAACACCAGCTTGCGCATATCGCCTGCAAGGGCGGATTGGGCCGCCGCAACATCGGCCTGCACGGGATTTGCACCAAGCGCACAGGCGGTATAAAGGACAGCTAGGATATTCCGCAACATTTCATTCTCCTTAAGGGGCAACCCATGACCGACACGACCAAATCCGCAACTGCAAACGCCATGTGGGGCGGCCGCTTTGAAGGCGGACCCGACGCGATCATGCAGGCGATCAACGCCTCTATCGGGTTTGACCGCCGTTTGGCCGCGCAAGATATTGCAGGGTCGCGCGCCCATGCGGCGATGTTGGCCGCACAGGGTATTCTGACCCATAAAGATGCCGAAGCGATCCGTGAAGGGCTTCTCACGGTGTTGTCAGAAATTGAGGGCGGAAAGTTCCCGTTTCGGGTGGAATTGGAAGATATCCACATGAATGTGGAGGCACGGCTAAAGGAAATTATCGGCGAGCCTGCGGGACGGTTACACACAGGGCGGTCGCGCAATGACCAAGTCGCGGTGGATTTCCGGCTGTGGGTGCGTGACCAATGCGATGCGGCGATTACGGGGCTAGAGGCGTTGATGAAGGCGTTTCTGGCACAGGCCGAGGCGGGGGCCGATTGGGTGATGCCCGGTTTTACCCATTTGCAAACCGCGCAGCCCGTAACGTGGGGCCACCATATGCTGGCCTATGTGGAAATGTTTGCGCGCGATCGGTCGCGGTTTATCGATGCGCGGGCGCGGATGAATGAATGTCCGTTGGGGGCGGCGGCGCTGGCAGGCACGTCTTTCCCGATTGATCGCCACGCCACCGCTGCGGCTTTGGGTTTTGATCGGCCCACGGCCAACAGCCTTGATTCGGTGTCCGACCGCGATTTCGCGTTGGAATTTTTATCGGCCAGCAGCATTTGCGCGATGCACCTGTCGCGCTTTGCAGAAGAGTTGGTGATTTGGTCATCCGCCCAGTTCCGCTTTGTCCGTTTGTCGGACAAATGGACCACGGGCAGTTCCATCATGCCGCAAAAGAAAAACCCCGATGCAGCGGAATTGTTGCGGTCCAAGTTGGGGCGGATTTTGGGGGCCACGGTGGCGCTGTTTACCGTGATGAAGGGATTGGCGCTGACCTATTCCAAGGACATGCAGGAAGATAAGGAACAAACCTTTGATGCCGCTGACAGCCTTATGCTGGGCCTTGCCGCGATGACGGGGATGGTTGGCGATATGACCGCGCTGCGCGACAATCTGAAACTGGCAGCGGCCAGCGGGTTTTCGACGGCAACCGATCTTGCCGATTGGTTGGTGCGCGAATTGAACCTGCCGTTCCGCGATGCCCACCATGTGACGGGCACGCTGGTCGCGATGGCCGAAAAGGCCGGGATTGACCTGCCAGAGCTGACGCTGGCACAGATGCAAACGGTGCATGCGGGTATTCGGGCCGATGTTTTTGATGTGTTGGGTGTGGAAAATTCGGTGCGCAGCCGTATGTCCTATGGTGGTACGGCACCTACCCAAGTGCGCGCGCAGATTGCCCGTTGGAAAGATGTGTTGAAATGAAACTGGTCTTTGCCGTGATGGTAGTCGGGCTTGGGGCGTGTTCCGCGCCACGTTTGAACGCCAATATCGGTATTGGTGCCGGTGGCGTGACGGTTACCCCTGCGGTCACCGCACGGGTTGGCGGCGCCAATATTTCGGTCAGCCCATAACAAAAGGAAGCCCTATGCGCGCACTATATCTTCTAGCCACACTCGCCACACTTGCTGCTTGCGGGGCAGATGGCCCTCCATCAGCCCCCGGCCTTTCGGTTTCGGGCGATGCCCGCGTTGGCGTGGCGGTGACAAACTGATGTCACCATTGCGCATGGCTTATCTGGTGCTAGCCGTTTGGGGGGCTGTGCATCCGATGTATTGGTTCGTGACCTATATGGCGGAAACAGGCACGGGGTTAAGCGGGTTGATTGACGCGTGGTATGTAAACGCATCCACCACGGGCCTGACATGGGATCTGACGATTGCGGCCCTTGCGCTGACCCTGTGGATTATCGCAGAGACACGCGTGCGGAAAAACTGGTCGGCGCTGATCGCCATTCCGGCCACGTTTTGCATCGGGGTGTCCTGCGGCCTTCCGCTTTATTTGTTCTTGCGCACGCGGCCTGTCACCTGAACTTGTGGTAGTTTCCCCTTGGCAAACGCCTGTCCGCAGGCCACGCTGGATGCTATCCATAAGGGAAAGCCATGAACACGATGACCCACAGCCCGAACATGACATTTGAGGCCGAACGCGTAGACATGGCCGCCGCCTTTCGCTGGACTGCGCGGCTAAACATGCACGAAGCGGTGGCGAACCACTTTTCGCTGGCCGTGTCGCATGATGGCAAGGATTTCCTGATCAACCCAAATCAGCGGCACTTTTCCTTGATCAAGGCCAGTGATTTGCTGTTGCTGAACGCCGATGACCCCGAGGCGCTGAACCGCCCCGATGCGCCGGACCCGACCGCATGGGGCCTGCACGGGTCGATCCACCGCCATGTGCCGCATGCCCGCTGTGTGATGCATGTCCATTCGATATTTTCCACCGTTCTGGCCAGCTTGGCCGACAGCCGCCTGCCTGCGATTGACCAAAACACCGCGATGTTTTTCAACCGCGTGGTGGTCGACGAAGGCTATGCCGGTTTGGCGTTTGAGGATGAAGGCACGCGCTGCGCCGCGATGCTGCAAGACCCAAAGCATAAGGTGATGGTGATGGGCAATCACGGCGTTTTGGTGCTGGGCAGTTCGGTCGCCGATGCGTTCAACCGATTGTATTATTTCGAACGCTCCGCTGAAACCTATATCCGCGCGTTGCAAACGGGGCAGAAACTGCGGTTTTTGTCGGATACGGTTGCCGAAGGCGTGGCCGATGCGATGGACCATTACGATGGCCAAGCCGACCGTTTCATGTCCGACATCAAGACCCTGCTGGACAAATCCGAACCCGATTTCCGCAACTGACCTTCCGGTGCTTGGCTGTGCCTGCGATACCATGTAAACGCTTGGCCAAGCAGGTTGCACCACGGGGGCGAGTTTGGACCATTTTCTGTATAAAGACGGCGTATTGCATGCCGAAGACGTGGCGATTGCCGACATTGCAGCGCAAGTTGGCACGCCGTTTTACTGCTATTCCAGCGCCACCCTTACCCGCCATTACCAACTGTTCACCGAGGCACTGTCTCCCCTGCCGCATCTGGTGTGTTTTGCGATCAAATCCCTGTCCAACGTGGCCGTGCTGAAACTGCTGGGCGATTTGGGTGCGGGGATGGATGTGGTATCGGCTGGCGAATATATGCGGGCGCGGGCGGCAGGTGTGCCGGGTGATCGAATCGTGTTTTCCGGCGTGGGCAAAACCCGCGCGGAAATGCGGCTGGCTCTGACTGGCGGCATCCGGCAGTTCAACGTCGAATCAGAACCCGAAATGCGCGCGTTGTCCGAGGTGGCGCAGGGCTTGGGGCTGGTGGCACCCATCACCATTCGGGTGAATCCCGATGTGGATGCCAAAACCCATGAGAAAATCTCAACCGGGAAAAAGGGCGATAAATTCGGCATCCCGATTTCGCGTGCCCGCGAAGTCTATGCCGAGGCGGCCCGCCTTCCCGGCCTGAAAATTGTTGGTATCGACGTGCATATCGGCAGCCAATTGACCGCGCTGGAACCGTTCGAGACGGCGTATCTGAAGGTCGCCGACCTGACCCGCGCCTTGCGCGCCGATGGGCATACGATTGAACGGCTCGACCTTGGGGGCGGTTTGGGGATTCCCTATGCCCGTGACAACAACGCGCCGCCCTTGCCAATGGACTATGGCGCACTGATCAAGCGCACCGTGGGCGATTTGGGCTGCGAAATTGAAATTGAACCCGGCCGCCTGATTTCCGGCAATGCGGGGATTTTGGTGTCCGAAGTGATCTATGTGAAAAACGGTGAAGACCGCGATTTCCTGATTATTGACGCCGCGATGAATGACCTGATCCGCCCTGCGATGTACGGATCGCACCATGACATCATTCCGGTGGTTGAGGCGGCGGCGGCGGCGGAGCAAACCCCTTATGACATCGTAGGCCCGATTTGCGAATCTGGTGACACCTTTGCCAAATCGCGCAACCTGCCGAAATTGACCGAAGGCGCGCTGGTCGCGTTCCGCTCGGCGGGCGCGTATGGCGCGGTGATGTCGTCTGAATACAACTCTCGCCCGCTGATCCCCGAAGTTTTGGTGAAAGATGATCACTTTGCGGTCATCCGCGCACGTCCAACGTTTGACGAAATGCTTTCTCGGGATACCATCCCCGAATGGCTGTGATGGAATGCGGCCAAAAGGCAGGGTAAATGACGCAAGCACCGCGCGACCACGTTGCAGCCCAGTTGAAACGCCCGCTTGCGCTGACGCAGGCGGGGCTGTGGGCTGAACGGCTGGCGCGCTGTTTCTGGCCGCTGTGGACGGTGCTGATTGGCACGCTGGCTGTGCTGGCCTTTGGCTTGCAAGATTTCGTGCCGTTGCCCGCCGTGTGGACGGGGCTTGCGCTGGCAGCCGTGGCAGTGCTTTGGACCGCGTGGCGTGGTTTTCGCCAGTTTCGACGCCCCCTGCCCCAAGACGCGCTGGACCGATTGGATGCTACGCTTCCTGGCCGACCGATTGCAACACTGGCAGACACCCAAGCGATTGGCGCCAGTGACCCCGCATCACAGGCCGTATGGGCCGCGCATCAGGCCCGCATGGCCCGTGCAGCGGCGGGTGCAAAAGCCGTGGCACCCGATTTGCGTTTGGCCGCGCGTGACCCGTTTGGCCTGCGGTATATTGCGCTGACGGGTTTGGTGATGGCGCTGCTGTTCGGCTCACTTTGGCGGGTTGCGTCGATCACCGGGCTAGGGCCAACGGCGGCGCAAGCACTGGCCAACGGGCCAAGCTGGGAAGGCTGGGTGCAGCCACCCCCCTATACCGGCAAGCCCGCGCTGTATTTGAACGACATTGACCGCGTGGAATTTGAAGTGCCAAGCGGCAGCCGTGTGCAGCTGCGCTTTTACGGCGAGGTCGGCGCGCTATCGCTGACCGAAACCGTATCGGGGCGGCTTGAGGCTGGCGATGCAACTGCGCCGACACAGGACTTTGACATCACCCAAAGCGGCGAACTGGCGATTGACGGCCCGAATGGCAGGACATGGTCGATCAAGGTGGGCCGCGATGCACCGCCCAGCGTAAGTGCTGTGGGCGAGTTGACACGAGAGGCCGACGGCCGTTTGAAACTGCCGTTCGAGGCCAAGGATGATTTTGGCGTGACGGGTGGCAAAGCTGTGATTTCGCTGGATATGGGCGCGTTGGACCGCCGCTATGGGTTGGCTGTTGATCCCGAAAATATCGATCCTGTGACACTGGATTTGCCTTTGCCGATCAGCGGGCAGCGCACCGATTTTGCCGAAACTTTGGTGGATGATCTGTCCAAACACGTCTTTGCCAATTTGCCCGTGACGATCGATTTGTCCGTCACCGACACACCGGGCCAAACCGGCGTTGCCGCCCCCTTGCATGTCACCCTGCCCGGCAAGCGGTTCTTTGACCCGCTGGCGGCCGCAGTGATTGAAATGCGCCGCGATTTGCTGTGGTCACGCAGCAATGCCCCCCGCAGCACCCAAATTTTCAAGGCACTGACCCATCGCCCCGAAGGGCTTATCCGCAATGAAAAGGCCTATTTGCGGCTGCGTGTGGCCTTGCGCCGTTTGGACGCCGAGGCAAATGCGCTGACCGTAGAGACGCGGGATGAATTGGCCGAAGCGTTTTGGGACATTGCTCTGCTGATCGAAGAGGGGGATTTGCAAAGTGCGCGCGAACGTCTGAAACGCGCGCAAGACCAGCTGGACGAAGCGATCCGCAACGGCGCCGACCCCGCCGAGATTGACAAGCTGATGCAGGAACTGCGTGAGGCGATGGACGACTACATGCGCCAGCTTGCCCAAGAGGCCGAGCGCAACCCGAATGGCGAGGCCGCGAACGAGCAGGAGTCGATGGAGATTACTGGCGACCAGTTGCAAGACATGCTGAAAGAGCTGCAAAAGCTGCTGGAAGAAGGCCGGATGGAAGAGGCCGCCGAGCTGATGGAAATGCTGCGTCAGTTAATGGAAAATATGCAAGTCACCCAAGGCGAAGGCGGCCAAGGTGGACCCGGCCAGAAAGCGATGAAAGACCTTGGCGACACCCTTCGCGACCAGCAAGACCTGTCCGATGACAGCTTTTCCGAATTGCAAAACCCGGGGCAACAAGGCGAGCAGGGTGAGCAGCAAGACGGCCAGCAAGATGGGCAACAAGGCGAGCAAGGGGAACAGGGCGAAAACGGGCAATCCCAAGAAGGTGTGGGCAACGAAGGTCAGGGCCAGGGCAAAAGCCTGCAAGACCGCCAAAGCGAATTGCGCAACCGCCTTGGGCGGTTGAACGGCGATATGCTGCCAGGTGCGGGGTCTGACCAAGGCGAAGCAGGCCGCCGCGCGCTGGATGAAGCGGGCCGCGCGATGGAAGAGGCGGAACGTGCGCTGCGCGAGGGCGACTTGCCCGGCGCATTGGACCGTCAGGCCGAGGCGATGGAATCCATGCGCGAAGGTATGCGCAATCTGGGCGAGGCCATGGCACAAGAGCGCCGCGAGAACGGAAATGACGGCCAAGGCGAGGCTGTTGGCCGCGCCGACCCCAATTCCGCTCGCGACCCATTAGGGCGAGAATCCGGCGAAGGCGCGCGCATTGGGTCAGACCGCAACCTGCTGCAAGGTGATGACGTGTACCGCCGCGCGCAGGATTTGCTGGATGAAATCCGCCGCCGCCAAGGCGACCAAGCGCGCCCCGAAAGCGAACGCGACTATCTGAAACGGTTGTTGGATATGTACTGAAAGCGGGCGCGCAAGCGGTTAGCTTTGCGCCCCACCTGTCAGGTTTTGCAGGCCCGAAATAGCATTGCGCATCACGCTATCAAGCCAGATCCGCGCGGCATCAACCATTGACACATAGCTTTCCAGCGCAGCTTTGGTTGGCGGAAACTGTTCGGCGATCTTGGGCGCTGCAAGGTAGGTCGCGATCAAGACAACCGCGATCAACAGCATTAAGGAAAATCCGCTACGGAACCCCGAACTTGATGCAGGATTGTCTGACTCCGGTTGTGCCATTGCCAGTTCATCGCCGCTACGGTTTTCGGTGCTGGCGCGCAAGGTCGAATTGATCTCTTCGATATCGGGCAACAAGTCGCGGCGCGCAGTTGGTTTTTCGGGTGTTTCAGGTTCTGGCTCGGGCCCGCGCAAACGCGCTAAGCGGTCACGAACCGCTTTCGCAGCACTTGCTGCCCCTGTGGTTTCCTCCAACCCCAAATCGGGCTGGGATTCCAAGGACCGCGGCGTTTCAGAACGGCGCACAGCGGTTTCACGCTCGGCCTCTTCACGCAAAACTGCCATCAGGCTTTCGTCAAGGCTACGGCGAGGGGCCAGTGGTGGTGGGGTCATAGCACTGGCCGACGGCTCCGGCTTTACGGCGTCGGGTTTAACCGCGTCAGCTTTTGCATCTTCAGTTTGCGGCCTCGAAGGCAATGGAGGAGGCGCGGGCATGGGCGGCGGGCTTGGCATCGCAGAAGGGGGTGTTGCGGCTGCCGGCATCGCTGCTTTTGGCGTGCCAATTCCTTCGGGTCTACGAATTGGGGCCGGTACGGGGCCGATATCATTATTGCCTTCTTTGGCGTCATCATCCCAAACACCAGCTTTACTTGCATCGTTGCCAACGACTTGGCCTTGCTGTGAAACGGCGGCTGGGGGCGTGTTAGGCTGTGATGCCTGTGGCCTCTTGGCTGCACCAAACAGCGCGTCTTCGGCATCACGCTCTGCCTCTAGGTCGGGGGGAAGCTGGAACCAAGTATGGCCGCAATTTGAACATTGGACATCACGCCCCGCATCCGCGATGGCGCCATCATCAACTTCATACTGAGCTTCGCAATTCGGGCATACTAGCCGCATTTGCTTTTTCTCCGCGCCTTAGCTAATCGTCCCATACCACTTTGTAGACCCGAAATTAAGGATATCCAAGCCTTTGTCCTCATTGTGTGTACAATAGGGCGTTGAAACCTCCCTCACTCTGGGCAAAACTGCAACAAATCAAGCGGTGTGGCGCTGCATCACACGCCAAACTAGACGGAGCATCGTGTGATCGCTTTAGAAAATGTCGCCTATTCCTATGGCGGGGGGGAATTGCTATCCGAGGTCAGCTTGCGTCTGGCGCCCGGGTCGTTTCACTTTCTGACAGGCCCATCGGGGGCGGGAAAATCGACTCTGCTGAAACTGTGCTATGCGGAATTGCTGCCAACTGCGGGCCGTGTGACCTTGTTTGACCGCGAGGTGCGCAGCCTGAACCGGGACGAGGTGGCGCTGTTGCGCCGCCGAATTGGGGTCGTCCATCAAGATTGCCAGTTCATTGACCATTTGCCTTTGGCAACCAATGTAACCTTGCCCGCGATTGTGTCGTCCCGAACGTCCGAACTGGCCGATCTTGAGGATTTGCTGAACTGGGTCGGCTTGGCCAAGCTGGCCGATGCCTTGCCGCCGCAACTGTCGGGGGGCGAACGCCAACGCGCGGCCCTTGCGCGGGCCGTGATGATGTCGCCCGATGTGGTGCTGGCGGATGAGCCCACCGGCAACCTTGATTGGGACATGTCGCTGCGGCTGCTGACACTGCTGGTCGAGCTGAACAAAATGGGAAAGACCATTCTGGTGGCGACCCATGACCTGAACCTGATCCGTGCGGCGAAACAGCAGGTGCCCGCCCGTGTACTGCGGATCGTCAAACGCAGGGTGCAACTCGCGGGGGCCGATCTGTGAAACTGCTGGCCCTGACCGAGATTTTCCGTGGCGACAGTCAAGCCGACCGTGTGGTCCCGCCTTCGGGGCATACCGCGTGGCTGACCAGTTTTACCGCCGCCGCCATGACCTTTCTGGCGGTGTTCGCCATGGCGCTGTCGCTGGCTTCGGGGCGGTTGGCCGACCGTTGGGGTGATGCGCTAGCCCGCAGTGCCACCATCCGCATTTCTGCGCCCGCAGGCCAGATGGATGCGCAAACCCGCGCCGTGTTGGATGTGTTGGCCACTACCCCCGGCATTGAACGCGCCCGCGCGATGTCTGATGCCGAACAGCGCGCCTTGTTGGAACCCTGGTTCGGCCCCGATCTGCCCTTGGATGCCCTGCCCGTTCCGCGCCTGATCGAAGTGACCGAAGACAGTGACGGCTATGACAGCGAGGGCCTTCGCCAACGCCTTGCAGCCGAGGCCCCGGGGGCCGTGCTGGATGATCACACGCGTTGGCGCAAACCGCTGGCCTTGGCCGCGGGTCGGTTGCGACTGCTGGGGCTGACGTCCATTTTGCTAATCGGGGCGACGATGGCCGCGATGATTACGCTGGCCGCGAATGCCGCACTTTCCGCCAATGCCCAAGTGATCCGTGTGTTACGTTTGGTGGGCGCTAAGGATGCCTATATCGCCCGCGCCTTCGTGCGGCGCTTCACGCTGCGCACACTGACAGGCTCGGCGGTTGGCGCGCTTTTGGGGCTGATCGGGGTGGCTTTCTTGCCGTCCGCCGATGTGGCAGGCGGGTTTCTGACGGGTCTGGGTTTTCAAGGTGCGGGCTGGCTCTGGCCGTTCGTGCTACCTCCCCTCGCCGCTCTTGTTGCGTTCTTCGCCACCCGCTTTGCCGCCTTTCGCAAACTAAAGGAACTGACCTGATGCGCTATGCCCTCCAATGGCTGTTGTCGTTAATCTTCATCATCCAGATGTATATCGCGATGCTCGTGGTCGGTGTTTTGTACCTGCCCTATGCGCTGATCACCCCTGACGGCGCGCTGGCGGGGTGCCATGCCTATTGCCGCTGGGTGATTTTTTCATTGCGCGTTCTAACCGGCATGCGCTGCGAGGTGCGCGGCACGCCCCCAACCCACCCCGTGCTGATTGCCGCGAAACACCAAAGTTTTCTGGATATTTTGATGATTTTTCATGCCGTGCCGCGTGGCCGCTTCATCATGAAGAAAGAGTTGGTCTATGCCCCGGTTTTAGGCTGGTTTGGCCTGCGGATCGGCTGCGTACCTGTTGATCGTGGCAAACGCGGGGTGGCGATTACCAAGATGATGGCTGCTGTGAAATCAGGTGCGCAAAAAGCAGGACAGCTGATCATTTATAGCCAAGGCACCCGTGTCGCACCGGGCGTCAAAGTACCTTATAAGGTCGGCACCGCAGCGTTGTATCTGCAACTGGGTCAGGATTGCGTGCCAGTTGCAACCAATGTCGGCGTGCTTTGGCCCAAACGCGGAATTTTGCGCAAACGCGGGCTGGCGGTAGTCGAATTTTTACCAACAATTCCGCCTGGACTGACCAGTGCCGCGTTCATGGAGCGACTGGAACGCGAGGTTGAAACCGCATCCGATGCGGTGATGGCCGAGGCCGGGTTTCGCGTGTCCGACTAGGGTCGACACACGATCAAAACGCGAACACATCCGCCTGCGGTAAACACATTGGAAAGGAATCATAGTTAAGGTCTGGTGCTAGGGCAGAACGCCCCAAACAGCCATGGGACCTTTATGAATTTTTGGCTTTCATTACATCGAACGATCTTTGCCATGGTCTATGGGCTTTGCGGAGCACAGGGAATCGCCTCACCCGCAGCGCTGTGCGAGGAGGCCGCGCAGTTTGCGTCACACCAGACAGGTGTTCCTCTGTCGATCCTGCGGGCCGTTACCCTTGCTGAAACCGGCAATACGCAGGCCAGCGGCGGGGGGTTTGACGCCTGGCCCTGGGCCGTCATGGCCGACCTCAAAGGTCATTGGTTTCCCGATCAATACACCGCAATCGCTTTTGCCGAAGAACAGATTACGCAAGGCAAAAGCAACGTGGATATCGGTTGTTTTCAACTGAACATACGCTGGCACGCAACTGCGTTTCAAAGCGTGTCGGATATGCTTTCGCCGCAAAACAACGCTCTTTACGCTGCAAACTTTCTGCAAGATCTCTATATCAAAACCGGCGACTGGCGCGCCGCAGTGGGCCGTTATCATTCACGTGATGGGGCACGGGCCGAAGCCTATGTTCGGCGACTAGAGACTATTTTTGATAGGCACCTCGGCACGATGGCCCCCTCTTTCGATGCACCCGCAATGGTGGCCTTTGCAGATCCAGAGCGCGCAAAACACCGGCAGGTTTATGAAAGATTCGGCTTGGTGTCGGCGCGCGGCCCCCTGTTGCAAACCCCGTCACGTGCGCGCCCACTTATCGGGGACGTGCCATGAACCAATTGACCTTGCGAAGTGTCTTTCAGCCAACCATCCTGCTCGCGCTCGCCCTGATGGCCGTGATCGTGATGATGGTGTTACCGGTGCCGTCTTGGATGCTGGATATTGGGCTGGCAATTTCATTTGCGCTAGCTATTTTGATGTTTACTGTAACGCTGTTCATCCAGCGCCCACTTGAATTTTCCGCCTTCCCTACAATCCTTTTGGCCTCGCTCATGCTGCGGCTATCGCTCAACGTATCATCAACCAAACTCATCATTGGCCAAGGTCATACTGGCACAGGCGCGGCAGGCAAAGTGATCGAAGGCTTTGCCAATTTCGTTATGGGCGGGTCTGTTTTGCTGGGCGTTGTGGTGTTTTGCGTCCTGCTGATCGTAAACTTTATGGTGATCACCAAAGGCGCAGGACGCATGGCCGAAGTCGGCGCACGCTTTGCGCTTGACGGGATGCCCGGCAAACAGCTGGCAATCGACAGCGATATGTCAGCCGGCGCGATCGACCACACCGAGGCAAAGCGGCGGCGCGAAACCGAACTGGCCGAAACCAACTTTTTCGGCTCTTTGGATGGCGCTTCGAAATTCGTAAAGGGCGATGCTGTTGCAGGCTTGCTTATCACAATTCTGAACATCGTGATGGGGCTGATCATCGGCACAGTGGTTCACGGCATGCCAATCGGCCAGGCTTTTGAAACCTATGCCATTCTGACCGTCGGTGATGGGCTGGTCAGTCAAATCCCGGCAGTGATCATCTCTATCGGTGCAGCGCTTCTTTTGGCGCGTGGGGGGCAAACCGGTGCTGCCGACGTATCCTTTTTTGCCCAGTTGGGCCGCTATCCCGGCGCTTTGGCTACGGTTGCCTTTCTGATGGCGCTTTTTGCACTGGTGCCGGGGATGCCCTTCGTTCCCTTCATCATCGGCGCGTTGGTTTTGGGAGGCGCGGCCTATTGGGGGGCAAATGAAGCCGCAAAACCCAAAGTCGAAGAGGGAGAGGCTGCGCCTCCCGCCACTGAACGCAAACTTGGCGATATCCTTGATTTTGACGACATCCACATCGAGTTCGCCCCAGATCTTGTGCCGATGGTGCTGGATCCGGCGACTGGCCTCGACACCCGTATCGCCAATATGCGCAACCACATCGCCAGCGCCTTTGGCATCATTCTTCCCGAGATTCGCCTAACAGATGAGGCGTCGCTGCCTGCCGGCACCTATAGGATCCGCTTGCAAGGCGTGGAACAGGTGCGGGATCGCCTGCTGCCAGACCGCGTTTTGGCGCTACTGTCTGATGGCATGCCGCCACCAGACGGCATGGATGTCCGCGAACCTGTATACGGCGCCCCAGCGCGATGGATTCCCCCTGATGCCCAAGAGGACGCTGCCATTCAGGGTTTCACTGTTGTGTCACCGACCGAAGTTCTGGCGACACACCTGTTGGAAGTGCTTAAAAACAACCTTTCTCGGCTGTTGTCATTGCGCGGTTTGCGTCGCCTGTTAGATGAATTCGTAAACTTGTCGGAACCGACCCGCGCCCAAGCTAACAAGCGTCTTTTGGATGAATTGGTGCCCGATAAGGTGCCTGTCGATCTGTTACTTGCCGTGCTGCGTTTACTGTTGGAAGAACGCGTTTCCATCCGCAACCTGCCGCTCATTTTGGAAAGCATCGCCGAAGCGCGCGGCATGGGCGCGCCTGAAGCAATTTGCGAACATGTTCGTCAGCGGCTTGGCTTTCAGCTTGTTGCAGGATTGCGCCGCGAAGACGGTACAATTCCGCTGATCCAGCTGGCCCCCGAGTGGGAAAAAGCCTTTGTGACCTACCAAATCGACGGTGACAAAGGTCAGCGCGATGTTGCCCTGCCCCCTGATCAGTTCAGCCGATTGGCCAACAACATGGCCGAAAAGCTGAACAAGGCCGCGGAAAATGGGGTACAGCCCGCCCTTGTCACATCGTCCCTGCGCCGCCGCTTCATTCGCACCGTACTGGGCGCTCGTGGGGTGACAACACCAGTTCTGTCATATGAGGAAATCGGACTTGAGGCACGCCCCGCGATGATCGGGCAAGTTCCCGCATGACCGATTTTCTTACCCCATTGACCGAGGCGAGCAATCTGACCGAAGGCTGGCTTTGGGCCGCGTTTCTGGTTTTCTTGCGGATCGGCGCGGCAATGGCATTGCTTCCTGCCTTCGGAGAGCAAGTCGTGCCGCAACGCATTCGCCTTGCACTTGGCCTATGCTTTACCGCCGTCGTTTTACCTGCCGTACTGGACCGTGTAGCCCCGTTAACAGCTGCACTTGCGCCGCAGATAGCGACCGAAGTGATGGCGGGTCTGTCGATTGGTATCGGTCTGCGATTGTTTGTGCATGCCCTACAAATTGCGGGGACCTTGGCCGCGCAATCCACCTCGCTCTCCCAGCTCTTTGGTGGGCAAGCTGCCGAACAGCAACCAACCATGTCCCACATATTTGTCATGACGGGGCTTGCCTTGGCCGTAATATCTGGCTTTCACATCCGAGTGGCGGAAGTTTTTATCTATTCTTACGACGTGATGCCTCCAGGCCAGTTTCCGAGTGGAGATGGCCTGGCAAATTGAGGGCTAAATCAGATAAGCCACGCCTTTGAACTGGCCTTTACGATGGCGGTACCGTTCTTGGCCGCCTCGGTCATTTACAACATTGCCCTGGGCGTCATCAATAGGGCGATGCCCCAATTGATGGTCATCTTTGTCGGCGCGCCAGCGCTCACGCTTGGTGGGTTGGTTCTGCTCGCAATAGCAGCACCTCTCCTGCTCAAGCTTTGGATTGATGCTTTCAACGCCTATCTTGGCAACCCGTTTGAAGGCCTGTCATGAGCGATGATCAAGACGCCTCTGAAAAAGAACACGAGGCATCTCAAAAAAAGCTCGCCGATGCCCGAGAAAAAGGGGAAATCCCCCGTTCAAATGACCTTGTCACCGCAGGGTCCTATGCGGGCCTCCTTTTGGCAGGGGCAACAATTGGTGGTACCAGTCTTCTTAAGGCAGGTGAGAATGCGAGTATTCTTTTGGGTCAGGCGGATCAACTCTCAACACAGCTTTTGAACGGCGCGGGCAACAGCCTGCTCGGGATCCTAAGCAGCTTCGCAGGCGCGCTTTCGATCTTTTTTATCCTGCCATTCGCGGCAGCCGCACTGATGGTTGCGCTGCAACGCACATGGCTGTTCACGCCTTCAAAGCTTGAACCAAAGCTAAATCGAATATCGCCCCTATCGGGCGTGAAAAATAAATTCGGGCGCAAAGGCCTGTTCGAATTTACGAAAAGCTTCTTCAAACTGCTGATCATTTCCGTTCTGCTTTTTGGCTTTCTCACCTATCAAGTCAATGATTTCGCAAATATGATTTACCTAACTCCGGCACTTTCTACTGCACTCTTGCTCATGAAGGTGGTGAAGTTCTTGGCCCTGGTGACAGTGCTGGCCTTGGTGATCGGCGGGATCGATTATATCTGGCAGCGTGCTGAACATTTGCGATCCAATCGAATGTCCCGCAAAGAGCTTGAGGACGAACATAAAAACTCAGAAGGCGACCCCTATCTAAAAGCAAAGCGGCGTCAAAAGGCCCAAGAGTGTTGATTGTCACTGAGAACTGACCCGGCATTGTCACCGCGATTTGACCCACCCATTAGTTATGTTCTCTATGTCATGATGGCGTCAATGCTGTTGCCTCCTTTCGCTTTTTCTTCGCTGTTTCGGAGCTGGCCTTGAAGCGGTAGCTGTCATTGCCAGTCTCGAGGATGTGGCAGCGATGGGTAAGACGATCGAGCAGTGCGGTGGTCATCTTGGCATCGCCGAACACGCTGGCCCATTCGCTGAAGCTCAGGTTGGTGGTGATGATGACGCTGGTGCGTTCATACAGCTTGCTCAGAAGGTGGAAGAGCAATGCACCGCCAGAGGCACTGAACGGCA
>NZ_ATVN01000014.1 GCF_000420745.1 Pseudorhodobacter ferrugineus DSM 5888
TGCCGTTCAGTGCCTCTGGCGGTGCATTGCTCTTCCACCTTCTGAGCAAGCTGTATGAACGCACCAGCGTCATCATCACCACCAACCTGAGCTTCAGCGAATGGGCCAGCGTGTTCGGCGATGCCAAGATGACCACCGCACTGCTCGATCGTCTTACCCATCGCTGCCACATCCTCGAGACTGGCAATGACAGCTACCGCTTCAAGGCCAGCTCCGAAACAGCGAAGAAAAAGCGAAAGGAGGCAACAGCATTGACGCCATCATGACATAGAGAACATAACTAATGGGTGGGTCAAATCGCGGTGACAATGCCGGGTCAGTTCTCAGTGACAATCAACAACGAGTTACTCAGATTGCCAGCGGCACGGACATCAGGGTGATTTCTTGCGCGAGCTGAACGCTTCCGCAGATCGCGCGTCTGCTGGTGCGCCCAGCGTCTGGTTCCTGGACGAAATCGATTCTTTTCATAGGCGTGGTCAGTCTGTTTCCGGATACATGATCGGCGTCATCAATGGCCTTCTCACGCTGCTCGACAAGCTATCCGCCACGGAAGGCGTCATTCTCATCGCGGCCACCAATGACGTCGACCGAGTCGACACGGCCGTTATACGCGCGGGGCGGTACGATCGGCATATCCCTGTCTATCCGCCGGACCGGGGTGGAGTACGGGTTCTTCTCTCCTCTGCGCTGACGGACACGATCACGGAAGATCATCTGGATCGCCTGGCGGACCAGATGATGGGGCGGACCGGTGCTGAACTCGTGGCGCTCGTGCGGGACGCCCGGACCCGGGCCCGGTCGGAGGGAAAGCCCTTCTCCGCCGAGCACGTTCAGGCGGCGGCGGATGCCGTCCAGCCACCACTCGCACCCGATCTCATGTGGCGGATCTGCCTCCACGAAGCCGGCCATCTTGTGGCCGGGGCCGTGTTCGGGCTGCCCGCCGCTACCTCGGCGCGCGTGACCCCGACCGGAGGCGAGGTGGTGCGACCAGCCATCCCCAGCCTGACACGCGACAGCCTGCGCGCATTTCAGTGCGCAGTTCTTTCGGGGCGCGCCGCCGAGGAGGTTGTGCTGGGGGATATTTCCAGCGGTGGTGGAACCGGGGCAAACAGTGACCTGGCGCAAGCCACCAAGCTCGCCCTAGAGGCCGAATGCGGCTTGGGTTTCGGCCCAACGCTGACCTGGGTTCCACCGGAAACCCCGTATTCGCTGATCCCGGAACCGATGCGCCAGAGGATCGAAGCCTCCCTTCAGGCGGCCCAGACCGAGGCGCGCGCCGCGATGGACCGGCACCGGCCCTCAATCGAGAGGATTGCGGCGGTCCTGTCCGAGCGGCGGCAACTGGATACGGCCCAGATCACCGAACTGCTGACGGGGATTCAGGTGGAACCCGGCCGCACTGATGCCCCGGTCCCGGCCGGGGCGGAGTGAACATCACGATCAGCCGCAGGGGCGCACCCCCTGCGGCCCAAGTTAACATTTGGCTCGGGTACCGGAGGATAGGCCGATGCAGATCAAGATACGCCCGAGGCTGAACGCTGAAATGGTCGACGAAGCCCGCCGCCTTGGGCTCGACCTGTTCCGCATCGTGGACGAAGCCTCGATCCGGGAAATCGAGGCAGAATGTCTCCGGCTCAAGGCGGACCGGGGCGGGAACCGCGAAGGCTGTGCCGGATCCAGCACGGCGGAGACGTAGCACGACACGCTCTCGCCACGGCCGCTCGCATTCATCGACGACCGGGCCCGGTTCTACCATTCACGCAACGTGACGCAGCCGGATTTTTCCATTATATCTCAACTAGGAGATCATCATGTTGGACGTGTTCAAGAACCGAGCTGCGGCCAAAGCCCGCTCCCGCGAAAGGGACGAAGAGCGCCTGCGCCGGGGTGAGGTTACGCCATCCCAGCTCCAGCAGGAAAATCTCGTGTTCCGTGGGTTCAAGAAGGGAGAGATCGGCCTACCGGCGAAATATATGCAGAAGATCAAGCAACGGTCCAAGGACAAGGACGATAGTTAGACGATCGTCACAAGGTGACCAGTTCCGCCAGTTTTTCAGCCACCGCCGCCATCGATTCCTCAGCAGTGCTGAGTCCACTTCTTGACGCAAGCAGTGGGCTCACTTTGCGCAGCGCATCATAGGTGGTCTGGTGCACGATCGGGACGAGCCGTTCGCCCGCAAGCATGGCCGACAACTCTTTGTCGGCGATACCTTCAGACGGGAGCCGCCTCAGCAGCGCGGGCGTCACCAACACGATACCGATCCGGGAATTCGCGAGCCCTTTGTCGATGGCTCGCATCAGCGGCACGCCCAAGCCCACGTCCTTTTCGCTAAACCAGACCTTTACCCCCTTCTGCTCGAGAAGATCGTGGAGCTCCTTCGCCGCTCCCTGCCGATCGTCCCAGGCGTGGCACAAGAATACGTCGCGTAAGTCCTGTGTAGAGCGCGCTTCAACGCTTTCGCGGATGGGCGTCAGGGAACGAACTTGAAGATCGGTATACACAACGGTCGAGTCTGAGCGAGACCACCTAGGCTTGGCGGAACCACCGGTTCTCGCCGAACTACTTGACGCCACCGCAATGCGTGTTGTTCCCGAATAATCTCTGGATGTGTACGATCCGTAACTACTATATCCCGAAGAACGGCCGTAGCGCCCCCGGCATGCTGGACAATTAGCGGCCGCTGCGGCTGAACGGTGACCTTCTCGAGGTGCGGTGCATCTGGCCATAGTCAGGTCCTTACAATCACGAACAAGAACAAAGTGATCGTCGGTTCACCTTGCCCACGGGGGCCTTCTGTCCCGCGTCACTGTAATCCGCAGCGGTCTGAGATCGGCCAGCCCAGAAAAAGTTAGCTACCAGCCGATCTCTGCTTTCGTTCCACCCCGGAAAAATTTTGCCCCGAATGGGAGGATTTATCCCCCCAATCGGGAGGAACTATCCCCCCAGGGACAACAGCTTTAAGTCGATATCAGCTACAGCCGCTTGTCCCGCCGCAGGTGTTGCACTTCATGCAGGTGCCGTTGCGGACCAGCGTGTAGTTACCGCATTCGCCGCAAGCCTCGCCTTCATAGCCCTGCATTTTGGCCTTGACCCGTGCATCCATCGCGACGGCCACCGAACCACTGGTAATCACTGTAGTGGCGCTGGTCGCTGATTGCGCGGTTTGCGGAACCAGCGTGTTCAGAACCGAAACAGGGTCCATCCCCGCCGCCAAGGCCGCAGCCCCGACGCCACCTTGCAGCACCGTCAGTTCCTGCGGCAACCGCTTGCGCAGATAGCCGGTGGACGAGATTTGACGCAGCACTTCCAAGCCACGGCTTGTGGCCGCATCGTTCATCGGGCTGATGTTCAGCTTGCCTTCGCCAACCCCACCGCCAAGATCGTCGAACGACGCGCCCAGCGGTTTCACATGCGCCAGATCGGTGCGGTCAAGGTAAGACACGGCCAATTCGCGGAAGATATAGTCAAGGATCGACGTTGCATTCTTGATGCTGTCATTGCCCTGCACCATGCCGGCGGGTTCAAACTTGGTAAAGGTGAACGCCTCGACAAATTCTTCCAACGGCACGCCGTATTGCAGGCCCACCGACACCGCGATGGCAAAGTTGTTCATCATGGCGCGGAAGCCCGCACCTTCCTTGTGCATGTCGATGAAAATCTCGCCCAACTGGCCGTCTTTGTATTCGCCTGTGCGCAGGTACACCTTATGCCCGCCCACAACCGCCTTTTGGGTATAGCCCTTGCGGCGCTCTGGCAGCTTTTCACGGTGGGATTTGATGATTTCCTTGATGATCACCTTTTCCACGATCTTTTCAGCCAAAACGATGGCCTTTTCCTGATCGGACCCGTTGATCAAGATCTCTTCAGCCTCGTCATCATCTTCAACCAGCGCCGATGCCAACGGCTGCGAGAGCTTGGACCCGTCACGGTACAGCGCGTTCGCCTTGATGCCCAAGGAATGCGACAGCTCATAGGCCGCCAGCGTTTCGGGGATCGTAGCCGAGTTTGGCATGTTGATCGTCTTGGAAATCGCACCCGAGATGAACGACTGTGCCGCTGCCATCATGTGAATGTGGCTTGCAACCGACAAGTAACGCTTGCCCTTGCGACCGCAGGCATTCGCGCAATCGAACACGCTGTAATGTTCCGTCTTCAGGAACGGCGCGCCTTCCAGCGTCATGGTGCCGCAAATATGCTCGTTCGCCTGTTCCACTTGGGTTTTGGTAAACCCAAGGTGACGCAGCAAATCAAACGTCGGATCGGCCAGCTTTTCAGCCGGAATGCCCAGCGTGCCTTTGCAGAAATCCTCGCCCAGCGTCCATTGGTTGAACACAAAGCGGATATCGAATGCCGAGGCCAGCGCGCCTTCGACCTTTTCAATCTCACGTGGGCCAAAACCGTGACCGACCAAGCTGGTGTGGTTGATGCCAGGACAATTGCCCAACGAGCCGTGACCCACCGCATAGGCGACAATCTCGGAAATCTGGGCCGAACCATAACCCAGCTTTTCCAGCGCCGCAGGCACCGACTGGTTGATGATCTTGAAATACCCACCACCGGCCAATTTCTTGAATTTCACCAGCGCAAAGTCAGGCTCGATACCCGTAGTGTCGCAATCCATCACCAAACCGATGGTGCCGGTTGGCGCAATAACGGTGGTCTGCGCGTTGCGGAACCCGTGCTTTTCGCCCAAGGCCAAGGCCTCATCCCACGCGCCTTTTGCAAGGGAAACAAGGGTTTCGTCCGGGCAATTCACCTGATCCAACGCTACAGGATCGACGTTCACCCCGACATATTCGCCCGACGCATGGGCCGCCGCACGGTGGTTGCGAATAACCCGCAGCATGTGGTCGCGGTTGCGGGCAAAGCCCGAAAACGCACCCAATTCGCCCGCCATCTCAGCCGAAGTCGCATAGGACACGCCTGTCATCAACGCGGTCAAGGCACCGCACAATGCGCGGCCTTCATCGCTGTCATACCCAAAGCCCATGTTCATCAGCAAACCGCCAATGTTGGCATAGCCAAGGCCCAGCGTGCGGAAATCATACGACCGCTGTGCGATTTCTTGGGACGGGAACTGCGCCATCATCACGCTGATTTCCAACGTCACTGTCCACAAGCGGGTCGCATGGATATAGGCCGCGCTGTCAAACTTGCCGTCCGTGTAAAACGTCAGCAGGTTCATCGAGGCAAGGTTACAGGCCGTATCGTCCAGGAACATATATTCCGAACACGGGTTCGACCCACGGATCGCGCCATCTTCGGGGCAAGTGTGCCATGCGTTCACGCTGTCATGAAACTGGATGCCCGGATCGGCACAGGCCCATGCGGCATGGCCAACTTGCGCCCACAAATCCCGCGCCTTGATGGTTTTGGAAACCGACCCGTCCTTGCGGTTGATCAGCTCCCAATTGCCGTCTTCCTTGATCGCGTTCAAAAACGCATCGGTCACACGGATAGAGTTGTTCGAGTTTTGGCCCGAAACCGACGAATACGCCTCAGAATCCCAATCGGTATCATAGGTCGGGAATTCAATGCTGGTGTGGCCCTGCTTGGCATAATCCAAAACGCGCTTGATATAGGTCTCGGGGATCGCGACTTTCTTCGCATCCTTGATCGCCGCCTTCAGGCCCACATTCGCAGTCGGCTCATAGGCACCTTCAGCCGACCCATCAAACGCCTTGATTGCCGCAAAAATCGCGTTCAGCTTTTGCTCGTGCATCTTGGAACCGGCCACGATGGAGGCCACCTTTTGCTCCTCGATGACCTTCCAGTTGATGAAATCTTCAATATCGGGGTGGTCCGCATCCACGATCACCATCTTGGCCGCGCGGCGCGTGGTGCCACCCGACTTAATCGCCCCCGCAGCGCGGTCACCGATTTTCAAAAAGCCCATCAGGCCCGACGACTTACCACCACCCGACAGCTTCTCCCCTGCCCCGCGCAGCGACGAAAAGTTGGTACCAGTGCCCGAGCCATACTTGAACAACCGCGCCTCACGCACCCACAGGTCCATGATCCCGCCATCGCCAACCAGATCATCCTTGACCGACTGGATAAAGCACGCATGCGGCTGCGGATGCTCATAGGCGCTGGACGATTTCGTCAGCTCGCCGGTCAGGTAATCCACGTAATAGTGACCCTGCGATGGGCCGTCGATGCCATAGGCCCAATGCAGGCCGGTGTTAAACCACTGCGGGCTGTTCGGCGCAGCCATCTGGTTGGCCAGCATGAACCGCATCTCGTCGTAATAGGCCTGCGCATCGGATTCGGCGGTGAAATAGCCGCCCTTCCAACCCCAATAGGTCCAAGCACCGGCCAAACGGTCAAACACTTGTTTGGCTGAAGTTTCGCCTACAATCTGTTGATCTTCGGGCAATTTTGCCAAAGCGGCCTCATCGGGGACTGACCGCCACAGGAATTCGGGCATGCCCTTTTCCTTGACCTTTTTCAGCCGCGCCGGAACGCCTGCTTTGCGGAAATATTTCTGTGCCAAAACGTCTGACGCGACTTGGCTCCAGCCCGCTGGCACTTCTACCGCGTCATTGCGAAACACAATCTTGCCGTCTGGATTGCGAATTTCTGATACCGTTGTGGTAAAATCCATCGCGCCATAGGCACCCGTGGCTTGCGCCGTGAATTTCCGCTCGATTTTCATACTGCCCCGTCTCCGACTTGTTGCAGGCGTCCAGCGCCTGATGGTTTCGCAAATAATAGCCATACCGTCCGCGCCAATCCTTACGGAAAAGGCGCGCCAAACCCTCCAAAAGGTTCTTGGCAATTGGGCAGGTGCCCTATGGCTGATTGTCTCGGCGCACCACCATATCTAGTGTATATCGGCAGCACTCGGACAAACTGTCGTAATTCTCAGGCTGGGGCAACGGAAATTTTACAATTCTCCACAGATAAATTGCGCCCTGTGGGTCATTTTTATGTTGCGTAAGGATTCTCGATCAAACGATCAAAACAGCCAACGCTCAGGCCTTTTTACAAACAGACATATCCACAGCGCGCGAAAATCCGCCAATCCCTTTGTTTTCGGCCCCTTTACCACAAATAGCTCACATTAAGCTTTAATCGCGCCCCAGCCACTACATCTGGTGTTCAGGCAGAATCAATAAATCCGTGGCGCAGCATATCGGGTTTCGACTGTGGCGCAGCGGTTACGGTCACGCCCAATGTTGGATCGGCTTGGTATTTTGTCTGTGTGCAGAATCAACGCGCGCCCCGCCTGCACTCTGCCCCCAAACTGGCGCGTCTGGCGAAAACTTCCCCTTGCTGCACGCCGGCTCACCCGCCAAACCTTTGCCAATCGGGGCTTTGGCCCCACTACATATAGGGGGTATCCATGAGTCTCGTCTCTACACTTGCCAAAGTTGCCATCGGTGTCGCGATCGCCAAAGGCGTCAGCCATATGTCCCGGACCGAAACGGACAGTGCAGGCCGCAGCCATGCACCCTTGCCGAAACAATCGGGCGGGCTGGCCGATATGATGGGCGATCTGTTGGGCAACGGGTCCAGTACCAAAACCAGCAGCGCAGCTGGCAGGGCGTCAGGCGGCCTTGGTGGCCTAGTCGAACAACTCAGCACCCAAAGCGGCGCCAAACGCCCGACCAATAACCGCACCAGCCCCCCATCGGGACTCGATGATTTGCTGGGCGGTTTGGCTGGCGGCGCAGGCGGTCTTGGCGGCTTGCTCGGCGGGCTTACAGGAACGTCGCGCAACACGGCTGGTGGCACGGGCGGCGGTTTGGGTGATATGCTCGGCGGTCTTTTGGGTGGTGCTGCGGGTAGTGCGGCGGCTGGTGCAGCCGCAGGTGGCGGCATCGGCGGCTTGGGTGGCATGCTGACGGACATCATGGCGGGCAAACAACCCACCGCCGCCCCGAATGCCCAGCAAGAGGTCGCAGCCGCCCTTATGTTGAAAGCAATGGTCCAAGCCGCCAAATCCGATGGCAAACTGGACCAGACGGAAAAGCAAAAGCTAATGGACAGCCTCGGCGAGGCAACACCCGCAGAGATCGCTTTTGTGAACGATCTTTTGGCCCAACCCGTCGATATAAACGCGCTGGTTGATGCGGTGCCGCGCGGGCTTGAAGAACAGGTCTACCTTATGTCCCTCATGGCCATCGACCTTGATGCACAGGCCGAGGCACAGTATCTGCACGACCTTGCCACCGCCCTTGGGCTGAACCAGAATCTGGTCAACCAGATCCATGATCAGGCCGGCGCGCAGCGGCTTTACAGCTGATCCCACGGGTTTGGGGGGCCAAAACCGCCCCCCAAACCACAAAACTTTGCGCGCGCCATATTGAAACCGCGCGCCCCAACCCACACATGCACCGTATAATATAGCATCGCAGGGAGCGTCGCATGGGTCTGATTTCCACATTGTCAAAGGTCGCCTTGGGCGTTGTTATCGCCAAAAGCGTAGATCACGTGTCGCGCAATGGCATGCCCAAACTGGGCGCGGGCGGCATTGGTGGCATGTTGCAAAACCTTGGTGGCGGCTCTCGAGCCGATACAAACGCCCGCGCGCCACACTCAAACAATCTCGGCGGCATGTTGGGCAAAATAGGCGGCGCAGGTGCCTTGGGCGGCCTCCTTGGTTCCCCCACGCCGCCAGCCACGGCGCCCGCGGGCCTGAACCCCGTTTTCAACTCGGCCATCATCGGCACCGAAATCGCGGAACCCACCCGCGACCAAGAACTCGCCGCCGCCTTGATGCTGCGCGCGATGGTGCAGGCCGCTATGGCCGATGGCACGCTGGACGAAGGCGAACGCGCCAAGCTGATGCAGCACATGGACAACGCCACCGACGAAGAAATCGCCTTCGTCTCGGGCCTGATGGACCAACCCGTTGATATCGCAGCCCTCGCCGCCGATGTACCCGACGGGATGGAGGAACAGATCTACCTCCTCTCCCTCATGGCCATCGACCTCGATAGCCGCGCCGAGGCGCAATACCTGCACGACCTCGCCACCGCCCTTGCCCTCGCCAAACCCGTGGTAAACGATATCCACACACAGGCAGGCGTCCCCCTCCTTTACGCCTAAACACGTCCCTCCGCCCTTTTGTCACGAAAAGGGTGGAGCCTGCCCCGTATTTTGCGTAAATGGGTGCCAACATCACGTAAGACCACGGGGCGCAGGGCCAGCCATGACCAAAGACATCATCGCACGCTGCGAGGCCGCCGGCCTGCGCATGACCGAACAGCGCCGCATCGTCGCCCGCGTGATCGGTGCCGCCGACGATCACCCCGATGTCGAAGAGCTGTACGCCCGCGCCTCGGCCATTGATCCGCGCATTTCCATCGCGACCGTCTACCGCTCGGTCAAACTGTTCGAGGAGTCGGGCATCTTGGAACGCTTGGAGTTCGGCGATGGCCGCGCGCGGTACGAGGACGCCGAACGCGACCACCACGACCACCTGATCGACATGAATTCGGGCGAGGTCATCGAATTCGTCGACCCCGAGATCGAGGCGCTGCAAGACCGCATCGCTGCCCGCCTTGGCTACACGCTCAAAGGCCACAGGTTAGAGCTGTACGGCGTCCCTGTGAAAAAGCCAAAGGCATGAGCGGCACCAACTCTGACAGCGACAACACCCGTGCCAGCCTTTTGATGCTCGGCTCAATGGCGGCCTTCGCGTTTGAGGACGTCTTCCTCAAACGCGCAGCAACAGCCCTGCACCCCGGCCAAGTCATCGCGATGATCGGTTTCGCAGGCGCCTTGTGCTTTTGGGCCGTGGCCCGCAGCATGGGCCAACCCATCCTGACCCGCCGCGCGCTGACCGGCGCCGCCCTGATCCGGTCATTGTCCGAGGCGGGGGCAAGCATGCTCTACATCACCGCCCTCGCCCTCATCCCGCTGTCCATCAATGCGGCCTTGCTGCAAGCCTCGCCACTTGTCGTCACAATGGGCGCGGCTTTGTTCCTGCGCGAACCCGTGGGTTGGCGGCGCTGGTCGGCCATCCTCACAGGTTTTGCAGGCGTCCTAATAATCCTGCGCCCCGGCACTGACGGGTTCCAGGCCGCGGGCCTCCTCACCGTTGCTTGCGTCTTCATCCTCGCCGCGCGTGACCTTTCCACCCGCATGATGCCGCGTGACATCGGCACCTTCCAGCTCACCACTTGGGCCTATATTGCCCTTATCCCCGCAGGCC
The DNA here is from genome assembly GCF_000420745.1 of Pseudorhodobacter ferrugineus DSM 5888. GTDB lineage: Bacteria > Pseudomonadota > Alphaproteobacteria > Rhodobacterales > Rhodobacteraceae > Pseudorhodobacter > Pseudorhodobacter ferrugineus. The sequence goes on from NZ_ATVN01000014.1 coordinate 10,167, forward strand.
TTCTCCTTATGGCGCTGCGCCAAACCAAGCCCGCCGCTATCGACCCCAGCCAATGGTTCGACCTCACAGGCGCGCTCCTCACCGGCCTTGTCGGCTATTGGGCCGTCACCGCCGCCATGCGCGTGGGCGAGGTGTCGTTCGTCGCCCCCTTCCGCTATTCCCGCCTCGTCTTTGCCGCCATCCTCGCCGCCATCTTCTTTGGTGAACGCCCCGACATCTGGATGGTGATCGGCGCCTCCCTCATCATCGGCTCCGGCCTCTACACCTTTGCCCGCGAACGCCACCTGCGCCGCCGTACCCGTCTCGCCGCCCTTTCCAAAGTGCCTACCGCAAGGTAAACACCTCCAAACCCACAAAATACCGGAGTGCCCAATGTCCACAATCGTCGATATCCACGCCCGCGAAATCCTTGACAGCCGTGGCAACCCCACGGTCGAGGTTGATGTCTATCTTGAATCGGGCGACATGGGCCGCGCCGCCGTACCATCGGGCGCATCCACCGGCGCGCATGAAGCCGTGGAAAAGCGTGACGGCGACAAATCCCGCTACATGGGCAAAGGCGTTTTAGAGGCCGTGGCCGCCGTCAACGGTGAATTGGCCGAAGAACTCGTCGGCTTTGACGCGATGGAACAGGTTGCCATCGACCGCACCATGATCGAAATCGACGGCACCCCCAACAAGTCCCGCCTTGGCGCAAACGCTATTCTCGGCATCTCGCTTGCCGTGGCCAAGGCCGCTGCCGAGGCTTCGGGCCAGCCCCTGTTCCGCTATGTCGGCGGCACCTCTGCCCGCATGTTGCCCGTGCCCATGATGAACATCATCAACGGCGGCGAACATGCCGATAACCCGATCGACATCCAGGAATTCATGATCATGCCTGTGGCGGCCGAAAACATCCGTGACGCCGTGCGCATGGGGTCCGAAGTGTTCCACACGCTGAAAAAGGAACTCTCAAACGCAGGCCTCTCCACCGGCATCGGCGACGAAGGCGGCTTCGCACCAAATCTTAGCTCCACCCGCGATGCCCTTGATTTCATTCTGAAATCCATTGAAAAGGCAGGCTACCGCCCGGGCGAGGATATCATGCTCGCCCTCGATTGCGCCTCAACCGAATATTACAAAGGCGGCAAGTACGAAATGAAAGGCGAAGGCAAATCGCTGACCTCCGAAGAAAACGTCGACTACCTTGCCGCGCTGTGCGCCGTCTATCCGATCATCAGCATCGAAGACGGTATGGCCGAAGATGATTGGGCGGGCTGGAAAATGCTGACCGACAAGCTGGGCAAAAAGATCCAACTTGTCGGCGACGATCTGTTCGTGACCAACCCCGCCCGTCTGGCCCAAGGCATCGCCCAAGGCAGCGCCAATTCGATGCTGGTCAAGGTCAACCAAATCGGCACGCTGACCGAAACTTTGGCAGCCGTCGAAATGGCCCACCGCGCAGGCTTTACCAACGTCATGTCGCACCGTTCGGGCGAAACCGAGGATGCAACGATTGCCGACCTCGCCGTTGCCACCAATTGCGGCCAAATCAAAACCGGCTCGCTGGCGCGGTCTGACCGGTTGGCAAAATACAACCAGTTGATCCGGATCGAGGAAATGCTAGGCGAAACCGCCGAATTTGCAGGCCGCTCCATCCTGAAACGCTAAAACCTTTGGCCTTGGCGGGCAAACCACTGCCCGCCAAGCCTATCCCAGCCCCCCGCCTTCTTTCCGGCAAAAATATCCAAACCCACCCTTTGCCACAGGGCGCTGGCCCTTGCCATTCTGCGCCCTTCGCAAGCCCCGCAAATGTATCCGATACAACTTAGATCTGGCAGCCCGTGCCCCGCAGGGCTATGCCTGCCCAATGACCCAAAACACCCCCAAAAACGAAGACAGCCTGTCAGGCTTTTTCTACGCGCTCTCCGCCTATGTGCTTTGGGGGTTCCTACCGCTTTACATGAAGGCGCTGGCCCATGTTCCGCCAACCGAGGTGATCGCCCACCGCGTGCTGTGGTCCTTGCCCATCGCCGCCGTGGTCCTGCTGGCCCAAGGCCGCACCGCAGATCTGAAACGCGCCTTGCGCACGCCCTCAATGCTCGGCATGGCCGCGGTGGCCGCCATCCTGATCTCGGTCAATTGGGGCTTTTACATATGGGCCATCGGCGCAGGCCACGCGCTTGACGCGGCTTTGGGCTATTACATCAACCCCTTGTTCAGCATCCTGCTTGGGGCTTTCATTCTCAAAGAACGGCTTTCGCCTTTGCAAAAGGCCGCCGTTGCCCTTGCCGCCATCGCCGTGATCGTGCTGACCATCGGCGCAGGCCGCCTGCCCGTGGTCGCCCTTGCCCTGACGTTCAGTTGGGGCTTTTACGCCTATCTCAAAAAACAACTCCCCATCGGCCCGAACCAGGGCTTCACCCTCGAAGTCATCCTGCTCACCCCCTTCGCGCTGGGATATGTGATCTACGTCCAAACCACCGGTACCAGCCACTTCCTGCAAGGCACCGCGACTGACACTTGGCTCCTCTTGGGCTGCGGCGTGATTACAGCAATCCCGCTGATGCTCTATGCCAATGGCGCGAAACTCTTGCGGCTGTCGACCATCGGCATCATGCAATATATCGCACCAACGATGATTTTCCTAACGGCGGTGTTCATCTTCAACGAACCCTTCGGCATCCCCCGCATGATCGCCTTCCCGATGATCTGGGCCGCGCTGATCCTCTATTCCATCGCCATGTTCAGGGGCCGCGCGCGCAAAGCCTAGGGCCCGCAACCGCGCTCAAGGCTTGCTGATCTGCCCGCCCCCAATCGCCGCCCGCACCCCCGTGGTGCCGGGACAAGAGGTCGGCAACCCCATTGCCACCCGCACCGCCAAATAGGCAAAAGCCTGCGCCTCCAGCATATCCCCGTCCAGCCCCACGGCCTCAACTGGCACCACCTCGCAGCCCATCAAATCGGCCAGCATCGCCATCATCACCACGTTATGCCGCCCGCCGCCCGTGACCAACAACCGCGCAACAGGCGCGGGGAAATGCTCCGCCCCCTTGGCCACCGCCGCCGCCGCCGCCGCCGTCAAAGTCGCCGCCGCATCGGCATCGGATAACCCAGCCACCGCCTTGACCAACCCCGCAAAATCATTCCGGTCCAAAGACTTGGGCGGCATCCTATAGAAATACGGATGCGCAAGAAACTGCGTCACAATCCCCTCATCCGGCACACCAGCCCCCGCAAGCGCCCCGCCCTCATCACGCAACAGCCCCAAACGATCCGCCACCAAATCATTGATCGGCGCATTCGCAGGCCCTGTGTCAAAGGCCAAACAAGCCCCCGCCTCCTCGGGCGCATGATGGCGCGGGTCAACCCATGTCAGGTTTCCCACCCCGCCCAAATTCAAAAACGCCACAGGGGCATCGGCCCCGATAAACTTGGCACAAGCAAAATGGAAAAACGGGGCCAAGGGCGCGCCCTGCCCGCCCATTTCCACATCCGCCGTCCGAAAATCCCACACCACAGGCAGCCCCAGCACTTCGGCCAACACCTGTCCCGACCCGCATTGATACGTCCCCCGCCCGCCCGGATCATGCGCCAGGGTTTGCCCGTGAAACCCCACAATCTCGGCCCCGTCAAACAGCCCCAACACAGCCGCATGCACGGCCTCAACCGCTTCGGCCACCTCTTCAACCCCCGCATCACCGTGCCAAAGACCCAAGCCAGATCGCAACAGATCGCGCTCGGGGTCCGTATACGCGCGGTAGGCCGTGTTCCCGAACTCTAAAATCCGGTGCCCGTCGGTCAGCACCATCGCCGCGTCCACCCCGTCCAGCGACGTCCCCGACATCGCCCCCAGCGCCCAGACCGTTCCTGCCTTCAACATCAAAGCCCCCTTTGACGGCACCCCGCCGCCCCGCTATACGCGCATGACATATAGTATAAAGCACGAGAGCCCCATGACCTACCATGCAAAATCAGACTTCATGCGCGTGATGATGGAGCGCGGCTTTTTGGCCGATTGCACCGATTATCAAGGGCTGGACGAGGCGTTGGTCAAAGGCATCCTGCCCGGCTATATCGGCTTTGATGCCACGGCCAAAAGCTTGCATGTGGGCAGTCTGATCCAGATCATGATGCTGCGCTGGTTGCAAAAATGTGGCGGCAAACCGATTGTCCTGATGGGCGGCGGCACGACCAAGGTGGGCGACCCGTCATTCCGCGCCGATGAGCGCCCGCTGCTGTCACCGGCGCAAATCGACGACAATATCGCTGGCATTCGCCGTGTGTTCTCTTCCTACGTGACCTTTGGCGAGGGTGCGAATGATGCCTTGATGCTGAACAACGCCGAATGGCTGGACCAACTCAACTACCTCGATTTCCTGCGCGACATCGGGCGGCATTTTTCGATCAACCGCATGCTGTCGTTCGAGTCCGTAAAGTCGCGGCTGGACCGTGAACAATCGCTGTCTTTCCTTGAATTTAACTACATGATCCTGCAAGCCTATGATTTCTTGGAACTTAACCGCCGCTACGGCTGTTTGCTCCAAATGGGCGGGTCCGATCAATGGGGTAATATCGTCAACGGTATCGACCTCACGCGCCGCGTTTTGGACAACCAGATTTTTGGCCTGACCTCGCCTTTGCTGACTACATCAGACGGCAAGAAAATGGGCAAAAGCCTGAATGGCGCGATCTGGCTGAACGCCGATATGCTGTCGCCGTATGAATTCTGGCAGTTCTGGCGCAACACCACCGATGCCGATGTCGGCCGTTTCCTGAAACTTTATACCGAGCTTCCGGTGGACGAATGCGACCGTTTGGGCCAACTGCAAGGGTCAGACATCAACGCCGCCAAGGTTATCCTTGCCAATGAAGTCACCACCCTTTGCCACGGTGCCGAGGCCGCGGCGGCGGCCGAAGCCACGGCCCGCGACGTGTTTGAAAAAGGCGGCACGGGTGATGATTTGCCAACCTTTACCGTGACCGCAGACGAACTGGCCGACGGTGTTTCCGTCTCGTCACTCTTCGTCAAATCCGGTCTGGCGAAATCGGGCAAGGACGCCAAGCGTCTGATCACTGAGGGCGGTGCGCGGCTGAATGACGAAGCTGTGGTTGAGGGCCAGATGATAACCGCCGCCGACCTTGCCCAGCCGATCAAACTGACCGCAGGCCGCAAACGCCATGCGCTGATTGTGCTGGGATAAAACTCTGCGCATCCTGCGAGGCAAAGCCGGGGGGGCAGCCCCCCCGATCAACCAAAGGCCGGGAGGCCAGCCCCCCGGACCCCCCGGAGGTATTTGTGCAAAGATGAAGAGGAAAGCCGACGGAAAGCACTGCAAATCTCTGCGGCTTTCCAACCACCCCGCGTAGGGTGTGCTTCAGCGCACCACCCCTCAATTGTAAGGACCACCCCATGCCCGCAATCGCCTTTGTCGCTGCTCTTGCCGTCGTCCAGTATCTTGCCTTTGGCTGGCTCACCGGCCGCGCCCGTGCCAAATCGGGGCTAAAGGCCCCCGCGATGACGGGCGATGCGGGGTTTGAACGCATGTACCGCGTGCAAATGAACACTATTGAAGTGATGATGGCGTTTTTGCCCGCTCTGTATCTGGCATCGCTGTTTTGGCCAGCTTATGTCGTTGCCCCGATTGCTGCGATCTATCTGATCGGTCGCCATCTGTTCTGGCGCGCCTATGTCACCGATCCGGCCAAGCGCGGATTGGGGTTTATGCTGTCGATTGTGCCGGTGTTTGTGTTGTTGATCTTGGCGCTGATTGGTGCGGTGATGGGCCTTTTAGGGGTGGGGGCTTAACCCCCACGGCGCTTCGACGTTTAAAGGCCTCACGAGGGTCAGTTTGCAAGCATATCTGGTTAGGCATCGTTTGCAAAAACCACCGCGAACGCGGGTTAAAATCAGGTTAACAAAAATAAATTTATTGTTCTTAATCAATGTGTTGGGAAAATGTCCGCGCGCGGTCATCTGCAAAAGATTTGGCCCGCCCCAAGACAAGGGCGGGCCAATCCGATTATTCCACGGTCACTTTTGCCATTTGGTCGGGGTTTGAAACCTCGCCATTGCCACCAGCGCCGCGCTTGATTTGATCAACCACATCCATGCCTTCAATCACGCGACCCACGACTGTGTATTGATTGTCCAAAAACGGGCCCGGCGCGAACATGATGAAAAACTGGCTGTTGGCCGAATCCGGGCTTTGGCTGCGGGCCATACCGACGATCCCGCGATCAAACGTCTCGGCTGAAAACTCGGCCGGAATGTTGGGCAAATCAGACCCACCCATCCCCGCGCGGCTGGTATCGCCGCCCGCTTTTCCGAACGCGACATCGCCGGTTTGGGCCATAAAGCCGTCAATCACGCGGTGAAACACCACCCCGTCATATTTCCCGTCTTTCGCCAGCGCCGTAATCTGGGCCACATGCTTGGGCGCTAGATCGGACAGCATATCAATGACCACACGGCCATTCGCCTCGCCAGCAACCTCGATCACCAGGTTCGGGCCGGGCCCGTCCACAGCCTGCGCCATGGCAGGCGTCGCGGATTGAGACAGCGCATAGCCCCCCAAAACCGCCAGCCCAAGGGCGAAAAACCCGCCCGCGACCAAAGTATCCTTACGCATCGGCAGCCACCTTTACCGAAATCATCCGGTCCGGCGCTGCTGGCGGCTCGCCTTTTGCGATGGCATCCACATGCTCCATCCCCGAAATCACGCGGCCATAAACTGTGTATTGGCCGTTCAGGAAGTCGTTGTCCTTGAAGTTGATGAAGAACTGGCTGTTGGCCGAATTCGGGTTCGACGACCGCGCCGCACCCAAAGTCCCGCGCGCATGCGGCAGCTTGGAAAACTCGGCCGGAAGATCGGGCATATCGGATCCGCCTGTCCCTGCGCGGCGCAGGTTGAACCCGTCTTCCATATCGCCATGTTCGACATCACCGGTCTGGGCCATAAAGCCGTCAATCACGCGGTGAAAACAGACATTGTCATAGGCGCCGGCGCGGGCCAGCTCTTTCATCCGTGCGGTATGCTTGGGCGCCACATCGGCAAGCAGCTCAATCGTGACAGTGCCGCCCTTGAGTTCCATCAAGATTGTGTTCTCTGGGTCTTTGATATCGGCCATTTGGCGCTCCTCTATTTATCTGACGCGCAACTTAATCATCCCGAAGGCTGTTGGAAAGGGCTAACCATTGACGAACCCGATGGGATAGGGTCGAAGAAGGGCAACCAAAGATAGGAGGCTGCAATGGCTTGGAAAACGCTGGATGACATGAACTTGGCCGGTAAGGTCGCGCTGGTGCGGGTTGACGTGAACGTGCCGATGGAAAACGGCAAGGTCACTGATGCCACCCGTATTGAACGCATTGTACCCACCCTGACCGATATTCTGGCCAAAGGCGGCAAGCCTGTCCTTTTGGCGCATTTCGGTCGCCCCAAAGGTGCCGTCGTGCCAGACATGAGCCTTGCGCAGGTTATGCCTGCCCTGCAGGCCGCCCTGCCCGGGGTTAAGGTTACATTCGCCAGCGATTGCATTGGCGGCCCCGCCAAAACGGCCATTGCCGCCATGGGGGCGAATGAGGTTGTCTTGCTGGAGAACACCCGTTTTCTTGCGGGCGAGGAAAAGAATGACCCGATGCTGGCGGCCAGCATGGCGGCTTTGGGCGATATCTATGTGAATGACGCTTTTTCTGCCGCGCACCGCGCACATGCCAGCACCGAAGGCATCGCGCGCCTGTTGCCCAGCTGCGCAGGCCGCTTGATGCAGGCCGAACTCTCCGCACTCGAGGCGGCTTTGGGCAATCCTGTGCGCCTCGTGGTCGCCGTGGTTGGCGGGGCCAAGGTGTCTACCAAACTGGACTTGCTCGGCAATCTGGTGACCAAGGTGAACCACCTGATCATCGGTGGCGGCATGGCAAACACCTTCCTTGTCGCCCAAGGGATTGAGGTTGGCAAAAGTCTGGCCGAGCGTGACATGGCAGACACCGCGCTGGCGATTTTGGCCAAGGCAGACCAATCGGGCTGCGAAATTCACCTGCCCTTGGACATCGTGGTCGCGCGTGAATTCAAGGCGGGGGCCGCGTCCGAGGTGTTGCCCGTGGGCGATTGCCCTGCCGATGCGATGATCCTTGATGCAGGGCCGCAGACGGTGGCCAATATCGCCCATGTTTTCGCCAATTCACGCACGCTGATCTGGAACGGCCCTTTGGGTGCGTTCGAAATCAATCCTTTTGACACGGCCACCAATGCGGCGGCGCAAAAGGCAGGGGCGCTGACAATGGCAGGCGGCCTTGTATCTGTGGCAGGCGGCGGTGACACAGTGGCCGCGCTGAACAAGGCGGGCGTGGCCGATCAATTCACCTATATTTCCAGCGCAGGCGGGGCGTTCCTCGAATGGATGGAAGGGCGCGATTTGCCCGGCGTTGCAGCCCTGAAAGGATAAAACGATGGCAATTTGGGCCCTGGTTACCGGAGCATCCGAAGGGTTAGGGCGCGAATTCGCCATTCTGGCCGCGCAATCAGGGTTCGACGTAATCCTGACCGCGCGGCAAGAAGATAAGCTGCAAACCCTGTCGCATGAACTGCAACGCGCCTATCACGTGTCGGTTGTGGTGCTGCCCGCAGATTTGGCCGACCCAGAGGCAGCGGAGCGGTTGTGGCGCGATGCTTCAAACGGGCGGCAGATCGGGATTCTGATCAATAATGCGGGGCTTGGCCGCAATGGCCATTTTGCAGATGATACCAATTGGCCACGTGAGACTGCGTCGATATCGGTCAATGTGGTCGCGGCAACAATTTTGATGAAACGCGCCGTGGCGCATATGTTGGAACAGGGGTCCGGTCGGGTGCTGAATGTGGCTTCGACCGCCGCCTTCATGCCGGGGCCGCATATGGCCGTTTATCACGCGACCAAAGCCTATATGCTCAGCCTGTCCGAGGCTGTAGCGACCGAGCTGCGTGGCACAGGGGTGTCCGTAACAGCGCTTTGCCCCGGACCCACCGAAACCGCGTTTTTCGACGCTGATAATGCTGTCCGCGCCACGCTGATAACCAAGCTGGGCATGGCCCCTGCGCAAAGCGTGGCAGCCGCAGGTTGGGCAGCGATGGAGCGGGGCAAGCGCGTTAAGGTGACGGGGGTGTCAAACATGGTTTTCGCCAACCTGCCCCGTTTTGCACCGCGCACCTTGGTGGCATGGATCGCACAGATATTTCTGAAACGCCGTGGCTGATCCCCTATTTTGATGTAATTTCAGATTGTTAGCGCCAACAGAATTGATTGGACTGCCGCATCCCGCTATGCCCTTTTGCAACAGGGGACTTCCCCTATTTCTGGATCATGGGGATGGTATGATGCCGAACAGCAAGCAAGCCGAACAGATGGCACTAGGCGCAGGCTTTATCGCAGCGCTGGATCAAAGCGGCGGTTCCACCCCCAAGGCGCTGCGGCTTTATGGCGTAGAGGAAAGAGCCTATGCCTCTGAGGATGAAATGTATGACCTGATCCACGCAATGCGCGCGCGGATCATCAAATCGCCCGCCTTTACCGGCGATAAGGTGATCGGCGCGATCCTGTTTGAACAAACGATGGACCGCGCGATTGATGGTATTCCAACCGCGCAATACCTGTGGGAACAGCGCGGCGTTGTGCCATTCCTGAAGATCGACAAAGGGCTGGAGGCCGAAGCCAACGGCGTGCAGTTGATGAAACCGATGCCCGCGCTTGGCGCCCTGCTGGCCCGCGCGGCCAAAACGGGGATTTTTGGCACCAAAGAACGCTCGGTCATCAATGCCGCCAATGCTGACGGGATTGAGGCTATCGTCGCCCAGCAATTCGCCGTGGGGGCCAAAGTGACCGCAGCGGGACTGATGCCAATTCTGGAACCCGAAGTAACCATTTCCATCGCCGATAAGGCCGAGGCCGAGGCGCTGCTGCTTGCCGCGCTTTTGCGCCACTTGGACCGCCTGCCAGCAGGCCAGCAAGTGATGCTGAAAGTGACCCTGCCGACCAAAGCCAATCTTTACAAACCCTTGGTCGATCACCCTGCTGTCATGGCCGTGGTTGCCTTGTCGGGTGGTTATAACCGCAATGACGCAAACCATATCCTTGCGCAAAACACCGGCGTTATCGCTAGCTTTAGCCGCGCGCTGTCTGAAGGGCTAAGTGCAGGCCAAAGCGATGCGGAATTTGATGCCATGTTGGGCGATGCGATCACCAGCATCCACGCCGCTTCCCTTACGGGTTAAGCACCCCAAAACCGCCTAAACCCCAATAAAGATGGGAATTTCCTCATTGAGGGGATTCCCTTTGCGAATCACTTGTGGCAAGGTGTGCGTAGGCCCCCGAATGAGAGGGGTATGAGGCAGCACGCAGATGACCACAACCGTACCCCGCCCCGCATTGGGAACGCTTTTATTGATCCTTTTGGCGATCAGTCTTGGCGGTTATTTCACCTTTGCCGCCGTGCAAGGCGATTATGGTGTGTTCCGGCAGGTGCAGTTACGGGCCGAAGAACGTGCCTTGACTGAACAGCGCGACGCATTACTGGTCCAGCTGGCCGAGATGAAAAACCTGACCAATCGACTGTCCGACAATTATCTCGACCTTGATCTTTTGGATGAACAGGCCCGCGATGTGCTGGGCTATCTGCGTGCGGACGAAATCGTCATCCGCTAACCACGGCCACGTCCTTTAACCAGCCCCATCGACACTGCTCCACCTCCGGCGGCCCTTGCCGTTCATGCACGCCTCGGCTTTTCCCTTGTTTTTCCGTACCCTCCTAGATAGTTTAATAGTGAACTACTTTCATATCTGAGGGAGGTTGCGCCTCATGGCCGCACAGAAGAAACCTGCAAAATCAAATACATCCAAAGAAGAACTCATGGGCTTTTACCGTGAGATGCTGTTGATCCGTCGATTCGAGGAAAAGGCGGGGCAATTGTACGGAATGGGGCTGATCGGCGGTTTTTGCCATTTGTACATCGGGCAAGAAGCGGTTGTTGTGGGGATCGAGGCGGCGACCAAAGAGGGTGACAAGCGCATCACATCCTACCGTGACCACGGCCACATGTTGGCGTGCGGTATGGACCCCAAAGGGGTTATGGCAGAACTTACCGGTCGCGAAAGCGGCTATTCCAAGGGTAAGGGCGGCTCTATGCACATGTTCTCCAAAGAAAAGCATTTCTATGGCGGCCACGGCATAGTGGGCGCGCAGGTGCCGTTGGGTGCGGGCCTTGCTTTTGCAGATAAATACCTTGGCAATGACAACGTATCCTTTACCTATTTCGGCGATGGCGCGGCAAACCAAGGCCAGGTCTATGAGACCTATAACATGGCCGAACTGTGGAACCTGCCTGTCGTTTTCGTGATTGAAAACAATGGCTATGCGATGGGCACTTCGGTCAAACGCTCGACCAAGTCGCCTTCGCTTTGGGAACGGGGTGCGGCTTATGGCATCAAAGGCGAATCCGTTGACGGAATGGACGTGCTGGCCGTAAAGGCCGCGGCCGAAAAGGCGGTTGCTGCCTGCCGCGCTGGCGAAGGCCCCTATATTCTGGAAATGATGACCTATCGTTACCGTGGCCATTCCATGTCGGACCCCGCGAAATACCGCACCCGCGAAGAGGTGCAAAAGATGCGCGATGAAAAAGACGCCATCGAACATGTCCGCGACCTGCTCGTTCAAGGTGGCCATGCGTCGGATGACGATTTGAAAGCCATCGACAAAGAGATCAAGGCGATCGTCAACGAATCCGCCGAATTCGCCAAAAACAGCCCAGAGCCTGCACTTGAAGAGCTTTGGACAGATATTTACGCCTGAGGGAGAGACACATATGGCAACGCAAATTCTCATGCCGGCGCTTTCCCCCACGATGGAAGAAGGCACTTTGGCCAAATGGTTGGTCAAAGAAGGCGATACCGTAAAATCCGGTCAGATCATGGCCGAAATTGAAACCGACAAGGCGACGATGGAATTTGAAGCCGTCGACGAAGGCATCGTCGGCAAGATCTTGGTCGCTGAAGGCACGGCAGGCGTAAAGGTTAACACGCCTATTGCTGTGTTGATCGAAGAGGGTGAATCTGCTGATGACGTTACCGCAGCGCCCGCTGCTGAAACCTTAACTAAAAATGAACAACCTGCTGATTCTAAATCAGAAAACCTTCCCCGCGGAAAAGGTTCTGCGCCGGTTGAGGTGAAATCAAACGCATCACCGGATTGGCCCGAAGGCACGCCAATGAAAACCATGACGGTGCGTGAGGCGCTGCGCGAAGCAATGTCCGAAGAAATGCGCGCCAATCCTTTGGTCTATCTGATGGGCGAAGAGATTGGCGAATACCAAGGTGCCTATAAGATCTCTCAGGGGATGCTGGATGAATTCGGCCCCAAACGTGTGGTCGACACCCCTATTACCGAACACGGGTTTACCGGCATCGCTGTGGGGTCGGCCTTTGCCGGTCTGAACCCGATTGTCGAATTCATGACCTTCAACTTTGCCTTGCAGGCAATTGACCACCTGCTGAACTCTGCTGCAAAGACATTGTACATGTCCGGCGGTCAGATGGGGTGCCCGATTGTGTTCCGCGGTGCCAATGGGGCCGCCGCCCGCGTGGGCGCGCAGCACAGCCAGGATTTCGCCGCATGGTATGCGATGGTGCCGGGGCTAAAGGTTGTTATGCCATATTCGGCAGCCGATGCGAAAGGCTTGCTGAAACAAGCGATCCGTGACCCGAACCCCGTGATCTTCCTTGAAAACGAAATCATGTACGGCAAGTCGTTCGAAGTTCCCGATCTGCCCGATTTCACCATTCCGTTCGGTAAGGCCCGCATCTGGCGCGAAGGGTCAGATGTGACCATCGTGTCCTTTGGTATCGGCATGACCTATGCGTTGGAAGCCGCAGACAAGCTGGCCGAAGAGGGCATTTCCGCCGAAGTGATTGATCTGCGCACCCTGCGCCCGATAGATTACGACACGGTTTTGGCGAGCGTGCAGAAAACCAACCGTTGTGTGACGGTCGAAGAAGGCTGGCCCGTCGGTTCCATCGGCAACCATATCGGTGCCACGATCATGCAGCGCGCATTCGACTATCTGGACGCGCCGGTGATCAACTGCACTGGCAAGGATGTGCCGATGCCCTATGCTGCCAACCTTGAAAAACACGCATTGATCACGACCGCAGAAGTGGTCGAGGCCGTTAAATCCGTCTGCTACCGTTAAGGAGAACGCTCATGGCTACACAAATCTTAATGCCCGCGCTTTCCCCCACGATGGAAGAAGGCACATTGGCCAAATGGCTGGTGAAAGAGGGTGATACGGTCAAATCCGGCGACATCATGGCCGAGATTGAAACCGACAAGGCAACGATGGAATTTGAAGCGGTCGATGAAGGTATCGTCGGCAAAATTCTGGTCGCCGAAGGCACCGCTGGGGTGAAAGTGAACACCCCAATCGCGGTGCTGCTGGAAGAGGGCGAAGATGCCTCGGCCGCGTCCGAAGCCCCTGCCCCATCGGCAGCCAAATCGGCCCCGAAAGAACAGACCGCAAAACAAGAGGTTGCAGCCCCATCTACATCTGCACCAAGCGCGCCAAAAGCCGCTGGTGCGCGGGTCTTTGCCTCGCCGCTGGCGCGCAGGCTCGCCGCAGAAAAGGGTATTGATCTGGCCAGCCTGTCGGGATCCGGCCCGCATGGCCGTATCGTGAAGGCCGATGTTGAGGGCGCAAAGCCCGGCGCTGCGGCTCCGGCCACTGCGTCGGCGTCTGCGTCTGCTGCCCCAACCGACGCGGCACCAAAACCCGCAATGGCCACAGGTGCATCTGCGGACACCGTCAAAAAGATGTTTGCCGACCGCGAGTATACCGAGGTTTCATTGGACGGGATGCGCAAAACCATCGCGGCCCGTTTGACCGAAGCCAAGCAAACCATCCCGCATTTCTATCTGCGCCGCGATGTAAAGCTGGATGCGTTGATGGCCTTCCGTGCTACGCTTAACAAGCAGCTGGAAGCGCGTGGGGTCAAGCTGTCGGTCAATGACTTTATCATCAAGGCCTGTGCGAATGCGCTGCAAACCGTGCCCGATTGCAATGCGGTTTGGGCAGGCGACCGTATTTTGAAGCTGAAACCATCGGATGTGGCAGTTGCCGTGGCGATTGAAGGCGGTCTCTTTACGCCTGTTCTGCGCGACGCCCATCAAAAGTCGCTGTCGGCTCTTTCGGCCGAGATGAAAGACCTTGCGGGCCGCGCGAAAACGAAAAAACTTGCGCCGCATGAATACCAAGGCGGCAGCTTTGCGATTTCCAACCTCGGGATGATGGGCATCGACAATTTCGACGCCGTCATTAACCCACCGCACGGGTCGATCCTTGCGGTGGGGGCTGGCGTGAAAAAGCCTGTTGTGAATGCGGCGGGTGAAGTAGTTGTGGCGACTGTGATGTCGATGACATTGTCCGTCGATCACCGCGTTATTGACGGAGCCTTGGGCGCAGCCTTCTTGGCAGCGGTCATTGATAACCTTGAAAATCCAATGGCGATGTTGGCATAAACCTGAACATCTAAACGAAAAAGGCCCGGGCATAACAATGCTCGGGCCTATTCTATAGCATCTAGGTAGCTTTACCCGTGGTCGTGAAACACCTGATCCATCGTGATCGATGGCTGGTCACAGCCCGCCTCACCCACAACCCGCGCAGGCACGCCCGCGACCGTTTTGCAGCACGGAATATCTTGCAGCACAACCGATCCCGCCGCGATGCGGGAACAATGTCCAACCTTGATATTCCCCAACACCTTGGCGCCCGCACCAATCAAAACCCCGTCACCAATCTTGGGGTGTCGATCACCATCTTCTTTACCTGTGCCGCCCAATGTCACCGAATGCAGCATCGACACGTTGTTGCCAACCACAGCCGTTTCACCAATAACAATCGAATGCGCGTGGTCGATCATAATGCCCCGACCAATTTGGGCCGCCGGATGAATATCGACGCCAAACACCTCTGACACGCGCATTTGCACAAAATAGGCCAGATCGCGCCTGCCCTGCTGCCAAAGCCAATGGCCAATCCGATAGGCCTGAACCGCTTGATATCCTTTGAAGAAAAGCAACGGTTGCAAATAGCGGCTGCAAGCAGGATCACGTTCAAACACCGCCGTGATATCTGCACGGGCAAATTGCCCCAGCTCTGGTGCCTCTGCAAAGGCTTCATCAGCGATTTCCCGCAGGATTTGTTCGCTCATTTCGCCAGACGCAAGTTTTAGCGAAAACCGATAGGCCAGAGTGCGTTCAAATGACGGGTGGTGCAAAACACTTGAATGGATCAAACCACCCAAAAGCGGTTCAGCGGCAATCGCCTGGACCGACTCTTCGCAAATGCGCTGCCAAACAGGGTCAATCGTTGCCACGTTCTGCTTGTTCTTTGCCATTGCGTCTCTCCGGATTTGCAAGTCTTTGACTATAGTCGCAAACGCCTACAAACGTCCACATAGCACACAAAAATTCAGCGGCCATAACGCCGAAGTGACGGGTCGCGTTCACATTTCCAGTCAATCAATGCCGTCAAAATTTGCTGCAAAGCGCGCAGATAGTCCATGTTGCTCAGGCTAGGCTCTGGCAAGTTGGGCCTTGGCTGGGTTGCAGCCAAAAGGCTGCCATTTCCCCATGCCTGATGCGGCATCCCAGTGTGTTTCATGATTTTATCCGCACTATGGGCGCGGTAAAACATGGCCGAAATCGCCGCCGCCCTTTCGGGTGACGGGATTTCAACCAGCGCCCTTGCAGCCGCAATGATATCTCCGTGCATGACCTGTCGCATGTGCGCTTAGACGTCCAGACCGACAAAAACCCCTGGGCCAAACCTGTCAGACAGCTGCGCCACAGACACACCCAGCGCGCCGCCTGCGGAATCTGCCGTTTGCATGGCGATCGGATAGGTCCAACTCGTGCCACTTGTCACGACCTCTCGGACAACTGACCCACTAGCCAGAACCCGCAGGACATAAGCCTCTTGCGCTTCACCTAACGGCACCTCAAACGAATCCCAGCTGTCGCCGTCAATCCGCGTACGCCGCACCCAAGTGACTGCAATATCGCCATTCGCCTGCGCCGTTGTGCGTAAATGCGCAGGCGCATAAGGCCGCAATCCAATCCCCGCAAACGCCTCTATGCGGTGCAAGACGTTCACATCATCCACCCCACGCGCCGCAGCCCCGATCCGGTAGTTTCGGGCAAGGCCCCGCGCCGATTGGGCAAGGTCAATCTGCGAAACGGCCCCGTCGAGCAACACGATAATGCTGCCCTCCGGCCAGCTTTCCGGCATAATGCCGTTGGTGCCAAGCTGACCACGCAACCGCATTGAAAGGTCATAAACACCAGGTTCAACAAGGCTTGCATCGGCAAATTGTAACACCTCCCAATTTGCGGAACTGCCATCGCCAATGGCAATCACATTTGCCCCGTCCAAAACGCTGGACCTGTCAGCCGATGCGAGCGTGCCATAGCTCAGTTTAACCCGCAGCGCAGGGCCACGATCCCAAATGCCAGTCGGCGCATTCGCCAACACCGATTGCGTCACCCCCAAGACTGCAGGGCGCGGCACCAAACGGTTCAGGGCATAGCCCGCATCTTGCACAGCGCTCCACACCGCAACCGATTGCGGCCAGGGCTTTGCAGTCACCGCGATATGCGGCGCATGTTCCACCTCTGCACCTGTCAGTAATGGCAGGTCTAAAAACACTGGAAAGACGGGAACAGATGGCACAAACTGGCTGACCTGCCGCCGCGCATCTATCGCGTCTGACGGCTCGTAAACCGACCGCTCAACCCGCAACGCCTCGACCATTGCCGCCTCGGTTTGTTCAATGCGGTCAATGCGGTAGGTTGTGCCGCTCAGGTCCAGAATATCCCCAGCCCCCAAACGCGCCAGCGACCGTGGCAGACTGAACCGCGCCACATCCCGCGCAACCCGTGCCTCGGACAACCAGCGTTCGGCAATGCTGCGCCCTTCGGCATCAGTCAGCGCAAGATCGCTTTGCGACACGCCAAAGCTCTCTTCATCCGGAAAAATCGCCTCTACCTGCCGCTGCGCAAAATCTGCCTCGGCCTCGATGAAATTCATCCGCACGCGGCCCGCGGTTTCCGCCTCGGGCGCGCGGGTGGTTTCAAAGGTTCCCGCATCTTCATCCACCTCGACAAGGTGTTCAGGGTCAATCGCAACAGGCTTTTGCGCGCCACGCATCTGGAAAATCAACTGGCCTTCACGCTCAATCGCCTCAAACCCGTAAGCCAGCATTAGCGGCTGCAACGCCGCCCGCGCCGTGCCAACCCCTTCGGGCGCATAGCCGCGCACGACGCCAAACAGGCCCGACACGTCAAAATCATGCAACCCCGATCGTTCGCAAATCTCGGCCACTACAATCGACAGCGGCTGGTTTGCGCTGCGCCCCGTCAGCCAATGGCCGCGCGAATAGTTTTCACCATCCGCCCAAAGGTTGGTGTTGTTTGGAAACTGCGGAAAAGGGCGCGCATCCCATGCCCAGACATGCGCGCGGTCCATATCCAGCATCGGGGCGGCATAAACCGTTGATACCGGATTGTTCTCAGGATTGCCCCAGGTCAGCGCCATCGCCCTCAAGTACTGCATCTGCATCACATCATCGCGCCGCCCGTTAGAATATTTGGGCAGGCTCGATTCCGATGATTTCGGGTCCAGAAACTTGTTGGGCTGGTTCGCCCCCTTATCCATCGCCGCACAGCCGTATTCGGTAAACCGGATCGGTTTCGATTGTGCCAGCCAATCGGTCGCCACAGCCTGCCGCACGCCCCCAATCCGCTCATAATGGTCATTCAACCACCAGCTTTTCAAATCCTTATAGCGGTAGACCCACGGCTCGCCATACGCGCCGTCCTCAATCGGCAACCGGCGCTGTGCCGCCTCGCCCTCGGCGCTGTCATAGTACCAGTCATAGCCCTCGCCGCCCAAGACGTTGCCGCCAAGGTAGTCCAGATCATAGACCGCCTTGAACCCAGCATCCGCGTGATCATCGCCATCGCGCCAATCCGATAGCGGCATGTAATTGTCGATGCCGATAAAGTCGATATTCGGATCGGCCCACAATGGATCAAGGTGGAAATAGACATTCCCATCCGTCTGATAGCCGAAATATTCGGTCCAATCTGACGCATAGCTGATCTTGGTGTCTGGCCCCAAAATGCTCCGCACATCCGCTGCAAGCTGGCGCATGGCCGCGACAGCCGGAAAGCTGTCACCCGCCCCGCGAATCTGCGTCAGCCCCCGCATTTCCGACCCGATGCAAAACGCGTCCACACCACCCGCCGCCGCACATAAATGCGCATAATGCAGCACAAAACGGCGATAACGCCACTCAGACGGCCCGCTATAGCTGACCACCCCACCCGCCACCGCAAAATCTGAACCCGCAGCGGTGCCAAAGAAATCGGCAACTTCTGCCTCGGCTGCCGCGCTGCGGTCAGGCCCCCCGTCACGCCCGGGCGCAGATGAAAGCGTGATCCGCCCGCGCCACGGCAGTTTCGGCTGACCTACAGCATCGGAATACGGATCGGGCAGCGTGTTGCCCTCCAGCTGGTCCATCAGGATAAACGGATAAAACATCACCTCTTGCCCGCCATCCCGTACCGCTTGGATGGCTTCAATCACCGACGCATCCGACGGGGTACCACCATAGATCGGCCGCCCTGCAACCTGCACAATTTCCGATGCGGCCGCCCGCGCAATCCCACCCGCGCGCCACGCCATACCCGTAGCGTCCTTGGTGTTTTGCTCCACCTTCGGTTCCACCAAACAGGTCCCACAGCGCAGATCATTGCCAAACCACGACACGATCAACGAAATCGACGTCACATTCGGCAATTCCCCCCGCAACTGCGCAAGGGAAGTCGTGAAATCCGTCTTGCCCGAGGGTGAGTTCACATTGGCACTTTGCGCCAGCCCCGGCCCATAATCGTAATGCAGCGGTGTTGTGGCCAGCGCATATTCCCCCGTGCCGGGCATCATCGCGACAGACCGCACAGCCCGCGTCAAATCGGTCGTGGTCGCCGCATATTGGCCTTGTGCCGGGCGCACGACCTCAAATGTCATTTGCGGCACGCGGTTGCCAAAGCGTGAAATATCAAGCCCTTCGACCACCACATAGGCGATCCCGCGATAGGCCGGCGCATTGCCCGCACCTTCCACCGCTTCGATCTTGGGGTCAGGCAATTGGTCATCGGTCCCGCGGTAAACCCGCAGGTTAATCATGTCGGGGTCCACCTCAACACCATCTGCCCACATCCGGCCAATGTTTGAGATCTCCCCTTCACACAGCGCCACGGCAAAGCTGACGGTATAGGAATAGCTCGTCACCTTTGGCTTGGGCGCGCCCTTGCCGCCACCACTGGTCGACGAGGTTTCTTCAAACTGCGTGGCCCAAATGATGTGCCCCGCCGTGCGCATGCGCCCGTAAATCTGCGGAATGGCCGCCCCTTCAGATGCACCCGTCAGGCGAAACCGCTCGATCCGGCCGGTCTCCACCGCCTCGGACCCTGACCCCATCAAACGCTGGTCAATCACGCGCCCCAAGGTTGCCCCAACAGCACGGCCAATCACAGCCCCCGACAGGCCCAACACCGTGCCGCCAAACCCCGCACCCGCGGCGGCCCCTACGGCCGAAAGCAGAATCGTCGCCATTCACAGCACTCCTTAAGGTAGTTCAAACCGCGCAACCACGCGGCGCGCCCACGGCTCTGACAGCGGGCTTTCAATGACACCATGCCCCGTATAGGCATGGATAAAGCTGGCGCGCGGGGCGATGTCGCCCGCGATGCCCAAATGTTTGGCCACGCTGCCCGCGCGCATGCGAAACAGCAAAATATCACCCGCAGCCTCATCGCCCTTGGCCACAGGCCGCAACCAGCGCAAGGCCGCAGCCAGCAGCACCTCATCGCGCCCCGGCTCGGACCAATCGGCGGTATAGGCGGGCACCACTTCCGGCTCATTGCCCAAAACCGCCCGCCACACCCCGCGCAGCAGACCCAGACAATCGGTCCCTGCCCCTTTACAGCTGGCCTGATGCACATAAGGCGTGCCAATCCAGCCCCGCGCCTCGGCCACAATGCGGGCTTGGCGCGGCGTCATCGCACCAAACTCCCGCCCGTGTTGGTCTGGGACGCGCTGGGATAGGAGGTCAGCCAATCCTCGCCTGGAATATCAGGAAAGCCGCGGAAATTCAGGAAGTTGTCAAACTTGAACCGGCAGGTTTCACCGCGCTTGTCACAGCCCGCCTCCAGCCGCACCAAATCACCTTCAACCAGCATCGGCCCGATATTCTGCCACAACTCCACCTTGCGCGCATCGGCCCCGATCCGATCATTCTTGATGATCCCAACCACCCCAGTGGCCGCACCCGACAACACAACCAAACGCCCCTTTTCAAACCAGCGGTCATCAAACTCGGCCAATCCGGCAAAGCCCAGCACGCGGTTTTCCGCAATTGCCTCAACCGACAATTCCACCGAAAAACCGGTTTGCAGCACGTCAAACCCGCACTTCGCATCCCCCAAAACAGCGGGGCAACTGCGTTGAAACGCGCGGCCCTGCGGTTGGTTCAACCCTTCGGTCAACCCCCGCAATTCCGCCTGAAATGCGCCCGCCGCCCGAGTAATCTCGCCAATCGTGCCGCGAAACGTCACGGCACGATCGTCTGGATTGGTCCAGTTCACCTCCCACCCCGTCAGCGCAGCACCATCGAACCGCCCCGCCAGAATATCGGCCTCGGTCACACCCAAATCAGACAGCGCACCAATCGCCTCGGTATTGTCCACCGATAGGCCCGTGGTTTGTTGCAACGCCCGCGCCGTCAGCCCCGAATTGGCCTTATAGACCTGCCCGCCAAAGGCCAGATCGGTGTCATGATCGGTAAACCCAAACCAAGCCCCGTCCTTGCGCGCAATCTCCCATGCGCGGCAAACGGTCGTGATGCCGGTTTCCAGATGCGCGTACAGCCCTTCCGACCCCGCCATCAAACCCGAAGCTCCAGCACAGGCACATTCGGCACATCACCGGCCTTGAACGATGCGACCGAGGTTTGGATACGGTCCGTATCAAACCGCACCGGCACGTCAAATTCAAACCCCGCCGTAATGCGCACCCCCGGATCGGGCGGCGTGGGAAAGCTGATCACCCCTGTCGTGGTATCCACCGAAAACTCCAGCGTTTCCACCTTGGGGTCGCCATCAATCGCCACCAACACCGTGCCCAAAACCGGTTTCACAATCGGGCGGGTATAGCTTTGCTCGCCCGACTGATAGGTTTTCGACAGCGAAAACGTCAAACGCTCGCCATCGCCCAAGCCGATATTCTGATCCACGGACGAAGGCACCTTCGACGGCAAGCAGGATTTGAAATCAGACCAATCCTTCCAGCGAAAGCCGAACAACTGCCCCCGCCGCGCCTCATAAAACGCAATCAGCGCCTCGACGTCATCCAGACTGCGCAGGCTGACCCCCGCGTCATAGCGCCTACGCGAATGAGCCCAAGGTGTGTTACGCTCCTCAAACCCGTTGGCCAGCGTCACAATCTCGGTGCGCCGCTCTGGCCCACCAACCGACCCAAAGCTCAAATTCGCCGGAAACCGTATGTCATGAAATCCCATAGTCCGCCCTTACCTGTTCCGTTGCCCACGCCCCAGCGCACGTGATGCCTGCGCTGCGATCTGGCTTTGGCTGCGTTGAAAGCCTGCGACATCGGGGGTGGAGATGTTCATCACCACCGTCACCGCACGCCCCCCGCCGCCCGCTTGCACGCCCAAACGCCCATCGGCCCCGCGCGCCAGCGGCATAATCGCCTCGGGCCCCGCCTCGCCCATCAACCCCATGCCGCCGCGCATCGGAAAATTGGTCGGCTGTGCGACCACCCCCCCCTTGGCGAACGGCATCACGCGGCCTTGCGAAAAACTCGCCCCATCAGCAAAAGGCATCAGCCCGCCCAACAGCGCGTTCATTCCGTTGGCAACCAACCCGCCCAATGCGTTTTGAACCGGCTTCATCGCCACCGAATACACCGTGTCCATCATCGTCTGCGCGACACCGCGCAACGCATCCGACAGCTTGACCCCGTCAAACACCAACCCGTCAAACGCGCGGCGCAAGCCCCCACCAATGCTGGTGGACAACGTGTTCACCTCGCGCCCCGTAAAGACCAAACTTTCGCGCATCCGCGACAGCTCGCCTTCAAACGCGCCAACCATCCCACCAGCCCCGTCCAGCGACACTTCCAGCGCCGCAATCTGATCTTCTAAACCCGATATATCAGCCATCTTTCTGCCCTTTCTTTACATCCGGAAAGGCACGCGCCAGCTCATCCAGGCGCGCGCGGGTCAAGGGGCCACTGCCCGCCTGCGCCCCCAGCTTGATGCGCAGCTCCACCGGGGTCAGCCGCCAAAATGCGTCTGGCTGCATTCCCAATCCATGCAGCCCCACCTGCATAAGCGCGGCCCAATCAATCCCTGTCATGTCTCGCCCGGCGTGGCGAACGCGCGCGCCAACAACTCTGCCGCCGCCCGTGCTGCCTCGACCAGCCCACCGCCAATGTCCACAGACCGCAGGTCGGCGGCAGTCCCCTGCCACCCCCCCCCGCGCAAGCCCGCCACCAACAGCGCCAGCACATCGCGCGTCGAAAACCGCCCCGTCTCGAACCGTTCCACCAATTCAATCAGCGATCCGGTTTCCAGCACGGCCTCCAACTCGGCCAGCGCCCCCAGCGTCAGCTTGGCCACATGGCGCTTGCCATCCAGCACCACCGCCACCTCGCCTGTCCAAGGGTTCGCCATTACAGCGCCGTGAACGTCAGGGCACCTGCCGATGCCATCGTCATCTCATAGGTCGCCTCGCCGTTATGGCTGCCCGCGTATTCGATCGACGACAGTTGAAACGCCCCTTCGATCACACCAAAATCGGGGATAATCACCTGAAACAACGGGATTTCCCCGTCAAAGAATATCTGGCGCGCGCGTTCATCGGTGCTGGCATCGCGAAACACCCCCGACCCCGAAATCGACGCGGTTTTCACGCCCGCGCCCGCCAACAACTCACGCCACCCGCCCGTGCTTTCCAGGCTGGTCACATCCACCGTTTCGGCGTTGAAACTGATGCGTGAGGCGCGCAGCCCCGCAATCGTCTCAAAACTCCCGTCGCCAACCATATCCAGTTTGATCAGCAGATCCTTGCCACTTTGAACAGCCATCGCACGTCTCCATTTTCAAAAACCACGACCCCTCGGGGCCAAACATCAATCCTCGATCCGCGCCCGAAAGCTCAGATCAATCCGGCGCGCACCGCCTTCGTCCAACCGCACCGCCTTGGCGCGCAAAAACCGCAAGCCCACCAGATGCCCCCGCGTCAGGACCAGCGGCGCATCAATCAGCGCATCCGACACGGCCACCGCCACATCCTTGGCAGCCGCAAACCCCGCCGCGTCCGAAATCACCGCCACAACCAGCCGATGCTCGGCCCCGCCGCCGCTTTGGTCCGATTGGTCGATCACATCCTCGGGGCCAATCAGCACAAACGTCCCCGTCCCGCCCCCCGATGGAATGGCGTCCACCACCGACACCCCCGCAAGCGCAGGCGCACCCGTCAATCGCGTATAGATTGCAGCCTGAAGCGCTGCCGCCGCACCGTAACTCATGCCGGTGTCTCCTCTCGAACAAAGCAAACCAAATAGCGCGCGGCCTCGTCCCGCTCGGTCACGGCCAGAATGGTGAACAGGCGGCTGCCATCACGAAACCGCTGGCCCACCTTTGGCCGCGACCCTGCCCCCTGCGGCGCACCGCGCACGGTGATGCGGTAGGGCACGGTCGTTAAGACCACCTCTTCGCCCGCCGTATCGCGCCCCGTGCCGGGCAAAACCTCGGCCCACAGCGTGCCCAAAGGTGCCCAAGTCACCGCAATCCCGCCCATCCCATCGGATGCCTCGACAGCCCCCTCCAGCACCAGCGCGCGTGACAAATGTACCAGCTTCATGCGCCCGCCCCACCCAGAACCCGCACTGTGCGCCAGCGCTCGATCAGCGTAACCACGCCAAACGGCAAACCACCTTCGCCGCGCTGCCCGCCCTCATGGCGACGCTCATAATATTCGGCCGCCAGCATCAAGACCGCTTGCGCAAGGTCGGCTGGTACATCCCCCCAGTCCGCGCCAAAGCCTGCAACAAACCCGATCTGAACGGTGCCCCCCATCGGCACTTGCGGCAGCATATATCCCGTGGCCTGCACGCGGGGCCGGTGCGTATCTTGCACCAAACGGTACAACGATTGCGGCACAATCTCGGCATTCCCATCCCAGTCCAGCAGCGAAATCCGCGTGATGTTGGCCACGGGTGCCACAGGCAAGGCTTGCTCCGCCCCGCCGCGCCATTCCTCAAGGGTCCAACTGAAATCCCGCGCAATCAGCGCCTTGCCAATCCGCCCTTCAATCGCGGCCAACGCTGCGCGCAAATAGCTTTCGATCAACCCGTCTTGCATCCCGTCATCGGCAAACCCGGTGCCAAGCCGCAGATGGTTTTTCAGCGCCTGCACGGGCAAAGCCTCTGTGGGAACCGTCGTTTGCTCGATCAACATCATGCTTCTCTCTCCGAAAAATCTGCCCAATTGCAGGGCCTAAAGCCTTGGACGCGCACCCCGCATCGCTCGTTTGGGGGGGGAGCAGCTAGACGACCCGGGTCAGGGTCGAACCCCAGTGCGCGCCCAAACCCGACCCCAAACCTTGGGGTCGGGCCTTCGCGCGCGCCGGTTAGGACACGGCGAATTTCAGCAGTTTGATCGCCGCAAAATCGGAAACGTCGCCGCCCACGCGCTTGGTCGCATAGAACAAAACATGCGGTTTCGCGCTAAAGGGGTCACGCATGACGCGCAGGTCAGGGCGTTCGGCGATTGTGTAGCCATTGGCAAAGTCACCAAAGGCAATCGCATAGGCACCCGCCGCAATATCCGGCATATCCTCGGCAATCAGCACAGGGTATCCCATCAGGCGCGCAGGCTCGCCCGCAGCCAGTCCGTCCGACCACAGGAAACGACCATCCGCATCCTTCATCTTGCGCACAGCGCCCGCAGTTTTCGAATTCATGACAAACGACGCATTGGCGCGGTAGGTCGCATCCAGCGCATAGACCAGATCGACCACCGCATCGGCGGGGTTGGCGGCCGCAAAATCACCCGCCTCACCCGTCGCGATATAACCCAGATTGCCCCAGGTCCAAACGCCTTCGGCCACGCTGGTATGGTTCAAAAACCCGCGCGGCTTGTCCACGCCATCACCCGCCACAAACGATGCCGCCTCGGCGCGCATAAACTTGTCGGCAATCCGGCCTGCAAGCCAACCCTCAACGTCAAACGCACTGTCATCCAACAAACGCTGGCTGGCTTTCGGCATCGCCGACAGTTCATGCAGCGGGATCGAAATACGCTCAATCGCAGGTGTGCCGGTTTCCACTTGCGGCCCGCTTTCCGTGGCCCAACCCGACCCCACATCGGTATGGTCGATCAGCACGTCAAACGACGTCGCCTCAACCTGCACCACATTCGCAATCGCACGGATCGACGAGGTGGATTTCAGGCTGGACCGAATGGTCTCGGCGGTCTGCGGGTCCACCAAATAGCCACCCTCGGCATTCACAGCCACGTTCAGCCCCTTGCCCTCCAGCACAAGACCGCGCAGGCCGTCATCGTCGCCCGAACGCAAATAGGCGTCAAAGGCTTTCTTGTGGGGCACTTCTACCTCGGCATGTGCCGAAAGGGCTGGACGCCCGTAAGTCATCGTTTTGCGATCAAGCATGGTCATACGCTCTTCCTGTTGTTGCAACGCTGTCTTCACTTCGGCCTGAAAGTTGCTGAATTCCTTCAAAAATCCGGTCATGGCGGATTTCACTTCCGCACCCGGATGCAGGGCTGAGGACATATCTTCCCCGGCCCGAGTTTTTACCTCGGTCATCTCAATTCCCCTCGTTGGGTTTCAGTCGTGAAAGCCGCTTTAACGCGCGGCTAGGTCTCGGCGCGCATCGTCAAAGACTTGCGCCAGATCGGTCCAAATGTCGGCAGGCGCATCGGCCTTTGCCGCCACCCGTGCCTCTGCCAGCATCGGAAAGGTCACCAGCGACACCTCCCAAAGCTCCAGTTCCGACAAAAGCCGTTGGCCCTTGCTATCCTTTTCGGCCCGCAAGGTGCGATAGCCGATGGAAAGCCCATCAATCGCCCCTGCCGCCAGTAACGCCGCCGCCTCGCGCCCCTTTTCCACATCGGTCAGGATGCGGCCTTTGACGTACAGGCCCGTGCTATCCTCGCGCACCTCATCCCAGACGCCGATGGGTTGCGCGGGGTCATGCTGCCACAGCATTTTCACCCGCCGCCCCGCCCCCGCCAACGCCTTCAGGCTGATGGCATAAGCGCCTTTTTGCACCACATCGCCGCCTTGGTCGCGTTTGCCAAACAGGCTGGCATAGCCTTCGATCCGCGTGCCATCCGTCACGACCAGCCCCGCCTCCGGCAGATGAAACTTGCGCTCGGGTGCGCCGTGATTGTCCATATATCCCATATCTTTACCTCATCGCCGCATTCAGTACCGCCTCGGCCCCCTGCGCCAACAGAAACGCCGCAACCCCGTAGACGCCCAACCAGATCCGGCGCTCCAGCCGGTCCAGCGTGCCCTCAATCTGGCCAAGCCGGTATTCCAGCCCCGACCAGCGTTCATCGGCCACCCGCTCATTCGCCTCGATCCGCGCCGTTGCCGCATCAAAGCTGTCGTATAAATAGCGCGAGCCGCCGGCCTCCTTGCCGCGCGGGCTCATTCATCGCCAGCCAAAGAAGGCAGCCCCAAGATTGCGCGCTTTTCCGCAGGGGTCAGGAAATCCGCCGCCCCGACCCGCGCCCATTGCTGGTCACGTTCCGTCGCCAAGGCGGGAACCTGGTCCATGTCGGGCTTCAACGCGACCTCTTCGCCGCTGAAACCCGACAACCAATGCGACAGATTTGCCGTGACCTTGGACACCAACGGCAACACCGTCAGCCGGAAAAACGCGCGGTTCGCCTCTTGGTAATTGGCATAGGTCGCATCCCCCGGTATCCCCAACAGCATCGGCGGCACCCCAAAGGCGATCGCAATTTCCCGCGCCGCCGCCTCTTTGGTTTTCTGGAACTCCATATCCGACGGGCTAAACCCCATCGGCTTCCAGTCAAGGCCCCCTTCCAGCAACATAGGCCGCCCCGCATTGCGCGCGCCTTGGTGGTGCGATGCCATCTCGTTCAACAAACGGTCATACTGATCCGTCGACAGCTGCGATTGCCCGTCCGCGCCTTTGTACACAAACGCCCCGCTGGGCCGCGCCGCATTGTCCAAAAGCGCCTTGGACCAATGGCTTGCCGCCACATGCACATCCAACGCCACCGCCGCCGCCTGCATCGGCGAAAACCCGTAATGGTCATCTTGCGGGTGGAAATTGCGGATATGGCAAATCGGGGTCACGCCGCCCGTCATATCAAAACGGTGCTTGCGGTTGCCAACGGTATAGTCATAGGCCACCGGCCAACCATCTGCGCCAGGAACAAGGCTCATCCGGTCCGACCGCAACACATGTAATTCGGCAGGCAACAAAGCCGCACCCTGAACCGCCTCCAGATAGGCATTGCCCGACAGCAAAAGCTGGCCATACACCGCCTCGAACAGCTCGGCGCGGCCTTGCACTGGGTTCGGGCGCGTCATCAGCGACAGCATCGGATGCACGTCAAACCGCCGCTCGCAATCTTGCAACACCAACGGGATCGACGCCGCCGTTTCGGCAATTAACTTGACCGCGCGAAACCCGATCGGGTTGCCAAGAAAACCCGTCTTGGTCAGGCTGACCGTGTCACGCGGGCTCCAGGCCACGCGCCCCGAACCGGAATAATTAATCACCGGCCCCGTTGCCGATGCCTTTTGTTCCGGCACCACGGGCGCGCTGCGTTTCAGGAAATCGAAAACCATCTGGGTCTGCTCCTTTTGTCTTTTGTCGGGGGCCATCTGCGGCCCCCGTTTGGGGCGCCCTTGCCCCTCGGCTTGAAACCAAATCTGAACCAATTTGATTAAAAAGCGTTAAAGTGGCCGAACGGTGGGTCGCTGCCATGTCGCAGACGCATCCAAAATCAAATCCGTCAGCGCCCAAACCAGCGCATCCACGCGGTCGGGGCTGCCCTTGCCTTGAAACCCCGTGCCCGTCATCAGGCACATCTGGTCCTCCAGCTTGCCAAGGTTGGGCAGATGCAGCACGCGGCCTTGCTCATAAAGTGCTGCCACAGGCTCGGCCCGCACAGTTTTGCCCCGCGTGGCCCGCACGGCGCGGTAGGCGACCAGCGGGTCAATCTGGCGGATGATGCTTTCCACCATATCGCCGCCTTGGTTCACCTCGGCCACCACGCGGTCGGCTTGATGTCGGTTCGCCGCCGCAATCACCGCCCGCGCCCAAGCGTCGGGCGAGGCTGATTTGACACTGGCATCCTCCAGCACATAGGCGCGCCATGTCTGCGGCGGCCCGTCCGTCACTGCCCCCACCACCAAAATCCCGCATTCGTCCGATCCCGCATGCCCCGTTACTGGCGGGTCCACGGCCACCACAATCCGGCTTAACGCAGGCGCGCGCTCAACGCGGCCCGCCTCCAGCCGTGCAAGGCTCCACATCGCGCCCTCGGCTTCCTCCAGCAGCACCCCGTCCATTTCCTGCCGCCCCGTGGCCGTGCCGGCATAGCGCCGCTCGATTTCTTCAAGGAAAGACGCGGCCAAATTCGCGCGGTTGGCCTGTGTCGGCGCATGGGTGCTTACAGTCGACGGGTTTTTCAACACTGCCTTCAACACCTCGACGTTGCGTGGCGTTGTCGTGACCACCTGCTGCGGATGCTCGCCCAAACGCAGCGCAAATTGCAGCATATCCCAAGTGTTCTGCGCATTCGGCCATTTCGCCAACTCATCGACCCAAGCCGCATCAAACTGCGGGCCACGCAGCTTTTCAGGGTTGCTGGCGGAATAGACCCGCGCCTCGGCCCCGTTCTCCCAAACCAGCCGCTCGCGCCCCGCCTCCCATTTCGGGCGCCTATCGGGCGGGGAACACGCCAAAATCCCGCTCTCCCCAAAAACCATCACATCACGGACCTGATCAACGGTCTCACCAACCAGCGCCACACAGCGCGCGCGCCCCGCATCCATCGGCTGCGCGCCTTCCACCTGCCCGCGCACCCATTCCGCGCCCGCGCGGGTTTTGCCTGCCCCGCGCCCCCCCATAATCACCCAGCTTTTCCACGCGCCTTCGGGCGGCAACTGATGCGGCAGCGCCCAAAATTCAAACATCCACGGCAGGGCCAAAAGCGCATTATCGCCCAAGCCCGCCAAAAACTCATTCACCTCCTCCGGCCCCACGGAGGCGAGCCAACCTGCGCCCGATTTCATCGCGTGCGGCGTCAAGATCGAGGATGTCTTCCCCAATAGCGGCCGAAGTCTCTTTGCGGAGTTTTTCAATTTTAGTCCCTTCTTCCATTGCCAATTGAAACGCGGCCTTCAGGTCCCGCACCGCTTGCAACGCGGTTTTCGCATCACAGGGTGCACCCGATTTGGCCGCCTTCACCGCCCGCGCCAGCTCGACACCTGCGTCGCGGTACATATCTTCAGTGGCGTTCAGCAAAGCCGCTATCCGCCCGTCTTCCTCTTGGAAAATCTTTGTCATTGGTTTGGTGCCCATGCCTCTCTCGCTGCCCAAACGAGAGACATGAAAAAGCAGCGTCAGGGTTTCCCCCGCGCTGCTTGCCCACGTCTTCTAGCATGCCTTAAGTCCTACCGCAGACCGTGCGGTAAGTCAAGCTATTTCACTGTAAAATCAATATCTTAACTGAGCGCAGCCTTCACGTTCTGTTAACGAACGGCTCAGTTCCCCTGCACGCCTGTCGCTTCATCCTTGCCTTGCTGCGCCTCAATCGCGCGCCATTTCGCCACATTGGCGTTATGGTCTTCCAGCGTCACAGCAAAAGCATGGCCGCCCGTACCATCGGCCACAAAGAAAATAAACGGCGTGTCATCAGGGTTCAATGCGGCCTCAATGCTCAACCGGCCGGGGTTGGCAATCGGGGTTGGCGGCAAACCATTGATAACATAAGTATTATAAGGCGTCTCGCGACGCAGTTCCGATTGCCGCAGTCCCCGCCCCAAAATGCCTTCGCCATTGGTCACGCCGTAAATCACCGTGGGGTCGGTCTGCAACTTCATCCCCTTGCGCAACCGGTTCACAAACACGCTGGCCACCTGTTTGCGTTCCTCGGCAATACCGGTTTCCTTTTCCACGATCGACGCCATAATCAGCGCCTCCTCGGGGCTGGCATAGGGCAAACCCTCGGCCCGCTCGGCCCAAAACTCGGCCAAAATCCGCGTTTGCCGCTCGGCCATCGCCGCCGCCAGCACCGCGCGGTCACCGCCCCGCACCACCTCATAACTGTCGGGCGCAAGGCTGCCTTCGGCTGGCACTTCGGCAATCGTACCGTCCAAAAACTCGGCACGTTTCAGCATCTCCACCACTTGCCAGGATGTCACACCTTCGGCCAGCGTCACGCGGTAGCGCAAATCCTTATCCTCCACCGCGTCTACATAATCTTGCGGCACAGCATCGACAGCAGGGTCAAACTTCACCACTTCGACATAGCGGTCCGTGGCCGCGTCCAGCTCACGCAAAATCACATCAGCCGAGGCAATCCCGATCCGGAAGTTCACTTCACGCCCGCAGGTTGATTGCCCACCCGCCGTGATAATGTCCAAAACCTGCACCATCGACGCGCCCGCAGGCACCAGATAGCTGCCGAATTTCAGCCCCGCACCCTGCCCCGAATAATCCGCACCAATCCGGAAAATCCGCGCATCCGAAATCACACCGCTGGTTTCCAACGTCCGGCTGACCGACGACAGCGACGCGCCACGCTCCACCTTGACACAGGCCCCATCGACCAATGGCCCCGGTCCCGAATATTCCTCCCGCCCCCAGGCCAACAACCCCGAGGCGATGACCAAAAGGACGATGAACAAAGTCAGCGCATTAGACGCAATCGCCTTCCACATTATGCGCGCACCTTGCCCATGATCAGGCTGGCATTGGTACCGCCAAACCCGAATGAATTGGACAGGGCCACGTCAATCTTCCGCTTCACCGCCTTGTTCGGTGCAAGGTCCAGCTTTGGCGTCACCGCAGGGTTATCAAGGTTGATCGTCGGCGGTGCCACTTGGTCACGAATGGCCAGAATACAGAAAATCGCCTCAACCGCGCCAGCCGCGCCCAGCAAATGCCCAATCGCGGATTTGGTCGAACTCATCGTCGCCCCCGCCGCCGCATCGCCCATCAACCGCTCCACCGCGCCCAATTCAATCGTGTCGGCCATCGTGGATGTGCCATGCGCGTTGATATAGTCGATATCGGCAGGCGTCAGCCCCGCGCGTTTGATCGCCATTTGCATGGACCGATAACCACCATCACCATCTTCGCTTGGTGCGGTGATGTGATAGGCATCGCCCGACAACCCGTATCCCAACACTTCGGCATAAATCTTGGCACCACGCGCCTTGGCGTGCTCGTATTCTTCCAGCACAACAACGCCCGCCCCTTCGCCCATAACAAACCCATCACGGTCGGCGTCATAGGGGCGGCTCGCCTTGGTCGGGTCATCCGCGCGCTTCGTGCTCAACGCCTTACACGCGTTAAACCCCGCAATCCCAATCTCGGAAATCGGGCTTTCTGCGCCGCCCGCGACCATCACATCGGCATCATCAAAGGCAATCATCCGCGCCGCATCGCCAATCGCATGGGCCCCTGTCGAACAGGCCGTCACAACCGCATGGTTGGGGCCCTTGAACCCAAAACGAATCGAAACCTGCCCCGACACCAAGTTGATCAATGCACCCGGAATGAAGAACGGCGAAACCCGCTTGGCCCCACGTTCCTTGATCAAAACAGCCGTTTCGGCAATCGACGACAAACCGCCAATCCCCGACCCGATCATCACGCCCGTGCGGTGCTTGTCCTCTTCCGTCTCGGGCACCCAGCCCGAATCCTGCACGGCCTGCACCGCGGCGGTCATGCCATACAAAATGAAATCATCAACCTTGCGGCGGTCTTTGGGTTCCATCCAGTCATCGGGGTTAAACGTGCCATCCGTGCCATCGCCCAGCGGAATTTCACAGGCATATTGCGTGATAACCCCCGCAGGATCAAACCGCGTGATCGGCCCCGCACCCGACTGGCCCGCAATCAGCCGCGACCAAGTTTCCTCAACCCCGCAAGCCAGCGGTGTGACCATACCCAGACCCGTGACAACCACTCGACGCATCGACGCCCCCCGTAAGTTTTATTCAGAGATGATAATTCTAACTGCGGGCACAGATACACCGCATACCCGCGCCGCGCAACATAAGGTCACGGCAAACGCGCCCGTCCTAGCGGTGTTTTGCCCGATTGCCTACCCCGCCACCCACGGCGGCGCGCTGGTTTAGAAACGAAAACGGCACCCGCAAAGGGGTGCCGTTCCGTATTTTGTACCTTTAGGGCAAAGGCCTTGGCCCGTGCCCAGGCTGATCAAACAGCGCCGGTGATGAACTTGCAAGCGTCGCCAAAGGTCTGGATCGTTTCTGCAGCGTCGTCCGGAATTTCAATCCCGAACTCTTCTTCAAATGCCATGACCAATTCAACGGTATCAAGGCTGTCCGCGCCCAGATCGTCAATAAACGAGGCATTTTCAACTACCTTGTCTTCTTCGACGCCCAGATGCTCGACGACGATCTTCTTAACGCGGTCAGCGATGTCGCTCATGTCATTTCCTCATGCAGTTACGGGAGGAGTCCCGATCTTTTTTCTCGTGCTCAACTGAGCGGCTCACCCCGGAAAAGCACCGGGAAACCAAGGCGCTTTTCGCGCATTGGCCTTATCAGCGCCGCCTATAACACAGTCTAAGGCATTGGCAAACGCTTTCGATAGCGATCTACCGCCTTTCCCTTGGCCAAATCAAGGGCCCCGCGCCGAAAGCTCAAAAAATCCTTGTCCACAGCTAGCCCGCCGCCGTCGCCTCAATCTCAAACATCATCCCCGGCAGCGCAAGTCGGCTGACCCCAAGCAGGGTCATTGACGGGGCCGCGTGCACCGCGCCAAACCGCATCCCCAGCAGGTCAAAATGCCTCAGCGCCTCATCAACATCGGTCGTAAACACCCCCAGCCGGATAACATCCCCCAGCCCCATATCCGCCCGCGCCAGCACCGCCTCAAGGTTATCCAGCGCAAGCCCAATCTGCCCGCGCATGTCGCCCAAATGCTGCGGCTGTCCCACGCCATCGACCGCCGTTTGGCCCGCGCAAATCACCTGCCGCGTTACGCCAGAAATGATTTCCGCCTGATTATATCCCAGCTTCAATGACCAATCCCAAGGGTTTACGGGGGTGCGCTGCATGATCAAACTCTCCTTGTTGTTATACTCAAGGCCTGCTTAAACGGCTTTGGTGACAAAATTTGTCACCAAAAACCGCTAGGCAAAACCATGAACAGCCGCCTTCGCCATGACACCATCCTGCGCCACTTGCGCCGCTCTGGCACCGCCACGGTCCATGACCTCGCGGCGGCGGTCGGCGTGTCACGCCGCACCATCTTGCGCGATATCTGCGCCCTGCGGGGTGACGGCTTCACCATCCATTCCGAAAGCGGCCGTGGCGGCGGCCTCCAGCTTGACCCGCAATCGGTTCAAACCACAGCGCGGCTCTCGGTGGCCGAGGTCTTCGCCCTCCTCATCAGCGTTGCCGCCATGCGCAGCGCCCAAAACCTGCCGTTTTCCAACCTCGCCGATGCAGGCCTCGCCAAAATCGAAAAATCCCTTCCACCGGATAAAATCCGCGACCTGCGCCGCATGCTCGACAGCTTGCACATCGGCCAGCTTTCTGCGCACCAAGACCTGTCTGATCTAGGCCCCATCGACCCCGCCCTGCTGCCTGCATTCGAAACCGCCTTCTTGGGCCAAATCCCCCTGCGCTTTCATTACCGCGCAGCCTCGGGCGCGCAAACGCAGCGCCAGGTCGACCCCCAAGCGCTCCTGATCCTGCAACCCTTGTGGTATCTGGTGGCATGGGACCCGCTGCGCACCGATTTCCGCCATTTCCGCATGGACCGGATCAGCGACCCCACCCCCGTCCAAACCACCCCGTTTCGCAAACGCCACGTCCCGTTTGCAGCCGACATTTGCCCCTACCGCGACCTTGCCCCAAAACCAGCGGTCTAAAAATGACAAAGGCTGCAGCGGATACCCCCGCCACAGCCCCAGTCTAGCAGATGCTTAAATGCACCCTTAAATCATCGCCATGCCACCATTCACATGCAGCGTGGCCCCTGTCACATAGCCCGCCTCAACGCTTGCCAAATACAAACAGGCCGCCGCAATCTCGTCGGCACTCCCCATCCGCCCCGCTGGGATCTGGGTCAAAATCTTGCCCTTCTGGTCATCCGTCAACGCCTCGGTCATTGCAGTGGCAATAAACCCCGGCGCCACACAATTCACCGTAATCCCGCGACTTGCCACCTCATAGGCCAGTGACTTCGACATCCCCACCATGCCCGCCTTGCTGGCCGCATAATTCGCCTGCCCCGGATTGCCAGTGGCCCCTACGATCGACGAAATATTAATAATCCGCCCCCAACGCGCCTTCATCATCCCGCGCAAAACCCCGCGGCACAACCGGAACGTCGAGGTCAGGTTCACCTCCAACACAGACGCCCATTCATCATCCGACATCCGCATGAACAAATTGTCGCGCGTGATGCCCGCGTTATTGACCAACACATCGACCGACCCCATCGCCGCCACCGCCGCCTTGGGCAACGCCTCTACCGATGCCGCATCCGACAAGTTGCAAGTCACCACATGGGCACGGGCACCCAATTCCGCCGCCAGTGCCGCAAGCGGTGCCTCGCGCGTCCCCGACAGCGCAACCGTCGCCCCCGCACCATGCAACGCCCGCGCAATATCACCACCAATGCCACCCGATGCACCCGTCACAAGCACATTCTTACCTGTCAAATCAAACATCTACCGCCCTCACTTCTCGTCATTTCCAGATTTCATCTTGGCAAAAATACCTCGCAGGGGGGTCCGGGGGGCAGCGATGCCCCCCGGCTGCCTGCCCCGCAAACCGTCAGCCCTTCAAACCAGCAATATCCTCCGGCCCGCCCGCATTGCGCTGCTCGGTCTCTTTCTCGATCCGCTTGATCATCCCAGAAAGGGCCTTGCCCGTCCCAATCTCCCAAAACGCGCTCACACCCGCCGTGGCCATCCATTGCACCGACGCGCGCCATTTCACCTCGCCCGTCACCTGCTCTACCAATAGCGCGCGCAAGGTATCGGGGTCGCTCACCGCCTCGGCCCGCACGTTGACCACCACAGGCACGACAGGCGCGCGCAGCACAACCCCCGCCAGCGCATCGCGCATCACCGCCGCCGCAGGCTCCATCAACGCACAATGAAACGGCGCGCTAACTGGCAGCATCAGCGCCCGCTTGGCGCCGCGTGCCTTGGCAATCTCACAGGCCCGCTCAACGGCCGCCTTATGCCCCGAAATCACCACCTGCGCGGGGTCGTTGTCATTGGCAACCTGACAGACCTCATCCCCTGCCGCCTCGGCAGCCACCTCAACCACAGCCGCATAATCCAGCCCCAACACAGCCGCCATCGCGCCCATGCCCACAGGCACCGCCGCCTGCATCGCAGCCCCCCGAATGCGCAGCA
Organism: Pseudorhodobacter ferrugineus DSM 5888; assembly: GCF_000420745.1. Taxonomy (GTDB): domain Bacteria; phylum Pseudomonadota; class Alphaproteobacteria; order Rhodobacterales; family Rhodobacteraceae; genus Pseudorhodobacter; species Pseudorhodobacter ferrugineus. Next base: position 45,963 of record NZ_ATVN01000014.1, read on the forward strand.
ACCGCGCCGTATCACTTAGGCCAATCGACCCCGCCGCACACAGCGCCGAATACTCGCCCAAACTATGGCCGGCCACAAACGACACATGCGACATCCCAAGGCCCTCGGCCTCCAGCGCCGCAAGGGCGGCCATCGATGTCGCCATAATCGCAGGCTGCGCGTTTTGCGTCAGGGTCAAATCCTCGATCGCCCCGTCCCAAATCAGCGCCGACAGCTTTTCGCCCAAGGCGTCATCCACGGCGTCGAAAACCGCGCGCGCCGCCGGATAGGCCTCGGCCAGCGCGCGGCCCATTCCAATGGCCTGCGACCCCTGCCCCGGGAAAACGAATGCTCTGCTCATAGTTCCTCCGCAAAAACTGTTTTAACCGGAATACCCCAGCGCCACCCGCTTCGCAATCTTTCGCACAGGCCTTGTGCGTTTCAAGCGCTTACTCCATGCCGCTCAACCAGCTACGATCTCCAAAACCCGAACCGGAGTGCGCCCATGTCCACGCATAACACCGCCAACAGCTTTGGCACCGTCACCCGCAGCCTGCACTGGCTTACGGCGCTTCTTATCCTGACGGCCATTCCGCTGGGCATTATTGCCAATGACATGGCCTATGATACCTCGGCAGCCCTTGCGCAAAAGGCGCAGCTCTTTTCCTACCACAAAACCATCGGCATCGCGGCCTTTGGCGTGGCCGCCTTGCGCATCCTTTGGGCCATCACCCAAACCCACCCCGCCCCTTTGCACCCCGAGCGGCGGGCGGAAACCATCCTCGCGGCAATCATCCATTGGCTGCTTTACATCTCCATGCTCGCCGTCCCGCTGTCCGGCTGGGTTCACCACGCGGCAACGGCTGGCTTTGCCCCGATCCTCTGGCCCCTTGGCCAAGACCTGCCGCTGATCCCGAAATCCGAATCCCTCGCAACCCTTGGCGCCAACTTGCATTGGGTATTCACCAAACTGCTAATCGCCTCGATCCTGCTCCACATTGCAGGCGCGCTGAAACACCATATCATCGACAAAGACGCCACCTTGCGCCGCATGATCACGGGCACCCACGCGCCCACCAAACCCGTGCAGGCCAAACCCCACGCCTTGCCCCTGATCGCGGCACTCATGGTCTATGCCATCGGCGCAAGCTTTGCGGTCACACTGGCGCAGCCCGAAACTGCCACTGCTCAGAGCACCCCAGCCAGCACAACCACAGGGAACTGGCAGGTCCATTCCGGCACCCTCGCCCTGACCGTCCAACAACTCGGGTCCAATGTCACAGGCCAATTCGCAAACTGGCAAGTCGACATCACCTTTGATGATACAGCCCCAGAAAATGCCAAAGGCCGCGTCATCGCCACCATCAACACCACCAGCCTGACCCTAGGCTCTGTGTCCGATCAGGCCAAAGGCCCCGACTTTCTGAACACGACCGCCTATGCCACCGCCACCTTTGCGGCCAACATTTCAGGCCCCAAAACGGACGGGGGCTCTGACTATACCGCCACAGGCAGGCTCACTTTGATGGGCATAGAAATGCCCCTCACCCTGCCCTTTACCCTCGCCATCAACGGCGACATCGCCGCCATGCAAGGCCAAACCACCATCGACCGCCGCGATTTCGGCATCGGCCCTAACTATCCGGATGAGGCATCGGTCGGCTTTGCCGCCACGATCACCGTCGATCTGATAGCCACCCGCACAAACTAAACCGCAAACCGCACGTCCTGCGCCATGACAGCATCAAAAATCCCGAACGCGGTCTTGGCCAAGGGCGAGCCCATCACATCATCAGGCCCCAGCGCCACGCCAACCAGCGGGTTCTTGGCAATCTTGCGCCCGCTGGCATCAATCACCCGCAGCTCCGCCCCCTCGGCCCCGTGCTGGAACAGTAACGACACCGCGACCCGCTCTGCGGCCCCCGTGCCTTCGCCCCAAGCGCCCAAAATCAGGTCCATATGCGCGGGATGCACAGTTAACGCCTGCTCGGGCACCCAAGTCACAAAGTAACTCGCCACCGTTTCGGCCCCCGCCGCATGGACCACCCCCCAAATCGCCCGCCGAGCGGCCCCGCAGCATTCACAACTGCCCTTGGTCTGCCCCAAAGGCTCTACCTCATACGATTGGTTCGTCATCTGATGCCTCTTTTCCTGTTACCGCACCCCATACCCAAACCCCACGCCAAACGCACATGAAAAAAGGCGCGAAAGGTTTCCCCCTCGCGCCCAAACTCAAACTGTCAAACGATCACTCGGCCTTCATCGCCTCGATCGAAATCATCACCTTCACCTCATCGCCGACAAACGGCGCGAATTGGCCAAGGTTATACTCCGACCTGATCAGCGTGGTCGTCGCATTGAAACCTGCCCAAGGCTTACCCGCCATCGGATGATCGCCCACTTGGTTCAACACCGCATCCAGCACCACCGATTTGGTCACGCCGTTCAGCTCCAAATCGCCCGTGATCAGCGCGGTTTTCTCGCCCGTCACCTCAATCGCGGTCGAGGTGAACTTGACCATCTCGTCATCCGCAGCCCCAAAAAACTCGGGCGTCATGAAATGCTCAAACCGCGCTTCCCAACCCGTCAACATCGTGCGCACGGGGAAAGACACCACAACGCTCGATGCGGCGGGGTTTTCTTGGTCAAACATGATCTCGCCGTCAAAGCCGGAAAACATGCCATAGGTCGTTGAAAACCCAAGGTGGTTGTAATCAAACACGATTTGGCTGTGGCTTGCGTCCAGCGTGTATTTCACAGGCTCGGCCTGTGCGGCACCGGCAGCAAGGACAAGGGCGGCAGCGGCAAACATAGATTTCATAATATACTCCAAAGGGTTGGCGCAGGCAGGTCGCGCAGAACGTCTTGACCAACGCCTACCCCACCGCCAGCCTGCGCACCATTGCACAAAAACCCACAGACACCGCGCGCCCATGCACATCACGTTATCAACTGCTTGCCCCTTGCACAAACCCACCCCCAGCCTAGACTGCCCAAACCCAACCCAAAGGCCCCGCCCCTAATGTCCTTTACCGTCTTTTGCGCCGTCATCGCGGCGGCCCTGCTGCATGCAAGCTGGAACGCGATGGTCAAAGGCGCGCGCGACAAACAGCTCAATATGATCGCGGTGGTGATCGGCCACCTGCCCTTGGCCCTTGTGGCGCTGGTCCTGTCGCCCGCGCCCACCGCCGCCAGCCTGCCCTATCTGTTCACCGGCATGGCACTCCATTTCGGCTATCAACTCTTCCTGCTGCGCGCCTATCACGTGGGCGATTTGACCCAAGTTTACCCCATCGCGCGCGGATCAGCCCCGATGATCGTCGCCGCAGTGTCAATAGGCGCGCTTGGCGTTACCCTGCAACCAATTGAAATTGCAGCCGTTATCACCATCGGCATCGGCATCCTGTCGATGGCCTTTGTGCGCGGCAGCAACGGCCAACGCAACCCGCAAGGGGCCAAACTCGCGCTGATCACAGGCTGTTTTATCGCGGCCTATTCATTGGTCGACGGCTTGGGCGCGCGGGTCGCAGGAACGGCACTGGGGTTTTACGGCTGGCTGGCCGTGGGCAATGCGGTGCTGATGTTCGGGTTCACGGCCTTGCGCGCCCCCCATCAGCTGCGCGCGCTGCATACCACTGGCAAACGCGTGTTCCTGCTGGGTGGCTCGGCCAGCTTTGCGGCCTTTGCGCTGGTGATCTGGTCGTTCACCCAAGCGCCCATCGCCCTTGTCACCGCCTTGCGCGAAACCTCGATCATCTTTGCTTTGCTGATCGGCGTGGTATTCCTGCGCGAAAAACTCAGCCCCGCCAAACTTGCCTCAACCGCCATCACCTTGGCAGGCGTCGCCCTGTTGCGGCTGGCCTAACCGCGTAGAAACGAAAAACCGCGCAAAGGTTGCCCTTCGCGCGGTCTATTCATTTCCGAATACGGGGCGAAATTAATCGCGGCCCATATCCTCGCCATCTTCGTTGGCCGCGCCCATTTCGTCGAACAATTCGGCGATTTCGAACTCGGCTGCGGCTTCTGCTTCGGCTGCCAATTCCTGAATGGATTTGCCAGCGGCCTGCAATTCAGCCTCTTCGGACGAACGGGCCACGTTCACTTGGAACTTGGCTGTTACCTCTGGGTGCAACACCACAGACACGGTGTGCAGGCCCAATTCCTTGATCGGACGGTCCAGAACAACCTGGCCACGATCAACGGTAAAGCCTGCTTCAGTCGCTGCATCGGCGGCGTCACGGGTGGTGACGGAACCGTACAAAGCGCCTGCATCAGATGCCGAACGGATAACCACAAACACTTGGCCGTCCAAAGTCGCTGCAATTGCATCGGCCTCAGTTTTGGTTTCAAGGTTCTGTGCTTCCAGCTGAACTTTGCGGGCTTCAAACGATTTGATGTTCGCATCGTTCGCACGCAAGGCTTTGCCCTGTGGCAACAGATAGTTACGGCCGAAACCGTCCTTGACGTTTACGACTTCGCCCATTTGGCCCAATTTGGCCACGCGCTGCAAAAGGATCACTTTCATATCAGTTGCTCCTTATTTCACAGCATAGGGCAGCAAGGCGAGAAAGCGGGCGCGCTTGATCGCACGGGCCAGCTCACGCTGCTTTTTCGCCGAAACGGCAGTGATACGCGATGGCACGATCTTGCCGCGCTCGGATACGTAACGCTGCAAAAGACGTGTGTCTTTATAGTCAATCGCCGGTGCATTGTCGCCCGAGAAGGGGCAGACCTTGCGGCGACGGAAGAAGGGTTTATTCGCCATTTGAATGGTCCTTTCCTAAGCCAGAAATCAACGACGCGGACGGTCGCCGCGGTCACCACGGTCACCACGATCAGGGCGGTCGCCCCCACGGTCACCACGGTCGCCGCCGCGTTCACGGTCGTCACGCTTTTGCATCTGCACAGATGGGCCTTCTTCGTGCGCATCAACCTTGATGGTCAGCACACGCATCACGTCATCGTGCAAGCGCATCAGGCGTTCCATTTCCTGCACGGCGGTCGCTGGTGCGTCCGAGCGCAGAAAGGCATAGTGGCCCTTGCGGTTTTTGTTGATTTTATAGGCCATCGTCTTCACGCCCCAGTACTCGTGCTCAACGACTTTGCCGCCGTTGTCCGAAAGTACGGTCGAGAAGTGTTCGATAAGCCCTTCGGCTTGCGTGTTGGAAAGATCCTGACGCGCGATCATGACATGCTCATAAAGCGGCATGCTGTCTCCGTTCATTTACTCATGGTGCATTTCATAGGTCGGGGTCACCACCTTGCCGCGTCCCGACCACGAGAGGCTGCACCGGATCAAAAGATAGGTGCGGCAAGATTTGGGCGGTGTATCCATGCCGCCCCCCGATTGCAAGGGAAAAGGCAGGCACAAAACGCCCAAACCCTACGCCCCCCCGTAGGGTGTGCTTCAGCGCACCACGCCACCCTCCCCCATACTGTCGGGTTTCACCCCCGCACCCCCATCATCACCCCTTCGCCGCCTCAAACCGCGGCGCCATCACGCACAGCAGCTCAAACATAATCGACGCCCCCAAAAACGCGGTGTTGCCCGACGTATCAAACGGTGGCGACACCTCTACCACATCCGCCCCGACAATCTGCAAACCCGCCAGATGCCGCACCACTTCCAGCGCTTGAAAGCTGTTCGGCCCGCCAATTTCCGGCGTCCCCGTCCCGGGCGCAAAGGCGGGGTCCACAAAATCAATATCATACGAGATATACGTCTCGCCCGTCCCCGCAATCTCGCGCGCCTCGGCCATCACATCGGCCACACCGCGCGCATGGAACTCCTCAATCGGAACAACGCGAATACCCACACTATCGGCAAAATCACGGTCTTCGGTGTCATAGGCCGTGCCCCGAATCCCAATCATGCACACCCGTTTCGGGTCCAAAAGCCCCTCTTCGACCGCGCGTCGAAACGGCGTGCCGTGGGTGTATTTCGTGCCCCCGAAATAGCTGTCGAACAGGTCGGTATGGCTGTCAAAATGGATCATCCCCACAGGGCCCTTTTCCGCCACGGCCCGCAAAATCGGCAAGGTCGTCAAATGGTCGCCCCCCGCCGTCAACGGCATAATCCCTGCCGCCAGCACCGTGCGGTAAAACGCCGTGATCCGCGCCATACTGTCCAAAACATCCGCCGGATTCGGCGGCACATCGCCCAAATCGGCACAATTGGCCATCTCGAACGGGCGCACCCGCGTAATCCCGTTTTGCGCGCGGATCATCGTCGACAGGTCCCGCAACTGGCGCGGCCCGTGGCGCGGGCCAGGGCGGTTGGTGGTGCCACTGTCCCACGGCACCCCGATCAGCCCGATCTGCACATCCGCCAACCGCGCATCCTCCAGCCCCACATGCGGCAGGCGCATAAAGGTCGGTATCCCCGCAAAACGTGGCAAATCGAACCCCGAAACAGGTTGAAAAAACGGATCGCTCATCGGATACCTTTCTAAATGCATGCCCGCCGGATCGGCCAAAGGACTGGCGCAATCGTTACCGATCCTGCACGGCCATTCAAGGGCCAGATACAAACGCCCCGGCCGCATCATAAGGCCGAAAACACACGGCACACGCGCTTAGAACGCTGGCACAGCACCCTGCGCGAAAATCGGTTCAGCGGTCCGGACGTGCTGCGCCACAAGCTTTCGTTGGAATTTTCCCGATGGAATGTAGGCCGCCGAAGCCCCCACAAAGCGCGGCGACGCCAATTCAGGGAACACACACAGCAACTCGTCGCGCGCCTCGACAGGCACAGACTTCAACGCCTCGGGGCCGGTATACAGGCTTTCACTTGGCGCCCCTTCGGCCCAAATCACCTCATGGCTGTCAAACAGAATATGGAAATACTCCACCCCTTCAACCGCCTCATCCACAAATATCCCGGGCAAGGCCGTCAGCTTGATGGCGGCAATCAATGCGGTCTTTGTGCCAAACATCCGCTCGGCCACCGCAGACCGGATCAGCATCCGGTGCTGGCGGCTGACCCACAAGTCGCGCTTTGGCAAGCCGTCACCGAGGGCCCCTGCCGTAATGCACACAGGCCGCAGCTTTGGCAAACGGCGCAGCGCAGCCCCCCCCAGCTTGGTCGAGCAAATCCATTTAATCCGCTCAAACCCACCCTTGGCCACGGCAATCGCATCGCCCACCTTCAAGCCTTCAACCGGCACCGCCCCCGCCGCCGTGTCAATCAACGCCCCCCGCGTAAAGCACAAAATCGCTTGGGTATTGCCAAACAACGAAAAAATCTCACCTGGGGTAATATTCGCATCATTTGCCCCCGTGTAATAATCCAGCGGAATCGTTGAATAAAACACATTCCCCGCCCCGACCGGAAAGGTGAAAGCAACAATATGGCTGGGGTTTGATGTCGTCAAAAGCGGGACAGCACCGGGGGGCAACGACGCAAGCGTGACATAGCCGTGATTGGACGAGTTCCCACCATCGAACGTCGCATCGTTAATGACACCATTCGGCCCGTTGGTAAAGGCGGCCGGTGCGCCGGCGGCCACGTTGACATCACTGCCACTTGTGAAATCCCGCACAGCCGTAATACCGCTGCCACCGGGCAAAATGGTCTGCGCATTGGTCACATAGCGGTCAAATATGATCAGATTCATCCCACCATTCACCGCGGCGGTAATATCGCCAAGGTTCGCCATATACTCCGCACCGAAATTGCCGTTGCTGGGGTTCACTACATAAAGCGAATCCAGCGAGGCAAGCTGCGCCGCGTTCGGGATAGTCACGTTCACGGCCGTATCGCCGTTATTCGTGATCTCATCCACCTGGCTCGCAAGCCCCTCGCCGGTGGTCATAGAATAATAGCCAACAACAGCCATGACAGGTGCCCAATTGGAAAAATCTTTCCATAGGATCGCAAAGAAACATGGTCGCAGTTGGCCTAGATTTTGAAAAAATTAAGGCCAATCAATAAATTTGGGGACGATTGTATCGCAGATGGGGCGCTTTATGCCGTCAAACAGGCGGGCATGGTGGGCCATCAACGCCGGAAACGCTTGGGGCAATCGGCGGCGGTTTTGCACCGAACCAATCGCCCTTACGGGACCGTCCGTGTCCGCCTCAAACCACCCCAAACCGTTCGGCCACGCGTGCGGCATGTTCGGCCACAGGCATTTTGCCACGGTTCCATAGCGCCAGCATCGCCGACCATTCAATCGCCAGAAACGCGACCTCATCGCCTTCCACGCTTTCACCAAACAGTTGAATATCGGCGCGGTGGGCGGCGATTTTCGCGGGGTCCACGGGGCGGCCATTGGCGAATATCGCAGGCTCGGCATAAAGATACAGCAGCACGGGCCGCAACTTGCGCCGCTGCGCTTCGGTCCGAAGGCCGTAAGCCGCTTTCACCAATTCCACATCATCCAGCGTGGTAAAACGGCGCGCGCCATTGGCATGGGTGCGGCGAATGCGCGTGTACCCTTCCATCTTCTCGCCCCAAACCTTACGGTCCAGCATATCGGGAAAGCGGTTGGCCTTGGCGGGGCGAAATGGTTCATAGCGTTTCGACTCAACGCCAACCAAATAGCGGTCGGTTTCAATCACCACATCCAGCCACGGGTGCTTGCCGCCTTCCCAAGGGTACTGCAATTCGGCCTCTAGCGTGACCGATTTCGCCAGCCCCAGCCCGCCCGGCAGCATCGGCATCATATCCGGCCGGTTCAAGAACCAACCAAAGGCGTTGGCGACCAAGGCAGATGACGAATCGGGGCTGTCAAACTTGCCTGATTTCAGCTCATTGCCCGGCGCGCGGCCAAGGGCTGCCAAAATCAAATCGGTCGGCAGGTCGGGCAAAAAATCGGGCATGGGTTTGGGGCCTTTTTTACTGCGAACGGGTGTGTACGCAGGTTAAGATTGGGTAAAGAAAAAACAGGTAACCTAGCAAAAACATATGGTTACAAAAATGTTCGCGCGCGGACAGATCATCTACAAAAAAGGGCCGCACCCACAGGCACGGCCCCCAATCTTTGGTCTCGAAAAGCGCGAAATATTACATTTCGTCCAGCGCTTCGATGGCTTTTTGCAGATCTTCCTTGCTGACTTCCTTGTCGGAAACCTTGGCACCCGCAACGATATGATCGACCACTTTATCTTCAAAAATCGGCGCGCGCAGCTGCTGCTGCATTTGCGGATTCTTTTGGACATATTCAAAGAACTGGCGTTCCTGACCTGGATACTGACGGGCCTGCATCATCACAGCCTGGGTCATTTCCTGATCGGTGACAGTCACCTCGGCCTTGCGACCGATTTCAGCCAAAAGCAGTCCCAAACGAACCCGACGTTCCGCCAGCTTTTTATGCTCGTCCGTGGTCTCGACAGCCCCGTGGTTGTGATCGTGAACCTCTGGGTTTTCTTCATGCCACAGCTGATGCGCGATTTGTCCAGCTTCGGCTTCCACCAACGAAGGCGGCAGATCAAACTTTACCAAACCATCCAACTGATCCAGCAAAGACCGCTTCATCACAGCGCGGGCAGCGCCTTGATATTCAGCTTCCAAACGCTCGGAAATCTGGCCCTTCAACGCGGCCAAATCCTCGGCGCCGTATTTCTTGGCCAGCTCGTCATTCACTTCAGCAGGCTTCGGCTCTTTAACAGCCTTCACAGTGCATTCAAATACGGCCGCTTTGCCAGCCAGATTTGCCGCGCCATACTCTGCAGGGAAACTCACTTCGACCTTCACTTCGTCATCGGCTTTGGCACCAACCAACTGCGCTTCAAACCCAGGAATGAAGGAATTAGAGCCCAGAACCAGCGGATAATCCTCGCCCGTGCCGCCTTCAAAATAGTCGCCATCAACCGAGCCTTTAAAGTCGATCACAACCTGATCGCCGTCCTTGGCCTTGGAACCCTTCTTGCGGTCCTCAAAGTTTTGCGCCGATTGGGCCAGATTTGCCAGCGCTTCGTCCACAGCCGAATCCTCGGCCTTCACGACCAAACGCTCCAACGTCACCTTCGACGCGTCAACCTCGGGAATCGCTGGCAGGGCTTCATAGGTCATCTCAACGACGACATCCGTGCCCTCTTTCCAGTTTTCACCATCAACCATTTTCACGTCAGGCTGCATCGCAGGGCGGTCGCCGGACTTGTCGAAATGCTCTTTCATCGCGCCATCAATAGCGTCTTGCATGGCTTCACCCATGATCCGCGGGCCAAATTGCTTGCGCATCATCGCCATAGGCACTTTACCCTTGCGGAAGCCCTTCATTTCGACTTCGGGCTGCGCCTCGACCAGCTTTTCTTGCACTTTCGCGTCAAGTTCTGCCGCGGTCACCGTGATGGTGTAGCCGCGCTTAAGGCCGTCGTTCAGGGTCTCAGTGACCTGCATATGGATCCATCCTTCTTACATATCTGGTGCGGGTAGAGGGACTTGAACCCCCACGCCTTGCGGCGCCAGAACCTAAATCTGGTGCGTCTGCCAATTTCGCCATACCCGCATCTCATCTCCGCATCCTTTGGCCGTGTGCCAAGGGTTGCGATGAAATTCCGCGCCCTTCTAACAAAGCCGCGCGCAGGATGCGAGAGGAAAAGATTGCCTTAAAATGGATAGATTCAAAATCGAAGTTTAACACCTCGTTGACTCATTGCCGCCACCTTTAGAGGCGAGACAGTTGGCAGGGATCAAGGAAAGCAAATCACATGACACAAAACACAGCCACCATCTACCGCACAGATGCAGCCCTTACCAACGGGCTTGTTGCCGGAACCACCGTCATGACGCTGGCTGGTGAAATGCCGGTTGAATACCTGTCTGTTGGTGATCGCATCATCACCCGCTCCGGTGCCCGTGCCATCCGCGCCATCCACAGCACCGTTTTGCCTACCGCGAAACTGGTCTGCATCTCGGCCTCGGCCCTTGGGGTTGAGCAACCAGAGGAAGACATGCGTGTCTCCCCCGATCAAGGCATCCACATCCGCGACTGGCGCGCCAAGGCGCTGAAAGGCGTGGCACAAGCCGTGATCGCGGCCAAGGAATTGGCTGATGGCGAATATATCCGCATGGAAACTGTTGTGGGCGCTTGCCTGTACAGTCTTGAATTTGACGTCGCCGAAGTGATCTATGCCAATGGCGTCGAGGTGACTTGCACCCCCGCCACGGTTGCCGCCTAACCCCCAAACCTTCTGCTTTCCTCAACAATCCCAAAAGGTAAGCCCGCCCCGATACCGGAGGCGGGCTTTTCCTTGGCTGCTATAGCCCCAAAGCGCGAAACACCTTAGGCAGTTCTTCGGGCAAATCCTCGGCAATCAGACAGGGGCCAAACGACCGCGCGCATTCCACATGTAACCAAGCCGCCATTTCTGCCGCCGTCATCGGCGCAAATCCCCGCGCCAGCAGGCCCGTGATAAACCCCGCCAGCACATCGCCCGACCCTGCCGTTGCCAACCACGGTGCCGCGCGGTCATACACGGCGGCATTGATAGAACAGCGCCCCGATGGGCCCGCAATCACCGTATCGGCGCCTTTGAACAGCACCACACAGCCCGCACGCTTTGCCGCCTCACGGGTCGCATCCACCTTTGAATAGGCAGGGCCTTTGGTTGCCGGTTCGTTCAACTTCGCCGCAATATCGGGAAACAGCCGCGCAAATTCGCCCGCGTGGGGCGTAAGGACGCAATCTGGGTGCAACATTGCGAACAGCGCAGCATCCCCCGCCAGCAAAGTCAGCGCATCCGCATCCAGCACCGTAGGTCGGGGTTTACCCCGGCTCCCGTCCAACGCCGCCGCGACCAATTCTCCACGCTCCAACCCCAGCCCCGGCCCAAGGCACAGCGCGTTGATTCGCGTATCCTCCAGCACCCCTGCCAAAGCCGCCGCATCACCGACAGATTTCAACATAATGGCATTCAAATGCCCCGCATTCACCATCACAGCCGAAGGCGGGCACCCCAGCGTCACCACCCCTGCCCCAATCCGCAACGCGCCACGCGCCGCAAGGCGGGCGGCCCCGCTGGTGGTGATACCGCCGGACAGGATAAGGGCGTGGCCGTGGGTGAATTTGTGGGCAGGCGTAAATTTCATGAGGTCTTCTTTGTCTGCGGGATTTGGCGACACCGCGCGCCAGACTGGGTTAACCATTGCATCGGCGTCAGCCGCGGACCCATCATCGATAAGACCAATATCGACAACGGCTATCTTGCCACAAGCATCAATTCCAAGATCGATGTAATGACCAACTTTGGCACGATGAAATGTCACGGTCAGATCGGCCCGGAAAACGAAACCTTCTGACGTTATCCGCCGCCCGCTGTCCGAACAAACTCCCGTCGGGACGTCAACGCAAACCGTTAATGCGTTGTGAAACAGACCATGATTGTGGGTGGACCAGTCGGCAAGCATCTCGGCAGCATCGGACAAAGCGCGGGTCAGTCCGGTGCCGAACAACGCATCGATCACCACGTCACAGGTGTGTTTCTCCAATTCTGCAGCATCCTGCACGACCGAAGTCGTCCCCATCCCCAACCACCGCTCATAATTCACCTTCGCGTCAGGCGGCAGCTTTTCGGCGTCGCCATAGAGGAAGACGTCGACCTCCCAGCCCCATTCCTTCAACAGCCGCGCCACAACAAACCCGTCGCCGCCGTTGTTGCCCGGCCCGCACAGCACCACCGCGCGGTGGGATGTGGCGCGCAGCGCGGGCCATTCCTCAAAAATCGCCTCGACCACGCCACGGCCTGCGCGTTCCATCAATTCCAGCCCTGTCACGGTGCCAGACGCAATCGCAGCCGCCTCAATGGCGCGCATTTGGGCAGCGGTCAGCAGTTCGGTCATTTTTCCCACCTTACGAATTTTTATTCCGCCTGCTTTTCAACCGAAATGCCTAAATTTTAGGCGACACATCAAAATCCCCCCTCAGATCCGACCTGCCGCGCGCCCAGCAATTGTCCCTGCCCGATGAAAATGGTCAACACATCATCAGATGAAAATTGCCCCAGGGGGAGTCGGCCGATGAAAAAGATCGAAGCGATCATCAAGCCATTCAAATTGGATGAAGTGAAAGAGGCCTTGCAAGAGGCCGGCGTCCAAGGGCTTTCCGTCACCGAAGTCAAAGGCTTTGGCCGTCAAAAGGGGCATACCGAACTCTACCGTGGCGCGGAATATGTCGTTGATTTCCTGCCCAAAGTGAAAATCGAAGTCGTGCTGCCAGATGATATGGTCGATGCCGCAATCGAGGCCATCGTCACCGCCGCGCGCACAGATAAAATCGGCGATGGCAAGATCTTTGTCAGCCCCGTCGAACAAGCCATTCGTATCCGCACCGGCGAAACCGGTGATGACGCGATCTAAACCAACGGTCGGGATGCTACCCCTGCCAAACCACGCTTAAGCAGAAGGAATGACCCTATGAAAACGGTCGCAGACGTTCTGAAACTGATTAAAGATGAAGAGGTCGCCTATGTCGACGTCCGCTTCACCGATCCAAAAGGCAAATTGCAGCACGTGACGCTGGATGTGGACCTTGTGGACGAAGATTTCTTTGACGAAGGCTTTATGTTTGATGGCTCGTCCATCGCTGGCTGGAAATCGATTGACCAGTCCGACATGAAGCTGATCCTCGACCCGTCTTCGGTCTACCTCGACCCCTTCTATGCCGAAAAAACCCTGTGCGTGCATTGCAATGTGGTCGAACCCGACACAGGCGAGGCCTACAGCCGCGACCCCCGTGGCACCGCTGCCAAGGCCGAGGCTTATTTGAAGTCGACAGGCATTGGCGACACGTCCTATTTCGGGCCAGAAGCTGAATTCTTCCTGTTTGATGACGTGCGCTATTCCGTGACGCCACAAAAAGTGTCGTTCCAGATTGATGCCGAAGCGGCGTCTTGGAACACCGATGCCGAATTCGAAGGCGGCAACATGGGCCACCGCGCGCCCCACAAGGGCGGCTATTTCCCCGTGAACCCGATTGACGAAGCGCAAGATATTCGCGGCGAAATGCTGTCGACGATGAAGCGTATGGGTATCAAGGTTGACAAGCACCACCACGAAGTTGCGACCTGCCAGCACGAACTTGGCATGATCTTTGGCGGTCTGGTTGAACAGGCCGACAACATCCAGAAATACAAATACGTGATCCACAACGTCGCCCACGCTTACGGCAAGACCGTAACCTTCATGCCAAAGCCGATGAAGGGCGATAACGGCTCGGGGATGCACGTGAACATGTCGATCTGGAAAGACGGCAAGCCTTTGTTTGCAGGCGACAAATATGCCGATCTCTCCCAAGAGGCGCTATATTTCATCGGTGGCATCCTGAAGCACGCGAAATCGTTGAACGCGCTGACCAACCCATCGACCAACAGCTACAAGCGGTTGATCCCCGGGTTTGAAGCGCCTGTTCTGCGCGCGTTTTCGGCCCGCAACCGCTCGGGCTGCGTTCGTATTCCGTGGACAGAATCGCCAAAGGCCAAGCGTGTCGAGGCGCGTTTCCCCGATCCGGCAGCGAACCCCTACCTCGCATTCTCGGCCCTGTTGATGGCTGGCCTTGATGGCATCAAGAACAAGATCGATCCGGGCCCGGCATCTGACAAAGACCTCTATGATCTGCCGCCAGAAGAATTGGCAGCAATCCCAACGGTTTGCGGCAGCTTGCGTGAAGCGCTGGAAAGCCTTGAGGCGGATCATGAGTATCTGCTGGCCGGTGATGTGTTCACCAAGGATCAGCTGGACGGCTACATGGCGCTGAAATGGGAAGAGGTTTATGCCTATGAGCATACGCCACACCCGATTGAATACGCGATGTATTATTCCTGCTGATCAACAGCACGATCGACATCAAAGGTCGCCCCTCGGGGCGGCCTTTTTCATTTCGCGCGCCCGCCCCTTGCAATCCCCTGCGCCCTTCCCCAATTATGCTGCACGGGGAGCAGGCCCCCGCCTCTCGCAGGCAGTGATGCCAAGGTGAAGCCTGTGTAGTGACGGTTTTGACAGATCAGCTTTTGGTCATGCAAGGCAGGCGTAACGCGGGAAACGAATGACACCGGCATGGCCCTTTGAAAGGCACGATCATGCAAGACATTACCGTTTTGAAAACCCAAGCCAAACGGCTGCGCAAAGCCTTGGCCGACACGGGCACCGAGGTCAGCCACAGCCGCGCGTTGGAATTGGTGGCGCAGTCCGTGGGCGCGCGCGACTGGAACACAGTCGCCGCAACAACGCGCCCCGACACCCCTGCTTGGCACATCGGGCAAATCGTTTCGGGCCGCTATCTGGGCCATGCCTTTACCGGCCGCATCCACGAGGTTTCGGCCCGTGCGGCGGGTTGGCACCGTTTGACCATCGACTTTGACACGCCCGTCGATGTGGTGGCGTCCGAACATTTCACCTCATTGCGGCGGCGCGTTTCGGGCACGGTTGGAACCGATGGCAAGACGGTTGAAAAAACCTCGAACGGGCAGCCGCATTTGCAGTTGGATTAAATCGTTAGGGCGCGCTGATGTGCGCCCTAACCCCTTGATGTCCCGTGTGCGCTATCCTTGACAAGACAGCACTTGGACGTGACGTCAGATGGATATTTAAGCCAAAGAGAATGGGGGCTTAGGGTTTGTGCGCCGCTTGCAAGCTATGCCGCTGATCGGGGGTAAGGTTGGTTAGCGCCATCACATAGGTATGGATTGTGAACAACACAGCCCCCGTTTCGGGCAGGCGCAGCAGGCATTGGCGTTCGGCCCTAAGGTAGTGCGGGGTGGCATCCACGCGGGGGGCGTTTTCGGTTCGGGGGTGAAACAGGTCGGGGCGGGCATATAGATTGTGGTTCATCCGCCAGATCGGGCGGCCCGGCTGCACTGCATCCAGCAAACGCTGCACGCGGCGCGCGATGTTATCGTCATATTCGGGGACAGGCGTATGGATGCGGGTCATCGGGTGGCCCAATTTTTCCGCCAGCGTCCAACTGGCCGGAAAGCACAGGACCGCGCCGCCAAGAATATGTTCGCCCTGCCCGTTCGGCACCATCAGGCACAGGTCTTCTTGGACCAAGCGGCCCAAGGTTTGCAGCGGGTGGTCACGGTCCAGCGATACCTCGGCCCCATCCGGCCTAAGGGCCGATTTTGCGCGAATCTGATAGCCCGCATCCTGTGCCAGCTTGGCCAGCACCATGTCATAGGTCTCGGCCGCCGCCGCTTTGGCCTGTGGCAACATCCCATAGACAGGGGCGTTTGCGGCAATCAGCCGGTCACGTTCGGCCATTTGCAGGGCAAACACCTCATCGCGCAGCACCCAATCATCATCCTCTACTGGTAACACCCCCGGAAGGCGGGCAAGGCGCGGGTCAAGCCATGGCAAGGCTGGCAGGGTTGTGTGCAAAATCGGCATCATCCGTCAGGCATAGCGCAGCCGAACGCCCCTGCAAAGCCCCCCGAAATCCGACATTTCCACGTCGTAATCTGGCGCGCATATCCGGTGATTGGGCTGCAGGCTGGACCAAAGCCAAGAGGTGCCCCGATGAATATACCCTATTCCGCACGTCGCAAGATTGACCCCACCCGCGGCGACCGCCTTGCCGATGGCAGCCCCAATGATAACGACCGCGTGGAAATCGGGCCAACCCAGCTGGCCTATACCGAATGGCAAGCGGCGGGCCTTATCTTGCCCGACCTGCATGCCATGCGCGCCTTTCGGCATAAACGGCTGGTCAAAGGCGTGGTGGATCGCGGCTATGGCGGCATCTTGATGTTTGACCCGTTGAACATCCGCTACGCCACCGACAGCACCAATATGCAGCTGTGGAACACCCATAACGCCTTTCGCGCCTGCCTTGTCTGTGCCGATGGCTATATGGTGGTGTGGGATTACAAGCAGGCGATGTTTCTAAGCAAATTCAACCCTTTGGTGCGCGAACAACGCACGGGCGCCGACTTGTTTTACTTTGACCGCGGCGACAAACTGGACCCTGCTGCCGACAAGTTCGCAAACGAGGTCCGCGATGTGATTGCCGAACACGGCGGCGGCAATATGCGGCTGGGCGTGGACAAGGTCATGCTGCACGGGCTTCGCGCGCTGGAGGCGACCGGTTTCACCGTGATCCCCGGTGAGGAGCTGACCGAAAAAGCCCGCAGCATCAAAGGCCCCGATGAAATTTTGGCCATGCGCTGCGCGTCGCATGCCTGCGAGGCCGCCTGCGCCGAGATGGAACGCGCGGCCCGCGCTGGCGTGCCGCAGGGCAATATGTCCGAAGATGATATCTGGGCCGTGCTGCACGCCGAAAACATCCGGCGCGGCGGTGAATGGATTGAAACGCGCCTGCTGTCATCGGGTCCGCGCACCAATCCGTGGTTTCAGGAGTGCGGCCAGCGCATCGTGCAAAACAATGAAATCGTTGCCTTTGATACCGATCTGATCGGCGCTTACGGCATTTGCATCGACATTTCGCGCACATGGTGGGTCGGCGACCGCGCCCCCCGCCCCGATATGATTGACGCCATGAAGATCGGCGTGGACCATATCGCGCAGAATATGGCGATGCTGAAACCAGGCGTGACCATCCCCGAACTGGTCGCGGGCTGCCATGTTTTGCCCGCCAATATGCAAGCGCTGAAATACGGCTGCATGATGCATGGGGTGGGTCTGTGCGATGAATGGCCGCTGGTCGCCTATCCCGACAACGCGGTGGATGGCGCGTTCGATTACGCGCTGGAACCCGGCATGTGCCTGTGTGTCGAGGCGCTGATATCCCCCGAAGGCGGCGATTTTTCCATCAAGCTGGAGGATCAGGTGCTGATCACCGAAACGGGGTATGAAAACCTGACCAAGTACCCGTTTGATGCGGCCTTGATGGGCAGCTGACACAAGCGTGTGAGGGTGGGTTACAACCGACCCGCCCTTGCGGCACACTCCCCTGAACACATAGGGGGCATTGCAATGACCAGCGAAGCATTTTCTTTCACCGGCAAAGACGGGCAAACCTTGGTCGGGCGGCTGGAACGCCCTGCGGGGCCTGCACGCGGGGCGGCGCTGTTCGCCCATTGCTTTACTTGCGGCAAGGATATTTTTGCCGCCCGCCGCATCAGCCGCCGTCTGGCCGCGATGGGCATCGCCGTTTTGCGATTTGATTTCACAGGGTTGGGCCATTCAGATGGCGAATTTGCCAACTCCGGCTTTTCCGGCAATGTCGAAGACTTGGTGGCGGCAGCCGCTGCAATGGCTGCCAAAGGCTTGCCCCCCGCTTTGCTGATCGGTCATTCGCTGGGCGGGGCCGCCATTATCGCCGCAGCGGGGCAAATCGCATCGGCCAAAGCCGTGGCCACCATCGGCGCGCCCGCCGATCCGGCCCATGTCACCCGCCATTTTGCCCATGCCAAGGATGAGATTGAAGCCAAGGGAGAGGCCGAAGTCACCCTTGCAGGCCGCAATTTTACCATCAGCCGCGCCTTCCTGCGCGATCTACGCGATGCGACCTTAACCGAACACCTGCGCCACCTGCACCGCGCGCTGCTGATCCTGCACGCCCCGACAGATGCAATCGTCGGCATCGACAACGCCGCCGCCTTGTTCACCGCCGCGCGCCATCCCAAAAGCTTTGTCACTTTGGACGGTGCCGACCATCTGCTGACCCGCGCCGCCGATGCCGATTATGCCGCCAATACCATCGCCACATGGGCCGCACGGTATTTGGACATGCCCGCCGCCGCCGCCGAAGAAGATGATGACATTCCCGAAGGCATTACGCGGGTGGTTGAGGCTGACCCCAACGGCTTTTTGCAAGACGTGCATTTGGGCCTGCATCACCTCAAGGCCGATGAACCCGTCAGTTTTGGCGGCACCGATCTGGGCCCTTCGCCGTACCAATACCTTGCCGCCGGTCTGGGGGCCTGCACATCCATGACCATCCGCATGTATGCTCGCCGCAAGGCTTGGGATCTGCGCGGCGTGGCTGTTGATGTATCACATGAAAAACGCCATGCAAGTGATTGTGAGGATTGTGAAAAAGGTGAAAAGATTGATACCTTCACCCGCTCCATCACCCTGACGGGCGACCTAACTGCCGACCAACGCACCAAGCTGATCGCGATTGCCGATAAATGCCCCGTTCATCGCACATTGGACGCACAGGCGCAGATTGTCACCCGAGAGGTATCGCAGGCGGGTTGACGGCATCGCCTTGCCCTCGGGGCAATCCCGCTTTATGGGAATGCGCATCCCTGCTGCCCCTAACGAGAAGGCCCTGCCCCATGATCCCGCGTTATTCCCGCCCCGATATGGTTGCCATCTGGTCGCCGGAAACCAAGTTCAAGATTTGGTACGAGATTGAGGCCCACGCTTGCGATGCGATGGCCGATCTTGGCGTGATCCCGCGTGAAAACGCCGATGCGGTGTGGCGCGCCCGCGATGTGCAGTTTGACGTGGCCCGCATTGATGAGATCGAGGCAGAAACCAAGCATGACGTCATCGCCTTTCTCACCCATCTGGCCGAACATGTGGGATCGGACGAGGCGCGCTTTGTCCATCAAGGCATGACCTCCTCCGATGTGCTGGATACATGCCTCAACGTGCAGATGGTCCGCGCATCCGACATTCTGATCGCCGATCTGGTGGCCTTGCTCGCCGCCCTCAAACGCCGCGCGATGGAACATAAAAACACCGTCCGCGTAGGTCGCAGCCACGGCATCCACGCCGAACCCACCACCATGGGCCTGACCTTCGCGCGCTTTTACGCCGAAATGGACCGCAACCTTGCCCGCCTGCGCGCCGCACGGGCCGAGATTTCCACAGGTGCCATTTCCGGCGCTGTCGGCACTTTCGCCAATATCGACCCGCGGGTCGAGGAACATGTCTGCGCCAAACTGGGCCTGACGCCTGAACCAATTTCCACCCAAGTCATCCCGCGCGACCGCCACGCAATGTTTTTCGCGACCCTTGGCGTCATCGCCTCATCGATCGAAAACGTGGCGATTGAAATCCGCCATATGCAGCGCACCGAAGTGTTGGAAGGCGCGGAATTTTTCGCGCTGGGGCAAAAGGGTTCCAGCGCCATGCCGCATAAGAAAAACCCCGTGTTAACCGAAAACCTGACCGGCCTTGCCCGCCTTGTCCGCATGTCGGTGATCCCCGCGATGGAAAACGTGGCGCTGTGGCACGAACGCGATATTTCGCATTCTTCCGTTGAACGCGCGATTGGCCCCGACAGCACCATCACGCTGGATTTCGCTCTGCACCGTTTAACAGGTGTGGTGGATAAGATGCTGATTTTCCCGCAAAATATGCTCGACAATATGAACAAATTCCCGGGGCTTGTGATGTCGCAGCGTGTGTTGCTGGCGCTGACCCAAGCGGGTGTCTCGCGAGAGGCCGCCTATTCGATGGTGCAACGCAACGCCCTGCGCGTTTGGGAAGAACGCCGTGATTTCCGCGAAGAACTGCTTGCCGATGCCGAAGTTGTGGCCGCGCTGGGGGTTGATGGCATCAATGAGAAATTCGACATGGCCTATCACACGAAACATGTCGACACGATTTTCAAACGGGTTTTCGGCGCATAACCACCGATAACCGTGCAAAACTTTGGGGCAAGCTGGTTTTCCGGCTTGCCCTTTTCCATTTCGTGCTAAGTTTAGTAAAAATAAGGAGTGGATTGATGCTGAAACTCACCGCAGTTCTTTTCGCAACCGCCTTGCCTTTTGCGGCCTATGCTGCGGGTAGTGATGACACAGCCCCGCCTACGCCGACCGAGACCACCACCGAATGCAAAAAGGGGGAAGTGTTCGATACCAAGGCGAAAAAGTGCAAGAACCCGCAGGATGCAAGCCTTGACGATGACACCCGTTTTGGCGCGGTGCGCGAATTGGCCTATGCGGGCCGCTATACCGACGCTCTTGCAGCCCTTGACGCAATGCAAGAAGGCGACAGCGACCGCGTGCTGACCTACCGCGGCTTTATCACCCGCAAGGCGGGCGATATGGCGGGCGGCATGGCCTTTTACGCCCGCGCGCTTGCGGTGAACCCAGACAACATTCTGGCACGGTCCTACATGGGCCAGGCTTTGGTCGAACAAGGCGATATCGCCGCCGCCGCGCGCCAGCTTGATGAAATACGTAACCGCAATGGTACGGGAACATGGGCCGAGGCCGCGCTGTCCCACGCCGTCGGTACGGGACAAACGCTAAGCTATTGAAACCACGACAGAAAGGACGCGTTATGAAGACCAAGATTGCTGCCATACTCTGTGCCCTTACGCTTTTGCCAAGCATCGCCGCTGCGGCCTGCCAAGGCGACGACCATGCCCAAACCACCATGAGCTGCACTGACGGCAAGGTGTTTGACGCCGCCAGCAAAACCTGCCTGCCGGTTTCAGGCTGATTTTTTGCGAAAAATTGGCGAAAGACAGGGGCTTGGGCCTTTTGGCGTAAGCCCGTGTTAACCTGATGCTGCGAACCTAACCCCAAGATGTCAGCCATTGGGGGCTAAATGGAAAACGGATCGACCGAACTCGCGCAACTCTCGACAGGGGTTGCGTTTGGTGCCAATCGCGAACGGCGCAGCGAAAGGCGCAGTCTAACGAACCGCGAAAAGGCCGCCGTGATTGTGCGGCTGATGTTGGCCAAAGGGTCGCCGATCACCCTGTCGTCCCTGCCCGAACATATCCAAGCCTCGCTTGCCGAACAGATGAGCAAGATGCGTCTGATCGACAGGCGCACCTTGGACCGTGTCGTGACCGAATTTGTAACCGAGCTTGAGGAGGTCGGTCTGTCCTTTCCTGGCGGCATCGAAGCGGCACTTTCAATCATGGACGGCCATATTTCCACCACTGCGGCCAGTCGTTTGCGCCGTTTGGCAGGGGCGTCGTCCAAAGCCGACCCGTGGGACCGGATCGCTGCCTTGCCGATCGAGCGGCTTTTGCCGGTGCTGGAAGACGAAAGCGTCGAGGTGGCGGCGGTCATGCTGTCCAAGCTTGCTGTGCCCAAGGCTGCGGAACTGCTGGGGAAACTGGCGGGGGAACGGGCGCGCCGCGTCGCCTTTGCCGTGTCGCTGACAGGAAATGTTGACCCTGAAACCGTGCGCCGGATCGGCCTGTCTTTGGTGACAGAACTTGAAAACCTGCCCGCCCGCGCCTTTGACACAGGCCCCGTTGAACGGGTTTGTGCCATTTTGAACCAAGCCCCCCAAACCATCCGCGATGAGGTGTTGGCGGGGCTGGATCAAGATGACAAGGCCTTTGCCAATTTGGTCCGAAAGGCGATCTTTACCTTCGTACATATCCCCGCACGGATAAACCCGCGCGATGTGCCAAAAATCACCCGAATCGTGGAACAACCTATCTTGGTCACAGCCCTTGCTGCGGCGACGGGGACCCAGGAACTGACAGATGCTGCCGATTTCTTTCTGGCCAACATGTCGCAACGCATGGCGCAATCCTTACGAGAGGAAATTGCCGAGCGTGGCAAGGTAAAGGAAAAAGACGGTGAGGCGGCGCAATCGGCGGTCATTTCCGCGATACGGGTGCTGGAAACCTCGGGTGAGTTGGCACTTGTCCAAGAGGAGGAGGAGTAGGCGCGCGCCTTGATCACATTGAGAGATTGGGCAAGCGCTCTGCCTACGTTTCGACACAATGGTGCAAGCGATTTTGCGTTCAACCAAAATGCCGTTTGTTGAACGCAACCCTCACCCGAACCAAATGCTATCGGGTCTTGGTGCATTCAGTCCAATTCGCCGGCATGCAACCCATTTCAATCCCCAGTCTTTTCCCTATAGAGAGGTGCCAGCACCTTCCAGTACCGGACCTTATCCCCATGACCATGAAACAGACCAAAGTGCCACGCCTCGGCAACAATGGGGCGGGCATTTTGTTCATGCTTCTGGCGATATTCTGCTTCACCTTGATGGATGCCAATGTCAAAGGCGTGGTCGATCGCTACCCCGCGCCGATGTTGGTGTGGATCCGGTTCTTGGGCCAATTGATCCTTGTCCTTATCCTCCTGCGCCATCGGTTCTTTGCCCATTTGCGCAGCCAATACATCACGGTTCATTTTGCCCGCGCCGTGACGCAAATCGGGGCGACAGCCCTGTTTTTTACCAGCCTCGCCTATATCGGCTTGGCCGAGGCGACGGCGCTGATTGATGTAAACCCCGTTCTGATCACCCTTGGCGCCGCCATTTTTCTGGGTGAAAGGCTGGGTCCGCGCCGCCTGTTCGGCGTCTTTGCGGCCCTGTGCGGCGCATTGATCATCCTGCGCCCCGGCACTGGCCTGTTTTCGCTCGCAGCCCTTTTGCCGCTGGCAGGGGCCGTCTGCTATGCCGCCAACGCGCTGATCACCCGCTGGATCGGCCCCAAGGAAAGTGCGTGGACCTCGATGGCGTTCACCTCGGTGATCTGCACGGGCCTTGCCAGCCTATCGCTGCCCTTTGTCTGGGTCCCCATCGCCAGCGACGATCTGCCAACCTTTGCGCTGATCGGTGTGTTGGGCACCGTGGCCCAGCTTTGCATCATCCGCGCCTTTACCTTGGCCGAGGCAGCATCGGTCGCGCCCTTTGCCTATGTCGGGATTATTTTTGCCGCAGGCTGGGGGATTTTGTTCTTTGACATATACCCCGACCGCTGGACAGTGATCGGCGCGCTTGTGATCGTGGCGGCAGGGCTTTATGTCTGGCACCGCGAAACCCGCGCCTTGCGCGATAACCCCACGGGCTGATGGCACAGAAATCCACATCACAAGGCAAAACCGAACGGCTGCGCAACATCGCGTTGCAGGGCCTGATCGGGCTGTTGCTGGCCCTGCCTTACACATGGCGCGTGCCTTTGTGCGGCTGGGTCATGGCCTATGTGATCGCGCCCATAGCGGGTTATGACAAACGGGTCCGTGAAAACCTTGCCCGCATCCTCCCCGATCTGCCCCCTGATGAGGTAAAGCGCATGACCCGCGCCGTGCCGCGCAATGTGGGCCGCACTCTGATTGAAATTTATTCAGGCGCCGAATTCGTTGCCCGCGCCACGGCTGAACCGCTCAAGGGCGCAGGCCTTGCCGATCTCGATGCCGCCCATGCCGCGGGGCGGCCTGTCATCCTAGTGACCGGCCATTTCGGCAATTATGACGCCAGCCGCGCCGCCTTGATCGCACGCGGCTTTCGGGTTGGCGCGCTGTACCGCCCAATGGCCGACCCCGATTTCAACGCCCATTACGTCAAAGCCATTTCGCGCATCGGCACGCCCGTGTTTCCACGCGGCCGCGCAGGTCTTGGTGATATGGTGCGTTTTTTGCGCTCGGGCGGGATGCTGGGTCTTTTGATGGATCAGCACATGCACCACGGCTCGGCACTGTCATTCTTTGGCCACACCGCGATGACCGCCCTATCCGCGGCCCAGCTGGCCTTGAAATATGATGCCTTGGTTGTGCCCACCTATGCGGTGCGCCGCGCCAACGGGTTGGATTTCGATATCATCATCGAACCGCCAATTCCGCACGGCCCCCCCGAGGCGATGACCCAAGCCTTGAACGATTCCCTCGAACGCCTTGTGCGCGAGAATTTGGACCAATGGTTCTGGGTTCACCGCCGCTGGAAATAGGAGCCTAAAGCGTTTCGACGTCACCTTGATCCAACAGACATCACATACCGCGTTGAAACCGTTGATTTCAGGCAGCGCTATGTGATGCATGTCAAATCGACACGCCTTAGCGCAAACGCGCCGCCGCCAAAATTTCCGCAGGCCCGTCCGATTGCAAAATCACCGCCAAAGGCGATGACCCTGTGACAGGCGTATCCACGACCAAAGCCGATGTGCCATCCCATTTGCCGATCACCTGCCACGATTTGACGACATTGTGGTACGTGATGGTCTTGCCCGCATTTTCGCCCCGTTCAATGACGACTTCCTCGGCAGGGCTGAACCGCACAAGCTGCACATGAATCGGTTTGCCCGCGCCGGCGATGGGCTGGGCACGGATCGACAGGATATCCCCATTGCGAACCAGCGAAATCTCGGTCAACGGGCCTTGCGCCAGTGCCGCCGAAATTGCCGCCGAAATTGCCGCAGTCACCGCCTCGGTTTTGTTCCCGACCAGTCGCGTTTGGCCCTGAACAACCATCTGCGGCGTATAGACCATCTTGTCACGGGCATGATGGGCATAGCTCTTTTGACGCTTGGTGAAAGTCGGGCTGGCGAATTTGTCTTTCCACCCCAGATAATCCCAATAATCCACATGCAATGACAGCGCCAATAAACGCGGATCATGTGCCAGCGCACCCAATAACGCGTCCGCAGGCGGACAAGAGGAGCAGCCTTGCGAGGTAAACAGTTCCACCACAACCGCGTCATTGCTTTGCGCAAAAGAAGGGGCGGCAAAAACTGCCCATGCCGCGCAAGCGGCTGTAATCGCCTTGTTCATCGTAGTATTCCCGTTCCCATCGTTTATAGCGTTTCAACCTCAACTTTACCCCGCACACATCCTATCACGCGTTGAAATTTTGGTTTCAGGCAGCGTCATGTGCGTAAGGTTAGGCAGAACCGCTTTAGGCTTGTCTATCCCCATCCGCCACTTTGGGCCAATCAAGGTTTTGCGAGCCAGCGTTACAAACCAATGCCAAGCCCGTGCGCCCATTGAAAGCTAAAATGACGCAGAAATTGGGGCTGGATTTTCGGCATACAATTGCATACAAAGCGGCGACTCCCTTGCTTTAAGGCCGCAAAACAGGCATGACGCAAGGGAAGATCACGACATTCACGCCCCAGCCAGGAGGTTAGAGATGACCGTCACCGT
The DNA here is from genome assembly GCF_000420745.1 of Pseudorhodobacter ferrugineus DSM 5888. Taxonomy (GTDB): domain Bacteria; phylum Pseudomonadota; class Alphaproteobacteria; order Rhodobacterales; family Rhodobacteraceae; genus Pseudorhodobacter; species Pseudorhodobacter ferrugineus. The sequence continues at coordinate 71,637 of NZ_ATVN01000014.1, forward strand.
CGGACATGACAGCACCAAAACCCGCCGCAGCCTTACCGCCGGCGGTTCCACAGTTTCCTACTACTCGATTCCCGCCGCACAAGAGGCTGGACTTGGCGATTTCAAACGCCTTCCCGCCGCGCTGAAGGTGGTTTTGGAAAACATGCTTCGCTTTGAAGATGGTAAAACCGTCTCGGTGGATGACATCCGCGCCTTTGGCGAATGGGCAACCAATGGCGGCCAAAACCCGCGCGAAATCGCCTATCGCCCCGCCCGCGTGTTGATGCAGGATTTCACCGGCGTGCCCGCCGTGGTCGACCTTGCCGCCATGCGTGACGGCATCATCGGCCTTGGCGGAAATGCCCAGCAAATCAATCCCTTGGCCCCTGTTGACCTTGTCATCGACCATTCGGTCATGATTGACGAATTTGGCAACCCGCGCGCCTTCCAGATGAACGTGGACCGCGAGTATGAGCGGAATATGGAGCGGTATACCTTCCTGAAATGGGGTCAAAACGCCTTTAACAACTTCCGTGTTGTGCCTCCGGGCACGGGCATTTGCCATCAGGTCAACCTTGAATACCTGTCGCAAACCGTCTGGACCGACAAAGACCAGCACGGCAACGAAATCGCCTACCCAGACACTCTCGTCGGCACCGACAGCCACACCACAATGGTCAACGGCTTGGCTGTCCTCGGTTGGGGCGTCGGCGGGATTGAGGCAGAGGCAGCGATGCTCGGCCAGCCCGTCTCGATGCTGATCCCCGAAGTCGTCGGCTTCAAACTGACCGGCAGCATGATCGAGGGCACAACCGCCACCGACCTCGTGCTGAAAGTCGTTCAAATGCTGCGCAAACACGGCGTGGTCAGCAAGTTTGTCGAATTCTACGGTGACGGCCTTGACCGTTTGCCACTGGCCGACCGCGCGACCATCGCCAACATGGCACCCGAATACGGCGCAACCTGCGGCTTTTTCCCGATCGACACCGAAACCCTGCGCTACCTGCGCAATTCGGGCCGCGACGAAGACCGTATTGCGCTGGTCGAGGCGTATGCAAAGGCCAACGGCATGTGGCGCGATGCCGATTACAACCCAATCTATACCTCGACGCTGGAACTCGACATGGGCACCATCGTGCCTGCTATTTCTGGCCCAAAGCGTCCGCAAGATTACGTGGCACTCGACAGCGCATCATCGGTCTTTGCCGATTACATCCGCGGCGTCCGCAAACTTCCCGATGCGCCAAAGGCCGAGAAAGTCGAAATGCGTGCCGAAGGCGGTGCCCCTGCCCCGGCCCATGTTCCCGGCAACACCGATGGCTTCTCTACGGCCGCAGTTGCCGGCGAGGATTATACACTGCGCGATGGCTCTATCGTCATTGCCTCGATCACATCCTGCACCAACACCTCCAACCCTTACGTCATGATCGGCGCGGGTCTGGTGGCGCGCAAAGCACGTGCCTTGGGCCTGACCCGCAAACCTTGGGTCAAAACCTCGCTCGCGCCCGGCTCTCAGGTCGTGTCCGAATACCTTGAGGCTGCGAACCTGCAAGAAGACCTTGATGCCATCGGCTTCAACCTCGTCGGTTACGGCTGCACCACCTGCATCGGCAATTCTGGCCCGCTGCAACCCGAAATCTCGGCTGCGATCAACGAAGGCGACCTTGTTGCTACGGCCGTTCTGTCGGGCAACCGCAACTTTGAAGGCCGGATTTCGCCAGACGTGCGCGCCAACTACCTCGCCTCCCCGCCGCTCGTGGTGGCCTATGCGCTGGCAGGCGATATGAACATTGATCTGACGACTGAACCTTTGGGCACAGGCTCCAACGGTCAGCCGGTCTATTTGAAAGACATCTGGCCAACCAACAAGGAAATCGCGGATCTGGTCGAAAGCACCGTCACCCGCGCCGCCTTCCTGAAAAAATATGCCGATGTGTTCAAAGGCGATGAAAAGTGGCAAGCGGTCAAAACGCCGGATTCCGAAACTTATGATTGGCCATCCAGCTCGACCTATATCCAGAACCCGCCCTATTTCCGCGGCATGTCCAAAAATCCGGGCGTGATTTCCGATATCAAAGGCGCGCGCGTTCTGGCTCTGCTTGGCGATATGATCACCACCGACCACATCTCGCCCGCAGGCTCGTTCAAAGATACCTCGCCCGCGGGCAAGTATCTTGTCGACCGTCAGGTCGCCCCGCGCGAATTCAACTCTTATGGTGCGCGGCGTGGCAACCATGAGGTGATGATGCGCGGCACCTTCGCCAATATCCGCATCAAGAACGAAATGCTGGACGGCGTTGAAGGCGGCTATACCAAAGGCCCAGACGGCGTGCAGACCTCGATCTTTGATGCGGCCATGGCCTATCAGGATGCCGGCACACCGCTGGTCATCTTTGGCGGCATCGAATACGGCGCAGGCTCCAGCCGCGACTGGGCGGCCAAAGGCACGGCGCTGCTCGGGGTCAAGGCCGTGATCGCCGAATCCTTTGAACGGATCCACCGTTCCAACCTCGTTGGCATGGGCGTTATCCCGTTCGAATTCACCGGCGGCGCGACCCGTAAATCGCTTGCCCTGACAGGGGATGAGGTGATCAGCATCGAAGGTTTGGCAGGCGATCTTAAACCGCTTTCCGAAGTGCCATGCCATATCACCTATGCCGATGGCAAAACCAAAACCATCCAGATCAAGTGCCGGATCGATACGGCGATTGAAAAGGAATATGTCGAACATGGCGGCGTGCTGCATTACGTGCTGCGCGACTTGGCCAAGGCCCAGTAACCGACAGTTTTCTACATAAAACCAACGCACAAGCGCTCCACTCGGGGCGCTTGTTGCTTTTCAAAAAGACGCATAGCCATTAGCGTCTCGTTAAATCCGACTGTGCAAACTAAGGAAAGCACACAGCACAAACGGGTTCATAAATGCACGTCCCAACTCTTAGGCCTCAATCTGAAATTGACCGGCATTTGCAACGCAGCAAACCACGCCTCCCCATAGCGCCGCCTTTGCCTTGGGTTCCGGCCTTATTTGGCCTTACCATGGTCCTTGCGATGCAAACGCTGCTTTAAGGGACACGCGCGCCGTGGCATCCGCAGCCCCGGCTTTCTTTTCGACAAAAATGTCATCGGGGGGGCGGGTTTGCCCCCGCAAACCTACCAAGGGGGGCAGACAGCCCCCCTGATTTTTCACAGAAAAATCGCAGACTTTACCGCTTTTTCACAGAAAAATCGCAGGCTCTACTGCAAAGCCTCGGCAATCGCGGGGCGTATCTGCCGCTCCAACTCTTGCGCGGTGATCGGCCCTGCAAAGCGCAGCACAATCTGCCCATCACCATCAATCACATAGGTTTCCGGCACGCCGTACACACCCCAATCCAGCGCCATCCGGCCCTGATCCTGCCCAATCGCGGTATAGGGGTTGCCCAGCTCGCCCAAAAACCCCAACGCATCCTCGGCGCGGTCCTTATAGTTCACACCATAAATTGTGATCCCTTCCGCGGCCAATTGCTCCAGAAACGGGTGTTCCACCCTGCACGGCGCGCACCAGCTGGCAAAGAAATTCACCAACTTTACCCCGGGCACGCGCAATTCGGCATCACCAAAAACCGCGCCGTCGCCCAATGGCGTCACTTGTACCGCAGGCGCAGGCTTGCCCGACAGCGCCGACGGCAAAGTGTCGGGATCTTCGCGGTTCATGCCCATAATGAACAAGGCCGCCAGCCCCGCAAATGCCAAAGGCGGCAAGAACATCAACACCTTAGCCATGCTTGCCAGCCCCCGTCGTCGTCGACGCGCCCGTCCCCGTCGCCGCCCGTGCCTCAACCTCGGCCAAGGCGCGCTTTACCTTCGCCGCGCGCCACAGGCTCCACCCCACAATCACAACGATCAACGCGATGGATGCCGCATAAGACCCCAGCACCGCACCCGCATATTTCCCAAGTTCCGGCATCATCCCATCCGCTCCCGTGCCAAAAGCGCACCCATCCGCCGCGCCCGAATTTCCGTACGCGTACGCAGCAGCACCAGCGCCAAAAACAGCAGCACAAACCCCGCAATGCACACCAACAGCGGAAACCAGAACACATCCGCCACGTTTTCTTCTTTATCCAGCGACAAGGACGCACCTTGGTGCAGCCCTTGGTTCCAGAAATTCACCGCATAGCGCGACAGCAGCGCAAAAACCGACCCGACGATGCACAAAACCCCCGTCAAATCGGCGGCTGTGTCGGGGTCATCCACCGCTTGCCACAGCGCGATATAGCCCAGATAAAACAGCGCCAAAATCAAAAAGCTGGTCAAACGCGGGTCCCAGGCCCACCAGGTCCCCCACATCGGCTGGCCCCAAAGCGCCCCCGTGGCCAGCGCAATCAGCGTAAACACCAACCCCACAGGGGCCGCCGCCTTGGCCGCCAGCGCCGACACATGGTGCCGCCGGATCAGCCAGACCAAAGACGTGACCAGCATCATCACCCAAGCATTGATCGCCATCATCGCGGCGGGCACATGCAGGTAAATAATCTTGACCGTCGATCCTTGCTTGTAATCATCCGGCGTGCCGAAAAACCCCCAAGCCAGCCCACCAACAAGACACAACACTGACGCACCCGCCACCCAAGGCATTACCTTGCGCGACAGTTGCATGAATTTCTGCGGATTTGCGTATTCCCAAAATGACATGGCGATTAGCTAGACTTTCCTTGTTTCGGCGGCAAGCTGTAACACAGTTTGTTCACCGCAGGTTGATACGGATTGCCGCAGCAGATGCAAAAGGCAACAGCGCCGCCGCCCCCGCCGTAATCGCGGCCAACAGCGCCAGCGGCGTGCCCGTGGCCATGCCTTCGGCCCCACGCTTCACCACTTCGGCCCCGAAAATAAGCGTTGGCACATACAGCGGCAAGACCAGCAGCGACAACAAAAGCCCGCCACGTTTCAGCCCCACCGTCAACGCCGCGCCAAACGCCCCAATCACCGACAGCGCAGGCGTGCCCAGCGCCAGCGACACCACCAGCCACACATACCCATCCACGGGCAGGTTCAAAAGCACCCCCAACACAGGCGCCACAATCGTTAACGGCAGGCCCGTCACCGTCCAATGCGCCAGCGCCTTGATGGCCACCACCCCTTCCAACGGAATAGGGGCCGTGACCAGCAGGTCCAGCGACCCATCCTCAAAATCCAGCGCGAACACCCGATCAAGGCTTAACAAACACGCCAGCAACGCGCCAACCCACAATATCCCGGGTGCAATCAGCGCCAAAACGGTACTGTTCGGCCCGACCCCCAGCGGCACCAACACCGCCACCAACAGGAAAAACGCAAGTCCAAGACCAAAGCCGCCCCCTGCCCGCATTGCCAGCCGCATATCCCGAACCAACAACGCGATCATGCGAAATCCCCGCCAAAGGCCGCATCAAACGCGCCACCCGCGCCGCCGCCGCGCGGACCAATCGCCTTGAACGGCCCCAGCTCCAGCACATCGGCCTCCAGCCCAAGGTCTATATGGGTCGCGATCAGCACCGACCCGCCCGCGCCCAGATGCCCGCGCACCACATCGCCAAACAATTGCACCGATGCCGTGTCCAGCGACACGGTCGGTTCATCCAGCACCCAAATGGGCCGCCCCGTGACCAGCAACCGCGCCAGCCCCAGCCGCCGCTTTTGCCCCGCCGACAGGTTCGCCGCCTGACGGTCGCGCAGCTCGGCCAAATTCATCCGGCCCAGCGCGTCCTCCACCGCGGCAGTTCCATACACCGCCGCCCAAAATCTCAAATTCTCGGCCACCGTCAGCGTGGCCTTCAACCCGTCGGCGTGCGCTGCATAAGCAATCGCATCCGGCGCGACCGACACAGACCCCGCCACCGCAGGCTGCAACCCCGCCACCGTGCGCAGCAATGTCGTCTTGCCAATCCCGTTCGGTCCGCGCAGCACCAAGCCGCGCCCCGCTGGCAAGGCAAAACGAACCCCTTCCAGCACGGTCACACCCCCACGGGCCACGGCAAGCTGATCTACGCGCAAATCCATCGGTTACAGATCTATCCCAACTAAAAGCATGCGAAAAGGGTGCGGTCTGTCGCGGCCCTCACAGCGGTTCAATATCGCCCTGCGCACGCCCTGCATGGAAATCCGCCACAAACGCCACCAGCGTCCCCGCCCCGATCGCCGCCCGCAATCCGGCCATAAGGTCCTGATAATACCGCAGGTTATGCCAGGTCAGCAGCATCGACCCGATGATCTCGTCCGATTTGATGACATGGTGCAAATAGGCGCGCGAATATTGGCGGCAGGCGGGGCATTCGCAAGCCTCATCCAACGGGCGCGGGTCATCCTTGTGCCGCGCATTGCGCAGGTTCACCTGCCCGTGCCGTGTCCAGCCCTGCCCCGTGCGCCCCGACCGCGACGGCAGCACGCAATCCATCATATCAATCCCGCGTTCCACAGCACCCACAATATCATCGGGCTTGCCCACGCCCATCAAATAGCGCGGCTTATCGTGCGGCAACATATCGGGCGCATAATCGAGCACGCCAAACATCGCCTCTTGCCCCTCGCCCACCGCCAAACCGCCCACGGCATAGCCATCAAACCCGATGGCCTTCAACGCCTCGGCACTTTCGGCCCGCAAGTCCTGCGTCACACCGCCTTGCTGAATGCCAAACAGCGCATGTCCCGGCCGGTCGCCAAACGCATCGCGTGACCGCTGCGCCCAGCGCATCGACAGCGCCATCGACTTGGCCACCTCGGCATCTGTCGCAGGCAAGGCAGGGCATTCGTCAAAACACATCACAATGTCCGACCCCAGCAGCTTTTGGATCTCCATGCTGCGTTCGGGCGACAGCATATGCTTGGACCCGTCAATATGGCTGGAAAACGTAACACCTTCCTCGGTCAGCTTGCGCAAACTCGCCAAAGACATCACCTGAAACCCACCCGAATCCGTCAAAATCGGCCGATCCCAGTTCATAAACTTGTGCAACCCGCCCAAGCCCGCAATCCGTTCCGCCGTGGGCCGCAGCATCAAATGATAGGTGTTGCCCAGCAAAATATCGGCCCCCGTCGCGCGCACCGACTCTGGCATCATCGCCTTGACCGTAGCCGCCGTGCCCACAGGCATAAAGGCCGGCGTGCGAATATCGCCGCGCGGGGTTGAAATAACCCCCAAACGCGCCCGCCCATCCGTGGCCTTTACGTCAAAGCTGAACCGTTGTCCCATCATCGTCGCCCCTTTTATGACGGCCCCTTTTGGGCAAATTGCAACCAAAAGCCAAGCCCCTCAGAACAGACGCACCAAAACGCCCCCTTGCGCCCCCAAGCACCCACAGGGCAATATTCACCCAAACCGCCCCGAAAGGCCCCGAAATGCTGCACCGCGCTGCCTTGCTGATCTGCCTTGCCCTGCCCTTGCAGGCAAAAACGGCACAGGCCGAAACCGCCCTTGCCGCTGTTGCTGCCAACTTTGCGGATGCCGCCCAAACGCTTGCCACCCAGTTTCAGGCCGAAACGGGGCACAGCATAGAAATCACCACCGGCTCCACTGGCAAGCTCTACGCCCAAATTACCCAAGGCGCGCCCTATGACCTGCTTTTGTCCGCTGATGCCGCCACCCCTGCGCGCCTGTACAGCGATGGGCATGGCCGGCCCCAACCCTACGCCATCGGCATCCTGACCCTCTGGGCGCCGAACATGCCAATCAATACTGACCCCACCGTCACCTTACAAAGCGACCAAATCCGCCATATCGCCATCGCCAACCCCGATCTGGCCCCCTACGGTCAAGCCGCCATGCAGGCCCTGACCGCGATGGGGCTTGAAGGTGCCATCGCCGATAAAATCGTCATGGGCCAAAACATCGGCCAAACTTTTGCCTTGGTCGATAGCGGTGCTGCCGAGGCTGGCCTCGTCGCACGCTCGGCCCTGACCAACCCCAAAGGCTATGTCTGGGATGTGCCCGCAAACCTGTACCCCCCCATCCAGCAACACGCGATCCTTCTGACCCACGGCGCAAACAACCCCGCCGCCACAGCCTTCCTCGCCTACCTCACAACGCCCCAAGCCCGCGCCATCATCGCCAACAGCGGCTACGCGCTGCCATGACCCTTCCCGATCTTGGCCCCCTCTGGCTCACCCTCCACCTCGCCGCAATCACCACGGGCCTGCTCCTCCTCCTCGGCACGCCCTTGGCTTGGTGGCTGGCCCAAACCAAGTCCCGCGCCAAACCAATAATTGAGGCGCTGACCGCCCTGCCCCTTGTGCTGCCCCCCACAGTCCTCGGATTTTACCTTTTGGTCCTGTTCAGCCCCAATTCCACATTCGGCGCATTCTGGGTGCAGGTCACAGGCGAAACCCTAACCTTTTCCTTTACCGGCCTTGTCATCGCCTCGATGCTCTATTCCTTGCCCTTCACCGTGCAACCCTTGCAATCAGCGTTCGAATCCATTGGCCCCAAACCGCTAGAGGCCGCCGCCATGCTCCGCGCCTCCCCCTTTGACCGCTTTGCAACCGTCGCGGCCCCCATGGCCAAACGCGGGTTTCTAACGGCCACCGTCCTCAGCTTCACCCATACGCTTGGCGAATTTGGTGTAGTCCTCATGGTCGGCGGCAATATTCCGGGCAAAACCAAGGTCATCTCGATTGCGATCTATGAACATGTGGAAACCATCAACTATGCAGATGCCCATGTGCTGTCGGCTATCCTGTTGGTGTTTTCCTTCGTGACCCTCCTGTTGGTCTACAGCCTCAACCGCCAGTTCCCCACAGGGGGGCGGCCCTGATGCTGTCGCTGGATGTCACCCTTGCCTATCCCAACTTCACCTTGGCCATTCGTGAAACCATCCCCGCATCGGGCCTAACCGCCCTCTTCGGTCGCTCTGGGTCCGGCAAATCCACCCTGCTGCGGGTGATCGCAGGGCTGGACCCCCGCGCCACGGGCCGCATCGCGTGGAATGATACGGTTTGGCAAGATGGCCCCCAATTCACCCCGCCCCACAAACGCGGGCTTGGCTATGTGTTCCAAGATACCCGCCTGTTTCCGCACCTGACCGTGGCCAAAAACCTTGCCTATGCCGACACGCGCGCCCGCGGCCTGCCCGGCCCCAGCTTGGGTGACATCATCACCGCCTTGGACCTTGCCCCCTTGCTGTCCCGCTATCCCAGCACCTTGTCGGGGGGCGAACAATCGCGCGCCGCCATTGGCCGCGCCATGCTCACCCGTCCCGAAATGCTCTTGATGGATGAACCCTTCGCCGCACTCGATGCCGCCCGCAAGGCCGAGATTCTGCCCTACCTTGAACGCCTGCGCGACCAGATCGGCACCCCCATCCTCTACGTCAGTCATAACATGGCCGAGGTGGCGCGCCTTGCCACAAACCTGATGCTGATCGACGCAGGCCGCATCACCCATCACGGGCCCATCGAGGCGCTGTTGTCCGACCCAAACGTCGCCCCCGCGCTGGGCTTGCGCGAGGCAGGTTCGGTGATCGAGGCCATCTTGACACGGCACGAGGATGACGGGCTAAGCCAACTCGCCACCTCCGCAGGCGCGCTTCTCCTCCCGCATGTCAACGCCGCCCTCGGAAGCCGCATCCGCATCCGCATTCTGGCCCAGGATGTCATGCTGTCGCGCAGCCGCCCCACGGGCCTGTCGGCCCTCAACATCCTGCCCGCCACCGTGACCGACCTGCGCACAGGCGATGGGCCGGGGGCGTTGGTGCAACTGCAAATAGGCACAGACCGCATCCTTGCCCGCATCACCCGCCGCTCGGCCACCGCGCTAGACCTGCGCGCGGGCGTCGACTGCTTTGCCATCCTGAAATCGGTGTCCGTGGCCCAAGGCAACATCGGCGCCATGCCCCCCCGCGCCTTGTAACCGATACAAAAAACATATGCCCCTTTCCCTTGCACCCTTTTGCGATATGTTCCATCACTCTCGCAGGCGTGTACATACGGATGGCATACGCAAAGCATACGCAAAACATACGCTGGGCTTTTCCCCGTTGCAGGAACGCCCGACACACTTAAGGAACGGGCAAACCTATGGCTGACGCGCTGATGAAACCGACCGAAGAAATCTCTGTACGCGAGGTTTTCGGGATCGACACCGATATGAAAGTCAAAGGTTTTGCCGAACCAACCGACCGCGTGCCCGCGATTGACCCGACCTATAAATTCGATCCCGACACGACTTTGGCGATCCTTGCAGGTTACGCCTATAACCGCCGTGTCATGGTCCAAGGCTATCACGGCACGGGCAAATCCACCCATATCGAACAGGTTGGCGCGCGGCTGAACTGGCCCACTGTTCGGGTCAATTTGGACAGCCATATCAGCCGGATCGACCTGATCGGCAAAGACGCGATCAAACTGCGTGATGGCAAGCAAGTTACTGAATTCCATGAAGGAATCCTGCCGTGGGCGCTGCGCAACCCCGTGGCAATCGTGTTCGATGAATATGACGCAGGCCGCGCCGATGTGATGTTCGTTATCCAGCGCGTGCTGGAACATGACGGCAAATTGACGTTGCTGGACCAGAACGAAATCATCACGCCGCACCCGTCCTTCCGCCTGTTCGCTACGGCCAACACCGTCGGTCTTGGCGATACCACGGGCCTCTATCACGGCACCCAGCAGATCAACCAAGCCCAGATGGACCGCTGGTCGCTTGTGGCCACGCTGAACTACCTGTCCCATGATGCCGAGGCGGCGATCGTGCTGGCCAAGAACCCGCATTACAATACCGAAAAAGGCCGCAAGGATATTTCCCAGATGGTCACGGTCGCAGACCTGACCCGCACGGCCTTTATGAACGGCGATCTGTCCACCGTCATGTCGCCCCGTACCGTCATCACATGGGCCGAAAACGCGCGTATTTTCAAAAACATAGGCTATGCCTTCCGCCTGACATTCCTGAACAAATGCGATGAGCTGGAACGCCAAACCGTGGCCGAATTCTACCAGCGTTGCTTTGCCGAGGAACTGCCGGAATCAGCGGCCAGCATGGCGATGAAGTGATGTAGGGTGGGTGCCAACCCACCACCCCTCAAGCGGTGGGTTAACACCCACCCTACCCCAGCCGATCCGGGATTCTCATGACCAAACCAACCGATAACCCCGCCGATCCGTTCAAAAAGGCCTTGGCCGAGGCGACCAAAGTCATGGCCGATGACCCGGACATGACCGTCACCTATTCGGTGGATCCGTCGGGCATGACCAAAGAAGGCGTGCGATTACCACAGGTTAGCCGCCGCATGACCCGCGATGAGGTGCTGCTGGCCCGTGGCACTGCCGATGCCTTTGCTTTGCGCCGCAAGTTCCATAATGATGCCACCGCCGCCAAATACGCGCCCACCGGCACCCTCGCGCGTGAGATTTATGAGGCGATGGAAACCGCGCGCTGTGAGGCCGTTGGCGCCCGCGCCATGCCCGGCACCGCTGGTAATATCGACGCCAAAATCGGACATGAGGCCGCGCGCAAAGGCTATGCCGAGATCACCCAAGCCACCGACGCGCCCTTGCCCGTCGCCGCAGGTTACCTGATCCGCCACCTTGCCACGGGCCGCGATTTGCCAAAAGGCGCGGATAACGTGATGAACCTCTGGCGCGGTTTTATCGAGGACAGCGCGTCCGAAACCCTTGAAAACATTGATCATGTTCTGGCAGACCAAGCTGCCTTTGCCCGCCTTGCCCGCAAGGTAATCTCTGATCTCGGCTATGGCGACCAGTTGGGCGATGACCCCGACGCGCCGGATGAGGATGAAGAGTCCGGCGACGATGCGCAGCAAGACGACGAACAGCAAGAAAGCTCTGGTGACGACGAAAGCGAGGAAGACGATAGCGAATCCTCGCCGGAACGGTCCCAAGAAGAGCAGCAAGACGCGTCCCAAGCGCAAGTGTCCGAAGACGATATGTCGGACATGGAAGAAGGCGAAGAGACCGAGATGCCCGAAGGCGAGGCCCCGATGGAGCCCCCGCCCCCCGCCGCCCATTCCGATGCGGACCCGAACTACGCCGTCTATACCACGGATTTTGATGAAGAAATCCGCGCCGAAGACTTGGCCGAGGCCGCCGAATTGGAACGCCTGCGCGCCTATCTCGACCAACAGCTGGAACCCCTGAAAGGTGCTGTGTCGCGCCTTGCCAACAAGCTGCAGCGCCGTCTGCAAGCGCAGCAAAACCGCAGCTGGTTGTTTGACTTGGAGGAAGGCACGCTGGATGCAGGCCGCCTTGCCCGTGTGATCGCAAACCCCACCACGCCCCTTTCGTTCAAGCAGGAAAAAGACACCGAATTTCGCGATACTTGCGTTACCCTGCTATTGGATAACTCCGGTTCCATGCGCGGTCGCCCGATTTCCATCGCCGCAATTTGCGCCGATGTTTTGGCCCGCACGTTGGAACGCTGTTCGGTCAAGGTCGAAATCCTCGGCTTTACCACCCGTGCCTGGAAAGGCGGGCAAAGCCGCGAACGTTGGTTGGGGGCGGGCCGTGTGCAACAGCCCGGCCGCTTGAACGACCTGCGCCACATCATCTATAAATCCGCCGACGCCCCTTGGCGCCGCGCGCGGCCCAATCTAGGGCTGATGATGAAGGAAGGGTTGCTGAAGGAAAACATCGACGGCGAGGCGCTGGAATGGGCCCACCGCCGCATGATGGCCCGCCCAGAGGCGCGCAAAATCCTGATGGTTATTTCCGATGGCGCACCGGTAGACGACTCAACTTTGTCCGTTAACCCCGCGAATTATCTGGAAAAACACCTACGCGATGTGATTGCCATGGTGGAAAAGAAAAAGGCTGTCGAGTTGATAGCAATCGGGATAGGCCATGATGTGACCCGCTATTATAACCGCGCAGTGACCATCACCGATGTGGAACAATTGGCGGGTGCGATGACCGAACAGCTTGCCGGATTGTTTGACACCGATCCGCGCAAACGCGCGCGGGTGCTGGGCATGCGAAAGGTCGGCTAAATGCACCAAACCTTCAACGCCACCGCCACTCCGGCCCAAGGCCCCGCCCGCCTTGCGCAGCTGCGCAAAACCCTTGCAGCGCAAGGACTTGCAGGTTTCATCATTCCCCGTGCCGATGCCCACCAAGGCGAATATGTCGCCGCGCGGGACGAGCGTTTGCAATGGCTGACAGGGTTCACCGGATCGGCAGGGTTTTGCATCGTTTTGACCGACGTGGCAGGCGTGTTCATCGACGGTCGCTACCGTACGCAGGTCAAGGGTCAGGTTGATCTTGCCCATTTCACCCCCGTACCTTGGCCCGAGGTAAAACCTGGCCCCTGGATCGCCGATCATCTGGCGCAAGGCGCCATCGGTTTTGACCCGTGGCTGCATACCAAGGATGAGATTTCGGCAATTGAGAAAACACTTGAAGAAACGGGCGTAACCCTTTGTGCTGCAAGCAATATGGTCGATGCGATTTGGCCGGATCAACCAGATGCACCTTTGGGCAAAGCGTTCATCCATCCCGATACGCTTGCAGGCAGCACCAGCACCCAAAAATGCACAGACATCGCCACCGAACTGCGCAAATCGGGGCAATCGGCAATGGTTATCACGCTACCGGATTCTCTGTGCTGGTTGCTGAACATTCGCGGTGCGGACGTGCCCCGTAACCCCATCGTCCACGGCTTTGCCATTCTTCACTGTAACGCCTCTGTCTCGCTCTTCGCCGACCCAGACAAATTCGACCCAACCACCCGCGCCCATCTTGGCCCGCAAGTCACGATCCGCCCGCCATCTGCCTTCATGCCCGCGCTGCGCACCTTGCAAGGCCCTGTGCGCGTTGACCGTGCCACCGCCCCTGTGGCTGTGTCCTTGGAGCTGGCCGAGACGGGCATCGACATCGCTTGGGGCGATGACCTGTGCCGCCTGCCCAAAGCCTGCAAAACCGAGGCCGAGATTGCGGCGACCCGCGCGGCGCATCTGCGCGACGGGGCCGCGATGGTCGAATTTCTGTGCTGGCTGGATGCCGAGGCTCCCAAAGGCGGGCTCACCGAAATTGACGTGGTTACAGCGCTCGAATCCTTCCGCCGCGCGACGAACCAGTTGCATGACATCAGCTTTGATACCATCTGCGGCGCAGGCGAACATGGCGCGATCATGCATTACCGTGTGACCACCGAAAGCAACCGCGCGGTGACGTCGGGCGAATTGCTTTTGGTGGACAGCGGCGCGCAATACGTTGATGGCACCACCGATATCACCCGCACGATGGCGATTGGCCCCGTGCCCGATGGGGCCGCCGCCGCCTATACCCGCGTGTTGCAAGGCATGATCGCCATTTCCCGTGCCCGCTGGCCCCGTGGCCTTGCAGGCCGAGATCTGGATCCTTTGGCGCGCTATCCCCTTTGGCTGGCGGGCATGGATTTTGATCATGGCACCGGCCACGGCGTTGGTGCGTTTTTGTCAGTCCATGAAGGCCCGCAGCGGATTAGCAAGGTGTCAGACGTACCGTTGCAACCCGGAATGATCCTGTCGAATGAGCCGGGCTATTACCGCGAAGGGGTCTTTGGCATCCGGCTGGAAAACCTGATCGTCGTCACCCCTGCGCCGAAACTGGCCGATGACCGCGACCAGCTTTGCTTTGAAACCCTGACCTTTGTGCCGCTTGACCGCAGGCTGATTGATACGGCCCTGCTGGCACCCGGTGAAAAGGACTGGCTGAACGCCTATCATGCTCAGGTCATGGACAAGCTGGGCACACGGCTGTCAAGCGCCGCCAAGGCCTGGCTTGCCTCCGCAACAGCCCCGCTTTAGCCCGCCATCTCGGCCGCTGCCGTCTCACGGATCCGTTCCACCATCGCGCGCACGCCGTTGGACCTCTGCGACGACAAATGCTCATCCAGCCCCAGCCGCGCCAGTTCGGCAGGAGCGTCGATTGTCATCACCTCATCCACCGTGGCACCCGCATAAAGCGCATGCAAAACCGCGATCAGCCCGCGCACAATCATCGCATCGCTTTCGCCTTCAAAACCGAACACAGCCGCCTTGCCCTGCCCTGAAATCACGGGCCGCAGCCACACTTGGCTGGCACAGCCGTCAACCTTTAGCGCGGGCACCTTGAACGCCTCGGCCAAAGCGGGCATTTCCTTGCCCAAGGCAATCACGTGGCGGTAACGCTCTTCCCAATCCTCAAGAAACTCGAATGTTTCGGCAATATCTTCGAATGCGGCGCTGGCCATTCCGTCTGCTCCGATTGCAATTTTCAACAGAGGTAGCGCCTTCGCGGCCTCAGGTCCAGCAATTGGCAACATTTCCTCGCAGCAAGTGCTTTTCAAACGCTTCGCTTTGGGCTACCCAATAAGCAGAGCTGAACGGGAAGAGCCGCAATGAACACACCACTGGTCGCAACACTCTGCGCAACATTGGCCCTAGGGGCTTGCTCGTCTATCAGCAATTCGCGCCTGAACCCGTTCAATTGGTTTGGCGGTTCCGAAGAAACCGTCACCCTTTTGGTTGAGGCGCCACAAGACAGCCGTTTGCTGGTGTCCCAAGTCACCGACCTTACGCTGGAAAGAATGCCGGGCGGCGTGATTATTCGCGCAACCGGCCTGCCCCCAACCCAAGGCTATTGGGAAGCCGAGCTTGTGGCTCGCCCCGTTGACGATGGTCAGATCACATTCGATTTCCGCGTGTTCCCACCGATCACGGCGCAGATCTCGTCAACCCCGCAGTCGCGTGAAGTGACCGTCGCGACCTATCTGTCGAATATCAAACTCGATTCCATTCGCCAGATCACCGTGCAAGGTGCCAACAACGCCCGCACCAGCCGCCGTTAACCCGCCCGACTATTTCTTTGGCGGCTCAAGGCGCAGCGGCAAGGTGACCCGAAACGCGGCCCCCCATTGCCCCGGCAAGTAAGAAATTGTGCCGCCTAAATTCGCCATAACCTCGCGGCAAATCGCAAGGCCAAGCCCTGCACCGCCGGCTTTGGTCTGGTCGGTCAATCGCGCAAATTTTTCAAATATCAACGCCTGTTGGCCTTTTGGAATGCCACTGCCATTGTCGATGAAATCCACGATCACACGCCCGCCCTTGCGCCGCACCGAAATACGCAGTTCGGGGTTGGCCGCATCGCAATATTTCCGCGCATTGGAAATGAGGTTGATAAACACTTGCGTCAGCCGGTCGCTATCCGTGCGCAGGAAAATATCTTCGCTGGGCAAATCGCGGTGGATGACAAAGCTGCGCTCCGCCCGCGTATGGCTTGATGATCGCAGCGCCCCGTCGATCATCTCGCGCAGGTTGCTTAATTCAAGGTTAAGCTGCACAGTCCCGTTTTCCAACACGCTCAGATCCAGCAAATCATCCAACAGCCGAGTTAGGCGTTTGGTCTCGTCATGGATCACCTTTCCATATTTCGTCACCATTTCCCCGGGCAAATCGTCCTCGGCCAGAATTTCCGAAAAAGCGCGGATCGACGTCATTGGCGTGCGCAACTCGTGGCTGATCTGGCTAAGGAACGCGTCTTTTTGCACCGAAAGCTGGGTCAGCTTGTCATTGGCATCGCGCAACTGACGGGCAGTGCGGGTCAACTCGTCTTGCTGCTCTTCCAGCTTGCTTGAATATTCCATGATCTGCGCGGCCTCGTTCGCCACCGCCATCAAATCCTCAACGGAAACAGTCGCACGGCCTGCGATCTGTGAAATCATCGCATGCGCAGTCGCCGCCCCCACGGCCCCCGCCAACCGCCGTTCCAACTGCTCCATAAATCCGGCAGTCGGGTCGGGCAAATAGCCGCTTTTGCCTTGCGCCCGCGCTTGGCCTTCAAAAAACCCAAGCCCCTCGTCGTTGCCCAGAATGCGCTGCGCCATGATCAGCAAATCTTCGGCCCCCACCGCCCCATGTTCGGACCAACCGCGCGTATTGCCCGGTTCTGCATCAAACGCGTTCACAAAGGCCGCCGCTTGCACGCGTTCCACAGGGTTCGGAAACGTCAGCAATGATCCGGTACAAAAGGCCACTGTATTCAAAGCCATAGACCAAAACAGCGCGTGGATCAGCGGGTCCATACCCTCAACCCCAAACAGCGCCTGCGGGCGCAGCCATGCAATGCCCAGCGGCCCGTTTGCCATAACATTGGCCGACAGCACCGCATCGGCCCCAAAGGACGGGAAAAACAGCGTATAGGCCCAAACCGCAAAGCCAAGGCACAGCCCCCAAATCGCGCCCGTCCGCGTGGCGCCGCGCCAAAAGATACCGCCCATCATCGCAGGCAAAATCTGCGCAACGCCCACAAAGGAAATCAGCCCAATCGCGGCAAGCGCCGCCGATCCGCCCGACCCCTGATAATACGCATAGCCCAATGCCAAGATCGCAACGATCGACAAGCGCCGTGACAGCAAAACCAACCGCCGCACATCCCCCGGCACCGCCCGTGCGGGGCGCAGCGACAACCAGAACGGCATGACAATATGGTTTGACACCATCGTCGCCAGCGCAATCGACGCCACAATCACCATCGAGGTCGCGCTTGAGAACCCACCAAGAAACGCCAGCATCGCCAAACCGCCCTGCCCTTGGGACAACGGCAAAGTCAGCACGAACAAATCCGGATTGGCCCCTTCGGGCATCAATTCCAGCCCGACCACCGCAATTGGCACCACAAACAGGCTCATCATCAACACATACAGCGGGAATGCCCAGCTTGCGGTCGCCAGATGGCGCTCGTCGCTGTTTTCCACGACCAACACCTGAAACATCCGCGGCAGGCAAATCACCGCGGCCGCCGACAGAAAAATCAGTCCGGTCCAGCGTGACGGTTTCATATGCCATTCGGCCATGCTGCTGGCATCAATGCGCGCCAGAATATCGCGCGGCCCGTCTGCAATACCCCAAACAACAAACACCCCAACCGCGACAAGCGCCAGCAGTTTCACCACCGCCTCTACCGCAATCGCCGTGACAACGCCGGTGTGCTGCTCGTTCGCATCCAGATTTCGGGTGCCGAACAAAATGGTAAAAAGGGCCAATCCGCCCGTCACCCAGACAGAGGTCACTTCGCCATCCGGTTTGGCCCAGCCATCAACCGTAGCACTGGCGAACACCCCAAATGACAGGGTAACCGATTGTAATTGCAGTGCGATATAGGGCGTTGCTGCCGTCACGCACATCACGGTCACAATCACGCCCAGCAGGTTCGATTTGCCGTAGCGACTGGAAATCAAATCCGCGATGGACGTGACACGGTGCTGTCGCCCGATCCGCACCAGCTTGCGCAGTACCCACCACCAGCCGACAAACACAATCGTCGGGCCTAGATAAATGGTCAGATATTCCAGCCCCGACCGCGCGGCATAGCCCACGGCCCCATAAAACGTCCAAGCCGTACAATAAACCGACAAAGACAAGGTGTACACCAAGGGCGACCGCAACCAACCCGCCGCCCCTTGGGCCGCGCGCCGTTCCACGAAAAACGCCACGCCAAACAGGAAAATCACATAGGACAGTGACGCCAGAACCAGCAGGTTAAACGGCATCTTACGATTTGTCCTTGGGCAAAACAGGTGGGGCTGTGTCCGCCTCGATCGACAGACGGCGCGCCAGCAAAGCCGCCGCAACGATCAGGACCAGCCAGACCGTAAACAAATAAATCGCATCGCGCCCTGTATAGCGCAAATCCCCCGTTTCTTCGCCCCACAACATCGGCAAAATGATCAAAAAGCTGGCCAGAATGGGTAACAACCGCGCAGCATCGCGCAAACGGCGTTGCCGATAGCTGTGCGCCGCAAGGAACATAGGCCGTTTCATGTGCCCTGTGTCCCGTCTTGGCCAATCTGATCCGCACCAAGCAACCGGACCGCCGCCACAATTTCGGCATTGGAAAACGGTTTGGCCATAAACATATTCGCCCCAGCACGCTCGGCCATCTCACGGTCGCGCCCTTGGCCCTTGGCAGTCAGCATCAACACCGGCAAATCGGTGAAATCGGGCATCCCGCGCAGCTGGGCAAGGATGTCATGCCCGCTTTGCCCCGGCAGCATCACATCCAGAATCAACACATCTGGCCGCAAGCTTTGCACCTGCGCAACGGCTTCCAGCCCACTTCCATATGTGCTGACCCGCCAACCGTCACGGCTCAGGATAAAGCGTATCGCCTCGGCAATATTCGGTTCGTCTTCGATCAGCAGCACATGCTGGCCCATATATTGCTCCCGACCTTCCGCTGACCCCATGTCCATCCTTTGACTATTGCGGGTTCCGACCTGCCTGTCAAAACCGTTTACAAAACTTCGGCAATGATCGACGGCTCGCGCCGCGCCACACAGGCCCCACGCGCGCAAATCCGGCATGAACTGCCGACCGGAACAAAGGCTTCGCCGATACCCACAACCGGATAATGCGCAATCAACATCGCTGCATGCCGCACCTCGGGCCCCGCGAATCCCTGGGGATAGGACACATCACAAAACGCCCGCGTCTGGAAATGCTGCCGCGTCAGCCCCGGCATTTCCACCACGGCGGCAACTGGTTGCGATGGCCGCGACAGCGCCGAATACAAGGGCCACAACGGGCAGGCCGCCCCGTGTCGTGGCAGCGCGAATCCCTCAATCGGCCTACGCAGGGTCAAGGCCCCCGCCCCGTCACAAATCACCAAACCCATCGTCGCGCCTTTGCGAAACGCAAGCCTGCGAAACACCCGCAGCGCATCGCAGCCAAAGGCCCGTGCCAGTTGCAGCGGGTCACCTTTCGGGTCCTTGGCCAAAGCCGCCTCAAACGCCGCCAGTGGCAGCGCTTTGGCGTCCTCGGCCGCTTGGCGCACCCAGTCGCGCGCCAAAGACCGCGCCGCAGCCGATGCTATCCCCGCCACCTCGCCCGCCAGCGCCTCGGGGCCACCGCCGCCTGCCTCTAACGCGTCAAAATGCCAATCATGCGCTGCAAGCCAAACCTCCAACTCTTCTTGCGGGGCCGCAGCGCCTGTGTCCTCTGCTTGGTCGGACCCATCGAGATAGGCCACAAGTGCCTCGGCCCCTACTGCCAACCGCTCGCTGTCTACGTGCAAATTGCCATGAAACAGCGCGCGCCATTCCGGCTCGATATCTTCAGTCTCGGCCAAAATCGCTGCCGTGGACCTTACCGAACTTACTGCCGATAATACCTCATGCAGTGCCAGCGACAAATGCGGGTCATGGCTGATCCGGTCATTCAACGCAGCCACCATCCGTTCCAAGTGCCCGATGCGGCGGTATTGTTCGGCCAACAACTCGGCCCAACCCGGAAAGCGGCCCAGAAATTCATCCAGCTTGTCCACTTCGGCCTCCGTGCCAACGCCGATCATCGCGGCCGCCCGCATATCCTGCGCTGCCCCTCCGACCGCCCCTTCGGCCAGAACCACCGCATCAATGCCCAAAGCCGCGGCGAGTTTCGCCAGCACGGCATCCCCAATCCGCCGCCGATTATGCTCGATAAGATTTAAATAGGATGCCGAGATTCCCACAGCCCGCGCAAGATCGGCCTGTGCAATCCCCGCAGCCAAACGCCTTTCGCGTACCCGACTGCCTGTCAAACCTGTAAGCGCCATGTGTAAATTCCTTCAATCACAATAAATTTACACCACCCGTGTCAATTTACAAAGCCTGTAAAATCACCAACGCCAGCCTGCGCAACAATAAAAGGGGCGCGCCGACCCAACGGCACGCCCCCATTTCAGTCGTGGCAAACGCCTTAGTTCAGCGCCTTGTCCGTGATCGCCGTCGTATAGGCCCCTTCTGGTGCCTTGGAAATCACCGGGTCCGACCCGCCACCCAGCAAAGTCGCCACCGTGCGGTCATAATCGGCCATGTCCAGCGCGCCATTCGACCCTGCGGTCAGCTTGGCCACTTCGGCCATCATCCGCTTTTGGTGGCTTTCGGTTTGCGCGCCCGTCTCGTCATTCTCCAAAACCATCATCGCGGCCTCGTCCGAATTTTCCTCGGCGTATTTCCAACCCTTCATCGAGGCCCGCACAAAGCGCACCATCTTATCCTCAAACGAAGGATCGGCCAGATTGGCCTCCAGCACATAAAGCCCGTCTTCCAGCGTCGCCACGCCTTGATCCTCATACTTGAAGGTCACCAGATCATCGGCAGCAATCCCCGCATCAATCACCTGCCAATATTCATTATAGGTCATGGTCGAAATGCAGGCGGCTTGCTTTTGCAACAACGGATCGACGTTAAAGCCTTGCTTTAACACCTCAACCCCGTCCGCGCCGCCTGTGGTCGGGATGCCCAATGTGCTCATCCAGCTCAGGAACGGGTATTCATTACCAAAGAACCAAACGCCCAGCGTCTTGCCCTTGAAATCGTCGGGCGACGTGATGCCGGTTTCTTTCAAACAGGTCAGCATCATACCGCTCGATTTGAACGGCTGCGCGATGTTGACCACAGGCGCGCCTTGCTCGCGTGCAGCCAGCGCCGATGGCATCCAGTCGACCATCACATCCGCGCCGCCGCCCATCAACACCTGCACAGGGGCCACATCGGGGCCACCCGGTTTAATCGTGACGTTCAGGCCTTCTTCCTCATAAAACCCTTTTTCCAGCGCCACGTAATAGCCGCCAAACTGCGCCTGCGTGACCCATTTCAACTGCAATGTCACATCATCCGCCGCCCATGCCGCGCTGCTCATCAGCGTTGCCGCAATCGTACCCGCAAAGATTTTCTTCATAGTACTCTCCCGTGTTGGGCCGATTATCGGCCTCTCTGTGAAGGGTGCCAAAATGTCACCCGTTTTTCTATCAAAGCCACGACACCGTAAAACGCCGATCCCGCCATCGCCGCCACCGCAATCTCGGCCCAAACCATATCAAGCCCAAGCCGCCCGACCTCGGTGCTGATGCGAAACCCCATGCCCTGCGTCGGGCTGCCGAAAAATTCGGCAACAATCGCGCCAATCATCGCCAAAGTGGTCGCAATCTTAAGCCCGTTAAACATGAATGGCATCGCCGCAGGCAGACGCAGCTTGAACAACCCTTGCCAGTAACTCGCCGAATAGGTCGCCATTAGATCACGTTGCATCACATCCGTGGCGCGCAAGCCCGCAACCGTGTTCACCAGCACGGGGAAAAACACCATCACCACAACCACCGCCGCCTTGGATTGCCAGTCAAACCCGAACCACATCACCAAAATCGGCGCGATGCCGACCACAGGCAAGGCCGCCACGAAATTACCCACCGGCAACAGCCCGCGCTGCAAAAACGGCGATCGGTCCACCACCACCGCTGTCAGCACCGCCGCCCCACAGCCCATCACAAAGCCCGACAGTGCACCTTTTACAAAGGTCTGCACAAAATCGCCCCACAGCACATCCAAACTGCTGCCAAACCGTGCGGCAATCGCCAAGGGCCCCGGCAAAATGACAGATGGCACGGCAAACAGCGTCACCGTCATTTCCCACAACACCAACAGCGTCAGCCCAAAAATCACCGGCACCAACCGCATCCGCCACGGCCCGCCCAACTGCGACAAGCCGTTATTCACCAACCACGCGCCCAGCCACACACCCAGCAGCACCGTCACGCGCCAATCCCATGCCAGAACCACCACGACCCCAGCGATCAGCGCAACCAACCCATCAAGGCCAAACAGCACCCCAGCCCCTTTGCGCGTTATCTTCGCTGACCGGCTCATGCGCCCATCCCCATCCGCGCCAACACCCGCGATTGAATGCTCCCCACCACGGCCACCAACCCCGCAGCCAACAGCGATGCCATCACCAAAGTCGCCCAAATCTGAATGGTCTGCCCGTAATAAGACCCCGCCAACAAGCGCGTGCCCAACCCGGCCCCGCCCAACGGCAGTTCTGCCACAATCGTGCCCACAAACGACGCCGCCACCCCCACTTTCAGCGAAGCAAACAAATAGGGCATCGAGGCCGGCAAACGCAGGTTCCACAACCCCTGCGCTGCACTGGCATTATAGGTGCGCAGCAAATCCAACTGCATTCCGTCAGGGCTGCGCAACCCTTTCACCATGCCCACCACCACAGGGAAAAAGCTTAAATACGCCGCAATAATCGCCTTGGGGATCAACCCCGCCACCCCGACCGAATTCAAAACCACAATGATCATCGGCGCAATCGCCACAATCGGAATGGTCTGGCTCGCAATCGCCCAAGGCATCACCGATGCATCCATCGCGCGGTTGTGCACAATCCCAACGGCCAGCAAAATCCCAAAACCCGACCCGATGGCAAACCCCAGCATCGTGGCCGAAAACGTAACCCAAGCATGCAATACCAACCCACGGTTCGACAGGCTGCCCGACTGCACAATCCCGCGCCGCCCGCCAACCTCCTCACCCCATGTCAGCGCCCAAAACTCCGCCGCCACTTGGTGCGGCGCCGGCAACACAGGCCGCTCTTGCGCCATAGTTTTCGGCACAATCTGCGCCCAACCAATCGCCTCACCCGCACGGCCCGCCTGATCTCGCTCCCATTGCGCATTCATCAAAACCGCAGCGCCGTACCACAGCGCCAGAATACAGCCAACCACCACCAATACAGGCCCAAAGGACTTCATGCCCCCACCCCCGCACCCGGTTCCACAAACTTAATCCTCATAAGAATGCCCCGCCCGCAAGCCATCCCTGACGCGATGCGCAATCTCAATAAATTCCGGCGTGTCGCGAATGTCCAATGGGCGCTCACGCGGCAAAGGGCTCTCGATCACTTCTGCAATCCGCCCCGGTCTCGGGCTCATCACCACAATCTTTGTGCTCAAATACACAGCCTCGGGAATCGAGTGTGTGACGAAACAAATCGTTTTCTCGGTCCGCGCCCAGAGCGCCAGCAACTGCTCGTTCAAATGGTCGCGCACGATCTCATCCAACGCACCAAACGGCTCATCCATCAACAATATATCCGCGTCAAAGCTTAACGCCCGTGCAATGCTGGCCCGTTGCTGCATCCCGCCCGACAATTGCCACGGGAAACTGTTTTCAAACTTACTCAGCTCGACCAGCTCCAAAACCCGCGCAACACGCTCCGCCTGTTCGGCTTTGGAAAACCCCATAATCTCCAACGGCAACCGAATATTCCCACCGATGGTTCGCCAAGGGTACAGACCCGCCGCCTGAAATACATAGCCATAAGCCCGCGCCTGCCGTGCGGCTTCCGCGCTCATCCCATTTACGGTCAAACTGCCCTCGGTCGGAGTCTCCAACGCCGCCATACAGCGCAAAAACGTGGTCTTGCCGCAGCCCGACGGCCCGATGAAGGATACGAAGTCCCCCTTCTCAATCACCAAATCCACGCCTGAAAGCGCATGCACCGGCCCGCCATTGGTTTGGAATGTCAGGCCAACGCCTTTGGCCTCAATCACTGCTGCCGTCATAAATCGCCCATATCCCTAAAACTTCGTCCCAAACCCACGCGTGCCATCACACCCCACTCGCCGGAATGCCGGACCGCTGCACAGGCCGCGGTGCTGTCAACTCTTTCCACGTGCTCAACGCCCGGTTCACCGCGCCATTCGGCTCGCGCGCCACGAATTCGCCGTGGCCTTCTTGGCAACGGATGTCCCCATCATGCACCGCCACTTGCCCCCGCGTCAGCGTGAACCTCGGCAAGCCCTTCACAGCCTTACCCTCAAACACATTGTAATCAATGGCAGATTGCTGATGGGCCGCGCCAATCACCTTTTCCTTCAACGGATCCCACACCACCAAATCGGCATCCGACCCAACAGCAACAGCCCCCTTCTTCGGATACATCCCGAAAATCTTGGCCACATTGGTCGAGGTCACGGCGACAAACTCGTTCATCGTTATCCGGCCCGTGTTCACCCCATTGGTCCACAGCATCGGCATCCGGTCCTCAAGGCCCCCTGTGCCATTGGGGATCTTGGTAAAATCCCCTACGCCAAAGCGTTTTTGCGCCGTGGTAAACGCACAATGATCCGTCGCCACAACCGACAACGACCCACTGGCCAACCCAGCCCAAAGGCTATCCTGGTGCTGCTTGTTGCGGAACGGCGGCGACATGACCCGCCGCGCTGCATGGTCCCAATCGGCGTTGAAATACTCACTCTCATCCAGCGTCAAATGCTGGATCAACGGCTCGCCCCACACGCGCTTACCCTGCTGACGCGCGCGCCGAATGGCTTCATGGCTATCCTCACAAGACGTATGCACCACATACAAAGGTGCCCCGGCCATATCGGCAATCATGATCGCGCGGTTGGTTGCCTCGCCTTCCACTTGCGGCGGGCGGGAATAGGCGTGCGCCTCTGGCCCCGTATTGCCAGCGGCCAGCAGTTTGGCCGATAATTCCGCCACCACATCGCCGTTTTCAGCATGTACCATCGCAATCGCGCCCAAATCGGCCACCCGCTGGAAACTGGAATACAGCTCGTCATCATTCACCATCAACGCGCCTTTATAGGCAAGGAAGTGTTTGAAGCTGGTGATGCCTTTGTCCACCACCTTTGCCATGTCGTCAAAGACCTTTTCCCCCCACCACGTCACCGCCATATGATAGGAATAATCGCAATTCGCGCGGCCAGATTTATTGTGCCACATCTCCAAAGCGTCCAGCAAACCCTGCCCCGGCGCAGGCAGCGCAAAGTCGATCACCATCGTCGTGCCACCCGCAAGGGCCGCCCGCGTGCCAGATTCAAAATCATCCGACGAATAGGTCCCCATAAACGGCATTTCCAAATGCGTGTGCGGATCAATCCCGCCCGGCATAATGAAACACCCAGTCGCATCCAGCACGGTATCGCCCGACAGGTTCGGCCCAATCGCCGCAATCCGGCCGCCCTCAATCAACACATCTGCCTTATAGGTCAGATCATGGGTCAAAACCGTGCCGTTCTTGATCACTGTGGTCATGCGCTATCTCCGTCTTGAAATATGTTTATCTGGCTGGATTTAAAGGCAAATCTGCCCACCATTATTTGCGGTCAGCGGGTCAATCGTCGCGCCCGCCACATAGTAATAGCAATTGTCATTGCCCAACCTTAGGGCCGAAGGCCGCACCCCATCCGGCACCAACCCCGCAAACTCTGCCCGAGCCTCACGGCTGGCGACGGAAAAGTCGGTGGCTTGACCTTGCACACCAACAGGTCCGGCCATTGGCACAGCCACCCGGTCAGATCCTCCACCACAGGCAGCAAGCGTAACTCCGGCACAGATCACGGCTAAGGCTTTCACGCCACCACCCCGGCCACGTCCAGCACCGTGTGGAACATCACATCCGTCCCCGCCGCCGCCCATTCCGGCGAAATCTCTTCGGCTTCATTATGCGAAAGCCCGTCCACACAAGGGCACATAATCATCACCGTCGGCGCCACGCGGTTGATCCAGCAGGCATCGTGCCCCGCGCCTGAAATGATATCCATATGGCTATACCCCAACCGCTCGGCCGCCTCGCGGACCACGCTAACCAGCCCAGCGTCAAAGGTCACAGGGTCGAAATGGCCGACATCCTCAATCTCGATGCCAAGGCCAAGTTCCGCCGCCACCGCATGGGCCGCGCGCGTCACTTCGGCCTTCATCGCGTCCAGCTTTCCCTGATCGGGGGTGCGGATATCCACCGTGAAAACCGCCTTGCCGGGAATAACATTCCTTGAATTCGGGTACACATTCGCATGCCCCACAGCCCCCACCGCACCGGGTTGGTGGCTCATCGCTATCTGATGCACCCGTTCAGTAATCCGCGCCATGCCCAGCCCCGCATTCACACGCATCGCCATCGGCGTAGACCCAGTATGCGCATCCTTACCCGTCAAGGTAATCTGCAACCACCACAGCCCTTGCCCATGTGTCACCACGCCGACATCACGGCCCTCAGCCTCCAAGATCGGCCCCTGCTCAATGTGCAGCTCGATCATCGCATGCATCTTGCGCGCACCGACCACCTCGTCGCCAACCCACCCAATCCGCGCCAATTCATCGCCAAAACTTTTACCCTCGGCATCCTTGCGGCTATAGGCATAATCTTGGCTGTGCATCCCCGCAAACACGCCACTGGCCAGCATCGCAGGCGCAAAGCGGGTGCCTTCCTCATTCGTCCAATTGGTCACCACAATCGGATGCTTGGTCTTGATGCCTGCGTCATTCATCGACCGCACCACCTCCAGCGCGCCCAACACACCCAGCACACCGTCATATTTACCGCCCGTGGGCTGCGTGTCCAAATGGCTGCCCATGTAAACCGGCAGGGCATCGGCATCCGTCCCCGCCCGCGTGGCAAACATCGTGCCCATCGTATCGACACCCATCGCCATGCCTGCCGCTTTGCACCACTCGGCAAACAGCGCGCGACCCTTGGCATCATCATCGGTCAGCGTCTGGCGGTTGTTGCCCCCCGCAATCCCCGGGCCGATCTGTGCCATCTCCATCAGACTGTCCCACAACCGTTCTCCATTGATCCGCAGATTTGCTGCTGGTGCCGCCATGTCCATCACTCCCACTTGTCAGACGGGGCCTTAAAACCCCTTGCCGCGAGTCTCCTCGCCGCCCTATGCTTTTGCAACAGCGCAACACAAGCTGACCAAGCGGTCAAGAAAATTCGGATCGGCCCGCATGACACAAGACCCCCGCCCCTCAAAACGCGAAGAAACCCGCCGCGAAAATGAGCGTTTGATCTTGTCGGCCGCAGAAAAGGTTTTTGCCGAGGCTGGATTTGGCGGGGCGACCATGCAATTGATCGCAGATGTTGCGGGCCTGCCCAAGGCCAACCTGCACTATTATTTCACCACCAAAGAGGAACTCTACCGCCGCGTGGTCCAGGATATCTTTGAAATCTGGCTCCATGCCGCCGACAGTTTTGACAATGCCCCCGACCCCGCCACAGGGATCGGCGCCTATATTGACGCCAAAATGAATATCTCACGCCACCATCCGCACGGATCAAAGGTGTGGGCATCCGAGGTGATGCACGGCGCACCTGTAATCCAAGACTATCTGGAAGGCACCTTGCGCGACTGGACCAACGGGCGCATCGCCGCGATCCAAGGCTGGATTGACGCGGGCCAAATGGCCCCGATCGACCCGCGCCATTTGCTCTATATGCTCTGGGCCACCACCCAGCATTACGCCGATTTCGGCCATCAGGTCGAAACCCTGAACAACGGCGCGCCTTTGTCAGATGCCGATTGGAAACTGGCCTCTGACAATATCAAAACCATCATCCTGCGCGGCATTGGTGCCGCTTGAACCGCAAAAAGGCCCGAAATGGAAATCGAAATCCTCCGCGATCAGGAAACCCGCCTTGTCTGGCCCCGTTTCGGGGCTAATGACGCGATCAACCTTGGCCTGATCTTGCTGGACAGGGGCCGCAAAGATAACCTGCCCATTCTCATTAATATCCGCACGCCCAACCACACCTTGTTTCACGCGGCCTTGCCCGGTGCCACGCCGCTCAATGACCTCTGGGCGCAGCGCAAATCCAATGCGGTGCTGCACTATCATATGTCCTCGCTGCACCTTGGCGAAACCATGCGCGCGCGGGGCAAAACCTTTGCCAATGACGGCCTGCCTGATGCCGATTATGCGGCCCACGGCGGCAGCTTTCCCATCCGCCTTGCAGGAGGACCCGTCATCGCCGCCGTCACCGTGTCGGGCCTGCCGCAAGTTGACGACCACGCGCTGGTCGTGGCGGCGCTCACGCAGGCGCTTTGCCTCTAAACCAGCGAAAACACGCCGTAAACTTTTGGCCTAAACCCCCGAAACAAGCCTTTGGACAATAGCCCCCGCCACCCGATTCCCGGTAGCACTTCCCTACCCCCTGACACTGGGTCGGGGCGCTAACCCATAGGATCACACCATGAAAAACCTTCTTTTGACCGCCGCTTTCGCAACCTTTGCAGCCCCCGCCTTCGCCGAACCCTCCTGCACCCCCGGCACCGACCTGAAACCCGTCTGGGAATCGATCCAGGCGTTCGAGGCCGAAAGCGGCAAAGTCCTTGCCTTTAAGATTAACGATGGCGGCTGCTATGAAATCTACGGCACGCTGAACGACACCAAGATGGAAGTGTTCTTTGACCCCAACACTGGGGCCGAGCTGGACCGCATCGACGCATAATCAAACAAAAAGGGGCGCATCATGACACCCACATCTGACGTTGACGCACCCACGAAAACGGTTCAGGTCTGGGACCTCGGGGTGCGCCTTTTTCACTGGTCCTTGGTGGCGATGGTCGCCGCCGCTTATCTGACCGAAGATTTCCGCAAAATTCACCGCTACCTTGGCTATGCGGTTCTTGTCCTGATCGGTTTTCGCCTGATCTGGGGCGTGACCGGCAGCCACCACGCCCGCTTTGCCAGCTTTATCCCCGGACCTGCGCGCCTGATTGCCTATCTGCGCGATATTGTGGCTGGCCGCGAACGGCGTTACCTTGGGCATAACCCCGCAGGTGCTGCGATGATCGTGGCTTTGCTGGTGACCCTTGGCGCAGTCGGTGCCACGGGGTATATGATGGGGATGGATCGGTATTTTGGCCAGTCTTGGGTAGAAAACACCCATAAGACCTTGGTTGATGGTCTGCTTGTCCTAGTGGCTTTTCATCTTGGCGGCGTCCTCCATGCCAGCTACCACCATTCGGAAAACCTTGTGCGTGCAATGCTGACCGGCAGAAAGACCTTGGATGATCCATCCCAACACCACTGACCCAAAGACAAGCCTGGGCACAAACCCCGTCACCGTCCGCCGCACTCTGTTCCTGATCGCGGCGGCCCTACAGGTCGGATGCGGAGTGGTGTTTGTCATTGACGTCATCTCAGAATGGAAAGAATTTGACAGCTATGGCGCGTTCGAGGCTTTGGCCGTCTTGGGCCTTGCTATCGGCGCCTTTTTATCCCTGCGCGAATACCGAAGCCTTTTGCGCCGCAATACCAAAGTGGAACGCGAACTCAACGTCGCCTCCGGCGCGTTTCAAGAGGTGATCGAACAGCATTTCGACAGCTGGGCGCTCACCCCTGCTGAACGCGATGTTGCTCTTTTTCTGATAAAGGGCCTGTCGATTTCCGAAATTGCGGCCCTGCGCAACACGCGCGATGGGACAATAAAGGCCCAAAGCGCTGCAATTTACCGCAAGACAGGGGTCTCCAGCCGCACCGAACTTATCTCTGTTATGGTCGAAGAGCTTATTTCCGGCCTTAGCGTCGCAAAACGTTCAGCGTCCCTTTAAATTTCTTTGCGCTTAGGGCCTTGCCCTGTGGCGGATGGCACCTAAATAAAGTTTCATGTGTGCAGGCGCCGCCTGTACTTTTTTGCAAAGGATACACCATGTTCAAGGGTCTTACACGCAGCCTCACCCTTGTTATGGGCATGATTGTCGGCGTTCCTTACCTGATCTTGCTGGCAGTCGAATAAGCGTCCGGCTCAGTCCATCAAATGCGACAGAACACCGGCCTCAGCTTTCGTCAAACATAACCGCGCGGTAGCCTGAAACGCGCGTCTTTTTGTTGCGCGCAGCTCTGGGAATAGCCCGTAAACCTCGGCCTGAACCGCGGTTTTTAAGGCTGTTAAGTGCCGATTTTCCAAGAAAAAAGCTTTCGCTCGGCGTGCCATTGGCAAATACCACTTCGTGGCGGTCAAACAGCATATGCTGATAGCTGACAAAGCCGCCCGCCCTCTGCACAATACCTGCCGATCCGACCAAATGCTTGGCCGCAACGAACACTTCGCGTTCCGCAAAATACAAATCGGCCGATGCCGCCTCGATCAGCATACGGTGGTTCGGTAATACCGACAAAGCGCGGTGATTGCCCAGCACATCCTGTGCGATATGCACAGGCGCTTGCGCCCCGCGCGCTGGCACCACCCGCCGCCCGATCCAGCGCAGCGGCTGCACCCCGTTATCGCGCGTAACGATCCCATCGCCTTCGCGCAAATCATCAATCAACACCTCACCGCGGTTGGTCATGATCCATGTCCCCGCGGTAAAGCAAACAAACAGGTTAGAATACGGCGTCTGCCCGACAAAGTTGCCCGCACTCAGCGTGATGGAATCCCCTGCCGAAACGCCAATGGAAAAGCTGTTGTAATAGTCGCCAACCTGACCGCCGGGCGATGCAGGGTTGGTGCCTGAATAGATCCGGATCAAAAAGGCAGTTCCTGTTTGGCCCGTCGTATTGTTGGTGATTGTATAGCGGTAAACCGATTGCACCACCTGCCCCGCACCTGCAGGCCCAAAGGCCGCCGCGAGGGTTTGCTGTGATGTATCTACCGTCTGGCCGCTACCATTCGCTTCATCATCAAACACCGCGTCATCGTCCAGAACCTGCATAACCTGTGGCACGCCGGAAACCGTGAATGTTCCCGTACCAATGGCCCCGCTGGCACGTCCCAACTGGGTGTTTGAAAAGGTATGAAAGGAATAGATCGGCATTTGCGCACCCTTTACGGCCATCAAGATACAATTACAGCGACGCAAAAATACGGCGTTGCGTTTATGACTAGGTTCAGGACTCATAACCAGAATATGACGGTTGCAGCGAGTGCAATTGCTGACAGGAATACCTTTGGACAGCGGTCATAGCGGGTTGCGACGCGTCGCCAATCTTTGAGCCTGCCAAACATTCTTTCGATGCGGTTGCGGCGTTTGTAACGGCGCTTGTCGTATCGAATGGTCTTGTTGCGTGATTTGCGACCTGGGATACAGGGCCTTGTACCCCTTTCTGACAAGGCTTCGCGGAACCAGTCGGCATCATAGCCTCGATCTGCAAGCAGCCATTCTGCATTTGGCAAACTGCTCAGCAAAGCCATGGCGCCAGTGTAGTCG
>NZ_ATVN01000015.1 GCF_000420745.1 Pseudorhodobacter ferrugineus DSM 5888
CTGGGACAATGCGGTGGCGGAAAGCTTCTTCAACCTGCTCAAACGCGAACGCATCCGCCGCAGAAAGTATAAAACGCGCGCCGAAGCCCGTCAGGACGTGTTCGACTACATCGAGTTTTTCTACAACCCGCAGCGCAAACACGTTAGGAACGGGATGCTGTCACCGATCGACTTTGAACAGCAGCAGAAACTGAAGCTGCAAGGTGTCTAGGAAACTAGGGGCTATTCAGCTTGCGGGTGGCGATCTCGTCATTCAGCAGCCGGCGCAGGGCTTCAATGGCCAGGTTCTTCTGGTCGATGCCCTGAATACCCAGCAATAAAGCCTCGTCCAGCATGCCGATGTAGGGGCGCGCGACGCCGCATTCCTTCAGGATGTCGATCACCTCGGTGGACCCGACAGCACGGTTGATCAGTTGCGAGATGGCCAACTCGGTATCCTCCACCGCACGGCCCGCCGATGACACTGCGTCCAACTTCCGGATCGCGACCTGCACGGCGGCGAAGAAGCCTACTTCGTCTTTCACATCCTCGGCCTCTGCGCTGCCAGATGCGATCCGGAAGGCGGTTATCAGGCGCATGACCCCAGTCACGAAGCGTTTCTTGCTGAGTTTGCGATCACCACCGTCGACCGCTTTCCCGTCTTTGTCTAAGACCGGGAGGGTCAGGGCATGCTCGATGGCCACCGGCAGGATATAGAGCCTATCCTGGGGTGGTCTTGCCCCGTTTTGGTTCCGGTCTTTTTCGAGCAATGTTTGCTATGAAGGAGATTAAGAATGGCAACGAGACACACACCCGCCTTTACGGGAATGAGCGAGGGCGCGATGACCACGCAGTCGTGGCCAAGCTCTGTGAGCTGTCGGTGCAGGCCATAACCGCATGGACCAGCCTCATAGCAGAAATGAAGCTGCCGCCCATCAGTCCCGAGCTTGTCAGCAAGCTTGCAAATATGATCAGCGCGGTTCGGGATCGTGCCCCAGTGCCGCACTTCGCCGCCTCGCTCGCCTTGGGCAAGCGCCACCGAAATCGTAGCCTTATGGACATCCAACCCGATAAACATGATATTCTGCAATTGGTCTCTCCCCCATTCTTGAGGCTCGGTGCCAGCCAATCCGGCGCAACCCTCGAAGGAGAATGCCGCGGGAAAGACCACCAAACCAGCCAGCTCACACTGCGATCATGGGGTCTAACTCCGACCTTTTCTGCCAAAGCCTGCGCACTTTCTTGACGGCTATAAAGTCCAACCACAGCAGCCTGTTGCACGGCGTCAGAGTGATTTCCTGCTCCATATGCCTCGGTGGAAACCGTCCCGGCCTCAGGAAAGGCCTCGCGCCGCCCGGCCGTCAGCGTGGCCCGGCCTGGATAGCCTAAGGCACGCAGCGTCCATGAAATGCAGCGCCCTTGGCTGGCAAAATACTCTACCGCCACCCGCCTTTGTGCCGCCGAGAATTTGGGCGGGCGCGGCACTGAACGGACCTGCAAATCCTGCCGACGCTCATAGTCTCGATGCCAGCCCTTCAGGGCATTCTTCAATGGATACCCAAACTCACGGATGGTGGCCCGCACGCGCTTGCCGCGCTTGATATAAAGCTCAAGCGCCCGCATTCGCTCTTCGTAGCGATACGTGAACTTCTCCAAGATGGTCCACGTTTTCGTCCGCACCCCCGATCCTCGGTATTTCGCCGAAGTCGGTCAAAAAGCTCCTTAACGCAAAGAGCAGCGGTCCACGGCTTGCGCCCGCGCCCGCTTCCGCCATCGCAGACCTGCAGGGCGCCATCTATGCCTCGACAGTTGAAATCGAGCGATTTCTCTCCGAATACATCACGCTTGCTTTGGGTGCCCACCATGTCAAACGGCATTCCACCTTCGTCCGTCGGGAGCTGGAAAAGGCTGGCATCGTGCCTGCCACAGATGCCTCGCCCCTCGGCGCTCGGATCTATCAGCGCGCTGATGTGGCGGCGTTCATCGCCTCGCAGGGCACGTCACCATCAGTGCCGCCTAATAATGGAAAACGCGCGCCCGTTGACGCTGTTTTCGGCAATAAAACCATGATATCTGGAAATAATAGCGATTTTGGTGAGTCCGATGCATTAATCGGCAAGATCCGAAAAAACGCACTCAAATAGAATAGTTACTTGAGGCACGGGATAGTGCTTTTTATGGTGCTCTCTACAGGTGGTGTCCATAAAAAACGCTTCGGCGTCGAGATCGAAGCGCAACTGGCCTTGATCCTTGCTGGCCTTTAGCGCGGTGGCCACATGGGCGGTATTGGCGACGATCATGTCGACCTGACTGTCATCAAGCCCCAAGCTGTCGCGGAGCCACAGGTATATCTGACCCCGCGTTTGGAAATCGTTGTTCAAGTCTTGCAGTCGCGCGTAAAGATCCGCATCGAAATGGCGCAGCGCGGCGATGGTGTTCGATTTCAGCAGATGATTGTCATATTCGATCCGCCCCGCCGCATCATTATCGTTCAGGCGCGAGCGTTTGAGGATGACAGCATCTGCGGGGATATCGCCGTCACCCGGGGTTTGGTTGCGCATCCGTTTGCGCGTTATCTTGCCGTTCTCCTGCCAATAAAAATATTCGCGATAGTCGATGTTCGAGGGGCGGTCTTGTTGCGCCAAAATGGTGTCGAGCATGATAATTTCAGCCATCTCGCGCATCCAAAAGGCCATTTGAACGGGGGTGATCGGTGCGTCATCGGCCGTAGCAAGGGCTTGGGACGAACCTGCCTGGGCAAGCCCTGCGGCAATTGCATCGGCCAACGGCAGATCCGTGGACAAGGCCAAAACGACCGGCGATTGCAGGAACGACGCGTATCGCGCCTCGGCCGTGTCAAACGCGACTGCGCCGTTCATTTCGGGCCCGTAGGGCGTGCCACCGCCATCATAAAGCGTGCCATAGGCTGCAAGGCCATCGGCTGTTAAGAAATCGGCAGCAGTGCCGTAGCTTCCATCGACTTCATAGCTTTTGGGTTGCGCAATTGCGGCGACAATCGTGTTCCACGCCGCGTGGTTCATTGCCAGCATGTCTTGGCCAGCGGTTAAATCTGCCCCGCCCAAAGCCACCTCATTCAGCAAAACCGATTTGTCGATGCTGCGCCAAACGGCAACGGGAACAGTGGTGGTAAAGGCAAAATAGCGCGAAAAGTGGTAGTAGAGCAGGGAGGACGGGGTGAAAGTGGCGCTGGTCGTGGCTTGATTAACGCTAAACTTCAGCCGTGCAATTTCATCCTTTGCGACATATTTCGCAATTTTCCCACCGGCACAAATTTTGGTCTGAAACCCTGTCCGATCATCTTTGAACCGGCCTTCGGATATATCATAAAATACGATTGCGGCGCTAGTCGACCAGATTTTGGGGCATATCGCGATGTCGGAACTGTAGACATCAAGATCGCAAAGTGCGGCCTCGTCGGACAGATCATCTTTGCTGAATTTTGCTGTGGGCAGTGGTGAAATCCGCGTGCAGGCCTCTAATACACCGTTATAGCTTTGATAACTCGTCGCTTTTCCGACCACCACATCGGTGGCGTGAACAGGCGGCGCTAGGATGATGATTGCGGCGGCTAGGATTACATGCTTCACTATAACCTCGGGGGATTTGGATCTAGGTCACGTCGAAAGCATCGGTGTAAGACTGGTATAATGGGCCAATTCAAAAGGTCTGCTAATCGCTTACGACACCGATCATTCCCTGATTACAGCGCATTTTAGCTTAAGAAGCTATTGTTAGTTTTTCCTGCTGCATCTGAGTGCTAGACAGGGCGGGTGTTGCGGGGTAAACACCCATCGTTAGCGCTAACAAATTCGATTACCCAGAGAGGAAGCTCATGGTCTCGCGCGTCATTCCGGTGGAACCCTTTGATCTTGTTGTATTTGGTGGCACGGGGGATCTGGCTCAACGCAAAATTATCCCGGGCCTCTATCGGCGGTTCTGGGCTGGGCAAATTCCGGCAGATAGCAACATTATCGGTGCTGCGCGGTCCGAATTGGACGATGCCGGCTTTCAAGACTTGGCCCGCGCGGCGATTGCCGAATTTGTGGCCAAGGATAAGCACGACAAAAAGGTGATCGAGGCGTTTCTGGCGCGGCTGTCCTATGTGGCGATTGACGCCAAGGGCAAAGGCGGTTGGGACGCGTTGAAGGCCAAGATGCGCGATGGCGTGGTCAAGGCGTTCTATTTTTCCGTGGCGCCGTCCTTGTTTGGCGATTTGGCGGAACGGTTGCACGCGCATAAAATCGCCGATGCAAATAGCCGGATTGTGGTCGAAAAACCCTTTGGCCGCGATTTGGAAAGCGCGCGGGCGTTGAATGCCGTGCTGGCCAAGCATTTCGATGAGGCGCAGATTTACCGGATCGATCATTATCTTGGCAAGGAAACCGTGCAAAACCTGATGGCTGTGCGCTTTGCCAACATCCTGTTTGAACCGCTGTGGAAGTCGGAATATATCGACCATGTGCAGATCACCGTGGCCGAAACCGTGTCGGTTGACGGGCGCGGGGCCTATTACGACAAATCGGGCGCTATGCGCGATATGGTGCAAAACCATATGATGCAGCTGTTGTGCCTGATCGCGATGGAACCGCCCTATCACTTTGATCCCGATGCGGTGCGTGATGAAAAGCTGAAGGTTATCAGGGCGTTGGACCCTGTGAAGCCGGAGGACATCGTGCGCGGCCAGTATCTGGCTGGGAACGAGCAGGGCGGGTATGTTGAGCATTCCGAGGACCCGACCAGCAAAACCGAAAGCTATATCGCGCTGAAGGTGAACATTTCCAACTGGCGCTGGAAGGGGACACCGTTTTACCTGCGCACCGGCAAACGCTTGCGCGCGCGGGCGTCTGAAATCGCGATCACCTTCCGCGAGCCGCCGCATTCCATCTTTGATGATGCCGAAGGCTGGCGTGAAAACGTGTTGGTTATTCGCTTGCAACCGAATGAGGGCATGAACCTTATGGTTATGATCAAGGAACCGGGGCCGGGCGGAATGCGTTTGACACAAGTGCCGTTGGACATGAGCTTTGCCGAGGCGTTGGGCGAAGAGGGAGCCGATATTCCCGATGCGTATGAACGGCTTATCATGGATGTGATCCGCGGCAACCAGACCCTGTTCATGCGCGGCGATGAGGTCGAGGCGGCATGGGCCTGGACCGATCCGATCATTCAGGGTTGGGAAAAGCGTGGCGACAAGCCAAAAGGCTATGATGCAGGGTCATCCGGCCCCGAGGATGCGTTAATGTTGATGCACCGCGATGGGCGGCGCTGGCGGGAGATCCGGGAATGAATATTGTCGAATATGCCGACCGCGAAATGATGATGATGGCGCTGGCGAATGTTATTGCTGGCGAATTGGGCGATGCCTTGCGCCAACATGGCCGGGCCAGCCTGTCAGTGCCCGGTGGCACGACGCCGGGGCCGGTGTTTGACATGCTGTCGGCGGTTGATCTGGATTGGGCCAATGTTGCGGTGTTTTTGAACGATGAACGCTGGGTTTCCGAAGATAACCCACGGTCCAACACCCGTTTGCTGCGTCAGCATTTGCTGCAAGGGCACGCTGCTGCGGCAAAATTGATCCCGCTTTATGCGCCCACCGACGCCCCCGAAGATGCGCTGGACGCATTGTCGGACGGTTTAACCCCGCACTTGCCGATTTCGGTTTTGCTGTTGGGGATGGGTGCGGATATGCACACGGCCTCCTTGTTCCCTGGGGCGGATCGGCTGAATGAGGCCTTGGCCGACGATGCCCCCAACCTTTTGCCGATGCGGGCGGATGGTGCGGGCGAGCCGCGGATAACGCTGACAGCCCCTGTGCTGCGTGGGGCAATTCACACCCATATTCTCATCACAGGTGCGGACAAACGCGCGGCCATTGAACGCGCGGCCAAGCTGTCCGAGGCAGAGGCGCCCGTTCGTGTCGTGCTGGCAGATGCAACGATCCATTGGGCGGAGTAAACCGATGAAAACCAACTGGCAGGGCCTGCGCGCCCATCACGCTGAAATTGCAGACACACGTATCGCAGGTTTGTTGAAAAACCCTTCCCGCGCCGCCGAATTCTCGGTGCGTCACGGCGAGATGCTGTTTGACTTTTCCAAGACAACTTTGGACGCTAAGGCCTTGTCTTTGCTTCTAAAACTGTCTGATGCGGCGGGGGTTGAGGCCAAGCGTGACGCGATGTTCTCGGGGGCCAAGATCAACGAGACCGAAGGCCGCGCGGTGCTGCATACGGCGCTGCGCAACCTGAATGCGGCGGTGATGGTGGACGGTGAAAACGTCATGCCACCGGTGCGCGCGACCTATGCGCGGATGGTCGAATTTGCGCGGGATGTGCGCGAGGGCAAGATCAAGGGCCAAGGCGGGGCCTATACGGATGTTGTGAACATCGGGATTGGTGGGTCGGATTTGGGGCCAGCGATGGCGTATCTGGCGTTAGCACCTTACGGCGATGGGCCACGCTGCCATTTTGTCAGCAACGTGGATGGGGCACATATTCATGACACGTTGCGCGGATTGAACCCTGAAACCACGCTGGTGATTATTGCGTCGAAAACCTTTACCACCATTGAAACCATGACCAACGCCGAAACGGCGCGGGTTTGGATGGCGGCGCAAGTCACTGATCCGGCTGCACAATTTGCGGCTGTATCAACGGCGGCCGATAAGACTGCGGCGTTCGGGATTGACCCGTCGCGCGTGTTCGGGTTTGAGGATTGGGTCGGTGGGCGCTATTCGATGTGGGGCCCCATCGGGCTGTCGTTGATGCTGGCGATCGGGCCTGCGGGGTTTGATGATTTCTTGGCTGGGGCCGCCGATATGGATGCCCATTTCCGCCATGCAGCACCGGCCCATAACCTACCGATTTTGCTGGCCCTTGTGGGGATTTGGCATAACCAGATCTGCGGTTATACCACCCGTGCGGTGCTACCCTATGACCAGCGGCTGTCGCGGCTGCCTGCCTATTTGCAACAGCTGGAAATGGAAAGCAACGGCAAGCGTGTTTCTATGGACGGCGTTGATTTGGTTGAACATTCCGGCCCTGTGGTCTGGGGGGAACCGGGCACCAATGGGCAGCATGCGTTTTACCAGTTGATCCACCAAGGCACCCGTGTGGTGCCGTGCGAGTTTATTGTGACGCGGCAGGGTCACGAGCCTGAACTGGCGCATCAGCACCTGTTGCTGGTTGCCAATTGTCTGGCGCAATCCGAAGCGTTGATGCGTGGCAGGAACTTGGCCGAAGCCACGGAAATCATGGCGAAAAAAGGTTTGACGGGGGCCGAGTTGGACCGTCAGGCGCGCCACCGTGTATTCCCTGGAAACCGCCCGTCTACCACCCTTGCCATTCCAAAACTGACGCCGTTCACATTGGGGCAAATCGTGGCTTTGTATGAGCATCGGGTGTTTGTGGAAGGCGTGATTTTGGGGCTGAATTCGTTTGACCAATGGGGGGTGGAACTGGGCAAGGAATTGGCCGTAGCGCTGCAACCGATCCTTGAGGGCCGTGTTTCGGCAGATGACAAAGACGCGTCGACCCGTATGTTGGTGGATTATTTGAGGGCGGCAAAACAAGCGTAAATTTTGCGTATGACATCTGTATGCCATCCGTATGTACACCCGTAAATTGAGACGAAAACAGGCGCGCCAAGGGATTGGTGCGCCTGTTTTATGGTTTATGAGCGGCAAACGCCCCGAATTTGCCCTGCGTTACGGCAGGGCCGCCGTTACGATCACCTCGACCTTATAGGCCGGTGTTGCCAGTTTGGATTCGCCTGTCGCACGGCCCGGGGTGTGGCCTTGTGGCACCCACGCATCCCAAACGGCGTTCATTTCGGCAAAATCGGCCATATCGGCCAACCAGATTTGCACCATCAGCATACGGGTTTTATCGGTGCCGGCGGCGGCCAGAATGCGGTCCACCTCGGCCAGACAATCCTGGGTTTGCTGGGTGACGGATGCGTTGGGGGTACCAACCTGTCCGGCAAGGTAAACGGTGCCGTTGTGAACGACGCCTTCGCTCATACGGGCGCCGACGCCGATGCGGGTGATGTCTGCCATGGGATGCTCCTGATTTTGCAAGTTATGCCCTTGGGTAACGCGTGGCGTGGGCTATTAAAAGGGGGTTTTGCACAGTGGAGGAGATTGGAGCGGGTGAAGGGAATCGAACCCTCGTATTCAGCTTGGGAAGCTGCTGCTCTACCATTGAGCTACACCCGCGTTCCGACTTCAGATAGGCCAGCCGCGCGCCGCCGTCAAGTGTGATCGGGGCGGCGCGGCTGGATTGAGGTGGTCGTTAGGGCAGGGTGATTTCAGTGCGTTCCCCTGCTGTGACTGTGGCCAAGGCCTCTATTTTTGCGCCGTCGATTTCGGCCTCGATCACATAGTCGCCTGCGGTCATGGTGGATTGCATCGTGTCGCCATAATCATAGCGTACGGATTTGCGGTTGCCTTGGATGTCTTTCTTGGCGCTAAACAATTCGATTCCACGCGCATTCGGGGCCGAGACGGACAGAACGCCTGCGTTCAGCTGGATGGCAACTTCGACTCGTTCGTTGGGTTTGACGGTAAAAGCGATTTCGCCCTTGGCCGAATCCTTGCGGCCAACGGCGACATAATCGCCGGGGGGAAGGGTGAATTCCTGAGCGGAGCCGTAGCTACCGACAACCGATTTGCGGCTGCCATCAAGGGCTTGTTTGGCCTCATACACATCAATGCCTTGTCCGATATCGTCCATCACCGTATCAGGGGTGTAATAGGTGTTCAAAACGGCAAGGCCGGTGGCGACGATGACATCAACGGTTTGGTGTTTGCCCGCCTCCATCACCACCTCGGTTGAGGCGTTGGCCTGACCGATGCGCACGTTGACGGTATAGGTGCCTGCGGGCAAAACCCGCGTAGACACCCCGTAATGGCTGGATGACTTGCCAGCGGAAGACACGATATCGACAGCGGCACGGTCGTTTGGTGTGCCGCCTGCTTCGGTCAGCGGATTGATGGTCAGTTTTGCGGCGTTCAGCACCACATTGGCGACGGTCATTTGGTCGGCGGTCACGGTGATGGGCATTTCGGCCTCGGCCTCATCGCGGTCGACGACCAGAATATAGGTGCCGGGGTCGATGAGCATGGGGGCGATGCTGTATTGCTGGCGGGCAAGATCGCCGCGCGTGCCATCGGGTTTGGTGTTGTAAACCTCGATCGAGGCGGAATCTTCTTCGGTCATCAAATCGCCGCCTTCGACCCAAAAGGACCCTGCGGTCAGGTTTTTATCCAGCACGGCGGGTTTGACGGGTTCGGGGGCGGGGGCAGGCGTGGGTTCAACAGCCACAGCCGTTTGCAAGGCTTGGGTCAGGCTGCCTGCATCCTTGGCCTCGATGTATTTGCCGCCGGTATTTTCGGCCAAACACGCCACGGTTTTACCCTCATCTGCGGTCAGGCCAAAGCCGACCACATGGGCGGTGAAATCAACGCCAGACGCCTCGAGTTCCGCACCCAAGGCACAAGGATCGGCCTCGCAAGTTTCAATGCCGTCGGTGATCAGGATCACGGTGGCTTTTTCCTCGGTCGAGCGCAATTCGGCAGCAGCGCGGCGCACCGCCTCGGTTAACGGGGTCTTGCCTAGGAATTGCATTTTATTGGCGGCTGCGGTGATGGCGGGGCCTGTGCCTGCCGCGGGCGCGACCATCAGTTCGATATCGCCGCAATTGCCCTTTTCGCGGTGGCCGTAGGCCATCAGGCCCAATTCGGTGGTCGCGGGCAGGCCGGTCAGCACGCCGGCCAATGCCTCGCGCGCGATTTCCAGCTTGGGGCGGCCATCAATCTGGCCCCACATAGAGCCGGAGCCATCCAAAACGATAATCGATTTTCCATCGGCAGCGGCAAGGCTGCCCGCACACATCAACAGA
Organism: Pseudorhodobacter ferrugineus DSM 5888; assembly: GCF_000420745.1. GTDB lineage: Bacteria > Pseudomonadota > Alphaproteobacteria > Rhodobacterales > Rhodobacteraceae > Pseudorhodobacter > Pseudorhodobacter ferrugineus. The sequence continues at coordinate 9,898 of NZ_ATVN01000015.1, forward strand.
AAGGATAATATTGAACCAAGTCCACGCATCGTAGCTTTCCCCATATAAATTGAACGTATAATGGCGAAAGGTTAGAGCGGGACACGATTTGCTGCAAGAGAGATGAAAAGCGCCCCCCAGAGCGGTGTCTGGAGGGCGTTTCAGGGGCAGGTTTGGGGACGATACCCGCCCCTAAAGGGATTACATTGCGGGCAACATCACTGTGTCGATCACATGGATCACGCCGTTGGATTGCACGACATCCGCGATGGTCACGGTCGCCACGTTGCCAGCTTCATCTGCCAGTTTGACCATATCACCTTCATAGCTGGCTTGCAGGGTGCAACCGCCCAAGGTTGGGACTGGGTGCTTGCCGCCATCATCCGCGATCATCTTGTTCAACGCGTCGAGCATCACGGCCTTGCCAACCACATGGCAAGTCAGGATTTTGGTCAGCTGGTCCTTGTTTTCAGGCTTGAGCAAGGTTTCGACGGTGCCTGCGGGCAGTTTGGCAAAAGCGTCATTGGTGGGGGCGAAAACGGTGAACGGGCCCGCGCCTTGCAGCGTTTCGACAAGGCCAGCGGCCGTGACAGCGGCGACCAAGGTTGTGTGATCAGCCGAGTTCACGGCGTTTTCAACGATGTTTTTGGTGTCAAACATCGCGGCACCACCGACCATTGGATTTTCGGCCAATGCCATCCCCGACATCAGGGCCAAAGCTGCAGTAAAGGACGCGATACGTGTGATTTTCATGCTGTCTCTCCGTGTCATCCAAGGGCCAATCCCTTTGGTATGATGGAGATACGGGTGGGGCGCGCGGTAAGTTTCAGGCGTTGTGAAAAAACTTTCAGATTTTTTCGACAACGCCTGTCACGAGGACTGGACCGGTTGGCGCGCCAGTGGGCGAGCCGCCAGTTGGTTCCAAGCTAATCGCAAGGATCATGCCCGCGGATAGGCCCATGCTGGCAAGCGTAAGTTCGGCCCCGTCGATCAGGCCCAGCGAGACGGGCGGGGCGTTGCCGATGATGAGCCAGAGTTCATGCACGCGGCCAGCCTCGGCGGGCGCGCCTGCAACGCGGGAAATGCGCAATTCATTGTCGCGCAGGCCGACCTCATAGCGCAGATCGGACGCATCGGCGGTCAGTTGGGTCAGGGGTACAAAGGGCTGGGGTGCGGTTGGCAAGAACACCAGAACGGCCACACCCAATGCAGCGGCAACGGCCACGCCGCCAAACCAGCTTTGCCAAAAGGCGCGTTTGGGGGCCTTTGCGGGCACAGCGAACAAGCGCGCCTCGATTTGGGGCAGCAGGTCGGGGGCGGGGGCGTCTTCATATGTGTCGTTGAGCGGGGACAGGCGGTCTTCCCAACGCGCCACGGCCAGCGCGAAATGCGTATCGCGGCGGACGCGGGTTGCGGCAGCCTCGCGCTGGTACAGCGGCAAGGTGCCCAGCACATATTCGGCGGCCAGCATGTCGGCATCATCTTGGGGGGTATCTTGGTCGGTCATCGGTCCAAACACTCCCTTAGTTTCAGCAGGCTGCGGCGCAACCATGTGCGCATGGTGTTGATCGGCACGCCGTAGCGGTCTGCCAGCACCTCATAAGACAGCCCTTCAAGATAGGCGCCTTGCACGGCGGCGGAGCGGTCGGGTTCCAATTCGTCAAAACATTTCACTGCGCGGCGGGCCTCGCCTTCGGCCACAAGGCCGGACAGGGGGCTGCGGCTGGTATCGGCGATTTGGGCCACGGCGTCGCCGTCATCATTGCTGGATTGCACGGTGCGGCTGCGCAAACGGTCAATCGCATGGTTGCGGGCGATGGCGATCAGCCAAGTCATGCCACGGCCTTTGTCGCCGTCAAAACGGCCTGCGCGCAGCCAAACGCGGGTGAAAACTTCTTGCAATGCATCCTCCGCCTCTGCTCGGTTACCCAAGATACGCAGCAGAACGCCCATAAGTTTCGAGGAGGCCACAGAATAGATATCACGAAACGCCGCGCGGTCTTGGGCGGCGATGCGGGTCAGCAATGCGGCGATGGGGTCATCGTCCGTCATGGGCAAGGCGGTGTGTTATTCATCGCGCCAACTTAACAGGACCAAACGGTGCGTCAATCATTCAACCGCGCCGCCTGCGCCTGCCGCCATCGCCCTCGCCGCCGCCTGTGTTAAAGTTCACATCGGGCAGGGTGAGGATGGAAAACAGGTTTGGAAAACCCTCGACTGCGTTGGGAATATTCGAGGCATTGACGAAATGTTCCTGAAAGCGGGGTTCAATCGCCGTTTCGATCTTGTGGATCTGGCTGACGGTATATTCCACCTCGGCCCGCGCTTTGCGGTTCAACAGGGCGATACGTGCGCCGGTTCCTGCGGCGTTGCCCGCAGATGTGACCTTATCCAGCGGCACATCGGGGATCATGCCCAGCACCATCGCGTGCTTGGGGCTGATGTGCGCGCCAAAAGCGCCTGCGAGCACGATACGGTCCACGGTATCAACGCCGAATTTGTCCATCAGCAAGCGGGCACCGGAATAGAGGGCGGCCTTGGCCATCTGGATTTCGCGGATATCGCGGTTGGTGACGGTGATGCGGGGGCCACCATCGGCACTGCCATCGAACACGAGGTAAGAATGGGTGCGGCCATCTTTGAAAATACGGTCGGTGCCGGTTTGTTCGGGCGACCCGATCAGGCCCGGCCCGTCAACCAGCCCCGCCATGCGCATTTCGGCGACCATTTCAATGATGCCCGAGCCGCAGATACCCGTAATGCCTGTGGTGGCGATCGCTGCGTCAAAGCCCGCCTCATCCGACCACAGGTCTGATCCGATGACCTTGAAGCGCGGTTCCTTGGTTACGGGGTCAATTTCCACCCGTTCAATCGCACCGGGGGCGGCGCGTTGGCCGGAACTGATTTGCGCACCTTCAAAGGCGGGGCCCGTGGGCGACGAACAGGCCAGAACCTTTTCGGTATTGCCCAGCAGGATTTCGGCATTGGTGCCGACATCGACGACCAGCAACAAATCCTTGGATTTTTCGGGCGCTTCGGACAGGGCCACAGCGGCGGCATCGGCGCCCACATGGCCCGCGATGCAGGGCAAAAGGTAGACGCGGGCCGAAGGGTGGATGGTTAGGTCCAGATCACGGGCGGTCAGGTGCAGGCTGCCGGATGTGGCCAGCGCAAAGGGGGCTTGGCCCAGTTCATACGGGTCAATCCCAAGGAAGAGGTGGTGCATGACCGGATTACAGACGAAAACGGCGTCCATAATCAATGACTTATCAATCCCCGCCTCCTCCGCGATATTGGTGAACAGGGTGTTCATGCCGGCGCGGACAGCCGCCGTCATTTCGGCCGCGCCCGTTTCGTTCATCATGGAATAGCTGACGCGGCTCATCAAATCTTCGCCAAAGCGGATTTGCGGGTTCATCAGGCCGGAGGAGGCCAGAACTTCGCCCGAGCGCAGATCGCACAGATGGCCCGCGATGGTGGTGGAGCCAAGATCGACAGCCATGCCGTAGATTGTGCCTTCGTAAAGGCCGGGCCATAGGTGCATGATGCGCGGTGTGTCACTGTCGCGTTCGCGGTGAAGGGCGACCGTGACCTTCCATTCCCCCTTGCGCAGGACGGTTTGCAGGCGGGTCAGAACTGACAAATCGGCAGTTACATTTTCGACCTGCCACTGGTCACGCAGCGCCATTGAGACGCGTTCAAAGTCACCCGAAGGGTCGTGCATATCGGGTTCGTTGACTTCGATGTAATGCAGCGTGACCGATGGGTCGAGGTGGATTTGCCGCGCCTCGGCCCGTTTGCGAATAACCTGCTTGTGGACCTGGCTTTCGGGTGGCACGTCGATGACGACATCGCCTTGCACCTTGGCCTGACAGCCCAGACGGCGGCCATCAATCAGCCCGCGCTTGGATTTATAGCGTTCTTCGACCGCGTTCCATTCGGACAGCGCGCCTTGCGCTACGGTGACACCATGCTTGGCAAATTCACCGTAGCCGGGGCTGATTTGGCATTTTGAACAAATCCCGCGCCCGCCGCATACGCTGTCAAGGTCGACACCCAAGGACCGCGCGGCCTGCAAGACAGGCGTGCCGAGCGCAAAGCGCCCGCGTTTGCCGGACGGCGTAAAGATCACAAGTGCGTCGTCGCTCATATTATTTCTTCCTGCCAGAATTCATAGCTGTCCCTTACGCCCGTTCTAGGCCGTAACAAGGGCAATTCAACGCCTTAAAGCGGCAATTCAGCCACCAGTTTCGTCTTGTTCCAATTGCTTGCGCACCATTTCATCTTGGCAAAAATACCTGCGCCGCAGGCTCCGCATCTCGGCCAGCGCGCGCCAAAAGGTTTGCTACAGCGGGCGGATTTTCAGCACCGAAATGCGGTTTTCCTTGCGGGTCACCACCTCAAACCGGAAGCCGTGAAAGCTGAACACTTGACCCTCGCTGGGGATCAATTGCGCCTCGTGGATCACTAGGCCGGCCACGGTGTTCGCCTCATCATCGGGCAGGCCCCAATCGGTCACGCGGTTCAGGTCGCGGATGGTCATCGAGCCTTCGATCACATAATCGCCCGCTTCGGTCCGCGCCAAGGATTGGTCTTTTTCCACCACGTCGAATTCGTCGCGGATTTCGCCGACGATTTCTTCCAAAATATCCTCAAGCGTGATGAGACCGCGCAGCGCGCCATATTCATCGACCACAAGCGCAAAATGGGTACGCCGTTTCAGGAACTGGCGCATTTGTTCGTCCAAAGGCGTGGTTTCGGGCACGAAATAGGGTTTCATCGCGACCTTGAGGATATCAAGATCGGTCAGTTTCGCGATACGGCCCGACCCCATGCGCAGCAGTTTTTCCACCTCGCGCAGCAGGTCTTTGGCATGAACCACGCCAAGGATATTTTCGTCGTCACCACGGTAAACGGGCAGGCGGGTGTGGGGCGAGGCGAGGACTTGGGACAGGATGTCGCCCGGGGCCTTTTCGGCGTCGATCATTTCAATCTGGCTGCGGTGGCGCATGATTTCTTCGACCGTTCGGTCGCTGAGATCCAGCGCGCCCAGCAGGCGGTCGCGGTCTTCTTTTTCCACCGCCCCTTCGGAATGGCCAAGGGCGATGGCGCCTGCGATTTCTTCGCGCAGGGCCAGAAATTTACTGTTGGGGTCGGTGCGCACGCCGAAGAGGTACAAAATGCCGCGCACCAAGGCACGCACCAAGGTGACCACGGGCGAAAAGACGGGGATAATCAGGGCGATAATGGGGGCCACGCGCGAGGCGGCTGATTCCGCGTTGGTGATGGCATAGGTTTTTGGCAGCACCTCGGCAAAGATCAGGACAAGGGCGGTCATGATCAAGGTCGCAAGCGCCACGCCACTTTCGCCAAAGAGGCGGGTCATAAGGGCAGTGGCAAGGGCGGCTGACAGGATGTTGACGACGTTATTGCCCAGCAGCAGCGCACCGATCAGTTTTTCGCTGTCATCGGTGATGTGCAGCGCCTTGGCCGCCCCGACAGAGCCGCGATCGGCCTGACCGCGCAGTTTGCCGCGCGAGGCGGCGGTGAGGGCGGTTTCGGACCCAGAAAAAAAGGCGGACAAAAGCAGCAAGCCCAAGATGGCCCCAACGGTCAGCCATAGTCCGGTGTCAAAGATCGTCTCGGTCACGGTTATTCCTCGTTTGTTTTGCGGGCTGATTTGCGGCTTGGCCCGTTTCCCTTAAATAGGGGCAAAGCGGCGCGGTTACGACTGCTTTTTTGCCAAGGGGTGATGGTTCAGGACCAGCGCTTTGAGGTGGTCGTCCAGCACATGGGTGTAAATCTCGGTTGTGGACAGGTCGGCATGGCCCAAAAGGGTCTGGATCACGCGCAAATCGGCACCGCCCGCCAAAAGATGGGTGGCAAAGGCGTGGCGCAAGGTGTGCGGGGTGACGGTATCGGGGTCGATGCCTGCATGCAGCGCAAAGCCTTTAAGCAGGATAAAGAATTGCTGGCGGGTCATGTGGCCTGCGGCACCGCGCCCCGGAAACAGGAATTTCGACGGTTTTTTGCCTGCCGTTTGTGCGGCCTCTTCAAACCCATCGCGGGCCTTTAGCCATGCGGCCAGCGCCGTTTTGGCGGGGGGCGACAGGGGGACCATGCGTTCCTTGCCACCTTTGCCGCGCACAAGAATCATCGCGGGTGCGCCGCGCGCGGCGGCGACGGGCAGTTCCACCAGTTCGGATACGCGCATGCCGGTGGCATAGATCAGTTCCATCATGCAGGCGTTGCGGGTCGCCTCATCCGCCGTGCGGCCCGTGGCGCGGGCGGCGGCGATCAGCGCCTCGACCTGCGGCAGGTCCAGCGTTTTGGGAAGCTTGGCGGTGCGGCCCGGTCCTTTGATCCGCTGGCCGGGGTTGTCGCTGCGCCAGCCTTCTTCAAACGCGAAACGGTAGAGTTGACGGATAGCGGACAGGCGGCGTGCGCGGGTGGCCTTGGACAGGCCCTGCGCCTCGCAATAAATCAGATAGGATTCGATATCGCCTCGGGTGGCGGTGACAAAGGCTTTGGCGGCCTTTTCAAGCCAGCCGCCAAAATCAACCAGATCACGGCCATAGGCCAGACGGGTGTTGCGGGCGGCGTCCAGTTCGGCGGCTTGCGCCTCTAGAAAGGTGGATATCCAGCGGTCGTGGTCGGCGGTCATCCGCGCCGCTCCAGCAGCATCAATTCAAGGGCGGTGCGGCGGGCCAGATCCTCTAGGCCGACATGGCGAAACAGCGCCAAACCTTCGGTCACGCCGCGTAGATCGCCGTGCAGGCCGCGTTCGATCCGGTCAACGGCGTGCAAAATTGCCTCGCCCAGACGGTTTTCATCCAGCAGCGTTAGCAAATCCGTAGGTGGCGTGGCGCGGACAAAAACAGGGGCAATGGCGCGCGCAAGGCTGTTGGGCGGGGTGACGCCTTGCAGGTTGCCCCGCGCCAAGCCGATCAGAAACGCCTCGCCCGTGTCTTTTGGCGTGCGGGCATTGGCGGCGACTTCATATTGACCGGACAACAGCGCCACGCGAAAGGCGAGGGCAGCGGCGTCTTCGGTCAAGGGCAGGCGCAGCAGGCGTTTGGCGAAAAGTTCGGCAAAGGGCACCTCTAGCCCCGCATCAACCATCATCGCCCATGCTTGCGGCAAGGCCACGGCAACCGCGCCCGGGTCATTGGCATTGAGGGCGACTTCGAACCGCTGAAACGCCTCGACCCGATCCCAGACGCCACCCGATGCGGCGGGCAAGCGTTCGGTATAGATGCCAAGCAGGACATTCGGGTCGAGCACCGAGGCGCGGCCAAGGCGTTCGGCGGCCTCGATCTGTGCCTTCCAGCCTGCGGTTTCGCGCAATTCGGCATGGGAAAACGCGAGCGGCAGGTTGGCTGTGGGTAAACCTTCGCCAATCGCATCCAACATCCGCCATGCCAGCGGGGTCACGGGCGAGGGCGGCTCCAGCGGTGGTTCGCCTTCAAACAGATCAGGGTCCAGAAACCGCTCTAACAGCGCCTCGTCCGAGGGTTCGACATAGCCCAAAGCCTGCGCCATACGCAGGGTCAGCGCGCCGCCGGCCCAATCGCCTGCACGTGCTAGGCAAAAGATGCGGGCGGGGTAAGTGGGGGCAAGATTGGGGGTTTCTGCCAGATAGGCGCAGGCGTCATCTTCTTTGCCTGTCAGCATCGAGGTGTCGAAATAGCGGCGAAACACCTGCGGCGTCATTTTACCCGAGGCGAGGATAAGGGCGTTCGCCTCTTCCAATGCGCCCATGCCCAACAGTTTGTCGATCCGCGCCCGCAGCAATATCCCGCGGCCGCCTGCATCGGCGGGGGCTGCGGATTGCGCCAACATCACGGTCATCAAAACCCGCTGCATGGAGGGCAGGGAATCATCGCGTTTTTGCGAGATGAGGGCAGCGATTTTATCGGTTTCGCCCAAACCCCACAGATCGGCCGGAAAGCCTGTGGCGGACGGCGCCAAAACGCCTGCGGCATCGGGTGACGACCCGCCAAGGACCGATACAATCACATTTTGCGGCACGGCCCCGCCCACACCCGTGACGCTTGGTTCAGGGGGGGGCAGGTTTTGCGCCGGGGTTGAAACCGAGCTGGACAACCAGTCGATGGCCGACATCGGTGCCTCGGCCAAAGCCAAAGGGGGCGCGAAGGCTGCGACAAAGCTGCAGCCAATCACAAACCCATAGCCGGCCTTACTGCCCATCCAGCACCACCGGTTGGGAAACCGATTTCTGTTCGGGGGACAGATCGCCCAAATAGGCAAAGCCCGTCAGGCCGATCAGGCCCAATACCACCAAAATCACTATGCCTTTGAAAACCAGTTTCATTCTATCGCTTTCCTGCCCAAGCTCAATTCGCCGGCTTTGTGCCCGTGATCTGGGAAGAGGTCTTCCGCAAATCAAGGACAAGCCGGTCTTGCGCCTTGCGCTATACACCCATTCATAACCGACTTCACGCCCTTGCGCAAAGATTTGCACCCCAAAGGCGAGGGTTTGCCGAAAAACGCGGGCCACGGCAGGGGCACAGGGCTGGACAGTTTGCAATCGGGGCCGCTATTGGGTTAGTCAGGATAGAGTGCGTAAGGGGGTGGCGTTGGGGATGGGGTTGAAGAAATCTGTCGTCATGGTTGGGATGATGGGGTCGGGTAAAACCGCCGTCGGCACACAGCTGGCGCGGCTTTTGTCTGTGCCGTTTATCGATTCCGATGATGCCATTGTGTCTGCCGCGAACCGCAGTATTGCCGAGATTTTTGAGCGTGATGGCGAGCCGTTTTTCAGGGAAAAAGAAACCCAAGTTATCACGCGGTTGCTGGAAGGGCCTGCCTGTATTTTATCAACCGGCGGGGGCGCGTTCATGTCGGCGGTCAACCGTGATTTGATTGCCGCCAAAGGGGTTTCGGTGTGGTTGCGGGCGGATGTGGAACTGTTGTGGCAACGGGTGCGGCACAAAACGACGCGGCCTTTGCTGCGCACGGCGAACCCGCGCGCGACCTTGAAAGAGATTTATGACGTGCGGGTGCCGGTCTATGCGCTGGCCGATCTGGCGGTGGACGCCGAGGTTGATTTGTCGATTGATGCGATGGCGCGGCGGGTGAAAGAGGCGTTGTTGACCCGCGCCGATGTTTGGGAAGGATAGCCGATGCAGGCCGATGTCGTTCGGGTGGATTTGGGTGCGCGCAGCTATGATGTGCGGATCGCTGACGGGTTGATTGACCGCGCAGGCACCGAGATCGCGCCGTTTTTGCGCCGTGCCCGTGTGGCGATTGTCACCGATGAAACCGTGGGCGCGCTGCATCTGGCGCGGTTGCAAGCGGCATTGACCGCGCAGGGGATAGACAGTTCGGCGCTGGCGCTGCCTGCGGGCGAAGGCACCAAGGCCTGGCCACAATTTTCGCGCTGCGTGGAATGGTTGCTGGACCAAAAGGTTGAACGCAAGGATCTGGTTATCGCCTTTGGGGGCGGGGTTATTGGTGATTTGGTGGGCTTTGCGGCGGCAGTGTTGCGGCGCGGGGTGGGTTTCGTGCAAATCCCCACGTCGCTGCTGGCGCAGGTCGACAGTTCGGTCGGCGGCAAGACGGGGATCAACGCGCCGCAAGGCAAGAACCTGATTGGCGCGTTTCATCAACCGACTTTGGTTTTGGCCGATATTGGCTTGCTGGGAACGCTGACGCCGCGCGACTTTTTGTCGGGCTATGGCGAGGTGGCCAAGTATGGGCTGCTGGGCGATGAAGGGTTTTTTGGCTGGCTAGAGGCGAACGGGCCAGCGCTGGCGGCGGGTGATGTGGCGTTGCGGCAGCATGCGGTGCGCCGGTCGGTTGAGATGAAAGCCGAGATTGTAGCGCGCGATGAAACCGAGGAAGGCGACCGCGCGCTGTTGAACCTTGGGCACACGTTTTGCCATGCGCTGGAACAGGCCACGGGCTATGGCGACCGATTGCTGCACGGTGAAGGCGTGGCGGTAGGTTGCGCCTTGGCGTTTGAATTGAGCATGCGCTTGGGCCTGTGCAGCCAAGAGGCCCCAAGCCGTGTGCGCGCACATTTGCGGGCCATGGGGATGAAGGTGGATATCGCCGATATTGCGGGCGATTTGCCATCGGCCGAAGGGTTGCTGGACCTGATGGGGCAGGACAAAAAGGTGGTGGACGGGCAGTTGCGGTTTATCTTGTCGCGCGGCATTGGCCACAGCTTTGTGGCCAGCGATGTGCCAAGCGATGTGGTTTTGACGCTGCTGAAGGATGCGCTGCGCGGACGTTAAGGTGTTGCGTTAGCTTCACCTTGCAGTGCGTTGATTTATATTAATTTTACACTGATGCTGCCAACAGGCTTTGCGAATAGGGGTGCTTGGCTTCCATTTTGCGCAAGGTTTCCACGCCCATAATCTCGACAATCTGACCGTTTTGCATCACGGCCAGCCGTTCGCACATATGCCCCACGACCGACAGGTCATGCGACACCATCACATAGGTCAGGCCACGGTCACGGCGCAGATCGACCAGCAGGTTCAGGATTTCGGCTTGTACCGAGACGTCCAAGGCGGAGGTCGGCTCGTCCAACAGCAAAAGTTCCGGTTCGGGGGCCAAGGCGCGGGCGATGGCGACGCGTTGGCGTTGACCGCCAGAGAGTTGGTGCGGATAGCGGAAGCGGAATTTCTGACCCAAGCCCACGTCATCCAGCAGTTTGACCACGCGGGCATCAATATCGCCAAAACCGTGCAAATGCAGAGTTTCGCCCAGCACTTGGTCCACCGAATGGCGGGGGTGAAGCGAGGCATAGGGGTCTTGGAACACCATCTGCACGGTTTTATAAAACGCCTTGGGCCGCTGTTTGGAAAGCGCTGTGCCATCCACCGCCATGCCGCCAGACCACAAGGGCGCAAGGCCGGAAATGGCGCGCAGGATGGTGGATTTGCCCGATCCGCTTTCGCCCACCAGCCCAAAACTTTCGCCGCGTGCCACGGTGAAGGTGGCCCCTTTGACGGCATCCACACGGTCGCGGCCATGACCGAACCAGACGTTCAGATCGTTGATGTCCAGCATGCTCATACTCGGCCACTCACGCTTGGGGCCTGCGCCCACGCGGGGTCACGCTTAAGCACTTCCAAATGGTCGCGGGGTGCGTCGAGGCGGGGCAGGGAGTTTAGCAAGCCGCGCGTGTAGGGGTGTTTGGCCTCTGACAATTTATCCGCCTGACATATTTCAACAATCCGGCCTGCATACATGATTAAAACACGGTCGCAAAAATCGGCCACGAGGTTCAAGTCGTGGCTGATAAAGATCAGGCCCATGCCGCGATCCTTGACCAGCTTGTCCATGATATCAAGGACTTGACGCTGGACTGACACATCAAGCGCGCTGGTCGGTTCATCGGCGATCAGAATTTCGGGGTTCGGGATCAGCATCATCGCGATCATGATCCGCTGGCCCATGCCGCCCGACATTTCATGCGGATAGGCGCGCATCACGCGGTCGGCGTCGCGGATCGACACGGCCTCTAGCATCTCGACCGCCTTGGCATAGGCTTGGGTCTTGCTTGCGCGGTTGTGTTGGCGGTACGCCTCAATGATCTGGTCGCCGATGGTCATCACGGGGTTAAGCGAAAACTTGGGGTCTTGCATCACCATCGAAATGCGTTGGCCGCGTACGGCGCGCATTTCTTTTTCGGACTTGCCCATCAAGTCGACGCCGCCGAGGCTGATTTGCTTGGCCTCGACTATCCCCGGGGGCCGTATCAGGCGCAGAATGGCGCGGCCGGTCATGGATTTGCCAGAGCCGCTTTCGCCCACAATGCCTAACCGTTCGCGGCCAAGGGTAAAGGACACGCCGCGCACGGCATCGAACACGCCTTGGCGGGACGGAAATTTGACCCAGAGGTCTTGGACATCCAACAAAGTATCCATCATTCGCCGCCTTTCGGGTCAAGCACATCACGCAACCCGTCGCCCAGCAGGTTGAAGGCCAGCGATACGGTGAAAATGGCAAGGCCGGGCATGGTGGCGACCCACCAATGGTCAAGGATAAAGCGCCGCCCTTCGGAAATCATCGCGCCCCATTCAGGGCTGGGGGGCTGTGCGCCAAGGCCAAGAAACCCAAGGCCAGCGGCGGCGAGGATGATGCCCGCCATATCCAGCGTGACGCGGACGATAAGCGAAGAGATACACAGCGGCCAGATGTGGCGCGTGATAATGCGCATGGCACCTGCGCCTTGCAGTTGGATGGCCGAAATGTAGTCGGCGGCGCGGATGGTCAGGGTTTCGGCCCGTGCGATGCGGGCGTAAGGCGGCCAAGCGGTGAGGGAAATGGCGAGGACGGCGTTTTCAATGCCCGCGCCAAGGGCGGCCACAAAGGCGAGGGCAAGGACAAGGCGCGGGAAGGCCAGAAAAATATCGGTGATGCGCATAAGGACAACATCGACCCAGCCGCCGACATAGCCCGAAACGGTACCGACCAGCAGGCCGACAACGGGCGCGATCAAGGCCACGAGAGCCACGATATACAGGGTTATCCGGCTGCCATAGATCAGGCGCGAGAGGATATCGCGGCCCAAACTGTCGGTGCCAAGGATGTGGCTTTCGGTGCCCAAGGGGGCAAGGCGATTGCCGAGGTCTTGGACAAACGGGTCATGTGGCGACAAGATTGGCGCAAAGGCCGCGATGCCGACGAGGGCAAGCAGGATCCACAAGCCGATCATCGCCATCGTATTGCCGCGAAACGACAGCCAGCCTTGGTAAATCGCCGACAATTTGGCATGTCTGCGCGAGGTGGGGGTATCGGTTAGCAGCCATTGCCGCAGGGTTTGATCGGCCATTACAAGGGCTTCCTATTCTTTCGCATGGGACTTTTTGGCACGGCTTTACTTCGCACGGGGGTCAAAGACCTTGTAAAGCAGGTCCGAGAGGATGTTCAGCAAGATGAACACAAGGCCCACGACGACCGTGCCGCCCAGAACCGCATTCATATCGGCCGACAAAAGGGCGGTGGTGATATAGCTGCCGATGCCTGGCCAGCTAAAGATAATTTCGGTCAGAACCGACCCTTCCAGCAGGCCTGCGTAGGACAGCGCGATCACGGTGATTAGCTGCACGCGGATGTTGCGAAAGGCGTGTTTCCAGACCACATCCCATTCCGACATGCCTTTAACGCGGGCGGTGGTGATGTATTCGGCGCTGAGCTGTTCCAGCATGAAACTGCGGGTCATCCGGCTGATATAGGCCAGCGAGTAATAGCCGAGCAAAGACGCGGGCAGGACGATATGGCTGAAGGCGTCTTTCAGAACGGTCCAGTTGCGGTCGAGGAGACTGTCGACAAGGATCATGCCGGTCACAGAGGGGACAATATCTTCGTAAAATATGCTGACGCGGCCCGGGCCACCGACCCAACCGAGCATGCCGTAAAAGATCAACAGGCCCATCAGACCCAGCCAAAAAATCGGCATGGAATATCCCACCAGCGCTACAACACGGGCGACTTGGTCGATCCATGATCCTTTGCGCACTGCGGCAACAACGCCCAAGGGCACGCCCAAAACGATGCCAAAGAACACGCCAAGCGTGGCCAGTTCCAGCGTGGCGGGGAAAACCCGCGCGATATCTTCGGACACGGGGCGCGCGTTCAGCAGCGACATGCCGAAATCGCCGTGCAGCACATCCCAGACGTAATAGGCGAATTGTACAATCACCGGCTTATCCAGCCCAAGCTGCAAGAACACGGCATCATAGGTGGATTGTGACGCGCGTTCACCCACAATCGCCAAAACCGGATCAATCGGCATGACCCGTCCGATGATAAAGGTAATAAAAACAAGGCCCAGCATCGTCACAGCGATGGAGCCTATGGTTTTCAGCGTAGCGGTGACCCAGCGGGGCAGGGAGGCGCGATTGCGCGCGCCCCCCTCGTTTTCGGCCAATGCCATTACTTCGTGACTTTGCTGTAGTCAGCGGCGCTGATCGCCTGACCTGTGGTGAAGTTCATCACATTGTCACGCACGCCGTTTTGCTCGGACTGCTGGAACATCATGACAAAAGGCGATTCGTCACGGAACTTTGCCTGCAATTCATTATACATCGCGATCCGCTTTTCGGTGTCGACCTCTTGGACCGCGGCCTCGGTCATCGGGTTGAATTCGGATGTGTCCCACGCCAGACGCCATGCCAGATAGCCAGTGCCCTGCGCCTCTAGGCTGTTGTCGGGGTTATAGGCAAAAGTGCCTGCGTTGGTTTGCGGATCTGGGTAATCCGGGCCCCAGGATTCCAGCGACAAATCCAGTTCCCGCGCGCGGTAACGGTCTAGGATCTGCGAGCCGGTGCCAACGGTGATGTTGACTTTCACCCCTGCTTGGGCGGCAGTATTTTGAAACGACTGCGCCATTTCAATGCGTTCTTGCGCCTCACGCACACCGATTTCGACCTCAAGGTTTTCAACCCCTGCGGCGGCCAGCAATTCCTTGGCCTTTTCGATGTTCAGGCTGAACGGGTTCTCGGTCGACGCGCCCAGATAGGTTTTGGGCAAGAAGTTTTGATGCGTGGCCCATTGACCGTTGAGGAAGCTGTTTTGCATGCCTTCATAGTCGATCAGGTACTTGAACGCCTGGCGCACTTCGGGCTTGGACAGGACCGGATGGGTCTGGTTCAGGCCCATATACATCAAACGGCCTTTCAGCTCTTCTTGCACCTTGACGCCGGGGGCATTGCGCACGCCTGCGACATCTTCGGGGTTCAGGTTGCGGGCGACGTCAATATCGCCGGCCTCAAGCAGCAAACGCTGGCTGGCGGATTCGGCCACATGGCGCACGATCACACGTTCCATCGTAGGGGCGCCGCCGTAATAGCCAGGGAAGGCCTGCAAGGTGACGGACTCATTCGGCTTCCAGCTGACAAGGCTGTAGGCGCCCGAGCCTGCGGTGTTGGTGTTCAGCCAGCCATTGCCCATGTCGCCGTCGACTTCATTGGCCATGGCGGTTTTCATGTCGATAACCGAGCCGATGGTGGCGGTCAGGCAGTTCAGCACAAAGGATGTCGCATAGCGTTTGTCGGTGGTGATAGTCACGGTGTTGCCATCGGCCTTGATGGTGTCCGCCACGTTTTCAGGGGTAAAGCCGAATTGTGTCAGGATGAACGCAGGTGTTTTGTTCAAAATCACCGCGCGGCGCAGCGACCATGCGGCATCTTCTGCTGTCACGGGGTTGCCGGACTGGAACATCACGCCTTCGCGCATGGTGAAGGTGATGGATTTGCCATCTTCGGACACGACCCAGCTTTCGGCCAGATCGGGCACATAGCCTTTGTCAAAATCCAAGGGGTCAAAATTGACCAGCTTGCTGTAAACGTTCTGGTTCACGTCCGAGCCTGCAAATTCAAAGCTTTGCGCAGGGTCCATAGATTTGATGTCATCAATCCGGTTGGCGATGACCAGCATGTTGGCAGGGGTTTCGGCGACCACGGCCACCGAGGTAAAGCTGAGTGCCACGGCCATCGTGGCCCCGGCCAGTGTGTTTTTCCAAATTGTCATAGTATCAACCTCTCTGTTGTGATTCACATAATCGGGGTGCAGGGCAGGGGTTAGCCCCCCCAGGTTTTCTCGAGCACCCGAAGCCAGTTTCCGTGGCACAGCTTGGCAATCAGTGCTGCACCATATCCGTGTTGTTCCATCGCATCGCGCAAAACCGGCAAGCCGGACACGCGGGTCACATCTTGCGGCACCACGGCACCGTCGTAATCGGACCCAAGGCCCACGCGGTCTTCGCCCACCTGTGCGATCAAATGGTCGAGATGCCGGATCATCTGTGACATCGGCACATCTGCCAGCATCTTGCCATCATCTCGCAAGAAAGCCACCGCAAAGTTCAAACCGACCATGCCGTCGCTGTCCTTGATCGCCGCAAGCTGCTTGTCGGTCAGGTTGCGGCTGTGCGGGCAAATCACATGGGCGTTGGAATGGGTGGCGACCAAGGGCGCATCCGACAGGCGCGCGACATCCCAAAACCCTGCCTCGTTCAGATGCGACAGATCCAGCATGATGCCAAGGTCATTGCAGCGTTTGACCAGCCGTTTGCCTGTATCGGTCAGCCCATCGCCCGTATCGGGGCTGGACGGATAGCGGAAGGGCACGCCGTGGCCGAAAATGGTCGGGCGGCTCCATACCGGACCGATGGACCGCAGGCCCGATTGATACAGCACCTCAAGCGTGTGGAAATCGGGGTCAATCGCCTCGGCCCCTTCGATGTGAAAGATGGCGGCCATAATGCCTGCGGCCATGGCTGCGCGGATATCGGCCACCGTGCGGCAGATTTTCAGCGCACCCAGACGTTCCATTTCAAACAGAATGGCAGATTGTGCCATGACCACGGGAATAGCGTCCGCATAAGGAATTTCATCGGGCAGAACCAGCTGATATTCCGGCTTGGTCATTTCCTCGAACTTCAGGGCAAGGTCGGTGGGTGAAGGGACGTAGACCGCAAAGAACCCGCCCGCAAAACCGCCCGCCTTGGCCGCAGGCACATCAACCGCACCTGCGCATCCGGTCAGAAAACTTGCTGCCGCAGACACGCCGCCTGCGCGGTACAGTTTCAAAAGCACGTCATTGTGGCCATCAAAAATGGGTGGGTGCAGGTTGGCAGTCATATAAAGGTTCCCCGTTGGCTTGCCGGTACGCTACGCCAATTTCAGCGATGGTCCAGCCTTAAACCGATTACCCCAGACAAAAAATAACCATTTGATAAAAAAACAGGGGTTGGGTTGGGATAAAATGGCGGCGCAGTGGGGCAGACTAAATGATAGCCTTTTCCAAATAGGGCTGGTTGCGCAAAACGCGGTCAAACCCAAGTGGTGACAGGTCCAGACTGCGGTAGCCGCCATAGACCAGCCATTCGGCGGTGCCACGCCCCATTGCAGGGGATTGTTGCAGCCCGTGACCTGAAAAACCGTTCAGGAACAGAAAGTTATTAATGTCATGATGCGGCCCGACGATGGCGTTTTTGTCCAGCGTGTTCATATCATAATGGCCAACCCATTCGCGGATCACCTTGATCGCCTCGAACTGCGGGACGCGGGTGGCGATGGCAGGCCAGATGTGGTCTTGCCAGATCGTATGGTCCATTTCGAAATCTGTTTGATCGACAGCGGGGTCATAATCGGCGTGGCCGCCCGCCATATAGGTGGTTTTGCCGTCTTGGCGGAAATGCACACCTGATGGGTCAATGGTCAGGGGCAGGGGGCGGTCAAGCGGCTGTTCGGCGGTAAAAATCCAAGTAAAGCGTTTGCGGGGTTCAATCGGAATATCTATGCCTGCCATAGCTGCGGTCTTGGCCCCGCGTGTACCCGAAGCGTTGACAAGCTGGCCGCAAGCGATGGTTTCGCCGGTCGCCAAGGTGATTCTGTCGACACGGCTACCCGTAGGGTTTTTGGTGATCGCCACGACCTCATTCGCGATATATTCGGCGCCTTTGGCCCGCGCGCCACGGCGGAACATATCAAACAGGGTGATCCCGTCGAAATAGCCCTCATCCACCGTGTTGATGCTGCCCAAGGTCAGGTCATCGACGGCATAGAACGGATAGGCGGCTTTGATCTGATCGGGGGTCATAAGCTGCGTCGCGGCCCCTGCGGCCACTTGCACCTTATGGCTGGCGCGGAGCACATCTGCAAAGGCCGCGCTGTTGGCCAGATACATATAGCCGAAATTCTGGATGGTCAGCTTGGGCGCGTCAGAGCCCATAAAGCGCGGCAGATTTTGCACAAATTCCGCGCCGAATTGCGAAATTTTGACATTCAGCCCGGTGGAAAACTGTTGGCGGATACAGGAATTGGTGTGCGAGGTCGCGGCAAATTCGTAACTGGGGTCGCGTTCGACAACCAGAACCGTGCCGTTGAAATCAGGGTTCTGGGCCAAAAACCAAGCTGTCGATGATCCCATCATCGCGCCGCCCACAATCACCACATCATAAGACGCCCGTGCGGGCCTCTCCGTCTTTGCCACCTGTGTCATGTCTACCCTCTGGACCGTGCAAGACCCGCCTAGGGTTGCTGGCAAAGTTACAGCGCCGATTGCGCGCCTTTGCAAGCCGAAACAGCAAGATGCAGAGGTCTTGGGCGTTTTTGGCCGGGTGGGCGATCCGTGAAAACCGGGTGCTGCGCGCGTATCACAAGCCCGCCCCCGCAGGCCCAACCTGACGGGCCAACGGGGGAAGACACTTGATGTCACGCAGTGTTACAGTGTGCTTTGAACTTCTGCTGGGCTTGGTGTGGCCAGCTTAGCAGCTGCCTCCACCCCCTTGCGCTTCGGCTTGCAAGGCGTCTTTTACCGCATCCGCGCAATTCCCGCCAACACAGCGCACCCAATTGCCGTGAACATTGACTTGGGTTGTCGGTTTTAAATTGGAGTTGAACGGCTCAAGCACCCGTGTCGGAAAGGACTTGCCATTGACCGAGATAGGCTTGCGCGGCACAGCCTTTGGCGCGGGACCAAAAATGGTCGGCGGATTTTTTGTGGCATCAAAACCATCGCCATTTGGAATAACGGCACCACACCCCGATACTGCGGTAAGACCAACCATACAAACAACCGCAAGAACATTTTTAGAGATAAGACCCATGATCAACTCCTGTGTTTGGGACAAAAGGAGTCTATGCCAGATCGGGAAATTTATCGTTGATTCACATCAAGATTGATGAATGTGTTTGGAGGTTTTTACCCGAGTGTTGGACTTTAAACGGACCGCAGATCTGATAGCAGGACGGGGCCTTAGCGTGCTTGCTGTGGGCCCGAGCAGCTAGATGGAAACGCCAACAAAGGTGGGGCTGGATTTCCAAACTTGGCGCAAGACGGCAAAGGGGGAAGGGATGTCCGAACAGGCTTGGGGGGCAGCGGAGGGGTCGGTCATTCCATATTCAGGGGACAAAGCCCGCTGGTCAGCGTGATCCGAACAGCATCCTTGCGAAGTTCATCCGTCCTGACTGTGCCCGTGGTTCATCTCCTTTGCTGCACATTACACTATCAAAGGAGAGGCAATGACCTATGCTAGAACAACAGTTTATAGACATTCCCGTTGGTGTCGGTAGCCCGGCCTGTGCCGCTGGCGGTGCCCGATCCGATGGTGAAATTGCCTTGCACGCGGGTGCCGTCGTTGCACACAGCGTAGATCTCGCCATTGTTCACGCCCGGAACCGATTTGCGCTCGGTTCCGATGCGCCCGCCTGTATCGCGCAGGGTCAATGACACGCCGCGGGTTTGCGAGATGACCTTGGGCGACAGCGATGACCATGTGCCCTTGCACTTTAGCTTGCCCGGCAGCCGGAAAGTGACCTCACCCGAGGTCTTGTCGGTGTCGGTGGCAGTCGCCTTGATGACGCGCGATGGCTCGGACACGGCAATCGGACCTTCGAGCGGATAGAACAGCATGTCGCTGCTGTTGCCCCCACAGGCGGCCAGCGGCAACAGAACAAGCAGGGCAAAGCGGCGGATTGACATAGCTGTTGGGGGCTCCGGTTTGCATCTGGCGCGACGCAGGTGTGAAACGGGAAAGATGGCTAGGGTGCTAGGTTTAAAAGCCTGAGGCTGGTCTGTTGCCGAAACACTTTAGGATACGCTGAGGGTGGGGCGACGGGTTGAGTGATCGAGGGCTGGAAAGGCATGGCGAATTTATGATCTTCGCCCCGTAAACACATCGGAACGGATCGCTGAAACGAGGGATAGGGACATATTTTCCTCCAAAACTTCACCGACCAGAAGGCCCCAAAGGCAGCATAAAGTAAAGTCATCCCGCGCTTTGAAAACCTGATCTGTTGAAACTAAGTAATATATGACGATTTTCGGTTACCGAACTCTTTTATATGAAGACTCCACTCGGGCGCCCCTCAAAGCAATTGGTCAGCAAAACATCTATAATTAAAGGTTTTCAACCATCTAAGATGATTGGCTGGGGCGGTAGGATTCGAACCTACGGTACACGGTACCAAAAACCGATGCCTTACCACTTGGCCACGCCCCAACTTCGGCGGTATTTAGCGAAGGCCGCCGTGGGCCGCAAGAGGCATTTGGTGAAAAAAGCATATCTAATTTTTCTGTGCCAAACTGCCCCGTTGCGGTGGGGGCGCGCAGGCCTTAACAGGTTGGGTTATGCAGGTAGATGTAGCAATCATTGGGGCAGGGGCCGCGGGCATGTTTTGCGCGGTTGAGGCGGCGCGGCGCGGCAAGCGGGTTCTGTTGATCGAGGGCGCTGCGGCGCCGGGCGAAAAGATTCGCATTTCTGGCGGGGGGCGCTGCAATTTCACGAATCTGGGAATCGCGGCGGATCGGTTTGTGTCAGAAAACCCGCGTTTTGCGCTGTCGGCGTTGAAACGCTATACCCAATGGGATTTTATCGCGCGGATTGAAGGTGCGGGCATTGCCTGGCATGAAAAGACATTGGGGCAGCTGTTTTGCGACGGGTCGGCCAAACAGATTGTCGCCATGCTTGTGGCAGATCTTGAAGAATCTGGCGCAACGCTTTGGTTAAAAACGGAAATATCAGATGTTCAGCAGGCCAAAACTGGCTTTCGGATTGCCACCTCGCGCGGGGTGGTGCAGGCGGAAAAGCTGGTAATGGCTTGCGGTGGCAAGTCTATTCCCAAGATGGGGGCGACCAGTTTCGGCTATAAAGTCGCTGAACAATTCGGGCTTGGCATTGTGGAAACGCGGCCCGGTTTGGTGCCGCTGACCTTTGCCGAACAAGAGCTGGAGCCGTTGAAACCGCTGGCGGGGGTATCGGTCACGGGGTCGGTTGCAACCGGCAAAACGCGGTTTGACGAGGCGCTTTTGTTCACCCATCGCGGCCTGTCTGGGCCTGCGGTGCTGCAAATTTCAAGCTATTGGCGCGAAGGGCAACCGATTTCGGTCGATCTGTCGGGGCAAACCGATGCCGGCGCGCATTTGCGCGAGATGCGCGGGCAGGCGGGGCGGATCGCCATTCGTACGGCACTGGCCCAAATTCTGCCCGAACGCCTTGCGCGCTATATCGAGGATATCAGCGCCACCACCGGCAATCTGGCGGATCAATCCAACGCCACGCTGGACCGGATTGCGGGGCTTGTGCATGGGTTGGAGATGCGACCCGTGGGCACCGAAGGATACCGCACCGCCGAGGTGACATTGGGCGGCGTGACCACGGACGCGCTGGATGCCCGGACGATGGAGGCGAAAACCGTGCCGGGGCTTTACTTTATTGGTGAGGTTGTCGACGTAACCGGTTGGCTGGGCGGGTATAATTTTCAATGGGCGTGGTCATCGGGCTGGGCTGCGGGGCAAGCGGTTTAGGGGCCTGCTTGGACCATCTGATGTTGCAACCAAGTTGAACTGTCCTTCCGCCAACAAAGTAGAAATGTCCCACTTGGTTATGTGTAAGCAGGGCTGGGCAGGGCGGAGACGTCATATATCGTAGCCCTGAACAGCCCTGTGGGTTGGATCATTCGGCGGCGTGCGATGCAGCCATCTCAGCGCGTTCTTTTGCGCGTCGGGCTAGTTTGGAGTTCCAGCCGTCGTTCCGTTTGCCGGTTGGCTTATAGCGCGTCGCTTGCTTGCCAGCCCGGCGCTTTTTTGGAGCCGCTTTGTCCTGTTCAGCTTTGATATGTTCCAGGACTGCACTGAGGCGCTTATTCTCAGTGATCGCTGCATGGGTGACCCGCTGGTCTTTGTCGAAGACTGAGTAGGGGATCGACACACCCTTCCAGCGCACCTCAAATTGGCCGTCGGGGAAGGCGAAGGTGTCCACGTATTTGCCTGGCAGATCACGCGTCATCTCGTTCTCGGCCAGAATGATCCGCTTGCGCTCGTAGGAAAACGCCAATTGAGGGCCCACCACGCGTTCATCGCGGTAACAGAACACATCCCGCAACAGGTCCGGTTCAATGTTCATGGGGCGATGCAGGTTGTCTGCACGGCGCGGTGCCTTTGCGAACTTGGCGTTATAGCGTTCGGTGAAACCCAGCAGGAACGCATTGGCAGCCTCCATATCTGAGATGCCTTCAAGCCTAAGTTCTTTGACCAAACGATCCTGCAAGGTGCGGTTGGCACGCTCAACACGACCTTTGGCCTGAGAGCTGTTTGCACAAAGAATCTCGATGTTTAGCTCGTTCAATGCACGTCCGAACTGGGTCATGCCATGGCCCGATTTGGCCGATTGATTGGCAACACGGAACACCGTGTGCTTGTCAGAATAGAACGCCACAGGCCGACCATGTGCCGCGAGATATAAATCCAGTGCTTCAAAGTAGCTGAAGGTGCTCTCAGACGTCACAAACCGCAGCTGCATCAATGTACTGGTCGCGTCGTCGATGAACACGAGCAGGGTGCAAGCAGGTCCACGATCTTCAAGCCAGCGATGGTCCGAGCCGTCGATCTGGATCAACTCACCCAGACATTCCCGGCGAAGACGCGGTTGGTGAAATGTCCTGCGTTGCTTGCGGCTTAACCAGATCCCGGCGTCCTGCATCCACTTGCGCAGCGTCTCACGTGACACCTTCAGCCCATGATCTTCCGCAAGCTTCTCAGCTGCAAAAGTTGGGCCAAAGTCGATGTAGTTCTCGCGGACCAGCGTCACCGCAAACGCACGCACCGCAGGATCGATCCGGTTGTTGGACCGGCGACCACGTGCCTTATGGCGGATCGCTGCCGGGCCTTCAGTCTGGAAGTCCTTCAGCAATCGATGTACTTGTCGTCGGCTCAAATCCAGCACTTTGGCCGCTGTCACAGCCGTCATCCGGCCTTGTGTCACTTGGCTCAGTACTTCAATGCGGTTCAGTTCGCGTTCGCTCATGATCACCCATCCCACGGCCACACTCCAATCCTGCTTGATCAACAGGGAAGTGTGACACTTCTACTTTGCAGATGTGGGACATTCTAACTTTGCGGCGACATCTGAATATCCGATAATCAATATTATGTAATATAATGATGTATTGAATCCCTTGTATTTAGGGCTTTTCCCCAATCTATTGCCCAAAGATCCAATATAAAGGCCGCCCTGATGTCCCTGACCATCCGTCCACCAATGCCCGCCGACCGCACCACTTGGGATATGCTCTATCAAAGCTATGCCACGTTTTACAATGTCGCGCAAACGCCTGCGATGCGTGACACGGTTTGGTCTTGGCTGATGGATGATGCAAACCCCGTGCGCGGATTGGTGGCCGAAGGTTCGGCGGGTTTGGTGGGCCTTGCGCATTTCCGGCCCTTTGCGCGGCCATTGTCGGCATCCACCGGCGGTTTTCTGGATGATTTGTTTGTGGCGCCTGCTGGCCGTGGCCAAGGCGTTGCCGATGCGCTGATCGGGGCCTTGCGCGATCATGGTCGTGCGCAGGGTTGGACGGTTATTCGCTGGATCACAGCCGATGATAACTACCGCGCAAGGGCTGTCTATGACCGGCTGGCGGATAAGACAAAATGGGCGACCTATGACATTAATTTGTGATCCCTGCCCCGAAATGATGCTTCCAACACATTCAAATCTTGTAATGTGTCGGATAACCTTTACATAGACGCAAAGCCGTTTTGCAGGAGCCGCCCAGTGCGCCGTTATTTTCCCATTCTGACATGGTCGCGCAGCTATTCGCGCGACACGCTGACCAGCGACCTTGTGGCGGCGCTGATTGTCACGATCATGCTGATCCCGCAATCGCTGGCCTATGCGCTGCTTGCGGGCCTGCCGGCGCAGGTTGGGCTTTACGCCTCGATCCTGCCTTTGGTGATTTACGGCATCTTCGGGACCTCGCGCACCTTGGCCGTGGGGCCTGTGGCTGTGGCATCGCTAATGACCGCGGCGGCGGTGGGCAAACTGGCGGCCCAAGGCACGCCCGAATATTACGGTGCAGCGATTGCGCTGGCCTTTTTATCGGGGTTGATGCTGTTGGGTATGGGGTTTTTGCGGCTTGGGTTTATCGCCAATTTCCTGAGCCATCCGGTGATTTCGGGGTTTATCACGGCGTCGGGGCTGATCATCGCCGCCGGGCAAGTGCCGCATTTGCTGGGGATAAAGGCCAAGGGCGAAACCTTGCCCGAGTTGTTGCACCAGATATTTGCCCACTTGTCCGGTCTGAATGTCTTTACGCTGATCCTTGGCGCGGGGGCTGTGGGGTTTTTGTTCTGGTCGCGCAAGCATTTGAAATCATGGCTTTTGGCGCGGCAGGTTTCACCTAACATGGCCACCATCCTGACCCGTGCAGCCCCTGTGGCGGCAGTGGTTGCCACCACTTTGGTCACTTATCTGTTCGGCCTTGATGGGCGCGGTGTGGCCGTTGTGGGCACCGTACCGCAAGGGTTGCCCGTGCCAACCTTGCCGCCGTTCGACCTTGATCTATGGGCGCAAATCGCTGTGCCTGCGTTGCTGATTGCGATTGTGGGCTATGTTGAAACCATTTCGGTGGCGCAAACGCTGGCCGCCAAACGCCGTCAGCGGATTGACCCCAATCAGGAATTGATTGCCCTTGGCGCCTGTAATGTCGGCTCGGCCATGTCGGGCGGGTTTCCGGTGACGGGTGGGTTTTCGCGGTCGGTCGTGAATTTCGATGCCGGGGCGCAGACCCCTGCGGCAGGTGCCTTTACCGCGATTGGCATGGCGCTGGCCACGGTGTTTCTGACCCCTGCCCTGTTCTATTTGCCCAAGGCGACGCTGGCCGCGACCATCATCCTTGCGGTGTTGACGCTGGTCGATCTGGGCGCCATTCGCCGCACATGGGCCTATAGCCGCACGGACGGCGCTGCGATGATTGCGACCATCCTTGTGACGCTGGCGATGGGCGTGGAATCGGGGATCCTTGCAGGGGTGGCGCTGTCGCTGTTTTTGCACCTCTACCGCACCTCGCGCCCGCATGTGGCGATTGTGGGCCAAGTGCCTGGGACCGAGCATTTCCGCAATGTCGACCGCCATGCCGTGATTACAGCCCCTGATGTGCTGACCGTGCGGGTCGATGAAAGCCTGTATTTCCCCAACGCGCGGTTCCTTGAGGATTTTGTGCAGGATAAAATTGCCGCCAATACCGCGATCCGCCACTTGATCCTGATGTTTCCGGCGGTGAATGAGGTGGACAGCTCGGCGCTGGAAAGCCTTGAGGCGATCAACCAGATGCTGAAAGCATCGAACGTCACCTTGCACATGTCCGAGGTGAAAGGCCCTGTGATGGACCGCCTGCGCCGGAGTCATTTTATGGCTGATTTAACGGGCGAGGTATTTTTGACCCAATATGACGCAATGGCGCATTTGGCCCCTGATTTGACCGCGAAAACCCTTGCCGCCTGCCGCCGTGACACGGTTCGCAGCGCAATATAGGCCGCTATGGCCCCTAAACCTGTCTTTTTAGTCAGGTTTGCTGTTCAATTGTGGATTTACGTAAGGGAATGCCGTACGATTGATCATACCCGAAACAACTGGCGTTACGCCATCGGGGCAGGTTCATGTGGCGCTGGATCGCTATTTCGATTTATCCAAATGAAACCGACTGCCGGTATAGGTTCCGGTCAAGGACAAAGGAAAACGGCCCAGAGCGATCTGGGCCGTTTTTTTTGCAGTCAAAAGCGTTAAGCCTTAGCCAGCCAAAGTTTTCGCAACTTCTGCCGCGAAATCTTCTTCTTTTTTCTCGATGCCTTCGCCAACCGCGACACGCACAAAGGCCAGCACTTCAACGCCAGCGTCTTTCGCAGCTTGTGCCACAGTGATTTCTGGGTTCATCGCAAACTTTTGGCCCAGCAAAGTCACTTCTTCCATGTACTTTGCCATGCGGCCCACGATCATCTTTTCGATCACGGCCTCTGGCTTGCCAGACTCGCGCGCTTGCTCGGTCAGCACGTTCTTTTCACGCTCGACCAGTATCGGGTCCAGGTCTTTTTCGGACAAGGATGCAGGGTTGAAGGCCGCGATGTGCATGGCGATCTGCTTGGCAATCCCGTTGTCGGTGCCTTTCACAGCAACCAACACACCGATTTTGCCCATGCCATCGGCGGCTGCGTTGTGCACATAGGCCGCAACAGCATCGCCTTCAATCACAGCCATACGGCGGAGCGAGATTTTTTCGCCGATCACAGCGGTGGCCGACGAAACAGTCTCATCAACTGTTTTGCCACCAACATGGGCTGCTGCCAGCTCTTCCACAGTTGCAACACCAAGGGCGGCTTGGGTGATACCCGCAACCAGCTTTTGGAAATCTGCGTTTTTGGCAACGAAATCGGTTTCCGAGTTCACTTCGACAGCCACACCGCGGCCACCTGAAACGGCAACGCCTACCAAACCTTCGGCCGCAATGCGGTCGGCTTTTTTGGCGGCTTTGGCCAGACCTTTGGTGCGCAACCAATCGATTGCGGCTTCCATGTCGCCCTCAACCTCGGTCAGCGCTTTTTTCGCATCCATCATCCCTGCGCCAGACATTTCGCGCAGTTCTTTCACCATTTGTGCGGTGATCGCCATCGTGGCTCTCCTCATATCAAGTGGAAAATCCGGCGGGGATTGCCCGCGCCGGATCAATGAAGTTCAAAAGGCCTCAGGCCTCGGCAGCGTCTGCAACAGCCTCTTCAACCGGCGCATCTTCCAAAGCACCAAGGTCGATCCCGGCTGCACCCATCTGGGCGGACATACCGTCGAGGGCTGCGCGCGAAATCAGGTCGCAATAGAGCGCAATCGCGCGGGCCGCGTCGTCGTTGCCCGGGATCACATAATCAACGCCCTTTGGGCTGCAGTTGGTATCAACCACGGCCACAACCGGAATGCCCAATTTCTTGGCTTCCAGAATGGCGAGGTCTTCCTTGCCAACATCGATGATAAAGATCAGGTCGGGAACGCCGCCCATTTCACGGATCCCGCCGAGCGAGGCCTGAAGCTTGCCCTGCTCGCGTTCCATGTTCAGTCGCTCTTTTTTGGTCAAGCCTTCGGCGCCGTTGGCCATCAGCTCGTCATACTGCTTGAGGCGCTGGATCGACTGGGAAACGGTTTTCCAGTTGGTCAGCGTGCCACCCAACCAGCGGTGGTTCATGTAGAACTGCGCCGATTTTTCAGCCGCTTCTGCCACAGCTTTTTGGGCCTGACGCTTGGTGCCGACGAACAAAATCCGGCCGCCCTTGGCGACCGTGTCGCGCACAACTTTCAGCGCCTGATCCAACATTGGAACAGTCTGCGTCAAATCGAGAATGTGAATGCCGTTGCGGTCGCCATAGATGTACTCACCCATCTTTGGGTTCCAGCGTGCGGTCTGGTGACCGTAGTGAACGCCAGCTTCCAAAAGCTGACGCATGGTGAACTCGGGAAGAGCCATGCCGTTATCCTTTTCCGGTTTAATCCTCGGCAGGGCCGTCTTTAGAACAAATGTTCCAACCGGCGGACCAAACGGGATTTCTCCCCGTCAGGCCCAAGCCCCACCTGTGAAAGTGCGCAGGCCTTACCGCGCCATGTACCCGATTACAAGGCCCCTTCCCCAGCTTTGCACCCGTCCCCACCGTTTTTTGAGTATTTGGGCAAAGATGAAACCAGTCCGCCTTTCTTTTCGGTCAAAAATATCCCCGCCGGAGGCTCCGTCGCTTCACCCTTGCGCAAGTGTCGGGTTTGGGTGAAAACCCGCAACATGAATACACCTGATATCCTTTGCATTGGTTCCGTCCTATGGGATGTGATTGGCCGCTCGCCTGCGTCGATGCGGTTGGGGTCTGACGTTCCAGGGCGGATCACACGACTGCCAGGGGGCGTGGCGCTGAATATCGCGATGACGCTGGCGCGGTTCGGGGTGCGGCCTGCGCTTTTGTCAGCCGTGGGGCGCGACCCCGAAGGGGACGAACTGGTCGCGCGCTGTGCGGAAATGGGTTTGATTACGGACAGCCTGTACCGGTCCGATGATTTGCCCACGGATATTTACATGGCCATTGAAGGGGCGAACGGGTTGATCGCCGCGATCGCCGATGCGCATTCGCTGGAGGCGGCAGGCGACAAGATCTTGCGCCCGCTGGCCGATGGGCGTTTGGGGCGTGCCGATGCGCCCTATCAAGGCGTGATCGCGTTGGATGGCAATCTGACCCAAACCCTTTTGGCGCAAATCGCGACCTCGCCCCTGTTTGCCGCTGCCGATTTGCGTGTGGCCCCTGCCAGCCCGGGCAAGGCCGAACGGTTGTTGCCATTGTTGGCGCACCCGACTGCGACGCTTTATGTAAACTTAGAGGAAGCGGGTTTACTGGCAAAGTCGCCCTTTACCACTGCCGCCGATGCGGCCCTTGGCTTGCTTGCCCGCGGGGCTGCGCGCGTGTTGGTCACGGATGGTGGCAAAACCTGCGCCGAAGGCACACAAGGTCAAGGTGTCATTACCGCCGCGCCGCCGCAGGTGATGGTCACCCGCGTCACGGGGGCGGGCGATACGTTTATGGCCGCCCATATTGTTGCCACCCGCAGTGGCGCCACACGGCAAGACGCGCTGGACCGTGCGATTTTGGCCGCCGCAGATTATGTATCCGGAGATATAGAGACATGACAAACGCCCCTTTGACGATCCTGCCCGAAGTGGCCGATGCCTTGGCCCGTGGTGGCCCCGTTGTCGCGCTGGAAAGCACGATCATCACCCACGGCATGCCCTTTCCGCAAAATATCGAGATGGCCGCACAGGTGGAACAAGACATCCGCGATGCGGGTGCCATTCCGGCCACCATTGCCGTGATGGCGGGCAAAATCCACATTGGTTTGTCGCCGCAGCAGCTTGAAAAGCTTGGGCAAACGCCGGATGCGCGCAAGCTGTCACGGGCCGATATGGCGGCGTGTCTGGTGTCGGGTGATACGGGGGCTACGACGGTTGCGGCCACAATGATCGGCGCGCGGCTGGCGGGGATTGACGTGTTTGCCACGGGCGGGATTGGCGGCGTGCATCGCGGGGCCGAAACCAGTTTTGATATTTCTGCCGATTTGCAGGAACTGGCGCAGACCCCCGTCACGGTGATTGCTGCAGGGGCAAAGGCCATTCTGGACATCCCAAAAACGCTGGAGGTGCTGGAAACCCTTGGCGTGCCAGTCATCGCATATGGTCAATCCGAAATGCCTGCCTTTTGGGCCCGCGCGTCGGGCCTGATGGCGCCTTTGCGCTTTGATACGGCGGGCGAAATTGCTGCCGCCCATCTGATGCGCGCGCGGCTTGGCCTGACGGGCGGGCAATTGGTCGCCAACCCGATTCCCTTGGCCGATGAAATCCCCCTGCCCCAGATCCTGCCGATGATCGAACAGGCGCTGGCCGAGGCGGTGGCCCAAGGGATTGCGGCAAAGTCGGTCACGCCATTTTTGCTTGACCGTATCTTTGCGCTGACACAAGGTCGCTCGCTGACCGCAAACATCGCCCTTGTGCGCAACAATGCGCGTTTGGGGGCGGAAATTGCCGTGGCGATCAGCAAAGCACGTATAAACCCCTGACGCGCAGGCGCTTTGCCGCCGCTTTACCATTGTAAACGCGCCGTGCCGCCCTTAGGTTGCTTGGCGTCCAAAAGGGGCCCGACATGACCAACCAGAACCCTGCACCGCTAAAGAAACGTGGCCTGTTTGCGGGCTTGCGCACCAGTTTTCTGACCGGTTTGGTGGTGGTTTTGCCCATCGCCCTGACGCTCTATCTGATCTGGACGGTGACGGGCTGGATTGACGGGTTT
This sequence comes from Pseudorhodobacter ferrugineus DSM 5888, assembly GCF_000420745.1. Taxonomy (GTDB): domain Bacteria; phylum Pseudomonadota; class Alphaproteobacteria; order Rhodobacterales; family Rhodobacteraceae; genus Pseudorhodobacter; species Pseudorhodobacter ferrugineus. The sequence continues at coordinate 39,499 of NZ_ATVN01000015.1, forward strand.
GTGTTGCCGTTTATCCCCGAAAAGTACCAGCCGTCGGAATGGTTCGGCTATTGGTTTTGCCCCTCGCCGTTTGAACCCGCCACAGGGATCAGCCGCTTTTGGGCGTCAGACCCCACTAAACCGCCATTTTTCTGCAAGGAAAACGGGATCAACCTGCGCGGCACGGGTGTTATTATCTTTCTTGTGTTCACCATCTTCATGGGCTGGATCGCGCGCGGCATCATCGGGCGGTCGTTTTTGAACTGGGCCGAACGGCTGGTCGACCGCACGCCTGTGGTGCGCACCATTTACAGCGGTATCAAGCAAATCGCAGAAACCGTGTTCGCGCAAACCGATCAGAATTTTGAAAAGGCTTGTCTGGTTGAATACCCGAAAGAGGGGATTTGGGCGATTGGCTTTATTTCCACCAGCGCCAAGGGCGAGATCGCGGCGAAATTCCCTGAACACGCCGAAATGCTGTCGGTGTTTTTGCCCACCACGCCCAACCCGACCTCGGGTTTTTTGCTGTTCGTGCCCAGCACCGATGTACGGATGCTGGATATGAAGATCGAAGACGCGGCCAAGCTTATTATTTCGGCGGGCCTTGTCTATCCCAATGGCAAGGACAAAGACGGCGTGGCGATTACCCAGCCAAGCGGGTCAGTCGAGTAAGGCCAGCGGGTCAACAGTGCCGCGCTTGCCCAAAGCGTCGCGGTGATTGGTCAAAAACTGGTCCGCCGCCGCCTGCCCCGCCGCCTTGAGCCGCTCAAGCAGCGCAGGTGTCGGCAGCAGTTTGCTGCTGGCGGTCAGGTCGTTCATCAGCACGTCATCGGCAATCAGATGCAGCGCCACATCTTTCATGCTGCCCGGTTCCAATGCCCCCGAGCCGAGCAAGCGTTTCACAAAGGCCATCGCCCGCAAATCGCGCAATAAAGGCGCGTTAAAACTGATCTCGTTTATCCGGTCCTGAATTTCCAAAGGTGTTTTTGGCACGCGGTCGCGGTGAATAGGGTTGATCGCCACGATGATAAGATCGTCTGGCAAGCCCTTGTCGTACAACGGAAAAAGCGCTGGATTGCCGGAATATCCGCCATCCCACCATGCGTCCATTTCGCCCGTCACGGGGTCCGGCACCACCACCGCTTGAAACGCAGTGGGCAAACATCCCGAGGCCAAAATCGCATCAGGGGTGATGTTTTTTCCTGTAAACACCCCCGCCTTGCCGCTGCGGACATTGGTGGCACAGACAAACAGCCGTGGCCCCGCATCAGCGCAAACCTTGGAAAAATCGAACGCCGCCACCACAGGGGCCAGCGGGTTTTTCCACGCATCCCCAAGGGCATAGGGTGAAAACAACTGCGCCGCGATCCCTTGGGGCGAGGTGTTGAAGGCGGTTTCCCATGCGTTTGTCACGGCGGCTGCAAAGGGCAAAACCGGCTGCATCCATGCGCCCAAACGCATATCGCTTAAGGTGCCAACCTGCGCCCAAAGCTGATCCAGCGCCAAACGTGCGCCTGCTCGCCCATCTTGCGCCATGCCCGCCTTGAACGCGGCCCCATTCAACGCACCCGCCGAAGTGCCGGAAATAGCTGCAATTTCAAGCCACTCTTCGTCCAGCAGCCGGTCCAGCACGCCCCAAGTGAAGGCGCCATGCGCGCCGCCGCCTTGTAGGGCAAGGTTTACGCGGACGGTTTTCACATCGCGGTCCAGCCACCATCGACCGAGAGTGTGGTGCCGGTGATCTGGTCCGCAGCAGGGGAACACAAAAACGCAACCGTGCCCCCGATTTGCGCCGTTGTGGCAAACTGGCGGCTGGGTTGGCGTTCCAGCATCACCTGTTTGATCACGGTTTCGCGGTCCATCCCGTGCTTTTTCATCTGGTCGGGGATTTGCGCCTCGACCAATGGGGTCAGCACATAGCCGGGGCAAACGGCATTGCAGGTAATCCCTGCGCCTGCGGTTTCCAGTGCCGTCACCTTGGACAGGCCGACCACCCCGTGCTTTGCCGCGACATAGGCCGATTTATAAGGGCTGGCGGTTAAACCATGCGCCGAGGCCACGTTGACAATCCGGCCCCAGCCCTTGGCGCGCATCAAAGGCAAGGCGGCCGCCGTTGTGTGAAAGGCCGAGGACATGTTGATCGCAATAATGGCGTTCCACTTGTCGGTCGGAAACTCCTCAATCGCGGCGACATATTGGATGCCCGCGTTATTGACCAAAATATCGCAGACCCCCGCCTGTTCTATCAGCGCGCGGCAGGCTGCGGCATCGGACATATCCGCCTGAATATAGCGCACCGATACCCCATGTTCGGCGGCGATTTCAGCGGCCAGTGCGTGATCTTCATCACGGTTGGTGAAAGAGTTGATCACCACATCCGCCCCTGCGCGCGCCAGTTCATGCGCAACGCCAAGCCCGATGCCTGAATTTGATCCCGTTACAACTGCGGTTTTTCCTGCAAGTGACATCTGCGCCTCCGTTATTTTGCTAGTGCAGCAATAACGCAAAGCGGTTTCGGAATCGAGCCATCATTGGGCAAAAGCGGGTTTTGGCGCTATGGTCGGATCGCCCTTCTTAATTCATTGAAATGGTTCATGGATATGGATTGACCGCTGCAATCACGCGGCTGTGCTGTGCAACGCCGCCGTTGCGGGCTTGGCGATTTCACCGAAAACGGCCCGCGCTGTCCAACGGTCCAGCTCGGGATAGGCCAAAACCATTCTGTGTTTGCGGTCCAAAGTACGGCGCGCGGCAAAGCCCATCGCGTTGCGGGTGATCGGGCTGACATACAGGCTTTCAACGCGCGCACCATCGGCCAGTATCACCTCATGCTGGGCGAACAACAGGTTGTAAAACCCAAGGTTTGGCAGAGGTGCGACCGTGATGCCGCCAAGCCCTGCAATATGTGCCACCACCGCAAAGGCCCCATCATATCCCGTCAACAGCTCTAACTTTGGGCCATCAAGATAGATCCTGTGTTGCCCCGATAGAACCAAATCGCGCGCATTGCCAAGCACACCTTTGGGGACGGTGACGACCGGCCCATCGCCCGCGGCCGAGGCAACCAAGGCAAGCAAGGGTTGGAACCCGTGATCCTGGGTCCAGATCAGCTGCCCTGCGCGCAGGTTTTCGACGCGGCGATAGCCCTTGTAGGTTAGAACGCGGGTCCCTGCCCCCAAACACATCGCCGCAAATTCCAAGGTATTGATGGCAAAGTTTTCCCAAGCCTGGCTATTTTCATTATAGTAGTCCATCGGAATGCCGTAATATTGCACCGACCCTGCCCCGAAATCATAGACAAAGCCGACGGCCTTGCTTTCGTCATTATCACCCAGCGTCATTAGCACGGTCGCACCGGGGGGCAAGCTGGCCGCATTGACATAGCCGTGCGTTGTATAGTTCCCGCCATCAAGCGAGGCATCGGTGATAATGCCGCCAGCACCGTTGCCCAAATCCGCCTCTCCTGCGGCGGTCAGGTTTGCATCTGCCGTTGTGGCGCGCACATGGGTCAGGCTGGTTCCAGGCAAAATGAGTTGCGGGTTGGCGACGCCGGTAGCACGGTCAAAGATCACCATGTTCATGCCGTTATTCACCGCAGCGGTGATATCGGGCATCCGGCCCAAAAATTCGGCATTAAATCCCGAATTGTCACCGTTCCAAACATAGAGCGCGTCAATCCCTGCAAGTTGCGCGCTGCTTGGGTCGAAAATCTCAATCGGGTTGTGGCCCGCTGCGATGATATCATCGCGCATTCCGGCCATGCCTTGGCCGCTGTCCATCGAATAATAGCCAATATTCGCCATCGTCCAGCACTTTGCCCCCATTGATCGCACCATCGTGCAGGCAAAGTCTGAAAAAGCTGTGAATCCTGATAAGAGACCGCAATTTGCCAAAAAAAAACGCCAGCACGAGGCTGGCGTTAAGTTATTGAGGCAGGTTTCATACAGGCAAGAAACCTATCGAGCAGTTCCTACTTTATACGCGCTAAGTTGCCTGTGGCCAAGTTAAAAGTTTGAAAATCCACATAACCATCCGTAGTATCAGGACCAATAGATCATGGGGTTTAAGGATTGTTGCCGGAATGAAACATCAATTTTTCGCGATACGGCACAGTCTAATGGCAACCGTTTTGCTTTGTGTCGCAGCGATTCCCGCCCTTGCAGACCCCAAACATGGCATAGCTATGTATGGCGACCCTGCCCTTCCACCTGATTTTGTGTCCCTCCCCTATGCAAACCCTGCAGCCCCTGCGGGCGGGCGCATCATTTTTGGCGAATCGGGCAGCTTTGATTCCCTTAATCCGTTCATCCTGAAAGGGCGGGCCCCTTGGGGGCAGTCGGGGTTAACCTCGGAAACCCTTTTGGGCCGGTCTTATGACGAACCTTTCACGCTTTACGGGCTTTTGGCCGAATCGGTAGAGACAGACGACGCGCGGACTTACGTCGAATTTACCCTTAATCCGGCGGCAACCTTTTCCGATGGCAGCCCCGTGACCGCCGAAGATGTGCTGTGGACCTTTGAAACCTTGGGCACTGTCGGCCACCCGCGTTATCTGAATTCTTGGAAAAAGATCGCAACAGCCGAAATCTCTGGCCCGCGGTCTGTCAAGTTCACCTTCAATACGCCGGACCGCGAATTGCCGCTGATCCTTGGCCTGCGCCCCGTGCTGCAAAAGGCGCAATGGGCGGGCAAGGATTTCACAGAATCGACGCTTGAGGCCCCTATCGGATCTGGCCCCTATACGGTTGGGGCGTATGAGGCGGGGCGGTTTATTTCCTTTGTCAAAAACCCGAATTGGTGGGGCCGCGATTTGGCCTTTAACAAAGGCCGCCACAACCTTGACGCAGTGCGCTACGAGTTTTTTGGCGATGATGGTGTGGTGTTTGAGGCGTTCAAGGCGGGCGAGATCACCAGCTACCGCGAAACCAATGCCGCCAAATGGGCCGAACAATACAGCTTTCCTGCGGTCATGTCCGGCGCGATTGTGAAATCGGAAATCCCGCATTCCCGCCCGTCGGGCATCGACGGCTTTGTCATGAACACACGGCGCGCGCAATTTGCCGATTGGCGGGTGCGCGAGGCGATGATCCTTGCGTTCAACTTTGAACAGATCAACACCACCGTCACGGGGGGCACGGCCCCGCGCATCCAGTCGTATTTTTCAAACTCGGTGCTTGGCATGGCCACGGGTACGCCTGCGCAAGGCCGTGAATTGGAATTGCTGCAACCCTTTGCCGCCGATCTGATCCCAGGTGTGATTGACGGCTATGCCTTGCCCGTGGCCGACAGTGCGACCAACCGCAAAAACATCCGCGCCGCCAAGGCGTTGTTGGAACAGGCGGGCTGGGTGGCCGATGACAGTGGGGTGTTGAAAAACGCCCAAGGGCAGGCCTTTGCCTTTGACATCTTGCTGACCAATGGCGCGTCCGAGGTGGCCACCATCGCCAATATGTATATCGAGGCGCTGAAACCCCTTGGAATCACCGCCACGCTGACCACGATTGACAGTGCGCAGATGACCGAACGCACCAATGCCTATGATTTTGACATGACCCATATGATCCGCAACATGTCGCTGTCACCGGGCAATGAGCAAACCTTTTACTGGGGTGCTGCGGGCGTGACCGAGCCGGGCAGTCGCAACCTGATGGGCATGAATGTGCCCGCCGCCGAGGCGATGATTGCAACCTTGCTGAACGCGACGAGCCAAGAAGATTTCATCGCCGCCACCCATGCGCTTGACCGGATTTTGACCGCAGGGCGCTATGTCGTGCCGTTCTGGTATGCAAAAACTTCGCGTCTGGCCCATGCAAAGGAATTGAAATACCCTACAACCTTGCCGATTTATGGCGATTGGCCGGGGTTCCAGCCCGATGTCTGGTGGTATGAAAACTAAGATCCGCCCAAACGCCCTTAGGCGGCGGACAACATGAGGTGAAAGAGAGCACATGACAGGTTCCAAATTTCTGCCGCTTGCAGCGCTTTTGCTGCTGGCCACTCTTGCGGGCTGTGGCACGATTGACGGTATTGGCCGCGATCTTTCCGGCGCGTCCAACCGCGTGTCCAATATGCTGTAATGTCGCGGGGGCTTGAGCGTGCGTTCCGAAAGGCGTATCGCGTTGATGAGGGGTCTGACAGGCCCAAAAACATCGAGAAAAGGTCCATAGCTGTGACAGCTCCCCTTACCCATTCCGCACCGTTCTGGCAGCGGCGTCCCACCGTCAACGCGCTTGTGTTGAATGTGGCCACAGCCCTTTTCATTCTTGCAGCACACAACGTGACCTTTTGGGGCCGCGTTGGTGTGGCGTTTGACGGGCATGTGCTGACCGTTGCAATTTTCGCAGGCGCGATTTTTGCGCTGACGCTGCTTTTGATAGCCCTGTTTGCGGTGCGTTGGCTGCAAAAGCCGATGTTGGCGTTTTTCCTGATTTTGGGTGCGGTGACATCCTATTACCAAGACACGCTTGGCGCCACGATCGACCGTGAGATGATCCAGAACGCGATCACAACAACAGTCACTGAATCCAAACATCTGATCACGGCAAGCTTTGTGTTTCATGTGCTGTGGGCGGGCATCTTGCCGGCCGCAGTGGTGTTTTGGGTCAAGGTCGCGCGGGCACCGCTTGTGCGGGCCGCTGTGATCTGGGCAGGCACTGTGGCGGTGTCGGTGGTCTTGTGCGTTGGGTTGTTGCTGACGCAGTTTGCAACCTTTTCGGTGGTCTTGCGCGCGCAAAAACAGATGATGGCCGCTTACCAGCCCGGCGCGCCGCTGACCGGCACCTTGCGCTATGCACGGATGCTGCAAAAATCCAAGGCGCTGCCATTGCAGGCTTATGGCACCGATGCCAAGCCTTCGGCCCGTTTGGCCGCTGTGGAAAAGCCCGTTTTGCTGGTTGTGGTCGCTGGCGAAACCGCGCGCGCGCAAAACTGGAGCCTTGGCGGCTATGGCCCTGTTACCAACCCCGAGCTGGCCAAGCGCGACATTACCTATTTCCCGAATGTGTCGTCATGCGGGACGGCCACGGCCGTATCACTGCCCTGTATGTTCGCCAGTTACGGGCGGGCCGATTACAGCTATGACAAGGGTGTCAGCACCGAAAACATGCTCGATATTCTGGCCCGCGCTGGGTATCACGTCGAATGGTGGGACAATAACACCGGCGACAAAGGCATCGCCAAACGTCAAACGCTTGAAATGGTCCTCAAGTCCACCGACCCGCGCTATTGCGCCGATGGGGAATGCACGGATGGTATTTTTCTTGATAAACTGACGGACTATGCCGACAGCATAACCCAAAACACGGTGCTGGTGCTGCATATGATCGGCAGCCACGGGCCATCCTATTATTTGCGCTATCCTGCGGAATTTGAACATTTCACCCCGACCTGCAAGACGGCCGAGTTGAAGACCTGTTCGACCGAAGAAATCACCAATGCCTATGACAACACGATCGTCTATACCGATCATATTCTGGCCAGCATGATCGACATTCTGGCGGCGCAAACCAAGGCGACATCGGCGCTGTTCTATGCGTCCGATCACGGCGAGTCGCTGGGCGAAGGTGGGCTGTATCTGCACGGCGCACCCTATTTCATGGCGCCTGAATACCAGACCCGCGTGCCGATGCTGACTTGGATACCCGCAGATTACGAGGCGGCCCTTGGACTTCAGCCAGGCTGTCTTGCCGCTGGAAAGGCTGCCGAGATCAGCCACGACAATATGTTCAGCACAGTGCTAAGCCTTGCAGGGGTTGAAACCTCGGTGATTGACCCTGCCCTTGATCTGATCGGACCCTGCCGCAATGCAAGCTGAGCCTCACACCCCCCCCAAACCCCGTCCCGAACGGATTACAGGCATCCGGCATTTGTTTGCCGCAGCGGGCTATTCCATCGCGGGCGTGCGCCGATTGTGGGGGGAAACCGCCTTTCGCCATGAGATGCTGGGCCTGCCTGTGGTGTGCGTCCTGTTCTTGGCGATTGGCGCGCCGTTGTGGGCGTTCGGGGTGTTCGTGATCTTGTGGCTGCTGTTGATCGCGGTTGAGGCGTTGAACACAGCCGTGGAGGCGATTGTCGACCATGTGTCGCCCGACTGGTCGATTGCGGCGCGCGATGCCAAGGATCTTGGGTCACTGGCAGTGATGGCGCTGCTTTTGGCGAATGGGGTGTTTGTGGGCTATGTGGTGGTGCGGGGCTTGATGGGCTGATGGCGTTTTAAACCTTCGTTGGCTTATGAGTATTTTTTCAAAGATGAAATAGCCGTCAGGTGAGGGACGTGACCCAAAGGACCGTTGCGTCTTCGTCTGACAGGCTGACGACATTATGCCCCATCGAGGCGTCGTAATAGGCGCTGTCGCCGCGGCGAAGATCGACGGCCTCATAAAACTCCGTATAAAGCCGCGCGACGCCGGTGAGGACATAGAGGAATTCTTCGCCGTCATGGCGCACCCAGCCGTCGAAATCATCAAAGCTGCGGGCGCGGATGGTGGCGCGGTAGGGCAGCATGGTTTTTTGCACAAGGCCGGGGGCGAGGAGTTCATGTTCATACGTCGTGGTGGGATGGGCCTGCCCTTCGCCCGATTTGGTGACAGCCATGCGCCCCATGACCTGATGGCGGCTGGGGGGCGTGAACAGTTGCGGGACCGAAATGGCAAGGCCCCCTGCCAGTTTTTTCAAGGCGTCATAGGTGGGTGACATCTGCCCGTTTTCGATTTTCGACAAGGTGGAGCGTGCAAGCCCCGCATGGGTTGCCGCCTGTTCCAGCGTCCAGCCGCGCGCGCGACGCAGCTCGCGCACCCGTGCGCCAAGATCCAGCTGGGCCACGGGCTGGTCGGTCTTTTGCCCATCGCGGGCAATCCGGATCAGATGTTCGCCTTCGCTCATGCGCTGGTCCTTTGAAATGCTGTCCCTCGCAATACGCGCAGCCGCACGGCCTTGCAACGGCACGGGCTGCGGTTTAGCAACGATCCCATGATCCTTTCGCAAACCTTGGCCCTGCCTTACCCCGCCTTGCCTGCTGCATTCAACCTTGCGGCGCATGTGTTGGCGCGTGGGGCGGCATTGGCCGACCGTCCGGCGTTGGAATTGCTATATCCGGATCATACCGAGATTTGGACCTATGCAAAGCTGCAGTCTGCCGTGGCTGGGGTTGCGTCGGGGTTAGTGGCGCTTGGCCTTGGCCCCGGCGACCGTGTGTTGATGCGGTTGGGCAATAGCCCCGATTTTCCGGTGCTGTTCTTGGCGGCAATCACGGCGGGGCTTATCCCTGTGCCAACCTCGGCCATGCTGACGGGGCCCGAGGTGGCAAAGCTGTGCGATCTGGTGGAACCTGCGCTGATTGTGGTCGATGCAGGCGTGGCGCTGCCGGATGTGCCGCCCTGCCCTGTTTTGCCCGCAGCCGCACTGCACGAAATGCACGCCTTGCCGCCGCACCCGTTCGCGTTGGGCGATCCCAACCGCCTTGCCTATATCATCTTTACATCTGGCACCTCGGGGCGGCCACAAGCGGTGGCCCATGCGCACCGCGCGATTTTGGGCCGCGCGATGATGCTGCAAGGCTGGTACGGATTGACCGCGCAAGACCGCGTTTTGCATGCGGGCGCGTTCAACTGGACCTATACCTTGGGCACAGGGTTGATGGACCCTTGGACCGTGGGCGCGACCGCGCTGATCCCCGCACCGGGCACGGGGGCCGAGGCGCTGCCCGCACTTTTGGCCCGCAGCAAGGCCACGATGTTTGCCGCAGCGCCCGGGGTCTACCGCCAAATGCTGCGCAGCCCCTTGGCGCCTTTGCCCCATCTGCGCCACGGGCTTTCGGCGGGTGAGGCCTTGCCCCAAGCCACCCGCGACGCGTGGTTTGCCGCCACCAACACCCCGATATATGAGGCGTTTGGCATGTCCGAAATCTCAACCTTCATTTCTGGCTGCCCTGACTGTGCGGCCCCTGCAGGCAGCACAGGATATGCCCAACCGGGTCGCCATGTTGCCGTGCTGGATGATGCGGGCCACCCTGCCCCCATTGGCACATCCGGCATTCTGGCGGTGGACCGCAACGACCCCGGCCTGTTTCTTGGCTATTACCGTGACGCCGCCGCGACCAAGGCACGGTTTGCGGGCGATTGGTATCTGACCGGCGACACCGCACAGATGGCCGTGGATGGGGCCATCACCTATCTGGGCCGGCGTGATGACATGATGAATGCAGGCGGCTTTCGCGTGTCGCCCCTAGAGGTTGAAGGCGTGATCGCCACCTTGTCCGGCATCACCGATTGCGCCGCGATTGAGGTCGAGGTGAAACAAGGCGCGACTATTATCGCCTGCGTCTATGCTGCAAACGCGCCGCTGGCCGAGGATGTTTTGCGCCAGCATGCCGACCGCGCCCTTGCCCGCTATAAACAACCCCGCGCCTATCATCACCTGATGCAATTGCCGCGCAATGCCAATGGCAAGCTGAACCGCCGCGCTTTGCGTGCGCTGTTCGCAGCCCCCGAAACACCGCTTTAACCGAACCGAATGGACCCTGTTATGATCCGCCTTGATATCTTCTCCGACCCGATTTGCCCTTGGTGCTATATCGGCAAAACCCTGATGGACCGCGCGCTGGAAAGCCGGCCTGATCATCCGTTCAGCGTGGAATGGCACCCGTTTCAGTTGAACCCCACCATGCCCGCCGCAGGCATGGACCGCCGCGCCTATCTGGAAGGCAAGTTTGGCGGCAAACAACAAGCGGTCGAGGTCTATGGCCGCATTGCCGAGGCTGCGCAAAAGGCGGGGATTGAAATCGACTTTGGCGCAATTCAGCGTACGCCCAACACGATGAACGCCCACCGTTTGATCCATTGGGCGGGGCTGGAGGGGCGGCAAAATGCCGTTGTGATGGCCCTGTTTCGCGCCTATTTCAAAGATGGCCGCGATATTGGCAGTACCGACACGCTGGTCGATATTGCCCAAGCCTGCGGCATGGACCCCGAGGCAACCGAGCGCCTGTTTGCCACCGATGCCGATTTTGCCGACCTTGCCGCGCGCGATACCGATGCCCGCCAAAAAGGGGTCACAGGCGTGCCCGCCTTTCTGATTGCCCAGCAATATATGATGCCAGGCGCGCAACCCGTGGAGACATGGCAACGTGTGATCGACGATTTGCTGGAAACCATCGCGCAAGAGGCGGGCTCCGCGACGCCCACACCCTGACGCCCAGCCCCAGATAGGCCGCGGTCGCAAGTTATGCAGGCGGGCGGTTTTTACCTTGTCCTCCCCCGTTTTGCGGGCGATAGCAGGATCATTGTGCCGCGTTCTCGCGCTTGCCGCAGTTTGCAGGGCGGGCCGCGCGGCTGTAATCTGATAAAGGCATGGCGACAGTGACCCAATCCATCAAACGCATGGGGCAACCCGAATTCATCGCCATGATCGCGATGCTCTTTGCCACCATCGCCTTTTCCATCGACTCTATGCTGCCCGCTTTGCCCACCATCGCGGCCGAGCTGACGCCCGATGCGCCGAACAAGGCGCAGCTTATCCTGACCAGTTTTGTGCTGGGGATGGGGCTTGGGACGCTGGTGGCAGGGCCATTGTCTGACAGTTTCGGCCGCCGCCGCATTATCGTTATGGGCGCAATTTTGTATTGTGTGGCCGCCGCTGTGGCCTATTTTGCCCCCACGCTGGAAACCGTTCTGGCCGCGCGTGTGGTACAAGGGCTTGGGGCCGCGGCCCCGCGTGTGGTGTCGCTGGCACTGGTGCGCGATTTGTACAAAGGCCGCGATATGGCCCGCGTCGTCAGCTTTGCGATGATGATCTTTACGCTGGTCCCTGCGGTGGCACCTCTGGCCGCAAGTGGTGTGATCTCGGCCTTTGGCTGGCGCTTTATCTTTATCACCTTCATTGGGTTTGCCATTTTGTCTATGGCGTGGCTGCTGATCCGCCAACCCGAAACGCTGCCCATCGAAAACCGCCGCCCGTTTCGCGCGGCCCCCCTGATCGCGGCCCTCCGCGAGGTGCTGTCACACCGCACCATCGTGACTACAATCACTGTGCAAACCCTGATTTTGGGCGCGCTTTTCGCGACGCTATCGACCGCGCAACCCATCATCGATGTGCAATTCGGGCGTGGCGAGGCGTTTCCCTTGTGGTTCGCGCTGGTCGCCTTATGCGCAGGGACCGCCAGCCCCACGAATGCTGTATTGGTGGGCCGATTGGGGATGCGCTATCTGATCACGGCCACGCTGCTCGGACAGCTTGTGCTATCCGCGCTGATGCTGGGTGCCACCTTGTCGGGCCTCATGTCCGAAACGATGGGTTTTGCAGCGTTTATCCTGTGGATGATCGGCGTGTTTGCGATGGCGGGGCTGACGTTGGGCAACCTTAACGCGCTGGCGCTGGAACCTGTGGGCCATATCGCGGGGATGGCGGCATCCGTGGCGGGGTCTATTTCCACCGTGTTTGCCGTGGTGCTTGCCGCGCCCATCGGGCTTGCCTTTGATGGCAGCTACCTGCCGCTAATCGTCGGCGTAGCGGTGATGGCGGTCGTGTCATTGGCGCTTATGCTGTCGATCCCGCGCAATAAATCCTAACGATTACGGGCCCTTGACGGCTTTCTTTACCGCAACATCCATCAACTTTTCGGCCAGTGCCTTGGCAATGGCAAACGCGCCTTTGATCCGGTCGCTTTCGGTTTTCCAATCCTGCATCAGCACGATTTTGTTGCCCGACACCCGCGCCCCGCTTTGGGTTTTGATGAAATCCACCAGCCCTGCAGGGTTGGCAAACTTGTCGTTGTGAAACTGCACCGTGGCGCCTTTTGGTCCTGCGTCCAGCTTGGCAATGCCCGCCCGTTTGCACATCGCCTTGATCCGCACAACCAGCATCAGGGTGTTCACTTCCTTGGGCAGCGGGCCGAAACGGTCGATCAACTCGGCGGCAAACCCTTCCAGCTCGACCTTGGTTGCAAGGCCGGATAGGCGGCGATACAGCCCCAAGCGCAGGTCAAGGTCCGGCACGTAAGCCTCTGGTATCAATACCGGAACGCCCAAATTGATGTTCGGCGCCCATTGGTCATCAACCTCCGCCATCCCCGAAATCTCGCCCGACCGCAGCTTGGAAATCGTCTCCTCCAACATGGCTTGGTACAGCTCATACCCAACCTCTTTGATATGGCCCGACTGCTCTTCACCCAGCAGGTTCCCCGCGCCGCGCAAATCAAGGTCGTGGCTGGCAAGGTTGAACCCCGCGCCAAGACTGTCCAAAGACCCCAGCAGCCGCAAACGCTTCATCGCTTGCGGGGTCAGCGGCGCACGGGGCTTGGTGGTAAGGAAACAATAGGCCCGCGTTTTGGCGCGCCCGACACGGCCCCGAATTTGGTACAGCTGGGACAGCCCGAACATATCGGCGCGGTGAATGATCATCGTGTTGGCTGTGGGAATATCCAAACCTGATTCCACAATAGAGGTTGCGACCAGAACGTCCTGTTTTCCATCATAAAAATCGTTCATCCGCTGGTCAAGGTCGCCTGCCGCCAACTGCCCGTGGGCGACGATATAGGTCACTTCGGGTACATGGGTTTTCAAGAAATCTTCGACAAACGGCAGGTCAGAAATGCGCGGCACCACAAAGAAAGACTGCCCGCCGCGATAGCGTTCGCGCAGCAGTGCCTCGCGGATCGTTACAGTATCAAATTCAGACACATAGGTCCGAATGGCCAGACGGTCCACCGGCGGCGTGGCGATGATCGACAGGTCGCGCACGCCTGTCAGCGACAATTGCAAGGTGCGCGGAATCGGCGTTGCGGTCAGCGTCAGCACATGCACGTCCGACCGCATTTCCTTTAGCCGTTCCTTATGCCCCACGCCGAAATGTTGTTCTTCATCAATGACTAACAACCCGATGTTCTTAAACTTGATTGCCTTGGCCAACACGGCATGGGTGCCGATGACGATATCAACCGTGCCATCGGTCAGGCCTGCGCGCGTGCCGTTCGCATCCTTTGCACTAACAAAGCGCGACAAGGGTTTGATATTGATTGGAAAACCACGGAACCGTTCAACAAAACTGCGGTAATGTTGGCGCGCCAGCAAGGTCGTCGGCGCAATCACCGCAACCTGCATCCCCGACAAGGCCGCGACAAAGGCCGCGCGCATCGCCACCTCGGTTTTGCCAAAGCCCACATCGCCCACGATCAGGCGGTCCATCGGGCTGCCCGCTTCCAAATCGGCAATCACATCGCCAATCGCCGTTAACTGATCTTCGGTTTCGGTATAGGGGAACCGCGCCGCAAACGCCTCCCACATCGAATGCGGCGCCTCTAGCACAGGTGCTTTGCGCAAATGCCGCTCGGCCGCGATGCGCATCAGGCGTTCCGCAATCTCGCGGATCCGCGCCTTCAGCTTGGCTTTTTTCGCCTGCCACGCGCCACCACCCAGTCGGTCAAGCAACCCTTCTTCATGGCCGTATCGGCTTAGAAGTTCAATGTTTTCAACGGGAAGGTACAGCTTGGCGTTTTCGGCATATTCAATGCTCAGGCATTCATGCGGCGCACCAAGTGCCGTAATCATCTCAAGCCCGTGGTAACGCCCGACCCCGTGTTCGACATGCACAACCAAATCGCCGGGCGACAGGGTTTGCACATCGCGCAGGAAATTATCGGCCTTGCGCTTGCGCTTTGGTTTGCCGACCAAACGGTCGCCCAGCACGTCTTGTTCCGAAATCACCGCCAGCCCCGGTGCGGTAAAACCCGCCTCCAGCGGCCAGATCATCAGGTACAGACCGCCTGTGCCCCGAACGTCGCGAATATCCGCAACCTCAACCGCGCCTTCGATGCCTTGGTCGGCAATCAACCCGCGCAGGCGTTCGCGCGCGCCTTCGGACCAGCTGGCCACAACCACATTAGCGCCTTTGCGCAACACTTTAATGTGATCTGCCAAGGCATTGAACAGGCTTATGTTTTCCTGCTGACGTTCCGGCGCAAAACTGCGCCCCATCCGCCCGCCGGCATCCAAAACCTCCGGCCCCGGTGATTGCGCCAGTGGGGATAGTTGCACCACGCGCGTGCCAGACAAGGCCGCCTCCCACGCTGCATCATCCAAATACAGCAACCCCGGTGCGGCAGGTTTATAGACCGTGTCGACCCGCCCCTTGGCGCGCATCGAGTCCATCCGCGCATCATATTGGTCGTCGATGCT
The DNA here is from genome assembly GCF_000420745.1 of Pseudorhodobacter ferrugineus DSM 5888. Classification (GTDB taxonomy): domain Bacteria; phylum Pseudomonadota; class Alphaproteobacteria; order Rhodobacterales; family Rhodobacteraceae; genus Pseudorhodobacter; species Pseudorhodobacter ferrugineus. Next base: position 54,645 of record NZ_ATVN01000015.1, read on the forward strand.
TTCCCACCGCGCAAGCCGTGCGGGCGTGACCTGATCATCCAGCATGACCGACGCATCCGGCATATAGTCGAACACAGTTTCCATTTCAGCATGGAAGAACGGCAGCCAATGCTCCATCCCCTGATGTTTGCGCCCCGCGCTGACCGCCTCATAGAGCGGATCATCAGACCCGCCCGCGCCAAATTCCACGCGGTAATTCTGGCGGAACCGCGAAATCGCCGCCTCGTCTAAAATCACCTCGGACACCGGTGCAAATTCAACCGATTTCAGCTTTTCCGTGGTGCGCTGGGTGTCGGGGTCAAAGCGGCGCGCGCCGTCCAGCACATCGCCGAACATATCCAACCGTACTGGCCCCAAAGGCCCCGGCGGGTAAATATCAATGATCCCGCCACGAATGGCATAATCGCCCGGTTCGGCCACCGTTGGGCTGGGGGTAAAGCCCATGCGTGTCAGGAAGTTGCGCAAGGACTCTTCGTTTATCCGCTTGCCCACTGTGGCGGTAAACGACGCCTCACGCAGCACAGCCCGCGCCGGCATCCGCTGGGTCGCGGCGTTCAGGGTGGTCAGCAACACGAACGGTCCGGGCACCCCTTGGGCCAATGCGGCCAAGGTCGCCATCCGCCGCGAGATGATATCGGGGTTGGGCGACACGCGGTCATAGGGCAAGCAATCCCACGCCGGCAGCTCCAGCACCACCACATCGGGCGCCATAACGGCCAATGCCTCGCGCATCGCCTCCAACCGCTTGTCATCACGCGCCACATGCACCACAGACACGCCCCGCGCCAACTCCCGTGCCAAAAGCTGGGCGTCATATCCTTCGGGCGCACCGCCCAAGATGATCCGGTCAACCATGGTCATAAATCAATTCGGCCAAATCGCATAAACTTGCATATTCTGCCACATGCCCCACAACGAGGTAATGAAAATAGACACCATTCCAATGGCTTGCACCTTCATCCGGTGGCGGGTCAACTGGCGATACAGCACTTCACCCTCAGGCTCAGTCGTGGCGATTTGCTGGGCTGTCGACAGGCTTAAGACGCGCACAATCGCCAAAGGGGCCAGCAGCAAGAACAGCGCCTGCGCAAATTCGACCCGATAATACAGCGCCAAAACCACCAGCGCCGTAAACAAAAACGCCGCAATCGCAACCAGCCAAAGCCCCGACACCCGCGCCACATACAGCAAACGGCGGATGTTGATGCCGACCAGATCGTGCAAGTCTTGGGCCGTAGACTCATCCTTACGCGCGCGGGCCACCATATCAAACGGCACCCCCAGCACCCAATGGCTGGTGGTCGACCACATCACCGCAAGCGCAATCCAGAACCAAAGATTCGAAAAAGACCGCAGGTCGATCAATTCGAAAATCGTTTTATACCAATCCACTATGCCAACCTTTGCAGCAATATTCGCGCCATCCGGCCAAAGTTCCCAGACCCTTGCGACATTCCTACTCTTGAGACGCGGGCTTTTCCATGCCAGCAAGACAAAAAAGCACAATTGCCGATGTTTATACCCAAGATAAAGGATCCCCCCGATGCGCCCCACGATTGGCCAGTACCCCGCCACCCGCTTTCGCCGCATGCGCACATCGGATGGTATGCGGCGCTTGGCACAGGAAAACACCTTGTCGGTGAATGATCTGATCTGGCCGCTGTTTGTCCGTGACGGGGTGAATATCCGCGAATCCGTGACCTCTATGCCAGGGGTAGACCGGCTGTCGATCGACCTTATCGTCGCGGCTGCCGAAACCGCAGCGGGTCTTGGCATCCCTGCCCTATGCCTGTTCCCTTATACCGACCCTGCCCTGCGCACCGATGATTGCGCCGAGGCGTGGAACCCCGAAAACCTGGCCAACCGCGCCATCCGCGCGATCAAGGCGGCCGTGCCGCAGATGGTGGTCATGACCGATGTGGCGCTTGACCCCTATAATGCCAATGGCCACGACGGTTTGGTGCGTGACGGTATCATCCTGAACGATGAAACCATTGAAGCACTGGTAAAAATGTCATTGGCGCAGGCCGAGGCTGGTGCCGATATCCTTGGCCCGTCCGATATGATGGACGGGCGCATCGGGGCCATGCGGGCCGCATTGGAAATGTCGGGGCACAAGGATGTAGCGATCCTGTCTTATGCCGCGAAATACGCAAGCGCCTTTTACGGCCCGTTCCGCGATGCCGTGGGCGCAGGTTCGCGCCTTGTGGGCGACAAAAAAACCTATCAGATGAACCCCGCCAATTCCGACGAGGCGCTACGCCTGATTGAACGTGACCTGACCGAAGGCGCAGATATGGTCATGGTAAAACCCGGCATGCCCTACCTCGATATCTGCCGCCGCGTCAAAGACACCTTTGGCGCGCCGACCTATGCCTATCAGGTGTCGGGCGAATACGCGATGATCATGGCCGCCGCGCAAAACGGCTGGATTGATGGGGAAAAGGCGATGCTGGAAAGCCTGATGGCCTTCCGCCGCGCAGGCTGTGACGGGGTACTAACCTATTTCGCCCCCCGCGTGGCACGCATTCTGCGGGATCAGGCCTAGAACACGGGCAAAAACACGCCCAAGTTGCGGGTTTGGTGATCCAAAAGGATGACAGCGCCGAAAATCCGCGCTACTGTTATGCAATCGGCCTAAAACTGGCCCAAGATATAGAGCAAATGGCGACCGGCCAACCCGGCGCAGCATAGAGGCGGCAGAGACATGGATATTTTAAACCGACGCAGTTTTATGGGCGCCACGGCGGCCAGTCTTGCGCTTGGCGGTTGTGCCAATGGCATTGGTGGCGCGGGCGGTCCACGGATGGACAGCCGTGTTGACACAACGCGCGACTATCTGTTTGGCCGCTATCCCGGCACCCGCGATCTGGCGCAAAAAGCCTATGGCGTTTTGTATATGCCCTTGATGACCGAGGCAGGCTTTGGCTTTGGTGCTGCCTACGGTCAAGGTGCGTTGCGGATCAATGATGTGACGGTCGATTATTATTCCGCCACCCGCGCCACCTTTGGCCTTCAAATCGGTGCGCAGCAATATGCCCACGCCCTGTTTTTCATGACCGAGGCCGCCTTGGGCGATTTCCGCCGTGCATCCGGTTGGGCCGCCAGTGCCGATGTGCGCTATGCCACCCCGAACGAAGGCGCAAGCATCGGCAAGGAAACCACCGAATATGCGCCGGTCATCGCCTTTGTCTTTGGCCAGTCGGGTCTGATCTTGGGCGCGACATTGGCAGGGTCCAAATACACCCGCATTATTCCGTAAAGTTGCAGCCTCGGTTTTTGCAATAAAAACCGAGGCTTGCGCGCCCTACTTCAACCGTTTTATCAGGCTCGATGTATCCCAACGTCCGCCGCCCATGTTTTGCACATCCTTGTAAAACTGGTCGATCAGCGCTGTGATGGGCAGGCTTGCGCCAATCTCATTGGCAGTGGCCAGACAAATCCCCAAATCCTTGCGCATCCAATCCACGGCAAACCCGTGGGTGAAATGATCGTCGAGCATGGTCTTGTGGCGGTTGTTCATCTGCCAAGATCCTGCGGCCCCGCCTGAAATCACCTCAACCACAGCTTTGCCGTCCATACCGGCCTTTTCGCCAAAGGCCAGCGCTTCGGCCAATCCTTGCACCAGCCCCGCGATGCAAATCTGGTTCATCATCTTGGCAATCTGGCCTGACCCGCTTTCACCTAGCCGTTTGCAAATGCGGGCATAGGCGGCAATCACGGGTTCAGCCGCGTCATAATCGGCAGCGCGGCCGCCGCACATCACCGACAGCACGCCGTTTTCCGCGCCCGCTTGCCCACCCGACACAGGCGCATCGACAAAGCCCACGCCAATTTCGGCGGCGGCTGCAAACAGCTCTCGCGTCACCTGCGCCGAAACGGTGGTGTGGTCGACAAACACAGCCCCCTTGGCCATACCAGCGAATGCCCCGTCCGGCCCAAAGCACACGCCGCGCAGATCGTCATCATTACCCACGCAGGCCATCACGAAATCTTGGCCCATCGCCGCCTCACGCGGGGTTGTCGCCGCACGGCCTCCATGCTGTGCCACCCAAGCCTCGGCCTTGGCAGCCGTGCGGTTGTAAACGGTCACCGCATGCCCCTTGGCCGCCAGATGCCCCGCCATCGGGAATCCCATGACCCCCAAGCCCAAAAATGCCACTTTCGCCATTGCCGTAACCCTTCCAATTGCCTCGCGCGTTCAGATCGCATAGGTAACCAGCCAAACCCTGCCGTCAAGAAAAGACCTGTCATGTTCACCGCGTTTCGCTGGCTCACCCGTATCCTCATGGCGCTTTTGGCACTGGCCGCGATCACGCTGGTGATTGCCTATTTGTTCTTGTCGCGTTCCTTGCCCGACTATTCCGCCGATTATCAAATTGACGGAATATCGGCCGAGACCGAGATTGTGCGCAATAACGCCAATGTGCCGCATATTTTTGGCGCGTCCGATGCCGACATCTATTTCGCCCTTGGCTTTGCCCATGCGCAGGACCGTTTGTGGCAAATGACCATGCTGCGCCGCACCGCCCAAGGCCGCTTGTCCGAGGTGTTTGGCGAGCGCACGTTGAAAATCGACGAACTCTTGCGCCGCTATGACCTTTACACCCTCGCGGGCCAATCGGTTGCAGCCCAAGACGCCGAAACCCAAACCGCCCTTGAGGCCTATTCCCGCGGTGTGAACGCGTGGATCGGCGAGGTGAACCTATCCGCTTTGGGCCGCGGCGCGCCCGAATTTTTCTTCTTTTCCAATGAGATCGCGGCCTGGCAACCCGCCGATAGCATCGCCATTATCAAACTCATGGCGCTGCAATTGTCGGGCCATCTGGAAAACGAGGTGCTGCGCGCCCGCACCTCCATGCTTTTGCCTGAGGACCGCCTGCGCGACATCCTGCCCGATGCGCCCGGCACTGGCATAACCGCCCTGCCCGATTATGCCAGCCTTATGCCCCCCCCCCCCCCCGGCGGCTTTCCTGTCCGTCAAGCGCTGGACCCGTTGTCACCCTTCAAATCGGGCGTGCTTGCAGGCGCGTCAAACGCTTGGGCAGCAGCCCCAGAACGCTCGGCCGCGCGCGGGTCGCTGCTGGCCAATGACCCGCATCTGGCCTTTACCGCGCCCACCCTGTGGTATCTTGCACGGCTGGATTTCGCCACCGGCGGCGTGATTGGCGCCACCCTTCCGGGCGTGCCTGCGGTACTGATCGGGCGGTCCGATGCTTTGGGCTGGGGGCTCACCTCCTCCTATCTCGACGATCAAGACGTGGTGATGGAACGCATCAACCCCGACAACACCGAACAATATGACAGCGGCGCGGGTTGGAAAGATTTCATCACCCGCCGGTCGATCATCACCGTCAAAGACCGTGACCCCGTCACCATCACCCTGCGCTGGTCCGAGGCGGGGCCGATCCTGCCCGGCAGCCATTATAACCTTGCCACCGTTACCCCCGCAGGCCATGTCGCGGCGCTGGAATGGACGGCCCTGTCGGCCAATGACACCTCGATGACCTCGGCCATCCGCATCATGAAATCGCGCAATATCCCGCAAGCGTTGGACGCCGCCAGCCTGTTCATCGCGCCATCGCAAAACCTGATGCTGGCCGATACTGATGGCATCGCTTTCCAACTGATTGGCGCGGTCCCCAACCGCAACCCCGCGCATGACACCATGGGCCGCATGCCCGCCACTGGCGACAAGCTGCAAAACCGCTGGGCCGGCACACAGCCCTACGCCAAAAACCTGCGCGTCCTTAAACCCACCTCGGGGCTTTTGGGCAATACCAACAACAAAACCACCGATGCACCTTTCCCCGATAATATCAGCTTTCACTGGGGCGATACGCACCGCATCCAGCGCTGGCTGTCGCTGATGAAAACGCGTGAGGTGCACACCCGCGAAAGTTTCATCGAGGCGCAGCTTGATACCGTCTCGCCCGTTGCCCGCTCGGTTTTGCCCCTGATTGGCGGTGATCTGTGGTTCACTGGCACGCCCTCGCCCGCTGGCACCCCCGAACGGCTGCGCGAACAGGCGCTGGAACTCTTGGCCGAATGGAACGGCGAGATGAACGAACATATCCCCGAACCGCTGATTTATGCCGCTTGGCTGCGCGCCCTCCAAGACCGCCTGATCCGCGATGAATTGGGGCCGCTCGCCGACAGCTTTACCCACCCCGACCCCGTGTTCATCGAACGCGTGTACCGCAACACCGACGGGGCTGCGAAATGGTGCGACGTAATCCAATCCGCCGCGATTGAAACCTGCGCCGACATCGCCCGCGTGTCGCTGGACGAGGCGCTGCTGCGCCTGTCCGAACGCTATGGCCGCAGTATCGAGACATGGCGCTGGGGCGATGCGCATCAGGCCACGCATGACCATCCCGTCATGGGCGATGTGCCTTTGCTGCGCTATTTCGTGAACCTGCGCCAATCCACATCGGGCGGCGATTTCACCTTGATGCGCGGGCTAACCTCGGGCGAGGAACCGGATCCCTACCTGAACGTCCACGGCGCAGGCTACCGCGGCGTCTATGATTTCGCCGATCCTGACAGTTCGGTGTTTATCCTGTCCACGGGGCAATCCGGCCACCCGCTGTCACGCCATTACGATGATCTGGGCGTTTTGTGGCGGCGCGGCGAATATATCCCAATGTCGCTTGATCCCGATCTTGCGCGGGCTGCGGCTGTGGGGATTACGCATTTGTCGCCAAAAGCACCCTAGGCGGCCTTTGCGATGCTGGAAAAAATCGGGCTGATTATGGGCAGCTCGGCCGTGTTCGGGTTTTTCGGCTATATGGGCAATTCCATCCGAACGGGGCATTCGCTGGATGTGCAGCCAAACGCAATTGGCCTGCTTGCACGCGGGATGAATCTGTTGATCGATACCTTCGGCTACACGCCCATCGGGCTTGGCCTTATGGGGCTGTCGCTGTTTGGCGGCATCTACGCCGCGATTTCCCTGTGGCGCAGCGAGATGTATTGAATTAACTTTTCAGGGCTTTGGTCGCAAATCCAGATCAGGTTTTGCCACGCAATTGCTTGATTATGGGGCGCATATGATCAACGCCAGTCAAAAGAATGGCACAAATTGGCCAAACCGGACCTTTATCAGCAAAAGGGCTACTGTCTGCTTTGCGGGACAAAGCCGCCATTTTATTTGAACCATTATTTATCGCCTTGTCGAGCTTTCAGGCATCTGGATTCCTGTCACGTGGTGGATGGTCATAGTCAAAAAGTCTGGACATATGAGAGCGGGCAGACAAGCCTATAAAAGCGCCGACCAAAGCACCAAACTTAATGCCAAATTGTGACGAGAAGCCAAGAATGTAGGCCATGGAAAATCCTATAACAGCACTGATAAAGACACTGCCTGCGATCACTATGATGTCGCGTACAAACGTTCTTAATACGCCGCGACCAAGAAAAGCCCATTCGTTTACTGGGTCTTTATCGTCGTTACTCATTTCGCACTCTCCGATCTTTGAATTGGTGAGCCGAATAAAGCCAAGAATAATGGCGATACTTGGGCCAGGACCACACAAAGAAGCGACAGTTTGGGCTCGTTGCTGTCATTCGCTGCGCACACACAAGTGGCAGCTTTGGACAATCACACTCACCCAAAACCAGCCAAGGCCCGCCGCACCGTTTGCACCGTGTACGCATTAAGATTTGGTAAACGCGAAACAACATCTATTTGTTATCAAACGATTTTCAGAAATGTCCGCGCGCGGTCATTTCTGGCTTCTCACAGTGCCGCAAAGGCCTTTTCCTGCCGCTCGGTCCAGATCACCTTCAAATTCCAGCCCGTATCCGACAGGGCTTCCTCAACGATCACCCCTTCGGAATACAGCCAAGCATGCGCCCTGCCCTTGCTGAAATCCAGGGTCAGGTCGGCCTCGGTTTTGACCTCTTCAAAGGCCCCAGATACCGCCTCCAGCAGCCGATCAATCCCATGCCCCGTCAAGGCCGACAGGGCAAAAACCCGCGCCGATTTTTCGGCTTTGGCTTCCAAAGTTGCCTGCGTGGACTCGTCCACCAAATCCAGCTTGTTCCAAATCTCAAACTGCGGCGTGTCCGATTTCACGCCCAGCGAGGTCATGATATCGGCCACATCCGCCGCCTGTTCGGCCGATTCCGGATGGCTGATATCGCGGACATGCAGGATCAGATCGGCCTCAAGCACCTCTTCCAGCGTGGCCCTGAACGCGGCAACCAGCTGGGTCGGCAGGTCGGAAATAAAGCCCACCGTATCAGACAGGATCACCTTGCGCCCGTCCGGCATTTCCATGCCCCGCATGGTCGGGTCCAGCGTGGCGAAAAGCATATCCTTGGCCAAAACCTCGGCGCCGGTGATCTTGTTAAACAAGGTCGATTTGCCCGCGTTGGTATAGCCCACCAAAGCCACCACCGGAAACGGCACTTTTCGTCGCGCGGCGCGGTGCAATTCACGGGTTTTCACCACGCGGTCCAATTGCCGCCGGATCCGGACCATATGGTCATCAATCGCGCGGCGGTCCGATTCAATCTGGGTTTCCCCCGGCCCGCCCACAAACCCAAAACCGCCCCGCTGCCGTTCCAAGTGGGTCCATGCCCGCACCAAGCGCGTCCGCTGATAGGACAGGGCTGCCAGTTCGACCTGAAGCACGCCTTCGCGGGTCCGTGCCCGATCGGCGAAAATCTCGAGGATCAGGCCTGTGCGGTCCAAAAGCTTTACGCCCCATTCCTCTTCCAGATTGCGCTGCTGGACGGGCGTGACAGGGCCGTCGATTAGGACCAGCTCGGTCCCCAAGGCCTTCATCCGCAGCTTCAGCTCGGCCATTTTGCCAGTACCAAACAAGGTGCCGGGCAACAATTTTGGCAGGCGCACGACCTCGGCCCCCACCACCTCTAGCCCCGGCAAAGCTTCGGCGAGAGCCGAGGCCTCGGCCAGCCCGTGTTCGGGCAAGCGGCGGGTGCGGACGGATTTTATCTCGGGGTGGATGACATAGGCACGCGTTTTTTCGGCACGGGTATCATGCCCGGCCAAACGTAGCTCTACCGAAAAACCATAATCGTCGTCGTGGTCAGTCGTTTCCAAGTCTATTCTTCGCCTTCATACAGGCTGATCGGCGCGCCCGGCATTATGGTCGAAATCGCATGCTTATAGACCAGCTGCGATTGCCCATCGCGGCGCAAAAGCACGCAGAAATTGTCAAACCAAGTGATAACACCTTGCAGCTTAACGCCGTTGATCAAAAAAATTGTCACGGGAACCTTGGCCTTACGGACATGATTCAAAAATGCATCTTGAAGATTTTGTTTATCGGAAGCCATTTTTTCTTTGCCTTTTTTTCTTTTGGTTACCGTCTTTGCCCTCGGCCCCTATGCGAAGACCACGAAACCACTATTAAACGGCTTTGGCGGAGTTTCCAGCCCCAAAACGGCGGAAATTCTGTCACTAGGCGGCGACAGTCTTACCTGCGCCACACTCCGGGGGCCAAAAGGGCCAGAATTGCGAGAATTTCGACCCGACCCACGATCATAGCCCCCCCCAGGATCACTTTCTCGGACACGCTAAGTTCGATCATTCGGATCGGGATCTCGGTGGCCAAAACGGCCAAAGGACCTGTGGTGGTCACGGCCGCGACCGTTAAAACAAGGCCTTGTTCAAATTCCAGCCCGCGCAGAGACAAGGCGGCGACGACAATGGCAAAGGTCATGGCGTAAAGCATGAAAAAGATCCACGCCACATAGGCCCCGCCTTGGCGCAAGCGGCGTTCGCCGTCACCGCCACCACCGATCGAGCTGGGATGAACAAGGCGGTCCATCTCGCGCTCTCCGTGGCGGGCAAGAGCATAGACGCGCAACAGCTTTAGCCCGCCCGCCGTGGTGGCGATGCCACCGCCCATCATGGCAAGCCCAAGCAACACCAAGCCAGGGCTGTTGAGCCCCGACCACATCCGCGCATCTTGCCAATCAGCACTTTCAAAGCCGGTGGTGGTGAGAAAGGACATGGTGGTAAACAACCCGCCCCACAGCGCGCGGAACGCAGCGCCAGCGTTCAGAATATCATTTTCCGCCAAGGCACCGAGCCAGTGGCGCAAAAATAAAAGTCCGGGCACTAGGATCAGGAAAAACGAGGCCAACTGCACCTCGTGATCGGCAAAGATTGAGCGGTTGCGATCCACCAAAACCGCACCGGGCAGGCTACGCCGGGTTATGGCCAGGGCCATGAAAGCAAACACCAAAACCTCGGATATCAGCCCACCTGTGGCTGTCGCCATGGGTTGGCCATTGGTGATCCCGCTGGTCGACAAGGTGGATAAGGCGTAGCAAAAGGCCGTTAGTCCAGTTTCGCCAGCGATCAACAAACAGACCCAAAGCAGCAGGGTTAGGCCGAAATATGCCGGAAACAGGGTGGCGGAATGGCGGATCATGCGGTCAGCGGGGCCAGCCGCATGGGTTATCTGACCCGCGCCTTGGGCACCGCGCCCCGGCACGCGGCCAGAAAGCACCTCGACCCCGCCAAGGTTCAAGGGTGCCAGCACGGCCACCGCAGACATCAACACAAAGAAACCGCCCATCCAGCCAACCAAGGCACGCCACAGGTGCAGCGATGGTGCAAGCCTGCCCGCGGTGTCGTACTGCGTGACGCCGGTAGTGGTGAAGGACGAAACCATTTCAAACCACGCATTGGCGAATGTGGTGTCTTTGACAGCTTGATCAAAGGGGACGGCAAAGAGGATTGGCAGCCAGATATAGGCCCCAACCAAGGCTGCAAGCTGGCTGCGGGGGACCGACTTGGGGCGGTAATTTGATGTGGCGATGCCCACCACGACGGAGAGTAGGAAAAACATAATCGCGCCGTAAAAAAACGGGCGCGCAACGTCAAAATCCGAAAATACCGCCGCATGGGCCGCCGGTAGCAGCATTGACAAAGACCCTACCCCGGATAGGATCACCAACAGCGGAAGTTCCAGGATGCGGCGCAACATGGCAGCTTAGAAGAAATCGACGGAGACTTGCAACAAACGCTCCACCTCTGGCACGTCTTTGGCCATACAGAACAGAGCGATCACGTCGCCTTCCTCCATACGCAAATCGCCCGTAGGTTTCATGACCTTGTCACCTTTCATCACAGCGCCGACCAGCACGCCTTCTGGAAATTCGGTATCGCGGATCAGCTTGCCCGCAAGCGGCGAGGTGGACAGAACCTGTGCCTCGATCATTTCCGCCTCGGCGTCGCCAATGGAATAGATCGCGCGGACGCGGCCGTGGCGGATATGGCGCAGGATTGACGACACAGTGGTCGCGCGTGGGTTGATGAAGGCGTCGATATCAAGCGCGCCCATAAGCGGCACCAAAGTTGGGTCGTTGACCAGCGCAATCGCCATCGGGCAGCCTGCCTGTTTGGCGCGCACAGCAACCAGAAGGTTGGTTTTGTCGTCATCGGTTACGGCCAAGACCGCATCGGCGCGGTCGATCCCCGCCTCTAGCAATATGTCCATATCCATACCGTCACCGTTCAAAACGATAGTGCGTTCAAGGCCATCAGCGGCCTTTTCGGCGCGGGATCGGTTTTTTTCAATAATCTTGGCGCGCATACGTTCGGTGCGCGATTCCAAGGCCCGGGCCACCGCAAGGCCCACGTTGCCGCCACCAACGATCACGATCCGTTCTTGCTTTCGGGTAGTTTTGCCGAAAATCTCTAAAGTACGGTTCAGGTCTTCGGTATGGGCGAACACATAGATACGGTCGCCCGCGAAGAGTTGGTCACCCGGTTCAGGGGCAAACAAGCGTTCATCGCGGCGTACGCCCACAACGATGGCGCGCAGGGTGGAAAAGAGTTCAGACAGTTGGCGCAGGGGCGTGTTCAGGACGGGGCAATCTTCGTCCAGCACGATGCCCAGCAACTGCGCTTTGCCGCCCATAAAGCTTTCAGTGTCAAAGGTGGCGGGGGCCGCGAGGCGTTGTAGCGCTGCCTCGGCCACTTCTTTTTCCGGGCTGATGACCACGTCGATTGGCATGTGATCGCGGCGGTAAAGATCGGCGTAAATCGCATCCAGATAGCTTTGCGACCGCAAACGCGCAATTTTGCGCGGGACCGAAAACACCGAATGCGCGACCTGACAGGTGACCATGTTCACCTCGTCCGAATGGGTGGCGGCGATGATCATATCGGCATCACGCGCGCCTGCACGGGCCAAAACATCGGGATAGCTGGCAAAACCGACGATGCCTTGCACATCCAGCGTGTCGGTGGCGCGGCGCACCAGATCGGCGTTGAAATCGACCACAGTGACATCATTGTTTTCACCCGAAAGGTGGCGCGCAATTTGCCACCCCACCTGCCCCGCACCGCAGATGATAACTTTCATGGCCTACACTCCGTGGTCGCGGCAATTGGGGCAATATGTGCCAGAAGCGGGCGGGATGGTCAATGTGGGCTTAATCGTCGCCCTCATCGTCATCGCCATCATCAATCCGGGCCATGCGGGCGCCCGATTTGCTGGTAGTGACCACGCCCAGCGATTTCAGTTTGCGGTGCAGCGCGCTGCGTTCCATGCCGACGAAACTGGCGGTGCGGCTGATATTGCCGCCGAAACGGTTGATCTGGGTCAGCAGGTATTCCTTTTCAAACAGCTCACGCGCCTCGCGCAATGGCAAGGTGGCAAGCGCGCCGCCAAGCACCAAGCGGCCATCTTCGCGGCCTGCGGGTTCATTGCCGGGCAGTTCTTTGACGTCAACTGGGCCAGAGCCATCACCAAGGATAAGCACGCGTTCAATCACATTGCGCAATTGGCGCACGTTGCCGGGCCATTGCATGGTTTGCAACATCGCCTCGGCCTCGGAGGTCAGGCAGCGCATGGGCAGGCCTTGGGTGCGGTGAAACATATCGATGAAATAGGTGGTCAGTTCGGGGATATCCTCGCGCCGGTCCTCTAGGCTGGGAACGGCGATAGGCACAACGTTCAAACGGTCGAACAGTTCCTGACGGAAGCGACCTGCGGCGATTTCGGCCTGTAGGTTGCGAGTGGTCGAGGAAATGACCCGCAAATCAACACGGACCTTATCGACCCCGCCAACCCGCGTGAATTGCTGGTCAACCAAGACACGCAGAATTTTGGTTTGGGTGCCCAGCGGCATTTCAGCGACTTCATCAAAATAAACCACGCCGCCATGCGCCTGTTCGAGCAAACCCTGTTCCACCCCGCGCTCGGCGGTTTCGCGGCCAAACAGCACCTCTTCCATGCGTTCGGGCTCAATTGTGGCCGACGTGACGGTGACGAAAGGTGCCGTAGCGCGATTGGAATTGCTGTGGATGAAGCGGGCGGCGAGTTCCTTGCCTGCCCCAGCGGGGCCGGTCAGCATCACGCGACCATTGGACTTGGTTACCTTTTCCAGATGAGATTTCAAGGTCTTATAGGCCGTACTTGATCCAAGCATTTCGGATGTGGTGACATCGCGGCGGCGCAAATCGGTGTTTTCGCGGCGCAGGCGGCTGGTTTCCATCGCGCGGCTGACCACGACCATCAGCTGGTCAATATTGAACGGCTTTTCGATGAAATCATAAGCGCCTTGCTTGATAGCGGCGACGGCAATTTCGATGTTGCCGTGGCCCGAAATGATGACAACAGGCACATCCGGATTATCGCGTTTCACAGTTTTCAGAATGTCGATGCCGTCCATCTGGCTGTCTTTCAACCAGATATCAAGGATCATCAGGGCCGGCGCTTCGGCGGCAATTTCAGCCATGCAATCGTCGGAGTTTCCGGCAAGACGCACCGCAAACCCTTCATCTTTCAAGATATCCCCTATCAGCTCGCGGATATCGCGTTCATCGTCAACGATCAGAATGCTACTCATATTTCCCCCTCGGCCTTGCGGCCTGCGTTTCTTGCCCGAAGCCGTGGCAGGATGATTTCGGCCATCGCGCCAGCATGGGTGTTTCCGTCAAATTCTTCGGCATCCAACAAGGCGAGCGTGCCGCCATGTTCTTCGATGATCTTTTTCACGATGGGCAGGCCAAGGCCCGTGCCCTTTTCACGGGTGGTGACATAAGGTTCAAACAGCCGTGCACGGTCAGGCGGTAGGCCGATGCCATTGTCGGCGATGCGGATGACGATATGGTCTGCTGCGGCGGTCATCGATATGCGCAATTCAGGCGTGAAATCCGCTGGGGTGTTCTTTTCCTCAAAGGTTTCAATCGCTTCGCCACCGTTCTTGATAAGGTTTGTTAAGGCTTGCGAGATCATGGTGGAGTCCAGATCCATCAGAACCGGACCCGCGGCGATATCGGTGGCAAAGCGCACGGTCGGCTGCCCCGCCTCTTGCAGAACCACGGCATCGTGCAGGATTTTGACGATATCCTCTTCGCGCCGCACAGGTTCGGGCATACGGGCGAATTTGGAAAACTCATCAACAATGCGGCGCAAGTCGTTGGTTTGACGAATAATAACATCGGCGTATTGGTCCAGATCACTGGCCTGATCGCCAACCAAAGGCCGGAATTTCCGCTTAATCCGTTCGGCTGACAGTTGGATCGGGGTTAGCGGATTTTTGATTTCATGCGCGATGCGGCGGGCGACATCCCCCCACGCGGCCATACGCTGCGCTGATACAAGGTCGGTCACGTCATCAAAGGCGACAACATAGCCTTCGAGCGTGCCCGTATCGGACCGTCGCACGCTCATCCGGACCAGCAGACTTTCCATGCGGCCTTTGCGGGTCAGGCGTACTTCCTCTTGCACCGAAGCACCAAGACTTTCGCGTAACTTTTTGAAAAGATTGTCAAATTCAGGCACCAATGCGGTCAGGTCCCGGCCATGAACGCCGCCTTGCATATCGAGCAACCGTTCAGCGGCACGGTTCACGAAATCGACGCGGCCGTCTGCATCCAGCCCGATCACGCCTGCCGTCACCGAGGATAGGACGGAATCAAACAGCCGCCGGCGGCCTTCGGTTTCCACGTTGCTTTCGACCAACGCATCGCGCTGACCTTTGAGTTGACGTGTCATCTGGTTGAACAAACGGCCCATCATGGCGATTTCATCATCGCCCTCTTCCTCGGGGATCTGGACGTTTAAATCACCACTGCCGACCTTTTGCGCCGCCCCCGCCAAACGCCCGATAGGGCGCGACAGACGCTCGGCCAGCCAGAGGCCCAGCCAGATTGCGGCAAGGATCAGGATCAACGCAAAGCCGAGGTACAAAAGCCCGAATTCAAACAGCAAGCGCCCACGTTCTGTTTCCAACTGCTGATACAGTGTCACGGTTTCGCGGGTTTCATCCAAGAGGCTGAGGATATTTCCGTCGACTTCGCGTGAGACATAGAGAAAACGGTCGACATAGGCGTTGAGGAAAATCAGCGCACGAAGCTCGTTGTTGGGCCAGTCGTCGATCATCACGGTTTCACCGGCCCGCGCTTGGGTGATTTGATCCGGCGTAAGGGATTCAAAATCAAAGAGATAAGAGCGTTCGCCGCGTGTTTTCAACGTGCCGGAACCGTCAATTAGATAGGCCTCTTTCAACCCGCGCTGGATGGCGCTTTGCCCTTGGGTCAAAATCGGGCGAAGTTGATCATCGGCCAGAAAGAAGGTGCTTTGCTTGGCGACGTTCAGGTAAGCGGCAAGGCTTTCGATATCTTCGGTCAAGTCTTGGCGGTGTTCGCCGTCATAGGCCTGGGCGGCGGCCAAAGAATTGCCGACTACGGCGCGGACACGTTCGGAAAACCAGCCCTCAAGTCCCACATTAAAGGTGATGGTTGCAAAAACGGCGACCAGAACGGTGGGGGTTAGCGCCAGCAAGGCAAAGATGCCCGACATGCGCAGATGCAGGCGCGACCCCGCAGATTGGCTGCGCCGGTCCGAAATCATCCGTGACACGCGCGCCAGTACAAGCGAGGCGACGACAAGCACGTAAACCAGATCGGCGAGCAGAATCAGGCGCAAGAAAAGTGAGGTAGCGCCTTGGTCGAACGGTCCCAAGGCCATGAATGTTGCGAGGGCGAGAACGGGACCAAGTGTGACCAGAACAAAGGTCATAATGTTTTGAAAACGCCGCTGACGGCGGAGCCGCGACAGCCGTAGCCAAGTATTGCTGCGCATGACTGCCGACACCTAAAAAACCCCCAACACTCACGGGCGCACGACGGTGCGCACCGTTTTAAGGCGTGTTTTCAGGGTGATCCTAAAAGCCACGCATCCTGTGGCAGTTTTACATCAATTTACGGCGCCGTGTCACGCGAATTTCCAGATCTGTGATCTTTTTGCGCAAGGTATTGCGGTTGATACCTAAAAGATCAGCACATTTAGCCTGATTTCCGGCTGTGGCATCCAAGGCAATTTCCAGCAAAGGGGCCTCAAATTCGCGCAAAATGCGGGCGTAAACACCAGGGGGCGGCAAGGACCCGCCATGTAGGTCGAAATAACGCCGGAGGTGGCGTGCGACCGAAGCCGACAGTTTTTCGCCTTCGCCGCCGCTGCGCATGGGTTCCATCGCGGGCTGGTTGATCAGCATCAGGTCCACTTCGGCACGGGCAATTTCGGGCTCGGCCGAGGTAACCAGCAGGCGGCGGACTGCATTTTCCAATTGGCGCACATTGCCGGGCCAGCTGTAATTGCGCACCAGATCGCGGGCATCGGGGGACAGTTTGCGCAGAACGCCCATGTCGCGCTCGCCTCGGGTCAGGAAATGCTGAGCCAAAAGTTCGATGTCCTCGACGCGTTCGCGCAAGGACGGAACTTGAATGGTCACACCCCCAAGCCGGTAGTAGAGATCCTGGCGGAAGGTGCCTGCCTCCATTCGTTGGGTCAGATCGGACTGCGAGGTGGCCATGACGCGCGGGGCATTGTCGCCAAACATATCCAGCATCCGCACGATGCGCGCCTGCGTGTCGTCGTCGTAATCCGCGATTTCATCAAAGATCAGGCTGCCACCTTTGGCGCGGGCCAAAAGGGCCGATGGCCCCTCCACTCCGGCCAGATCGGCGGCTTGGACCACGACGAACGGTTGGCTGCGGCGGTCGGAAAAATCATGGATCGCGCGCGCGATTAGGGATTTTCCAGTGCCAGATTCACCCGTGATAAGGACGGCAAGATCAGTGTTCATCACCCGCGCAACCAAGCGGTACAGCGATTGCATCACAGCTGTACGACCCACCAATGGCAAATCATCCCCCGCCTCACGCGGGGCCGAGGGCGCACGGACCGGCGCTCGACGCTTGAGGTCCAGCGCGCGGGCTGAGCGTTTCATCAGGTCAGGTAGATCAAAAGGCTTTGGCAGGTAATCATAGGCCTCGGCCTCGGCCGCTTGAATGGCGGTCATGATGGTGTTTTGGGCTGAAATCACAATCACGGGCAGCCCGGGGCGCAGCTTGGAAATTTGCGGCAGCGCCTCTAGCCCGTTCCCATCGGGCATCATCACATCTGAAATGACCAGATCGCCCTTCCCTTCCTCGACCCAGCGCATCAGCGTGGTCAGGCTGGAGGTGGCATGCACCTTGCACCCTGCCCGCGTCAGCGCTTGGGTCAAAACCGTGCGGATCGTGCGGTCATCGTCGGCGACAAGAACGGTGCCATCCATAGGTTAGACTCCTGAAGGTTTGGGTTTGGGCGCCAAGGGCAAGGACAAGCGAAAAACGGTACGGCCGGGAACGGAATCGACAGTGATCCAGCCCTCATGTTCGGAAATGATCTTGGACACCAAGGCAAGGCCAAGGCCTGTGCCGTTTTCGCGGCCAGACACGAAGGGTTCAAAGACATTATCGGAAATACCGGGGGGTAAGCCCGGGCCATCATCGATGATTTCGACCTGAAGCGCCAAGGGGTTGCCAGAGCCATCCTTGTGCCGCATGCGCAAGGACAGGTCATAAAACGTGCGTAACCGTATGGTGCCGCCTTTTGGGCCAGAGGCTTCGGCCGCGTTTTTGATAAGGTTCAAAAAGACCTGCATCAGCTGATCGGAATCGGCATAGGTATTGGGCAAGGATGGGTCGTAATCCTCAACAATCGTCATGTCGCGGGCAAAGCCAACGATGGCAGAGCGGCGTGCGCGGTCCAGCGCGTCATGCAGATTGACCGATTGGCGTTCGGGTGGGCGCAAGTTGCCGAACTGTTCGACCTGTTCCAGCAATTTCACAATCCGGCGGGTTTCTTCGACAATAAGGTCTGAAAGCTCTCGGTCTTCAACCGACAGGTTCATCGCCAAGAGTTGTGCAGCACCCGAAATGCCGGCCAAGGGGTTCTTAATTTCATGGGCGAGCATTTCCGCCATACCAATCGCCGATTTTGCGGCGGTTTTGACAGCCGTCGACCGCCCCAATCGGTCGGCAATATCGCGTGGCGATATTAGGACCATCAGCAAGTCCCGGTGATCTTGCATCGGGGCAATCTGAATTCGGCAATGCACGGGTGCGCGCTCGCCTGTGGTGATTTCGACATCATTGATCACGACAGGGGATTGGTTGCGAACCACACGCGCCATCGCCTCTTCCATTGGGGCGTCAATATGAAGGCGTTCGAGGAGGGCGTGCCCCTGCAGGTTGCGAACCGAGAGGTTCAAAAACAGCTCGGCTGCGGGGTTGATTTCAACCACCACACCACCTGCATCGACCAAGAGCGCAGGCACCGGAAGGGAGGCCCAAAAGGCCCCAGGGGTTGGAAGGGGATCAGGGTTCATCATGCCGCCACCTGCTGCGCATTGGCAAAAGCGGCATGCAGTTCTGCCACGACGCGTTTTGGGTCGGCTTGGGTCATGATCACGCCGCGCGCGCCGTTCAGGCCCGCCGTTTCCAGATACCAGCCCAGATGTTTGCGCGCGACCTTAACACCAAGGTCAGCGCCGTAGAATTCGAGCATATCCTCGTAATGACCGACCACCAGATCGCCCAAGGCGGTTCCTTGCGGGATCACGGGTGCAGGCGTGCCATAAAGGGCCGCCGAGATAACGCCTAAGGCCCAAGGCCGCCCTTGCGCGCCGCGCCCAACCATCACACCATCCGCGCCCGATTGCGACAAGGCTGCGCGGGCGTCATTTGGGCCCAGAATGTCGCCATTGGCGATAACGGGAATAGACACGGCGTGTTTCACGTGGGCTATTGCGGCCCAATCGGCAGCCCCTTTGTAAAACTGGCAGCGGGTGCGGCCATGAATGGTGATCATCGCAATGCCAGCGTTTTCCGCGCGCCGTGCGATTTCGGGGGCGTTGAGTATGCCATCATCCCAGCCCAAACGGGTTTTCAAGGTAACAGGAACCTTGACCGCGCCCACCACCGCCTCGATCAGCGACAGCGCGTGGTCTGGGTCTTTCATCAGGGCGGACCCTGAATATCCGGTCGTTACCTTTTTCGCAGGGCAACCCATGTTGATATCAATGACTTGTGCGCCTTGTGCTTCGACAAAGCGCGCGGCTTCGGCCATCCAATACGCTTCACGTCCGGCCAATTGAACGGAAGTCGCTTGCTGGTCAAACCCCAGCTCTGCGCGCGCGCGGGCCAAAGGGCGGGCTTGCACGACCTCTTGGCTTGCGACCATTTCGGAAACGACCAGCCCTGCCCCGAACCGCGCCACCAGCCGCCGAAACGGCAAATCTGTGATGCCTGCAAGCGGGGCGAGCAGGACGGGTGGCGAAATGGTGATGGGGCCGATTTGCACTGGATGGGGCCTTGTTTAGATGCGTTTCCTAACCCCACCTAGCCTTGCCACGCTGGAAAGACAAACCTTTGCGCCGAAATTTTGACCGAAAAGTAGGGTCTGCCTAATTTTTAATCAAAGCGGTCGCGACTGACTTGATTGCTCTCATCCCGCGCATCCCCTAAGACTTGTGTCAGATCCGAGGGTTTTGCATGACTAGCGCTGTTATCATCACTGCCGCAGGCCGTGGCACCCGTGCAGGCGGGGCGCTGCCAAAGCAATGGCAAATGCTGCGCGGAAAGCCTGTGTTGTGCCACACGGTGAATGCGTTTCGGGCGATATCAGGGTTTTCGCATATTTTTGTGACCATCCACCCCGAGGACCGCGCGCTTGCCGCCAGCCTTGGGCCGGATGTGACCTTGGTGATCGGGGCAGATACGCGGTCGGGTTCTGTGCGCAACGCGCTGGAGGCTATTGATGCGGGGGCGCTGGAGTCTGTGTTCATCCATGATGGTG
This sequence comes from Pseudorhodobacter ferrugineus DSM 5888, assembly GCF_000420745.1. GTDB lineage: Bacteria > Pseudomonadota > Alphaproteobacteria > Rhodobacterales > Rhodobacteraceae > Pseudorhodobacter > Pseudorhodobacter ferrugineus. Next base: position 74,768 of record NZ_ATVN01000015.1, read on the forward strand.
CGCGCCCTTTTCCGTCCTTGGTGATGATTGAGCGGTTGCGCGCCGCGCTGAAAACCCACAAGGCCGCAGCCCCTGCCCTTGCCGTGACGGATGCGTTGTGGCGGGGTGAGGATGGGAGTGTGACGGGGGTGCAACCGCGCAAAAACCTGTTTCGGGCGCAGACACCACAGGCCTTTCACTATCGTGAGATTCTGGCGGCGCACCGCGCCTTTCAGGGCGACGCCGCAGATGATGTCGAGGTGGCGCGGGCCTTTGGCCTGCAAGTTACCATCGTCGAGGGCGAAGACGAGAATATAAAAATCACCCTTCCAAATGACTTTCTGCGCGCGGCGCGTATTTTGGCAGAACTTGAAAAGAGGTCCTGAATGGATATCCGGCTTGGAAATGGCTTTGACGTGCATGCGTTCTGTGCGGGTGATCATGTCTGGTTGTGCGGCGTTAAGGTGCCACATAGCGCGGGTTTATTGGGGCATTCCGATGCCGATGTCGGGATGCACGCCTTGACCGACGCGATTTATGGAGCCTTGGCGCTGGGGGACATTGGCCAGCATTTCCCGCCATCCGACCCACAGTGGAAAGGGGCTGCCAGCCATATTTTTCTGGCCCATGCGATGGAACAAGCCCGCGCGCGCGGTTTTTCGCTGGGAAATGCCGATGTGACGTTGATTTGCGAGCGCCCGAAAATCGGACCTCATGCCGTGTCGATGCGCGCCGCTTTGGCTGCGATACTGCAAGTTGATCTGGATCGGATCTCGGTCAAAGCGACCACGAGCGAAAAACTTGGCTTTACGGGGCGTGAAGAAGGCATCGCCGCCCTTGCCACAGCAACATTGGTGAAATCATGACCCTGAGCCGTATCGTATCAATCTTTTTTGGCGCGGGTTTGTTGCGCCCTGCCCCTGGGACTTGGGGGTCGGCCGCAGCACTTGCTGTAGGGCTTATTTTACACCGGATCGGGCATTTTCCGTTGTTGGCCGTTGCCACAGTTTTGGTCACGCTCGCGGGGTTTTGGGCGTGCCGGACCGAGCTTGCGGGAAAACCGGGCGAAGACCCGTCCGAGATTGTGATTGATGAGGTGGCAGGCATGTGGATTGCGCTTTTGTTCCCATCTTTCGGGTTTTGGTATGCAGGGCTTGCCAGTGACAACTTTCCCTATCCGGGTTGGGTCGCGGCGTTTTTGCTGTTTCGTCTTTTTGATGTTTGGAAACCCTGGCTTGTGGGGCGGGCCGATGCGCGCGGCGATGCGGATGGGGTTATGATTGATGATCTTTGGGCGGGGCTGTTTGCAGGCATTGGTACGGTTGCCTTTGCGATGCTGGCGCATTTGGTGGTGATGTGAAAAGTACCTCCGCCCTTGCGACCGCAGTGCTTGCCGCCGCCCGCGCCAAGGGGATCACGCTTGCCACCGCAGAAAGCTGTACGGGGGGTATGGTTGCAGCGGCTTTGACCGATATTGCAGGCGCATCCGATGTGTTTGACCGTGGCTTTGTGACCTATTCCAATGCGGCGAAGATTGCGATGCTTGGGGTGTCGCCGGAAACCCTTGCCACAGATGGCGCCGTATCCGAAGCCGTCGCGGTTGAAATGGCATCCGGGGCGCTGAAGGCAGCAGGTGTTGGTATTGCAATTGCAATCACTGGCATCGCTGGCCCCGGTGGGTCAGAGCACAAGCCAGAAGGTCGGGTGTGTTTTGGGGTCGCAGTACGTGGCCACCTCACCCAAAGTGAAACGGTTGAGTTCGGCGCCATTGGTCGTGAAAACGTGCGTATGGCGGCCACAAGACACGCACTTGACCTGATCGCGGCCGCGATTTCTTTGCGCCGCTGAGGGCAGGGTTTCCCCGTATAGATGCCCGACTGCAAGGCAATGAGAAAATGCGGTGGTGATGCGCAACGCATTCCTTCCTACTGCTTTTTGGCCCAAAATCGACGCTTCATGTCCAGCACTCGCAAGACCGCTGGAGATGCGGCTTAAACAATCACCGCATCAGCTCTGGTCTGTTACAGGCTTTGCCTGCCCACTGTCGCGCGACGGGTCTAGGGCCGGCTTTGGGACAGCACAGCAGGGTGCGCGGTTGTTCGGCGGTGCTTGGTTCCTTGGAACCGCCTATGTTACCTTAAAATGGGTGGCCATGCCCACGCGGATGCCCCGCAAGCTTTAAGGCTGAACATAGCGGATTGGATATATCGTCGCACGGCGACCATGGCTCTGACTTGGACAGATCACACACGTTGGGGGGCAGAAACGCCTCTTTAGCGTCCACCGTATAATTCTGCCGCGCGGCGTTCAAAGGCCCGCACCACGCGTTGCATTGCCTCGTTGAACACAACCCCAATGATGCCTTGCAAAATCGCGTTCTTGAATTCGAAATCCACCATGAAATCAACTTCGCAACCGCCCTCAACATCACGAAACGCCCAAGTCGAACGCATGTATTTGAACGGTCCTTCCAGGTATTCCGTGTCAATCTTGCGCGCCTGCGGCCACAAGGTCACACGGCTGCCAAAGCGTTCGCGAAAGACTTTGAAGCTGATCACCAAATCCGCCTCAAGTACCTCGCCACCATCTATTGGTTTACGCGACCGAATGCGCGCCGCCGAATTCCAGGGCAGGAATTTCGGATAGGCCTCGATATCGGCGACCAACCCATACATTTGATCGGCGGTATAGGGCAGACGTTTCGTTTCTGAATGGCGCGGCATTTCTTTGTTGGTATCCGACTTTGACGTGACTTGCACTTTGGTTTTGGATAAACAGACAACGGAAATCAAGGGGCCCCCATGCCAACGAGACCTTATGTCATAGACCAGATGATTTCGGCCAAGTCCATCGCGGCCCGAATCGAAGAGCTTGCAGACCAAATTCGGACCCATTTTGATGGCACCGATAAGCTGGTTGTTGTCGGATTGCTGCGGGGATCTTTCGTTTTTATCGCGGATCTGGTGCGCGAATTAGACCTGCCGGTCGAGGTCGATTTCCTCGAGGCCTCAAGCTATGGTGATAGCACTGTCAGCAGCCGAGAGGTTCGTATTCTCAAGGACTTACGGGGCGAAATTGCCGGGCGTGATGTGCTGGTGGTCGAAGATATTGTCGATACCGGATTTACGTTGCATCACGTGTTGCACCTGTTGGAATCGCGCAACCCTGCGCGGATTGAGGTGTGTGCCTTGCTGGACAAACCAACACGGCGCGAGGTTGATATCAAAGCCACGTGGACGGGCTTTACCATTCCCGATGAATTTGTCGTGGGCTACGGTATTGATTTCGCGCAACGTAACCGGAACCTGCCATATATCGGTAAAGTGCGCTTTACGGATGGGGGCTGATGCTGTCGGACCGTTTGGCCCACGGGTTGGAAGTGGTCTTTTGCGGCACAGCGGCCAGCCATGCATCTGCGGCTATGGGTCATTACTATGCAGGCCCTGGCAACCGGTTTTGGCCGCTTTTGGCCGAAACGGGCCTGACCCCGCGGCGCTTTGCTCCAAGCGAAGACCATCTGCTTTTGTCCCTTGGCATTGGACTGACCGATCTGGCGAAAGATGTCTGCGGCATGGACCGCGATATTCCAAAAGCGGCCTATGCCCCTGACCGACTGGCAGCGGTTATTGCAGAATTCAGGCCAAAACGTCTTGCCTTCACCAGCCTGACAGCCGCCAAGATCGGCCTTGGTATCCGCTGCCCTGCTGGAAGAGCCGAAGCGCCACGTTTCCCTGATCTTGCCGTCTGGGTCTTGCCCTCGCCATCCGGTGCGGCCCGCGCTACATTTGATGCAGCGCCTTGGCACGACTTGGGCAATCACGTCAGGGGGGCGTTGTGAACTATACTTGGTTGCTCCGTATGGCAAGATGGGCCCGAAATCCGCCATCCAAGGCCCGCGTGAGGCTTGTTCTTGGCGTGATTGTGATTTGCCTTATACTGGTTGGAATTGAATATTTCTGGGGTTGGCCGGACTGGCTTACCCTTGAAAGTGGTGGACGCGCTCACCGCACGCCAAGGCTTTAACGGGTCTCGTTCTCATCTATCCAGATTTAAGGATCTGCTCATGCGCCGCTTTTTCGCCTCTGCCATCGTATTTGCCGCACTAGGCGGGGGCGTGTTTTGGAGCATCACCGCGCCTGAAACCCTTGATCCCGCTCAGACTTTGGGGCTTGTAGGCGATCCTGTTCACGGCGGGCAGGTTTTTTGGGCGGCTGGATGTGCGTCGTGTCATATGGCTGACAGCGCCAAAGGCGATGGCGAACTGGTGCTGTCGGGTGGGCAACGCTTTGCCTCGCCCTTTGGCACGTTCCTTGCGCCAAACATCTCGCCGGATCCGGACCACGGGATCGGGGGGTGGTCATTGGCCGATTTTGCAACGGCGGTAACCAAAGGTGTTTCACCCGAAGGACGCCACTATTTCCCTGCTTTTCCCTATAACGCCTATAATAAGATGCAGCTTCAAGATGTCGCTGATCTAAAGGCGTTTATGGATACTTTGCCGCCCTCGCCCTCCGCGAGCTTGCCGCATGAGGTCGCTTTTCCCTTCAACATCCGCCGCAGTCTTGGCGGTTGGAAATTTCTGTTTGAAACCGATGACTGGGCCATCACAGCCGATTTGACCGACCAAGAGGCACGTGGCCGCTATTTGGCAGAGGCGCTGGCCCATTGCGGCGAATGCCATACGCCGCGCAATGTGCTTGGTGGCTTGCAGCGGGAGGCATGGCTGTCGGGTGGCGCCGATCCGTCCGGCAAGGGCCGTATCCCAAACATCACACCTGCCGCACTTGACTGGTCACAAGAGGACATTGCGGCCTATCTGACCACGGGGTTTACGCCGGACTACGATTCCGTTGGCGGGCATATGGCCCATGTCGTTGAAAACATGGCTCGCTTACCCCAAAGCGATCGCATGGCAATCGCGGCCTACCTTAAACGGGTCCCAGCTGTTCAAAACTAACGGCTTTCTTTTTAGTTCAAATATCCTTGCGGGACAATCGGCCGTCGAAAGCCCCCAACCACGGCGCTGTCAAACCTTGGTCAGCTTTGCCAGACGTGCAGCCCGCATTTGGGCAAAATCATCGCCCGCATGATAGCTTGACCGCGTAAGCGGCGTGGAAGAGACCATCAAAAACCCTTTGCCATAGGCCGCCGTTTCATAGGCCTTGAATTCCTCTGGGGTCACGAACCGCGCAATACGGTGGTGCTTTGGGGTTGGCTGCAAGTACTGCCCGATCGTCAAAAAATCGACATCTGCGGCGCGCATATCGTCCATAACTTGCCGCACACCCATCGCCTCTTCACCCAAACCGACCATGATGCCGGATTTGGTGAACATCGTCGGATCCAGCTCCTTTACCCGTTGCAACAAGCGCAAGCTATGGAAATATCGGGCCCCAGGCCGTACCTCTGGGTACAGTCCTGGTACAGTTTCCAGATTGTGGTTAAAGACATCGGGCCGCGCTTCCACAACCTTTTCCAACGCGTCGGGCGTACATTTCAGAAAGTCCGGTGTCAAAACCTCGATCGTCGTGTCGGGGCTGCGGTGCCGGATCGCGCGAATGGTTTGGGCAAAATGGTCTGCGCCGCCGTCGTCCAGATCATCGCGGTCAACCGAGGTCACGACCACATGGTTCAACCCTAACTGCTGGACAGCATGCGCCACACGACCTGGCTCAAAAGCGTCCAAAGTTTGCGGCTTGCCGGTGGCGACGTTACAAAATGTGCAGCCGCGGGTACAAATTTCGCCCATGATCATCATGGTCGCATGCCCCTGCCCCCAGCATTCACCAACATTCGGGCAACCAGCCTCCTCACAAACGGTGACGAGCTTTTGTTCCTTTAAAATGTCGCGTGTCTTTTTGTATCCGGCCGACGTCGGTGCCTTTACCCTGATCCAATCAGGTTTTTTAGGCTGCGCATTGTCAACGCGGTGGGCTTTTTCGGGGTGACGTTCTTCCGGTAATTTGAGATCGCGCACGATGTCCCCCTCAGGCTTTGTCAATTAATCATTTACGCCTTTTCGCACCCAGAGACAAGGCGGATGCGTCCCGCCAGCTTAGCGGTCTTGATAGAGTTGGCCAATGGCCCTTGGGCTTGCCTGCGACGGTCGCCAAACATCATGCAACGTGAAAGGGTGATGGGTTTTCGCGCTGCAGTGCCGAATGATACGGATTGTTTCGCGCGCCCCAAATTTGTAAAGTAAAAGCCTTGGCAGCATGTGGCTGCACAAAAATGGGTAGGATGTGGATTATGTTGGTATTCTGGGATCAGAGGCTTGCTTTTTTGGCCACGCCAAAGACGGGCTCCACAGCTATCGAGGCGGCGTTGGAATCGTTGTCTGCCCTTGTTGTGCAGCGCCCCCCAGTTTTGAAACATACCTCTGTACAGCGTTTCCATCGGTTTCTTGGACCCTATCTGGAGGTGGCCTCTGGTCATCCGTTTTCGGTCGCGGCCTTGATGCGCGAACCAAAGGATTGGTTGGGAAGTTGGTATCGCTACCGCCAGCGCGATGATGTCATTGAGGCAAAAAAAAGTACTGCCAATGTAAGTTTCGATGAATTTGTCAGCGCCTATTGCTCCGACACTCCGCCAGAGTTCGCCGCTGTCGGCTCTCAGGCGCGCTTCTTGAAATCCCGCAAGGACAAAGGCGTGGACCATCTGTTTCGGTATGAGGACATCGGGGGGTTCGTAACTTTTCTTGAGGATCGCCTTGGCTGTGAAATTATTTTGCCCCGGCTGAACGTCTCTCCTTCGGCGAGTATGGAGTTAAGTACAGCCACGGATGCGAAGCTGCGCTTATTTGCGGCAGAAGACTTTGCCCTTTACGCGACGATTCCCTGAGGCCTGCGCCATCACTGATGACGGTTTTCAGTGCATCAGTTGGCCTTGAACGACCGTTGCAAGTTCATTGAGTGAAAAGGGTTTAGCCAAAAATACCGAGTTGGGAATTTTGGCCTGATTTTCTGACAGGCAATCTTCGGCATAGCCCGATACAAAAACGACACGTACGTCTGGCCTTTCGATCAACGCCTCTCGGACCCACGAAGGGCCATCCATCCCCGGCATTACGACATCGGTTAAGAACAGATCAATTTCCAAGGATGGATCTTCAAGGGTTTTAAGGGCGATTTCGGCATTTTCCGCCTCTAACACAGTGTAACCCCTTAGGCGCAAAGCGCGCGAGGCAAAGGCGCGGACCGGTGCCTCATCTTCGACAAGCAAGATCACCCCTTCTCCCGTTCTATTCAACTGAACAGCGGGAGTTTTTTGGGCGGCCAATTTTTTGGGTTCGCGGGGCTCATTCACTGGAAAATACAGCGTGAAGACCGACCCTTTCCCAAGCTCACTTTCAACGAATACAAACCCGCCCGATTGTTTTACAATGCCGTAGACGGTCGAGAGCCCTAATCCGGTTCCTTTGCCCACACCTTTGGTGGTGACAAAAGGTTCAAAAATGCGCTGCAACTGATCTTGGGCAATACCGCAGCCCGCATCTATGACGCGGATGACCGAATAATTTCCGGCTGGTAGAACGACGTGGTCCTTTTGGGTGTCCTGCGTCAGTGTCACTGCTTCGGTCTCTACCCTAATCACACCGCCTTCTTCCATCGCGTCACGCGCGTTTACGACAAGGTTCATAAGGACCTGTTCCAGCTGTCGCTTATCCGCACGTATCATGCCAAGGTCAGCCCCGTGCATTAAAACCAGCTTTAGACGTTCACCAACCAGACGGTTTAAAAGATGGGTCATATCCGACAAAACATCTTGGAGATCAATATGTTCGGGTTTGAGCGTTTGTTTGCGTGAAAAAGCAAGCAGCTGCCCCACAAGGCTGGCCGCGCGGTTCACATTCTGATGAATTTGTACAAGGTCCGCGTATTCAGGGTCGGATTGACCATGCCGCAAGAGCAGCAAGTCACAATGCCCTGAAATCGCGGTCAAAAGATTGTTGAAATCATGTGCGATCCCGCCCGCGAGCTGCCCGATTGCCTGCATTTTTTGGCTTTGCACAAATTGTGCTTCCAGCGTTTTTAGGGCGGTCGCGTCTTGCAAGACAGCCAGAACCCCGGGGCGACCATTGTCGACGATCCGGCGGAGGGAAACCTGAATAAATACATCGCTGCCATCCCGCCGCAGGCGCATAACTTCGGCGGCGGTGGCAACCCGTTCGGCCAAGACATCATCTAGCCAATCCGTGATTGAGCGGCCCAGCCCTTCAAAAAGATCATGAATCGACGGCATCTGAGTGTTGTTGAGGCGCGTGAGGTCACGGGCGGCCGCATTTACCGAGCGCATCGTGCCATCTGCACGAAACTTTATCATGGCGATAGGCAGGCTTTCAAAATCTGCCACCATTTCTGTGCCGCCCGGTTGTTCATCTACCGGCAAAAGGTAAATTTCGCGGCGCTCTCCGATGCCGTTGATTTCCCCCAAAATCGCGCGGATAGGGCCTTCAGCACCAGCAATCAATACCTCTTCGCCAGACCGCAGAACAGGCGATGTAAAGACCTTGTCCATTCGTTTCGGGCGAGAGCCTAAAAGGCGGCGCATGGCCTCATTTGCAAACAGAACAACGCCGGCCTTGTTTGCGACCATCATTGGCAAACTCAGCATTTCCGCACCCCGCCCTGCTTGTGAGCGATCCACGAATTCTTCAAGGCGCCATAAATAGCGGCCTATTGAAAGGCTGTGTACCGACAGCCGAGTGTGACCGCGCCGTGTCACCACATCTTCACGTGCAGCGCCAGTCGTTTTCGCGCGGCTTTGCAGGCGGAACTGGACGGAGGCGGGACTTGCAAAATGGTCGCCCAATTTGGCGATAAGCGTTGTGCCTTCGGTAGACGTAAATTGGTCTTTTGCGGCAGCATTCATGTAGTGGAGATGGCCGAAGTCATCCGTTGTAAAACAGGGCGTCACATCTTTGCCTACGAGCGTTTGCAGGTCGCGTGCCAAACGGCGATCGGCGCGGTTGGCCCAAAATACAAGGCCGCGTAACAGCAAGACAAGGGACGCAAACGTAATCCCTGCGGCGGCAGCGGTGTGCTGCGATGTGCGATCGGGCGCAAACGCGCTAATCACGACACAGCCAAGGGCTGCTGCCAAAAGCAGCCAAGACTTGGACGCTAGGTCCTTTGCCGTTGTCACAAGATGACGCCGGATATCCAATGCGTTGACCACAGTCATCTCCAACCATTCATGCTTGGCTGACATTGGAGCAAAGAAATTAACCAGCCCTTAATGCTCAACCATAAACAATCATCGGTTGAGTAATGGGGCTAGTCAACACGCTTTAGGGTGGTTGCAAAAAAACCGTCACCACCGTCCAGCGGGGTGAATGTGTGCTGTGACACAATAAACCAATTTCCGTGCCGCGCCAAGAACGCGGCCACTTGGTCGCCGTTTTCGCTGTGCAACAGCGAACAGGTCGCGTAGGCGAAAATGCCGTTGGGCGAAACCAGAGCGCTTGCTTTGTCCATGACATCGGCCTGAATGGCCAAAAGGTCCGCCAGCCGTTCTGGGGTCAGCGCCCATTTTGCCTCGGGGGCCCGACGCCAACTGCCGGAGCCGGAACATGGCGCATCGGCCAGAACCAAATCAAAGCCCCCCACTTTTGTCAGGCCAGAGGTGGCGAGGGTTTCAACCTTAACCCCTGCCCGTTTTGCCCTTGCGGGCAGGTCTTTCATCCGCGAGGGGTTGATGTCATGGGCGAAAAACTGTGCCTTGCAGACCCCCGCCATCGCAAGGGATTTTCCACCGCCTCCGGCGCAATAATCCAAAACCCGCATTTGGGGGGTCAACGGCAACATATCGACAATCGCTTGCGAGGCGGCGTCTTGCAGCTCTATCAACCCCGTTAGAAAACTGTTTGAGGTTTGAACTTTTCGAGGGTTTTCATGCACTTCTAGCGCTGTTTTGGACAAGGCGATTGGCTGGGTCACAATGCCTTCGGACAGAAGCGACTGTTGCGCGCCCGCGCGGGTGGTCTTGCGCAAGTTGGCGCGCAAAAAGATTGGGGCGCGCGATTGAAGGCTGCGCAAGATCGGCTCAAAATAGCCCCCGAGTGAGCGGCGCAATTCGGGGGCAAGCCAATCAGGGCAATCAAGCGCCTCTAGTTCCGTTAAGACGGGCGAACCCGCGCTTTCCTCGGCTGACAAGCTGGCAGGCGCATAGCCCACACCGGTAAAAACCGTTTCAGGGTCTATGTTTGCCGCCCGAAGCCCACCCAGAACCAGGCCACGCCCCGTATGTGCGCCACCAATGGCCGCAAAGGACCGTTTGCAGCGCAGCACGTCATACACGATGTCGCGCAAGGCGTGCCGATCGCCCGACCCCGCAAAGCGGTTTGACCGCGCCCAATTGGTGAGCGCCTTTTCAGCCGCCTCACCCGCCAGCATCTTGTCAAGGATATCAATTGCGGCGGCGTAGCGGGCGGCTGGGGTCATGCTGATATGGCTCCGGACTGGCCGATTGGCCTACATGATACGGTAGTTCGGGCTTTCGCGAGTGATCTGCACATCATGGACATGGCTTTCCTTTAGCCCTGCCCCCGTGATTTTCACGAATGTGCAATTCGCACGCATATCGGCAATCGTGCCATTGCCGGTATAGCCCATCGCGGCCCGCAAGCCGCCAACCAATTGGTGAACAACCGCCGCAGCCGAGCCTTTATAGGGTACTTGGCCCTCAATCCCTTCGGGAACCAGTTTGTCACTGGCGGCGTCTTTCTGGAAATAACGGTCGGCAGACCCGCGCGCCATTGCCCCAAGGCTGCCCATACCACGGTAAGATTTGAACGAACGGCCTTGGTACAAAATCACCTCACCCGGCGCCTCGTCGGTGCCTGCGATGGCGCTGCCGACCATGGCGCAAGACGCACCTGCCGCAATCGCCTTGGCAAAATCGCCCGAATATTTGATGCCACCATCGGCAATGACCGGCACTTTGCCAGCCGCCTGTGCCGCATCCATGATCGCGGTCAGTTGCGGTACACCCACACCTGCCACAATCCGTGTGGTACAAATGGACCCTGGGCCGATGCCCACCTTTACCGCATCCGCACCCGCGCCTATCAACGCACGGGTAGCCTCGGCTGTGGCCACATTGCCAGCCACGACTTGCACGGCGTTGGAAATGGCTTTGATCCGTTCGACCGCACGCGCAACGCCTTCGGAATGGCCGTGTGCTGTGTCGATCACCACCATGTCCACACCAGCCTCGATCAGCGCCATCGAGCGTTCAAAGCCAGCATCGCCAACGGTCGAGGCTGCGGCCACGCGCAACCGGCCCAACTCATCCTTGCAGGCATGCGGGTTCAAAACAGATTGCTCGGTGTCTTTCAGGGTCAACAAACCGGTCAGCTTGCCTTTGCCATCGGTGATCAGCAACTTTTCAATCCGGCGGGCTTTCATCAGGGAAATCGCGGCCTGACGGTCGGCGGGTTCTTGCAAAATCGCCAGATTATCCGCGCTCATCATGGCCTTAACCGGCGTGCGATCATCCGAGGCAAAGCGCATGTCACGGTTGGTCACGATGCCCACCACGCGGCCCAACGCATCCACCACAGGAAAACCGGTGACGTTGTAGCGGGCCTGCAACGCCTTGGCATCGGCCAGCGTTTGGTCGGGCGTCAATGTGATCGGGCTGTACACGATACCGGATTCAAACCGTTTGACCCGCCGCACTTCCAGCGCTTGCTGGTCTACGGTCAGGTTGCGGTGAACCACACCAATCCCACCCGCTTGTGCCATAGCAATGGCCATGCGGCCTTCGGTCACAGTGTCCATCGCAGATGACAACAACGGGATGTTCATCCGAATGGATTGGGTGACAAATGTGGATGTGTCCGCATCGGATGGCAGCACAGAGCTTGCCGCCGGAACCAGCAGAACGTCATCAAAGGTAAGTGCCTCGCGAATCTCCATGAGTAGCCTCCGTGGGAGCGGTCGTTTGACGGTTTGCCTTTTCATGCATGGGGCGGAATGGCAAGACCAAATGCCCCACTTGCGTTCGTGAATTGGCCGTGATGTGGTTTGAAATACCGAAAGGGGGCGTTATGCGTGTGGCGATTGTGGAAAACACCGGCGGCACCCAACATGGCCAAGTCGGCGTGGCGCTGGCCGAAGCCGGGGCGATTATTGACCAGTATCGCCCCTATCTGGGCCAAGCCTTGCCCGACAGGTTTGACGGCGTGGACGCGCTTGTGGTGTTTGGCGGCGAGCAATGCGCCCTTGCCGATGCGACCCACCCATACCTGCGCCATTTGGCGGGATTGATGCAGCAGATGGTTGCCGCAGACAAAGCCGTTTTGGGGATATGCCTTGGCAGCCAGTTGATGGCGCGGGGTTTTGGCGCGAAAAACCACATTGGCACCGCACCAGAGTTTGGATGGGTTCAGATCGCCCCAAGCGATGCCGCAGCCAAAGATCCGGTATTGTCCGGTTTGGCAGGCGGTTTTACAGCATTTCAATGGCATTCGGACACGTTTGACCTGCCCAATGGGGCCATTCATTTGGCTAGCAGCGCCTCGGTTCAAAACCAAGCGTTTCGCGTGGGCCGCGCGGGCTATGCGACCCAGTTTCACTTTGAAGCCAACCAACAGGTCGTCGCCAGCTGGATCAATCGTTTCCCAAGCCAGATCGAGAGCATGGCATCCGATTGGATTGCGCAGCATGAAAAACATGCGGCGCTTTCGGGGGCGGCTGCCGATGCCGCGGGATTGGCTATCGCCCGCGCCTTTGTCGCGCAAATCCGCTAGGCGGTGGCGGCATTGGTTTTGGCGGCCAATGTGCCCTTTGTCCAGGCTTGCAGAACTTTCAGCGCAATGGCGGGCACGATCCCAATCGCGGCGGTTAGGACCGCGATACCGGCCCAAACCCAAACACTGTTCGGCCCCATTTTGGCACCAAGCCCCAAAAGCAGGCTTGCATAGGCGGCCAAAGGAAAGGTGAATGCACCCCAAAGGGCAGAGAAGCCCGATTCAGTGATCCAGCGTGCTGTGGCGATCATGGCAAGCAAAATGGCCCCACCAAACACCGCAAACCCCATTGCAAGCATCGGCATATCCAGCAGCAGCGCCACAGTGCCAAACAAGGCCGCGGGTGACAGGTGAATGGCCAGCAATGGACGCAGCGGCGCAGGTGGCACGCGCTTGACAAGTTGCACGATGCTAACGCCCCATATGCAAAGCGCGATGGCGCAGGTTGCCCACAAAATACCCGTCGCAAGGCTGGTGAAACCCAAAGGTGCCGCCGCCACGGCCGCAATGATAAAGCCGACAAAGGTCAGGTGCCAGACTGGGGTGATGTGCCGCCCTTCGGCGGGTCCTTGCAGCAAGGCCAGCGCAATCAGCCCCGCAATCACAACATGCAGGCCAAGTGCTGCAAACATCACGGCCGTGGCGGCACCGATGGAATAAGGCAGCAGCGTCACCGCCAGCAGCGCCATCCCAAGCGACATCGCCGCAAGCCCCGCACGACCAGGCAAAATGGCAAGATCGTCCATAATCACCGATGGCCGTTGGGACATCTTGGCAACGTAGCCCAGCGTGGCGAACACCCACAACAGACTAACCCCGCCCAGCAGAATTTCAGCAATTGCAACGGGATAGCCAATCGCATCGGCACCGCGCCGCAAGGCGATGCCAAGCCCAAACAACCCCATAATTACCGGAAACACCGCAGGTGGCATACGTTGAAAGGCGCGCAGCTTGACAGGTGGAAACTGCGGCGCAGGAAAGATTGGGGGGCGTTTCATGGGTGGTCCTTCATCGTTGCTGCCTAGGTGTAACTGATAGCAGCGTGGCTTTCATCGCGACGCGTTGTCACCCTGCCGCCCCAGTTCTAACGGCTTGGCACCACAAGACAAGTCGGACCTTGCGCTACGACGTCCGCCCCTGTGCCCAACTTGAAACGCGCAAGGTTTGCACCGGTGCCCGAGTTTACATCGCCAAGGTCGATAAGACGCACGCCGCTGTTTTGCAGGGTCAATGCCGCCTGCCAAAGCATCGGCCCATGTGCAAAGGCCTGGCGTGCGGCATCGCTGGCCCAGCCCAGAAAATAGGTGGCGGTTTGGCCGTGGATCAAGAACACCATGCCTGCTTGCAAGGCCCCGCCCATGTGCCAGCCCAGGCAAAGGCTGCCCGCACCCCAAATCTTTGCCAAATCGCCCGGCAGGTTGGCATAGCCGCGCGCGGTGCGGGTTGCAGCTTCGCGGGTAACCAACTCTGCCACCCCTCTTTTGCCCAGCAGATGGGGGGTGACCGCAGCCTCGGCCTTCAGCAAGCGATTGCGCCATTTACCCTGCAAACCTTTGCGCAAAATATCTGCGGGATGGTTGATAGACCAATGTGCGTAGGATTTTGGCGTGATAAGCGGAACCAACCCCCAGCCCGCCATCTGTTTGGTTGGCGTTACGATGGTTGCGCCTGTATGACATGCCAAGCGCCGGACGATATGGCGTTTTTGTCCCTCGTCCAGCGGTTCTAACCAAACCGGCCCCTGCCCCAACACCCGTACCCCACGGCGCTGCATGACTTGGGCAATTGCCACTAGCCTTGTGCCATCAAAAATGGCTGCCCGCCCAACATTTGCGCCCATTTGCTGCATCGCAAGTCCAAAATTCCAATCTTGTCGCAACCCATAGGATTGCGGGGCCAGACAGGCTTGCCAATCAAGTTCGGTCAACTGATCCCAACGAATATCCATGTCTTGTTAAGACATCATAAACCTAAATGCCGGATTAATGCGGTTATTGGTTTTGAAAATAGGACGTATTGATATGCAAAAAATCCCAGCACCGCGCCAGACACTTTGGGTTCCTGCTATGGTCTCGGCGGTAATCAGCGCGATTTTTCTAATGATTATCGCGCTGATCTAGGCTGTTAGCGATACAACAGCGAAAGCCCGTTGTGGAACAAATGGACCTTTTTGGGGTCTGCCGTCAGTTGGACGGATTTGTGCCGCAACCCCGCATGAATGCCAGGCAGCTTGCCGACAACCTGCGCCGCGTCTCCTTGGCGCTTGAAATAGAGTAAGGTCACTTCGCCCAAGGCTTCGGTTATCTCTACCTCGCCCGTGAAAATCGGGGCGGCGTCGGTTGCGACCAAATCCTCGGGGCGCACGCCGATATTCACTTTCATACCCAAATCGGCGGTCAAGGTTGGCACCGCAGACCGTGCCGTGCCGCCACCGTCCAGTTTGACCACCGTTTGCGCGCCCGTTTCCACAACTTCGCCCGCCAACAGATTCATCGCGGGCGACCCGATGAATTGTGCGACAAATTCGTTTTGCGGGCGTTCATACAAATCCAACGGGCTGCCAACCTGGCTGATCCCGCCCCCTGCCAAAACCACAATACGGGTGGCAAGGGTCATCGCCTCGACCTGATCATGGGTGACATAGATCATCGTGCGGTCGGCCATTTGTTCCTTTAGCTGGGCGATCTCAATCCGTGTGGCCACGCGCAAGGCCGCATCAAGGTTCGACAGCGGCTCGTCAAACAAATACACTTTTGGATCGCGCACAATTGACCGGCCAATTGCCACACGTTGACGCTGCCCCCCCGACAGCGCCTTGGGCAAACGGTCCAGATACGGCGTCAATTGCAAGATATCAGCCGCCTTGCCCACCGCCGCTGCAATCTCGGCCTTGGTTTTCTTGGCTATTTTCAGCGCAAATTCCATGTTTTCGCGGACTGTCATATGCGGATACAGCGCGTAGGATTGGAATACCATCGCGATGCCACGTTGCGCAGGCGGCACGTCATTCACGACTTGGCCGTCAATTTCCAACGTGCCGCCCGTAATCCGCTCCAACCCTGCGATCATCCGCAGCAACGTCGATTTGCCACAACCCGAAGGGCCGACAAACACGATCAACTCACCTTGTTTGATGTCGAGGTTGATATTGGCAAGCACCTTCACCTCGCCATAGGCCTTTTCGACATTCGTAAGCTTAAGATCAGCCATGTGTCTTCCCCCTCCCCTTCAATTCACGCTTTGGACGCGAGGCAAACTTGCCACGGACCCAAGGTAATGGTTTTGCCTAAGGCAGCACCTCCATTTGGCCAAACCGATTGCCACAGCCCCTTTGGCGCAGGCAGCTCGATGGATTGATCGCCAAGGTTAAAAGCGCAAAACAGCGCATCCTCGCCAGTGTCGGTTTCGCGGATAAACGTCAGCAAATCGCCTTGGGCTGTCAGCCCGCGCTGCACGCCGCTGCGCAATACCGGAAACTGACGACGCAGGCCAAGGGCTGTTTGATAATGGGCAAACAGGCTGTCCGCGCCTCTGGCCGTTTCACCTGCCAATTGCAAATGCTGGGCTGGCACGGGCAACCACGGCTTGCCCGCACTGAAACCGCCGGTTTGATTGTCTGACTGCCAAACCATCGGCGTACGGCAACCATCGCGGCCTTTGAATTCAGGCCAAAACTCTATGCCGTAAGGGTCTTGCAAATCCTCAAAGGCGATATCGGCCTCGGGCAAGCCCAATTCCTCGCCCTGATACAGGCAAGCAGATCCACGAAGGCACATGAGGAGAGTCGCATAAGCCTTTGCTGCCTTTACAGAAAGGCCCCAACGCGTGATATGGCGCACCACGTCATGGTTGGAAAATGCCCAACAGGCCCAGCCATCAGGGGCCGCGGCCTCTAGTGCGTCAAAAGTCTCTACGACACGCGCAGGCGTCAACCGCTTGGGCGACAGGAATTCAAAGGCATAGCACATCTGCATCCGGTCATCGCCGCGCGTGTATTCGCCCAAAATCTCTAGGCCGCGTTGCGCATCGCCCACTTCACCCACCGCCGCCGCATTATAGGGCTTCATTACCGCCCGCAGCTTTTTCAAAAACTCGATGTTCTCGGGCTGGCTTTTGTCAAACAGATGCATCTGGTGGTTATAGGGGTTCACGGCGGGCGCTGTATCGGCGTTGCGCTGTTCGGGTGGCAAGGCCGGATTGTCGCGCAGGTATTTGTCATGGGTGTAAAAGTTGATCGTATCCAAACGGAACCCATCGACGCCGCGGTCGAGCCAAAACCGCGCGACATCCAGCAGCGCGTCTTGCACTTGCGGTTCATGGAAATTCAGATCGGGTTGGGAGGTTAAGAAGTTGTGGAGGAAATACTGCTCGCGCCGCGCATCCCATTGCCAGGCCGATCCGCCAAAGATCGACAGCCAGTTGTTTGGTGCAGTGCCGTCCATTTTTGGGTCGGCCCAAACATACCAATTGGCACGGGTATTGGTGCGGCTGGCACGGCTTTCGCGGAACCACGGATGTGCATCCGACGTGTGCGACAATACCAAATCAATCATCACCCGCAGTCCCAAATCATGCGCCCGTGCAATCACCGCATCAAAATCGGCCAATTGCCCGAACATCGGGTCCACATCGCAATAATCCGACACGTCATAGCCGAAATCCTTCATCGGCGAGGTGAAGAACGGGCTGATCCAAATCGCATCGGCGCCCAGCTCGGCAATATGCGGCAGGCGTTGCACGATACCGGCCAAATCGCCAATCCCGTCACCATTACTGTCCTGAAAACTGCGCGGATAGATCTGATAGATCACCGTGCCGCGCCACCAATTTTTGTCCTGCGCCCAAGCGACCGCATTTGGTTTTTCTACCATTCCCATGGCCCTTATCCTTATTTCACAGATCCGGCCAGTAGGCCACGGACCAAATATTTTTGCATTGCAAAGAACACGACCAAGGGCACCGCAATGGTGACAAAAGCCGAAGTTGCGAGAATTTCCCAATCGCCGCCGCGCGACCCCATCAGGTTTTTCAGCTGCCCAGTCATGACCAATTGATCGGCCGAATTGCCAAGAAACACGAGGGCAACCAGCAGGTCATTCCATGTCCACAGGAACTGAAATATCGCGAAGCTGGCCAGTGCGGGGAACGACAGCGGCAGGATGATCTTCAGGAAAATCTGAAAATCCGTGGCGCCATCAACCCGCGCGCTCTCAATAATCTCTCGTGGCAGGCCGATCATGTAATTTCGGAGCAGGTATATAGCAAGCGGCAACCCAAAGCCGGTATGCGCCAGCCATATGCCGATGTAATTCTTGCCAATTCCGATATCATTATGCAGCTTTAACAAGGGTATAAGCGCCAGTTGCAACGGCACGACCAATAGCCCCACCACCAAGGCCACGATCAACGCCCGCCCCGGAAACTCCATCCACGCCAGCGCATAGGCGGCAAAGGCGGCGACCAAAATCGGGATCACTGTTGCGGGAATGGAAACAGTCAGCGTGTTCAAAAACGCCCGCCCCAACCCTTCGGCCCCTAAAACCCTGCCATAGTTTTCAAAGGTAAACCGCGCCGGCGTGACCGAGGTGGCAAAAATCCGCATGCCGCGGCCGCCTTCCATTGCGGTGGGCGAGGTGATGGTGAAATCGCCATTCGCCAAAACCGCAACGGTTTCGCCTGCGTCCGTCACGACAGGTTCATTCACCAAATGCGCACCCGGTTCGCGGATCGACGTTCCAAAGGCTGTTACCTTGCCAGGCCCGCCATCAAATATGTTCCCTTCCAGCACATACAGCCCGTCTTTCAAAACAGCTGTGTCAGGACCAGCTGCACGGTATTGCACCGATGCCTCGGCAGGGAACATCGCTTTCCACCAACCGGATGCCGAAATCTGGTCACGGTCGCGAAAGCTGGACACAAGCAGCCCAAAGGTCGGGAATGTCCACAAAACCACCAAGGCCAAGGCACACAGGTTCACTGCCCAGACCAGCCGCGATTTGGTTCCTACGATATTGTCCATTAACGGGCCTCCCGTGCGGCGTTGCGGATATTCCAGATCATGATTGGCGTCACCATCAGCATAATTATAATAGCCGCTGTTGACGCGCGCCCCGTGTCATTGCCGCGAAACATCCAATCAAACATCAGGTTGGCCAGAACTTGGGTGCCCCATTGGCCGTTGGTCATGGTCAGCACGATGTCAAACACCTTCAGCACGGTGATGGTGATTGTGGTCCAAACAACAAGAATGGTTCCCCAAATTTGCGGAACCTTGATTTTCATGAAAATCTGCAAGGGCGATGCCCCGTCAAGGATAGAAGCCTCGATCGTTTCTTCGGGAATGCCGCGCAAGGCTGCCGAAAGGATTACCATCGCGAAACCGGTTTGAATCCAGACCAGCACGATCATCAGCAAGAATGAATTGATGACGGGGGAGGTAAGCCATGTCTGCGCCTCGCCGCCCATATTCGTCCAAACGGCGTTCAGGATGCCGATCTGTTCTTGCCCGTCTGGGCGGTATTCATAAACCAATTTCCAAATGACGGCGGCACCCACAAAGGAAATCGCCATCGGCATAAAGATCATCGCCTTGGCGAAGTTGCCCCAGCGAATGCGGTCGGTCACAGCTGCCGCAATCAGTCCGAACAGCGTAGAGGCTGCGGGCACGAACACGAGCCAGAGAAGATTGTTGAACATGCTTTCGCGGAATTTATCGTCGTTGATTAGCCAGATATAATTGGCCGCCCCAACGAAATTATCACCTTCAGCATCCATGAACGACAAATAAATCGACACAAACACCGGATAGACCAGATAGACTGTCAGCAGCGCCAAGGCCGGAAACATAAACAACCAAGGCCGGATTTGGTTTGCGCGGTTGATGTTGGCACCCGCCATCGGACCGGATGCAGGATACAACCGATCCAGCGCCATGTTCGACAGAAAAAAGTAACAAATACAGCCAAATACGCCGATCAAAATTGTCACAGCCGCCATTACGAACTGTTCCATCACGCCCCCCTATTTCGTCATATTTGAAACCGGTATCATACCGGCGCCAAAGCTTTGGCAGCCGTAAAAGTGATGCCAGCCCGACAGGAGTGCCGGGCTGGGCAATGCGTTGGTTCAGCTTACTTAATGCTGTCCCAAGTCTTTTGGATATCGGTCGCAACCGCAGCGGCATCTTTGCCAGCAGTGTAGTCCACCATCCCAGTCCAGAACACGCCTGCGCCAATCGCGCCCGGCATCAGGTCGGACCCGTCAAAGCGGAAGGTGTCAGCCCCCAGCAGAATGCCACCCATTTTTTGCAAGGTCGGGTCGCCGTATGCTTCGGGGTTCACGCCTTTATGCGGGGTCAGGAAGCCCTTTTGCGCCATCCAGATCTCATGCGCGATTGGGGTTTGCAGGAACTTCATGAACGCTTCGGCCACTGGGCTGTCTTGGGTGATCACAAACAATGTGCCAGCGCCAAGGACAGGCTTGCCCAAGTCCTTGTCTGCATAGGATGGGAAGTAGAAGAAGTCCGCATCTTGCCCAACCACAGTGCCTTCTGGGAAGAAGGACGGGATAAAGCTTGCCTGACGGTGCATGTAGCAGGCAGGTGGCGATGCAAACAAACCTTTCGGGCTATCGCGGAAATCGGTGGACCCAACGGCACCGGCCCCCCCAGCGACGTATTTGTCGTTGCGCGCGAAAAAGCCGAAATCTTCAATCGCGGCGACAACCTTGGAGTCGTCAAACTTCATCTCGTTGCTGACCCATGCGTCATAATCTGCGGGGGTGTTGTTGCGCAGCATCATGTCTTCGACCCAGTCAGTCGCAGGCCAGCCCGTTGCCGGACCCGAGCCCAGACCGATGCACCATGGCGTGCCACCATCAGCAACGATCTGATCGGTTAATGCCTTCAGCTCTTCCATCGACGTGGGGATCGCATAGCCTGCATCTTCAAAGTTTTCAGGCACATACCAAACCAGCGACTTCACATCGACCTTATAGAACATGCCGTACAGTGCCTTGTTCCCGTCGGGGCCTGCATAGGTTGCAAGGTCGACCCAAGATTGGCCGGCTGCATAGTTTTCTTTCAACCAATCGGTCGTCTCGCTTGGCAATGCCGTCAGCTTGCCGCGCTTGGCAAGGTCTGCGGCAAGGCCGGGCTGCGGGATAACGGCGATACCTGGCGGCGAGCCTGCCTCAACATCAATCATCACGCGCTGCTCAAACCCGTCGCCGCCGGTGTATTCCACATCAGCACCCGTCGCCGCTTCAAAATAGGCAATAACGCTTTCGAACAGCTCTTTGTCAACGCCGCCCCAAGGGCCGTCAATTTTCAGGCTTTGACCTTTCAGGTCGGTGGCCTTAAGCGCTTCAAAGCTGTCCCAGTTGAAACGCGCATCCTCTCCGGGGGCGAATTTCAGGTCTTGCGCATGTGCTGCACCGGCCAGCAACGCAATCGCGGCGGCCCCCATAAGATAAGTGGATTTCATATTTCCCTCCCGATGATCCCGCCTTCAGGCGATTTGTTCATTTTTCCAGCGGTGGAATCAAATCCAAACCGCTTTGGAACCCTGACCATCCGCGATTTACCCCTTTGAGTCAATCATGAGTTGCAGCATCATGAGTATCGAAAATAACTATCTTAAACTTAAAAAGGCCGTTTTTAACACCAACCTCCCACCTAAGCCGTCAAAAATTGCCTTTGACCTCTGCTAACCTTGTCGCTAGTCTTTCAAAAGAATTCAAACCGCTTTGGGCCAAAATGAACCTGAAAGACCTTTCGCAAAAGCTTGGCCTGTCGCCAACAACTGTTAGCCGTGCGCTCAACGGCTATCCCGAGGTCAATGAGGCCACGCGCGAAAAGGTGGTCGCAGCCGCCAGTCGGTACAATTACAAACCCAACACGCGGGCGATCCGCCTTGCTACGGGGCGAGCGATGGCTGTGGGCCACGTGATCCCCGTTGAAACCCAACATGAAATCGTCAACCCGATCTTTGCCGACTTCATCGCCGGTGCCGGCGAAACCTATTCCAAGGCGGGCTATGATCTGATTTTGTCCATCGTTCCAGATGGCGACGAAGCGCGGGTTTACCGCGAAATGAAATCCCGCGGCAATGTTGATGGTGTCATCGTTCACTCCCCCAAGCATGATGACAACCGCATTCGCCTATTGCATGAAATTGGTATGCCTTTTGTGGTGCACGGGCGCGCAACCGGTGCCGACCTGCCCTATTCTTGGGTGGATGTGAACAATCGCCGCGCCTTTCGCCGTGCGACCGACTTCCTGCTCGACCTTGGGCATCGCCGCATTGGGTTGGTAAATGGTTTGGAATTCATGGATTTCGCGATCCGCCGCCGTAATGGTTATACCGAGGCGCTGGTTGCACGTGGGCTGACAGCTGCCCCATCCTTGATGCGGTCCATCGAAATGACCGAAGGTTTAGGCTATCAGGCCGTGCGCGACATGCTTGCCCTGCCCGACCCGCCGACAGCGGTTTTGGTGTCGTCGATGATTATCGCCTTGGGCGCGCGGCGTGCGATTGAAGAGCGCGGTTTGATCATGGGCCGTGATGTGTCGGTCATCATCCATGACGATGATCTGAGCTATATGAAAAACGGTGGCGATGTGCCGATCTTTACCGCGACCCGTTCCTCCGTACGCGAGGCCGGACGGCTGGCGGCCGCGATGCTTTTGGACACCATCGCAGGGACTTTGCCCTCTGCGTCCAACCGCTTGCTTGAGGCGGAATTGATTATTGGCCAATCCACTGGCCCTGCTCCGCAAAGGCCCTGACCGATGTTGCCAAAACGATCCGACTTCCCAAATGACTTTCTCTTTGGGGCCGCCACCTCTAGCTATCAAATCGAAGGGCATTCCTTTGGCGGCGCGGGCCGCACCCATTGGGATGATTTTGCCCAAACCCCCGGCAATGTGGTTCGCGCTGAAAACGGCTCGGTCGCTTGTGACCACTATCACCGCTGGCCCGAAGATTTCGATTTGATGCAAGCGGCGGGGTTTGATGCCTACCGCTTTTCTACCTCTTGGGCGCGGGTCATGCCCGAAGGTCGCGGGCCGGTAAACCAAGAGGGGTTAGATTATTACGACCGTTTGGTGGATGGCATGTTGGAACGTGGGCTGAAACCCGCCGCCACCTTGTACCATTGGGAATTGCCTTCGGCCCTTGCGGATATGGGCGGGTGGCGCAACCGCGATATTGCCGATTGGTTTGCCGATTATACCTACGTGGTGATGAAGCGGATTGGCGACAGGGTCTGGTCCGCCGCGCCGATAAACGAGCCGTGGTGCGTGGCGTGGCTGTCGCATTTTCTGGGTCATCATGCGCCTGGCTTGCGCGATATTCGCGCAACGGCGCGGGCAATGCATCATGTGGGCCTTGCACATGGTCGCGCTATTGGGGTGATGCGCGGGCTGGGCATGGGCAATCTTGGCGCTGTGTGCAACATGGAATATGCCGCCCCCGCCGATGACACGCCCGAGGCTGCGGCGGCGGCCAACCTTTATGACGGTTATTACAACCGCTGGTTTTTGTCTGCGATGTTCAAGGGGGAGTACCCCGCAGACGTACTAGAAGGGCTTGCCCCCCACATGCCGCCAGGCTGGCAAGATGACATGGCCACCATATCCGCCCCCGTGGATTGGGTCGGCATCAATTACTATACCCGCAAACTGATCGCCCCTGCCTCCGGCCCTTGGCCTGCCCATAAGGAGATCGAAGGCCCCTTGCCCAAAACGCAGATGGGCTGGGAAATCTACCCCGAGGGGTTGGAGTTTTTCTTGCGCCGCACCGCTGCCGAATATTCCGGTGATCTGCCGCTCTATGTTACCGAAAACGGCATGGCGGGTACGGATGTGCTTGAGGGCGGCATCGTGGCTGATACCCCCCGCATCGACTATCTCGCGCAGCATCTGGCGGCCATCCGGCGGGTCGTTGCTGATGGGATACCTGTGAAAGGCTATTTCACGTGGTCGCTGATGGATAACTTTGAATGGTCACTGGGCTATGAAAAACGGTTTGGCCTGATCCATGTCGACTTCGAAACCTTGCAGCGTACCCCCAAAGCATCCTATCACGCGCTCAGGGCTGCCTTGTCGCGTAGCGCCTGAGCAACGGAGTCTCTCAATGCCCCTACCCCTCAAATCCCGCCTGTCTTTGGTTGCCGATATCGGTGGCACGAATACTCGTGTGGCGCTGGCAGATGGGAAGGTGTTGCAAGAAGGTACAGTCCGCCGCTTTCGCAACGCTGATTTCCCCGGGCTGGAGACCATCCTACGCGCCTATCTTGAGGCGCTGCCTGATGTCGAGTGTGGGGGAGCCTGTGTTGCTGTTGCGGGCCCCGTTGCCCAGGGCGTGGCGACGATGACCAACCTTGATTGGACAATTGATGGACCAACCCTGACCCGCGCGACAGGGGCAGAAATGGTGGCAATTTTGAACGACCTCCAAGCGCAAGGTCATGCCTTGGGATATATCGCACCCGAAAACTTGCGGCCCGTCATCGGGCAGGGCGAGCCAGACCCTATTGCAGCCAAGCTGGTTATCGGGGTGGGGACGGGTTTCAATGCGGCCCCCGTTCATGAAACCCCTTGGGGGCGCGTGGTCGCAGCCTCGGAATGCGGGCATGTGAATATGCCCGTTAGAAACGAGGCGGACCTGCGATTGGCCCATTTCGTGGAAACGGCGCATGGCTTTCCCGGGGTTGAGGACGTGCTGTCTGGGCGCGGGTTGGAGCGCTTGTTTGCCTTTGTTTCCAAAGAAGCAGGCAGTCCGTCCGAGGCGACGGCGGCCGCGATTATGGGCGGGCTGGCCAACGAGGCCGAGGGCGGCTTTGCACCCGATGTGGCCCGCCTTTTTACGCGGCTTTTGGGGGCCGAGGCAGGCAATCTCGCGCTCACTCACCTGCCTTTTGGCGGGATTTATTTGTGTGGCGGGGTCTCTCGGGCGATTGCGCCCTATTTGACCCAGATGGGGTTTGAGGCCGCTTTCCGCGACAAGGGCCGCTTTTCCGGCTTTATGAAAAACTTTTCCGTCAGCGTGGTTGAGGATGATTATGCCGCCCTAACAGGCTGCGCAGTTTATCTGGATCAAGGTACGCAGGGGTAAATGTCTGCACATTGTCCGCGTGCGAACATTTCTGTAAGACTTTGAATTTATGTATAAATGTTATTTTTGTTAACCTGATTTTAACGCGAACACGGCGCCAGAATGCGGTGAGTTTCGGTTTTACCTTAACGCGGCAGGCTTGGCTTTTAAGGTGGCTTGCGAATGCGCTGCATTGCCCGGTGTGCGCTGTGTTCAAAAACGACTGAATGTAAGCGAACCGTGGCGGCGCAGCGAATGGCGGGTATGAACCGGATGCTCAGGATGCTGCGCGGTGCACGAATGGCCGCTTCGTCGGTTGCACAACTGAAATCGAAACATGTCCAAACAATGCGCGGTTAATCAAATATTCCTCGTGACCTTATAGTGCCGTGAGGAATAAAATACCTACTCCTGACCCTTTTGACCTTCCGGGAACCTTGATGATCTTTGGATTGTAGCCTCTGCACTATGAGAGTTGTATGCAAGTGTCCGGGCATCTGGATATACATTCAAGGGAGTCAAAACCGCGGCAGCTTTCTTTTCAATGCCGTCTAAAAGGACCGTGTCTTCACATCCTGCGAGGGAGCCGAATTACACACCTTGTCCTAGGTCGACCACCAGCTTGGCGTGTTCCAGAGACAGGAAACCAATAGGCAATGTCCCTAGGTTCAGGACTCATAACCAGAATATGACGGTTGCAGCGAGTGCAATTGCTGACAGGAATACCTTTGGACAGCGGTCGTAGCGGGTTGCGACGCGTCGCTAATCTTTGAGCCTGCCAAACATTCTTTCGATGCGGTTGCGGCGTTTGTAACGGCGCTTGTCGTATCGAATGGTCTTGTTGCGTGATTTGCGACCTGGGATACAGGGCCTTGTACCCCTTTCTGACAAGGCTTCGCGGAACCAGTCGGCATCATAGCCTCGATCTGCAAGCAGCCATTCTGCATTTGGCAAACTGCTCAGCAAA
>NZ_ATVN01000016.1 GCF_000420745.1 Pseudorhodobacter ferrugineus DSM 5888
GTGCCTCTGGCGGTGCATTGCTCTTCCACCTTCTGAGCAAGCTGTATGAACGCACCAGCGTCATCATCACCACCAACCTGAGCTTCAGCGAATGGGCCAGCGTGTTCGGCGATGCCAAGATGACCACCGCACTGCTCGATCGTCTTACCCATCGCTGCCACATCCTCGAGACTGGCAATGACAGCTACCGCTTCAAGGCCAGCTCCGAAACAGCGAAGAAAAAGCGAAAGGAGGCAACAGCATTGACGCCATCATGACATAGAGAACATAACTAATGGGTGGGTCAAATCGCGGTGACAATGCCGGGTCAGTTCTCAGTGACAATCAACACTCATCAGTACTGGGGGTCTTTGCGGAGTGAATGGTTCAAAAAAGATGACGTTCCCCAAAAGCCTGATGCTCCATGGATACAGAAGGTCGAAAAGGAGTTGAAAGGACAAGACACCGAAGACAGCCGTAAAAATCTTGCTTGGTTGCAGGAGGTTAGTCGCTCTTTGGAGGGAACTGTTTTCCCATCGTTGATCCGGCGTGATCCTTACAGTTTTGAGATCTACAATTTGGATTTGTCGAGGTGTGATTCCTGTGGAGAGGTGGCAATTTGGCTGGCTGGAAGGTTAATCCATCCACAAACAGGGCCGGTAGGAATTCCTAGCCAAGACATGCCAGCTTCAGTTCGGAAGCTATTTGAGGAAGCCGGTCGGGTGTATTCGAGTTCGCCTAGGGCTTCGGTCGCTCTTTTGCGATTGGCTATGCAAGTCTTGCTAAAAGAGCTTGGACAAGATGGGAAGGACATCAATAAAGACATCAACGCGCTTTATAAGCAGGGCTTATCACCGGGGCTCACAAAAGTTATGCATTCGCTTCGGATTATTGGAAACGAGTCTGTCCATCCCGGAGTGATTTCTGTTGATGATGATCCGTCAATAGCAGCAACTATGTTTAGGCTCCTCAATGAAATTGTCGAACAGATGATCACTCGACCTCGAGAGCAACAAGAGTTGTGGGATATGCTCCCAGAGAATAAAAGAGCCCCTATTGAAGCCATCTTGAAACCCAAAGAATAACGATGTTTGCAGTGTAGTCTTGAACCCTCTACTACTTACCTCTATACGCTCCCAGTGGCCCCTCATAGTCACAAGAATCAACAAGAAACGCCGCGTTTGGCCGCTCCCGTCGCTGGGGGTCACATCCGGCAATAGGAGAAGCGACATGAAACTGAATGAACTTTCCGATAACGCTGGTGCAGCGAAGAAACAAAAGCGCAAGGCGCGTGGTCCGGGTTCGGGCAAGGGTAAAACCGCTGGCCGTGGTATCAAGGGTCAGAAATCGCGTTCGGGCGTTTCTATTGGTGGTTACGAAGGCGGGCAAATGCCGCTGTATCGCCGCCTGCCAAAGCGCGGCTTTACCAAGCCGAATGCAAAGCATTATGCCGTTGTGAACCTGGGCCTGATCCAGAAATTCATCGACCTTGGCAAGCTGGACATCAAAGCCGACATCACCGAAGACGCAATCATCGCGGCCGGTTTGACCAAGCAAAAGCTGGACGGTATTCGCGTTCTGTCCAAAGGCGAGCTGAAAGCCAAGGTTACGCTGATCGTAACTGGCGCGTCGGCATCGGCCATTGAAGCGGTCGCAAAAGCCGGTGGTAGCCTCACAGTTACGGCACAAGTGGCGGCTGCGGCTGAATAATAGGTTGTGAGTGGTCGCAAGACTGCTTACATCCCTAATAAGTTTTCTCGCGCCGCCGACCGGAAAACGGTTGGCGGCGCTTCCTTTAGCGCCTGTGGAGAAATTTTACCATGGCATCAGCTGCGGAACAAATGGCGGCCAACCTGAGCTGGGGGGCGCTGGGTAAGGCGACCGACCTGCGTCAACGCATCTTTTTCACGATCGGCTTGCTGATCGTGTACCGGATCGGGACTTATATTCCTGTACCGGGGATCGATGGGACAGCCCTGAAGAACTTTATGGCGGAAATCAGTGGCGGCATCGGGGGCATGTTGAACATGTTCACCGGCGGCGCGATTTCGCGCATGGGGATTTTCGCCCTGGGGATCATGCCTTACATTTCGGCCTCGATCATCGTGCAGCTGCTGACGGCCATGGTGCCGCGGCTGGAGCAATTGAAGAAAGAGGGCCAGCAAGGCCAGAAAAAGATCAACCAATACACGCGCTATGGCACGGTTGTGCTGGCCTCGTTCCAGTCATATGGCATCGCCGTCAGTTTGCAGAGCGGGGATTTGGTAACAAATCCCGGTTGGTTCTTTATTGCATCGTGCATGGTGACGCTGGTTGGCGGCACGATGTTCCTGATGTGGTTGGGTGAACAGATCACTGCACGCGGCATTGGCAACGGTATTTCGCTGATCATTTTCGTCGGCATTGTTGCGGAAATTCCTGCGGCTTTGGCGCAGTTCTTTTCTCAGGGTCGGTCTGGCGCGTTGTC
Organism: Pseudorhodobacter ferrugineus DSM 5888; assembly: GCF_000420745.1. Taxonomy (GTDB): domain Bacteria; phylum Pseudomonadota; class Alphaproteobacteria; order Rhodobacterales; family Rhodobacteraceae; genus Pseudorhodobacter; species Pseudorhodobacter ferrugineus. The sequence continues at coordinate 2,447 of NZ_ATVN01000016.1, forward strand.
GCCTGCTGTGATCGTGGGCGTCATCGTAATGGTTGTGGTCGTGATTGCCTTCGTGGTGTTCATGGAACGCGCCTTGCGCAAAATCCATATTCAGTACCCCCGCCGTCAGGTGGGCATGAAGGTCTATGATGGCGGCTCGAGCCATTTGCCTGTTAAGGTCAACCCAGCGGGTGTTATTCCGGCGATTTTCGCGTCCAGCTTGCTGCTGCTGCCAATGACAATTTCGACCTTCTCGGGTGCGCAAACCGGCCCGATCATGTCGACGATCCTTGCGTATTTCGGCCCGGGGCAGCCGCTCTATCTGATTTTCTTTGTCGGTATGATTGTTTTCTTTGCCTATTTCTACACACACAACGTGGCGTTCAAAGTTGAAGATGTGGCCGAGAACCTGAAAAGCCAGAACGGTTTTGTGCCTGGCATTCGCCCCGGCAAAAAGACCGAGGAGTATCTGGAATACGTGGTGAACCGTGTATTGGTGCTTGGGTCTGGCTATCTGGCATTGGTCTGTTTGCTGCCGGAAATTCTGCGGCATCAGCTGGCGATTCCGTTCTATTTTGGCGGCACCTCGGTGCTGATCGTGGTGTCGGTAACGATGGATACGATCAATCAGGTTCAGTCGCATCTGTTGGCTCATCAGTATGAAGGGTTGATTGAAAAATCGCAGCTGCGTGGGAAAAAGCGCGGCAAGCCAGCACCAGCACGTCGCTAAGGGGGCCCTATGCCGAATATCATCCTTCTCGGGCCGCCCGGCGCTGGCAAAGGCACGCAAGCAAAGCGGTTGGTCGATGAGCGCCAGATGGTGCAACTGTCGACAGGCGATATGCTGCGCGAGGCCAAAACCTCGGGGTCCGAGATGGGGCGCAAAGTGGCTGCCGTAATGGAACGGGGTGAGTTGGTTACGGATGAAATCGTGATTGGCTTGATCCGTGAAAAGTTGGGCGGCGCGGCGGGTGGCGGGTTCATTTTTGACGGCTTTCCCCGCACCTTGGCGCAAGCCGATGCTTTGGGCCAGTTGATGGCCGATACGGGCCAAAAGCTGAACGCTGTGATTGAAATGCGGGTGGATGATGCGGCCTTGGTCGCGCGGATCACTGGACGCTATACCTGTGGCGGTTGCGGCGCGGTCTATCATGACCAGACAAAGCCCACAGCGGTGGCAGGGGTGTGTGACAGCTGCGGGTCGGACAAGATGGTGCGGCGCGCGGATGACACCGAAGAGGCGCTGCGCACGCGGTTGATGGAATACTACAAGAAAACTTCGCCTTTGATCGGGTATTACTATGCCAAAGGCGCGCTGTCGTCCGTGGATGGTTTGGCCGAAATGGATGTGGTTGCGGGTTCTATCGCAACTGTGCTGAACAGCGGCGATTAAACACGGGCCTGCCCTTGACGGGCGGGTCAAAACCCCATATTGCACGGCGTCCCCTAGGGGAATCGTTTCGCACTTTGGGTCTCTCAAAATTGTAAACGGAAAACATCAAGGGCGGAGACGCCGCTCTTGGGTTGTGAAAAAAGGTTCTGGCATAACGGAACCGCAACGAAAGGAAGCGCGCGTGGCTCGTATTGCTGGCGTAAACATTCCGACGGGGAAACGTGTCCCCATCGCATTGACCTATATCACCGGGATCGGTTCCCACACCGCAGAGTTGATCTGTGAGGCTGTTGGCATTGACCGCGCCCGCCGCGTAAACGAGCTTTCGGATGCCGAAGTGCTCGCGATCCGCGAACATATCGACGCGAACTTCACCGTTGAGGGTGACCTGCGTCGTGAAACATCGATGAACATCAAGCGCTTGATGGACCTTGGTTGCTACCGTGGCTTGCGCCATCGTCGTGGCCTGCCGGTTCGTGGTCAGCGTACCCACACCAACGCTCGTACCCGCAAAGGCCCTGCAAAGGCCATTGCTGGCAAGAAGAAATAAGGGGGCGTTGAATAATGGCACGCGATAAGACCCGTATGAAGAAAAAAGAGCGCAAGAACATCGCCGCTGGCGTTGCTCATGTGAACTCTTCGTTCAACAACACAAAAATCCTGATCTCTGACGTTCAGGGCAACGCAATCTCTTGGTCGTCTTCGGGCACCATGGGCTTTAAAGGGTCGCGCAAATCGACTCCTTATGCTGCCCAGATGGCTGCTGAAGATGCAGCGCGTAAGGCGCAAGAGCATGGCGTGAAAACGCTGGAAGTTGAAGTGCAGGGCCCAGGTTCGGGCCGTGAGTCCGCGCTGCGTGCGCTGGCTGCTGCTGGTCTGAACATCACGTCTATCCGTGATGTAACGCCAATGGCTCACAACGGCTGCCGTCCACCAAAGCGCCGCCGCGTTTAAGGGTTTTCTATTTTATCGGGCCGGGCGCGGTTTGCGCACGGCCCGATTTCGGCATTTCTACATCCTCGGGCGTCGACTGCTTAGGGACATGGGCAGAAGACAAGTATGGAGGCTATACGCATGATCCACAAAAATTGGGCCGAACTGATCAAACCGACGCAGCTGGTGGTTAACCCCGGCCCAGACGCGTCGCGCACGGCTACTGTGATCGCTGAACCGCTGGAGCGTGGCTTTGGCCTAACGCTGGGCAACGCGCTGCGCCGCGTTTTGATGTCGTCGCTGCAAGGCGCGGCCATCACATCGGTACAGATCGACAACGTCCTGCATGAATTTTCATCCGTAGCCGGTGTGCGCGAAGACGTCACTGACATCGTGTTGAACCTGAAAGGCGTCAGCCTGCGCATGGACATTGAAGGGCCAAAGCGTCTTTCGATTTCCGCCAAGGGTCCAGGCGTTGTGACGGCTGGCGACATCTCGGAAACAGGTGGGATTGAGGTTCTGAACAAGGATCACGTGATCTGCCACCTTGATGATGGCGCTGACGTGTTCATGGAACTGACCGTCAACACCGGCAAAGGCTATGTTTCTGCTGACAAAAATCGCCCCGAAGATGCACCAATCGGGTTGATCCCGATTGATGCGATCTATTCGCCGGTGAAAAAGGTCAGCTATGAAGTGCAGCCTACCCGTGAAGGTCAGGTTCTGGACTATGACAAGCTGACGATGAAGATCGAAACCGATGGGTCGCTGACGCCAGATGACGCCGTGGCCTATGCCGCACGCATTTTGCAAGACCAGCTGTCGATCTTTGTGAACTTTGACGAGCCTGAGTCGGCGACACGTTCGGACGTGGATGATGGGTTGGAATTCAACCCGCTGCTGCTGAAGAAAGTCGACGAGCTGGAACTGTCGGTCCGTTCGGCAAACTGCCTGAAGAACGACAATATCGTATACATCGGCGATCTGATCCAGAAGACCGAAGCCGAAATGCTGCGTACGCCGAACTTTGGCCGCAAATCCTTGAACGAAATCAAGGAAGTGCTGTCTGGTATGGGCTTGCACCTTGGCATGGACGTCGAAGATTGGCCGCCAGAGAACATCGAAGATCTGGCCAAGCGTTTTGAAGACCAGTTTTAAGAGTTAGGGGGGCGGCAACGCCCCCCGCAAATGCCCGGATCTGCCGGGGAAAATATGGGCATAACGCCCCAAGGTGAGTGGCCCAGTCGAGGGCTGCCGGACAAAGCAAAACGCGACTTTAGGAGAATAAAATGCGTCACGCCCGTGGTTACCGCCGTCTAAACCGCACACATGAACACCGCAAAGCGCTGTTCGCCAACATGTGTGGCTCGCTCATTGAACATGAGCAAATCAAAACAACTTTGCCTAAGGCAAAAGAACTGCGCCCGATCATCGAAAAGCTGATCACGCTGGCAAAGCGTGGCGATCTGCACGCCCGCCGTCAGGCTGCGGCTCAGTTGAAGCAGGACCAGTATGTGGCTCGCTTGTTCGAAATTCTTGGCCCACGCTACAAGGACCGTCAGGGCGGCTATGTGCGCGTTCTGAAAGCCGGTTTCCGCTATGGCGATATGGCACCAATGGCGATCATCGAATTTGTTGATCGTGACCCGAATGCAAAAGGCGCAGCCGATAAGGCGCGTGTAGCGGCAGAAGAAGCTGTTGACGCGTAAGCTCTAACTTGTAATTTTGATGAAATGCCCGCCCAATCGGCGGGCGTTTTTTTTTGATGTGGTTCAATCGTGTGGTTTGTACGACGCTTGGCCTTTCGTAAACGAATTGTTAACGAAGATGCTGGCAGAGATGTGGTTAAGAACTTAGGGTTGATCCGAATCTATAGGGACTCTGTTAAGGTTGATGTCGTTAGAGAAGAGGCTGACAGGATTGTATGACGAGTTGCATCAGCTGGCGCCGGAAGGCTATGCCGTTGGGCTGCATATCCGGTTTGCATCCCCGCTTATTTATCATAGCTGCTACCCTGCAGACTGGGTGGCCTATTACAATGCCAATTCCTATTACCTTCGCGACCCTCTTGTGTTTTGGGGGATAGGGACCGCAGGAACCGCTCGCTGGAGTGAGATTCGGCTTCCGGACCCGTTTAATGTGCTAAAGAAGGCTGCTGCGCATGGGATGACCTATGGTGTCGTCTCATCTTATGGGCCTATTACCTCTCGGTCGATGGCTGGCATATGCCGGTCTGATCGAGAATTTTCAGACGAAGAAATGGCGCGGCTCACGGAAATAACCGCACGCCTGCATATTGAGGCAAAGCCACCGTCTGAATTGACAAAAGCACAGATTGAAGCGTTGCAATGCATCGCGAATGGGGACCGACACACTGCTGCCGCAGACAAACTAGGGATATCGGAAAGTGCCTTCAAGGCGCGTCTCACTTCGGCGCGCGTACGGCTTGAAGCCCGCACCACATCAGAAGCCCTGAAAAAAGCGCGAGAGTACCGATTGCTTTAGGAGTGTATGGCGCCCCTCTGACAGGTTTTAACCCCAGAAGGAGCACTAAAATGGAAGTTACTACACTCTCTTACGAGAACTTGCACAATCATGGTGAGCTGTTTGCCAACATGTTTCGGGCGCGCCACCGTTCATTCATCCTGCAAAACAAGTGGGATCTGCCCCAAGCAAACGGAATGGAATTTGACCAGTATGACACGCCCGCAAGCCGCTGGGTCGCGGTGCACGAGGCGGGTCAGGTTTTGGCCGGTATCCGTTTGACACCAACGACCCATCGCTGTGGCGTTTATTCCTACATGATCCGTGATGCGCAGATGGGGCTTTTGGCCTCGATTCCGCAAACGCTTCTTTATGAGCAAGCGCCCGTTGCCGATCACATCTGGGAAAGCAGCCGTGTGTTCGTGTCTGACCTTGTGCCAGCCAATTTGCGGCTGCGGGTCCAGTTGCAGTTGCGCCATGAAATGGTGATTTCTGCGCGAAATTTGGGTGCCACCTCGGTTCTTGGCCTGATCCCTGAAAACTCGCGCCGTTTGGGCCGCCGTGTTGGCCTTGACTGTGAACCCGCTGGTCCAATCATGGATATTGATGGCGTCGACTGCGTATGCGTTACCATCAACATGGCCGCAAAGATGCACTAGATGTGGAGCATGCGGCCGTTGCGGAACCGCCATCGATAGCGCATATCGATGGCGGTGCTGCAACACGGAGACTTTCATGCGGGTAAAAAACTTAATTGCCGCGTTGGGTATTTGCTTTTTGCCGATCATTGGGCTTGCGCAAACGGTTCCGGCCTCTGGCGCCGAAATCAGCTTGTCTTTTGCGCCGCTGGTGCGACAAGCGGCGCCGGCTGTTGTTAACATCTATGCGAAACTGATTGTCCAAGGGCAGGACAGCCCCTTTGCAGGCGATCCGTTTTTCGGGCAATTTTTTGAAGGGTTCGGGCAACCCGTTGAGCGGGTTCAAAATTCCCTTGGGTCGGGGGTGATTCTTGGGGCCGGCGGTTTGGTCATGTCGAACTTTCATGTGGTGGGCGAGGCGACGGATATTCGTGTGGTGCTAACCGACCGCCGCGAATTTACGGCTAGGGTGATTATGGCCGATGAGGAAAGCGACCTTGCCTTGTTGCAGTTGGACGAGGCAAAGGACCTGCCGTTTCTGTCCCTGCGTGGCAGTGATGCGGTTGAGGTGGGTGAGTTGGTGCTGGCAATAGGGAACCCGTTTGGTGTGGGCCAAACGGTGTCGAGTGGCATTGTGTCGGGCCTTGCGCGGTCATCGGCATCCCTTGGGCGCGGGTATTTCATTCAAACCGATGCCCCTGTGAACCCCGGCAATTCGGGCGGTGCGCTGATTGATATGGCGGGGCGGTTGATCGGGATCAACACGGCGATCATTTCAAAGGCGGGCGGGTCAAACGGCGTAGGATTTGCTATTCCTGCCGATTTGGTGGCGCAGATGATGACACAGGCGGCAAATGGGAATGACCAGTTCATGCGCCCTTGGGCTGGGGTTGTGGGGCAAACGGTTGATGCGCAGATGGCCAAGGCCTTGGGTATGGACCGCCCTGTTGGAATTGTACTGGATGAACTCCACCCGCAAAGCCCGTTTGGCCAAGCGGGGCTTGTCGCGGGGGATGTGATTGTTCACTTGGCTGGTGCGGATGTGAACAGCCCGCAAGAGGTGATGTTCCGTCTTGCCGTCGCTGGAATTGGTGCAGACATTGCGGTGGAATACCTGCGTGGCGGGGTTTTGAGCACCGCTAATGTCGTGCTTGTGGCCCCGCCGCAGGCCGATAGCGCGGCCGAGGTTGCGATTACCCAAGGCGGTCTTGCGGGCCTGACGGTGGCTGACATCGGGCCTGCATTGATTTCCTCATTGGACCTGCCGTTGTCGGCACAAGGCGTTGTTATTACAGATGTAAAGTGGCCTTTGATCCGTACCGGAATGATTGCAGGGGATATTGTGATTGCCATCAACGGCAGTGAGGTGAAAGCCGCTGCAGATGTGCAGGCCATTGCAGAAATCGATACGCGCAGCTGGTCGGTTGACCTAACCCGTGGCGGGCAGTTGCTGCGTCTGCGGTTTAGGTTGTGACAGGACTTTCTATGCGGGGCAGGACAGCGTAACCTGCCCTTATGACCGACCTTTTTGATCAAACACCTTCCCCCAAAGCCGAAGGGCCGCGCCCCTTGGCCGACCGTTTGCGCCCGCGCAAGCTGTCCGAGGTGATTGGGCAGGCCAAGGTTTTGTCGCCTGAGGGGCCGTTGGGGGCGATGCTGGGGGCGGGGTCGCTGTCGTCGTTGGTGTTTTGGGGGCCGCCCGGGGTGGGGAAAACCACGATTGCGCGGCTGCTGGCGGATGAGACCGATCTTGCCTTTGTGCAGATATCGGCGATTTTTACCGGCGTGCCCGACCTGCGCAAAGTGTTTGAGGCGGCCAAGCTGCGGCGGCAAAATGGGCGGGGGACGTTGTTGTTCGTCGATGAGATCCACCGTTTCAACAAGGCGCAGCAAGATGGTTTCTTGCCCTATATGGAAGATGGCACGATCCTTTTGGTCGGGGCCACCACGGAAAACCCCAGTTTTGAATTGAACGCGGCGTTGCTGTCACGGTCACAAGTTATTGTTTTAGAACGACTTTCTTTGACGGAGCTGGAGCTGTTGGCGCAGCGGGCGGAAAAAGAACTGAACCGCGCGTTGCCGTTGAAGGGTGAGGCGCGTGAGGCGATGTTGGAAATGGCCGATGGGGACGGTCGGGCCTTGTTGAATTTGATCGAGCAGGTGGCGGCGTGGAAGCTGGACGCCAACCTTACGCGTGACCAGCTTTCGCAGCGGTTAATGCGGCGGGCCGCAAAATACGACAAATCGGGCGAAGAGCATTACAACCTGATTTCCGCGCTGCACAAATCGGTGCGTGGATCGGACCCGGATGCCGCGCTGTATTGGTTCGCGCGGATGCTGGAGGGGGGCGAAGACCCGCGTTTCTTGGCCCGCCGCATCACGCGTATGGCGGTTGAGGATATCGGGCTGGCCGACCCGCAGGCGCAAGAGGTATGTCTGCAAAGTTGGCAAACATATGAACGACTTGGCAGCCCCGAGGGTGAGTTGGCACTGGCGCAGGCGGTGGTTTACATCGCCCTCGCGCCCAAGTCGAACGCGGTTTATGTGGCCTATAAGGCGGCGCGGGCGGCAGCAAAACAGACCGGATCGGAACCCCCGCCCAAGCACATTTTGAACGCGCCGACCAAGATGATGAAGGACATAGGTTACGGCGCGGGCTATGCCTATGACCATGATGCCGAGGACGGGTTTTCGGGGCAAAACTACTTTCCTGACGTGATGAAACGGCCCGTTTGGTACATGCCATTGGAACGCGGATTTGAGCGTGAGTTGAAAAAACGGGTGGATTATTTTGTCAAGCTGCGGGGCAAGCGGCAGGGCAACTGACCCCGTTTGGGGGCGTATTCACCGCGTATGTCATCTGTATGCCATCCGTACATACACCCGTATGTCGCCCAGATTAGACCTTGTCTGGTTGACAAAACCCGCCATCGGGCACAGATAGCGCGGATGATCATAACCTTGCTTCAAGTTGCCCTTGGCGGCGCTATCGGTGCATCTGCCCGTTATCTGACCAATGTCGCGGTGATGCGCGGCATCGGGCCGGGGTTTCCCTATGGCACGCTGATTGTGAATATCGCGGGGTCGTTCCTGATGGGCGTGCTGGTTGTGCTGTTGGCGCACAAAGGCGGCACACGGTTTGCGCCGTTTTTGATGACGGGCATTTTGGGCGGGTTCACCACGTTTTCGGCCTTTTCGCTCGATGCGTTTACCATTTGGGAACGCGGGCAAGTGGCGCTGGCTGGGGCCTATGTGGCCGGGTCGGTTATTTTATCTATCATCGCGCTAATCTGTGGCGTGCTGTCTATGCGAGGGATTTTGGCATGAGCGATGTGAAGTTGTTGACCGTTTCGGTGGATGAAGGCGAACAGCGATTGGACCGTTGGTTCAAGCGGCGGTTTCCACATTTGACCCAAGGTGCGGTTGAAAAGATGTGCCGCACCGGGCAGGTGCGGGTCAATGGCGGGCGGGCCAAGGCATCGGACCGCGTGGAGCCGGGGGCGGAAATTCGCATCCCGCCGTTGCCTACGGGGGATGCGCCGTCGCGGCCCGCCAAGGATGGCGTGTCGGCGGCGGATACCAAGATGATCCAGAATTGTGTGATTTTCAAAGACGAGCATTTGATCATCATCAACAAACCGCCGGGGTTGCCGAGCCAAGGCGGGTCGGGGCAGGGCGACCGGCATGTCGACGGGCTGACCGAGGCGCTGAAGTTTGGCTATAAGGACCGGCCCAAGCTGGTGCATCGGTTGGACAAGGATACGTCTGGTCTGTTGATGCTGGCGCGGACCGATCGGGTGGCGCGCGCGCTGTCCGAGGCGTTGCGCCACCGGGCCACGCGCAAGATTTACTGGGCAGCGGTGGCAGGTGTGCCGAACCCGCGCAAAGGGTCGATTAAGTACGGGTTGATGAAGGCGGGTGGGCGGGGCCGTGGCGGTGAAGGCGAAAAGATGATTTGTGTGCATCCCGCCAAGATGAACGAGCACCCCGAGGCGAAACGCGCGCAGACCGATTTTTTCGTGCTGTGGTTTTTGGGCAGCCGTCTGTCGTGGATGGCGTTGGAACCTGTGACGGGGCGCACGCACCAGCTGCGCGCGCATATGGCCGAAATGGGCCACCCGATTTTGGGCGATGGCAAATACGGCGGGTCGGGGACCGAAAACCAAGGCGATGGTTGGGGCGCGTCGATTGGCGGCGAGATCAGCAAGAAACTGCATCTGCACGCGCGGTCGCTGACCATTGAACACCCGATCACCAAAAAGATGATGACGTTTCTGGCCCCCTTGCCCGACCATATGGACCGGACCTGGAAGGCGCTGGATTGGGGCATTAATGATGTGCCTGCCGACCCGTTCGGGGATGGTGCATGAGCAGTTGGGCGCCAAAACGGTTCTGGAAACAGGCCGAGGTGGTTGCGGCGGAGCATGGGTTTACCGTGTCTTTGGACGGGCGCGGGCTGAAAACCCCTGCGAAAACCGCGTTTTGGGTGCCAAGCCGCGCATTGGCCGAGGCGGTTGCCGCGGAATGGCAAGCACAAGACGGCAAAGTGCGGCCCGAAACCATGCCCTATACCCGCACGGCCAATTCGGCGCTGGATAAGGTGATTCCGCAGTTCACGGCTGTGGCTGATATGTTGGCGGGTTATGGCGGGTCGGATTTGTTATGTTACCGTGCCGAGGCCCCGCAAGAGTTGATCGCGCGGCAAGCGGCTGCGTGGGACCCGCTTTTGGTATGGACCAAGGTGCATTTCGGGGCTGATTTGACCGTGACCCACGGGATCATGCCGGTTGAGCAACCCGAGCAAAGCCTTCGGGGATTGTCGAGCGCGGTCCATGCGTTGACCCCGTTCCAGCTTGCAGCCTTCCACGATTTGGTCGCGATTACAGGGTCGCTGGTTATCGCGCTGGCCATTGCGCGGGGACAGGTCGCGGCTGAGGCAGGGTTTGACCTGTCGCGGATTGATGAGGCTTGGCAGATCGAGCTGTGGGGGGCGGATGAAGAAGCTGCCGAATCCGAGGCCTATAAACGCGGCAGTGTTTTACAAGCTGCCCGATTCTTTGCATTGTGTGGGTAACAATCTTGCGCAAGAACCCGCCTATCGGGCCTGTTCTTGCATTATTCCACGCTAAGACCAGTGAAAACGCACATTCTTTGGTTTGACGATGGGTTGCACTTGACCTTTCAAAGCGGTTCGGACGAAACTGTCCTACGCTGAGGGGGGGATCCCTCAATCAGTTTCGCCCCGGCGACGGGGCAAGGGAGCAATTAATCCACCTGAAAATGGGTGGGCAATCAGGAAGAGGTAAAAATGAATAAAACCGTATTCTTCGGAGCAATGACAGCCGCCGTGACGCTTGTCGCTGGTGCTGCATCCGCAACTGTGTTGGATGAAGTCAAAGCCCGTGGTGAATTGAACTGTGGCGTCTCGACAGGCGTTAACGGTTTCTCGGCTCCGGATTCGGCTGGCGAATGGCAAGGCTTTGACGTGGCAGTTTGCCGCGCTGTTGCCGCTGCCGTGCTGGGCGACCCCAAGAAGGTAAAGTTTGTCACAACCACTGGCCAGACCCGCTTTACAGCGCTGGCTTCGGGTGAAATCGACATGCTGGCCCGCAACACCACCTGGACCTTGAGCCGCGATGCGGACTTGAAGTTTACCTTTGCTGGCGTGAACTACTACGATGGTCAGGGCTTTATGATCAACAAGGCGATGGGCGTGTCTTCGGCTAAGGAACTGGACGGATCGACCGTTTGTATCCAGACCGGCACCACAACCGAGCTGAACTTGGCTGACTATTTCAAAGCCAACAACATGACCTATGAGCCGGTTCCGATTGAAACCAACGCAGAAGCACAGCAGCAGTACCTTGCTGGCGCATGTGACGTGTACACCACGGACGCATCTGGCCTGGCCGCAACACGTGCGACATTTGCCGATCCAGAAAACCACGCGCTTTTGCCCGAGATCATCTCGAAAGAGCCGCTTGGGCCATTGGTTGCGCATGGCGACGACCAGTGGGCTGACATCGTTCGCTGGACGATGAACGCACTTGTTGCAGCAGAAGAGCTGGGCATCACGTCGGCAAACATCGAAGAGCTGTCGAAAGGCACCGCTAACCCAGAAGTCGACCGTATGTTGGGGTCGTCCGAGGACGATCTTGGTGCGATGTTCGGCTTGGACAAGCAGTGGGCCAAGCGCGCGATTGCGGCTAATGGCAACTATGGCGAAATCTTTGCCGCAAACATCGGTGAATCGACCCCAATCGGTCTGGCACGTGGCTTGAACGCGCTTTGGACCCAAGGTGGTTTGCAGTACTCCCCGCCCTTCCGTTAAGGCGAGGCTAAGGAAAGGGCGCGCCATTGGTGCGCCCTTTTTTTCCAACCAATTCGTCAATTCTGACAGATGCGCGGGCAAAGCCCTGACCGCATCAGAGCGCGATAAAGCGCCAGATCAGACCCAGGGGGAATATCAATGGCGATGACGTCTGAACCATCGGGCAGCTCGTTCCGGCTGAGTATGCTTATCTATGATACACGGTATCGATCGATTACGATCCAGATCCTGTTTCTGTTTTTGTTTATGGCGGGCTTTGCGTGGTTGGTTGACAACACGCTGGCCAACCTTGCCCAAAAGGGCAAAGACATCAACTTTGGCTTTCTTGGCTCGCGTGCCGGTTACGACATCAACCAGATGCTGGTGAATTACACCAACGACAGCTCGCATGCGCGGGCTTGGATTGTTGGCCTTTTGAATACACTGGTTCTGGCCGTCGCCGCCTGCGCTTCGGCGACCGTCATCGGGGTGATTGCAGGGGTTTTGCGGTTGTCGAAAAGCTGGATCGTCTCAAAAATCATGACGGTTTATGTCGAGATATTCCGCAACGTGCCGCTTTTGCTGTGGATTATTGTCATTTTCGCGGTTCTTACAGAAATCACACCGGCGCCCAATGCGTTTCGGGGTGAAAATCCGACCTCGTCTATGTTCTTTTTCGATAGCGTGGCCATAACCAACCGCGGCACCTATCTGCCGGGCGCATTGTTTGACCGCAGCTTGGGCGATATCAATCTTGGGATCGTGTCTGTCAGCACAAATTACATTGTTCTTATTGCGCTGATCATCGCGAGCATTTGGGGGTACCGCGCTTTGCAACGCAAGGCGGGAGTTGTGCAAGAGGCGACAGGCGTGCGCCCCGTGACCTGGTGGAAATCTGCGTTGATCCTTATTGCGCCAACGCTGATTGCCCTGCTCGCGATGGGGTTCCACCTAGAATACCCCGAGCTGAAGGGCTTTAACTTTCAAGGTGGGAGCTATTTGCGCAACTCGTTCATCGCGATGTGGTTGGCGCTGACGCTGTATACGGGCGCCTTTATCGCCGAGAACGTGCGGGCGGGTATTCTGGCGATTTCCAAAGGCCAAACCGAAGCGGCCTTTGCGTTGGGCCTGCGCCCGAACAGGACCATGAACCTTGTGATCTTGCCACAGGCGCTGCGGGTGATCATTCCACCGTTGATTTCGCAATACTTGAACATCACCAAAAACACATCGCTTGCGATTGCTGTGGGGTATATGGACTTGCGGGCCACTTTGGGCGGCATCACGCTGAACCAAACGGGGCGGGAATTGGAATGCATGCTGTTGTTGATGATGACCTATCTGATCGTCAGCCTGATGATCTCCGGTGCGATGAACGTCTACAACAATTCCGTCAAGTTGAAGGAGCGTTGAGATGAGTGACACACATAGCAACACAGCCGCCTATGTCCGCGACACCATGATTCCGCAAAAAGCGCCGCCAACCGGCCAGGTTGGAGCGGTGCGCTGGCTGACGGAAAACCTGTTTTCGGGGCCTGTGAACACGATCCTGACCCTGTTGGGGGTTGCGGCAGTGTATTTCCTTTTCGTGCATCTTGGGCCGTGGTTCCAAAATTCGATTTGGAACGCGAATTCGCTCGCGGAATGCCGGGAAATTCTTGACGGTGCCTCGGGGGCTTGCTGGGGGGTCATCAAGGATCGCTGGCATCAGCTGTTGTTTGGCTTTTATCCGCAATACACAGACCCGGCAATCATCTCGGCGTTAACCGGCGTTGATCTGGCGACGGCAAAGGGCTGGGGCGACGCGAGTGTCGAGGCCGAGAAAGGTTTCGGCGTGGTGTTTCGCTATTGGAGGCCAAGCCTGACCTTTATCCTGATGGTCGCGGCACTTGTGCCTGTTCTTTTTGACGCGATCCCGCGCAAGGCACTTTGGTTCTCGGCGGCGTTTCCGTTCTTGGCCTTTTGGCTGCTTTGGGGGGGCTCGATTTGGTTTCCGGTCTTTGCCATGATGGGATTTGCCGTTGGCTACATCGCTTTCATTGCCTTGCAGCGCATTTCGAGCCTTGCCGCAACAGTCGGTGCGGTCTTGGCGCCGGTTATCTGGTGGTTTTTTCTTGCAGAGCCAATCGGTGATGCGGTTGCTTCGGCTATCCCGATCAGCTTGGTGCCGATCCAGTCGCATGACTTTGGCGGCTTTATGATTTCGATCATCATTGGCGTTACGGGGATTGCGCTGTCACTGCCAATTGGCATTTTGCTCGCGCTTGGCCGTCAGTCAGATATGCCTTTGGTCAAGTGGATCTGCGTTGGCTTCATTGAATTCATTCGCGGCGTGCCACTGATCACCTTGCTGTTCACGGCCAGCTTGCTGCTGAACTATTTCCTGCCGCCGGGCACAAATTTTGACATCGTTTTGCGGGTTATCATCATGGTAACACTGTTTGCAGCGGCCTATATGGCCGAGGTGATCCGTGGGGGCTTTGCAGCCCTGCCGCGCGGCCAGTATGAGGCGGCGGATGCGCTTGGCCTTGATTACTGGAAGTCGCAGCGCCTTATCCTGTTGCCACAAGTACTGAAAATTTCGATCCCGGGTATCGTGAACACCTTTATCGGGTTGTTCAAAGATACCACGCTGGTTGTGTTTATCGGCATCTTGGACCCGATTGGCCTGTCCAGTGCGATCCGCGCAGATAGCAATTGGAATGGTATCTTCATGGAGCTTTACGCCTTCATCGCGCTTTGTTTCTTCATCTTCTGTTTCGGCATGTCCCGGTACTCGCAGTATCTTGAAGGCAAGCTGAAAACCGATCACCACTAAGGGAGACCGCTATGTCAGAAGCCATGGCCGACCGTAAACTGGACCGCAGCCACATGCAGGTAAGCGATGAGGTCGCGATCCAGATCAGCAACATGAACAAGTGGTACGGCACATTCCACGTGCTGCGCGACATTGACCTGACCGTGAACCGCGGGGAGCGCATTGTTATTGCGGGCCCGTCGGGGTCGGGTAAATCGACGCTGATCCGCTGTATCAACCGTTTGGAAGAGCATCAGCAGGGCCAGATTATTGTGGATGGGACCGAGTTGACGAGCGACTTGAAAAACATCGACAAAGTCCGGTCCGAAGTGGGGATGGTGTTCCAGCACTTTAACCTGTTCCCGCATTTGACCATTCTGGAAAACCTGACTTTGGCACCGATTTGGGTTCGCAAGACCCCAAAGAAAGAGGCCGAGGAAGTGGCGATGCATTACTTGAACAAGGTCAAGATCCCCGAGCAGGCGCATAAGTATCCGGGCATGTTGTCGGGTGGGCAGCAGCAACGTGTGGCGATTGCGCGGTCTTTGTGCATGAAACCGCGGATCATGCTGTTTGATGAACCGACGTCGGCGCTTGACCCCGAGATGATCAAGGAAGTTCTGGATACGATGATCGAGCTGGCCGAAGAAGGCATGACCATGCTGTGCGTGACGCATGAGATGGGCTTTGCGCAGGCCGTGGCCAACCGTGTTATCTTTATGGACCAAGGGCAGATTGTAGAGCAAAACAATCCGCACGACTTCTTTAACAACCCGCAGTCCGAGCGGACCAAGCTGTTCCTGAGCCAGATTTTAGGCCACTGATCAAAGGGAAGGGGGCGCTGCCCCCTTCTTTGCCTTACGGCAAATTCAACCCCCGGGATATTTTCGCCGAAAAGAAAGCGGGGGGCTTTGTTGGGCTCTGGCCCCGTTAAATTGCTTGGGGTCAGGGTAGCTCATTGCTTCACTGGCGGCAGTAAAGGCGGGTTGAACTCAAAACTGCACGCGGTCTGCGACAGTCAGGGACGGCCCCGCACCCTGTTTCTGACCGCAGTATTCAGTCCCAGCATCTGGTGGATCGGATTTAGGATGAATCGATCTGGCTCTGAAGTCCAGATCTTGCAGATGTATTCGTAGGGTGTGAGCCCACCGAGGGTCTTGAGGCTGCGAGCAAAGTTGTAGGCTGCTATGAAGTCCGCGAGATGGGTGCGGCGTTGGTTGTGGTCGTCGTAGTGGAAACGCTTGACCGTCGCGTCTTTGATTGTGCGGTTCATGCGCTCCACCTGACCGATGGTCCACGGATGGTTTGGCTTGGTAAGGCGATGTTCGATACCATTGGCCTCACAGATCATGTCGAAACGCATTGGCCTTGAATATGCGGTGTTGCGATTGCGTGGTTGCTCAGCGAACTGGATGTCGTTGTCCATTGCCCGGCAACACATCCCTGCATGTGTAAAAGGGGGGCAAAATGGTATGGACGCGATAAGGCACTGCTTCGAGCAAGATCTGCAAGAACTCCCAGGCGGTCTTCCTGTCTGCCTTCTCGACGAGTTGGGTCACGGCAAACTAGCTTGTGCGGTCAATGCCCACGAATATATAGAGCTTGCCTTCAGCGGTCTGGACCTCGGCAATGTCGATATGAAAGAAGCCGATGGGGTAGCGCTTGAACTTCTGACGCTTTGGTTTGTCACCTTCCACATCAGGTAACCGAGAAATGCCATGACGCTGAAGGCATCGATGCAAATCTGAACGCGTCAAATGCGGGATCGTCGGTTGCAGCGCATAGAGACAGTCGTCCAGCGGCAACAATGTAGGCCGTCTGAATGCGACGATGGTCGCCTCCTCGGCTTCGGTCAAGGCAGTTGAGCGCGGCTCCCTCGGTCCGGTCTTGAGGTGTCTTCCACGGTCCGGCGTTTGCACCACTTCGCTACAGTGTTGGGGTTGATGCCCAGCTGCTTGCTCAACTGCGTGAGCGAAGCTTGCGATCGCTGTATTGCAGCTCTGACGGCGTGCGTGGCCGTGGCGCGCCCGTAACGAACTTGTCCCATAATGCTTTCTTCCATTCCTGAGAAAGGATTGCACCATCAAACCATGGAATCAAACACCTAGGGTAAGCCTTGACCGATTTAGGCGACAATTTCGCGCGGGATGATGAAATCGAGCGCGGCACCCGTACCCAAGGTGACATCCTTCCAATCATCGACCATGAAATCGA
The DNA here is from genome assembly GCF_000420745.1 of Pseudorhodobacter ferrugineus DSM 5888. Lineage (GTDB taxonomy): Bacteria > Pseudomonadota > Alphaproteobacteria > Rhodobacterales > Rhodobacteraceae > Pseudorhodobacter > Pseudorhodobacter ferrugineus. Next base: position 19,195 of record NZ_ATVN01000016.1, read on the forward strand.
CGACAAGTGTGGCGCCGGTTGGATAGCGGTGGAATTCAGGGTTAACGGGCGCGCGTGTGACAAGCCGGGTGGCAAATTCGGAAATGCCGGGGTTGTGCCCGATCATCATCACCGTGTCGGCCGTGGCATGACGCAACACTGCCAGCATAACGTCTGGTCCCGCCTGATACAGCGCGGGTTTCAGATCCAGCTGTGGCGATCCGGGCAGGGCTGGGGCCATGCCGGAAAACGTACTGCGGGTGCGGATGGCATCCGAGCAAAGCACCTGCGCGGGCACATAGCCGCGCGAGGCAAGCCATTGGCCAAGGTCGGCGGCGGCCAATTTGCCGCGCTCGTTCAGCGGGCGGTCATGGTCGGGGGTGAGCGGGTCATCCCAGCTGGATTTGGCATGGCGGGTCAGGATTAGACGTTTGGTCATTTGTGAAATTGCCTCATGTGATAGGCCGACTGTTCTGGCAGTCTTGCATAGGCTTGGGAGATTGGGCAAGCGCGACGATTGCCGCAGCCGTTATTCATGCAACCGGCCCCTTTGGGGGTGTCCAGAAAGGCGTGGCAAGCGGGCAGATCATAGCCTTGCGCGTTCAGCGCATCTGTCGGGCAGGCCGTAAGGCAGGGCTTTGCGGAGCAGCTATCGCAAGGTTTGGGCCGCTGGGGCGGCAGGTCTATCGCCGTTTTTAGTGCTAATGCCCCGCGATAAGAGGCAAAGAGGCCCATCTGGTCATGCACAAGCAAGCGCACAGGGCTGTCCCATGCGCGCCCCGAGCGCAGCGCCCATTGGTAAAACGGGTGCCACGGCGGGCCGCCAAAGGGAAAAACGGCCTTGGCCCCAAGGTCGCAGGCCACTTGGCCGATGGTCCGGCGCGACCAGCGATCTAGGGGATCGGGCGCACCGTCTTTCCATTCGCGCGCTGCGGTCAGATGCGGCCAAAAGCCCGGCTCTGCCGGCCCGATCAGCAGCAGGGTGCGGGTGCCTTTGGGCAAGGCGGGGTCATCCTGCGCGGCAAACCCGCCCATCACTGCAAGGCGATGCGGTTGCAGCACTGCCGCAATGGCGGCCAGATCGGTCATTCGGCGCGTATTTTCACCCGGGGTTCCACCGTGGCAGACCGGATCAGTGACCCTGCGCCGTGGTCGGTGAACAGCTCCAACAGGCAGGCGTTCTGGATGCGCCCGTCAAGGATAACCACCGCCCGCACACCTTGTTCAATCGCCATCAGCGCGGTTTCGGTTTTGGGGATCATGCCACCGGCGATAATCCCTTTTGCGGTCAGATCGCGCACCTCTTCGGGGGTGAGTTGGGTAATCACCTCGCCATCCGCGTTTTTCACGCCGGACACATCGGTGAGCAGCAACAAACGGTCAGCTTTCAGCGCACCGGCAATGGCACCCGCCGCTGTGTCGCCGTTGACGTTAAAGGTTTCGCCATTGTCGCCGGGCGCCACGGGCGCGACCACGGGGATGATGCCTGCATTGAACATATCACGCAAAACCTGCACGCGCATATCGCGTGGGCGGCCAACAAAGCCCAGTTCGGGGTCGTCATAATCGCAGACCATCAGGTCGTCATCCTTGCCGGAAATGCCAACAGCGCGGCCCCCTGCATCATTGATCGCCTGCACGATGCGCTTGTTCACAAGGCCGGACAGCACCATTTCGACCACTTCGACGGTGGCGGCATCGGTTACGCGCTTGCCGCGAATAAACTCTGACTTAATGCCTAGTTTGCCAAGCAAGCTGTTGATCATCGGGCCGCCACCATGCACCACAACCGGGTTCAGGCCAACCTGCCGCATGAAAACGATGTCTTGGGCAAATTCTTCCATCGCCTCATTGTCACCCATCGCGTTCCCGCCAAATTTGACGACGACAATCGCACCGGAATACCGCTGCAAATAGGGCAAAGCCTCGTTCAGGGTGCGGGCGGTTGCAATGGAATCACGCATATTGACTAACTGCTTTTTCATGATGGGGTTCCTGTTGATCTTGCTTTTGGTAGCGGCTTTCGCAGCAACTGCCAAGGGTAAGTGGCGGGGCTTGCGCCCAAGGTGCAAAAGCATAGGGTGGCGCAAGATTTGAGAGGGAGCAACCAAGTGGCCGAACAAAAAACGCTGGTATTGACGGGGGCTAGTCGCGGGATTGGCCATGCCACGGTCAAACGGTTTTCGGCCGAGGGCTGGCGGGTTTTGACCTGTTCACGCCAAGCGTTTGATCCGCGCTGCCCCTGGCCCGGGGGCGAGGAAAATCATATCCAGATTGATTTGGCCGACCCGAACAAGACCATCGCAGCGATCGAGGTGATCAAGCAAAAGGTGAACGGGCGGCTGGATGCACTGGTCAATAACGCGGGGATTTCGCCGAAAGGCGAGGGGGGGAAGCGGCTGAGCACGCTGGAAACCGACCTGCGGACATGGGGGCATGTGTTCCATGTTAACTTTTTTGCCTCGGTCATTCTGGCGCGCGGGTTGCAGGCCGAATTGGCCGCCGCAAAAGGGGCGATTGTGAATGTGACCTCGATCGCGGGGGTGCGGGTGCACCCGTTTGCGGGGGCGGCCTATGCCACGTCCAAGGCGGCGCTGGCCGCGCTGACCCGCGAAATGGCGCATGATTTCGGGCCCTTGGGTGTGCGGGTGAATGCGATCGCGCCGGGCGAGGTGGAAACGGCGATCCTGAGCCCCGGCACGGACAAGATTGTGGAGCAATTGCCGCTCCGCCGCCTTGGGCAGCCGTCAGAAGTGGCCGATGCGATTTGGTTCCTGTGCTCGCCCCAATCCAGCTATATCTCGGGGACCGAGATTGAGGTGAATGGGGCGCAACACGTGTAGCGGCTATTCCAAGGTCGCGATTGTGGCCCGCAGGGTTTCGATGCCAAGACCCTTTTCCGACGAGGTTACGATCAGCTCGGGGTAGGCCGCCGGATGCTTTGACAAGGCCATGCGAGTTTGGTCGATGTTTTTGTCCAGCTCGGCCTTACTGATTTTATCGGCCTTGGTCATCACGGCTTGGAATGTCACGGCGGAACGGTCGAGCAGATCCATGATCTCTTCATCGACCGATTTCACACCGTGGCGCGAATCGATCAGGACAAAGGCGCGACGCAGGGTTTGGCGGCCGGACAAATAGCTTTTCAAAAGGGCCTGCCATTTGGCGACAATGGCAACCGGCGCCTCGGCATAGCCATAGCCGGGAAGATCGACCATATAGCGGATATCGCCCAAGGCAAAATAGTTGATTTCTTGGGTGCGGCCCGGGGTATTTGAGGCGCGCGCAAGGCTTTTACGACCCGTCAAGGCGTTGATAAGACTTGATTTTCCGACATTTGAGCGGCCCGCAAAGCAAACCTCGATCCGGTCGGCAGGTGGCATGCCAGACATCGCGACCACGCCTTTGACGAAATCAACAGGGCCTGCGAACAAAAGCCGCCCAGCCTCGCGTGCGGCAAATTCGGGCTCGTCGGCCAAAGGAAAAGGAAGTGTGGTCACAAGAGGGTCCCCTCATCATTCACGGAAATTTGGCCACCGGTTTTTACCACGGCATAGACGCCAAAATCTTGGTGCCCATAGGCCGAGTTGAGCGCGCCAAGCGTGTCGGCATCAACCTGTCCGGTGGTGGTATTCGTCATGGTGGCGCGGCAGCGGGTGATCCGTTCTTTCACGGTTAGAACGGCGGTGCCGATTTGGATGTCACGCCCGATCCAATCAAATTCGGCTAAGGCAATAGGGCCGTCAAGCCACAGGTTGCCGCGAAACCGGTCTTGGGACAGCGGCTGGCCAACCAACCGTGACAATGCATCAAGAGAGGCTTGTGTCAGGATCGATACGGACGGGAAATCGCTATCGGTCAGACCTTGGGGGGCCGAGACGATACGGGCCGGCTGTGCGCGGTCGGTTGGCGACAAGGGCGCAAGCCAATCCAGAAAGGCAGGCAGGTCGGTTGGATCATCGGGGCGAAAGGTCAGATCGGGCTGGTCGGGGTGGTGGAGCGTGACCTGATCCCCGTGCAAGTCGCAGGTTATCGCCATCAGCTTGGGCGCTTTGGCCCCGCGGTGGAAATTGTTGCAAGGGTTCCATCCCGGCACCAGTTTTGCCGCCTCATGGGCGACAGCCCAGCGGCGATCACTGGGCAGGCAGGCCCCAGCCAAAAGCAGAACGGACGCGAGATCCTCGCGTCCGTGTGCTTTGATCGGGTGACGGCATATCCGGGAGAGCCGTAGCGTCATTTTTTCCCTGTCTTTTTGGTAACCACCGGCTTTGGTGCCGGTTTGCGGCTAAGGCTGGCTTTGATATTTCCAAAGATATCAGGCGTATGGCCGTGGCTGCGCATGATCAGGAACTGCTGTGCAAAGGTGATCAGGTTGTTCGTAATCCAGTACACCACCAGCCCGCTTGCGAAACTGCCCAGCATGAACATGAAGACCCACGGCATCCATGCAAAGATCATCGCTTGAGTCGCGTCGGTCGGTGTCGGGTTCAGTTTTTGCTGCATCCACATCGAAACACCCAGCATAATCGGCAAGATGCCGATGAAAACCGTTGCCATCAACGAGTTGGCATCCGGGGCGGCCCAAGGCAGGGCACCAAACAAGTTAAAGATCGATGAGGTGTCGCGGGCGGACAAATCGGTCAACCAACCAAAGAAGGGGGCGTGGCGCAGCTCTAGCGTCACGAAGATCACCTTATATAGCGAAAAGAAAATCGGGATCTGGATCAGGATGGGCAAGCACCCAGCCGCCGGATTGACCTTCTTTTCCTTGTAAAGCGCCATCATCTCTTTTTGGAGCTTTTGCTTGTCGTCGCCAGCGCGTTCCTTCAACTCTTCCATCTCGGGTTGCAGCTCTTTCATCCGCGCCATCGAGACGTAGGATTTATAAGCGAGCGGGAAGACCAGCGCCTTAAGCAAGAAGGTCAGCGCGATAATGGCGAGACCCATGTTGCCGATCATGGCGTTAAGCCAGTGCAGAACAGCAAAAATCGGTTTGGTAAAGAAGAAGAACCAACCCCAATCAATCGCATCAATAAAGCCTGCGATGCCGCCTTCGTTTTCGTAGGTGCGCAGGGTTTCCCATTCTTTGGCACCCGCAAACAAACGCGAAGACGCGGCAACAGTTGCGCCTGCTGCAATCGTAATCAGCGGCTCACGGGTTTCGGTTTGGAAAATATCGGCGCTTGGGACATATTTGATGACCGAGGTGAAGGGCTTGCCCTGTTCGGGGATCAATGCGGTCATCCAGTATTTGCTGGTAAAGCCGATCCAGCCGTCTGTGGTTGCTTCGCGCACTTCGGCCAAGGCCGCCTCGCGGTCAACCAAGGGCAGCTTGGTCGCGTCTTTGTACTTGATTTCTTCCAAAGTGCCGTCGGCGCGCGACACAACACCTTCGTGGCTTAGATAAAACCCTTCAAGGTCGGGGGGGGTGCCGTGACGTGCAACGATGCCATATGGCGAAAGGCTGACATCGGCACCGCTTTGGTTGCTGACGCTTTGTGCAATCGTGAACATGTAGCGGTTATCGACCGATACAACGCGCTGAAAGATAAGGCCTTTGCCGTTATCCCATTGCAGGGTCACAGGCGTTTCGGGGGACAAGCCGTTGGTGCCGATCTGCGACCAAAGCGTATTCGCGCCGGGCACATCGTCAAAGCCGAGCGCGCCTGCAGGGGTCCAGCCGAACAGGGCGTAATAGGGGTGCTCTTCGCCAACCGGAGAGAGCAGCGTCACGATACCGGACTTTTGGTCAATAGTGTTGGTGTAGGATTTCATCGCTAGGTTATCGATGCGGCCGCCCAGCAAGGAAATCGTGCCTTTCAGGCGGGGTGTGTCGATGTCCAATCGCGGCGCTTCGGCCCGTTCGGCTTGAGGGGTGGCATCTGTGCCTGCCGTGGCCACCGCCGGTGGGCTTTGGGCCTCGGTCGTGGTGGCGACGACTGCCGGTGCGTTGGGATCAACCACAGCGTCTTCTGGTGGGAATAAGACAAACCACACCAGAATCACAAGGAAACTGAGGACTGTCGCGAGGATGAGATTTTTGTTTTGATCGTCCATCTGGGACTAACACCGTTCCTGTTCAGGGTCAGCGGTGGTTCAACGATAGGGGACACAAAAGGTCAAGGCCTTTTCCCCCATTTGGGCGGTTTGGGGCCGTAAAACCCCAGCAAAAAGACCGATACTTGGCAAGCGTTGCGAAACGGAGTCCAGAATCGCTTTTTCCGGGGCTGTATGCGGCATGCGAAACATGTCTAGATCGGCAAGGTTCAGCGCGCGCGTGTCCCGATTTGAGGAAGCTTTGAGCGGCTTGCCTGCTGTTCGACAATCCATTTTTCCGTATCTTCAAATGGCATTGGACGGGCAAACAGAAATCCTTGAACATGGCCACACCCAAGCTGTGCCAACATTGCATGTTCGCCCCGCGTCTCAACCCCTTCGGCAAGGGTTTCAAGCCCCATGCGTTCGGCCAGCGACAAAATGCCCGACACCATTTTCTGTTGCTCGCGGTCTTCATCGACTTTGGTGACAAAGCTGCGGTCAATCTTAATGCGGCGCACGGCAAAGCGGCGAATGTTGGTGATTGACGCGTGGCCGGTTCCGAAATCGTCCAGATCAATGCCGCAGCCCAGTTTTGCCAGCGCCGAGATGTTGTGAACGATGACGTCATTGTCGGTTTCGGCAATGACCGTTTCAAGGATTTCAACGCAAAGGCGGTCCGGGGTCAGGTCAAACCGGTCCAGTTCCCATTTCAGTTTCTCGGCAAGGCGTGGGTTGCGCAGCTCGGCCGATGAAAAGTTAACGCCGACATTGGGAACACGAAGACCGGCCTTGTCCCAGCGCACCAAGGCGGCAAGCGCGTGGTACAGCATCACCTCGCCCAATCGTTCCGACAGGCCAGCATCTTCAATCGCAGGCAGAAATTCGGCGGGAGAGATGAGGCCGCGGTCGGCATGATGCCAACGGGCGAGCGCCTCAAAGCCGGAAATAGCGCCTGTATCGGTACAGATCTGCGGTTGGAAATGCGGGCGAATGTGCCCTTCATCCAAGGCGGTTTCCAACTCTCCGCGAAAAGCATCACGGTCGGCCCGTTTGCGCGCCATTCCGGGAACAAAGGCGCGTATCGCACCGGGGCCATTGCGCCGCGCCTCGTCTGCCGCGACTTGGGCCGAATCGAGCAAAGACGCACCCGTTTGCAAGGGCGATTTCGCGCCAAGGCAAAATCCGATAGAACAGGTTACGTAAAGGCGCGCGGCATCCACACTTATCGGGCTGGCCAAGGCGGATTGAAGTCGTGCTGCGACCTGAATCATCGACTCAAGGTCGATGCGCCGCAGCGGGGCCAAAGCAATGGCAAACCCACCCCCTTCCAGTCGCGCAACAACATCCCCTTCACGCAGCGCTGCGCAAAGCCGTTCCGCACTGCGGGCAAGCACCTCGGTTTGAACCGCGCGCCCGTGACGATCCAGCAAAATGTCGGCATCATCAAACTGAACAACAAAACACGCCGTGTTTTTTCCCGTGATGGGTGTATCCCGCAGCGTGGTTTCCAGTAACTGTGTAATATGCGAGCGCAAAGCCAGCCCGCCAAGTGGATCGGGGATCGCGGCAAAGCGCCCGTCTGCGCTGCGAAACACCCCTGCAAGGGCGAATAGGACTGGCAAGCCGAGGGCGGTCACCATCAAAATGACCTCTCCCCCCGCCCAATAGGCAATGAGCGATGCGGCAGGCAGGAACACCAAGAATTCGGGGCGGCGTAAGTGGCGCCCAAGTCGGTTGACCAACCCAAATCTGTTGTCAGCGTCTGGCTTTTGGCGCGGTTCGTGCATGTCATATCCCTTTTGCCCAACAAGGGAGTAGACGCCCCTGGTTTTTGTGACGCTAAGGGCAGGGTCTAATTGACCCGTTAATGTCGTGCGAAAAGATACAAACAATTCTAATGAGTTCAGTGCTGAACAGGCCTGACATGTTCTTTTACATATATATATCAAAGACTTGTTTTGGTATATTCTCTGTGAGAAACATGGCCGGCGGGCAGTTTTCGGCGCTTTGAATCTTATCAGCTAGGGTCTTTTTGCGATCCGGGGACGGGGTCGTAGCCCGTTCCGCCCCATGGATGGCAGCGGCAAATGCGGTGCGCCGTAAGATACCCGCCCTTGAGGCCGCCATGTTTTTCCAAGGCCTCCATCGCATAGGCCGAACAGGTCGGTTGAAACCGGCAGCCGTGACCGACCCAAGGGCTGAGCAGCAGGCGGTAGGCGCGAATAGGCAAGGCAAGGGCATGAGCGAGGGGGGTCATTTGCGCGCCGCGTCAGGCTGGCCGTGAATGCGGGTCAGTGCGGTGCGCAGATCGGACAAAAGATGGGCATAGTCCCGCTCAATCGTCGCATTTGGTCGGCCAACCAAGACGTAATCCCAGCCCGGGTGCCCTTCAACAGTCAACACCGCGCGGGCAAGCTCTCGCAGGCGGCGCTTGGCCCTGTTGCGGGCAACGGCGTTGCCGATTTTCTTGGAGCAGGTAAAGCCTACCCGAACGGCCGCGCTGTTATCATCGCGCGCACGCGCCTGAAGCATAAACCCTTGGCTACCTTGCCGTCTTGCAGAAGCGGCCCGCAAAAAATCAGCGCGCTTGCGTAAGACTTGTAGGGTGTTGGGCGCGCAAAACGAAACCGCCGGTGACAAGCTGGGGATCGCATCACTGCACAGTCCCTTTGCCTCCGGCGGTATCATGTTAGCTAGTCCTTTAAAAAGCAGGGCAGACAATCACCCCAGCCGATTAGGCCGACAGCTTTTTACGACCTTTGGCACGACGCAGGTTCAATACATTGCGTCCTGCTTTAGTCGACATACGAAGACGAAAGCCATGGCGCCGCGCGCGGACCAGGTTCGACGGTTGAAAAGTGCGCTTCATCGCGGAGCTCCATCACATTTGCAGACACAGCGTTTTCGGGCGGGATTCGCCACGAACCAACTGGCCGCGTCTATTCGAAGCCCGTCCTTTACGCATCCCTTTGGCGCAAGTCAATTCATGCGCGGCGAAAATCCTGCAACATTTCGCGCTTATTCGCCGTTAAGGTGCCCCTGCAGCCCTGCGAATGTTTCAATAAGGGATGTTCCGGTGCCAAATCTGTCACCGCAGATCAAGGCCACGTGAACAGGGTGCCACAAACGCGCTCTTTGGTCCAGTTATAGGGTAGGTCATGTTCCAGACGTTCAGCGGAGAAAGTGATGCCTACAATGCCCCTAAACGATACCGACAATGCTGTGCCCAAGTCAGGTTTGGCGCAGAAACTGCCTATTTTCATTATTCTGGCGGTCGCTGCCGCAGGTGCCTTCTTTTTGCGCGATCAAATCAGCTTTGCCGCCTTGGCCGAGAATCGCGAAGCGCTGATTGCCTTTCGCGATGCCAATTATGTGGTGGCCGTGCTGGCGTTTGTGGCGGCCTATACGGCCATTGTCGGGTTTTCATTGCCGGGGGCGACGATTGCCACGCTAACGGGTGGTTTTTTGTTTGGCACCTTTCCAGGGGTGTTTTTCAATGTGACAGGGGCCACGCTTGGCGCGATTGCCATCTTTATGGCGGCGCGCACAGGATTTGGGGCCAGATTCGCGGAAAAGATTGAAGGCAAGGGCGGGGCGGTGGCCAAGTTGCAGGCTGGATTGCGCGAAAATGAATGGTCGGTGCTGTTTTTGATGCGGCTGGTGCCTGCGGTGCCGTTCTTTTTGGCCAATCTTATTCCGGCATTCGTTGGCACGAAGCTGTCGCGCTTTGCGATCTCGACTTTCTTTGGCATTTTGCCCGGTGCTTTGGTCTTTACATCCGTGGGGGCCGGTTTGGGCGAGGTGTTTGCGCGGGGCGAGACGCCGGATTTGTCGATTATCTTTGCGCCCCATGTGCTGGGGCCGATTTTGGGGCTGGCGGCACTGTCGGCGCTGCCGATCATTTTGAAATTGTTTCGTAAAAAGGCGAATTGACCCATGGAAACCATCACAACGGATATTTGTATTATTGGTGCGGGGTCGGGAGGGTTGTCGATTGCGGCGGGCGCGGTGCAAATGGGCGCGCGGGTTGTGCTGATTGAAGGCGGCGAGATGGGCGGCGATTGTCTGAACGCAGGCTGTGTGCCGTCCAAGGCGCTGATTGCGGCGGCCAAGCATGCGCATGCGATGACCACGGGGGCGGCGTTTGGGATCACGCCTGTGGTGCCAGAGATCGATTTTGCCAAGGTTAAGGACCATGTGGCGGCGGTGATAGAAGGCATTGCGCCCGTTGACAGTCAGGAACGGTTTGAGGGTTTGGGCGTGCGGGTGATCCGCGACTGGGCCAAGTTTACCGGACCGGATGAGGTGACGGCGGGCGGGTATCGCATCAAGGCGCGCCGCTATGTGGTGGCCACAGGGTCGCGCCCTTTTGTGCCGCCAATTCCGGGCATTGAGACCGTACCCTATCTGACCAATGAGACGATTTTCGCGCAACGCGAGCGGCCCGCGCATTTGATTGTTATCGGGGGTGGCCCGATCGGGATGGAAATGGCGCAGGCGCATCGCCGTTTGGGCTGCGCGGTGACGGTTGTTGAAGGGGCCAAGGCCTTTGGCCGCGATGATCCGGACGCTGCCGCTGTGGTATTGGCCAAAATGCGCGGGGAAGGGGTGGAGATATTGGAAGACGCCCCCGTCGTGCGCGTGGGAGGTCATGAGGGCGCAATCGAGGTTGAGATTAAAGATGGTCGTGTCGTGACAGGCACGCATTTGCTGATGGCTGTTGGGCGGCAAGTGTCGCTTGAGGGTTTGGGGCTGGACGTGGCGGGCGTGGAGCATACGCGCAAAGGTGTAACGGTTGGCGCGGACCTGCGGTCAAGCAACCGCAAGGTTTATGCGGTGGGGGATGCAGCGGGCGGGCTGCAATTTACCCATGTTGCGGGCTATCATGCGGGGGTTGTTATTCGCCAAATGCTGTTTGGGTTGCCGTCTAAGTCTGGCACGGCGCATATCCCTTGGGCCACCTATACCGACCCAGAACTGGCGCAGGTTGGCCCGACCGAGGCCGAGGCGCGCAAGGCTTATGGCGAGACCTTGACGGTGGTGCGGTTTCACTATGCTGAAAATGATCGCGCGCAGGCGGAGCGCAAAACCGATGGGTTTATCAAGGTGATGGTGGTCAAAGGGCGACCTGTGGGTGTGACGATTGCCGGCGCGCAGGCAGGTGAATTGATTGGCCTATGGGCAATGGCGATTGCCGCAAAGCTGAAGATGGGGGCAATCGCTGGAACCGTTTTGCCCTATCCCACGTTAAGCGAAGTGTCGAAACGCGCGGCAGGGGCCCATTTTTCGCCAACATTGTTTGAAAATCCAATGGTCAAGCGTATCGTAGGGCTGGTACAACGCTTTGTGCCATGACGGTTATCTGCGGGTGACGCGACGGGGAGGGCTGTCTGCCCTCCCCGAACCCCTCCCGAGGATATTTGTGAACAGAAAAAGGCAGGTGTTGGTTTGGGGATTAAGCGGTCGGGATTTTTGAACACGCTATCCGGGCGGTTTTTGCTGCTGACCGTGGCCTTTGTCATGCTGGCCGAAGTCCTGATTTTTGTGCCCTCGATTGCGCGGTTCCGCGAAGATTATTTGCTGTTGCGGCTGGAAAAGGCGCAGATTGCGTCGTTGGCATTGCTGGCAACGGATGGGATGATCAGTGCCGAGCTTGAGGCCGAATTGCTGTCGAATGCTGGTGTGTTGAACGTGGTTTTGTGGCGCGACCAGATCCGGCAGCTTATTCTATCATCGCCGATGACCGAAGAAATTTCGGCGACTTATGATTTGCGGACAGCAACACCATTGTACCTGCTGCGCGATGCCTTGGTGGTGTTGGTCGACAGTCATGATCATGTGGTCCGCGTGATCGGCAATCCGGTGCAGCAGGCGGGGTCGCTGATTGAAGTCACGATGCCAACCGCGCCTCTGCGTCAGGCGATGATTGAGTATGGGTTGCGCATCCTTGTCCTGTCGGCGCTTATTTCGGCCGTGACGGCGACGCTGTTGTTTCTGGCGGCGCGGCGGTTGTTGGTGCAGCCTATTCGCCGCGTGGTGGACCATATGGCACTTTATGCGGATGCGCCCGAGGATGCGCGCAGGGTGATCAAGCCGACATCGCAGGTGGTCGAGTTGCGCGAGGCAGAGGATGCCTTGTTAAGCCTGCAAACCCAAATGACCGGCGCTTTGCGGCAAAAAGAGCGGCTGGCGCAGCTGGGTTCGGCTGTGGCGAAGATCAGCCATGATTTGCGCAATATCCTGACCACGGCGCAGCTGTTTGCCGACCGGATAGAGCGCAGCGCAGATCCGGCGGTGGCGCGCATTGCCCCCAAACTGGTTGGGTCCATCACACGCGCTGTATCGTTGTGCGAATCGACACTGGCCTTTGGCAAGGCCGAAGAGCCGCCGCCGCGCCTGTCACGCGTAGCCCTCGGCCCCTTGATCGAAGAGGTGATCGAGGCCGAAGCGCTGGGTGAGCGGGACGGTGTAACCTGTTTGGTTGATGTGCCAATCGGCATGACCCTGCGCGCTGATTCTGAACAGCTGTACCGCATTTTGGCCAATCTGATGCGCAATGCCATGCAAGCGCTGGAGGCTACGGGCAAGGACGGTGTGATCGAGGTGTCGGGGGGCGAGACCGATGCGGAATGGTGGATCAAGGTCGGTGACACGGGGCCGGGGCTGCCAGCGCGCGCCCGCGATCACTTGTTCACCGCGTTTCAGGGGGGCACGCGCAAGGGCGGGTCGGGTCTTGGGCTTGCGATCGCGTTTGAGCTGGTGCGCGGGCATGGGGGGCGGTTGGACTTGCTGCGCAGCGATGAGGCAGGGACAGAATTTATGATTCATCTGCCGAAAAAAGACGGGTTGACCGATACGATCGATTAAAACGGGCAACTTGTTGTTTTCCCCTCTTGCAATGCCCAGCGTGGGGCGTTACATCGCCCCCACTACGCACCCGTAGCTCAGCTGGATAGAGCATCAGACTACGAATCTGAGGGTCGGGCGTTCGAATCGCTCCGGGTGCACCATTTCCCTTTCATATTCGCCAATCGTACAACGATTTCATATGCTTGTCGCCTCCCTCGGTCCACATTAAGGTCCACAGGAGGTTCACATTCATGGGTGTTACAGTGACGCTTAAGTATTTGAGCGAGCTGGGCGGGGGCCGTTGGGAGTATCGGCGGCGGGTGCCAGAATCGGCCAAGGCCGTGGTTGGAAAGTCTGAATGGAAGCGCGTCTTCAGTGCGCGGAACGCGGCGGGTGTCGCACGGGGTCACGCCAAGGTTGACGCTGAATTCATCGCTGAGATGAGCTTTGCTCTAGACGGCCTAAGTCCTGCACCCGGCTCAGCGTCCCCTCGGAAGGCTTTCGAGGTTGCCCTGAGGAGGGCTGAAGGTTTGATTGCCGGGGCGGTTGGTCTTGACGACGATGAGGTGCGCGCCATCATGGCGGAGGGGATTGCTGCGGCCTATCCTGTTGACCCAGAAGATGGTACTGCGCTGGGCATCTCACCCCCGATGACGCTTTGACGATCAAGGCCCTGATGAACCCCGTGAAAGGCGCGCCGGGGTACTCATTAGGAGATGCTAGAGAACTTTACTTTAACGAACGCATAGGGGCGGGTGATGACCCGAGAAGGCAGGAAGCGCGTAAGCGTTTGGCAAAGGTGTTTGTACGGGCTGCTGCGGCTGGGCTTCCCGCCTCCACCTTGCTTGTTAATTTGACAAGGCAACACGCGCGGGCGGTGCGGGACCATATACTCACTTATGATAAGGCTGGTGGTGGAAAGATCGGCCCCGACTCAGTGAAACGGGACCTCGCCATGATGAAGGCCTTGATTGGCCACGCCCTCCGAGAATTTGATTTGAAGAAGACTGCACACAACCCCTTTGAAGGGCTGGAAATTGGCGCTGCATCAGGCAGGGAAAACGAGATCGCCGCGTGCGACAAGCGGGAAGGGGTCGTCGTCTGAGGGCGTGTTCAGTTTGATCATGGGTTCGTCTTCTACAACGTATTTCGAACAAATTGCTCAACTCGCAGACCGTGTTCTGGCCGAGTCAAAGTCAGCGATATCATCTGCCTGAGAGGGTCGACATCATCAGCGCCTGATTAGGCTGGCTCGCTGTCACACAACAAGTTCAACACTATATTGAGGTGGGGCTCTGTTTCGGACTTTCAGGCTACTTAAGTGTTTCACGAGAAACCATGCGGATTTGGGATCGCTTGCTTGCATCAATTCGAGGATCGTCAGGTTTTCACACGATCCAGCCAGCCTTCGGTAGAACACGTTATGGGATGCTCACTGGCTTCAATTTCTGCCAATTAGCATCCCAATAATGTTCCAATACGCCGATTTTATATTTATCTAACGTATTGATTTTGATATAAAAACTATACCGAAAGGCAGATGTATTTCATCTCCAGATAGTCTTCCATTCCGTGGTGGCTGCCCTCGCGGCCAAGGCCGGATTGTTTGACGCCGCCAAAGGGAGCGACCTCGGTCGAGATGATTCCGGTGTTCACACCAACGATGCCGTATTCAAGGCCTTCCTGCACGCGCGTTACGCGGCCGATGTTTTGGGCGTAGAAATAGGCGGCAAGGCCAAAGATCGTGTCATTGGCGTAACCGATGACCTCTTCTTCGGTGTCGAATTTGAACAAAGGCGCCATCGGGCCAAAGGTTTCTTCCTTGGCGACGATCATGTTTTGGGTCACGCCGGTGACGATAGTGGGTTCAAAATACGATCCACCCAGCGCGTGGCGTTTGCCGCCTGCAACCACTTTGCCGCCTTTGGCAATTGCATCGGCGATATGTTCTTCGACTTTTTCCACGGCGGCCACGTTGACCAAGGGGCCAAATTCGACCGTTTCGGTCAAGCCATCCCCCACGCGGGTTTTGGCCAAGGCTTCGCCCAGCTTTTTCGCAAAGGCGTCATAAACCCCAGCTTGCACATAAATTCGGTTTGCGCAGACGCAGGTCTGGCCGTTGTTGCGGAATTTCGACGCCATCGCACCTTGCACGGCTGCATCCAGATCGGCGTCATCAAACACGATGAACGGCGCGTTGCCGCCCAGTTCCATCGAACATTTCATCACCTGATCGGCGGCTTGTTTCAGCAAGATCCGCCCGACTTCGGTGGACCCTGTAAAGGTCAGTTTGCGCACGGTATGGTTTTCACAAAACTCTTTGCCGATGTCTGACGATTTCTTCGAGGTGATGACCGAGAAGATCCCTTTGGGCAGGCCCGCACGATCCGCCAAAACGGCCAGCGCAAGCGCCGAAAGCGGTGTTTCTGCGGCAGGGCGGGCGACAAAGCCGCAACCGGCAGCAAGGGCGGGGCCGCATTTGCGCGTAATCATCGCATTTGGAAAGTTCCACGGCGTGATCGACCCCACAACCCCGATGGGCTGCTTCAACACTGTGATGCGCTTGTCTTTCATATGGCCGGGGATGGTTTCGCCGTAAACGCGCTTGGCCTCTTCGGCAAACCATTCGATGAAGCTGGCACCGTAGGCGACTTCGCCCTTGGCCTCGGCCAGTGGTTTGCCCATCTCGGCCGTCAGGATCGCGCCCAGATCATCCTGGTTCGCCATCATCAGGTTGTACCAAGCGCGCAGAATATTGGCGCGTTCCTTGGCGGTGCGGCTGGCCCAATCTTTCATCGCGATTTCGGCGGCGGCAATGGCGCGGGCGGTTTCCGCACGGCCAAGGTTCGGCACAGAACAGATCACATCATTGCGGGCGGGGTTGGTCACGTCAAAGGTCGCGCCGTCATCGGCGTCGATCCATTCGCCTGCCACATAGGCTTTTGTCACCAGCAGGCTTGGGTCTTTCAACATCGCGCGCAAATCGGTTGCGGTGGATTTTGCAGTCATTGCCATTCGGGCCTCCCATTTTGGTTTGGCATATGCAAATCATGGGCGAACAGGGAAGTCCAGTTCCCCGACAAGATTGGAGCTATCATGGATATGGATCTGGCCTATGCCAATGGCGCGTTTATCGCGGATGCCGCCACTTATCCGCCAAAATGGGCCGCAGCGGCGGCGGCGTTTCGTGAGGAGTTGGGCGCGCGGGCGCGGTTGGGTTTGGCTTACGGGGCGGGCGCACGGCAGCAGTTTGATTTGTTCATGCCTGTGGGGGTGCCGCGCGGGGCGGTGACATTCATCCACGGCGGCTATTGGTTGCAGTTTGACCGGAGTCTGTGGTCGCATCTGGCGGCGGGCGTGGTGGCGCGGGGCTGGGCCTGTGCGATGCCGTCCTATACCCTCGCCCCCGATGCGCGGATTGGACAGATGACGCAGGAAATGGTGGCTGCCGTGGCCGCGATTTCGGCGCAGGTGGCCGGGCCGATGGTGGTGACGGGTCATTCGGCAGGCGGGCATTTAAGTGCGCGGATGGGCTGCGCGGATGTGGATGTAAGGGGCGTTGTGCGGGTTGTACCTATTTCGCCCCTGACAGATTTGGAACCGATTGCTCTGACCAAGATGCAGGAAGCCCTGCGTCTGGACGCAGTTGAGATTGAGGCCGAGAGCCCCGCGCGCCACCCCTTGCGCCAAGGTGTTCAGGCGCATGTCTGGGTTGGCGGGCAGGAACGCCCCAGCTTTTTGTGGCAAGCGCGCCTGCTGTCCGAGGCATGGGGGTGCGATTGGACCGTAAGCGCGGGCAAGCACCATTTTGATGTGATTGATGCGCTGCAAGACCCGAATTCGGATTTGGTTAAGGTGCTGGTCGGCGGGCTGTGACGGGGTTTAGGTTGCGGGGCGCAAGACCACCAGCGCCGCTGCATAGGCCAGCAGCGCCATTGCAACCACGCCTGCAATAAACAGCAAGAACGCCGCCCCCAGCGCCCCCATCGCAGGGGCGAGGCCCGCAAACGGAGCCACCAAGGCGCCCGTCACGATCACCCAGCCAAGGGTCAGCCCGAACCAGACGATCATCGCCAAGCCAGCCCCGCCAAGCAAAAACCGTGCGCGCTGGGCCGTTGCGGCATGGCTGCGCAATCCGCGGCGCAGCGCGCGGAACTGGCGGCCGACATCAGCCTGTACCGCCAGAATGGCTGGCACCAAGACCAAGACCAACAGCATCCCAAAGCCCAACCCGTAAACCAAGGTAATCACCGTCGGGCGCAGGAATTCTGCTTGTGATGACCGCTCATACAGCAGGGGGGTAAGGCCCATGACGGTGGTCGCGGTGGTCAGGAATACTGGGCGCAAACGGTCAGCCACGGCATCAATGATCGCCGGATACAGCCCGCGCTTTTCGGAATATTCGTCGATTGTGGATACCAAGACGATGGAATCATTGATAATAATCCCTGTCATCCCGATCATGCCGACAATGGAAAAGATCGAAAGCGGCACGTCCCACGCATTATGCCCATAAATCGCGCCGATCATGCCAAAGGGGATCACGACCATCACAACCACGGGGCGGGTCCAGCTGGCAAAGACCCATGCCAGCACCATGTAAATCCCCAACAGGCAAAAGATCAGGCCAAGGGTCGCATCGCCCAGAAATTCGCGTTCCTGTTCGGCAAGGCCGGACTGGCGGGTGGTCACGCCGAAATCCTGTTCCAGCTTTGGCAAGATCTCCTCGGTCATGGCCCGCTGCACCTCGGCGGCGCGGGCGGGGTCATCTTCGGAAATGTCACCCGAAACGGTCACGATGCGCAGGCCATTTTCGCGGCGGATGGTGGAAAACCCCGATCTGCGGTCGACCGTCACAATATCGCCCAAAGGCACATAAACGCCGGGCGACGCGCGCAGCAGCGTGCTTTCCAAAAAATCGGCGGTCAGTTCCGATTGCGGCAATTCCACGCGCACCGTTGCCGTGCGTGGCCCATCGGGAAAGGTTGCGGCTTCGATGCCGTTCAGGCGTTCGCGCAGGTTGCGGCCCAGCGTGTCGATGCCAAACCCCAAGGCCTGCCCTTGCGGCGTGAGTGACAAGATCAGCTCTTCCTTGTCATAGGCAAGGCTGTCTTCGAGTGCCGACACTTCGGGGAACGGGGTCATCGCGGTTTTCAACGCCTCGGCTGCGGCCTTGAGCGTGGTGGCATCGGCGCCGGAAATATCGACCGATAGGGCATCGCCGCCCGGGCCAAAGCGGCCCCCGCGAAAGCTGAGTTCCTCTAGCAGCGGGTGCGAAACCACTTCGTCTTGCAGGTCGGCCACAAAGGCCGAGGAAGTATAGCTGCGGTCATCGGGGTCAATCAGTTCCATCGCAATGCCGCCCAAAAGGTCGGCATCTTTGGTGTCGGCGCTGGACAGTCCGCGCCCGGATCCGCCGCCGATTTCGGCCATCACAAAGGTTGTGGGGTTCAGCCCATGTTCGGCCGTGTAGCGGGCTGTCACCGCATCGGTGGCGCGCTGCAATTCGCGCATCATGGCAAATGTATCGTCGCGCGTGGCCGAAGGCAGCATCGAGAAATTACCCGTGACCGAGGATTGTTCAGGCGAGTTGAAGAAGCGGAATTTCAAATCGCCGCTGATGAACAACGCGGCTTGGGTCGCCAGCAAAAACACCGCAAAGGCGATGGTCACAGCCCGCCCACGGATCACCAAGGCGGTAAAGGGGCGGATTGCGACGCGGATCAGCCATTGCAGGCCTTTGTTCATTTGCCGCGACGGCCAGTCATACCACGCCTCTTCGCGGGCGGCGCGCAAGGCGTGGGCCATATGGTTGGGCAGGATCAAAAAGCATTCCACAAGGCTTGCCATCAGCACCGCGATCACGGTGAAGGGGATGTCGGCAATCAAGGTGCCAAACCGCCCGCCAATCGTGACCAAGCCCGCAAAGGCAATCACCGTGGTGAGGGTCGAGGCGATAACAGGCATGGCCATGCGATTGGCGGCGTTTTCCGATGCTTCAATCGCCCCTTCGCCCAAGTGACGCGCGCGAAAATCGGCGTGTTCGCCCACGACAATCGCATCATCCACCACGATGCCAAGCGTGATGATCAGCGCGAACAGCGAGATCATGTTGATGGTCAGCCCAAAGGCATACATGATCGCCACCGCCGCTAGCAGTGACACCGGAATCCCCGCCGCCACCCACAGCGCCGTGCGCGCGTTCAGGAACAAGAACAGCAAGGCCACGACCAAACCAAGCCCCATAGCTGCGTTATCCAGCAGCAATTCCAACCGTGCCGAAATGTATTCGGCCCGCGCGCGCACCAACTCGACCTTAACCTCGGGTGGCAGAAGGGGGGTCATTTTGTCGACCACCGTTTGCACATTCGCCTGCATTCGGATCGCATCGCCCGTGTCGTTGCGATCAATCCGCACGGTCATTGCAGGATTTGCACCGACATAGGTTGCACGCCCACGGTCAGCAGGTTCATTGCGTACGCTGGCCACATCGCCCACCGTTAGGGTGGTGCCATCGCTGGCTTGGCGCAGCACAATCGCGCGAATTTGGTCTGCCGTTCGCGCCTCTTGCCCCGTGCGCACGCGGGATGCACCGCCGCCCACTTCGCCAGCGGGGGCCGAGCTGGTAGCCGCCGCAATGGCCGCCGCAATTTCAGCCATCGTTACGTCATGGCGGATCAGGTTAACCGAAGGCACCTCGATCCCGATCTGCGGATCTGCCATCCCCTGAATCGTGGTGCGGGTGATGCCTTGGTCAAACAGGCGGGCCACAAATTCATCCGCGAACCGGCCCAACTGGTCGACCGCAACGGGGCCGGTGATGACCACATCGGTCACACGGTCGCGCCACGCTCCCCGCCGGACCACGGGGTCATCGGCATCGGATGGCAAGGTATTGATGCTGTCGACCGCCGATTGCACATCTTCGGCGGCTTGTGACAAATCGGTGCCCGGCTCGAATTCCAGCGTGATCCGTGCGGACCCTTCAGAGGCAAGCGACGTTGCATCCGTCACCCCGTCGACGGTCAAAAGAGCGGGTTCCAAGACCTGCACAATGGCGTGGTCCACATCTTCGGCCCCAGCCCCGTCCCAGGCCACGGCAACGGTCACTTCCGAGATAATGACATCGGGGAAAAACTGCGCGCGGATACGGGTGGTGGCCGCAAGCCCCGCGACGATCATCACCGCCAACAGCAGGTTTGACAGCGTATGATGCCGCGTGAAATACGACAAAATGCCCTTGGCCCGACCTGTGCGCGGCTTTGCCATTGTCAGCCCCCCATCCGGCTTTCCAGCCGTTCAATCACGCGGGACGGCACTTTTTCTTCGGCCAATTGTGCAAGGATGCGGGTTTTGGCCTCGGCGGGCATGCGGTCATTGCCTTCGACAAATGCAATAAGGGCGGCGCGGCGTTCAGGGGTCAGATCAACAAATTCGGGTTGGGCGGCGGCTTGGGCCTGCACATCGGGGCGCACGGGTTTTACCTTGATCCCCGCGCCCAAAAGGGGCGACAGTTCGCGCACCACATCGCGGCCCGCAAGGCCTGCGGCGGCCAGAATGACCTGATCGCCCTGACGGCGCAGCAAGGTTGCAGGCAGGGTTTCCAAGCGGTCATCCACGCCCAAGGCCAGCACGGACCCATCGGCACCGTAGGCACTGGCGGGCAAAACGACGATAGACGTCAATTTTGGTTCCGACACGCGCGCGGTGACAAAATCACCGGGGCGAAAACCGGGGGCAGAGGCAAGCGTGGCATAGACCAAGCGCCCCGTCTGCCCTTCGCCCACCGCAGCGCCCACCCGTGATAATTGGCCCGTGGCCACCAGTTCCGCGCCCGAAACTTCAAGCGCGGCGGTGACATCGGTTGGGATTAGCTGGCCATTGGCATCAATCAGGCGCGCGAATTGCGCTGTGGAAATGCGAAAGGACACCTCAAGCGCGTCAGGGTCGATCAAATCGCCGATCCGTTCGTTTGCCCCCAGAATGCGGCCTTGAACCGTCGTGATGCCGCTTAACACCCCGTCAAATCCGGCGAAAAGTTCGGTATCGCCCAAGGCGCGTTCGGCCTCGGCCAGTGTAATCGCTTGGCGCGACAAAGCGGTTCTGGCTTGGTCCAGCCGCGCCTCGGCTGCTGCAAGCGCAGAGCGACGTGACAGCACAGCCTGATCCGATGCTGACGCCGCAAGGGCTGCGGTTTCTACCGCCGCCGCAGACCCGACACCGCGTTTTTCAAGGTCTAGCTGGCGGGTCAGGGCTTGGGCGCGCAAATCGGCTTGGGCTTGGGCTGCGGCCACATCATCGCGGGCCAGAATCAGCGCGCGGTCGGCATCGCGCAGTTCTGCCTCGGCCCGTGCCATATCGGACGCGGCAAGGTCACGCGCGGCTGTTGCATCCGCAGGGTCAAGCCGCAACAACAACTGGCCTGCCTTGACCGAAGCCCCGTCTTCGACCCCATCGCCAAGGGCAATAACCTTACCTGCACGCGGCGCGCGCAGTTCCAAGGTGCGGCGGGACCGGACCTCGCCAAAGGCGGTTAAAACCGGCGCAAAGTCAGATTCAACGGCAGACACCACATTCACCGAAAACACCCGTTCGCGGGCTTGTTGCGGCGGGGCACCGCCTGCCAACTTTGCCTCAAACGCGCTGCGAATGGTTTGACCCGCCAGTGCCAACAAGCCCAGCGTTACTGCCACTAAAAATAGCCCGGTCAACGAGCGTCGAAAAAACCGCATTTGCGCACTCCGGCCGAGGTCATCTTAAGGTATACGCCCTGTGCGGGCGATTGGATGAAAACCATGTGTTAGCTGATACTACGTCGGAACAACGGCATTCCGTCGCGCGCTGCGCAAAAAACTATTTGCGGCGCTGATGTTCATCCAGCCGTGGCATGATTTCCACAAAATTGCAGGGGCGATGGCGGTAGTCCAGCTGCCAGCGCAAAATTTCGTCCCAGGCATCGCGGCACGCCCCCGGGCTGCCCGGCAAGGCAAACAGATAGGTGCCATTGGCCACGCCCCCCGTGGCGCGGCTTTGCACCGCCGACGTGCCGATTTTTTGCATGGAAACGATGGTGAACACCGTCCCAAACGCCTCGATTTCTTTTTCATAGACATCGCGGTGCGCCTCGACCGTGACATCGCGCCCCGTTAGGCCCGTGCCGCCGGTGGACAGGATCACGTCGATATCAGGGTTCGCGCACCAATCGCGCAACTGGCTGGCAATTTCGGCGCGCTCATCGCGGATAATGGTGCGGGCGGCAAGCACATGGCCTGCTTCGGTTATCCGCGCGACCAGCGTGTCGCCCGATTTGTCATCGCCGCTTTGGCGGGTATCCGACACGGTCAGAACCGCGATGCGGACAGGCAGAAAGGGTTTGGTTTCATCAATTCGTGACATGGTTCAAACCTTTTGCAAAAGGGCAAGCCGCAGGGCAAGGGCTGCAAAAATTCCGGCGCTGATCCGCCCCAGATTGCGGGAAAGCTGTGGCGAGGTGGCAAGGTGGCGGCCAAGGCCTGCGGCAAAGATGCCAACGGCGGAGTTCACAATCATCCCGCCCATGCCCAGCACCGCGCCAAAGATCAGAAATTGCACCAACACAGCCCCGCGCGCGGGGTCCACAAACTGCGGGATAAAGGCCAGCACGAACAAGATCACCTTGGGATTGGTCAGATTGACAAGCGCCCCATCCCGAAACGCCGCCAAAGGGGCAAGTGCCGGCGCGGTTGATCGTGCCAGCGCGGAGTGACGCAAGGATTGCACCGCAAGCCACAGCAGATAGGCGACCCCGACCCAACGGATCAGATCAAAAAGGCCGGGGTGGGCTGCCACCAACGCGCCAAGCCCAAGGCCTGCCAGCGTCACATGCACCATACCGCCTGCCGTAATGCCTGCCGCCGCCGCCACGGCCGCACGCGGACCCGACCGCAAGCCTTGCCCCAAGCTGAACATCATATCCGCCCCCGGTGTCAGGTTCAGCGCAAGGGCGGCAGGCACAAAGGTCAGCAGCGTCAGGGCGTCTACGGGGAACATCACGCTCATCCGTTAAGCCTTGCCTGAATGGCCAGCAAATCGGCCCAAGCATCGCGTTTTCCCGCCGGATTGCGCAGCAAGGCATCTGGGTGAACCATCGGCATCACGGGAATGCTCTGCCCCGTGGCCCAAATGCCGCGCAACCGTGTCACCCCGCGCTGGCCCAACAAAGCCGCGCAAGGGGTGTTGCCCATGGCAATAATCACACGGGGTTTAACCAAGGCGATATGGCGCAAAAGGAACGGCTGCATCATCGCAACCTCTTCATCGGTCGGGTCACGGTCACCAGGTGGCCCCCAAGGCAAAGCGGTGGTCAGATAGGCGGCGCGCGCCGCAACTTCCTTTTCCCCGCGCGCGTGGCCAATCGCAGCCAGCATCTTGTCCAGCAGCGCACCTGCGGGGCCGACAAAGGGGCGGCCCTCGCGGCCTTCTTCGCGGCTTGGGGCCTCGCCTATCACCATCAGGGGGGCTGTGGGGTTCCCATCGGCAAACACCAAATTGCGCGCGCCTTTTTTCAGATCGCAATGGTCGAACGCCTCTAGCGCCGCGCGCAAGGCTACAAGATCGGTGCAGGCATTGGCCGCCGCATTGGCCGCCGCAACCGTATCCACCTTGGCAAGCTCTTGCACCACGGGGGCCGCCGCTTTGGCCTTGGCAATCACGGGTTCTTGCTTTTCGGGCAAGGCGTAACGGTCAATCGCTGCCTCGACCATCACCTCATCCACGCCCAATTCAACCTGCCACGCAAGGGCGGCAAGGGCGGCGTCAAAGGTATAATCTGCAATATGCGTGTCGATTCCCATAAACGAACAGTAGGGCGGGGCAGGGGGCGGGGCAAGCGGCGGCTTTGCCCCGATCGTGAACTAAACATTGCCCCGCGCGCGCGGCTTTGCCATAAGCAAGGCGTAACCAAACACCGGAGCAAGCATGAGTTTTCGCGCGCGTCATTTGCTGGGGATCCAGCACCTTGCCCCAGATGAAATTCGCGCCATACTTGATCTGGCCGATAAATATGTCGATCTGAACCGCCGCTCGATCAAGAAATCCGATGCGCTGGCGGGGATGACGCAGATCAACATGTTCTTTGAAAACTCGACCCGCACGCAGGCCAGCTTTGAATTGGCGGGCAAGCGGTTGGGCGCGGATGTGATGAACATGTCGGTCGCCCAGTCGAGTGTGAAAAAAGGCGAAACCCTGATTGATACGGCGCTGACGCTGAACGCGATGCACCCCGATTTGCTGGTGGTGCGGCACGGGGCATCGGGGGCCGTGAACTTGCTGGCCGAAAAGGTGAATTGCGCGGTGCTGAATGCAGGGGACGGGCGGCATGAACACCCCACGCAGGCCTTGTTGGACGCGCTGACCATCCGCCGCGCCAAGGGGCGGATCCAGCGGTTGACCGTGGCGATTTGTGGCGACGTGGCCCACAGTCGCGTGGCCCGCAGCAACCTGATCTTGTTGGGGAAAATGGAAAACCGCGTGCGCCTGATTGCGCCGCCAACCCTGATGCCCGCAGGCGTGGCCGAATTTGGCTGCGAGGTGTTTGACGACATGCGCAAAGGCCTTGAAGGCGCGGATGTGGTGATGATGCTGCGCCTGCAAAAGGAACGGATGGACGGCGGGTTTATCCCGTCGGAACGCGAATATTACCACCGCTATGGTCTTGATGCCGAAAAGCTGGCCCATGCCAAACCCGATGCCATCGTCATGCATCCGGGGCCGATGAACAGGGGCGTCGAAATTGACGGCGAAATCGCGGATGATATCAACCGAAGCGTGATCCAAGAACAGGTCGAAATGGGCGTGGCTGTGCGCATGGCCTGCATGGACCTGCTGGCCCGCAACCTGCGCGCCGAACGCGGTGCCCGCGCGGCAGGGGTGATGGTATGACCGATCCCGACCGTAAACCAACCAAGTCCGATGCCCGCGCCAGTGGCATGGTCGCAACGGCTGTGCTCGTGGCGCTTGCGGTGTTTACAGTGGTCTTTTTGTGGATGGCCGGATGATGCGCAAAACCCAAGCCAATGATACCAAAACAAAAGGGGAAAGCGATGCCTGACCTGCCACGCGACACAGTGATGGGAACGGCTGTCATGGCCCCACTCCGCCCTGATGAGGCACTCTTGGCGGATTGGCCCGCAGACAAAGCCAGCTATTGGCGCAGCCACGGGATCATGGCGGTTATTGGCGGCGCAGTTGCAGGGGGGGTCTTGGTTGCTATCGGAAACCCGACACCTTGGGTTGGCCCTGTGGCCGCCGTGGCCGCAATGGTCGCGCGCGGCTGGTATTTGGCGTCCGAGGCATTGGTGGCCCATTGGCGGCTGACCGATCAGCGCCTGCAAGGTCCAGGTGGCCGCGCCATTCCGCTGACACAAATCAAACTGGCCCGACCGTTCCTGGGCGATGTCCAAGTGATAACCCGGTCCGGCGACAAGCATCTTATGAAGTATATGGGCGATATCCCTGCAGTCGTGGCAGCGATTGAAGCCGCCCAACACGGGCAGTCGAAATGAGCCTGCGCCCCCGTTTTTGCCTTGCGGCTTCATCTTTGCAAAAATACTTAAATCCACGCACCAAACCTGCACCCACCCTTTCAGAACTGGCACCCGCTCATGACCGTCTTTCTTGAAAACGCTCTGATCATCGACCCCGAAGCGGGGACCGTCACGGCAGGCAATCTGGTTCTGGACGGCGGCATGATTGCGGCAATCGGCGCCGTCAGCGCACCAAAAGGGGCGCATGTTATTGATTGCGGCGGCAAACATCTTGCCCCCGGCATCGTTGATATGGGCGTCAAAATCGGCGAGCCGGGCGAGCGTCACCGCGAAAGTTTCCGCTCGGCGGGGCTGGCTGCCGCCGCAGGAGGTGTGACCACGATAATCGCGCGCCCCGACACCAACCCCGCGATTGATACGCCCGAAGTGCTGGAATTCGTGACCCGCCGGGCCGCCGAGTCCCCCGTGCGCATCCACCACATGGCCGCCCTGACCAAAGGCCGCGAGGGGCGTGAGATGGTCGAGATCGGCTTTATGCTCGATGCCGGCGCTTTGGCCTTTACCGATGTGGACCATGTGGTCACTGACACCAAGGTGCTGGGCCGCGCGCTGACCTATGCCCGCAGTTTGGGGGCGCTGGTGATCGGCCACCCGCAAGACCCCGGATTGTCCAAAGGGGCGGCTGTGACCAGCGGCAAGTTTGCGTCGCTTTTGGGCCTGCCGGGGGTGCATCAGATGGCGGAAAGGATTGGCCTCGACCGTGATCTTGGCATGGTTGAGATGACAGGCGTGCGTTATCATGCCGATCAGATTACCTGCGCGCGGTCTTTGCCGCCTTTGGCGCGGGCCAAGCAAAACGGGTTGGATGTGACGGCGGGGGTGTCGATCCATCACCTGACGCTGAATGATCTGGATGTCGGCGACTACCGCAGCTTTTTCAAACTGACCCCGCCCTTGCGTCCCGAAGAGGACCGCTTGGCCGTGGTGGAGGCCGTGGCATCTGGGCTGATTGATATCATCTGCTCGATGCACACGCCCCAAGATGAGGAAAGCAAGCGTCTGCCGTTTGAAGAGGCGGCCTCGGGCGCGGTTGCGCTCGAGACGTTCTTGCCCGCAGCGATGCGGCTTTATCATGCGGGGGTGATGGATTTGCCGGGGCTGTTCCGGGCGATGGCCTTGAATCCGGCGAAACGGTTAGGGCTGCCGCAGGGCCGGATGGCCGAGGGGGCACCTGCCGATCTGGTGCTGTTCGATCCGGACGCGCCTTTTATGCTGGACCGTGCCAAGCTGCATTCAAAGTCAAAGAACACACCATTTGACGGGCAGCGGATGGAGGGGCGGGTGATCGCGACCTTTGTCGCGGGCCGTCAGGTTTTTGGTGAGGGGAACGCAGATGCCTGATATGACAACGGGGTCGATGGTGCTTATTTTGGTGGCAGTGCTGGCCTATCTTTTGGGGTCGGTGCCCTTTGGGTTGGTCATAACAAAGGCGCTGGGATTGGGCGATTTGCGGACCATCGGGTCGGGCAATATTGGGGCCACGAATGTGCTGCGGACCGGAAACAAACCTGCCGCTTTGGCGACCCTTTTGCTGGATGCGGGCAAAGGCGGGATTGCGGTTTTGATCGCAAAAGCACTGGTTGGAAATGATGCGGCCCAACTGGCAGGGCTGGCGGCGTTTCTGGGGCATATCTTTCCGGTCTGGTTGAATTTCAAAGGCGGAAAAGGGGTGGCTACGTTTCTTGGTATCCTTTTGGCGTTGGCTTGGCCTGTTGGATTGGCGGCCTGTGCCAGCTGGTTGGTCATGGCCTTACTGGGGCGGATTTCATCCTTGGCGGCCTTGGTGGCGGCGGCGTCTTCGACTCTTTGGATGCTGGCTTTGGGGCAAGGGCAGATGATGCTTTTGGGGATCATTTTGACCCTTTTGGTCTATTGGCGCCATGCCCCGAATATCAAGCGATTGAGGGCAGGGACCGAGCCCAAGATTGGCAAAAAGGGCTGAGGTTTTCCCCGAATGTTCGCGCGCGGACATTTCTGTAAGTGATTGATTTCGCTTTGTTTCCATATTTTTGTTTACGCGGTCTTAACCTTTTGAGACATGCGGTCGCGGCGAGGGCGGAGCCTCCGGCGGGGATACTTAGGAACAGATGGTATGGGTATAGGCCGCGGCTTTTTAAGGCTTGGTACTGAGTGACAGCGCGTCAAGATAGGCGCGGGTGCAGGTGGTGACGTGGCGAAAACGGTCGCCGCCCAGTTGGGTGCCGCCGTACCAGCGCGTCACGACGATGAGATGATCGGTGACTGCCTCGCGGTCCAGCATGCGCAGGATGGCGGCGGCGGCACCTGACTCGCCATCATCATTGCGTAAGGGACCGTCTGGCAGCAGCGCGGCCCAAGTGTTATGGGTTGCGCGGGCAAATTTCTTGTTGGATTTCAGCGTTTTGAGGAAGGCGTCGATATCGGCGCGGCTGTTGACGGGGCCGCCGGATACGGCATAGCGCGAGCCGCGGTCGCTGACCACGTTCAGGATTTGCAGCATAAGACCCCCCGTTTGGTTCAGGGGATGTTAGGCGTTGGGCGTGTCGGGGGCCAGTGCCTCTAGATCGGCGCGGATCGCGCAAAAGCTGGGCGGGGATTGGTGCGGGGCGGAGGGTTTTGCCAGAACATCCATGCAGCCCTTGGCGCAGCCGCTGGTTTTGCAGCGCGACACGATTGCGGCAAGGTCGGCGCGTGTCAGCCAGCCGTCAATCACCGCGCGGGGCACATCGACGCCCGCGCGCCGTGCCATGCCGCGAACAAGGCCCCATGTGACGGGTGCGTCGACATATCCGATCATTCTGTTTCCTTTGCCTTGGATGCGCGTTTTGCTTATCCAAGGTGCGGGGAAATGCTGTGTGGCGCTTTGATTCAGATCAAGGCGGCTTGGTTTGGCATCGCCACGCGGGCGGGGCCTGTGGTCTAAATCGGGCGGGGGCGCGGGGTTTTGGCGCTGTCGGAGATTTGGTCAGCGACGGCCTTTAGGCGCGCCACCTCATGCGGCAGCAGGTTGGGGGTGCAGCGGGCCAGCGCCGTTTCGGAATGGGTTTGCGCCAGTTTGGCAAATTGCGCAGGGGCGATTTGGGCCAAGGCCAGCAGCGCCTTTTGCAAGCGGATTTGAACAGCGAAGTTGGACGCGCCATCACGGGCAATGGGAGGAAAAATATCATCCATCATATCGTCAACCGTCAGCGGCGGCACCCAGACATTGGGAAAGCGCAGGTCGTGGTCGCGGGGGGCTGACAGGCTGGCAAACAGGCGCACGGCGCGGCCCAGAATATCAATCGCCGTCCCGGGGTCATTTACGGCGGGCGACAGGGCGCGTTCGGCAATTTCGGCCAGAACGGCAAGGCCAAAGCGGGGGTCTTGTTCAAAGCTGCGGGTGCGACCGATGCTGAAGGCGCGGGTAATTTTGTCAGGGTCTTGGGGCTTGTCGCCCAGAACATAGGCAACAACCCTGCCCGGGTGGACGAACGCGCCGGGCAGGGCCGCGAGATAGATCTGGCAGCCCAGATCTTCGGCGCGGTCTTGGAGCCAATCCATATGGACATAGCGAACATAGCCGATGTCGGGTTGGGTGATCGGGTGCGCGTTGGGCGGGGGCGGGCCGGAATGGCCGTGGCCGCCCATAAAGGGCGCATCGGTGCGGTTTTCCAATGCGCGCTGGGCCGCCTTTTCGACCTTTTCGATGGAATCGGTCATCAGGCCAAAGACGGTGAGATGCGCGATCCAGCGCAGGATGGCGATGACCACGATGGCCACAACCGCGATGCTGACGATGAACAAGACCAAGCGGTCGTTATCGGTCAGCACGCCTGCATTCAGGGCGATGATCCCGATCAGGCTGTACAGAAACGAGCCGAGGAAGGTTGCGAGCACGCGCTGGGTGGTGCGGTCGGTTTTCAGCAGCGCCGTGGCGCGAGGGGTGACGGCGGCGGCGGCCCCCACAAAGGCCGAAACCATGATGCCAAGCGAGAAGGTCACGACCGACAGCATCGAGCTGGCGAGGATGGTCAGGACCGCCTCGACCGAGTCGGCCCCAAGAGTTTCACCAAGACCGTCTGGCAAAAGCGGGCCGATGAAAATGGCGGCAAGGTTGGTGGCCACGGCGAGGGCTGCGTAGAGCAGGGCCACGAACCAAAGCTTTTCGAACAATTCCTTGAGGAACAGTCGCCATTTAGAGATCATCGGGGCCACCTTTGCAACGCTTCGCTTTGGTCAAAGCCTGCCCGCAGCGCAGACAGGTAGCAAGTGGCGTTGTGACCGAGGTGTCACCTAAGGGCTGCGACCGCGCGGGCCACCGTGGCGCGGCGGTCGGCGTTTGGCGGGTGGGTGCCAAGGAATTTATTGCCCGGATCGGGCAGACGGTCAAAGAAGGCCGCACCGCGCAGTGCGTCAAACCCTGCGCGCTCGGTGATCTCAGTACCCAATGCGTCGGCCTCAAGCTCGAATCCTTTGGAAAAGCGGCGTGCGCCGACAGTCGCCCCGATTTTCTGCGCCTCTTGGATCGTGGCGGCATCGCCGCCGCCTGCGGCAACAAGGATACCTGCCAGCAGCGCCCCTTGGGATGCGCTTTGTTGTTGCTGCGGGATATGACCTGCAATGTGATGCGCCGCTTCATGCCCGATGACAAAGGCAAGTTCGTCGACATTGCGGGCATTGGCGATCAGCGCAAGGTTGAAAGCAAGGATGGGGCGGTTGAAATCATCCAGCGTTTGAAAGGCGTTCGGGGGTTGGTTCGGGGTGTCATCGACCACGATGCGGAAGTCGCAGTTGATGCCACGGGTGCGGGCGCGGCAAATCTGTTCGGCCACAGGTTCGACCGCCCCGACCGCCGCGACAAAGTTTCTGGCGGCTTGGTTGGGGGGAAGGGCGTTTGAGGCTGCGCCTGTGCTTGCCGCCTGTTGCGGCAATTGAGTGGCGGGGTCCATTGGCACCACGCAGCCCGCAAGTGCGAGAGAAAACAGGAGTGCTGCGATTGGGCGCATGGGGGACCTCATCCTGAGTGATAGCCGTCTAACTAGCAGAGTTGCGGGCGGGGAAAAGCCCCTTCACGCAGCGGTGTAGTGGGGGATTGATACGGGCGCGGGCGCGGCATAGGCTGAACCCATGTTTACCATAGAGCACGAATTTGACGCGACCGTTATCACATTGATCGACGAAGGTGCGCCCGAGTTGACCGAGGATGTGACGATTTCGGCCTTTGAGGACTGCGTGACGCTGACGCAGTTGGACCCGCGCACAGGGCAGCCTGTGGTGGTGACATTGTCGATGGCGCAGGTGAATGACCTGCTGGCGGCGCTGGATTTGCCCGAGGGCAGTTATCGGTTGATGCGAGGTGGATAGGGCGATGAATCGATTCGTGGTTTTGGCTGGATTGGTGGTTTTGGCGGGGTGCGGCACCCCGCAAGAACGCTGCATTGCAGGCGTCACGCGGGATTTGCGCGTGGTCGATCGATTGATCGTTGAAACGCAGGGCAATCTGGACCGGGGTTATGCCTTGGTTGAGGTGGTGCGCAGCAGAGACCGTTGGGTCATGTGCGTGCCGGAGCAGGCGGCAACGGCGACCCAACCTGCGCAAGCGCCGCAAATGTGCCTGCAAGACTATGATTACACAGTAACCGAACCCCGCGCCGTGAACCTTGCCGAACAGCGGGTGACGCTGGCCGAGTTACAGAAAAAACGTGTGGCGCTGGAAAAGGCGAGCCGCCCTGCGGTGGCAAGTTGCATACAGGCGCATCCGGAATAGGGGTGGGTTAATGCGCGGGGGCGACTGCGGCGTCGATCAGGGCGCGGCCACCGTCTAGCGTGACGATTTGGCCGGTCATAAAGGCTGACGCATCCGAGGCCAGATATTGCACGGTTTCGGCCAATTCATCCGCGCCAGCGATACGGCCCAAGGGGGTGGCGGCGGCGATTGCGTCGCGGTAATCGGGGTTTTCGCGCAGCGCGCCTTGCAAGCTATCGCTCATCACGGAGCCGAATGACACGGCGTTCACGCGGATGCGGTTGGGGGCCAAAGCCACGGCAAGCGAACGGGTCATTTGTTCGACCGCCGCACAAGAGATTGAATAACCGAGCAATTCCGGCTGCGTGCGGCGCGCGGCGATGGACGACATGTTGATGATCGAGCCAATCACCCCTTCGGTATTGCCCGTCTTTTCGGCCTGATGGATCATGCGCTTTGCGGTCATCTGCGACAGGCGCAGGCTGGTCATCAGGTTTTGCTGCAGCATCAATTCGACCACATCGCCGTCAGGGTTCAGCGGGTCGGAGGGTTGCATTTTACGGCTGGCGTTAACCAGAATATCGACGCGGTCAAAGGCGTCGATGGTGGCGGACAAAAGGTTGGCAATGGTCAGTTTTTCACGCAAATCGCCGCCGAAAAAGCGCAAAGCGCCTTCGGCCTTGGCCTCTTCGCTGCATTCACTGTCCAGCCGCGCCTCGTCCACATCGGCAAACATGACATTGGCGCCTTTGGCCAGAAAATGCCGCGCGATGGACAGGCCGATGCCCGCAGCCGAGCCGGTGACGATGGCGGTTTTGCCGGTAAGGGAAAACGACATGGGATATCCTTTGACTATTTGGGGGCGCGCAAAGGGCGCGCGGCGCGGGTCAGGCGGAAACGGGGATCGGAGCCGATGTCTTCGACCTCGCGGAACAGCGCCGCAAGGGTGCGGTCATAGGGCAAATGGCGGTTGGCCACGAGCCATAGGGTGCCATGCGAGGCCAGCAGGCGGGCGGCCGATTGCAAGAATGACAGCCCCAGCGCGGGGTCGGGGTCGCGGGCGGTGTGAAAGGGCGGGTTGCAGACCACCGTATCGACGCCGCGATCCAGTTTGAACGTGGTTGCATCGGCCCAATGAAACTGCGCGCGCGGGTCGGTG
This sequence comes from Pseudorhodobacter ferrugineus DSM 5888, assembly GCF_000420745.1. Lineage (GTDB taxonomy): Bacteria > Pseudomonadota > Alphaproteobacteria > Rhodobacterales > Rhodobacteraceae > Pseudorhodobacter > Pseudorhodobacter ferrugineus. Next base: position 51,509 of record NZ_ATVN01000016.1, read on the forward strand.
ATATTCAGTTTGGCGCAGGTGAGGGCGGTGGCGTTCGCTTCGACCAGATGCAGGTCTTTGACCGTGGGGCGGGTCAGAATGGAACGCGACAGGTAGCCCCAGCCTGCGCCAAGGTCGATCACGCGCGTGCCCAGCTTTTCCGGCAGGGTGGCGGCCAAAAGGGCGGAGCCGGCATCGGGGCCATCGGCGGAAAACACGCCGGGCAGGGTTTGAAACCCATCTCCGACATCTTGCGGTTTCGCGGCCCAATCGGCCATCAGGTCATCGCCGGGGCGAAAGCTGAACAGTTTGCCATGCGCCTTGGACACGGGGTCAGACACGGTAAACCGTGCGCGCAGGTCGCGCAAAAGGCTGTCGATGCCATCGGTTTTGTGCCCGTCTACGATGATATGGCCCTTGGGGCCAGTGGCGGCGGCAGCCTCGGCCAGCAGGGCATAGGCGGCGGCTTTGGCGCGGGGGACACAGACGAGAACGGCGGCAAAACGGCCGGATTTGGGGCGTTCGGCCAGAACCGAATAGCCGCGCGCAACGAAATTATCGTAATCGGGGCGCATTGGTTGAATTACGGTCAGCCGCCCCTTGGGCAGCATCGACAAGCTGTCGTGGCCAGCGGGGTGCAGAACCAGAATATCGCCTGCATCGGGCAAGTTTAGCATATCGGTTCGCAAAGCGAATGTCAGACGATCTGAGCGCATGGGCAGCCGCAAGTCACGGCCTTGATCCTTTTATGATGTGGCGAAAGCGGCGCAAGAGCGGCAGCTTTACTCTTTTTCCATGGTGCATTGCAACGGATGCTGATGGCGGCGCGCGAAATCCATCACCTGGGTCACTTTGGTTTCGGCGATTTCATAGGAAAACACACCCACAACAGCGAGGCCTTTTTTATGCACGGTCAGCATGATTTCAAAGGCTTGGGAATGGTTTAGGCCAAAGAACCGTTCCAAAATATGCACGACAAATTCCATCGGCGTGTAATCGTCGTTTAATATCAGAACCTTATACAGCGGCGGACGTTGGGTTTTGGGTTTGGTTTTCGTCAACAGGCCAGGGTCGCCGTGGGTTCCATCCGGCTTTTCAGACATCTGGAGGGGGATTTGCGGCAAGGGGCGGCTCCGGTTTATGGGATTCGGAAAATATGTCTGTTGCGGTTTAGTATAGCGTTTTTTCGTAAGGCGCAAAGGGGGCGGCAAGTGGCCTTGATTTAACACGAAAAACAGAAGAGCTTGGCGCGGAAAGAGAGGGGTTTTTGTGCGCGAGATTACGACAGTCGGGTTTGATGCGGATGATACGCTGTGGCAAAATGAGGCGTTTTTTCGCCTGACGCAGGCGCAGTTTGTCGAACTGCTGGCGGATTACGCCGAGCCTGCGCATTTGCACGAACGGTTGCTGGCCGCCGAGCGGCGCAATCTGGGGCAATACGGGTTTGGTATCAAAGGGTTTGTGTTGTCGATGATCGAAACCGCGATCGAGGTGACGCAAGGCCGCGTGGAAGCGCGGGTGATTGCCGAGATCATGGCGGCGGGGCGCGATATGCTGGCCCATCCGATTGAGCTGTTGCCCCATGCGCGCGCAGCAGTTGAGGCGGCGGCGGTGGATCATCAGGTGCTGTTGATTACCAAGGGCGATTTGCTGGATCAGGAACGCAAGCTGGCGCAATCGGGGTTGGGGCCGTTGTTTCACGGAGTTGAAATTGTGTCGGACAAGACGCCCGAGGCCTATGTGAAGATTTTTGAGCGGCATGGCGGGCGTGCGGACCGCGCGTTGATGGTGGGCAATTCGCTGAAATCGGATGTGGTGCCGGTGATTGTGGCGGGGGGGCATGGGGTGCATGTGCCGCATGGCGAGACATGGGCGCTGGAACATGCCGAGGCCCCAAGCGGCAACCCGCGGTTTCATGAGCTGGCCGATTTGGGGGCGCTTGCAGGTTTATTGGTGGCGTTGCATATTGGCACCAGCGGCTAGCGCCCTAGGGCTTGGGGGTTGTTTCAGGGTGCCCCCCCAGATGTGGGGTGCTGTGTTTACGTGAAGAACGGCGGGAAAGCCTTTGAAATTTTAGGGAAATTTGGGGGTTTTCCGATTCTCTGGCCTGTGTTACGTTTTGCCCAAGCAGTTTAAGCCCCATAAAAAAACCGGGGCATCATGAGGCAGGACAAGGGATCAGCGACGTGGCATCGCTTCAAGGGCTATTTGCCCGCATTTTTCTTATGTTCGCATTAGCGACGCTCATTGCAATTATGTCTGTCCGTTTCGGGCAGGCCGCACCCTATGCGGCGGTTGTGATGGATGCGCGCAGTGGCGAGACGTTGTACGAGCAAAACGCCGATGCGCGGTTGCATCCGGCTTCGCTGACGAAAATGCTGACCCTTTATATTGCGTTTGACGCGATCCGGCGGGGCGAGGTTTCGCTGGATTCAATGATCACCGTGTCCAAGAATGCGGCGTCCAAGCCACCATCGCGGTTGGGGTTGAAGGCGGGGCAAAAGATTGCGCTGCGTTATTTGATTCGCGCGGCGGCGGTGAAATCGGCGAATGATGCAGCGTCGGCGATTGGCGATGCGCTGGGCGGCAACGAGGCACGGTTTGCCGCGCGGATGACGCAGACGGCGCGCGCTCTGGGGATGCGCAATTCCACATTTAAGAACGCGAACGGGTTGACCGAGGCGGGGCATTTGTCGACCGCGCGGGATATGAACATGCTGGGGCGACGGTTGTTTTACGATTTCCCGGAATATTACAACATATTTTCGCGCCGTGAAACGGATGCGGGCATGTCCAAGGTGCGCAACACCAACCGCCGCTTTCTGGATGCTTATAAGGGCGCGGACGGGATCAAGACCGGCTATACCTCGGCTGCGGGGTTTAACCTGACGGCATCGGCAGAACGCGGGAACAAGCGGATCATTGCAACGGTGTTTGGGGGGCAATCGACCGCGCACCGGAATGCCAAGATGGCGGATCTGATGGATCTGGGTTTTGGCAATGCCAAGAATAATGTGGCAGTGCGCAAGCCGGCACCTGCCAACTTGCCGGGTGCGGATGTTGAGGTAATCGCGGATAGCGGATCGGGTGGCACGCAAGGCAATGGCCAAGGGCGCAGTGCGGGCAAGACTATTCGTTTGGTGACGTCTGTGGCCACGTCGCCGCGCCCGCGTTCGCGGCCTGTGAGCGCCGAGAAAGTGGCGGCAACCGAGGTGGCCGTGTTGGCAATGAAGGATGATATTGCAGGGATTTTGGCCGAGGTGGTGGCACCGCCTGCGCCAAAAGTTGCGATTGCCGAAGTTGTGGCGGCGGTAGAGCCTGAAGTGCGGCCAGAGCCGAAACCGCAGGATATTGCCGAGACGGTGATGGAGATTCGCGATACGCCCGCGGTGGTCGCTGCGGCTGTGCCAGAGATTGAGGCCACACCGCGCAAACGCCCTGCCATGCTGTTGATGGCCAGTGCCGAAACCGAACGCCGCGCGGCTGCCAAAGCACCGGCGCCTGTTATTGTGACGCGGGTGTCTACATCCGGCGGGCGGCATTGGGGTGTGAACCTTGGGCGTTTTTCCTCGCGCGGGGTGGCCGAACGGGCCTTGATGCAAACGGCCTTGGCCGAGAGCACGACGCTGCGCGACGGGTTGCGCAAGGTGGTTGAACGCAAGGGCGGTTACGACGCGAATTATATGGGCCTGACGCAGGAACAAGCCGATATGGCCTGCCGCCGTTTGCAGGCCCGTGCCGTGCAGTGTTTCACCATCGGTCCATGAGGGTTTGATGTGATGTGTGGCGGGGTGGTGGGTTGGCACCCACCCTACGCTTTACGCCCGTCCCGACATGGCCGATAGCGCCAAGGGTTCCACGCCCATATGGCGCAAGGCGGCGGCCCATTTGCCCGCAGTATCCTGGGCAAAGACCAGATCGGCCGGCGCATCGGTGGTCAACCAGTCATTACGCAAAATCTCGGATTCCAACTGCCCCGGTCCCCAACCTGCATAGCCAAGCGCCAAAAGCGCTGTTTGCGGCCCTTCGCCGCGCCCCAATGCGCGCAGCACGTCTTGGGTGGCGGTCATGCCATAGGTGTCTGCGATGTTCATCGTGCCATCCTTGGCTTTGTAGTCGGGCGAATGCAGCACAAAGCCGCGCCCCCGTTCGACAGGCCCGCCGAAATGCACCGATATGCCGCGCCCTTGGGGCGTGTGGGGGATGCCAAGCTGTTCCAGCAAACTGGCAAAGCTGAGGTCGGTGACGGGTTTATTGACGATCAGCCCCATCGCGCCATCGGGCGAATGCGCGCAGATCAGGATGACCGAGGCGTCAAAACGCGGATCTTCCATGCCGGGCATAGAGATAAGGAGTTTTCCGGTGAGGTTCATCGTTGTTTCGCTTTCCATAGCTATAACATGGGGGCGGGGCGGTGAATGCTCAAGCCTTATATGCCACGGTGATAGGCGATAACGCAGCGCTCGCCGCAAAGTGATTGTGCAAGCGGCGATTGCCCGCTTACTTAGGTGCTATGATATACAAAGTACCCTTTCTTTCGCCCTTTGCCCTGATTGCCTGCCTTGTGGGTGCTTCGCCTGCGCTGGCCCAACCCGACGTGTTGGAGGCCAATTTGCGCGTGGGCTGGACCATGCAGAACGGCAACCAGATGGCGGCGTTTCATTTGACGCTTTTGGACGGGTGGAAAACCTATTGGCGCGCGCCGGGGGATGCGGGGATACCGCCGTATTTTGACTGGGCAGGGTCGCGCAATGTAAAGTCGGTGACGTTCCATTGGCCGCGCCCAGAGGTGTTTACGCTGGGTGGCATGCAGACCATCGGCTATTCACACGAACTGATCCTGCCGGTTGAGGTGGTGCCTTTGGACCCGTCCAAGCCGGTGGAATTGAAAGCGGCGGTGGATTTGGGCGTGTGTTCGGATATTTGCGTGCCTGCCAATTTTGCGGTCACGGCGCTGTTGCCGCGCCCCGGTGTGAAGGACGAGGCGATTGGCAGCGCGTTGCGCCAGCGCCCATCCACCGCGCGCGAGGCGGGGGTGGCATCGGCCCATTGCACAATTACCCCCAATGCCAAAGGGTTGACCGTGACGGCGGTGCTGCAGTTGCCATCGGCAGGCGGGAATGAGGTGGTGGTGGTCGAACCCGGCGTGCCCGGCGTTTGGGTGTCGGCGGCCGATGTAACGCGGTCGGGCCGCGAATTGCGCGCGGTGGTGGATATGATCGGGCCCAGCGGTGCGCCGATTGCGTTGCAACGGGATGCGATTTTGGTGACGGTTCTGGGCAAACATCGCGCCGTTGAAATCGCAGGTTGCGCCGCGCCGTAACGCGGAGTTTAGTTCGACGTGCTGTGCATGCGCTCGATATAGGCGCGCATTTCCTCGGCCTCGTGCCGCGCTTCGCGCAGGCCTTCCATCGCGGCGCGCAGTTCGGCCTCGGTTTGGCTGATCTGGTTGGTCAGTTCCGCTTCGCGCTGTTCCAGATACAAAATCGCCTGATCGCGCATTTCTTCGGCTTCGTGCAGGGATTGGGCAAGGTTGTCCACCTCGGTCACATCACCGCCTGCAACGCGGGTAAAGCGGTGCAACAGCCAATGCGTGAACCAGCCCAGCATGAAAGCCACGAACAAGATGATGGTGGTGGCGATGATAAATTCTGTACGGTTCATGGGGGCACTTTTAACGAGAAGGAAAGGGCGGGGTCAATTGGCTTTCGGGCTGCGCTTGGGGCGTGCCCATTTTTCTGTCGTGGGTTCAAAGACAAAGGTCTGATCGGCATCGGGGGCCGCGGTTGGCGCACCCTGATCCGGGGTTTCGGCGTTCTGGCTTGCCAGCGCCGCTTCGACCAAGGCTGTGCCGGATGGCGCGGACACGGGTTCGGACGCGCTGAGAAGTTTGAATTCGATTCGGCGGTTGGCTTCGCGCCCGTCTTCGGTGCCATTGTCAGCGATGGGTTCGTCTTGGCCATAACCTTTGGCGATAAAGGCTGTGACATCAAGGCGGCGGCCTTGCAAGGCGGTTAGCACCGCCTCTGCCCGGGCCTGGCTTAGGGCAAGGTTGCCGCCGGACGAGCCTTGGCTGTCGGTGTGGCCGGTGATTTCCATTTCCAGCGGTGGGCAGTTGGTCAGAATTTCGGTCAGCGAGTCGATCACCTTTGAGGCGCCTGCGTCGATTTCGGCAGAACCGGGGGCAAAGCTGATTTTTTGGCGTGTCATGGCGGCGTTCAGGTCGGCGGCGCATTCGGCAGGGGTGGGCAGGGCCGCCAGAGGGTCGAACTTTTCGTCATAGCTGACGTTGATCCGGAAGGTTTTGCCCTGACCTAGTTTATCGGACAGGATTTGCGACATGCGGGCGCGGGCATCGGGTTTTCCGGTCACGCCAGCCACTTCGACCGTGTCGCCGCGCACCAGCAGGCTGCCGTGGTGCAAAAGCGCAAGTGATTCGAGGCCCGCAAGCACACGCACCGCCCAGCCATCGGGCAAGGTTTCATCCAGCAAGGTGGCGGTGTAAACGCTTTTGGCCCCGAATTGCGCACGGGCAAAACTGTCGGCGGCGGCGCGCAGCGTGTCATCGGACAAGCGGCCGCGCAGTTGGACCTTGCCGGCTTCATCCAATGCGGCGGTGAATTCGGCAGGGCCAGCGGCAGTGGCTGTAGGGCGCGGCGGCAAGGTGGCATCGAGCGAGAAGACGGGCGGCAATTGCGCCTGCAAATCGCCGACAACGCGGTCAAAGTCGGATTGCGAGATGTCTACAGACCCCAAGAGAGACACATCGGCGTCGGAAAAGGTGATTGTGCCTTTGCCCAAGGTGGCGACGGCTTTGATCCCGGCTTCGGCCGCTTCGGCCCAACGCGGAGTGGGCACGCCAAGGCCCACGGTGCAATCGGTTTTTGCCGCCACACCCGCCGCCACGCCTGCCGACACGATCCGGTCGCGGGCGCGGTTGGTATCGGCAGAACAGGCATCAAACCGCGCGCCCGTATCGTCGATCACAAAGCGCAGGGTAAAGGGCGTCAGCACGGGGCGGGGGGCCGAAATATTCAGGTTCACCCGCACGCCTTTAGGGGCAAGCCGCGCCAGATCGCTTTCAAACTTGCGTTTTTGGTCAGGGCTGTCGGAAATGGCGGTAACTTCGACCAGATCGGCCGCAATCGAGATTTTGGAGCGGGGCAAAATGCGCAAAGCCGCAAGGCCGAATTTCAACGCTTCTTCCCAGCCTTCGGGGGCGGCGTAATCGGCGCTTTCCAGCATGTCGGATACGGGTTGGCCGTTGGTCAGTTCGGCCACGTTTCCTGTCAGATCGGGGTCCACCTCTTTGCCCGGCACAAGACCGATCAGGGAAATGCCGTCGTCATTGCGCAGAATTTCCAGCGAAAAGCGCGGAGCCTCGACAGCGCGGACGGCTGTCACCTCGAGCTGGTCGCGCACGCGGCTGGATTGCACCACACTGCCCGCCATGTTGACGATGCGAAAGCGCGCCGCCTCATTCGGGGCGGTGCCGTTCAGGCGAACCTGAAGGCCGTTTGCCTCGACGCTGGCCCATGTGATGCCATCACTGAGCAAGCGGGTGGTGACGGCAGCGGCGGATCGCTTTTCAATCGCCAGCGCGGACCACCACGCGCCAAGCGACGCGAGAAGCCCTGCGAGCAAGATCGCAGCAAAGGTAAGGACTGTTTTTCGTAAGTGCATTCGACCACTATCTAAGACGACTGCATGTTCCTTAGGCCCTTGAGGCGAAAGGATCAATCAAAGCAATGCCGCACCGGCAAGAAATAGCGCAGGGATAAGCCCCGCGTTGCGATTTGTGCGAAACAAGACAAGACATTTGGCGGGATCGGTAGTGTCCAGCCGCGTCATTTGCCATGCCATATGCCAACCAAACCCCCAAGCGCCGGCAAGTGCCAGCAGCATTTTGGCCTGTGGAGAATCGCTTAGGGCCAGCGCGATGGCTACGGTCATCAGCAAGACCGCCATCATCCAAAAGCCGCGCAGCCACAGCTTGCTGTTGGCGTCACCAAACAGGCGGGCGGTGGATTTTACCCCGATCAGTGCGTCGTCTTCTTTATCTTGATGCGCATAGATCGTGTCATAAAACAGGGTCCATGCGATGCCTGATAGCCATAGAAGTACGGGGGGTAGGGACAGGCTGCCAGTGTGCGCGGTCCATGCCACCAGCGCGCCCCAGTTGAACGCCAGCCCAAGGAAAACCTGCGGCCACCATGTGAACCGCTTGGCAAAGGGGTAGATGACGACAAGCGCAAGCGAGGCGATGCCAAGGGCGATGGCCAAGCCGTTGAAGGTGAACAGGATGGCGGCGGCCAATGCGGCCTGCACGCCCATCCAGACCACGGCCTTTTTCACCGTGACCTGACCGGACGGGATAGGGCGGCTTTTGGTGCGGGCGACGGCGGCGTCAAAGTCGCGGTCGGTGATGTCGTTCCATGTGCAGCCCGCGCCGCGCATCAAAAACGCGCCAAGGGTGCAGCCAAGCGCGATCCACACATCAAACAGGCGGTAGCCGGTGGGATCGGCGGCGGCGGCAAGTGCCAGCCCCCAAAAGCAGGGAATCAGCAACAGCCATGTGCCGATGGGGCGGTCGGCGCGGGCAAGGCGCAGGTAGGGGCGGGTGGGTGCTGGTGCGAAACGGTCCACCCAATTGCCCGCAGGGGCATCGGCGACGGTTTTGGCCTCTGGCATTTGGCCGGATGCGGTCATAAGTTGCCCCTATGGGAAATGCGAAAATCAGACTGTTTGTAGATCAGCCTATCGGGGCAGGGCAAGCGATTGCGCTGGATGAGGCGCAGGCGCATTATTTGTTTGCCGTGATGCGGCTGACGGTGGGTGCGTCTGTGCTGGTGTTTGACGGGGCGCATGGCGAGTGGCGGGCCGAGGTGGTGGAAGTGGGCAAGCGCAAAGGCGTGCTGGTTTGTGTCGAGCAAACAGCCCCGTTGCGGATGCCGCCCGATCTGTGGTTGCTGTTTGCCCCGATCAAAAAGGCGCGCACCGATTTTATCGTGGAAAAGGCTGCGGAATTGGGGGCGGCGCGGGTGATGCCTGTGCAAACGCGGTTTACGAATGCTGACCGCGTAAAGGTGGACAAGCTGCGCCTGCACGCGATTGAAGCCGCCGAGCAATGCGGTGGCACCTTTGTGCCGCAGGTCGATGACGTGGTGCCGCTGGCAAAGGTGTTGGCCGATTGGCCCGCAGAGCGCCGGATTTTATGGTGCAACGAGCATTTGGCAGGGGTGGCGCAGGCGCTGCCCAAGCGCGGCGATTTGGGGGCGGAGGCCGGCCCGTGGGCCGTGCTGATTGGCCCCGAGGGCGGGTTCTCGGAGGACGAACAAGCGCGCCTGAGTGCCATGCCGCAGGTGGTGCAAGCCAGCCTTGGCCCGCGCATTTTGCGCGCCGATACGGCGGTGGTCGCCGCGCTGACCTTGTGGCAATCGCATCTGGGGGATTGGGCATGAGCCTGATCCGCCCCGAGGCGCAAGCCGCGCTGTGGCGGTTTCGCGAGATGTTTGCGTCCCTAGGGTTGGCATTGATCGGCCTGTGGTTGGCGGTTTTGGGCGGATTTATCCTTGTGCCTTTGGGTGCCGGTATTATTGTTCTTGCCGCAGGGTTTGGCCTGCTGGCATGGCGGCGGTTACGCTTTGCCCAAAGCGGCGATGCGCCGGGGATGGTGGAGCTGGACGAGGGCCAGATCAGCTATTTTGGCCCTGATGTGGGCGGGGCTGTGGCACTGCGCGACCTTGTGGAATTACGCCTGATCACGGCAGGTGGGCGGCGAATGTGGCGGTTGCGCCAGCAAGACGGGCAGGTGCTGGCGATTCCGGTCAGCGCGATGGGGGCGGACCAATTGTTCGATGCCTTTGCCGCCTTGCCGGGCATGGATACAGGCGCATTGGTTGCGGCGGTGGACCCTGTGGTGGGGCCAGCAAGCGTAAACCGTGACGTTGTTTCAATCGCTGACAGTCGTGTGATCTGGCGTCATCCTGTACGCGCGGTCTTGACTTGACGCCTGCAAAACGACAGGTCTGGCGACTGACATTAGAAACGAGATCGGAGCCTGCCCATGTCTATTCCCCAATCCGGTGGCGGACCGATTGAAAGCTTTGACCAGCTTGCGGCCTATATGGAAAGCGGCTGCAAACCTGCGGACCAGTGGCGCATTGGCACCGAGCATGAAAAATTCGGCTTTCTGACCGACAGCCATGCGCCGTTGCCCTATGACGGTGCGCGGTCTGTGCGCGCGATGCTGGAAGGGTTGCGCGACCGTTTCGGCTGGGAGCCGGTGGAGGAGCAAGGGCATCTGATCGGCCTTGTGCGCAATGGCGCGAATGTCAGTTTGGAACCCGGTGGGCAGTTTGAACTTTCGGGTGCGCCGCTTGCCACGGTTGGTGATGTGGCGGCAGAATTGGACAACCATTTGGCCGAGGTGGCGCAGGTGGCGGACCCGATGGGCGTTGGTTTTCTGGGCGTGGGCGCGGCCCCTGTTTGGTCGCATGACGACATGGACCGGATGCCCAAAGGCCGCTACCGTTTGATGACGGATTACATGGGGCATGTGGGCACGCATGGCACCCAGATGATGTATCGCACCTGCACCGTTCAGGTGAACCTCGACTTTGGGTCCGAGGCGGATATGGTGAAAAAGATGCGTGTGGCGCTGGCGTTGCAGCCGGTCGCGACAGCGCTGTTTGCGTCCTCGCCGTTCTTTGAGGGCAAGCCGAACGGGCATAAAAGCTGGCGATCACGTATTTGGCGGGGGCTTGATGGCAGCCGCACGGGGATGCTGCCCTTTATGTTTGAGGAGGGGGCCGGTTTTCAGCGCTATGTTGACTGGGTGCTGGATGTGCCGATGTATTTTGTGTACCGCGATGGTAAGTATATCAATGCCTTGGGCCAATCTTTCCGTGATTTCCTGAAGGGCGAATTGCCTGCACTGCCCGGCGAAAAGCCGACCTTGTCGGATTGGGCCGACCATATGACCACCGTGTTCCCCGAAGCGCGGGTCAAGAAATACATTGAAATGCGCGGGGCCGATATGGGCAGCCGTGATTATACGGTGGCACTGCCCGCGTTTTGGGTGGGGCTGATGTATGATTCCGCAGCGCTGGATGCGGCGTGGGATTTGGTCAAAGGGTTTGACGTTGATACCCGTGAAGGGCTGCGGGTTGCCGCCTCGGTTCAGGGTTTGCAGGCCGAGGCAGGCGGCGTGAAGCTGGCCGATTTGGCGCGTGCTGCGGTGGGGCTGTCGCATGCCGGATTGGCCGCGCGGGGGCATGGCGAAGAGGCGTTTTTGGCGCCCGTTGTGGAAAGTTTGAAAACCGGCGCGACACAGGCAGACCGGTATTTAGGCTTGTATCACGGCGAGTGGGGCGGCGATCTGGACCGGATTTACGCGGCAGCCAAACTGTAAAAAAGGGGGGAGGTCCCCCCCGATTACAACCCCTTATGCGCCCCGTCACACAGCGGCGATTTGGCCGAGTGTTTGCAGCCACAAAAGAACACCTTTTTCGACGTTTCCGCTGTGTATTTCACGGGCGTGAAATCGGACCCTTTATGCGACCCATCGCAAAATGGCTGCTTGGACGATTGCCCGCAGGCGCACCAGAAATAGGATTTGCCCTCTTCAACCTCGACGGGATAGGGCGCGGTTTGGGCGATTTTAGGGGCGTCGGTCATGGTGGCGGTCCTTTGGGTTGGGGGGCTTGATTGCATTACCAATATTTGGTAACTTTATCGGGCGGTTGGAGGGAGCGAATTATGGGCAAGAATACGTCGATCGCATTGGGGGACCATTTCACTGAATTTTTAACGACGCAAGTTGGTTCAGGCCGCTATGGCTCTGCGTCCGAAGTGGTGCGGGCTGGATTGCGTTTGTTGGAAAGCAAGGAAATGCAGCTTGCGGAGTTACGTGAAGCGATCCGCGCAGGCGAGGAAAGCGGGGAGGTGGAGGGGTTTGATCTGGACTCGTTTTACGCTGACATGCGGGTAACCCCAAGCGAATGAAGCTGCGGATAACGCATGTTGCGCAGAGTGATTTACGCCAGATCGAACGCTATTCGATACAGCATTGGGGGCCTCAGGTAGGCTTTGCGTATTCCGACAGGCTGCGGCTGGTTTTGGGGCAATTGGTTCGCGCAGAAATTTCAAGCCAAGGTGCCGATTACGTTAGCCCCGGATTGCGCAAGCAGGTTGCAGCAAGCCATGTGATTTGGTTTCGCATCCAAGGGGATAATCTGCTTGTGGTGCGGGTGCTGCATCAGAGCCGGGATGTGGGGCCTGTAGTTGGGTAAAGTTTGCCTTGGCGACAATGTTAGTGAAGCCAGCAACGTAAGAGATTGTTGGCTGATCCAAATAGGAAATTTGGCACATCGTCGTCTCCAAATGTGAACTAGATACCGTTTTTAGGCTGTTGGCAAAGCCTCAAACCAACCGCCCCCACAAATCATACTCGCCCGCTTCCTCAACCGTCACGGGGACGATCTCGCCCGCGCTCAACCCCTCAAACCCTTCATCAATAAACAAATTCCCGTCGATCTCGGGCGCATCTGCTTTGGTGCGGCAGGTGGCGCCGTCTTCGTCGACCTCGTCCACGATAACCTGAATTGTTTGGCCCACTTTGGCGACCAGTTTCGCCTCGGAAATCGCTTGCGCTTTTTCCATGAAGCGGTTCCAGCGGTCTTGTTTCACCTCATCCGGCACATGGTCAGGCAGGGCGTTGGAGCGCGCGCCTGCGACGTTTTCGTATTGGAAGCACCCGACGCGGTCCAGCTGCGCCTCATCCATCCAATCCAGCAGGGTTTGGAATTCGGCCTCTGTCTCACCCGGATAACCGACGATAAAGGTGGACCGCAGGGTGATATCGGGGCAGACGTTGCGCCATGCGGCGATCTCATCCAGCGTTTTGGCGGCCGCGGCGGGGCGGGCCATGCGTTTGAGCACATCGGGGTGCGCGTGTTGGAAGGGGATGTCGAGGTAGGGCAAAATCAGCCCGTCAGCCATCAGCGGAATCAGGTCGCGGACATGGGGGTAAGGGTAGACGTAGTGCAGGCGGACCCACGCCCCAAGCGAGCCCAAATCGCGGGCCAGATCGGTGATATGGGCGCGGTGGCCTTTGTCGATGGCATGTTTGATATCAACACCATAGGCGCTGGTATCCTGGGAAATGACCAGCAGTTCGCGCACACCAGCCTGCACCAGCTTTTCCGCCTCACGCAGCACGGCATGGGCGGGGCGCGATTGCAGACGGCCGCGCATGTCGGGGATTATGCAGAATTTGCACTTGTGGTTACAGCCCTCGGAAATCTTCAGATAACTGTAATGGCGGGGCGTCAGGGTGACGCCGGAGGCAGGCAACAGGTCGATAAACGGATCGGGCGAGGGCGGCACGGCGAGGTGAACGGCGTCCAGCACCTGTTCGTATTGATGCGGGCCGGTGACGGCGAGGATGTTGGGGTGATGTTCGCGGATATAGTCGGGTTCGGCACCCAAACAGCCCGTGACGATAACCTTGCCGTTTTCCTTTAGCGCCTCACCGATCGCATCAAGGGATTCCGCCTTGGCGCTGTCCAAAAACCCGCAAGTGTTGACGATCACGGCATCTGCGCCCGCGTAATCGGGGCTGATGGCATAGCCTTCGGCGCGCAGCCGGGTCAGGATGCGTTCGCTATCGACCAGCGCTTTGGGACAGCCAAGGCTGACCATGCCGATCATCGGCTGCCCGTCACGGCGGGGTTCGGAAATCCGTGCCTTGGGGGCAAGGTCGGGGCGGAGGTTTGGCGGGTTCTGGGTCATGGCTGCGGTATATCTGGGATTGAAGATTTGGGGAAGGGGGGCCGAATTGAGGAGTTCTTTTCATAACTTTGTGTGATCGCGTCTGAAAAGGGAGGGCAGGTTTTGATGAGACGTTACGTGAGCGCCAAAGAGGAAGTAGTGCGAATTTGACAGGCTTTTGGCCGCAAACGTGATGTCAAAAGGTGGGATTTATTTTTTACATAAATGAAACAGATGGTTAGAAGTGTGTTTGAAGTACAGCAGGCCGATTGTGTGGCACGTGAGTTGGCTGGGGTCCGCTAGGGAAAAAGGAGAATATTAAGGGTTGATCGCTAGTGTCACTGGCCAGACACGAAGGAACCGGCGCGATGCATGGGCTGATCAACAGGGCAATTCAATGCTATGTGCGCGACACGCACGGTGAGGCGGTTTGGGCCCGCGTGACCCGCCATGCGGGCCTTGGTTTTGACGGGTTTGAGACGATGCTAACCTATGATGACGCGCTGACCGAAGATGTTTTGCAGGCCTGCGTTGGTGTTCTGGGCCGTACGCGCGAAGTGATTCTAGAGGATTTGGGCACCTTTCTGATTTCCAACCACAGCTCGGATGCGCTGCGGCGTGTGTTGCGCTTTGGCGGTGTGAGTTTTACCGATTTTCTGCACACGCTGGAGGATACACGCGGGCGGGGCCGCCTTGCCCTGCCGGATATTGACCTGCCAGGTCTGGACCTGTTTGAAGTTTCACCAAGTCTTTACACCTTGCAATGTAGATTCCCGATTGAAGGCACGGGACATGTGATCGTAGGTTTGCTGCGGGCAATGGCAGATGATTATGGCGCGCTGGTTTTGTTGGACCACGATGGCCCCAGCCTTGACGGCGAGATGATCCTGATTGAGCTGCTGGAGATTTCATATGCGCAGGGCCGCAGCTTTGACCTTGCGACACGGGCCGAGGGAAAAGTGGGGGCCGAATGAGCAAAGGGGCAATGCAGATTGAACGGCCTGCGCTGGTCCGATTGATGCCCATGCATCTTTGGATCTCACACGCGGGGTTAATCGAATCGGCGGGCGGAACATTGTGCAAAGCGTTTGCGGGGCAGAAAATAGAAGGTTCGGCATTTTTCGATTTATTCGAGGTGCGCAGCCCAGGCGGTGTGTTTTCGGTTGAAGATATGTGCAGGCATGATGGTGCGCGGCTGCAAGTTGTGCCGAAAGAGCCGGGGGCTGTGCAAGGCTTGCGCGGAATTGCGGTGTGCCTGCCAGAGGGGGCGGGCGTTTTGGTGAACCTGTCGTTCGGGATCGGGGTGATTGAGGCCGTGGCAGCGCACCAATTGACCGATGCCGATTTTGCCGCGACCGATCTGGCGATGGAACTGCTGTATCTGGTCGAGGCGAAAACCGCCGTGACCGAGGAATTGCGCCAGTTGAACCTGCGGCTGCAAGGTGCGCGTGATGCGGCACAAGAGCAGGCCCTGACTGACATGCTGACGGGCCTGCGCAATCGCCGTGCGCTGGATGTGACGATGTCACTGTGGATCGACCGCAAGGTGCCCTTTGGCCTGATGCACATTGATCTAGATTTTTTTAAGGCCGTGAACGACACGTTGGGCCATGCCGCCGGCGACCATGTGTTGCGGGAAGTGGCTGGCATGCTGCTGGCCCTGACCCGCGCCGGTGATACTGTCGCGCGGGTGGGGGGTGACGAATTTGTCATTGTGTTCCGAGATTTGGTGGATGCCGACAAGCTGCAAGGCATAGCCGAGCGGGTGGTGGAGCGGTTGAGCGTACCGACGGTGTTTGAGGGGCAGCCGTGCCGGATTTCGGCAAGTATCGGAATTACGATTTCAACGGACTATAGCCAGCCAAACGCGGATCGTATGTTAAGCGATGCAGATGAAGCGCTTTATGCGTCTAAAAATGCCGGGCGCGGGCAGGCGAAACTGCACCGGAGCGAGGCAGTTTTGGCGGCAGAGAAGCGCGCCTTAAGTCTTGGGGTGCAAGTCCGCGGCAGGTAATTTGGCCCGAAATGCAGCCTTTGGGCGCAAGGGTCAGGTGCAAAGACTGAAGCGTTTCATCCACGTCGCCTTTGGCAATCTAAATGGCTGTGCCAAGCTATTCGCACAGCGCAGGGGGGGACACCACGCGCGATTCCTAAGGTTTGTCATCGAACGAAGCAGGCGTGCCCTCGGAAATGACGGATGCATTGGTCCATAATTTGACACAATGCAAAGGATTTTGACGCAAAGTCCCATATTTTTACCTTATTGTTGATCAAATTTGCTGAGAAATTGGAAGGTGAGGTAACAAGGCAGGAGAGCCGTTATGCAGTTTTTTCGCCAAAACGAGTCGGACGTGTCCGCCATTGTGGGTTGGGGTGTGCGGGTTATGATTTTGACCAGCGCCGAAGAGGTTACGCAAAGCAAAGCTGCGGTTCGTATCGCGGGTTTGGGTGGCCAGGTTGAGATTGAAAACGAAGCGTTTTCCGCGCTCGACACGCTTATCTTGGATGATACTGGCTATGGCCTGCTGGTGATCGAATGTGATTCGTTCGGCGGGCTGGCGGCAGGGCGCAACCTTGTGTCGATGCTACACAAGGGCGGTGTGTCCTTGCCAGTGATTTTAGTGTCATCCGATTGCACCGAACAAGAGTTTCCCTATGAAGGCAACGCGCCCGTCGTGCTGCGCGCCCCGATTTCGGCCGTATCGCTGCGGGTTGGGTTTGAACATGCGATGCGCGACCGGTTGGTGTTTCAAGCCGCCTAGCCTGAATGGTCACGCATTTGGCCCAAAGCGGTAAATCACAAGCAAAAAGGGCGAACCTTGCGGCCCGCCCTTTCCGTATATCATAAACCTGAAATTCAGGCCGTTAGCTTATGCCAACGAAAGGTTTGTCGCGGATTCGCGACCGTCACGGCCAGCTTCGATATCGAAGGTGACTGCTGCGCCATCGGCGAGAGTACGCAGACCAGCGCGCTCCAGAGCCGAGATGTGCACGAACACGTCTTTGTTGCCGCCTTCTGGCGCAATAAAGCCGAAGCCTTTAGTTTCGTTGAACCATTTCACGGTGCCCTTGGCCATCGCGAGATCTCCTGTCTTAGTTCCGCCCACACAATGCGGCGGCTCGGCACGTCAGCTAGTAATCGAGTTGCTGTGGCCGTGAGGCGGTAGACAGTGGTCGATAGAGATAACGTCGCAACGCCTACATAGGGTTAATCCACACAAATTGCAAGGGTCACTAATGGGGCCAAATTTACTGTGGCAATATTCGCGAGGGAAATCTGCGCAAACCTGTGCCATGATGGCTAAAAGGGAGGGTGTACCGATGCCAGATATTGCGAAAGACTTTAACGGCCAAACCGTTATTACCACATTCGAGATGACCCCGGGGACAGCGGCGGATTTGATGGAGGCATTGCAAGATGCCTATGCCGCGTTCATCCGCCACCAGCCGGGGTTTCTCGGGGCAGGGTTGCACATGAATGACGCGCAGACACGGATTGCCAATTATTCGAAATGGCAACGGCGAGAGGATTTTCAGGCGATGCTGCGCACGCCGGAAATGCGCGAACGCAACCGCGTGATTTCAGGTCTGTGCAGCCGGTTCGAACCCGTAATGTATGAGGTGGTCGAGGCGTTTTGAGCAGGAGAATATTGGTTTACCCATCTCGGGAAGATTGCGGTAGGCTGAGGCTAGGGACGTAATCCTTTCACAGAGGAGAGACAACTATGGTAGCGCAAAGCCTTATCGTGATTTTGATCGTTGGTGGCGTGGCGGGCTGGTTGGCAGGACTGATTGTCAAAGGTTATGGCTATGGTATCATTGGCAATATCGTTATCGGAATTGTCGGTGCCTTGGTCGCCGGATGGATATTCCCGATGCTGGGCCTTGGGTTTGGCGGCGGTATTCTTGCCTCTATCATCCATGCCACGGTTGGCGCGGTGATCGTACTGTTCCTGATCCGCTTGGTCAAACGCGTCTAAGGCGTCAACGCCCCCGCCGTGGTTTGCCGCCCCGCATACCGGCGCGGCCTGCGGTAGACCGGCCTGCCATTTTCTGTGCGTCCTCGACCGCCTCTTCAACCACCGACTGACGGGCGAGCGGGTCGTCGGCGATGGCGAGTTCCACCGCTTCCAGCCGTTTGACCTCATCACGCAGGCGAGCGGCCTCTTCAAATTCAAGGTTTTCGGCGGCTTTGCGCATTTGAACGCGCAACCCGTCAAGGTGGGCTGCAAGGTTGGAGCCGACCATCGGCTTGTCGATTTTCGCGGTGATGCGCGACTGATCGGTATCGCCTTTCCACAGGCCGGCCAGCACATCCTCGACGTTCTTTTTCACCGTGGTGGGGGTGATCCCGTGCAGGGTGTTATAGGCAATTTGTTTATCGCGGCGGCGGTTGGTTTCGCCGATCGCGCGTTCCATCGAACCGGTAATCCGGTCGGCGTACATGATCACGCGGCCATCAGAGTTGCGCGCGGCGCGGCCGATGGTTTGGATCAGCGAGGTTTCCGAGCGCAAAAAGCCCTCTTTATCGGCGTCCAGAATGGCGACGAGGCCACATTCGGGAATGTCCAAACCTTCGCGCAACAGGTTGATGCCGACCAGCACATCAAACGCCCCCAGCCGCAAATCACGAAGGATTTCAATGCGTTCAATGGTGTCGATGTCCGAGTGCATATAGCGAATGCGGATGCCTTGTTCGTGGAAATATTCGGTCAAATCCTCGGCCATGCGTTTGGTCAGCACGGTCACCAGTACGCGCAACCCCGCCAAAGCCACGCGGCGGATTTCATCCAGCAGGTCATCCACTTGGGAGTCGACGGGGCGAATTTCGACCATCGGGTCGATCAGCCCTGTGGGGCGGATAACCTGTTCGGTGAAGACGCCGCCCGCCTGTTCCAATTCCCATTTCGACGGGGTGGCGGAAACGAAAATGGATTGCGGGCGCATCGCATCCCATTCTTCAAATTTTAACGGACGGTTGTCCATGCAGGATGGCAGGCGGAACCCGTGTTCGGCCAGCGTCATCTTGCGCCGAAAGTCGCCTTTGTACATGCCGCCGATTTGCGGGACAGACACGTGGGATTCGTCCGCAAAAACAATGGCATTGTCGGGGATGAATTCGAACAATGTGGGTGGCGGCTCGCCCGGTGCGCGGCCCGTAAGATAGCGGGAATAGTTTTCAATGCCGCTGCAAACGCCCGTTGCCTCTAGCATCTCAAGGTCAAACGAACAGCGCTGCTCCAACCGCTGCGCCTCGAGCAATTTTCCCTCGGACGTTAGCTGGTCCAGCCGCATCCGCAGCTCTTTTTTAATGCCGATGATGGCTTGGTTCATCGTCGGGCGCGGGGTAACGTAGTGGCTGTTGGCATAGATGCGGATTTGGTCAAATGTATCGGTTTTGGCGCCCGTCAGCGGATCAAACTCGATAATCGTTTCAAGCTCTTCCCCGAAAAACGAAAACCGCCATGCGCGGTCGTCAAGGTGGGCGGGCCAAACCTCCAGGCTGTCGCCACGCACGCGGAAACTGCCGCGCTGAAAGGCTTGGTCATTGCGGCGGTATTGCTGGGCGACCAATTCGCCGATGATGTCGCGCTGATTATAGTTTTGCCCCGTGACCAAATCTTGCGTCATCGCGGAATAGGTTTCGACCGAACCGATGCCGTAGATGCACGACACGGACGCGATAATGATCACATCATCGCGTTCCAGCAGCGCACGGGTGGCCGAGTGGCGCATTCGGTCGATCTGTTCGTTAATCTGCGATTCTTTTTCGATGAACGTGTCGGAGCGGGCGACATAGGCTTCGGGTTGGTAATAATCGTAGTAGCTGACGAAATATTCGACGGCATTATCGGGAAAAAACCCTTTAAATTCGCCGTATAATTGCGCCGCCAAGGTTTTGTTGGGGGCAAGGATGATGGCTGGACGCTGGGTTTGTTCAATCACCTTGGCCATGGTGAACGTTTTGCCCGTGCCCGTGGCCCCCAGCAAAACCTGATCGCGTTCGCCGCTGGTGATACCATTCGACAGTTCCACAATCGCCGTGGGCTGGTCGCCTGCGGGTTCAAACGGGGTGGACAGTTTGAACCGCCGCCCGCCTTCCAGTTTGGGCCGTGTCAGAACCTCGGGGCGGAGGGCTGGGGCGTTCATGTTGTTATGGGGCATGGTGATTCCTTTGCGCCCCCTAGATTTGATCTGTTTTTGTTCTGGTTCAAGGGCAGATTAACCCGTTGTTAACCGAGATTTCAGGAAGGTTATCAAATGAAATTCAATTTTATAGAATATCTGAAATAAGATTGCATCTTTTGGTTGAGTTATCCGAAGCCATGTTGCAGGGTATAAAGGCAAGCAGCAAAGACTGTCGACCAATCGTACCAGACACCCCACCCACACCCCAGCGATTGGTCGGCAGCACCCCATCCCCAATCCTGTGTCTAACATGGCAAAGCCCTTGCAAATCCCCCCTTTTTTCCGCCATATGGCCCCAGCAAATTCTAAGGAGCCCTCCATGCGCGCCCGTATTTTTCAGCCAGCCCGCAACGCAATGCAATCTGGGACAGCCAAGACGAAAAACTGGACGCTGGAATTTGTGCCTGCGTCGGCGCGGTCAGTTGATCCGCTGATGGGTTGGACATCGAGTGATGATATGAACTCGCAAGTGCGGCTGCGGTTTGACAGCCGCGACGCCGCAGAAGCCTACGCCAAGACCCACGGGATCGACTACACTGTATCCGAGCCGAAAACCCGCAAGGCCAATATTCGCCCCGGTGGCTATGGTGACAATTTCGCGACCAACCGGCGCGGTGTCTGGACCCACTAAGATGATCTCGATCGCGGCCGAAAGCCCGCTAGGGGCCGATTTGTCCTTGCTGATGGCGCGGCACACGGCAGCATGCCATGCCGATACGCCCGCTGAAAGCATTCATATGATGGATGCGGGGCAATTGGCGGTGCCCGAGGTTTCATTTTTTGTGATGCGCGATGTGGGGGTGCCGGTTGGCATGGGGGCATTCAAACGGATCAATGAAATCCATGCGGAAATAAAATCCATGCATGTATTGGCCGAGGTGCGGGGGCGCGGACTGTCGAAACGCATGTTGACCCATCTGATAGATGAGGCGCGCGCGATGGGCTTTCGGCGGCTAAGCCTTGAGACGGGGATCCAGCCAACCTTCATAGCGGCGGTGGCCCTGTATCAAAAGGCCGGATTTCAGGATTGCCCACCGTTCGAAGGCTATGGCCCAGACCCGAACAGCATTTTCATGACCTTTGCGCTGTAAGGCCCCCTTGCACGGCATTCTGGTCTTGACCAAAAGGGATATATTGCGGGCCAATAGCTCCGCTGGATAGGGCGGCCGTCTTCTAAGCGGCGGGTCTGGGGCCAGAACAAGAATAGAACTACAACGGATTAGGAAAAACGCAGTGGCTTGCGAACCGTTTTCCGAACCGCTATCAAACGCCCACGGTCCCGTAGCTCAACTGGATAGAGCACCTGACTTCTAATCAGGTTGTTGGGGGTTCGAGTCCTCCCGGGATCGCCATTTTTTTGTGTTTGATGTTGTTCGACATCCAAAGACCTGCCAACGCGGCATAAGCATGCACGTTTTGGCGTTTTCATGCAGACCCCCTGTCAAGAACAAAATCGACAGCCCAAAATATTTC
Organism: Pseudorhodobacter ferrugineus DSM 5888; assembly: GCF_000420745.1. Classification (GTDB taxonomy): domain Bacteria; phylum Pseudomonadota; class Alphaproteobacteria; order Rhodobacterales; family Rhodobacteraceae; genus Pseudorhodobacter; species Pseudorhodobacter ferrugineus. The sequence goes on from NZ_ATVN01000016.1 coordinate 72,923, forward strand.
TAACAAGCTTTTGATTTCTCGTGTAATTTTACGTTCCACCTTATTGCGGCGGGTTTTGACGCTCCTAAGGCATTACGAGCCGCGGCTTTTGGCAAAGATTACCTCAATCGTTTCGCGCAGCCAGATCATACCGAAGGCCTGGCCATCGGCAGAGAAAGGCTTTGCGCCGTGCGCGCGTAGTTTGGCCAGAATCGTGTTCCGGTGCAGACCAAACTCTGTCTCGATGGTCGCGAGTGTCAGGAACTTATTGTGGAAAGCAGTTATATCGTCATGAGACATTCGATACTGCATTTGCCTCGTATGGGGATGCAAAATCTCTTGGGTCTGAACATGACCGGTCTGGGCCAACGCCAAAAACTGTCCTGCATTCCGCAAGCCAATCGAGCGCCCGAAGGCGGCGGCGGAGATCGAGTCTGTCAGTGTCCGGGCCTCGGTGTCGAGCTTGGGCAGTCTATCAGCCAGCGCGTTTATGTCAGCAGCGCGCACCACGAAGGCATTGTATCTCCCAGATCTATCGGAACGGGCGATGGCTACCGCACCTGACCGCACCGCGTCGAGAATGACACCTATACCGATCCGACTGCGCGACGTAGCTATCTGCAAGGCTTCCCATGTGCCCTCCTCAGCAGATTCTTGGACCGCAAGTGCCGAAAGTTCTTCTACCAAGGCGAGGCCGTCTGCAACGCGCCATCTGGCCAAAATTTTCGCTGCACGGGTGCGGGGCACAAGCACGCAATCCTGCTCCAATGCGGCGAAAGCCGTTTTGGTTGCCCCCATCGCGGCCCGCATTTCTCCTGGGCCAATCCGGGTTGGGATTTCTTCGAGAAGAGCCGCGAAGTCCCGGGCAATAAAGGTCTTGCGGCTATGTGGACGTCCATCTTCCAACGCAAATGCGCCCGCTTCGGTGAGCATCGCGTCGAGGTTAAAGACCGATATCCCCGTCTCGCGGGCCGCCGTAACAATCGAGTGCAAATGGCGTTCCTTCACGGGGTCACCCAGAAGAACGTCGCCAGCTGCATACGGCCAATGCGAAAGAATGCATGTGCGAAGGATCTCCCGGAAAGGTGCAAATGCATCATCGTCCAGAAAATCCCGCGAAAGCTTCCAAAACAGGTTGCCGAATGCCTTACCTGGTTCATCGAGGAACCCACTGGCACGGGCAGCCAGCCAGTCAAGGACACCCCTGAAAGCATCCTCTCCATCCTTTAAAGCGTCAAAGCCTTTCACCAAAGCGAGCCGATGCCGATGCGCTGGAGAGACGATGGTATCGCCTTCTGCTGCGACGAGTTCAGCCCCCAACAGCCCGGAGATTGTTGTCGCTGCGTAAAGGGGGATGCCGTTAAGCCAAGTTGTGTCCACCCCGTTCTCCAGCCTTGCATCAAGCCAGTTGTCGTAGGGCGCAGGTTCTAAACAAGCCTGATCGAAGGAGCCGGACAAGAGCGCCTCCCGGATTTCCTCGAGTCGAGAGCAAAAATCGAGGCGGTGGTCTAACCTTGTGACGGACCAGAGCTCAGTCAGCGGGCTTTCGTGTCGAAGGCATATGCCTGCATCCCGCAATTGCCATTCGCCGCGCATGACCATGACTGCCAGCGGTTCATCGGGAAGTCGTGCTGCATCTTCGGCCAGACATCTTGGGCAGCCGCGCATGACCGGGTTCCGCAATGCACGTGAACCGAAAGTTTCGCCTCGGAACCGCATTCGGACATCGCCGGACGGGACGCCAGTCCAAGACAGCATTTCCTCCAGATCCTGATCGTTAAGGCCGCCCCATTTCGCAAGACCGGAAATCGCCGGTTCGTCCAGATTGATAACGCGCTTGAGCGAGACGCCCATATCCAGACAGAAACGCTGAGCGGTTACGCCCTTTGATGCGGCCAGCCGGGACACGTAAGAGGGAACGGTTTCGCGGGGCTCCGGCGGAAGTCCGAAAATTAAAGTGTTTGGCACGAAACAGATGATCCAGACGCGTTAGGGGATGATTTGATCTATCGGCAATGATCACAATATCAGTATCGCTCGCAAAGCTGCACTGCAATGGAACAGACAAAATCTGACCATTCACCACGAAGTTTAGGGCAGCGAAAGCAGCAAGCATCACTGTCCGCATGCTTAACACACCCGCAGAAGAGGCAAGCACTTCAAGAAGCATTTGGTCGCTCAGGCGGCACCTCGGTCGCCCCGGATGGGAGATGCCGAGCCGGTCTTGAGATGTCAAAAGGCAGGCAGTGCAAACCATTTAAAAAAATGAAAATCAAGAAAAATATTTTAGATCAATGGGCTACTGCTACGTGCGATGTGATTTCTAATTGACACTCGGAGGGATCACCAAGTATCATTTCCACACCATGACAAGAAACATACCGCATATTCAGCGCGCGATTAGCGCCATCTGAACCCCTCCCCGGGGGCCGGTCTTGTCTGTCATTTCCTCTACAGCATTGATGCCATTTCGGCTGGGCCTATGCCCACGGTTCTCCCGGATATCAAACATCAGGAGATCATCATGTCCAATATCCGATCCATATTCCACGCCGCTGTTTCCTTCGCTGTCGCGAGCCTTTTGTCGCCAATGAACAAGGAGCGACATCGAAATGTATAATGGCTCAAATGACCGGCTGGCAGTGTTGCCAACGATGCTTGACGTCCCCCGCCTCGAAGACATGGAGGCTCGCTTTTTGGCGTTTTGGACCACGATGCGGCGGAACATCCATGGCTATGACCGCAAGGCAAAGCTGGACTTCATCATGGAACGTAAAGCCAAGAACCTAGCCGCCGACGCACATAAGCGCCGCCTTCAAGAGGCAGGGCTATCCTCGGTCAAAGCTGACGCGCGGCCTGCGATCATCGCGCTGGCGCAAAAGGGCGGCAGACTGATCGGGCCCATAACGGCTGATGAAGTCCACGCACTGGTCGCCGCGCTACATGCCGAAAGCGGCTGGATGCGCGATGTTTCGACTTGGATCATGCACCAGATGCTTCGGCATGTAGCAGAAGGCGGGCACGGTGCCGCGCTGCCGCCGATGATCCTCACAGGCCCACCGGGTATCGGCAAATCTCATTACGCACGAAGGTTCGCAGAGCTGGCTGGCCTGCCGGTCCGCATGATCGACGTGGGCGGCGGAAGCGCAGGTTTCCGCATCAGTGGCACTGAAAAAGGTTGGGGAACCGAACAACCCGGTATTCCAGTTGAGACGATCCTAGCATCTAGGGTCGCCAACCCGTTGATGATCGTCGACGAAGTCGACAAGGCAGGCACCGCCTACAGCACGCGCGGTTCATCCAGTAGTTTGACGACCTCATTGCTGCAAATGCTTGAACCGAACACCGCGCGGCATTTCGAATGCCCGTTTCACAGGATCCCGTTCAATATGTCGCGGGTCATGTGGATTATGACCGCAAATGATGTGGACCGGATTCCCGCACCTTTGCGCGACCGCTCACGCGTGTTCGTCTTGCCACAGCTTTCTGCAGTCGACGCAATGGCGCATTTTGATCGGCTGTCATCATCGTCGGAAACGACAGATGAAGAGGAGTTGGATCGTTGCCGCAGCTTCATCGAGCAGATGTCGGATAGTTCAGGTGGGATTAGCCTCCGGCAGATCGGACGGTTGGCCGAAGCGGTGAGGTCGCGCCCTAAAGCGATTTACAATTGAAACTGTGTCGGCTCTCTTTCAAGGGCCGACAGCACCCTGCTTGGAAACAATCAGATTGACGGGGCAGAACCGTTGTCTCGTTTATTGCTTGGCTCTCGATGCAACAACACAAACAATGGGAGGGTGCCAAAGTCGTCGTTATTTTCCCATTTCGAATTGTGTCATGAAAGCAATCTCAGGAGCACGTATCGTGAAACTTTTTGTTCTGGCAGACCTCCACCTCGACGAAATCACAGATGGTGGTTTTTTGGCCCGTCTTGGTGAGGCAATATTTCGCGTCGGACGAGAAGCGGACGTCATGATTGTCGCGGGCGATTTGGCCGAGTTTGCAATCGGTAAATGGCCGTCTGCATTGCGTTGGCTTGGCACGCTCTATCCCTCGGCAAAGACCGTGATTGTCCCCGGAAATCATGACTATTACGGTGGTAATATCAGCACGTTAGATGATCAGCTTGAACGTATCTGCGCTGAGGCGGGCTGCAATTTTGGCCAATGTCGGCGCATCGTTTTGGGAAGCACGCAAGTTCTTATGGCAACACTGTGGACCGACATGAATCTGTTCGGAGCAAACGGCAAAGACGCCGCTGCAGATTCACAATTGGATGCACGAAACATGATGCCTGATTATGCAGACTACGCCATCACGGTTGGTAATCCTGAACGACAGCTGCACCCAAATGACACCATAGCTGTGCATCAAAAGCACAAAGCGTGGTTGTTGTCGGAGCTGTCTCGGTCGTGGGCAGGCAAAACGGCGGTCGTGACACATCATGCGCCATCTTCAGCCGCAATCGGAGAAATGACGCCCCTCTCGCCCTGTTTCGCGAGCGATCTGACAGATGAGATCGAAAAGTATAAGCCCGAAGCTTGGCTGTTTGGCCATACGCACAAACACGCGGAACTGCGGATGGCAGGGGTTTGCCCGTCCCTGGGGCTCCCTGCAGAATTAGGTTCTTTTTGTCGCCCAAGCGGCGCATGATGTTGGTCAGAGCATCAGTGGACATAAAGCCACCTTCGGCGATGATATCCTCAACCGTATAGGTGATTGCTATAGAATTATCTTCAGTCGCCTCGGTGTCGCCTTCAATAACGCTCAGAGGCTCTGCTTCAATGGCGAATTTTTCTGCCCAGTAGGGCTGTTTCAAGAAGTGAGCGTAATCCTGTTCCCCATTCTCGAACGTAAAAGCCACCAAGCGTCTCGCTAGTTCATCATCTTCAATGCGCGCGCGGACGACGGTTGTGCGATAGGTATATAAAAACCATTCCCGCGCAGGATCCAAAGCCTCCCAATTCACGTCAACGGTTTGGCCATCATCACGAACGCCGGTAATTGTGCCGACCGCCTTGATCTTCATAGCACTTACTGGGCGCCCGTAGTTTTCAAATGGCACGTCCTTTTTGCGAACATATGATGTCTTGATCGCAATCCGGTCGCCTAACTTCATCTGCCGCACAAGTTTTGAAAACTTATCGTCATAACCGTTTGCCCAAATCGCGTCAGAAACGAACCTGTCAGTTTGATCAACATTGTCCCAACTGGCACCGACGAACCAGTAGTTTGTTCCATCCGGGACAACTTCATCCTCGGGCGCCGATTCGTCATCTTCTTTGCCTTTGAACTTCGTTTGCACCCCTTTGAAAAGTGCGACAGCCGCTTCGTCTGAAAGATCAGCCGCCAAGCCAGCCTCAGTCAGCGCCCAAACGCCACGCTCAGGCGCATACATTAAACCGGCTTTTGTTAAATAAAACCTTGCCCAAGCAATGCTGTTCTCAAACTTTGGCTTCCCGTTGGAATTCACCTGATCGCGGATTTCATCAGGAATGCCATACTTATCCGCAATACTTGCGAAAACCTCACGCGGTTTTGCAGGCCTACCAAGCGTTCGAAGCGTGTCAAGAACTGGACGAAAGTAACTTACAAATTGCGGAGCACCATCTATCTTGTCTTCGTAAACCTTCACGCGAAATCTCCCCGAAATGGCGCGAAACGGCCATTTGGCTGATATGTTAGCTGACAATAGGTTGCTGGCAATGGGGTATGAACAGTGAATGGAAATCAATCGGAGTGTCGTTTGACTCTCGAAGGAATGGCCCCCTATGCAGTTCTGCCCCAGCGGATGCAGACTTCGCGGTGTTGTTCGTATATCGCACGGGCATCACCGCTATACTCAATTCCAGCGGCGTCGAGGCCCTTCAAAAAGCCCTCACATACAGCTTCGTTTGTCTTGCCGCCAGCATTCCCCAACATTGCTGTCAGTTGCGGCAACTCGTTGTGAACGCAGTAGATGCAAAGACGATCGAGATTTAGAGCGCCGGTTACCCAATTGCCCCAATTGTCTTTGCTTTCATCGAACACACCGGACGCGATAGCCAGATGCTTGAAGTCGGTAGGTGCGCCTGTTTTTGCTGCTTCGATCAGGTGATCAATTGCCCGCTTCAGTTCGAAACCCTTGACGATTCTGGTCGAAAGCTCAGCCATTGCAGCGACGCATAGCTCGGCGGTCATTTTGCCCGCATCTCTGTGGCGAGATATGATCAGCTCAAGTTGCTCAGGTGTTTTAGTTTTCAGGTCCATTGCTCTGCCTCTTTTTAAAGGAACATCCTCATGCAGATTTTTGTTGCAAACAAGGTGCCTTTATTCGACCAGACTGACTATCGGCTCCGGAACCGACGCCAATTTCAGATATCGACCCGATCCGATGACAGGGAACAGGTTAAGACTACTTCCTCCCCGATTTCTTAGCCGGACTGAAAGCAAGCGAAATATTTGACCTGATAGGCGTTGTAGCCTTAGTTCATCAAGTTCTGTGCCCATCGGTTCCCCGCCGGGCATGGCCTTTCTTCTACTGCCGCAGAAATTGCCCGGCCATAGCCCTTGTCCAGCAAGCTGAAATCTCTGGGTGTTGATTTCCGTGTCGGATTGACCCATTTTTTTTCATTTGGCGCTGAGCCCTCTGCAACATGATAATCTCATGAAAAGGCGGCGGAATTCTTGATGCCAGTGGGTCAAGGCGTTTCGGAAAACTGGGGATCAATTCCTCGCAGAATTCAACAGTCACACACATTAACAGTATAAGGTTGCCGCACCCCATGACAATATGCTCTCCAATCGAGGCTTGGCGTGATCTGAACCCAAAATTCTTACAACTTCGTGGTCGCCGATATATGCCCCTAAATGGGCTACTATTTTTTCTTGAGAACTCAATATTTCTCGCGATGCACTTAGGCCACCGACCAAACCTCGATCCCTTATACATGAGAAATATACGACGCCGAATGCCAGCGCCGCGTATGTGTCAATGGGCCAGTTGTGAGTAACTGTCGCCTGAACATCTGCTGTAATGGCGCTGGCCACTCCAGTCGAGCCAATCCCGCCAATCATTCTCGCAGCTCCACCGCTACAGATATTTGCTACGATGGCCCGCGATCGTTCCGGCTTCGGAAGGCAGGAGAAATCCTCGATATTGAAAACTTCATAGTTTTCGAGCACAAGGCCACTTTCCAGAACGTCGTTAGGATCATGATTTCCGTGACCAGTTATCCATAAAAGTTCATAATCCCAAGACGACCAAAATTCACAAAATTCCTTTTTACCGGTAGGGCCTGCCCAAACCTGAACATCTATTCCTACCTCCATTCCTAATCTTGAAATCGCGTCAACTTCGACCTCGGTGGTGTGCGTTTCCCCGGGCCATATCAGAACTCGTTTAACCTCGGGAGCGGCGAAGCGAGATGAAAGCGATATATTTTGAGACAAACCCTGAATTAGATCCCTGTCTACCAGCGGAGTAAGCGGAACGGGGTGGTTTGGGAAGGGGAGTAAAAATTTAAGATTGGCATTCTTGGAAATAACTTTTGACGCTTCCTCAATTTTATAGTGGTCCAGGACTTGTTTTTCCAATGCCGGACCATTTTCTGGGGCCGGCGCGCCACGAAGTCTGAAGTTAATTTTCGGATTTCTGTCACCGGCAGGTCCGCGAAAATAGTCATTGAAGGCTTCCGACGCGACACCAAGCATCTGCTCCAGGCTCGAGAGAACGTCTTGGTCGTCTGGTGACCACGACGTGTCAGGCCCGACCCAAGCAACACCATCGCCATTATTAGGCATAACGAGAAGTGTTTGCTGAGCCATCTCCGGGTCATATGGCCTCCCATACCATGAACTTAGGACCTCTATCACGGCGCCCAGATCAGCGTCTTTGCTCAGCAGTAGGAGCAGCGGGTAGAGGAGCGTAATGCGCGCCTCCATTACAATATCTGTTCTGATTCTGTTTCCTTGGCTGCTCTCCACGACGGCACGAAACTTCTGGATCTCGTGAATGATCTCAACTTTTCGCTCCAACCACTTCTCGTGGCAAGTTGTTGCGACATTCAAAAATTGAAGGCGCTCATGATCACGAAACCCTCCTGGGTAGGTTGCAAGAAAATGTGCTGCGACCTCCTCTGGAGGCCTCGTTGCATATTTTGACCCAGGTCCAATCAGCAAGCTGGCGAACCTAACTTTCTGTTCGTCGGTAATTAATGGCATTTCTAACCAGCTCTCAGCTGAGGCTATTAGATCGGGAAGAGTTTCATGGTCGACATGTGCGGCCCAGTTTATTAGAAATAACAACGCCTCTATTCCAGAACCAGCATCTGGGCCATCTGCTTCCGAGATCGCGTGCCCTAAGCAGTAGTAAAAGTGATTTCTTGCAAGTTCATCCAATCCACCGAACTTTACTGCTACATAGTAGGCAGACGAGATCCAGTCAGTGAGGAACTGAATGGAGAAATTGTTTATGGTTCCACTCGCGCGGTCAAAGGGTGGAAGTGAAAAATCGGCTTCTTCGCCTCCTCCGTTAATTTTGTAGTTGCGCGATATCGACCATAATATCCAATCGTAGGCTTGGGCCAGCTCCCCAACGTTTTTGAGCCGATGAATGAAGGGTTGAGAGACGGCAAACTTTATAGCGTCAATGATAAGATGATCCTGCTCTCTAATCACTGAAACAGTCAAAGCGGAAAGGTCTTTTCGCAAAAAAACTCCGCGTTCAAGAAATCCTTTTTGCTCAAGTTTCTGAGATAAAATAGTATCTTGAAACAGTGCTTGCGCGAGATTTAAGCCAGCTTCATCTGTCCAGTCAAAATCAGACTCCCACAAAAAATTGGAAGGTTGAACCTTACTGAAGTATTGAAACATCTCTTTAAGCGATGGCATTTATTGGAATTCTCTCGATGATTACAAAATTATACCTGTAGCGCGACAGGTAGTAGCGGAGGGTTCAGAACCTGAAAAACAGTAGGAACCACTATGTTACACGGCAGATTAGCCTGATTTTCGTCGAGAAGGAACTCTGACTTCCTTACGAAGCTGCCGTGCGGCATCAGGCAGCCCGCAAATTTCCGCTAATGGGATGTACCGGCTGCTTCACCCAGCAGGTTAGACTGAGCTTAGTTTCACCTGCATATAGGAGAAGTAGCATGGCGAAGGTTGAGTTTGATGATCTGATGTCGGTTGGCATCGATATTGGTAAAGACACATTTCACATTGTTGGTTTTGATCACGATGGGCAGCGTGTTCTGCGTAAGCAGATCAAACGCCTTGCATTGGTCACGATGTTCGAAAAGTTGCCGCGTTGTATTGTCGGAATGGAGGCGTGTCTGAGTGCTCACTTTGTCAGTCGCACGCTGCGCAAGATGGGTTTTGAGCCTCGGATTATTCCAGCGATCTACGTAAAACCGTTCAATAAGGGCCAGAAGAACGACTATAATGACGCGGAAGCCATCGCTGAAGCGGCGCTGCGTCCGAACTTGAATGCAGTCTCCGAGAAGAGCCAAGACCAGCTCGATTTGCAAGCATTGCATCGCGTGCGGTCACGTCTGGTGTCGCGTCGAACAGCAACAATCAATCAGATCCGTGCGTTCCTGATCGAACAGGGCATAACGGTGCGCAAAGGTCTGCGCGCGTTGAAGAATTCCTTCGAAACCATTCTTGAAGAACGCAAAGATGAGATATCACTGCGGATGCGCAAGATACTCATCGGGCTCTATGGTGATTGGATGTGGATGGATGATCGGATCGATACAGTCTCAAAAGAGATCGAGGACATCAGCCGGACGGAAGAGAACTGCGTCAACGTGATGACGGTGCCTGGAATTGGCCCGATGATCTCGACGGCGATGGTGGCGGCTGTCGGTGAAGGTGAGGCCTTTGATCGTGGTCGTGACTTTGCGGCTTGGGTGGGGTTGGTCCCTCGACAATACAGCACGGGCGGCCGAACTATATTGGGACGGATCACCAAACGTGGAAGCAGGTATTTACGCATGCTGTTCGTTCAGGCGGCTAAGGTTATCCTGATGCGACCCCACCGATGGCCGGACTTCAGCTTCGGTGCATGGCTCACCCGCGCATCAGAGCGAATGCATCGCAATAAGCTGGCAATCGCTTTGGCGAACAAATTGGCCCGGATGGCGTGGAGCATATTGAGACATAAAACGGCGTTTGATGCGCCCAGAGATGAGATCATGGCTGGCGTCTAAGGCACAACCAAGATCCAAAGAAGTTCGCGATAGATAGAAAGCATGGAACGGAAATATTACGCCCCCAGAGTCTGACGGCCCAAATGGTCAAAATCGACCTGTCCGGTAATGAGATCACGGTGCGAGCGTAACCCCAACAAGGCCACGACCCGCGTGTCGATCAACAGGCCGGATACATATGAGCGACTTCCGAGAACATGCCAGAAATCATTTGCGAACAGCAGCCGGTACATACATTTGGGCCGATTACGCTAGCCAAGGCATGGTCGGCACAGGAAACCGGAAGCGCGAGTTCTCTGGCTATTCGCCCAGTTGAAAATTGGGGGACTACCCAAGGCCAAGCGCTTCCATCGGAAAAATAGTTCGAAGTTGACACTCGAAACGTTCGGCATCCGCGAATAAGTCGATGTTTTGATTTCCGTGTCGGATTGACCAATTTTTTCATTTGGCGCTGAGCCCTCTGCAACATGATAATCTCATGAAAAGCCGGCGGAATTCTTGATGCCAGTGGGTCAAGGCGTTTCGGAAAACTGGGGCCAATTCCTCGCAGAATTCAACATTAACGACAGCAGATTGCCGCTCAACAAACCCTTGTTTTAGGTAAATCGTTAGAGCGCTGATTCTAACATCAAATCAGGTTCAGAAGCACATCCATTGTCAAAGCCGTGCCAGCGCCGATACCGACCAGCTCCAGCATGGACCTGAGCTGACGTGCATCAACCACTTGACCCGTAAGCGCTGCCTTTGCTTGGAGAGCGCCGCCTACGAGGACCGATGTCATAACCCCGTCTTGGATCAAGTGGCCGAGGCTTTCACCTGCCAAGTCTTCAAGCGTCTTGCGGGTCAGATCTGCGATTTCATCGTTGCTTACATTGGAGTCGAATAGCCGACCGGCGAACGCATCGCCGCTGGCGGCAAAAGCTTCGGATGTAACCATAATGTCGGTGTCCGGGTAACGTGCGAAGTGCTCTACGATCGCGGACGGACCCTGCACCGCTTTGAGCTGCACCTCATGGATCACATTATCCTCTATCCAAAATTCGATGTCGGCACCTGGATGGTTGGTTGCGTCGAACAGACTGGCCGTTACGGTATCTCCGTCCAGATTTTCCGCCTGAGCCACCAGCATTTCGTGAAAGATACCCTTCACATTCGACGTGACACCACGCAGTTGATCAGGATTCATGCCACAGACATACGCGCCCAGTTCATCGTCTGATGCCTGACCAAGTGATGTCTTCGAGCGGCGGAGTGCATCGAGCACCAGTTCTTGATCTGCGGTCCAGCCGGATACTTTTCCAGCGATCAATTGCTGAAGGGTAACGGCGATTGCGACTGCCGCACTGCGATGATGTCTCATGCGTTTTCCAGACGGGTCTGTAAGGACCGGAAATTGTTCACATGCCCACGGAGTCGCGCGCGGTTGTAGATTTTCAGGTCGTCGAACCGGTTTTCTGTAAAGGCTAGATCGATTCGAGCCAGGAGCGGCGTGATCCCAATGCGCGACATCAGAGCCATTTCGCGACCTGTTACCTCTGCATCAGAATTGAGGGTATTTTGGATTGCCGCAATCAGAGCATCTGCCGCCTTTAGGATCGCCTGCTCTTCTTCGGAAAGACCTTCTGTGCGTCGTGCGTGTCCCAAAATTGCGCGCCGGATTTTGATGGATCCATAGATACCGGCACCCACGGCACCCACCCCCAGAACTGCGGTGCCGGCAGCAACGCCACCACCGACAAGACCTCCCACCCAATACAGAGTGGCGGTGGTTTTGGCCGCGCCTGACAATCCTGCAAGGGCGGCCCCTGTGCTGGCTGTCCCGAGAGTGTTGATTGTCACTGAGAACTGACCCGGCATTGTCACCGCGATTTGACCCACCCATTAGTTATGTTCTCTATGTCATGATGGCGTCAATGCTGTTGCCTCCTTTCGCTTTTTCTTCGCTGTTTCGGAGCTGGCCTTGAAGCGGTAGCTGTCATTGCCAGTCTCGAGGATGTGGCAGCGATGGGTAAGACGATCGAGCAGTGCGGTGGTCATCTTGGCATCGCCGAACACGCTGGCCCATTCGCTGAAGCTCAGGTTGGTGGTGATGATGACGCTGGTGCGTTCATACAGCTTGCTCAGAAGGTGGAAGAGCAATGCACCGCCAGAGGCACTGAACGG
>NZ_ATVN01000017.1 GCF_000420745.1 Pseudorhodobacter ferrugineus DSM 5888
GCCTTGGCTTGCGCCTCAGCTTCAGCGGCCACCGCAGCTTCGGCATCTGCCTTGGCTTGCGCCTCGGCCTCAGCGGCCACCGCAGCTTCGGCATCCGCTTTAGCCTGCGCCTCAGCTTCAGCGGCCACCGCAGCCTCTCCATCTGCCTTGGCTTGTGCCTCCGCCTCAGCAGCTACCGCAGCTTCGGCATCCGCTTTGGCTTGCGCTTCTGCTGCGAGGGCTGCTGCCGCCGCATCCATATCTTCTTGGATCTTTTGGGCTTGCGCGATCACATCGGCGTTCAACGGATCACACACCAAATCCGCCGTCGGCTCGCACAATACGGTCCCATCTGCCGCGATAATCGTGCCAACATCCGTCAGGGTTTGTGCCATCAACGGCCAAGGATGCACGTTCATCAATGCCACAGAAATTGCCGCCGTAGAATTCAACACTCGTTTCATCAAGGACCCTTTCAAGATCAACGCGCCACTCCGTACCACGCCATCGGATGCAGAACGACTCGGGGCGGCTTGGGTTGGCTCTACAGCCAAAGTCCACCAAACCGCTTTGTTATGCGATAGCAATCCAGCCAAAAATAGTCGCTATACCATAGCATCAACCCAGATCCCCCCGATCAGTTCCACACACTTGGAATTGCACAGGCAAAAAACGGGGGTGCGGGCGAAAACTTGGACTATCTTGGAGATAGTTCACGTCTCGCTACGAAGAGCGAATGCGCGCGTTTGAGCTTTATATCAAGCGCGTGCGGGCCACCATCCGTGAGGTTGTGTATCCATTGAAGAATACCCCGAAGGGCTGGCATCGAGACTATGAGCGTCGGCAGGATTTGCAGGTCCGTTCAGTGCCGCGCCCGCCTAAATTCTCGGCAGCACAAAGGCGGGTGCCGGTAGAGTATTTTGCCAGCCAAGGGCGCTGCATTTCATGGACACCGCGTGCCTTAGGCTTACTGGCCGGGCTAGGCTGACGGCCGGGCGGCGCGAGGCCTTTCCTGAGGCCGGGACGGTTTCCACCGGGGCAAATGGAGCAGGAAATCACTCTGACGCCTTGAGACAAGCTGCTGTGGTTGGACTTTATAGCCGTCAAGAAAGTGCGCAGGCTTTGGCAAAAAAGGTCGGAGTTAGCAGGCCGACGCTCTATGCTTGATGTAGCGGTTGAGACCATCGCAGACCGCGAAGTGCTACCCATAATCCACAGGGATCGCGCAAGCCACTATCGCTGGCGCGTCTGGCTGGAACGTATAAAGGCAGCAAAGCTCGTTCGTTCGATGCAACGAAAGGCGAGCTCGCAAGACAATGCCGCATCTGAAGGCGTCTTCGGTCGCCTGAAGACCAAGCTCTTCTATTCTCGTGATTGGCAGCCCTTCACCGCGGCCCAGTTTATTGACGAGGCTGACGCCTACACCCGCTGGTATAACGAAACACGCATCAATATACCCCTTGGTCGAAGCCCAATCGAATACCGTAAAAGCCTCGGCCTTATGCCGTGAAAACAGTCCAAGTTTTTGTCCGCACAGACGGTAAATCCAGTGTCTGAAACCTTGTCCAACACCGCCCAATCCCAACAACATTTTCCATGTTTAAGGAACGTGCGCCAAGGGTCAAACGCTTTGTGGCTGGTTCTGCGGGCCAGTGGCGCAACTCTGCTGCATCAAAGGCAACTGCTGGTGGCTGGCTAATGAAATCCAAATGTCACGGGAACCGAATGGGATGTCAGGTGTTAGAACCACAAGCAGGCCATCTCTCTCCCACGTTGTTCCCTCGGCGTTATGGCCTACTTATTGCAAAGAACCTGTCCCGTATCTTTGCACAACACCCCGCATCTTGACCATCAGGATGCGGGGCACGTGTTTTGTTGCGGCTGTCCTTTTTCCGGTCTTGTCACGCGAACCGCAGCCCTTAACCCGCGCGGTCCTTGATGTGCGACGAAAACGCCGTCGCTCAATGCCACGCGCAGGCGCCCATGACCCCGGCGGGTCACTATCATCCTGATTTACCGGAAAGCCGCCGGTGCTCGCTTGGCAAATGGCCCGCAAGGCGGGTTTTAAACCTGCTTCCAAAGTCGGGTAGTAAAAAGGCATCTCCAGCAGGCTGGAAGCTGTTTCGCCGCGCTGTTTCGCCCATGCCAACAGATGCGCCATGTGATCGCCACCGGGGCAAAACAGCTCTGCCCCGATCAGCTGCCCATCAGGTTTGGCGGCATAAAGCCGGACAAACCGGCAATCCCTTGCAGCGTCCCTGCGACAAACCTGTCCCGCTCTGCCCGCAGTGGCACAGACTGTTCCGGCAAATTTATCATCCATAAGTAGGGTTTTGGCCCCTTCCGACCGGGCCGCGCGTTCGACCAAAAGCCCGGCAGTGCCTGCACCGATGATTGCAACGTCACATCTATGGATCACCATGAAAACGCCGTTTTATTCGCAGGGCGTGCGATGGCGTTCCCGCAGTTTTGGGAACCATCCGCCCAACGTCCACGTTTGCCCCCGCAAACCCAAATCAATCGGAGAAAATTATGCCAACGATTTATGACGCGATAAAAAACGACCACGATGCCCACCGCGATCTTCTTGCCACGATTGCGGACGGTTCCAAAACCAAGGCCGCGCGCAAAAAAGCGTGGGAAGACTTTTATCACGATGTCAAAGCCCATGCCGCCGCCGAGGAAGAGACATTCTATTCCAAACTGATTTCAAAAACTTGGGGTCAAGACACCGCGCGCCATTCGGTTCACGAGCATCAACAGCTTGATGATTTGATGGAAGACCTGAACAAAACGGCAATTGATGCCGACGGTTGGTTGGATAAATTCAACACGCTGCACCACGATTACAACCACCATATCGACGAAGAAGAAGATGAGGTCTTTACCCGCGCGCGCGACGTGATTTCAACGGACGAACTCGAAGGCTATGGCAGCCGTTTCTTGAAGCGGAAAGAGGAAGAGGCCGGTCTGATCGACAAGAAAAAGGCCGACAAGCTGGAAGACTGACGCAATAGACCCGCCCCTTGCACCGCCGCATGGCCATGCAAGGGGGCGCGGTTTGGCAAGGATGCCACGCCGTCTTAAATCCGCCTGCGCGGTTCACCGTTACCAACATCGACCTGTGCGTCCGGTGTCGGATCGGCGCGGTTGCGCTTTTCATCCCAGTCGGGGTCTTGGCGCTTGATCCGCGCCGAAATCATTTTTGCAAGCGGCAGCCCAAGCCCGAAACCAAAGTCCATGTCATCATAGCAACAAACAAGCTTAATCTATCCATGAGTAAGGTCTTTTCGTTCTCTCAGTCAGCTTGGGACACCGCCGCCGCAACCTGATGTTCAATCTTGTCGATCGGTTGATTGGTCAGGTGTTTTGGAATTTCGATCACCAATTTATCCGCGACAGTCGAATGGATCGATGCGCGGAGCACCCCCAGAATTTGCGGTGCGGCGACGATCACCAACTGCTCAAACCGCCCGGCATGGGCGCGGTGGTAAAGCAGGTCCGCCAAATCAATGGCAAAGCGTTCTTTGGCCAGCTCATGCCAATCGGTATCCGCCATCGCCGACACACCGTGACCTACGCTTTCCTGCACCCGACCGGGGCGGTTCGCGGCCTGCTCTCGGGTCGGGGGGTTGTCTTGTTCATCCTTACGAATGACGCGCAGGTCAAGGTTGGTCTCATCCCCGTCATTGACAAGAAACAGGGCCTTTTCGCCATCCGCCACCAATACCCAAGCGCCGTTTTTCAGCTTGGCCATCGCCTATGACCCCTTTTCTTTTTCATCGGATTTGTTGACACGCGTCGCACCCGCAGGTCGCTCGGTCGCGCGCTTCAACTCATCTTGCGTGCCGATGTCACGGGCCAAACGCCCGCCATCGCGCCCGCCTTGTGAAACCGTTCCAGTCGCGCCAAACGCGCCGTTGGGGCTGTCTTTTTTAGGTGTTTTTTCGCTGGCCATGGTAATTCTCCTGTTTGAGTGGCTATGATACTAACGCCTCGGCACGACCAAGGTTCCGAAAATTCACCCCCTGCCCCACCGGCGGGCGTGGGGTTTCGCACGAAAATGCAGTTTTCTAAGCCGGTAGCGGCGGAGGGTCTGGCAACTCGATCGGCGGCAAATCAGGGGCTTCGACCGGCGGGTCGACAGGGCGTTCCGACGGCGCATTCACAGGCAAGTCAGGTGGCGCGTCATCCGGCACCTCGACGGGCGCGTCAGGCTGATAAGGGTCGGGTTTTTGGGGCGTTGTCATGATATATTCCTTTCGGCCTTGGCAAAAAAAGGGGCGGTGCCGGCCTTATTGCGCGCCGTCTTTCGCGCCCAGAAACGGGTAATCCGTATAGCCGTGTTCATCACCGCCATAGAAGGTATCCTGATCCGGCGTGTTCAACGTTGCGCCCAGCCGGAACCGTTCAGGTAGGTCGGGATTGGCAAGGAAAGGCCGACCAAAAGCCACAGCATCGGACGCGCCTTCGCCAATCGCTGCTGCGGCTGACTGCGCATCATAGCCGCCATTCGCAATGTAAAATCCGCCCCATTCCTTGCGAAGCCGGCCCAGCAAGGCTTTGCCATCCTCTACATCCTTGCTGCCCGGAAAAGATTCCACGACATGCAGATAGGCCAGATTATGGCCGCTCAGCATCTTGTATACGGCACCAAACAGGGCCTCGGGGTCGCTGTCGGAAATATCATTGGCCTGCCCCAAGGGCGACAGGCGCACGCCAACGCGGCTGCTGGGCCAAACCAGCTTTACCGCATCCAGCACTTCATCTAAAAACCGCATTCGGCTCTTGGCCGCGCCGCCATAATCATCCGTCCGGTCGTTCACGCCGTCTTGCAAAAACTGGTCAAGCAAATAACCATTGGCACCGTGAACCTCGATCCCGTCGAAATTCGCTTTTCTGGCCCATTCCGCGGCACTGCGGTAATCCTGCACCGTACGGGCAATTTCTTCGACACTCAACGCGCGGGGTTTGGAACAATCTTCAAAACCCTCGGCTGTAAAGGTCTGGGTGTGCGCCGCACGATCCGACGATGATACAGGCCCCGCCCCATCCGGCAGCAAAGACGTGTGGCTGATCCGGCCAACATGCCAAAGCTGGCAAAAGATGCGCCCCCCCTTTGCGTGAACGGCGTCAGTGATCTTGTGCCAAGCCTCGGCTTGCGCTTCGTTGTAAATCCCAGGCGTGTCCAGATAGCCCTTGCCCATAGCCGAGATCTGGGTCGCCTCTGACACAATCAACCCCGCCGAAGCGCGCTGTGCATAATAGGTTTGCGCCATGTCCTTTGGCACGCCGTCCGCCCCCGCGCGGTTGCGGGTCAATGGCGCCATCAGCACTCGGTTGGGCAGGCTGTGAATCCCCATCTGAACAGGATCAAATAAAATCTGTGTCTTGGTCATATCGCGCTCCGTTCCATTAGGGTCATGGGTTAACCGATAAGGCGCAGAGCAGTTCCATTCCAATTCGCGATCACACAAGACACCAAAGCCGCGACGCATTGGTGCGCTGACCGCCAAACCGTTTGCAAAAGCATCTTATAACCGGACATCACAACAGCCACTCAACCGGCAGCCAACCGATAAGCGCTATGGCGATGCGCCTGACAAGGGTGGTTCCAGGTTCATGCTTACAAACTTCGCCGCTTTCAGGCGCGATCCAAACCAGCCTCAGCCCGCGTTTTTCAACGCGCCATGCAATTCCGGCCAAACCTTGATCAAATGCGCTGTGCAAACCATTGGCCATGTCTTCGCTTTGGATCAGCAGCCCCATTTCTGTATTCAACGTGGTAGAGCGCGGGTCGAAATTGAACGAGCCGATAAAGATGCGCTTGCCATCAACCGCAAAGGTCTTGGCGTGCAAGCTGGACCCGGATGATCCAAACGGGCCGATCTTGGCTTTTGGAATTTTGGTGCCGGGTTGGGCGTGTAATTCAAAAAGGCCGACACCCCTGCGCAGCATCTGCATCCGCCGCTTGGCATAACCGGCATGGACGGGCAGCATATCCGTGGCATCAAGCGAGTTCGTCAACATACGCACCGAAACCCCTTTGGCCGTAAGTTTGGCAAAGGCATTGACCCCCGCCCGCCCCGGCACAAGATAGGGTGAAATGCCGTCAAATTTCGTCTCGATCTTCCCCACAGCTTTCATCAGGCGCACGGCAAGCAGGTCTTCACGCGGAACGGCACCTTCCCCTTTCACAGGGTCATCACTGATCAGCAGCACATGCGCCCATTCCAACCCCAGATCACCTTTGGCCAATGCGGATTCAAACTCTGCACTCTCTGTCAGATTGCAATAATCGGCATATTGTGGATCGCCTTCAAACCGCGCGAGCCCTTTGGCGATTGGATCAGCGCTATGGTTTTGACCCAGAACAAGGCTGGCCAAATGGACACAAGGCGCGGCCCAATATTTGTCGAAATCGGCCGAAACTTCACTAACAATCGCGCCGATCGCCAACACGTCAAGATCAAAGAACAACACACTATTGCCAGTGCCATAATATTCATTCCCAACATTACGCCCCCCCATGATGGTTGCATGGCCGTCAACGGTAAAGGATTTATTGTGCATCCGCCGGTTCAACCGAAAGAAATCAAACAGATGCGACAGACGCTTGAACCGGCGCAGGTTAAAAGGGTTGTAAAGCCGTACCTCGATATTGGGATGGGCATTAAGCGCGGCCAGTTCCGGGTCGAGCCCCGTTGTGCCACTATCATCCAAAAGCAAGCGCACACGCACCCCTCGGTTTGCCGCACGCTGCAACGCATCAAGCAGCAAGTAGCCGGTCAAATCCGCGCGCCACGCATAATACTGCACATCAATGGAAGAGACTGCCACATTGGCCAGAACGATGCGCGCCGCAAAGGCGGATTTCCCATGCTGCAACTGGGCCACCCCTGTTTTGCCTTGCGTCGGGTGATCCATTGCCTGACCGGCCGCACGGGCCAAAGTACCGGTGGCTGATGGTGGCAAGGCCGCGCTGTTATCGCGCTGTTTTGCGACCGGCGGCGGAAAGGCCCTGCGGGCAAGCATGACCGCAGCCGCACAAGCAACGACCAACCCGATCACATATGCAAGCAAGACCAGCATTCTGTACCCTTATCCTTTCGCTCCGTTAGGGGTGGTCTTTTGCAGCCCAGCCCCCTTGCCCTCCAAAAGGTGAAACAGCGCCCGCACAGGCCGATGATCTGACGCCATCGCGGCATGTCGGTCGCCAATCACCCCGCTTTCCAACAATTCGAATTCGTTGCTGAACGCCAACCTGTCCAAATGCAGAATTGGCCGCCCCGCCGGGAAACTGGGGCCGGGGCTATGAACATGTAACCAGGCCGGCATCGTCTCAAACCCAAAGCGGTCGCGCCATTCATTATAATCGCCTGCGATGATGACGGGCCTGCGGTCAAATTTCAGCAGCTGTTCCGCGATAAAGGCGATTTGCTTGCGCCGGTTGCCCCGTAACAGGCCAAGATGAACTCCGACGATCCGCACCTGCTTGCCCGAAAGGGTCAAATCCACGACAACCGCCCCGCGCGGTTCAAGTGCCGGAAGGTCATAGCGATAGATCGCATCAACTTGAATGCCGGGGCGTTTCAGCACCGCAATCCCGTGCCAGCCAAGCCCTACACCGGTCGGGGTCAGGTCAACCACCTCAAACGGCCCGACACGGCCATGCGCGCTTGGCAACGCGGCAGGGCGCGGGTGCATGCGGAAATCGGCCTCTTGCAGCACCACGACATCCGCATCAAACGCCGAAATCGTGTCAATCGTGCGCAATGGTCGGCGCCGAAAATCCCGGCCAAGGCCCGCGCGAATATTCCAACTGACAAGCTTTAATTCCACCACGGTGTGCTGCCCCTTTTTGGTGCGGCAGGACCTGCGCACCGTCAATAACCCAAGGTGGCACAATGCTTTGCCCAAAGCAAAGGACACACATCTCAAAGTGCGCACATCACCATAAGGTTCCCCGCGCTGCACCATCCGCGCCAAGTTTATCGCAGTCCGTCACTGCACCGCCGGAACTGTTTGCA
Organism: Pseudorhodobacter ferrugineus DSM 5888; assembly: GCF_000420745.1. Lineage (GTDB taxonomy): Bacteria > Pseudomonadota > Alphaproteobacteria > Rhodobacterales > Rhodobacteraceae > Pseudorhodobacter > Pseudorhodobacter ferrugineus. Next base: position 8,010 of record NZ_ATVN01000017.1, read on the forward strand.
GCGTGCCACGTTGACAGGGGCAACCCAAACCACAGGAGGCTGATATGGACCATTCGCAACACCCTCGGCTTGACCCCGCCGAATTGAACGGCGCCAATCTTGATGGCATCAAGGTCTATGACCGCAATGACGACACCGTCGGCACAATCTCGCACGTGCACGGCATTGGCCAGAATGCACAAGCCATCATAGACGTTGGCGGTTTCCTTGGGATCGGGGCAAAACCGGTTGCCCTTTCTCTGGCGCAATTGGATGTGATGCGGGATGAAGTCGGCGCAATTCACGCGGTCACGCAGTTGACCCGGGACGAAGTCGAAACGCTCCCCGAGCACCATCATTGACCCCGGTCGATTTGAAATCTGTCAAACCAGCACATCCGGATCGCAAGCGCGGTCCGGATTGTGCTTGCGCCACACAAGCCGCGGGCGCGTCATCCTCCCAAACACCAATGAAACGATTGAACCTATCCATCCCGCAGCCTCGAAAAAACGACCTCTGGTCCTGCAATTTGTCAGATTTCTTAGGAACCGACCCTGCATCTGTTGTGTTGATAATATGAGGGCGCAACGCCCCAATAGATTGTAAACCAAGGAGAAAACCATGCATAAGATTTTGCTTTCAACCGCTGTGGCGGCCGTTTTCGCAGTGCCTGCTCTGGCGCAGGATTCGATGTTTCGCTCAGAGCCGACCGAAGGTGCCGTTCATGCCTCCGATCTGATTGGCGCCCGTGTCTATGCATCGGAAGGTGCCGTTGATGCCAATTCCTACAACGGCATTCAGCAAGGCTGGGAAGATATCGGCGAAATCAATGATGTCGTCGTATCCAAGGACGGCCGTGTTGAATCCGTTCTTGTCGATATTGGTGGCTTTCTGGGTATGGGAGAGCGTCAAACGGCTGTCGATATGACCGCGCTGCGGTTCGTTTACGATGACGCGACCGCCGACAATCCTGAAGATTGGTTTGTTGTGATGAACGCCAATCGCGCAATGATTGAAACGGCACCCGAATGGACCCGGACCGCAATGTATGGCACAGGCATGGCCACAACCACCGCGCCAATGGCCGCCGATGGCACGCCTGCCTCAAATGCCGAGCGTGACGGGTATGTCTTGGTCCCCGCAGCCGAAATTACCTCCGAGGCACTGACAGGGGCAAATGTCTACGATTCAACCGATAAAGATATCGGCGAGGTGTCAAACCTGATCTTGTCCACAGATGGCAAAATTGACGGTGTGATTGTCGACGTCGGGGGCTTCCTCGGTATGGGTGAAAAGCCGGTCATGGTAAAAATGTCCGAGCTGAACGTCCTGCGCAACGCGGACGGGTCTGATTTGCGGGTCTATGTCACCGCAACCAAAGAAGCGCTTGAGGCGATGCCGACCTACTCCAACTAACGTCTGGTTTTTCATCACAGACCCTAAAGGCCCGCGCGTAAAGTGCGGGCCTTGCCATATGTGCCGCCTAACCCTATCGGCACCATGCGCTTGATTGCGCCATATTTGGCCGGGCAGGAAAAAATTCCTGAAAGCGTCACGCAGGCTGGATAGGATCGCCGCGACACATATGCAGCCCGCTCAGGTGTCAAAATGCGCATCAAGGACCGGAAAAATACGTATGCTTGACGCGCCTGCCCAAAGACCGCGCCGACAGGTTTCACACACATCTCTTGCGCAAAAAACTCTCGAATTCCCGCCCCACTTGGAACCAACCCCGCCACGTCGCGTTGATCTGACATGCTGGCGCTAACCTCCGCCATCCTCATATGTTTGAAAGGGATATCCAATGCACAGCGTTATTTATCTGGTCGGTCTTATTGTCGTTGTTATGGCCGTTTTGTCATTTGTCGGTCTGGCCTAAGGCGTTTCCCGGAAAGGAACCAAACACATGGACTACGTGAAAACGCCCGCAAGGGCACCCGTTTCAGTGATTGAAAGCGACCTGCGGCATGTGGATTGGCCGGCTATCTTTGCGGGCGCATTTCTTGCAACGGCGCTAACAATCGTACTTTTGTCCTTTGGCGCCGCGCTCGGGTTATCGATGGCCAGCCCCGTGTCTGGCGATGGTGTTTCGCTCCGCTGGATCACGATTACAGGTGGTATCTGGATGGTCTGGACAGCCGTTAGCAGCTTTGCGGCGGGTGGGTATCTGACGGGCCGTTTGCGCCGCCGTTTGGGTGATGCCAATAGCGATGAAATAGAGGCCCGCGATGGCGCGCACGGCGTTGTTGTTTGGGCTGTCGGTGCCGTGATGGGCGGCTTTCTGGCGGTAAGTGGCGTGACGGGCACTTTGTCGGCCGTCGGCGACAGTGCCGGTGCGGCCCTTGACGCTGCAAACGCTGGCCTTGCCGATGCGACCAGCTATACAAGCTCCGCCTTGCTGCGCGGCGACGCAACACAAGGATCCGCCGAAGCAAAAGCAGAGGTCGCAGCCATCCTAGCCAACGGGATCGCTGCGGGCCAAGTGCCGGACGCAGACCGTCAATACCTGACAAATGTGGTTGTTGCCGAAACCCAACTCAGCACCGAAGCCGCCACAGCGCGCGTCGACACAGCAATAGCAAGCGGGCTTGAAGCACGGGCAGCGACGATCAAAGCGATCGAGCAGACCCGCATTGCCGGGATGATTGCTGCCTTTGGTCTTGCTGCAACAATGCTCGTCAGCGCTGCGGCCGCCTATTTCGCCTCTGTCACCGGCGGAACGCACCGCGACGCCAACAATGGTTTTCGCCGTTTCGGGCGGTAATTTCCTCGTACAAGGAGTACCTGTCATTATCGCTTGGTTGCTCGGCGCACCTTTGTCAGTCCTGATTATCATCTTGCTGTTGACCTGAACTGCCAAAGCCCGACCCCCGGCGCATCACGCGGCGGGGGTTTCGCGTTGCGCCCTGCTTTCGACGGTCAGGGCATCCGCTCTATCAAAGGATACCCAAGGCAGCCAAATCCGCAACATCCCCTAGGGCAGTCCATCCTCATGTCATCCTTGGCCGGTATTTCGCAGATTGCATTCGTCCGGTTCCTCCCCGCCTGTGCGGGCAACGGGCCTATAGTGCAAGTCGACCATCGTTTGGCCGGCCAAGCCCAGCCTAGATGCCGACGACCCGAACCTAACCGGCAGTGTCAAACAAGCCCGGTGTCATCTCTTCCCAAAAGTCAAAGATCGCGGCGGCGTTCAACGCGCTGGCCCAGCCATTGCGGCGGAAATCCTCGCGGTCCAGATCATTGGTCAACCGCCCCATGAACAGCCGCTTGTCAGCGTCGCGCTGCGTGGGGTTTCGCTGCATGACCGCCGCTTCGACCACCACAAACCGCCGCTTGCGTTCGTCGCGCGCGGCGAAACGGGCGTCTTCCTCGGCATCCTTGCGGGCCTGCGCCTCGGCCCGTTTGCGCGCGGCCTCCAACGCCTCGGTCGAAGGCGGTATCTGGGGGGCCGGTGCTGCCACCTCGAACCCGCCTTCCAACGCAGCGCGCAAATACCCGACCGGGCTTTTCACATTCTTTTGCCCGCTGACAAAGGTCAGCTTTTGCGTCACCGCCTCCTCGCCATGCTCCTGTATCCACTGCCGCGCCAAACGGTCTGACACCCCCAGCCCGATCAGCCGCTTGTACGTCTCACTCGCCCGCACCGCATCCCCATCATCAATATCAAACATCGCAAGCTGCTTGTTCTCGCGGATCAAGAACCGCAATTCCGTCACCGCCCTGCCCTGCTTTTGAAACTCGGGCGTAATCTCGATGTTCGACGTGCGGTTCACCTCATCCACTGCGGGTTTGATGATCTTGGCATTCAGATGCTTGAAACTTTCGTAATAGGCGCTGTCCTCTACCCCCATCAACCGGCGAAACACCTCGATCGGCCACCATCCCGTGCTGCCCGTGCGCACAAACCGATAGCAATTTTCATAAAGCGCAAGCCCATGCCCCGAGGTAAACCGTTTCTGGATGTTCAGATTGATCAGCGCAAACACCTTGGGGTCATGCAGCTTTTCCGCCAGCGCAGGCGAATAGGCATATTCGCACACCCCCGATTTCAGCTTGGCATAGGACAGCAGGCTGGACACCCCCCACTCCTGCTTGCCCTTTTCGTCCAGCATATCCCATTCGGCCACCGTCTCGGCCAGCCCGCGCAAGGCCGCCCGCAGCGTCTCCATGTCATTAGAATTATAGCCGATCATCAGGCACAGCGTTCGTGCGTCAATCTGATGTTTGGTCTGGCTGATCAGCGTGTCATAGGCGTTCAGCAACAACACATTCGACAGCTTGCGCTGCAACAACGTCAGCTTGCCACTGACGTGAATGGCCGCGACATTTTTCTTAACCTCGGCCCGCCGCAGCGACCCTTTCAGCGCCTGTGTCTGCATCTACCCCTGCCAGCCGCACACGGCCGCCTTTTGCTCTTGCCACATGGTCTTGCCGGTTAGGTCCGGCTTTGCGACTCTTGCCAAAACCATTGCCCATTAGGAACCCAAAGACAAGCCCCCACTTGGCACCTTTGGCACGCCCCACCCCCAAGACCACCCCATCCCGTAGACGGGTCCCTCACCGTTCGGCCCGTTAACAATCCCGTCCAACCCGCCCCTAATCGGCTGTGCCCCCTACGGTTTTGCGCTATATTTGGGGTGTAATCGGGTCAAAACAGGGCTTTTTGCCCCCCTGCACACGGGTTCCCCTCCCCACGGATTCGGGTTCCCTTGGCCCCGCAAACGGGTACCTATACCCCCGTATACTGGTACCGTTCGACCTGTTTTCAGGTCCCCAACCACACATAACCCATTGAAAAAAAATTGTTTTTTCGACGCAAAGTTCTTAAAGACTCTGAAAGAGATTCATACCTTTGTGGATGTTATTTTGACAGATTTATAGGGTTAAGGCGGCCCATAGGTTTCGCCGCGAAACCTCCTCGGCCCTTTCACCGCGGCTTGTTTTCTCCAGTTCCCCCTTTTAACTGGATGTGCCATAGTTTCGCGCATAGAAGCCAAAAAGCCGCACATGACCAGAAAGTATGAGACATGAGCAAGAAGCCAGAAATCTCCCTCAACGCCTATCAAAACCTTGATCCGGCAAAGGCCGCCGAAAAACTGGGGCCCTCGGTTGATACGACCCGATTCGCCAAAGCCGCCGCCTTTTGCGCCCGTGGCCGCGATGATCTGGCAAAACGCGGCTATGCGCCAGATGGTAAAAAGCGCCTGCGCCAGTTCTCGATATGGGAGATTACGAAATACCTGATCCCGGTCGCCCCTGCCCATTTCCGCCGCGTCCTTAAGGCCAATGAAAACCTGCCCCAGGGTGAGGGCACCGCAGGCGCAAAATGGTTCACATTGGACGAGGTGCTAACTCTGCGTGACCATTTTGCCGCCGAAGGGTCCGCTGCCAAGGAATACAAACCCTACCGCCCCAAAGGCCAACCGGCCAAAATCTGCGCCGTGGCCAACTTCAAGGGCGGGTCGGGCAAAACCACCACCTGCGCCCATCTGGCGATGGCCGCGGCCCTCGATGGGTACAAGGTGCTGGTGATCGACCTCGACAGTCAGGCCTCGATGACGTCGATCCTTGGGGGGCAGGTCGAGGATGAATGGAAAACCGTCTTCCCCCTCATCGCCAAGGATTACGCCCTTGCCGTGCAGGCCGAAAACCGGATCCGCGAGGCGGGCGATCTGCCGCCCCTGCCCCTTGACGAAACCCTGACCGAGGCGTTGACGGTTTCGCCGCGAAACCTCATCCAGAAAACCCACTGGTCAAATATCGACCTGATCGGCGCGCAACTGAACCTCTATTGGGCCGAATTTCAAATCCCCGTCTGGCGCATGGGCCTGCGCTCTTGGTCGCTGTGGGATGCGCTGGGGAACTTCCTGACCAACGAAGGCATTCTTGACGACTACGACATCGTCTTCCTCGATACCCCGCCCGCGCTCGGTTATTTGACGATTAATTCACTGGCTGCCGCCGATATTCTGCTGGTGCCGCTCGGCGCGTCCTTTCTTGAATTTGACTCCACAGGCCGGTTTTTCGACATGCTCTATTCTACCTTTGCCAGTATCGAGGAAGGCGAAAACGCGCAGCGCCGCGCCTTGGGCCTGACAGAGGTAAAGTTTGAATGGGACGTGGTGCGCGCCATCATCACCCGCTTTGATGCCGCCCAGCAAACCGATCTGGCCAATGTGATTCAAGCCTATTTTGGTGATTTTATGACACCATACCGGCAGGAATTTACCGCATTGGTGGGGCAGGCGGGCGAACAGGTGAATGGCATCTATGAGGCGGATTACCGCGATTTCAACCGTGACACCTATCTGCGCGGCCGTGAGGCGTTTGACCGGACCTATGCCGAATTCAAACAGCTTTTGATTGGCGCATGGTGGCGTGATGTACAGGCAGAAAAGGAAAATGCAGATGGCTAAACGTAAAAAGCTCGAAGCCCCTGACCCGAACGCATTGGCGGAAATGGAGGCAGGTTTCGCGGCGAAACCTATCCCTGACCGGCTGGGCCTGTCCTCGGCCCCCATCACGCAGGTCGCGGGTGATGCCGCCCGCGCCGCGACCCCGCTGGACACCGAAACCCGCATCACGATGGCCAAGGATGGCCGCGATGCAAGCGCTTGGCGCAAGGCGTTAGAGGAGGGTCGGGTGCTTTTGGACCTGCCCTTGGATGCGATCGACATGTCGCACCTGATCCGCGACCGCATGGTCGTGAGCCGAGAAGAGTTGGACGAACTCAAATCCTCGATCCGCAGCAATGGCATGCGCGCCCCGATTGAGGTCGCAGACCTTGGGGCAGGGCGGTACGGCCTGATTTCGGGTTGGCGGCGGATGACGGTTCTGGGCGAACTTTCTGCCGAAGACGGGGCAGCCTTTTCGACCACCAAGGCGCTTTTGCGTAGCCCCGATCAGATGGGCGCTGTCTATACCGCGATGGTCGAAGAAAACGAATTGCGCGCCCAGCTTACCCCTTATGAACGCGGCCGCATTGCTGTGGTTTCTGCCGATCAGGGTGCGTTCAGCTCTGCCGACCACGCGATTGACACGATTTTTGCGGCGGCGTCTAAATCCAAGCGTTCCAAAATCCGCAGCTTTGCCCAGATCCATGAAGAGCTTGGCGATATGCTGAAACACCCGACCGAGATGTCTGAACGCAACGGTTTGCGCCTTGCCCATGCTTTGCGTCAGGGCATGGTGTCAGACATCCGCACCGCCTTGATCCGCGATCAGGGCAGGGGGCCTGCCGCCGAATGGGCACTGATCGAACCCTTTGTCGCCGCGGCCGAGGCGATGGAGCGGGAACCTGAACGCGGGGGCCGCCCCAAAGCGCCGAAATTTGCCTATTCCGCAGCCAAGCCAAGGCCGCTTGCCAATGGCGTGACGATGGAAATGCTGCGCCATGAAGACGGGTTTTCGGTGCGTCTGCGCGGCCCCCATGTTGATCGAGAACTGGCCGATCTGATGATGGATGAATTGAACCGCTGGCTGGGTAAGCTGCCCTAGGGTTTCGCCGCGAAACCGGAGTTAGCCCAGCAAATCGGTCGCGGGGTTATCCTCGATTTCTACATCGGCATAGTATTTTTGGGCTTGTATCGCCGAGCGGTGGAGCGACAGTTTCATCGCCGCTGCCAGCGGTGCGCCATCCAGTGCGGCCTGCGTCAAAAACCCCGCGCGCAGCCCGTGCGGGGTGGCATAATCCACCGGCAGGTCCGCCAACACCAAACGATGCCGCAAAATCACGCGGATCGCATCGGGGGCCAGACGGCGGGGCAGGGCGCGGTCGGATTTGGATACGGGACGAAACAGCGGCCCATCGGTGATGCCTGCCCCAATAATCCATCCCATAACCGCCCGTGCCGCGCGCCCTTTTAGCGGCAATTTCGGTGCATCATCGCGCTTGGTGGTTTTGGTTTCTAACAGGCGGACCCAAAGCAGGCCTTTCGCGGCGAAATCCTTTGTCCCGATATCGTCACGGTAAAGCGCCGTAACCTCGCTGCGCCGCCGCCCGCCAGACCCGAAAGCCAGCATCAAAACCGCGCGGTCGCGCAGGCCGCGCAAGCTGTCGTCACAGGTCGCCACCAGCTTTTCCAACACCTCGCGGGTGATAGGGCGGGGCGATTTCGGCACGCGGGGTTTGGCATTGGCGCGCCGCGCTTTGACCCGTGCTTGGGCAACCAAAGGCGCCGCAAAGGGCGAGGCGAGGTTTTTCATCCGGTGAAAGGCCCGCCAGCTTGCGATCTTGCGGTCCAAGGTTGCGGGGGCAGGGCAGGCCAGCGTGCGGCGCAGGCCAAGGGTTATTAACCGGCTTGCGGCATCATGGGCCGATGTGCCGAACCTGTCTGTCAGATCAATCGCGTGGTCCAGCACAAAGCGCAGGGCGACGCGTTCATCTTCGGGCCAGTGCAATGGCTGGTCAAACACTGCGGCCTTCCACGCGGCAATATAGGCCAAGTCGCGTTCCCAAGCGCGCAAAGTGTTGTCTGGCGTACCCCGCCGATAAAGGTCACTTAGCGCGGCTTCATCCTCTGGGGTTAGGGCAAAGGAAAGGGGTAGGGCAGGGGATTTCATGGCGATTCCAGCGTATTTTCAAGACCATGTTGCCTGCAATGAGCGCATGAAACAAGAGTCACGATAAGGCGGACTTATCGTGAGTAAAGGAGCGCAAGACAATGCGCTTCAGTAATCCGCAAATATAAGAAAATTTGCGGACAAACGTGCCAAAATCTTTGTATATATGCAAATTCCAAACATAGCTTCTGCAAGGATATACTGATGTTTGGCCGCTGATGATTACCCTCTGTTTTTCAGCAAGGTCTTTATTGGGTCGGGTGATGCGTGGGAAAGGCTGGGGTCGTGGTGATCATCTTGTCCGGTCGGGTTGTCCGAATGTTCAGCACAGCCGTACCAAATGGCCCCGTCAGTTTAAAACCAGCCTGGGCAGGGCGGTCTGTGGCGTTCAGGCGCACACGGGGAAAGCGTTAAGTGTTGCTACAACAGTCAAAACCGTGGTTTTTATGATTAGTTCGGGGCTTTTGAGGGGTTTTATTTGGCCGAACCGGGCCGGCTGAGCACGAAGGTCGCAGCGGCCGCAATGGCCGCCACCTGAACCAGTTTTGCCGCAAAAGGCATGGCGGAGAACAGGCCAAACGCCAGCGCCGCGGCCATCATCGTCACAGCCAGCACTTTGTAGCGCGCAGAGATAGCGCCTGATACCCGCCAGTCGCGAATGGCAGGACCGAAAAGACGGCTTTGTTCCAACCTTGTCTGCAAGACTGGGCTGCTTTTCCCAAAGGCGAAAGCCGCGAGGATGACGAAAGGCGTGGTCGGCAAAAGCGGCAAAATAACGCCCGCTGCGCCGAGTAATAACGCCACAGCCCCGACCAGAAACCACAAGACCCGCATCGGGCTGTTTTTGATGTCCCATTTCGTCAAGAATAGCCCTTTCAATGCGTGTGCACCCGTTCTATGGCGGGTCTGTCCGACACGCAAGAAAAGCCATAACGATGCAGCGGTGGCGGAACGGATGTTGATTTTGACACCGAAAACGGCGTTAGCCAAAGGGGTAAACGCCGAATAAAGCCGGATGTGCCCAGATCAAAACGATATAAATTGCAGCCCCAATAGCTGTGCGCATTATGGCGTTGGTTGAAAGTCGGGGGCGGGGCCAAGGGGTGGTCTGCGCACGCATCGTGACCCACGCCGCCCCCATATTGCGCTTGCGGCGTCGATCAATCATCACGATCCCCAATAGCGCAAACAGGCAAAAACTGCCAAACATCAACACATGAGCCAGATCGCCGTTTGGGACAATATGTACACCTGCCCAAAGGGCCAAAACCACCAAAAGCGGATGTCGCATCCAACCGATGAGCCCCGGTTGTGCGGGATTAAATTCAGCGTTCCGCGCGCCCCCAAAGGAAAACGGGTTTGGCCTGCCCAGCGTAAGGGCGGCGATCAAACAGACCAACGCCATACCGACTTGTGGCACCCATAATTGCCACGGCGCCCACGCCCACAGCGCGATATAGGGTGCGCGCCCGGCAGCGATGATCAACCAACCCAATGCGGCAATCGACAGCGCCGAATAAAGCATCAAAAACATCGGCATGCCAATCCGCAGCTCTATCGGTTGGCGCATCGCAGGCCGCAGCGGAATGGAATGCGTGGCAAGAAAGGCCACCGCTGCAAGGATATACTCTGACCAGCCCATTGTTTAACCTTTGGCCCGAGGGCGCAGCAATGCCGGACCGTAAATGACCGACAGGCCCAAAAAGCCAAGGCACCACAGCCCCCCCGCCAAATCATAAAAGCCCGATGCCTGCGCCGGAAAAACCCCCGCCAGAAACCGCGCCACAACAGAACCAAGAATGGCGGCATAAATCAGCAGCGTGCCTTTGCCTGCCGTAAGGGCTTGTCCGGTATGGCCCAAAGTGGCGCGTGTCATCACCGCAACGGTCATGGTGCCAATCGCGCCGGCCATCCAAAGATGCTGGGCTGCAATTGTGCCAAATTGGTCGGGCCACAGGATCGCCACGCCAATCGCCAGCGCGCCCAAAGGGACAAAGCTGTAGGCCAGATGCAAGATCCAAACCAACGGTTCGCGCCGCGCATGCCAGCCGCGCCACCGCCACAGCCGTACCGCTTGTAAACCGGCACATAAAATCAGCAGCAAACCTGTCGCAGGCAGGGCCGGAGCCACAACCCACAGCCCAATCGCTACGAGCGTGACAAGCACTGCGGCCTTGTCCACGGCCCCCATCGGCGCGGGGCGCGCGGGCAATTGCGCCTTAACCAGCCAGTTGCGGGTAAAAGAGGGTACGATCCGCCCGCCGATCAGCACGATCAACATGAGTCCAGCGCCCAAACCAATTCTCAGCCCGGCCCCCGATGCCGCATAAATCCCCTGCGCGGCCTCCCAATGAAACACCGCATTGCCAAGGATCAAGACTGACAGGATGGCCAGAACCACCAAGTTTTTCCAATTGCGCCCCAAGATGATTTCGCGCGCAAGATAGCCCCAGAGTGTGACCATCGCCGCAAGGTCCAAAATGGCAATCACCATAGGCGGCCACCCTGCCGAAAACATCACAGCCCCCCGGCCCATCAGCCAAAGCCCGACCAGCCCGGCCAAGGGCCAGCCAACAACGGGCAACCGCCCTGACCAATTCGGCACAGCCGTCAGCAAGAACCCCCCGACAACGGCCGACACATAGCCAAACAAAAATTCATGCGCGTGCCAGGATACAGGGTCAAAGGCCGTTGGCAGCGTCAGGCCACCCGCCAGCATCGGCACCCAAAGCACCATTGCCACAAAGGCCCAGAGGGCCGCGCCCAGAAAGAACGGGCGAAACCCGTAAGTTAAAATTGCGGGGCCGCGCCATGCGCGCATTTGCTCAGCTGTCGTGGTCATAGGGCCTCTAAGGATGCTTTTGCGGGTGTGTTCGAGTTTTGTTGATACTGGCGTCGGTCAGGGTCGCGCCCAGTCCTACTGCCCTTCACGATCCACCGGATCATGCCCCGCAGGGCCAAGGATATGGGCGGTTTGGGGGTCAGTGTCCTTGCCATTTTGGCGCTCTGCGACAATTTTCATTGCATCGAAATCTAAACCTGTTAATTGGTATTGTAAATACCTATTTAAGGGATGAGACCGCACGCAAGCCTGACCTTTTTACAGATTTTGGATTGCGGATGTTGTGCTTAACCCTAGCCCTGTAAAAAATGAATAATTTTCACCAAGATCAAACCACAGGATATGATCATGACAAGCTGGCTTCCGACTTTGATCACCAAGACGCCCGAAGAGGGTTATAACCTTGCTGTAAAGCTGTCGCGCATGGCGATAAAGCTGACCCAGCCCGATGCCGTGGCGCGCGACCGTATGCGCCCTGAATATGCCGACGATGCCGCCGCCCTGATCGCTGTAAGCCAGGTCGTCGCTACCCATTTCGCCACCGTGGCCGCAGCAAATGACCATTGGAAACATGTGTCATGACGCCGGTTGAACTTGGCGAAAACGGCTTTGTGGTTGCCGCCGAAAGTATCGCTGACGCATTCGGACTTGCGGCATCGGCTGTTCAAGGTTTGATGCAGTCCAATGCGATCACGTCGCGCTGTGAAAAGGGTGTGGGCGAGGATGAAGGGCGTTGGCGGTTGACGTTTTATTACAACAACCGCGCCTTTCGCCTGACGGTTGACGGTGCGTCGCAGATCGTTGGCCAAGCGCGGTTTGACGTTGCCCGCCGCTAAACAGCCCCCCCGCAGGGCTATGCGTTTCGCGCCGCGTTGACCGCCTTCGCGGCCTTAAGCGTGGTTGTGGCGCCGACTGGCATACATGACGCCAAAGTGACAGGACAGTAACATCACGTCATCGGGGCAGACTTTTCATGCCTGTTTCCTTGCGATAGACAGTCGCGATGACCAAACAAGACCGTCTTAAACACGCTGCCCCCTTTGCTGATCTTCGGGATTTGGTGGCGTGCCCTGTGTGTGACACACTGGCCCGACTTTCGTCGGTGCCGCTGGGGGGGCAAGGCCGGTGCAAGCGGTGCCACCATGTTTTGGCCATGCCGCGCAGCAATGCCATGACGCGGATCGTGATGTTGGCGGTGACGGGTGCGATCCTTATGGTTGGTGCCGTCAGCTTTCCCTTTCTGACGATTGAAACCCATGGTTTGCGCCAACAAGCATCGGTGCTGGATACAATTTTGGCCTATTCAGATGGGCTTATGGTGCCGCTTTCGCTGGCAATGGCGGCGCTTATCGTGGTCCTGCCGTTAATGCGCCTTGTGGCCATTTTGTACACGGTTGCGCCGATGGCATTGGGGCATCACCCGATCCGCGGGGCCACGCAGGCGTTTCGATTGGCCGAAACCCTAAAGCCTTGGGCAATGGCCGAAGTGTTTATCGTCGGGGTCGCGGTCGCGCTTGTCAAAGTTGGCGGACTGGCAACCCTGACAATAGGCCCTGCCTTTTGGGCTTTTGCGGCCCTCGTTCTTATCACTGTTGTTAACGACAACCTCATGAGTAGCTTGATCATATGGAAAACGCTGGAAGCGCGCGGCAGTATCTGACCGCCCGTGATGTGGGTTTGGTCAATTGCACGACATGCGGCAGGGTCAATCCGGCTGGCGTGCCGCTATGCGTCCGCTGCGGGGCGACCCTTGCCAGCCGAGACACAAAAAGCCTGCAAAAGGTTTGGGCGTGGTGGGTTGCGGGCGTCATCGCCTTTGTGCCTGCAAATGTCTACCCGATGCTAAAGACCGCCACGCTGGGCAGCGAAAGCGAAAGCACGCTGTTGGGCGGGATATTAGAGCTGATCCATCACGGGTCTTTCGGGATTGCGGCCATTGTTTTCTTTGCCAGCATTGTTATCCCCGCCAGCAAATTTCTGGCGATTGCCTATCTTGCTTTGGGTATCGGCAAACAAAGCCGCATCACCACGCATCGTCGACACCAGATTTATGAGGTGGTCGAATTTGTCGGCCGCTGGTCCATGATCGACGTGTTTGTCGTTGCTATTCTGACGGCCTTGGTCCAGCTGGGGTCGGCGGCGAGCATCCATCCTGGAATTGCGGCAGTCAGTTTTGCCCTTTCCGTCGCTTTTACAATGCTCTCGGCCCAAAGTTTTGATGCAAGGCTGATCTGGGACGCTGACAAGGACCACGCCATATGACACTTCCCGATATTCCTGAAATGGACGTACGTCCGGCCAAACGGTCGCCTTGGCGCAATTTGTCACTGGTTTGGCTGGTGCCGATCCTTGCGTTGATCGTGTCGATGGGCGTCGCTTGGCAAAGCTATAGCAACAAAGGCACCCTGATCACGATCACCTTTAAGGACGCAGCCGGCATTACACCCAAGGATACCACCATCCGGTTCAAAGATGTTATCATCGGTGCGGTCGAGGATGTGAATTTTTCCAAAGATATGTCGCGTGTCGAAGTTTTGGCACGCATCAATAAGGATGTCGCGGCAACCTTTAATGTGGACACCCTGTTTTGGGTCGTTCGCCCCGAAGTAAGCGCGCGTGGTATCAGCGGGCTTTCGACGGTTTTGTCCGGTGTCTATATCGACAGCGCTTGGACACCCGTCGAAGATTCAAGCATAGATGCGTTCGATGGCCTGTCCGAAACGCCCCTGATCCGGCCTGGCCATGAAGGGACACGCGTCAAGATCCGGTCCAAGAACGGGTCCAGCCTGACACCCGGCGCGCCTGTGTTCTTTCGCGGTATGGAAGTTGGTCGGCTTGATACACCGCGCCTGTCCGATACAGGGGACAGCACGGATGTCGAGGCCTTTATCAACGCACCGTTTGACAAATTCCTAACCACCGACTCGCGGTTTTGGAACGTGTCGGGGTTCTCGGTCACGCTTGGGCCGGCGGGTCTTAACCTGAATGTTGCAAGCCTCGGGTCGTTGCTGACGGGGGGTGTGGCCTTTGAAAACATCGTTTCGGGTGGCGCGCCCGTGACCAATGACACCATGTTCCGGCTGTTTGCAGATGAATCCGCTGCGCGCGATAGTATTTTCACTCAGCTTAGTGCAAATTCTGTGACGATGTCAGTGATTTTCAACGAATCCGTCAGCGGATTGGCATCCGGCGCTCCGGTTGAATTTCGGGGCCTTAGGGTGGGTCAGGTTTCAAGTATTGGTGCGTTTATCGTAAAAACGCCGGTGGGCCGGACGGTCAACATGCGGGCGCTGGTTTCGATTGATCCGCAGTCGCTTGGGCTGGAGGCCGACACAAGCGCCGAGGCAACACGGTCGTTTATCGACGGCTTGGTGTCTGAGGGTCTGCGCGCGCGTCTGGCGACAACCAGTATTTTCAGCGCCGCCCTTAAGATCGAGCTTGCTGATGTGCCGGATGCCACAGCTGCAACTTTACGTGACGATGCCGATGGCACGCCCATTATTCCAAGCGTTGCCTCTGACCTGCCCGATTTCACTGCAACGGCCGAAGGCGTACTGGAACGCGTGAACAAGCTTCCGATCGAAGACGTAATGAACCAAGCGATTTCGCTTATGGCCTCAATCGAGGCGATTGCGTCGGCCAAGGGCACGCAACTTGCGCCTGATGCCATTTTGGGGCTGATCGAAGATGCGCGCGGGCTGATCGGCAAAGAGGATACCCAAGCCATTCCGGGTGAATTGCTGGGCGTCATCGCCGATTTGCGCAGTATCGTTGCCGAGTTGAAAGACCGTGGATTGGTGGACCAATTGTCCAGCGCTTTGACAAGTCTGGATGTGGCCGCAGGCGATATTGCAACCGCCTCTGGTGACCTGCCAAAGCTGGTCGAAGATCTCCGTGCGATTGCAACCAAGGTTAATGATCTGAAAGCAGAAGAGCTGATTGCCGCTGTGACGCGGGTGATGGACAGCGCGGATGCCTTGATCAGCACCGACGGCGCCAAAAGCATACCGCCCGCGCTTGCATCTGCGTTGACCGAAGTTCAGGCCGCATTGCGCGACTTGCGGAATGGTGGCGCGATTGAAAACACCAATGCAACGCTGGCCTCGGCGCGCGAAGCCGCGGATGCGGTTGCCGAGGCTGCCAAGACCTTTCCGGATGTAACCGCGCAGCTGGAGAGTGTGATTTCAAAAGCTGATGCGCTTGTGTCAGCCTATGGCGCGAAATCCACCTTTAATTCCGAAACGCTTGATTTGTTGCGCGAGCTGAAAACGGCGGCACAATCCGTTGCCAAACTGGCCCGCACGATTGAACGCAACCCAAATTCCCTTATTTTAGGACGTTGATATGACCCTACGTATCGCTGCCCTCTCGCTTGCAGCCGCATTGCCATTGATTGCCTGTGGCGACACAAACGCCCGCTTTCCGATTATGTCTGATGCGGCCCAAGCGTCAAAAGTACGGGTTTCTGTGCGCACCATCGAGGTGCGCGACGTGTCATTGCCAGCCTATGCTGCTGCGTCTGAAATTGTGGTGGAACAAGACGGCGGCGCGCTTTTTGTCGTGCCAAAATCGATCTGGGCCGATGATCCTGTGCGTGCTGTTACGGGGGCCTTGTCGCGCAGCCTTGATGTACGATCGACGGCCTCGGTGGCATCTGAACCGTGGCCCTTGGCCGAACCCGCCGACGTGCGCGTCGAGGTTCGGATTGACCGCATGATCGCCAAAACCGACGGTTTGTTTGAACTTAGCGGTCAGTTTGCAATCGCATCGCCCGATGGCATGGTGCGCGAGTCGGTGGAACGCTTTGCTGTCACCGCACCGATGGCGGATAGCGAACCTGCAACGGTCGCGAGGGCCACGGGCGCTGCGATTGATAGTTTGGCGGATGTGATCGTGACAAAGCTGAAACGGTAAAAGCGTTTGCAGCAAGGCCGGTTCTGTTGGCCTGTGCCGGGACGCAGGCTGTCACGCTTCGGCCTGTGCAATCAATGACCGCACCCATCTTGCCGACGCATAGGTCGCAGGAAGGCCCAAGGGCAGGCACCACCACAAAGCAGCAATCGGGGATAATGCGGGCAGGCCTATGGCTTGGCCCAAAAGGCCCAGCAAAAACAGATTGATGGCGACGGCGCCAGTGGCAAAGGGCCACAACAGCAGCCCTAATTTCCACAGGTTTTTAGTGGCTGGTGCCGTCGCTGAAGGTGATTTTATTCCAGACATTATACTTTCCCGAAGGTTTGCGCATGGGCAGGCGTTTGACCTCTTCAAAGGTCGCGGCATCATAGACGATCACCGCGCCATTATTTTCCCAAATCGACACAAGTGCATAGTGGCCATCCTTGGTAAATTCGGTATGCGCCACCGTTTTCCCCGGTGCAGGGTCAAGCGTGCGGACGATTTCCAAGGTTTCTTTGTCGATGATATGCATCTTGCCCTTGTTCGGGCCAAAGAACACATCGGCCCAGACGTAGCCGGAATTTTCATGGCTGCGCAGAAAAAATCCCGGTCCTTCCATCTGAATGGTTTTGATCAGCTTGAAGGTTTCAAGGTCTATGACCGACAGCACACCGTCTTGTAAATGCGGGGTCGCCATCACGCGGCGGCCCTGACTGGTCCATGTAATCCCTGACCCCAGATGCGGCATACCGGGCAGCGGCAGTTCGGCAATCTCGCGGCCAACATCAAGGTTCACGACCACGCCTTTGTCACCTTCGCGGTTGGTGCCAATCAGGTTGCGATAATCTGGGGTGAAAAAGAAGTCATCCAAAGGGGCGTTGATTTTGATCCGGCGGCGGGCAAACAGACCGCTTTCCGAGACCAGCTTTTCCTCCATACCCGTCTCATGGCTATGGACGAACCCGTCATAGAACGGGCCTGCATCGGGGTCGGTTGCCACTTCCCAAATTTCGGGCACATCCTTTAGGGCCAGCACAAAACTGCT
The DNA here is from genome assembly GCF_000420745.1 of Pseudorhodobacter ferrugineus DSM 5888. Classification (GTDB taxonomy): domain Bacteria; phylum Pseudomonadota; class Alphaproteobacteria; order Rhodobacterales; family Rhodobacteraceae; genus Pseudorhodobacter; species Pseudorhodobacter ferrugineus. Next base: position 25,334 of record NZ_ATVN01000017.1, read on the forward strand.
GCGCTGTGGTGCTTGGTACACCGCCGACACGCGACTTTCGGTGCCATCATGGCCTGCCACATCCATCACGCGGGCCACGCGCAAATCGTCGGTGGACAGGATGGTCAGAGTGCGCGGCAGGTAATTGGCAACGGCCAGCCATTTGCCATCATTGCTCATCGCGATGTTGCGCGAATTGAGGCCGGCCCGCACGCGGCCCACCTGTTGCAGCGACCAGATGTCATATTTCTGCACCCAACCATCACGCGACATGATGAACACATAGCGCCCATCGGGGCTGAACTTTGGCCCGCCATGTACGGCAAAGGGGGTTTTAAAGCGGTCGAGGACGGCGAACGTATCGCCATCCAGCACTGACACATGATGATCGCCGGTTTCCACCACCAAGGTGATATTCATCGGATCGGCGGTAAAAACCGGCGCAGGGGCGGGGGTGTAACCTGTATCCAAACTGCGGGTGGATTCGATATCCGTGACAGTCCAGCTTGGCGCCTCGGCCAGCGGCGTCGCAATAAACGCGGCCACTGCGGTGATATCTTCAGCGCTCAAAGTACCCTTGAACGCGGGCATCTGCGTGGCAACACGCCCGCCCGCAATAATCGCCTCCAGCCCCTCGCCCTTTAGTCGCCCAAGGCTTTCAGGGATCAGCGCGGGGCCAGTGCCGCCCAAACGGGTTTCGGCATGGCACGATGCGCATTGATCTGCATAGATCATCGCGCCATCCGGTCCCGCATGGGCGGGGCCAGTCAGGGCGCTGGTGGCAAGCAGGCTATAGAAAACGATGGGCCGGATCATGGCTTTTGCCTCGGAAAGGGGTCACGGTTAGGCGGGCGGCATCGTCGATGCCAATCTCGGCATTCGACAGATAGCAGGCGGGGTCTTCGGCCCAGGGATCACCCGTCACTTGCAAGGCGCGAATGCGGGTATTGCCGCCGCAAACCGCCTTGAACGCACAATCGCCACAGCGACCTTTCAAGGGCCGCGGGCGCTGGCGCAAGGTGGCAAGCATCGCATCAGACCCTGTCCATAGGGATGAAAACCTGTCCGTTTTCACCGACCCCACAGTGTAGTCGGACCAATAGGTATCGGGATGAACCTTGCCTTGCGGGTCAATATTGGCCACGCCAAGGCCCGACGAATTGCCCCCCCAAGATTCCAGATGCGCGCGCACATGGGCGGTTTGTTCAGGTGAGAAATACTCTGTCACCCATTGCAGAAAATAGACAGCATCGGCATCATTATTGCCCGTCACCACTTCTAAATCCTTGCCGTTTTGAATGGCCTCCCAAGCGCGGGCAATCAGCACATCCATCGCGCGGCGGGTATGGGAATGTTCGGTATCTTCGCCGCGATGCTTGTCGCCCCGTCCCGCATAAACCAGATGCGACAGGTAGAATTTATCCACCCCCTCGGCCTCGCATAGATCCAGCATTTCGCCCAAGTGATGGCCGTTTTGTTCGGTGATGGTATAGCGCAAACCAACCTTGACGCCGCGCGATTTGCAGGCGCGCACACCGGCCATCGCCTCGTCAAACGCGCCCTCGACCCCGCGAAACCAGTCGTTCGTGGCACCGATCCCGTCAATGGAAATGCCGACATAATCAAAGCCCAGATCAACAATCCGGTCGATGTTTTCCGCAATCCGCGTGCCATTGGTTGACAGCGACAAATGCCGAAAGTTCAGCGCCTTCGCCCGTTCGGCCAGAGTGAAAAAGTCAAACCGGCTTAACGGTTCGCCGCCCGACAGGATCAGCGCGGGAATGCCAAAGGCTTTCAGGTCATCCAACACGCCAAGCGCCTGTTCGGTCGAAAGCTCCCCCGGAAAGGGCACATCGGCCGAGGTGGTATAGCAGTGGCGGCATTTCAGGTTGCAGGTGCGTGTCAGGTTCCAGATTACAACGGGTTTCACACCGCCGGCACTGACGCGTTTGCGTACAGGCGTTGGTGTCACCAACTCGCGCATATATTGGGTCAGTCGAAACATATCTCAGCTTCCTCCGCTAATCCGCATTCCGGTCTTTTTCAGGATGCGCGTGGAATATAAAATGTCATTGGAACGGCAGGCATCACCCAAAATCTCGGCTATCAGCTTGCGTTTTTCTTCAACTTCGGCGCGGGTGTTGCCGTGGATCATGGCAAACAGGCAATAGGGCCAACCCGGCGCGCGTGGCCGCAAATAACTGTGCGAGACAAAGGGCAAAGCGCCGACTTTGTCGCCCAAAGTCTCGGCCTTCGTATCATCCACATCCCAAACGCTCATCCCGTTTGCAAGCATCCCCAAAGCATAGTGATTGGGCGCAAGCGCAATGCGGCGAATGATACCGCGGGCCTGCATATCGGCCATCCGCGCGATCACCTCATCCTCGGTCAACCCCAGCTGCCCCGCAACAATCGCATAGGGTGACGCGGTCAACGACAACCCGCTTTGGGTGGCCGCAATAATACGGCGTTCTGTGGCATCTATCGTCATGCCTGCACCCGAAATCCCACAAAAAATTCGCGCAGCTTGGGAAAGCGCAGCACGGCCAGACCTGTTTCTGCCTCTATCTCATCCGCCACGCGGCCAATTCCTTTTTCGGTTTCACAGGCCAGCACGAACCACATGTTCAGCGGATGTGTCCGTTCATAATTATGCGCGACCTCGGCGTGCGCATTGACCAAAGTCACGGTCGCGTCAAAATCAGCCTGGGGCACGGCCATCGCGCACAAACAGAACGCCCCCCCCATCGCCGCCGCGTCATAGAACGGGCCAAAGCGGGTAATGGCGCCTATTTCTCGCATATTCCGAATACGCTCGATCAGGTCATCCTCGGTAACGCCAAGCGCAGCACCCGCCTCGGCAAACGGGTGTTTTGAGATTGGAAACCCGTCTTGTAGTGCGTTCAAAATCGCGCGGTCTGTCGCGTCCAAGGCATCATCGGGCAAGGTTGTGCGGCGCATCAGGCGGCCCTTTCCTGCATCAATTGCGCGCTGGTTTGTTTAAAACAGCGCGTTGAAAATAGAACGGAATGCTCCAGCCCTGCCAATTCGGGCAAGGCCTTGGCGGCTTCCAGCACTGTCAGCGCCTCGGCACGGCTGCGGGCGTGGATCATCGAATAGAGGGCATAGGGCCAAACCCCCGGCACCGTCACGCGGCGGTAACACAGGCTGATCCCCGGCAACGCTGCAAGGGCAAGACCCGCCGCCTCGATCTGGGCCTCGGGGATATTCCAGACCACCATTGCATTCGATGTCCAGCCAATCGTGCGGTGGCGCACGATGACTCCGATGCGGGTTAAAATCTCGGCAGCGGCAAGCGCCTTGATCCGCGCGATCACCTGCGCCTCGGTTTGGCCAAGCGATTGGGCCAGCCGTAAATAGGCTTGCGGATCCAGCGCCAAGCCCGACGACAAGGCCTGCAAAATTGGCCGGTCATCTGGTTGCAAAACGGTCATATCAGGGGCAGCGCGCGGGGTCATTTGCGCACGCGGACCTTGCAACGCAAAGCCCAGATCAATGTTGAATGCACGCAGCAACCTCAGGTCCAAAATCTGCAACCCCGTTGCCGCCTCTAACCGCGCAAGTTGCGCGGCCAAGGCATCGGTGTTTGGCGCAGTCGCCACGAACCAAAGGTTCCAAACATTTTCGCGCAAATAGGAATGGTTCACGCCTGCTTCTGCGTTGACCAGCTGGGCGACCTCGTCAATTCGGTCCTCGGGCACGGCCATCGCGGCAAGGGTCGATGCCCCCGCGGTATTGGGCCGTACCGTGCCCCCAACCCTAGAAATCTGCCCCCGGCTTTGCAACGCTGCCAGCCGCAAGATCACCTCGGCTTCGGTCAAGCCAAGCGCTTGCCCAAGCTGGGCAAAGGGGCGCGGCACCAGTGGAAAATCGCGCTGGAAATCATCCAGTAAATGCTGATCGATCTTATCCAGCCGATGGGTCATCACAACCCCGTCCTGTGTGCGCGCGCCGTAAAGAATATGCCTGACGGGCTTTGTGCCGGAATCTCGGCAATCTTTTCGCGGGTATGCGTGTCATAGATCAGGATCTTTTCATCATCGCGCGACGAAATCCAAACCTCGGCCCCGCGTGGCGCAAATTCCATGTGCAACACGGCCTTGCCGGGGGTCAGGGTGGCCACAACTTGATGGTTGCGGCTGTCAACGATTTGCACGGTGTCATTCAACGGCGTGGCAAAGTTCACCCAGACAAAGGGCGACGCGGGCTGCGCAATAATGAACACGGGCTGGCCATGGGTTGGGGTGCGGTCCACCTCCTCCAGCGTTTCGCGGTTCACCCACAACAGTTCATGCTGGCCCACGGCGGGCAGTACAAACTGGCCTTCGGTAAAGGCCCAGCCTTGCAGGTGCGGCATCTTGTAAACCGGCAAGTCATCCTCGGTTTTGCCATAGTCCTGCAAGAACCGCACAGGCGCAGGCACGTCATCCCACAGGTCAATCGCCGTCACGCCCTTTTCGCCAAACAACCCGATCAAATAGGTATGGGCATCATCGGTCAGCACAGCATCAAACGGGTTCTTGCCCACATCGCCCAGCTTGGTCACTTTCATGTCCGCGCCCGAAAAATCGGCCATAAACGCCTCGCCGCTGTCCCATGTGGACCAGGCAAAACGGCGGCCGGGCACATCAACCAATCCGATGGTTTTCGACGTGCCGGGGATATCGCCAACCAGCGCCAGGGTGTCGGCATCAAACACCTTGACCCCGCCGGGTTCATAGTTCGACACCGCGATCAGTTTGCCATCATCCGAGATTGCCCCGCCAATGGAATTGCCCGCCTGAATGATGCGCGCGGCAATGGTCTGCGTCAGCATATCCACCTTTGTCAGCCCGCCATCGCGGCCAAAGACATAGGCAAAGCGTTCATCGGGGCTGAACGTAACCGATGCGTGCGACAGATCACCAAGCCCTTCGACCCGCCCGATTGCCGCATGGTCCGACCGATCCACCAACAGCAGCGACCCCGTGGCACGTTCGACAACCACCCCCAGATCACCCGTTGCACAGCACGGTGTTTGCGCCATTGCGGGTGCGGTCAGCAGGGGCGCAGCCATCAAGGACAGGCACAAAGCAAGAGTTTTCATTTCTTATCCTTCAAAAGGTAATGGGCAATCCAGCCTGCCTCTTCTTCGGTCAGCAGCGGGCGCCAAGGTGGCATCGCGGTACCGGGAACACCGTCAAGAATGATCTGGGACAGCGCCTCGGGGGCAGCACCGTCAAGGGCTGTGGCCGTCAACGGCTTGCCCAAACCGCCCTTCAATGTCAGGCCGTGGCACGACCCGCAATCTTGGATGACCATATGTTCCAATGCTTTGGCGCGCTCTGCCGCGACCTCGGCCGTGGCAGGCAAGGCGATTGCAATGGCCAGCACCACAGCGGTGCCCAGAGCGGCCAGCAGGGCCATGCCAATGACCGCGAGATTACGCATAAGCATCCATTCCCGCGCCTTGGCAGGTCAAGGCGGCTTGCAGCAACGCAGGGACATACAGCGACACGACATGGCCGATGATGAACAACACCGGCACATGTTTGGGCAAACACGCGGCTTTGTGCACGATGTCATCCAGCTGCCCGATCACGCGCAATTCCTGCGGGGTGGTCGCACTGGCAATCGCCAGCACCGGCAGGTCGGCGGACATGCCATGTGCGATCAATCGGCTGGAAATTTCGGCGATATTGGCCACGCCCATATAGACAACAAGGGTGGTCTGTTCATTGGCAAGGCTGGCCCAGTCCAGATCTAGCGACGCATCCCGCGCACGGTGACCGGTGACATAGCGCACACCCGTGGCCAGCCCGCGATGGGTCAGTGGCACACCCGTACTGGCCGCAGCGCCCTGTGCCGCAGTAATGCCGGGCACATATTCGACGGCAATTCCGGCCTCGCGCAGCTCTGCCGCTTCTTCGGACCCACGCCCGAAAATTAACGGATCGCCCCCCTTCAGGCGGGCCACCGTTATCCCTTGCCCTGCCAGATCGACCAGCAAAGCGTTAATCTCGTCTTGTGTCAGCTTGTGGCATTGGGGCAATTTGCCCACATCAATGCAGCGGGTGCCTGCGGGGATAAGCGCCATAATCTCGGGGCTGACAAGGCGGTCAAACACCACCACATCGGCGGTCTGGATCAAACGCAACGCCTTGACGGTCAGCAAATCCGGATCCCCCGGCCCTGCCCCGATCAAAAAGACTTTGCCGACAAGCGCTTTGCGTAAAGTGTCTTTCATGGCGTCTCTCATCTGCTTGGGGTGGGGGTGGTCGGGGCCGCAAAGGCGCGGCCCCGAAACCGTTGGCTTAGTAAACGTCCGAACGGGTGTTGTAGACGTTGAACTTGCCGGTTGGGGTGATCAGCCTTGGATCCTTAATGACCTTCTTCAATTCCAGCGTCTTGTCATCAACGATAACAATCGCGCTTTCCTTGTCTTTGGCATTCCAGACCGAGAACCACACTTCCGTGCCTTCCTTGTTGAACTCTGGCTGCACCACGCGCGGCTGCCCGTCTGTAATGCCGGCCCATTCACCGATTGGCAGCGTGACAAATTCGGGATCTGCACCGGCTGTCATTTCGCTGATCTTGAACACCGCGACCGAGGCCGATGTTTCGGCATCCGGGTTCAAGGTTGCGTCAGCATAAAGGTGGTCCGAATTGGGGTGCGTCTTGATAAACAACGATCCACCGCCAAGCGCGCTGAAGCTGTCCACAATCTGCCATGCCTGATCCGGGTGCCCTTCCGGGTCTGTCCCGATCAAGGCAACCGACTCGTCTCCAAGGTGCGATGTCGCCCAAACCGGCCCGAATTCGGGGTGGATAAAGTTCGCGCCACGGCCTGGGTGGGGTGTCGCCCCGCCCGTATCTGTAATCGCCACCAGTTTGGATTCCTTGGTGTCGATCACAACCAGCTTGTTGCGCGCGTTTGCCGCCGTGATAAAGTAGCGGTGCGAACCGTCCAAACCACCATCGTGCAGGAAGCGTTCTGCCTCGATTTCGGTGGTTTTCAGGTTCTTCAGATCGGTATAATCGACCATCAGAATCTTGCCGGTTTCTTTGACGTTGACGATAAATTCCGGTTTGAAGTGGCTGGCCAGAATCGCGGCAACGCGGGGTTCGGGGTGGTAAACCTGTTCGTCATAGATATTGCCACGGGTGGAGACGATTTTTTTCGGCTCCAGCGTGTCGCCATCCATGATTACAAATTGCGGCGGCCAGTAGGCCCCTGCGATGGCATACTTATCTTCAAAACCCTCAAATTTTGAGGTTTCGATCGAGCGTGCTTCGGCGCCGATCTTGATTTCAGCAACCGGGCCGGGGGTTTCCATCCACAGGTCGATCATAACGATCCGGGCATCACGGCCAATCACGAACAGATAACGACCAGAGGCCGAAATGCGGCTGATATGCACCGCATAGCCGGTGTTGATAATCGTCTTGATTTCATAGGTTGCGCCGTCGATCAGGGCAATTTCACCGGAATCGCGCAGCGTGGTCGAGAAGAGATTGTCGATATCAATATCGTTCATCTTTTCTTTTGGGCGATCCTCGGGTTTGACGATCACTTTCCAGCTTGCCAGCATTTCCGGCATGCCAAATTCTGGCGGCACCGGTGGTTCCAACAGCAGATAGCGGGCCATCAGGTCCACGTCATCCTCGGTCATATCGCCCGACGTGCCCCAGTTCGGCATACCGGCCGGCGAGCCGTAGGTGATAAAGCTGTGCAAATAATCATAGCCGTTTTCACGCGTAATATCGGTGGTCAACGGCTTGCCCGTGGCCCCTTTGCGCAGCACACCGTGGCACCCGGCGCAGCGTTCAAAGTAAATCGTGGTGCCGCGCTGGAATTCTTCCTGCGTCATCACAGGGTCGCCCTCTTTGCGGCCCGGAATTTCGACTTTGATCTGGCCAAGCGTGGTCATCGACGGCTCGTAGGCAGCCGCAGGTCCGTCGGTATGATCTTTGGGTTTGTCTTGCGCTAATGCAGGGCCTGCAAGCAGGGCCAGCGCCAGTGCAGCACTGCTCAGCAAAACATGCGTGGCGTGCGAGCGTTGGTGTTTCATCGGCTGTTTCTCCGTATCCGCTGGTGAGGCTGATGTGAACATGCCGTGCGACCCGCCCTGCTTCCTTGACTTTCGTTAAGGCAATGCGGCGACAGCTTTGGCAGGGTCGCGCAATCACGGTGCAAAGGCGTCTCCATGCGATTTTTCTTCGGTTCCCTAGCTGCCTTTGGGCTGCTCTTGGCAAGTTTTGGACACTTGGCTTTGGCAGAACCGCTTGGCCCCGAATCGTTGCGCCCGACCGCACCTGATAGTGCCTTGGCTGCCCGACTTTTGGGTGTTGGCGGTCCGGTTCAGATTGCCCGCCAAGATGGCGGTGTGCCGGGGTGGACCATTCGGGGCGATGGGCGCATTGTTGGCTATATCGGCTCTACTTGGGAAATTGCGGGCTCTGTCGGGTATTCGGGCCGCCCCTTGGACGTGCTGGTAGCCTTGTCACCTGACGCGGTGATCCGTGGTGCGCAATTGGTCCAGCATAATGAACCTGTGCTGACTCTTGGGATTTCTGACAGCGATATCGCGGACTATGTCAGTGGTTTTGCGGGCCAAGACCTTGGCGCGTCTGTGCAAACCCGCCAAGACCTGCCCGATGTTATTTCCCGCGCGACCGTATCCACAGGGGTGATCCGTGACGGCATCATGCGCAGTGCGCGCACCCTTGCCATTGGTCGCGGCTTGATCACCGCAGCGGGCGGCATTGACCGGATCAGCTTTGCCCCGCAAACATGGCCCGACCTTCTTGCGACGGGTGCCTTGGTCGAAACGCGGGTCTCCATGACCAGCGCCGCCACAGCCCTCAGCGGTTCCACCCCGTCAATCACACCGGGCGAGGGTGATTTTTTGCGGATGTGGGTTGGTCTGGCTGATCCACCCAGCATTGGCCAATCACTTTTGGGCCAACAAACCTATACCGCCGCAGTCGGCAATCTTGGTCCAGGTGAGACGGCTTTGCTGGTCATCTCGTCTGGGCTGTGGTCGCATCGCGGCACCGATTGGCGCAAAACGGGGGTGTTTGACCGACTTACGATCACCCAAAACGACACCATCATCCAACCGGGCGCTGACAGCTATCAAATGGTAAAACGCTTGCGCATTGATGGCGCGCCGGATGTAAAAGAAATCAGCCTGTTTCGCCTGCCCAACACCATAGATCCGCTTGCGCCGTTTCAGATTACCGTTACGGCAACCCGTCCAACGGCAACCACGCCAGTTACCCTGACCATCCCCGTTGATTACCGTTTGCCCGATGCTTATCGCCTTGCGCCGCCCCCTTTGGACGTGCCGCTATGGCAAAGCATCTGGGCGGCAAAAAAGGTGGAAACGGGCATCGTGATTGTGATGCTGTCGGTCCTAACCCTGATCCTGTTCGCGCAGGAATGGATTACCAAGCGGCCAAAACTGTGGCGTATCGGCCGGATCACGTTCCTTGCCACAACGCTTTTTGTTCTGGGCTGGGGCCTGAACGGCCAGCTTTCGGTGGTGCAGGTTGTGGCCTTTCTCCACTCACTTTTGAACGGGTTTCGCTGGGAAACCTTTTTGATTGACCCCGTGATTTTCCTGCTTTGGAGCTTTACCGCGCTTGGTCTTTTGTTTTGGGGGCGGGGGGTTTATTGCGGCTGGCTTTGCCCCTTTGGTGCGCTGCAAGAGCTGACAAACACCGCAGCCCAAGCGCTTGGCATCCGCCAAATAGCCGTGCCGCAGGCGTTGCATGAACGGCTTTGGGCGATCAAATACACCGCCTTTGTCGGTATCATCGCCCTGTCGTTCTATTCCATGCATGACGCGTTGATCGCGGCCGAGTTCGAGCCGTTCAAAACCGCAATTTCCCTGCGCATGATCCGCGCTTGGCCGTTTCTTGTGTTCGTTGGTGCCATCCTGTTTGCAGGGTTGTTCATCGAGCGGTTCTATTGCCGCTACCTTTGCCCTTTGGGCGCAGGGATGGCGATTCCGGCCAAGCTTAAGGTATTCGACTGGCTGAAACGCCGCCCCCAATGCGGCCGCGAATGCAGGCTGTGCGAAACCAAATGCACGGTTGGCGCGATTGATCCATTGGGCCGTATCAATGCCAATGAATGCGTTTTGTGCCTGCGCTGCCAGATCATCATGAACGACCCCCACACCTGCCCCGTCCTGAAACGCCGAAGCCGGACAGGGGATGCCGCATGACCAAGGAGCCTATTTTATGAACCGCCGCCGTTTCCTGACCATCACCGCCGCCGCTTTGTGCGCAACCCCTGCTGCGGCCAACCCCGCCACATGGGCAGGCCGCGCCCTTGGGGCCGATGCAAGCATTGCGATTGCTGGCCTGCCCGACAAACGCGCGGCCCTTTTATGGCCAAAGATCGAGGCGTTGATCGAACAGATCGAGGCTGATTTTTCGCTTTACCGCACCTCAACCTTGACGCGCCTGAACCAGACGGGGTTTATCGCCAACCCGACCCGCGCGTTGCAAAACATGATGGCGGTCAGTGACCGCGTGCACAAGGCGACGGGCGGCGTGTTTGATCCGTCGATCCAGCCAGTGTGGCTGGCAACCGCCCAAGGCGGCGACCTGACCGCCGCGCGCCAGAATATCGGCTGGCCACGGGTGCAATGGTCCGAAACAGACATTAAACTTGAAACCGATATGGCGCTTACCTTTAACGGCGTTGCGCAGGGTTTTGCAGCTGATGTCGTCGCCGAATACCTATATGGCAAAGGGTTTCAAAACGTCTTGGTCGATATGGGCGAGGTGATGGCCCTTGGCCATAGCGGCACCGACCCGTGGCGCGCAGGCATTGCAGGCCCTGATGGCACACTACTGGCCGAGGCATCGCTGCAAAACCGTGCGCTTGCCACCTCGTCCCCGCGTGGCACAATTATTGGCGCCGATGCACCGCATATTCTGAGCCCCAATGGCAGCGCGCCGCTTTGGGCGACTGTGGCGGTCTCGGGTCCATCCGCCGCCGTTGCCGATGCTTTGTCCACCGCGTTTTGCCTGATGGACCGCGCGGCGATTGATGCAGCGCTGACCCATTTCCCCAACACCCGGCTCGAACATATTTCCTGACCAATGCGCTTGGCAGTTGACTTTGGTTAAGGCGCCGCCCGCCGCCGCCGTTCACAGATCAGTTACCATCAACGGCCCCGAACATGCCCCGCGCATTGGTCGGGCACAGCTCCGAAAAGGGGAATGCGCAATGCGCGAAGTCATGACCAAGAGCATGGCCCGCAATATCTTTTATGGCGGGTCACTGTTCTTTATTCTTATCTTTGTCGGCCTGTCATGGGACAGCCACCGATACATCGTCAATGAATCCACCAATAAGGAAACGCTGACACCTTCGGTGGTGGCGGGCAAACACCTGTGGGAAAAACACGGCTGCATCAACTGCCACACGATTTTGGGCGAAGGTGCGTATTTCGCGCCGGAACTGGGCAATGTCATGACCCGCTGGGGCGTCAATGGTGATGCCGAGGGCGGATTTGACATGTTGAAAGGCTGGATGGATGCCATGCCCACAGGCATCGAAGGCCGCCGTCAAATGCCGAACTTCAACCTTACGGATGATGAATACCGCGAATTGTCCGATTTCTTGCAGTGGACCAATACGATCAACACCCAGGGCTGGCCGCCCAATGATGCGGGTTAAGGAGATCTGACATGAAATATCAAACTCAAAAGATCGCTCTGGTCTATTTCGTCGTGGCAATGGCTTTGTTTGCCGTACAAGTCTCACTTGGCCTGCTTATGGGCTATGTCTATGTGGACGGCAATTTCCTTGTCGACCTCATGCCCTTCAATATCTTGCGGATGCTGCACACAAACAGCCTTATTGTCTGGTTGCTTTTGGGCTTTTTCGGGGCTGCCTATTACCTGATCCCCGAAGAATCCGAACGTGAGATCCACTCAACCAAACTGGCCTATCTCCAGCTCGCTATTCTGGTGCTGGGGACAGCGGGTGTGGTTGTGACCTATACGTTCAACCTGTTTGAAGGAAACTTCTTTCTGGGAAAAGAAGGCCGCGAGTTTTTGGAACAACCCCGCTGGGTTAAGGCCGGTATCGTTGTTGCAGCGCTCATCTTTCTTTACAATATCAGCATGACTGTGCTGGCAGGCAAGAAAACAGCAATCTCGAATATCCTTTTGCTCGGGCTTTGGTTACTGGCGCTGCTGTTCCTCTTTGCCTTCGTCAACCCGGCAAACCTTGCGCTTGACAAGATGTACTGGTGGTTCGTGATCCACCTGTGGGTTGAAGGTGTTTGGGAATTGGTTTTGGCCGCCATTCTGGCCTTCCTGATGCTGAAGCTGACGGGTGTGGACCGCGAGGTCGTTGAAAAGTGGCTTTACGTCATCGTCGCCACAGCGCTGTTTTCCGGCATCTTGGGCACTGGCCACCACTTCTTGTGGATCGGCACCCCGGGTTACTGGCAGTGGATCGGTTCCGTGTTCTCGACACTTGAGATTGTGCCGTTCTTTGCGATGATGGCGTTCGCCTTTATCATGGTCTGGAAAGGCCGTCGTGACCACCCGAACAAGGCCGCCTTGCTGTGGGCGCTTGGCTGTGCGGTGCTGGCATTCTTTGGCGCAGGTGTTTGGGGCTTTTTGCACACGCTGCACGGGGTAAACTACTATACCCACGGCACGCAAATCACGGCAGCGCATGGTCACCTTGCTTTCTACGGTGCCTATGTCTGCATCAACCTTGCCATCATCAGCTATGCCATGCCGGTGCTGTTGGGGCGTGACCCCTATAACCAAGTGCTGAACATGGCCTCGTTCTGGCTGATGTCGGGCGGCATGGTGTTCATGACCTTTACGCTGACCTTTGCCGGTACGGTGCAAACCCACCTGCAACGCGTGATGGGCATGGGCTTTATGGAGGTACAAGACCAGCTTTGGATCTTCTATGCCATGCGCTTTGGCTCGGGTGTTGCGGTTGTGCTTGGTGCTCTTCTGTTCATCTACTCCATCCTGGTCCCACGTGGCGAAATCGTGAAGCCTGGCCCGGTTGAGCGTGACCGTCTGACACGCGACGCAGACCACGTAGTAGCGGAGTGATGCAGATGGATGGATCCCTGAACCTGAAGGGGGCGGCAAATGCCCCCTTCTACCTGCCCCAAGCCGATGAAATTTCGGTGTTTCAGGCAGCCTATGACAACCAACTGCCCGTCTTGCTCAAAGGCCCCACAGGCTGCGGCAAAACCCGCTTTGTCGCCCATATGGCCGCAAAACTTGGCCGCCCGCTGTATACCGTGGCTTGCCATGATGACCTGTCCGCCGCTGACCTGATCGGCCGCTATTTGCTGAAAGGCGGCGAAACCCTATGGGTTGATGGCCCCTTGACCCGCGCCGTGCGCGAAGGGGCGATTTGCTATCTGGATGAAGTGGTCGAGGCGCGCAAAGACGTGACCGTCGTACTGCACCCGCTGACTGATGATCGGCGTATCCTGCCCATCGACCGCACGGGCGAGGAGCTGGAGGCGACCCCCGGCTTCATGCTCGTGGCGTCCTATAACCCCGGTTATCAGAACATCCTGAAAACCCTGAAACCTTCGACACGTCAGCGATTTGTGTCGATGGAATTCACCTTCCCGAAACCGGAACATGAAATCCCGGTCGTGGTACGCGAATCCGGTCTGGATGAGGCGCGGGTGAAACCGCTGGTTCGGCTTGCCAACAAGCTGCGCGACCTCAAAGGGCAGGATCTTGAAGAAGGCGTTTCAACCCGCCTTGTCGTCTATGCCGCGACCCTGATCCGTCAGGGGATGCCGGTTGAACGTGCCATTTTGGCCGCGATGATCGAACCCCTGACCGACGACCGCGACACCAAACGCGGGCTCCTCGATCTTGTCACTGCTGTTTTCGGGTGAGGCCAGCATGACAAAAATCGAAATCGAGCCATGGGAACCCGAAGAAACAATCGGCAAACTGTGGCACGAACTCGCCAGCCGTCTGGATGCACCAAGCAGCCACGACGGAGCCCGTGTCAACCTGAGTGAGGTTGGCGGACGGTTGGCAGTGCTTTTTCGGGGTCTCGGTGGCAACCCCGCCATCGAGATCAAAGCGGTGGGCGAGGAGATGTCCCGCCACCGTCTGTCCTTCCTGCGCAAACTCGGTACCGCCGAAGAACGCACGCCCCGCGCCTCATTTGATGGTGAAAGCCTGCGTTTGCCCGAAAGCCTTGCGGTATTTCCGGCGCGCGAGGCGAACGCAGCCCTCTACCTGTGGCTGACGGCCTGCGCCGCCCATGCCGATTTGACAAAGATGCCCAGCACCGATGACCCGATGCGCGCTGATCTTGCCGCTATCGCCGCCGCCGAAACTATGGTCCGCAACACCCTGTTGCATGCCCCCGGCTTTGCCGCCCTATACCGCGATCTGTGTGCGGCAACCCTTGCCTTGCGCCCCCGCCCCGCCCTGCCCGCCGCCGAGAGCGCCATCGAGGCCCGTATCCGGCATGCGCTTGGCGATGATACCCACCTGCCTGATTTGCCCGCAACATCTCCGCGCCGCTACAAACCGTTTCGCCCCGTCGCCTTGTGGCCCGATCTGCGCCATGTGTCGTTTTCGGCCGAAACCCAAGTTGAAACCCGCAGCACAGATGGTCAGGCCGAAGAATCCGAAGGCGCAAAGACCCACCGCGCCAAACGCAAACGCGCCGATCAGGCCGAACGCAACGACAGCTTTATCCTGCATAAATTCGAGGCAATCCTGTCTTGGGCCGAATTCATCAACCTGAACCGCCGGGTTGAGGATGATGATGATGACAGCGCCAAAAAGGCCGCCGACGATACCGATGAAATTGGCCTTGGACAAATTTCCAAGGCCCCCGCCACCCGCCTGAAACTGCATCTCGATTTGTCGCCCGAAGATGTCGATCGCGAATTGCTTTCCGGCATTTCTACCTATCCTGAATGGGATTGTCGCACGGGGTCTTACCTGCCTGCTCACACACGCATTTTGTCGTCGCAGGCCACGCCCACTGACCTTTCCCCGTTTCAGGACGACCCCCGCGCGCTGGCCCGTATCCGCGCCGTCAAGCGCCAGTTCGAGGCTCTGCGTCCCAGCCGAATTTCGACCTCTGGCCACCTTGACGGCGATGAACTTGATACGGACCGAGCTGTGCGCGCGCGGGTCGATTTTTATGCAACCGGTCAGGGCGATGACCGCATCTGGCGCCAAACCCGCCCGCAAGCACGCAACCTTGCGGTGTCCATTTTGCTGGATGTGTCACGGTCCACCGAAAGTGCGGTTCCGGGACACGGCCATAACGGCCGCACCGTGATCGGTGTGGAACGCGAGGCCTTGGCCGCCCTTGCATGGGGCCTGAACGCCTGCGGCGATGATTTCGCGATCCACGCGTTTTCGTCGCTCAAACGCAACCGCGTGTTTGTGCAGGAATGCAAAGGCTTTGCCGAACCGATGGATGAAACCGTCATCCGCCGCATCGCATCACTGGTCCCTGGCCATTATACCCGCCTTGGTGCAGCCATTCGCCATGTGTCCAAAGGTCTGGAAAGTCAGGCCCGCAAACGGCGGCTTTTGCTGGTCATCACCGATGGCAAACCCAACGATCTTGACCACTATGAGGGCCGCCACGGTATCGAAGACAGCCGTATGGCCATCCAAGAGGCGCGCCGCGCAGGCCACGCCGTCTATGGCATAACCGTCGATCGTGACGGCAAAGCGTGGTTCCCGCGCATGTTCGGCCCCGGCGGGTTTTCGGTAATTTCGGACCCTGATAAACTGACTCAGGCTTTACCCGAAATTTACCGCCAATTGGTTGGCGCATGACCCAGACGCAAACCGACCAGCCGTTTGACCAATTGCCCGGCGATTTGATGATGTGGATCCTGATCGTGTCCGAGCTGTTGGTCTTTGGCGCGGGGCTTTTGGCGTTTATGGCCGTCCGCGTCACCGATCCCGCGGGCTTTGCCTTGGCCCAAGACCAATTGCACCGCAGTGCGGCGGGCATTAACACTGTTGTCCTCGTCACCTCGGGCTATCTTGCGGCCCGCGCTGTGGGCTATGCCAATGCTGGCCGCATTGCCGCCACCCGCTGGGCGCTGCTGGCGGCGGGCGGGTTGGGCATGGTGTTTTTAGGGATTAAATTCACCGAATACGCCGAAAAAGCCGCCCTTGGCATTCGCCCCGAAACCCACCCCTTCTATACGTTCTATTACCTGTTGACCGGGTTTCACGCCGCCCATGTGATCGCGGGTCTTGTGATATTCGCTTTGCTCGCCCTGCGACCGACACCCCGCAACCTTCAAGTTGGGGCCGCCTTTTGGCACATGGTTGATCTGGTTTGGGTACTGCTATTCCCCGTCATTTACTTGCTGCGATAGATCCGACATGCAAACCATCACACGGGCATGGCTGATCCTGCTGGCACTTTCCGCCGCCTCAACTGCCGTATCCTTTAACGTCACACTACAGCTCCCCGCGCAAATTCCCTTGCTCGGAGGTATAATCATCTTGCTATTGGCATGGGCAAAGGCGCGCATCATCGCCGCTCGCTACCTCGAACTGGCCCAAGCCCCGGCCTATTTGCGTGGCTTCAGCCTTGTCTTGGCACTGTTTATGCTAACCTTGTTGGGCTTGTATGTGGCCGCAACGCCCTTTTCCGGCTAAGCGACCAACCACTTAAAGCTTATTCCAAGACGTTGCTGGATCTTCCAAAGAAAAGTCTCGCAGCGCGGCGATATCCGAAATCAATGCATGGTTTTGCTGAATTTTCACACCATGCTCCCGCAACTTGCCAAAAGCCCGGCTCAGGCTTTCTGGCTTCATTCCCAATCGACCTGCGATCAGCACTTTGTCATAGGGCAGAGTCACCTCGCATTCGCCACTTTCGCAGGACGACAGCTCCAACAAAAACTCGGCAACGCGCTGTGCCCCGGTTTGTGCCTTCAAAGCCTCCACTTGGCTGACCAAAGATTGTAAATGGACAAACGTTGCAGACAACATAGACACGGCAAAATCAGGGTTCTCGCGAATCTGGCGCAAATAGGCCTCTGCCTCGATCCTGATGACCTTGCAATCCGTCACCGCCTCTGCCGCGACCGGATAAACATCACTGCGAAAGGCAACCGCTTCACCAAAACTGCGGCCTTTGGTGAACACACCGACCACGGCCTCGGCCCCATTTGGCGCCACGCGGTACAGCTTTACCCAGCCTTCAACCACAATATAAATCGCCGTTGCCTTTTCGCCCTGCAAAAAAATGCAAGCGCCGCGATCAAACGGCCTTAACCGAGAGTTTTTCAGCAAAACTTCCAGCGCCTCGGGCGAGGCTCCAGACAACAGAATGGATTTTGCCGCAATTGTCCGATGTTCCGGTGTCATGTTCGGCCCTTCTCAAAGCTACGACATCTTGTCGCATATCTGGTCAAAGATGCCAATCGGGCGAATCCGATCTGCTGTGAATGCGGCAGATGAATTTGGGCTGGTTACTTGGTTTAAACCGACAAAACAAACCGGGAAAATAGGGTTCGGCCTGACTAAATTCAGCACGGACCACAACCCCATCCACCGCCACGCCATTGCGCAGCACCGTGAGCCTGCCGCATTCAGATTTGCGCGACATGTCCGACCGTCCCACAAGCGGACGCGCGAATCGCATTGCATTGGCGGCATTCGTTGCGCCAATCTCAACACATGAACGCCCTTGATCCACGCCAAACCGACTGTTTTATTGCTGCCAGCCAAACTGGCGCGATCCGCGCGGCGGCAGAGCAGCTTGGTTTGGAACCCTCGACCGTCAGCCGGAATATTTCAGCCTTAGAGATGGCGACCGCTATGACATTGCTGGAACGCGGCAGACATGGCGTGCGCCCAACCGAGGCGGGGGCGCTTCTTTTGGACTACCTTCAAAAACAGGTTATGGGTCTGGAAGTCTTGTAATCTGAGTTTGATGCGCTTGGGAATATGAAGCGCGGAACCGTGCTGATTGCGGTAGGCGAAGGGTTTGTTGGTGATCTGTTTGATCAGACGATGTGCGCCTTCAATACCCAATATCCCGATATTTCCTTTGGCTTGACGGTTGGATCGACCGAACACGTCGCGTCGGAACAGGCTCATATCGGGCTAGCCTATAACGTTTCCAGTGATCCGCTTTTGCGTGTCGAACTGTCGGCGCATCAGCCGCTTGTTGCGCTGTTTCGAAAAGGCGGCAGGTTTGACCACAGTACCGCATTGGATCTGAAAACGCTGGCAAAACTGCCCTGCGCAGTTCCACCCAAGTCGTTTGGCATAGGCGCGATGATTGCGGCCACTGAGGCCAAACAGGGCATCCGTATGCGCGCGCTTGTTGAAGCCGGGTCTATTGCTGCGCTCAAAGCCTTTGTGCGCAATGACATGGGTTATACCATCTTGCCGCGATTTGTTGTCGAGGCCGAATTGTCGGATGGGCTGTTCGCAGCCTATCCAATTGCACCCGACGCCTTTCCAGGCGGCGTTGCGTCATTGATCCGCAGGGAAGGCCGGCGACTGCCCATTGCTGCGCAATTGTTCCTGCGCCAAATGTCAAAGATGGCCGCATTTCGTTGAATTTGGTGTTGCGCCAATTGCAACGATCTTTGCCACGTAACAGCATTCTAGACATTTGAGCGTGATATTATCGAGCAGGCAAAAGTTTATGGGAGCCAGCGATGCAAATAGGTTTGATTGGATGCGGCAACATGGGCGGCGGCATGGTCCGTCAACTTGTGGCCGCAGGGTTCGCACCCGTTTGCTTTGATTCAAATGCACAAGCGCTTGTGCGCAGAAACTGCGGTAACGGCATCTGCGCTTGCGGGCATGTCACAGATCATAATTCTGTCACTTCCCAAAGCCGCCATGGCAGAGATTTGCCCTCATATTCAACCCGATACCATCGTCCTTGACACCTCAACATCTGACCCCGCGACATCTCGGAAAATGGCGGGGTTGGGAAAGGACAATGGGTTTTCTTTTGTAGATGGGCCCGTAAGCGGGGGCCCTGCAGCCGCGAATGCCGGAACCATGACCATGACCATGCTGCTTGGGGGCGCAGTTGATGCGATAAACACCCTTCGTCCGGTTTTGGCTGTTTTGAACGCCAAGACTGTCGTTGTCGGCGGATCAGGTGCCGGACATGCGGCCAAAATAGTCAATAACATGCTATGCGCGGCAAATCTTGTGCTGGTGGCTGAGGCTTTGCGATTGGGCGAAGCTGCCGGTGTGGCACCCAAAGACTTGCTGCAAGGCATCAATGCAGGGTCAGGGCGTAGCGGTGTAAGCGAGGTCAATTTCCCGAAATGGGTTTTGAATGGGGCATTCAACTCCGGTTTTACAATGGGTCTTATGCGCAAGGATGTGGGCCTCGCATTAGACCTGGCGAAATCGTCGGGCGTTGATCTGCACGGCTTTGCCAATATTGCTGCGATTTGGCGGGATGGCTCTGGGCATATCGCCGACAGCGCTGATTTTAACGAAATTGTAAATTACGATGGAAAAGGGGTAAAGGATGTCTGAACGCGTCAACATGTTGCGCGCGGCGATGGTGGCTGTTGGTTTGGGGGAAAGGCCCCAAAGTTTGGTGAATGGCCTACTGTGCGACGGCGACGGCGCAGAGATTATACTCGTTGATCCCTTTACCGAACTGCCGGCGTTGACCTACCCGGATGCGGGCGCGGTACTGGCGCAACGGGCCTGCGCCGCAGCCCAGAGCGCGCAAACCGCTTGGGCCAAGGGCATGTCAGGGGCCGCGCGTGGCCAAATCATGCAGGCCATTTCACGCGCCGTTTTGGCCCATGCTGCCCCGCTTGCAACAATCGAAGCAATCATCGCAGGCAAGCCGATCCGCGATTGCCGGATCGAAGTGGCCAAGGTGGCCGAAATGTTCGCCTATTACGCGGGCTGGGCCGACAAACTGCATGGCGAGGTGATCCCTGTGCCATCGGGCCATCTGAACTACACGTTGCGTGAACCCTTGGGCGTAGTATTTCAGATTACCCCGTGGAATGCGCCTATCTTTACCGGGGGCTGGCAAATCGCACCCGCAATTGCCACCGGCAATTGTGTGGTTATCAAACCAAGCGAGCTGACCCCGCTGACCACAGTCGCGCTGGCGAAACTGGCCGAGGATGCTGGCCTACCTCGCGGCCTTGTCAATGTTTTATGCGGCCTTGGCCCGACATCCGGGCAAGCGGCAATTGAACATGCCGCCGTGCGCAAGGTGATCTTTGTCGGCTCGCCCGAGACGGGCCGCAAGGTTGCAATGTCAGCGGCCGCGGCGCTAAAGCCTGTGGTGTTGGAGTTGGGTGGAAAATCGGCCAATATCGTTTTCAATGATGCCAAACTTGAACATGCCTGTCTTGGGGCGCAAGCGGCCATCTTTTCCGGCGCGGGGCAAAGCTGTGTGGCAGGGTCACGCCTGTTGGTTCAAAAATCGGCGCATGCCGCACTTGTGGACATGCTTTCAAAAGGCATGAACTCTATTCGCCTTGGAGACCCGTTGGATGACGCAACCGAAATTGGCCCGATCAGCAACGCAAGGCAATTCGCCCATGTGACCGGAATGATTGCACAGGCGAATGCAGCAGGGGCTAACGTCATGTCGCGTGACACAACGCCGCGTCAAGGCTACTTTGTGCGACCAACGATCTTGGACGGGTTAAACAATTCTGCAAACTGCGCGCAGCATGAAATTTTTGGCCCCGTCGTCACGGTCATCCCGTTTGAGGATGAGTCCGAAGCGATCGCACTTGCAAATGACAGCCGGTTCGGACTGGCCGGTGCGGTGTGGACCGCCGATGTTGGTCGCGCCCACCGAATGGCGGATGAGGTCCGCGCGGGTACGTTTTGGATTAACAGCTACAAGGCTATTCATGTATCCTCACCGTTTGGCGGCTCGCTCAACTCGGGGTTCGGGCGTTCCAGCGGGACAGATGCATTGTTGGAATACACTGCCGCCAAGAGCATTTGGCTGGATAGTGCGGTCACACCGCGCATAGCCTTTGGGTATGTGTCGTAGGAGGGTTGGATGCAGCTTGTGCGCGATGTGCAGGATCTATTGATCGCGTCGCCGGATGTCAGGGCGCTGATGGCGTTTGCCCCGTTTGACAGTTTTGACACCTTGGCGGGGGCCTTATTTTCCAGCGTGACAGGCAATGCGGCGCTTGGCCGGATCGTCGCGTCGGTTTACGCAGCCAATCCTGCCTTGGTCGAGATTTCAACCTATGACATTGCTGAAACCACCCGCAGGAATTTTGAACCCGGAGGGGCGCCTGCAACCTTGCTGTTTTCGCGCGGGGTGCAAGCCATAATGGCGCACCGTATCGCGCACAAGCTCTGGCTCGATGGGAACCAAAACCTTGCCCTCGCGATCAAAGCATGTTGCGGGCGCGCCTTTGGCACTGACATTCACCGGGCAGCGCGGATTGGTGCAGGGCTGTGGTTGGACCACGGTTTGGGGTTCGTGGTGGGCGAAACCAGTGTGATCGATGAGGATGTTTCGATCTGGCACAATGTTACATTGGGCAGCACATTGAACGACAAGGGCCCCTTTCGGTACCCACATGTCGGGCGCGATGCAGTGATCGGGGCTGGGGCGGTTTTGCTGGGGGGTATAAAAATCGGGGTGGGGGTCAATATCGGCGCAGGTGCAATCGTGGTGGCAGATGTCGCCGATGGCAGCCTGATCGTCGGACACAAAGCGCAGGCACGTGGCCCGGCACGCATCAGCTTTACCAAACCGGACCTGACAAAATGAATGCAGTTTTTGGCATCGACCACCCGCTTCTGGCCACCCATGATATCGTCGAATTGCGCCAACGTCTTATCGCGCTCGGTTTTAGTATGACCGCGATCGGTAAACATCCTTGGGGCACCAGTACCAGCCTTGCGATGTTCGAAGGCTGTTTGCTGGAGATCATGGGCATTTATGACGACAGCTTGATCGACGAAATCCCCGCAGGCAATTTCCACTTTGGACGACATATCTATGAACACCTGCAACAGCGCGAAGGCGTGGCACTGACAGCCCTACACAGCACAGATTCCCAAAGGGACGCGGACCGTGCGGCGCAGGCTGGTTTTTATGTTGCGGGTCATCTTGAATTTGGCCGCAATGTCATTTTGCCAGATGGATGCACTGGGCGGACCAAAACAACGCTTGCCTTGCTGCCAGATCCGACCTTTCTGCGGCTTTCATTCTTTTTGTGCCAGCAACATAGGCCAGACCTGATCTATGTGCCGGAGTGGCTGCAACACCCCAATACCGTGAACGGCATTGCCGGCATCACTATCGTCGCACATGGCGGCCACCATGCTGTATTGAAATCTCGTTTTGGCGGTCTCTATGGCGGTGGCGCGGATATTGCGGGTGGCATGGCCTTCAAAACCGCCAATGGCATAGTGCGAATTCTCGAACCGCAGACATTTACGGATACTGTCGGCAGCCTACCCTTCTCTATCACTTGTGATAAATTGCCATTTATTGCCGGTATGGATTTCACCCTATCAGACCCAACGGTGTTTCGAACCTTTGCGCTCTCGTCAGGGCTAAAGTTTAACGAGCGCGGCGGTTGCCTGACCCTGCTCGACCCTGCTCTGACAGCAAATACCGTTCTTCGTTTCTTTCATCCTGATACTGCATAAAGGTTGCCTCCACCAAATCCAGTCGCCAAAAAGGCACGCGTCATGGACCTACAAAAAGGCAACGAGGTGCCGCGCTTTGCCTTAGCTATTTGCGCCGCCACACCCGCTTTCCGTTAGGGCGCCGACGGTGACGCGATAGTTTGGCCGCGGGTTCATAATAATCTTGCGTGTACCGGTAATGGAATACATGCAGGCATTTGCGGCACCCGCGCCCGCGCGCTGCCCATCAACATAGATATCCAACCAAGGAAGGCCGTTCTTACCACGATGGCAGCCTGTCAGATGTGGTTGCGGCCCGTCACCACAAATGTCTTCCACGATTGCATAACGACGCAAACTTGGGATGTAGAACCTTGTGCCGGCAGGATAGTCAAGCTGCGCGCGCCCGCCAACAAGGCGGTAACCAACTGCAATGGTGATGGGGTCATGGTACGTACCGGTTCCAGCGGCCGAGCCGTGCAAAACGGGGCGCGCAATTGCCGCAGATCCTGGGGGCGTATTGTCCCAATAGCTGTAACCGGTCAGATAGGCCGTGAAGGACACTTCTCTAAAGCTGGCAAGGACGGGTTCGTCGATGGCGCTGTCAGCCAGCGGAACAGCCCTTACATCTGCGACCCTATCACCTGCAAGGACCGAACCCGCACAAAGCAAGGCAAAGCTGAAACCGGCGTATACTGCGAGCATGTCGATTATCCCCTTGGTTGTGTTACTTGAGTGTTCACACCAAGGGTTTTCAGGCAAATCCGTTACTATAAAGTGAACGGCATAGACCACTCGTGGATTTTAATTTTTATAATATTTCAAGCTTATAATTTAAATACTAGTCTCCTTTAGATTGAATTGCATCAACAGACAGGTTTCCACACAAGAGTCATTCGAAATATCGAACCTCAGCTGATAACGCCTCGCGCAAGATATGCTGATCTTTAAGGCAGACCTAGAATCGTCGTCATCCTGCGGTTTCCCAAAATTTTCCTTGAAATGCGTATAGCTTAGCACAACACTTAGTGACAATTGCTGTGTACAGAGTCGGTTGCCAAATTATTGTGGGTCTAACTGTCTGTCGTGTTTTAGTGATTTAATTAATAAAGATTTATAACTATTATTAGATACTGCAATGGATGGCATGCCCTCAAAGTGAGGACCCATGTTCGCCGTGCCAACACCACCGAACCAAAATGCAATCCAAGATTGTATTTTGCCCCATGATCAAAAACCGAACGCGTTATGATTCATGACGCCTAGGAAACGCCTGATTGACCCAACGCCACAGCAAAAGGATGCTGTGTTTCATGACCCCCTCGGGGGGCGTTCCCGGATGCTTGGCAGACTGCTTGCGTTGGCAGCGATTGCCCTGACAATCTGGTGTGTGCTCTTTGTGCAAGCTCTTCTAGAGCCACCCCGTATGAACAGCCACGGGCAAACCAATACCGTAGCAACAGTGGGCCGCCAAACGGCAAATGCCGCCGCCCCTGACACACACCGCGTAAAGGTGCAAAGGGCGGCCTATGCACGGCAATCCGGTCAATTTAACGATCACAGACCCGTTGGCCCACCCCAGAGCGACGGGTGCGCGGCACAGCCCAACTTTTCCGCAACTGCAATCGCAAGCGCTGCAAATGCTGGACGAACAACGGTCTTTGCACTGCTCCCGGCTGATGACCTGAATGGCTATCTTTCGTTCGCGCGCAATTGCCACAGGGTCAACGTTCTGGTGCCCGAAATGTTTGAAATCACGGCCAAGGATTTCGTCGTCAAGCCTTTGAAGATTGACGACGAAATGGTTCAGATTATCGAACCCATCCTCCGTGATCCATCCAAACGCCCAGTCCTCATGCCGTCTATCGCGATTGCGTTTAATGCCAATCTCGGCGACTTTTTAACACGATTGCTGGATGCTGATGCCCGCAAGACTCTGGTCGATCAAATGCTTGCCGCCGTGCAGCGGCGCAAAGCCCAAGGGCTGTGCGTCAGCATGGATTTTGGCGCCAGCGTAGATCTACGCGGTCTTACCTCCCTTTTGCACGAAATGAAGGCCCGGTTTTCCGAGGCCGGTTTTGCCACCTGCATTGTGGTCGCTGAAGACGGGATGCTTTGGCACAACCAGAAAATCGTTGCCGCATCTGATGTCGTCATCGTCCAGATGTTTCGCACAGTCTGGGCAGGGTCCAAGCCTGCTGCCCTTGCGCCGGACCATAAATTCGCGGCGGTCGCGCAAGACATTGTTGCTAGTGTCGGCAATACCAAACTTGTCATGGCGCTTGGCAGTCATGCCGTCGATTGGATTTCAGGGCAGGCCCTCCCTGAAACGCTGGCTATTCCGACGGCTTACAAAAGAATAGCCGATGCAAACGCTGCGCTAGAGTTTGCGGAGCCATCGCTCAATAATTACAGTAGTTTCGTCGATGACGATGGCAAGCGTCACCAGATATGGATGCTGGATGCCGTATCGACACATAATCAAATGCTGGATTTGGCCACCGCTGGGATCACGAATATTGCCATCGCCAATCTTGGCTTGGAAGACCCCGCCACTTGGCAGGTTCTAGACGTTGCCAACCCCAAAAGTCGTGAGGCGATAGAGGCGCTTGAGCGGATCAAGCTTGACGATTTTATCACCTATGAAGGCGCTGGCCCATTCTATCGTTGGCGACAAGGTGCCCAAACGGGTTTGCGCCAACTTGGGCAAGCGCTTGAAACAGGCAAGGTCACGTCGCAAGCCCTTGTTCGGATGCCACGTCCAACGGTTATGGAACGCCACGGCGCTACGTCAGATCTGCGAATTGCCCTCACATTTGATGATGGACCAAATGAAACCGCGACAACCGCCGTACTGGATGCGCTACAAGACGCCGAGGTTCCAGCAACGTTTTTTATCGTCGGAAGTGCGGCCCTGAAATCCCCAGACCTTTTGCGCAGAATGGTCGATGAAGGCCATCTAATCGGCTCACACACCTTCTTGCACCCACATTTGGAACGCGTTCAGCCTTGGCAAATCAACCTCGAACTTAACGCCACGCAGAAACTGATCGAGGGGCAAACCGGCCGAAACGTCAGGCTCTTTCGCCCGCCCTATATTCGCGGGTCCGGCCCTATGACGGCCCAAGAGGCTTCGCTTTTCCCGATGCTTGCAGACCAAGGATATGTCGTTGCAGGCAGCAGTATTGTGCCGCCCGATTGGTCCGGTCTGTCCGCACAAGGCATCGTTGATTACGCCATGAACGGGCTAAGAAACGGGCACGGCAACATCATGTTGCTACATGACGGGCGCGCCGAAGGTATGCATACGGTCGCCGCCATCCCGCTCTTGATCGCTACGCTAAGGTCCGAAGGGTATCAAATCGTCTCACTGGCGGATCTGTTGGGCAGCACGTCCGAAGCGTTGATGCCCGTTGCAGGAAAAACAGGTGCTGCGTTCAGTTCGGTCTCGTTCGGGGCCATAACCACAGTCTTGCAGGCCCTTTTCGTGCTCTTTTGGGTCTTTATTCTGGCAGGTGTTGCGCGGGCGATAACCTATCTGGTGCTGGCCCATAAACGCGTGCCGCAATCGCCGACCCACATGCGCAGCCTGCCAAGCGTGACCGTGGTTATTCCGGCCTATAATGAATCCTTGGTCATTGAGAATTGCGTCCAAAAAGCGCTGGCCGCGAACTACCCCGATTTGCGCGTCATTGTTGTCGATGATGGGTCAACCGATGATACGCTTGGTGTTCTGCAAGCGGCCTATCAAGGGCATCCCCAAGTCACCATTTTGACACAAGCGAACCAAGGCAAGTGGCAGGCCCTTAACACTGCCTATGAACGGATAGACACGGAAATTGCGGTTTGTATTGATGCCGATACGCAAATCTGCGCTGACGCCATTCGGCATCTGGTGGCGCCTTTTGCCAACCCCCGCATTGGGGCCGTGGCTGGGACAATACTCGTTGGGAACAAGCGCAATTTACTAACCAAACTGCAAGCGCTTGAATATTTTACAATGCAAAATATCGGCCGCCGCGCGCAAGAATATATCAATGGCATCGTCGTCGTTCCCGGTGCTTTGGGCGCGTGGCGGGTCGAGGCGGTTCGCGACCTTGGCCTGTTGTCGAATGAAACCCTGACCGAAGATACCGACCTGACAATGTGGATGCTGCGGGGCGGGTATCAAGTCGCCTATGCCGACGAGGCGACGGCCTATACCGAGGCACCCTCCGATGTCCGTTCCCTGCTAAAACAACGCTTGCGCTGGAATGTTGGCATTCTGCAATCCCTGTGGAAGCATCGCTATGCCTTCGCGGAAAAGCGGTCCCTTCGCCTGATCTCGGTCTTGGACCTCGCCTTTTTCGGCTTTGCCTTACCGTTGCTGGCACCCCTTGTTGATCTGATGATCCTGGCCATTTTGGCCAATGTCATCATCGCACAAATTTCTGGCGCTATGCCCGATTTCTCGGGTCTGACAACAGCGATTGTTATGGGCTATGTCATTTTGCCGCTCGTAGATTTGGTTACAACGCTTGCGGCCTTCCGGTTTGACCGGCGCGAGAAACTGACCTTGCTTTGGGTCGTGCCGTTCCAGAACCTCTTTTTCCGTCAGATCCTTTATATTTCCGTTTGTCGCGCGGTGTTTGCCTCGCTAACAGGCCGCTTGGCACGCTGGGACAAACTGCGGCGCTTTGGCATGGCGGTTCATCGACGCAGGGCAAGCTGATGAAGCGGCGATCGTTCCTTAAAATCGGGGCAGCCCTAGGTGTCTCTGCCAGCCGATTGCAGGCCGCCAGCCTTTCCCCCAAAAATATCCCGCCGCGGATCATCGTTTTGACCGATATCACTTCTGAAACCGATTTGGACGGCTTGGCCACAGCCATGACCGTCTTGGCAAAACGCAACATTCCCTTTGCCTGCGCGATTGACCCTTCGGCCAACCATACAACAGCCTTAATGCCAGACAGTCCCGTAGCGCAGCTATTGCAACGCTTCTTTCTGGGCAATCCCGGCATTATGGAACTCGCGCCCCTAATCCCCGACCTTGAACAGCATCGCCCCTACTTTCAGGCAAGGCTGGCAAGCCTTGCAATCGCCCAGCTTTGCGAAACGCTTGGGCTTGATGTGGTTGATGCTTTGCCCCGCTCCATTAGCACTGTCAGCTGCCACTCAACCCCAAATCCCCAACTTCTTACGGGTTTGCGCGCGGCGGGGGTCCGTACCGTCTTGGCCCTGCCCCGCGATGATCGCCAAGCCACCAGCAACCGCCAATCCGAAAACGGAATACTGCACCTAATTGGAGGCCAAAAACTGAACTTTGCAGAAACGGATATCACTCGGTTTTCGCAAAGCGTTACTCAAAATACAGGCATTTTCAGCGTCTCAGCCCAAAACTTTGGCAGCCTAAAGGCTGCTTCGGCGATCCAATCCCTTGATGCTGAAACGACTGTGCTGCGCCAAATGGATATCACAGGCCAAGGCGGCCCCGTGCTGCCGCGCGATATCATGATCCGAGATGGCAACAGCTTTGCGCGCCACATTGCCTTGCATATTTTGGATGCAACAGGACCCGACCTCGCGTTTCAAACAGGGGTCGAATTGATGAAATCCCTGCTGGCGCAGCACAATATCGGCTTTAGTGTCAGCGCGCCGCCATTGCCCAAGCGCGTCACGCTGGACGGACTGGCCTTTTGGATGCCTCTTGTCCCTTCAACCGGCAAGGCACTGGGGCGTAAAGTACAGCTTGAACCACCCGTCTGGGCGTCATTTTCAACACTCCGCAATACGCCATTTCCAGACCCCTTACGCCAGTCGCCCGGGCAAGAAATCATATTGCGCACCGAACAGTCGGCATGGCAGGGCATGGATGCAAAAGGCCGCTACCATCAGCCCCTAGCCTTTGAAGTGACCGATACAGCCGCCATTGCCGCCTTGCCCAATGCCCTGAACCCCTTATCCGACAGTTTGGTTGTGCTGCATTCTCTCGCCCTGACCAGCCCCGCAAACCGCATGGCGATCCTTCGCGCATTGAACGGGTTTCGCGATGATGCGGTCACCGAGATCGTCGATCTGAAATGCCTGATCGACCTGTCCGTCCCCCCCGACACGTTGCTGCCGCTTTACCGCCAAACCGAGGCTGGAGCGCCTGCCGTGCTTCGCCATACACACGCGCCCGACACCGACCACGACGCCCTTATGCAAGATGCACGCGCCGCATGGGGTTATTTCGAAAAGCTGACCAATAAAAACACAGGGCTTTGTACCGCATCCAATGATTTTTCCGCCAGTACCGGCAGCCGATATGATCGGGTAACGATGTGGGATATTGGCAGCCATCTCAATGCCCTGATCGCGGGCGTTGATCTTGGTCTTTTGTCGCAAGACAGCTTTCAAAACCAAACCAAACGCATTCTCAAGCGCATCTCGGGCCGGAATATCAAGGGCCTCAACCTTCCACCCGAAGAGATCAACGTCGCAACCGGCAGCACGACCCGCAATTTCAATGCGTCCGATACATGCCGCCTGCTGGCCTCTTTGGCTAATCTGGCCAACCACCCCGCGATTGATGCAGGTTTGGTTCAGAAAGTGGTCAATGGCTGGGCCATCAAAGATGTTATATTAGACGGGCGCCTGCATGCAATTTCTGGCAAAAATTTGGTGGCCGCCGACTTTTCGCAATATGCGCATTATTCGGCAATGGGCCTAAAACGCTGGGGCTTTGATGCGAAAAGCCCTTATGCCGGTTTTACCGATATCACCTCGACAGATCAGAAAATCCAGTTTCTTGAGCGTCTACAACTATTGGGACCGGTTGGAACAGAGCCGCTTTTGCTTGATGCGTTGGACAATGGCTTCAGCCCCTCTGTCACCTATCTTTCTGAGGTTTTGTTCACCGCAATGGCTTCCGAATACCGCACCTCAGGGCGCATTCTTTGCCCTTCGGAAACGCCCCTGAACCGGTCGCCGTGGTTTGTGTATCAAGGGTATCAGGTGGGTGAAGGCGCGGCCCCATGGAAGGTCAGCATCGTCGAAAAAGACAAGATTACCGCGACAGCCGTTGCCGATAGCTTTATGGCAATCAGCTGCAAATCCGCTTACCTTTGGGCCATGATTTTTGACCATCCGTTTGCAGAATTGCTGCTGCGAACAGTCCGCGAAAAAGCCCGTGACAAGGTTGGTTTCGCGTCCTGCATCTTTGTTGATACGGGCATCGCAAGCACCGACTACACCGACATAAATACCAATGGGATAATCTTGCAAAGCATTGCCTACAGGCTCGGGGCTGGTCGCGCCAGGAAATAGCCTCTATTCTGCGGACATGGCACGCCAACCCATCATAAAACAAGACAGCATCGATCCGGATGATCTTTATGCCTCGCCGTATGAGGTGCAGACCCCCGACGAAGATCTATGGTTCCTGCCTGGCCCAAGTGACGATGATTTCGGCACGCCGTTTAAGGCCCCCGACCAACGCCTGTTGATTGACCCCAGCCATTGGCAAAAGGCTGAAAGCACCCTTGCCCCGCAACTTGCCCGCGCTGCAGCCGCTTTGGCCACTTTGGATGAACATTGTCGCCAGCTTGGGCCAGGTGCAGGGGAACGATTGGCCTTGATAGAGGTCGAAGCAATGCTTTGGGCACAAGGCACGCGCCTTCGCCGTGAACAGATCGCGGCCTATCTTTGCGGTGCGGGGGGGGCTTGCGATGCGCGTGGTGACCTTACACAATCCGCTTGGGCCTATCGCCGCCTGCTGGCACGCCCCGGCCCTTTGCCGGCCATGCGCGCGTTCTTGGGTCTGCATGATGTGGGCCTGTCGGACCTGCCAGAAACCCTAAGCCCGCGCCCGAAAGGGGCCGAATTTGATTTGGCCGCCGACCTTTTTGCCGATGGCATGGCGGCTATGGCAACATGCCATCCGCTGACACGGGCGGGCTATGGTCTGGCCCTATGGCGGTTGACCGGATTATCTGCGCCCGATGATTTGCTGGAACCGGCGACCGCTGCCGCACGGATAGCAGCGCAAGAAAACCGGAGCCTTGGCTTTGCACCCTTGGCGCCCGGGCGGGGCGCTTGGCACTTGGGGGCACAGGTCACCCGCTTGGCAGAATGGTTGACGGCCATTAAGGCAGGCGCTGAAACGGCGACATTGGAATTGAACCGGCTTAACGCTTGGTCAACCTCGGCGCGCGCTGCGACATCGGGCATAAAGGGCAGCACACCCGCCAAGCTGATAAATGCTTTATCCGCCCGCCCGATCCTTACGACCGAAGCTGCGGCACTGCTAACGGGCATGTCCCGCGACAGTGCCGAACGCGGCTTGGCCCGTTTGCTCCAAATGAACGTTATCCACGAAATTACCGGCGGCAAACGGTTTCGCCTTTGGACTGCCGGTTACGGGGGGGCTTACCGGACAAGCGACAAAAGGTAACGACCGTACTCATTCTTACTGTACTGTTTTGCCAGATCAATCAGGGCGGCTTTATCAATCCAACCTGCTGCAAAGGCTATCTCTTCGGGACAACCCGTTTGCTGGCCCTGCCGCTCTTCAAGCGTCCGCACAAAGTTTCCGGCATCCAAAAGTGACCCGTGCGTGCCCGTGTCCAACCATGCGTAACCGCGGCCCATGCGTTTCACGTCCAAGGCACCTTCGTGCAAATAAGTCTCTAACAACGTGGTAATTTCCAATTCGCCCCTCGCCGAAGGGGTGACGTTCCGCGCCCGTGCAGGGGCCGTGCTGTCCAGAAAATACAGCCCCGTTACCGCGTAATTCGACGGCGGCACCTCGGGCTTTTCAATGATGGAAATCGCCTGCCCCGCCTCGTCAAAACTGACAATACCATAGCGCTGCGGGTCCGCCACACGGTATCCAAACACCGTGCCCCCCACCGCTTTGGCATCCGCCTCGGCCAGCATTTCCGGCAAACCGTGCCCGTAAAAAATGTTGTCGCCCAACACCAAGGCCGAAGGCGCGCCATCCAAAAATGCCTCGGCCAGAATGAAGGCCTGCGCCAGTCCATCCGGGCTGGGCTGGACCACATAGGTCAGCGAAACACCCCACTGACTGCCATCCCCCAAGGTCCGCTTGAACTGATCTTGATCTTGCGGCGTGGTGATGATGCAAATCTCGCGGATATTTGCCAGCATCAGCACAGACAACGGATAGTAAATCATCGGCTTGTCATAAATCGGCAGCAACTGCTTGGAAACGCCCAACGTCACCGGATAAAGCCGCGTGCCAGAGCCACCTGCAAGGATGATGCCTTTACGATTGGTCATACAACAGATCCTCGCTCACCGGTTTCAACGCACACAGCAGGCCACGTGGCCCAAAGCCTGATTGCGGGTGTAAGCCACACCAAACCGAACATAAAGATTATTCTTTGATACAGTCCCGCTGAACCACACAATCCGCCGGCGATAATACCCTGTCTGCGGCCTTCGCCTCAATGGCGCGCAGCCGTTCCAGACAGGCCATGCCAAACGCCTTTGGCCCATGCCGGTCGCGCATCATTTTGGCTGCTATTGCGCCTTTTCTGGCCGCCGCCTGCGGATCCGCGGCAAGCGCTGTCATCGCAGCCACCAAAGACTCCAGTTCAACCTCGACCCAGCTGAATCCGGGCTTTGTGTCACCAAAGGCCTCTGCGCCCACATGGCTCGCGTAAAAGTCCAGCGGATAGCTCCATTCCAGGTCCAGAAACTGCGCAGGCCCCGAATATTTCGTTGCCGCCACCGCCTTGCCGCGCATCATCGCCTCGATAATCCCGCGCCCCAGCCCCTCGGCGCGGTGCGGCGATACATAGGCGTCAAAACTTTGCATCAACGCGGCCATCTGTTCGGTCGAATAGGCATCGGGGATCAGTTTTATCCGCGGGTCCAGCGCTGCCAACCGCAAGAAATCCTCGACCCGAGCCGGATTGATCCAACGCGACTTTTCCATGCTGTATTTCAGCACCAATTCAACCGGCGCTTCCGGCGTGGCCCCGAAACACTCTAGAAACGCAAGGATAAGCACGGTGGGATCTTTGCGTGACGCCATCGAATTAAAGTCGAACACATAGCCGAAAACAAAGGCATCCCCTCCGTCAAGCGCGGGTTGGTCCGTGTCCTGCGGAAACGGTAAATGCAGCGGCATTTCGATAATAGGCACATCCGCCACAGGCCTGAAACAGTCGGTCAAAAAGCTGTTCGATGTCCAAATTTCGTCCAGCGCATCGAATCCGGGCAGATGGTTTCCCGGAATTTCGGGGTATTCCCAATACGGAGCACCGATGTTGTAGCGGCCATCCAACAATTCGGGGTTTTTCCGCTGGATCAAATGCGTGGCGGGCAGGTTGTGGCAAATCAGGTTGACCGGATAAACCGGCTTTGCCGACAGCAACGCCTCGATATCCGGCTCGACAATTCGGCGGCGCAGCGAACTGTAATTCTGCTCCAACACGCAAACATCAATGCCCACCGACCTCAACGCCCGAACCTTGTCGCGCAATTCCTGCCCAAGGCCATGCATGCCAAACGGCATACCAATCACATTTATGCCAACCAAATTTCAGCCCTCATGAATACGCAAAAGACGCGCCAACAGTTTGCGGCCAACCGCCTCATGCGAAAATTCCGTGTGAATGCTGCGTTTGCCCGCTCGTGCAATCTGCTCTCGAAACCGAACATCCTCAAACACCCGCACCATATGACGCGCGGCATCATAAACATCCGGCTCGGCCCAGTGCTGCACCTGATTGTGGTACGCCTCCGCCTCCATCTCGACTTTGGTAAACGCCACCAAACAGGAATTTTCGGGCGTCATGAAATCAAGGTTGCCGGAATAGCCCGTGCCAATGGTCGGCTTGCCATAGCCCATCGCCTCGGCCATCGTCAGGCCAAACCCTTCGGCGCGGTGCAATGAGATATAGGCATCGCAATTCATATAGAGCGATGCGTTTTCATCGCGGCTAAGTGTTTCTTCGATCAGCACGACACGTGGATCATTCTTTGCCCGCAGCTTGAACCGCGCATAGTCTTCGCGGTTTTGAGCCGAGGCTTGTTTGGCCATGCTTTTGATCACCAGACACACGGGCACCTGCATGTCGGGAAACGCAATCTGAAACGCGTCCAAAACAGCCTGCGGGTTCTTGCGCGCCATCGTGGAATCGATGCTGAAGGTGAACAGGAACACAAAGCGGTCATCGGGAATATTGAACTTGGATCGCGGCGCAAGGGTTTCGGGGTAATGCAAATCCACCGGAATAGGAAAGGCCATCACCGGAACATCCATCCGCTTTTTCGCGGCCTCTGCGATAAAGGTCGAAAGCCCCCAGAATTCGTTGATATAACGGGTGTCGGCCAAATAGGTCGGCAGTTGCTCCAATTCCCACGCGCCATAGACGATATTGTAGCGGTCTTGCAAAAACGCGGTGCCGTTGCGTTTTACCATCCGTTCAATCCGCGTCACATCGCCGACAAACAGATTCACCTTTGACCCTGTGCCACCGGCTTTGACAAAACCGGTATCCTCGTCCAGATGCAGCGAGTTGTTGAAATTCACCGCTCGCGGCCCCAAAAGCGCACCCGTATTTTGCACCATCGCCGTGGATAGCGCCATTGCGGTGCTGCGCGCCATCACCGCCAATCCGGTGTGAATGCCGAATGGCCCGATCACATTGGCAATATGGCCTTGCCCCTGCGCCGCCAATGCCCCGATGGCTGACCGCAGATGGACTGATTGGATCATAATCCCGATATCGCGCGTGTCCTTGGACACCCCGGCCATTGCAGGCGAATGGCTGCCAACAAGGTTGATATCAACATCCACAGCCCCAAGGTTATTTTGCAAAAACCGGCGCGGAAGCGGGACAACAAGGTCGACCCCCACATTATTGACCTTATCAAAACTATGCCGGTGCAACACCTCGCCATTCACCGATACAACCATTGCATTGCTTGGCATCACATCCGACAGGAACGCATGCACATTGCCCAAAACCAGCTCGATATCTTCATCCGGCGTACGCCCCAAAACAAGGGACAGCACCGAATGTCGGCCACTTGACCACACAAAACGCGGCTCCGGCTTGGTCCAACCCCGCTGCAACAGCGCATCGGTCGCCGCCCCTTCTGCAATATGAACCGTCTGCCCGATCCCGATAAACTGGCTTCTCTTTGGCGACGACACCTTCAGGGTGTAAAACGCCAGTGACAGCATCCGATTGTCCGGCGCATCCCCGATAACCTTGGGCGAATTGCCGGTATTGCAATTGACCTCTAGCACAATATCGCCAAGCGCCGAGATGTGGCGCTGTGGCACGACAAGTTTGATGGTCCGGCGCGCGCGGTCTTTGAACACCTCTTGCGCCAGAATGGCCGTGCCGCACATAACATAACACGTCACCGGAAACGCTTCAGACGCCATAGCGCCGATGTCCAATTCAATCAGGCAGGGCATCACATCGCCGCTGGGCACCCGAAACGACACAAACGCAGACCCTTTGCCCATCCAGCGATGGTCTTTTGAATAGCTCTCCCACTGCCCGTCAAAACTCAGCGGTGTTTCACCGTCGGGCTTGCCGAACGACGTTTTAATATCAAACGGCAGTATTGCACCGGCAGGTTCCGTGGTCGCGCGGCCAAAATCTTCCCACGACACTTTCAACAACGCTTTCAGCGTGACACCGTGAAAACGCGGCTCTGGTTTGGCATTGATCCCGTTGTCGCCCGTGATCTGTCGCCAAAAGGCGCGCGACAAAATGCCAAGATCATAGGCAGGCGTTTTGGAATGATCCGTCCAGCCATCCGACAAGGGGCGCACCGCTTTGTTGAACAGCAAAGCCTCGGACAAAACACTCGATGTGATGGCTGATACCACCGCAATCTCGGGCGCGGCCAACAGCTTGTACGGGTTGGTGGTCAAAAACGCGACATTGCCGTAACGGTTCAGAAACTGAACCTGCGCCGAGGCGGCATTTTGATACGGATGCGGTTTGAAATAGACCGTTTCATGCTGCGAAAACAGGGCATCCAACGCTTGGGGATGGTCTTGCAAGCTCAGGAAACTACCCCAAGGGTCAAGCAAGGCCGCATCAACATCAACCTGCCCGAACAAAACCGCCGAACCCGCTTTCAAACGCGGCCCCGGCATCGCTGCCACCTCGGCCTGTTTCAACTGGGCCGCAAACTTGATGTCACCTGTCGCAATTTCAAACGCGGCCAAATCGCTGACCGTCACGAAATTGCTGTCCACCATAAACACATAATCAGACATGAACCGCAGTGGATGAATAGCATAGGAAATGTACGGCACATCCAGCGCGTCACAGATTTTCTTCTGATAGGGCGAAAGTTCAAACCCGATCAGCAAAGCGCCTTTCAGCAACGGGGCCAAAAGCGAAACGGCCTCGTCGCTTGGCGTTCGCGCATAAATCTTTCTCCATCCCGCTGTCGATGGATCAAGGTTCTCGGCGGCATAAACCGCCTCTGTCGGTACATTGCCGTCTGGCCCCCAAAGCGCTGCCTCGGGCGGTTGTCCGAACACATCCAACAGCGCAGGCCCCAGCCAGTTCACCATCCGCTGCGTGATCGTATTTTGCATCCCGCTGCTTGCGTTTTGCATCCGTGGTAAGGGCCTTAAAAAGTCGGCGGCCACAACAGGGCGAAGCGTTGCCAACCTGACTTTTTCAAAGCGCATATCTACAGCCTTCGCAAATTGCAGGGCTTAAAAGCCGTGTGATGGGCAAGGGAAAATTGTATCGCAACCAAAGCCTTAGAATACCTCTGCTTGGGATTTGGTCAGATCGTCCAAGGCCCGCAACTGGCCGATCAACAGCTTCATCTTGTCAATCGGAATCATATTCGGCCCATCTGATGGGGCATTGTCGGGGTCTTCATGCGTTTCGATAAACAAGGCCGAAACCCCAACGGCCACGGCCGCCCGCGCCAGCACTGGCGCAAATTCGCGCTGCCCGCCCGATGTTGCCCCCTGTCCGCCCGGTTGCTGCACCGAATGGGTCGCGTCAAATACAACGGGGTATCCGGTGCGCGCCATCGTCGGCAGGCCGCGAAAATCGCTGACCAGCGTGTTATAGCCAAAGGACGTGCCACGATCGCACAGCATGATATTTGTGTTGCCTGTCGACGCCACTTTCTCGGCCACATGCGCCATATCCCAAGGCGCCAAAAACTGCCCCTTTTTGATATTGATCGCGCGGCCCGTTTCGCCTGCCGCCAGCAGCAAATCGGTTTGGCGGCACAAAAATGCAGGGATCTGGATCACATCACACACTTGCCCCGCAGGCGCGCATTGCCGCGCATCATGCACGTCGGTCAGGATCGGGCAGCCAAATTCCTCGCGGATACGCCCCAAAACCTCCAACCCCGCCTCAAGCCCCATCCCACGCTCGGTGCTAATGGACGATCGGTTCGCCTTGTCATAACTCGCCTTGAAAATGAACCGCGTGCCGGTGGGCGCACAGGCCTCGGCAATCCGGCTTGCCATCATCCGCGCGTGGTCAAGGCTTTCCAACTGGCACGGCCCAGTGATCAGCGCAAAGGGTTCCATCCCCCCGATCCGGATATCGCCAACGGTGACTATTTTCGTCTCAATCATTTCGCCTCCAGCGCCGCTTCAATGCGGGCAACATCTGTGGGGTTGTTCAGCTCCCAAAACAACCTGCCGCGCGCATCCACTTCGACGCA
The DNA here is from genome assembly GCF_000420745.1 of Pseudorhodobacter ferrugineus DSM 5888. GTDB lineage: Bacteria > Pseudomonadota > Alphaproteobacteria > Rhodobacterales > Rhodobacteraceae > Pseudorhodobacter > Pseudorhodobacter ferrugineus. The sequence goes on from NZ_ATVN01000017.1 coordinate 62,633, forward strand.
GCGCACCGGTGTTCCGTTGTGCAAAAACCGCAATTGCTCTAGCCCTTCCAGCAGTTCCAGCTGGCAAACGGGGCTTTGGGTATAGGCCCGCAGCGCATCGGGGCGGTAGGCGTAAACACCCACATGGTGAAACACAGGGATAGGGTTGGGCAGCTTGCCTGGGTCGATAAACGGCAGCACCTCTTTGGAAAAATAAAGCGCCCGCATATCGCGGTCAAACACCGCAGTCGTGCCCCCCACGCGGCCATTCCGGCGGTCTTCGGTAAAATTGTCATAGGTCAGGCGATCACAGCGCAGCACTGGTGTGGCCATACCGATAGACGGGTCCGCCTGCATTGCGGCAATCAGACCTTCCACAAACCACGGTGGTGTCAGCGGCGCATCGCCTTGGAAATTCACCACCAAATCAGGCTCACCCCCCAGCCGCGCCAAGGCATCGGCACAGCGCGCGGTCCCGTTTTCACAGGCCTCGCTGGTCATCACCACATCCGCGCCAAACCCCCGCGCCGCCGTCGCAATCCGCTCATCATCCGTGGCGACATAGACGGCATCGACACCCTTTATCTGCATTGCCGCGTCCCAACTCATCTCGATCAGGGTTTTCACGCTGCCATCGGGCTGGCGGAGTGCGGCCAACGGCTTGCCCGGATAGCGGGTAGATGCATAACGGGCCGGAATAAAAAGAACTGTTTTCACATTACACCTGCGCGCAAAAGATCATGAACATGCACAACACCCACGGGCCTGCGGCCTTCATCCACCACCAACAGGGCGGTTACCTTGCGGTCATTGGCAATGGCAAGCGCTTTGGGCAACAAGCAATCGGGGGCAATTGTGATCGGGTCGGCATTGGCAATCTCGCTGGGGTTGCTTTGCATCAACGTATCAATGTTGCGCCGAATGTCGCCATCGGTCAGCACGCCTGCCAACACACCATCCCGCACCAAAACCGCAATGCCAAACCCTTTGGATGTCATGGTCAGCAAAACCTGCTTCATATCAGCGCCGACCTCGACCAGCGGCATCGCCTCGCCCTTATGCATAATCTCGCGCGCGGTCATCATCTGCGCCCCCAGCTTGCCGCCCGGATGGAACACGCTGAAGTCTTCGGGCTTGAACCCGCGCTGCTCCATCAAGGCCACGGCCAGCGCGTCGCCCAAGGCCAAGGTCAGCGTGGTTGATGTCGTCGGCGCCATGCCGATCGGGCAGGCTTCGGGCCGTTGCGGCAAGCATAAGGCGTAATCGGCGGCCCGCATCAAGGTGCTGTCAGCCTTGGACGAAATCCCGATCAACGGGATAGAAAAGCGGCGGACATGATAGAGCAAATCGCGCAATTCCGCCGTTTCACCGGAATTGGATATCAGCAGGCAAATATCCTGCTCGGTGATCATCCCCAAATCGCCGTGGCTTGCCTCGGCCCCATGGATGAAAAACGCAGGCGTTCCGGTTGACGCAAGGGTCGCTGCAATCTTGCGCCCGATATGGCCCGACTTACCAATCCCCGAAACGATCACCCGGCCCGAAATCCCCAAAATCGCCTCAACGGCGGCAGGCAAAGCGGCCGGCGGGTTCTCGGCCATTTCGGCCAAGGCCGCAGCCTCGATCCGAAGCGTTCGTTTCGCGGCGTCCAATATCACGTTTGGCGGCATCCGATCATTCAACCTTGTATCGTTGTTCTTGTGCCTGACATCCGCTTTTCTCCGGCCCCTCGCCACACCTGCGGCAAGCCCAAAAAAGTCGATCCCAAGGTCTGCAATTGATATGCCCTTCGCCCTTTGCACACAACGTGTTATTGTCTGACCAACCACGCCCGCTATGCCAATTTGCCAGCTGCCGTGACCCGCCTGATCACCGTGCTTGAATTGGTACACAACAGGTCGTTAACGTTGAAATTCACCATATTCTTGTGCAGAAAGCTCCATTTCTGCGCGTCGGTCTGCACGCGCACATAGGCCTTTGCCTTCAGATCAAAGACAAAGACACCCTCAAACGTGTCAAAAATGAACGCCAGCGCATCGATCGGCAAAACATGCGCCAGCGACGACAGGCACCAATGATTGAACTCGATCAACACCGTATCCACACGGGCCAGTGTCGCCTCGGCGCCCTTCAACACATCCAGCTCAAACCCTTCCACGTCAATCTTCATCAGATCAATATGGTCCGGCGTCCCGTCAAACCCGTCCAAAGTCCGCACCGGCACACGAATGGCATCCTGCGCCGCCGCCAAACTCCCTTCCAACAAGAAAGAGTTTCCCGTATTGTATTGATCTACATCGCGAAACAACACTTCGCCATCTGCTTTGCCCAGTGCAAAGTTAAACGTTTCAATCCGATTGGTACCGGTTTGATTGGCTGAAATATTCCGGTCCATCTGCCCAAACGTCACGGGATGCGGCTCAAACGCCAGAACCCGCCCACCCTTGAACGACTGGTCCATCAGCAAGGTCGTCAGCCCGATATTGGCCCCGACATCCAAACAAACCGGCGCGTCATCCGGCCCGAACAGCACCGCAAGCGCCGTTGACAGATGGTTCAGCGATGCCAGATCAACACTTGCCGCATAGGCACTGCTGCCTTCGATTTTGAGAGTCTTCAGCGGAAAAAATTTTTCATAGATCATATGCCAACTCTCAATTTCCCGTGCGCCATCGCGGCTTGTCCAAAGGGTCGCCCAAGACGGCACCTTAAACCCTCTCAAAGACTATTCAACCCTAAGCAGTTTTATTCAATTAACTTTCAAGTCTGGCATCTGCCGCGCGAATAGCCATGCAAAAACGGGGTTTGTTTGCAAACTGGCCTTGTGCTACGGACAGGGAGAAACACACATGGACCCACCGCACAGGCAAAATGCGCGCCTTGCACAGCGTCCTAACCTCACACGGCATCTGATGATTTCGAAAACGATTTTGGTGACAGGCGGCGCGGGCTATATCGGGTCACATGCCTGTAAAGCCTTGAAAAACGCGGGCTTTACCCCCGTCACCTATGACAATTGTTCAACCGGCTGGGAACAGGCCGTGAAATTCGGCCCGTTTGCACGCGGCGATCTGCTTGACCGTTCACGCCTTGACGCCGTGTTCACCCAGTACAAACCCGCCGCAGTCATGCATTTTGCCGCACTCAGCCAGGTCGGCGAAAGCATGCAAGACCCGGGTCGTTATTGGCGCGAAAACGTCACAGGCGCGCTTAATCTGGTCGAAGCGGCTGTGGCCGCAAACTGCTTGGATGTCGTGTTCAGCTCGACCTGCGCGACCTACGGCGATCAGGATAATGTTGTCTTGGATGAAAATTCTCCCCAACGCCCGATCAACGCCTATGGTGCCTCCAAACGCGCGATTGAGGATATTTTGCACGATTTCACCGCAGCCCACGGCCTGCGCCATGTGATCTTTCGCTATTTCAACGTCGCCGGCGCCGACCCCGAGGCCGAGATTGGCGAGTTTCATCAACCCGAAACCCATCTGATCCCCCTAATGCTTGACGCGATCGCGGGCAAACGTGACGGGCTGACCATTTTCGGCACCGATTACCCCACCCCCGATGGCACCTGCGTCCGCGATTATGTGCATGTCAGCGATCTGGTCGATGCGCATGTGCTTGGCCTGAAATGGTTGCAAGACGGCAAGCCCAACCGCGTCTTTAATCTGGGCACCGGCGACGGGTTTTCGGTGCGCCAAGTGATTGAACACAGCCATGCCGTGACCAACCGCGCCGTGCCGCATGTCACAGGCCCGCGCCGGCCCGGCGATTGTGCAAAACTGGTGTCAGGGTCCAACCGCGCCATCACCGAACTTGGCTGGGCACCACAACGCTCAACGCTGGAATCCATGATCCGCGATGCGTGGCGCTGGCACCAAAACACGCCAAATCACTACGAAAAGTGAACCCCGCGTTACGACGCGCGGTTCACACTATCGACGATCTTGTTCAGCACGTCTGTCAGCAGGCCCACATTTTCGGCCTCGCCCATCACGCGGATCAAAGGCTCTGTCCCCGACTTGCGGATCAGCAACCGCCCGCTGGTCCCTAGCGCCGCCTCGCCATCGGCAATCGCCTGCTGCACTTCGGCACTGTCCAGCGGGGCCTTGTCACGCGCATAACGCACATTGATCAGCTTTTGCGGAACCTGTTCAAACACGCGGCCCAACTGGCTGGCTTTTTTGCCGGTTTCGACCATCGCCGCCAAAAACTGCAACGCCCCGATCACCCCGTCCCCCGTGGTGGCATAATCGGTCATCACAATATGGCCCGACTGCTCACCACCCAGATTGTGCCCCTTGGCGCGCATCGCCTCGACCACATGGCGGTCGCCTACCGCGGTGCGTTCCAGCCCGATACCTTGGCCCTCCAAAAACCGCTCCAGCCCAAGGTTCGACATCACGGTCGCCACCAGCGCGTTGCCCTGCAACCGCCCTTCGCGCGCCCAATGTGACGCGATCAAGCCCATAATCTGGTCGCCGTCGATGGTCTGGCCTTTTTCATCAATCAAGATCACACGGTCTGCGTCGCCATCCAGACAAATCCCGATATCGGCGCGGCTTTCCCGTACCTTGCGCGCCGCCGCCTGCGGATGGGTCGACCCGCATTCCGCGTTGATGTTGAACCCGTCTGGCGACACGCCAATGGAAATAACCTCGGCCCCCAATTCCCACAGCACGGCGGGGGCGGTTTTGTAGGCAGCGCCGTTCGCGCAATCCAGAACAATCCGCAACCCGTCCAACCGCTTGCGATGCGGAAAGGTGGTCTTGGCATATTCGACATAACGGCCGCGCGCATCTTCCAACCGCCGCGCCCGCCCGATGTTTTCGGGGGCTGCAGGCATCAAATCCTTTTGCAGCAGCGCTTCAATCGACCGCTCGTCCTCATCGCTCAGCTTAAACCCGTCCGGCCCGAAAAACTTGATCCCGTTGTCCGCTGCTGGGTTGTGGCTGGCCGAAATCATCACCCCCACATCTGCGCGCAGCGAATGGGTCAAATACCCGATCGCCGGTGTCGGAACTGGCCCGAGCAAAAACACGTTCATGCCCGTTGATGTAAAACCCGCCGTCAGCGCATTTTCAATCATATAGCCCGACAGCCGCGTATCCTTGCCGATCACCACACGGTGCTCTTGCTTGTCGCGCCGAAAATGCCGCCCTGCCGCTGCCCCAAGGCGCAAGGCCACTTCGGCGGTCATCGGCCAAGTATTGGCCTGCCCACGCACCCCATCGGTGCCAAAAAGTTGTCTGGACATGCTGTTCCTTTCTCGGGCAATTCCCCGAAATCTGTATCAGGCCATTGGCCGCATTGTAAGGTATTTTCGCCGCCGCAATCGCGCGCGCGCCCCAATCAAACGGCAAACGCCGCTGCCAAGTCCGGCAGCAAATCAAATTCCGCCAGCACCCGGGCTCGTGCCTGCTCTGACATCTTGCGCGCGGTCTTATCGACGATGCCTTGCAAATCCTCGGCCCCGCGCTTGGCCGCGAAATCGGCAAAATACCAACGGATGAACACAAAGCAAATAATGTCCTCCAGCGCCTGCACATCTGCATCGCGCTTGATGCCTTCCTTGCGCAGCAACACGCCGACCCGCGCCTGATCAGCCACATCATAGCCCGCCTGCGCCATGATCCCAGCAACCCGCGCACCATGCCGCCGCCCCTGCTCGCGCCGCCACGCGTGATAGCCTTCTTTCCCCTCGGGAAACTCGGCCCGCTTCAACAACCAGCGCTCTACATGCTGGCCGCGCGCAGCAATCTGCAACACATCTGATGCTTGCGGAAACAACCGCGCCACCTCGGCCGACATCCGCTCACCGTACAGCAACGCCGCAGGGCGACCATCTTCCTGCGTCGGATCCGCCGCATTCGCGGCATCAATCAACCCAAGGGCCGCTTCAAGATTGCTCATCAGATCTGTCTCCACTTGCACGCCTTGCCCCATTCGTCGCATGTTTGGCACATCTTGCCAATTCTCATGTGACCCGCAAAAGGCCCGATATGAAACGCTCCCGTATAAACGACATTATGGCCGAGGCGGATGCGATGATCCGCCACTTCGGCTTTACCTTGCCACCTTTCGCCTATTGGTCGCCTGCCGATTTTCAGGCCAATGCCGCACGCGCCGCCAATGTGATCTCAGCCCGCTGCGGTTGGGATATCACCGATTACGGCGCAGGGCGTTACGACCAGATGGGCCTGTTTCTGTTCACCCTGCGCAACGGCAGGCTCGCCGATCTGCAACGCGGCGGCGGCATGTGCTATGCCGAAAAGCTGCTCATCTCGAAACAAGATCAACTCTCGCCCATGCACACCCACGTCCTCAAGGCCGAGGATATCATCAACCGCGGCGGTGCCACCTTGGTGGTCGAACTTTTCGGCTCTGACCCCGCAGGCAATTTTGCGGACGATAGGGGCGGAACCGTGTTTTGCGATGGCATCCAGCGCGATTTTGCCCCCGGCGAAAAACTGCGCCTTGCACCGGGGCAAAGCGTCACCCTGATGCCCGGCGATTGGCATGCCTTTTGGGGCGATGGCGGTGATGTGCTGATTGGCGAGGTATCGACCGTGAACGACGACGAAACCGACAACATTTTCCGCGAACCCATTGGCCGCTTTGCCACGGTAGATGAGGATACGGCGCCCACACATCTGCTGGTCAGCGACTACAAAAAATGGCTGGCCTGATATGACCCCCCGCGCCCTGCTCACCGATCTGTTCACCACAGCCGTTGCCCGCGCCGACCCAATGCTCTGCCTTGCCGCCCATCTGCCACCCCGCCCAAAGGGCCGTTTGGTCATCATCGGCGCTGGCAAGGCAAGTGCGCGCATGGCCGAGGCATTAGAGGCGGTTTACGGACCCTGCCAAGGCTTGGTCATCACCCGCTACGGCTACGGCCGCCCCACCAAAGGGATCGAGATCGCCCTAGCCGCCCATCCCGTCCCTGATGCAGCAGGCGTGACTGCGACCCAACGCATGCTTGCCCTCGTCCAATCGCTTGGCCCCGATGACCAGATCATCGCGCTCATTTCGGGCGGCGGCTCGTCCCTGCTTTGCGCTCCTGTGGCGGGTCTGACCCTGCAAGATAAGCAAACCCTCAACGCCGCTCTGCTGGCCTCCGGCATGCCCATCTCGCAAATGAACATCATCCGCAAACAAGTCTCGGCGGTCAAAGGTGGCAAACTCGCCGTCGCCGCCCACCCCGCCCGCATCCTTAGCCTCGTTTTGTCCGATGTGCCGGGCGATGATCCATCCGAAATCGCCTCGGGCCCCACGGTTGGCAGCACCGCCACATCGCAGATGGCGCTTGCAGCCCTTGATCAATGGGATGTCGATCTGCCCCCCCATATCCGCGCAGCCATCGAAACCGCCCCCGCCCCCATCGCGCCAAATGATCCCCGCCTTGCCGGTGCCGCCCTATCCATCATCGCCGCGCCGTCCCAATCCCTCGAAGCAGCACAAACCCAAGCTGAGTCCCAAGGAATCGACGTGCAAATCCTTGGCGACGCGCTGGAAGGCGAGGCCCGCGATCTGGCCCAGACCCAAGCCACCCTTGCGATGCAAATCGCAGCAACCCCCCTCCCCCGCCCCATGCTTTTGCTATCGGGCGGCGAATGCACGGTCACGCGGCGGGGCAACGGGCGCGGCGGGCCAAACGCCGAATACACGCTTGCGGCAGCGATTGCGCTGAACGGCCATCCACAAATCCACGTCCTTGCCTGTGATACCGATGGCGTGGACGGGGTCGAAGAGGTCGCAGGCGCCTATGCCGGCCCCGACACGCTGGCCCTTGCCACGCAAACCGGCACCTCTGCCGAAACGGCGCTGGCAAATAACGATGCCCACAGCTTTTTCAAATCCATCGGCGGCCAAATCATCACCGGCCCGACGCTGACCAATGTCAATGATTTCCGCGCAATCCTGATTTTGCCAAAGGCTTAATCATCCCCCGGCACGCCATAAGACGGGGCCGCACGCGGGTCCAACGCGCGCTGGATATAGGCGTCAAGCTGCGGTTTATACACGCCCCACGCCGTGGCCACCGCGTCAATCGGGCACCCTTCCGTCCAGTCACAGCGCAAATCCGCCACGGGCCAGCTTACCTTATCGACCAGCTTCATCCCTGCGGAATGAATTGGCCCTGCCTCGCCACCCGCCGCCAATCCGGCCTGCATTGCGGCAATCAACCGATCCCCCAAATGCCCGCGACTGACCAAAAACCCATCGACAATCGCTTGCGCCACAGCTGCATCCCGCAACAAATTCCCACCCGATGCCACGTTCAGCGCCTGCGCCTGCGCCCACACCCCCAGCGCGTTTGGCCCCGAATGAATGGCCGTTTGCCCCGCTGCATCAACCATCAGCACCTGCCGATAGTCCATGAACGTGCCCTGCCCGCGTAATGCCGCCAGCGCGTCCCGCGCACCCAACCCCCGCGCCAGCAAATCCAGCCCCAATGGCCCCAAACTCGGGTCCGTCACATTCTGCGACGCCACCGCCCCAACCCCCGCCCGCGCATAAGAACAGCGCGCGGCCACAGCGGGTGACGATGACGCAATCGCCACGCCAAACATCCCCGTATCGGCGCAGCGGGCGACTATGGAAAAGGTCATGCCACGTCATCCGGAATAACGGCAGTGCCATCAATTTCGACCAACCAATTCGGCCGCGCCAAGGCGCTTACGACCAAACCAGTCGACACAGGATGCACCCCTTTCAGATATTCGCCCATTGTCCGGTACACCGCCTCGCGGTGGCGCACATCGGTGACGTAAACCACCACCTTGACCAAATGCTCCATCCGCCCGCCACATTCCTCGATCAACTGGCGGATATTCTGCATCACCTTATGGGTCTGCTCCACCGGATCATGGCTGCCAATATCTTGCGCATCATCCAGATTTTGCGGGCATTGGCCGCGCAGATAAATCGTACGCCCGCCTGATGTCACAACCGCTTGGCACAGGTCATTGTCCAGCTTTTGTTCGGGATAGGTGTCTTTGGTGTTAAACTTGCGGTGCCGATAATGCGCCATCATACTCTCCGTTCAGTCACTTGGATGCGGTTAGGTGATAATCACGATAGTGGCGCTGAATGGCAATCTGGTCGGCAATGTATTTCGCATCATGCCACACCCCCCAGATAAACGCCGACCCCCGCCGTGACAACCACGGCAGGCCCAGGAAAAACAACCCCGGCTCATTCGACACGCCGCAATGATGTTTGGGGCGGCCATCCGCGCCAAACACATCCACCTGCAACCAACCATAATCCACCGCATAGCCCGTCGCCCAGACAATCGCGGTTATTCCGGCCTCGGCCAAGTCAAGCGCTGTGATCGGGTTTTCCATCGACGCAGGCATCGGCCAAACCCGCCGCGCGTCAGGTTCCAGCGGCAAATCCAGCCCGTGGCGCGTGACATAGGCATCCGCCTCATCCAGCACCGACAGATAATTCGCATCACCGCGCGTCACATTTGCCACCAGATCATCGGCAAACCGCAACACCTCACCGTCATAGCTTTGACTGCGCCCCAGCAGGGTCATCCCTTCGGCGGCCAGCCTGCGAAAATCAATCGTCTCACCGCCCCGCGCGCCGCTGACGGCAATCGTCACATGCTCGGTGCCGGGCGCTGGTGCTGCGGCGTTCCACTTGCCCAACACTCCCAACCACCACACATTGTCGCGCCCCCGATAGCTGCGCGGCGGGCGGCCATGTGGGCCAACCGACAGGTACACTTTGCGCCCTGCGCGCTGCAATTCATCGGCAATCTGTGCGCCGGATGACCCCGCCCCAACCACCAAAACCGCCCCTTCGGGCAGTTGATCGGGGTTGCGATAACCCGATGAATGGATCTGAAACACCCCCGCAGTTTCGGGCACCAAGGCAGGCAAAACCGGCCGCTGAAACGGCCCTGTGGCTGCGACCACATGATCCGCATCGATCACACCGTCCGAGGTTTCAACCCGAAACCCGCCCGCATGGGGAATGCGCCGCACCAAGGTCACATTGACCCCGCAGCGGATCGGCGCGTTGATATGCTTGGCATAGGCTTCAAAATAATCAGCCACGCGTTCTTTGCCCGGAAAGGCCGCAGGGTCCACACCTTCAAACGCCATCCCCGGAAAGCGGTCGTGCCACGCGGGGCCATTGGCCACCAACCCGTCCCAGCGTTCCGACCGCCAGCGTTCGGCAATTCGCGCGCGTTCCAGCACGATATGGGGAATGCCCTCAATTGTCAGATGCTCGCTCATCGCAACACCGGCTTGCCCCGCACCAATCACCAGCGTGTCTATCTTCTCCACACTCATCGCAGCGCCCTCCCCAATCCATCATCCGTAAACCAAGCATGGTTTTCCGCCTTGATCTCGCCAATCAGATCCGTAATCCGCGCCAAATGCTGTGTCATCGCCGCTGCTGCCCCCTCCGTGTCCTGCGTCATCAGCGCTTCAAGGATCACAACATGCTCGGCCAAGGCCCGCTTTTGCGATTTCGAGTTTAGTGACAACAGCCTGATCCGGTCCATATGCGCTTTGCAATCGTGGATCATATCCCACACAAAACCCACGCCCGAGCGCGCACAAATTTCGCGGTGAAACTGCTCATCCAGCGCGTGAAACCCCTCTCGGTCCCCATCATCAATCGCCTGCGCTTGCCCGTCGATCAGCACGGAAAGCGCCGTAAAATCCGCAGGCTTCAGCACCGCACAGGCCTCGCGGCAGGTTTGGGTTTCCAGCGCCGTGCGCACAAACCGCGCCTTCAAGATCGCCGCCTCGGAAATATAGCTGACCATCGTACTGCGCTGCGGACGGATCAGCAAAAACCCCTGCGCCGCCAGCCGCTTGAACGCCTCGCGCACAGGTTGGCGAGATACCCCCAATTGCGCCGAAACCTCCGCCTCGGACAGCTTTGTCCCCGGGGGCAGGTCCAGCGTCAGAATGCGGCGCTGCAAGACATCATAGATCTGGTCCGCAACCGTTGGCCGCGCAACCGGTTCCAGCCTGATAAGCGCGGCTGTTTTCGTCTCAGCCACTCGGGATGTGTCAAACCCACCCATTAATCTCATGTCCCTTCGTGAACCCTCGCCTCCAGCATAGGCGCATATTCCCATTTGCCAACTGGGATATTAGTCGACTAGATTAGCATGGCAACCATTCCACCGCCACGCCTCGCGCGACACCGATAAACCCCAAGGTCGCGCAAAAAACGCGCAGAAACTTTATCGCCGCGCCTAAACCTGCCGGAAAAGACCAAAAAGGAAAAACCCGATGCTGACTGTCCAAACCCGCCACGCCATCCACCAAGATCACGCCAAGGGCATGGACACCGCCGCCTTGCGCCAGCATTTCCTGACGGAAAACCTGTTTGCCGATGGTGAAATCCGCCTTGTTTACACCCACTACGACCGCTTCACGATGGGCGCAGCCGTACCAGCTGGCGGCGCGTTGACGCTGGATAAAGTCGGCGAAACCCGCACCCCATCCTTCCTTGATCGCCGCGAAATGGGCATCGTGAATATCGGCGGCGCAGGCACCGTTGCAGCAGCCGGTGAAGCCTACACGATGAACACCGGCGATGTGCTGTATCTTGGCATGGGGTCGGGCGCTGTGACATTCGCGGGCGCGGGCCGTTTCTACATCACCTCGGCCCCCGCCCACCGCACCTGCCCCTCGCGCCTTGTCACCGTGGCGCAGGCGAATGAGGTCAATCTCGGCGCGCCGGAAACCGCCAATCAGCGCACCATCCGCCAGTTTATCCATCCCCAAGTGATGGACAGCTGCCAATTGGTTCTGGGCTATACCACCCTGCACACAGGGTCGATTTGGAACACCATGCCCCCACACACCCACGACCGCCGGATGGAAGCATATTTGTATTTCGGCATGACCCCGCAGGCCCGCGTGCTGCACCTGATGGGCGAGGCGACCGAGACGCGCCATTTGTTCGTCGCCAATGAACAAGGTGTTTTGTCGCCGCCGTGGTCCATCCATTCCGGCGCGGGCATCGGGGCCTATCAATTCATCTGGGCAATGGCAGGCGATAACGTCGACTTCACCGATATGGACATGCTGGATGCGGGGGATTTGCGATGACCAATCCCTTTTCCCTTCACGGTTGCCACGCCCTTGTGACGGGTGCCAATACCGGCATCGGCCAGGCCATCGCGGTGGGCCTTGCTGCCGCAGGGGCCTCGGTCGTGTGCGCAGGCCGCAGGCCCTGCGATGAAACCGTGGCGCAGATCACGCAGGCAGGCGGTGCCGCCTCCTCCGTCCACGTCGATTTCACTGATCCTATGGCAGGCCAAACCCTGTTCACAGGTCAAGGCTTTGACATCCTGATAAACAACGCAGGCATCATCCGCCGCAACGATGCCGTTGATTTCACCGAATCCGATTGGGATGCGGTGATGGACGTGAACCTCAAGGCGCTTTTTTTCACGACCCAAGCCTTTGCCCGCGAAATCCTTGCCACCAAAACAACAGGCCGCGTGGTCAACATCGCCTCGCTGCTGTCCTTCCAAGGCGGCATTCGCGTGCCATCCTACACCGCGTCCAAACACGGCGTCGCGGGCCTGACCAAACTGCTGGCGAATGAATGGGCGGCCAAAGGCATCAACGTCAACGCCGTCGCCCCCGGCTATATCACAACCAACAACACCGAAGCCTTGCGCGCCGATCCCATCCGAAACGCCGCTATTCTGGACCGTATCCCCGCAGGCCGCTGGGGCGACCCTGCCGATATCGCGGGGGCTGCTACCTATCTTTGCACCCCTGCCGCCGCCTATATCCACGGCGCGGTTTTGAATGTCGATGGAGGCTGGCTTGCCCGCTAATCGCCTGACCCGCAGCACAACCCCCCGCCCCGGCGTTGGCATCGTCCACCTCGGCCTCGGCGCGTTCTATCGGGCCTTTGGCGCGGTCTATGTGGCCGAGGCGATGGCCCACAGCGGCGGCGATTGGGGCATCATCGGCGTGTCCTTGCAAAGCCCTACAACCCGCGACGCGCTGGCCCCCCAAGGCTGGGCCTATACCTCTGTCACCCTTGCGCCGAACGGCCAAAAAACCGCTCTAACCGAGGTGCTGCAAGATGTCCTCGTGGCCCCCGAAAACCCCGCCGCCGTGCTGGCGGCGATGGCCGACCCCGCCGTGAAAATCGTATCCCTCACCGTCACCGAAAAAGGCTATTGCCACAACCCTGCCACGGGCCGCCTGAACCCCGACCACCCCGATGTTCAACACGACCTTGCCACCCCACTGCCCCGCTCGGCCCCCGGCTTTTTGGTTCGCGCCTTGGCGCTGCGCCGTGCGGCTGGCGCAGACCCCTTCACCATCCTCACCTGTGATAACCTGCCCGAAAACGGCAAACTGGTGCGCGGTGTCGTGCTGGACCTCGCCCGCCTGATCGACCCCTCCTTGGCCGATTGGATCGCCGCTCATGCCCGCTTTCCCGCCACAATGGTGGACCGTATCACCCCCGCCACAACGCCTGAAAACATCGCGCAGTTGGCCGCGCAAACGGGCCGCCATGACGCCGCCCCCGTGCTGCACGAACCCTTCCGCCAATGGGTGATCGAGGATGATTTCGTAAACAACACCCGCCCCGATTTCGCCGCCGTGGGTGTGCAAATGGTGGGCGATGTCACCGCCTATGAACATATGAAGCTGCGCATGCTCAACGGCACCCATTCCGCACTCGCCTATCTGGGCTATCTTGCGGGCCATGAAACCATCGCCGACACCATGGCAAACTCCGCCTTTGCCGCCTACGCCGATCAGCTTTGGTCCGAAATTATCCCCGCCGTCACCGCCCCAGCGGGGGTGGACCTCCACGTCTATGCGGCAGCCCTAAAAGCCCGTTATGCCAACCCCGCCATCCGTCACCGCACATGGCAAATCGCGATGGATGGCAGCCAAAAACTGCCGCAACGCATTCTTGGCACCTTGTCCGAAAACCTTGCCGCGGGCCGCCCCTCGCCCGGCCTGTGCCTCGCGGTGGCCGCTTGGATGCGCTATGTTGGTGGGGTGGATGAAGCGGGCAACCCGATAGAGGTCAAAGACCCCCTCGCCACCCGCCTGCGCGCGCTGTCAGATGCCGCCCGAACACCCGCCGAAAAGATAGCAAGCCTGTTGGCCGTGGCCGAGGTGTTCCCGCCAGCCCTCGCCGCCAAACTCGGCGACCCTGTCACCCAAGCGGCTGAAAAGCTCTGGTCCCTAGGGGCCCAAGCATCGCTTTGAACGAAATCTGGGCGGGCACATCGCACCCGCCCAGACAAAAACAACCTAAACCAACCCTTTACAACAAAGGCGTGATAATCCGCACACCAACCCGACGGTTGCGCTTTTCATCCGCTTGCGTGTCGATCAACAGCTCCGTCTCGCCATAGCCCTGCACCACCATGTTTTCCGGCGGAATGTCGAAATACTCGGTCAGCGCCAGCGCCACCGTTTCGGCCCGCCGATCCGACAGCGCAAGGTTCATAGGCGCTTTGCCCGTCGCATCCGTATGGCCCTCAATCAAGAATACCTCTTTGGGGTTGGCATCCAGCAGGTCCTGCATCACCTCGCCCAGATCGGCCAGCGCATCCACCTCTGTTGTCGACAAAGCCGATGATCCCGATGCAAAGGTGATCGCGTTCACATCCACCACCGCTGCAAGATACCGCACCTGCGGGATGGTCCGCACCTGCCGCAAGCTGAACGTCCGCCCGATCTTTTGGATTTGCCGCTGCGCCAATGCGGCCTTGATCGCCGCATCCCCGTCACGCCCCGAAATCACCACAGGGTTGCCCCGTGGTTTTGGCAGGGTCGAAATCACAATCGGGGTTTCCGGCTCTAGATCATTGAACAGCAACCGCTCATTGCCACTCCGGTCATAATGCGCACGGCGCAGCACCCGCCCAGTCGCATCGCGGATCGTCACAATCTGGCTGCCATCGGCGCGGTCCACCGTCGTAAGCGTCGACCCGTCCTTATACGTCTCGGTTCGCAAGGTATTCCCAGGTCGGCGCAGCAAAGCGTCATCATCCTTATAAACCTGATAATCACCGTCCGGCCGCAACACGACCACACGGTCGCCCGTGTTGGACACAACCTGCTGTTGCTGCGATTGCGACACCGCGGTCGAGTTCTTGTTCTGGCTGATAATAGCGCCAACAACCAAGGCCCCAAGACCCACAAGCCCCGCCTTTTCCAGATTGGACAGCTTGTTCTTTTTGCCCGGTGCCACAACCGCAGGGGCCGCCGCAAATTCTTCGGTCGCGCGGCGGGTCTGGTCTTCGGTAATCACCTCGCTGGTCGCAGTCACAGCTTCGGCGGATGGGGCGGCATCAGCCGCTTTCGGTCCGGCTTCGGCAGCAGCCAAAGCAGGGGCCGCAACGGCCTCCGTCGCAGCAGCATCCGCACCACCTGTCAGCAAATCAGACAGGCTTTGCGCCTCTTGCTCTGACACAACAGGCGCTTCCACAGGGACAGCCGCAGGGTCAATCACCTCTTCGGCCGTTTTCAAGCCCGCTGCAGGATCAACAATCGTCCCATCGGCTTTCACTGCCAATTCCGCCTCGGCCGCAGCGCGCGCCTCTGCATCCGCCGCCGCTTGCTCTGCTTCGGACAGGACAGGCTCCGTTACCGGCTCAACCGCCGGCTCCGCTTTTGCCTCGGCAGCAAGTGCAGCCTCTGCATCCGCCTTGGCCTGCGCCTCAGCCTCAGCGGCCACCGCAGCGTCTGCATCCGCTTTGGCTTGCGCCTCAGCCTCAGCGGCCACCGCAGCTTCGGCATCCGCCTTGGCTTGCGCCTCAGCTTCAGCGGCCACCGCAGCTTCGGCATCTGCCTTGGCTTGCGCCTC
>NZ_ATVN01000018.1 GCF_000420745.1 Pseudorhodobacter ferrugineus DSM 5888
GCTTACCTCGGCTCCTTGGAAAGTAGGGCCGCAGTCGCAACATCTGTTCGTCAGTTAGCCAGTAAAGATTACTCATCATACCCCCAAATCATTGGGGTCCGTGAATCATAACCGCAAATCAGCAGCAAGGCATTTTATGGGTCCTGAGCCTAAGTTCTCTCATGCGTTGAAGCCAAATTTTTACGAATGGGATGCGGTTATGAATGAACAAACGTCTTTGTCAGAATGGGAAAGAGACTTGCCAAAGGGCACGACCGTCCTATCCGCTGCTGATACAGTTAAATCCATCGATGAAATCGTCGCTTTGATGCAAGAGAACTTTTCCGGATGGAAATTTGAACGAATCAATAAGGGAGGTCACATGGCGATAATGACCAAACCAGAACAGCTCAATCCAATAGTGATAGATGCGTTGATCTGAACGCTCGTTTGGGCTCACAACCGACTTTCGCTGCAGCTGCACACGAAATCAACGTAAAATCCAAGATTGAGCGGCGGCAATGCGGACGAAGCAGTCCTTGGCTCCGGCTGTATCAATGTCTGTTTTAGGCAGAATGCGCATATCCAGCAAAAAACGTGGGGCGGTGGGCTGCCGTTTAAAACGCACACGAGCGAATTCAATTCAACGCCCTCATGTGCCGCTTGCGGGTTGAGACCAACACCGAACGTATGTCCCCTTCATACGACCAAATCTTTCGGTTCAACAATGCTCACGGCGAGGATTTCATACTGTCCTGCGAAGGTCACCAATTCGACAAACTTGGTGACCTCCGGATGAACTGTCAACTTAAGTCGCAGGTCATGACTTAAAAGATGACGCTCGGAAGCCAAGTTGCAAGAAATGGCAGACTCCAAACGAGCAGAACTCCAATGGCTTGCAGGCCAATGAAAGGAATGACGCCTTGGTAAATTTGTCCTGTCGTGACCTCCTTTGGCGCGGCCGCACGCAGGTAGAATAGCGAGAAGCCAAACGGCGGAGTGAGGAAGCTGGTTTGCAAATTAATCGCCAGCAGAATGCCGAGCCAGATTGGGTCGTGGCCCATCAGTATCAATGACGGCGCGACCAGTGGCAGCACAATGACCGAGATTTCCACGAAGTCTAAAAAGAACCCCAACACAAAGACGAAGATCATCACAAAAAGTAGCGCGCCGTTTGGCCCACCGGGCAAATTTTCTAGCAAATGCGCCACCCGCTCTTCGCCGCCCAGACCTATGAACACCAGCGAGAAGAAGCCCGCAGCAAGGATGGTCGCAAAGATCATCGCGGTCATGGTGAGAGTGGAATCCAGCGCCTCTTGAACGATCTTTCCGCGGATACCCGCACGCAAGGCAAGAAACACGGCATATGCGCCGATTAAGGACATCACGGCATAAGCCGCGCCAATCGCCCAATGCAGAACACTGGCATCTGCCCGTTGCAGACGCACAGGAAAGACGCCAGACAAGACGCCCAAGAGGACAAGCGCCCCGGCACCCAAAAGGATCATCTTCGGGTTAATCCCAATCTTGCGACCCGCCATCAAAAGCGCACCAATAGCACCCACACTCGCGGCTTCGGTCGGCGTCGCAATACCTCCCAAGATCGCGCCGAGGACAGAAAAAATCAGCAAAACAGGTGGTAAAATCGCCCCCAGCACTTCCGCGCGCGTCGGCTTTTCTAGGCCCAAATCAGCAGCAGGCATGTCCTGCGGGCGTAGGTAGCCACGGATCAGGATATACAGCAAATAAAGCACCACAAGCATCAGACCCGGGATGATCGCAGCCGCGAAAAACTGACCGACTGAAAGAGCCTCTACAGAGAACTTTCCCTGCTCGTATTGCGCTTGTTGGTAGGAGTTTGACATCACATCAGCCAAGATAATCAGCAAGGTCGAAGGCGGAATAATCTGCCCCAATGTACCCGCCGTGCAGACGATCCCAGCGGCGAGGCTTGGTTTATATCCAGCCTTCAACATTGTCGGCAGGGCGATCAGGCCCATGGCGACAACGGTCGCACCCACGATACCTGTAGAGGCCGCGAGCAGCGCGCCGACGAGCACCACTGAAATGCCCAAACCGCCGCGCAACTGACCAAAGGATCGGCCCATAGTATCGAGCAGTACTTCGGCGATGCGGCTTTTCTCAAGGATCGCTCCCATCAAAACAAACACTGGGATTGCGATGAGAACTTGGTTGCCGATCAGACCGTAAGCGCGCTGGCCCAACGCTCCTAAAAGGCTTACATCCATTACCCCGTTCATCCAGCCCAAGTAGGCAAAGGCAACCGCCACACCCGCAATACTGAACGAGACAGGGAAGCCTGAGAGAATAGCGACCATCAAGGCTCCAAACATGAGGATATCAAGATATTCGGTCATGATGTGGCCTTTCCATAAAGCAGGCGAATGAGAAGGGAAACTGACTGCAAGAGCACCAAAACGCAGAAAGCAGGAATGAGGGATTTCAACAGAAACACTGCCTCTATCCCGCCCACGGAAATCGGGCCTTCAAGAATTTTCCAGGAGTTGCGAACCGACGGCCACGACCAATAAAGCAGGGCGGTCATCGACGGTATGAGCAAGAAGATGTGTCCGAAAATATCGATTTGGCGTTGCCGCTTTGGCGTCGCCTTGGCGTAAAACACATCAACGCGAACGTGTTTATCGACGAGCAACGTAAACCCAGCGGCAAGCATAAAGAGGGTCGCGTGCATATAAAGTACGCTTTCTTGGGCTGCGATGGAGTTCACCCCGAACACATAGCGCCCAATCACAATCGAGAATTGCACCAACACCATAATCAACGCTAACCATTTGATAATGTGGGCTATATTGATGTTGAGGCTGTCTATTAAATCAGCAATTCGAAGCATCGTCCCCTCCCAAGGTTCATGTCGAAGCGGTGCGCAGATAATCCGCGCACCGCATTTGCTTTTAGTAGCCGAAGATGCCTGCACGTGCGTTCATCTGGCCGTTGTCGGCGTAGGTCATATAGCCGCCGACCAGATCGCGGTAGGCAATAAAGCTTGCCGTGATGCGTTGCACCAACTCGTCTTCGTCAGCCAGAAGTTCAGCGATGATTTCTTCTGCTGCAACGCCCATGGCCGCGATCACGTCGTCTGGCAGTTTGCGCACTTGCACGCCGTGCTCTTCGACCAAAGCCTTGAGAGACTGTGCGTGTTTGGTGGTGTATTCCGTCCAAACTGGGTTGTAGAGGCCCGCACAGGCTTGGCTCACAACTTCCTTGAGATCGTCAGGCAAAGCCGCGAACACTTCTGCGTTCACGCCGCACTCTTCTGCGGATGAAGGCTCACCAACGCCGGGCCAGTAGTAGTAAGGCGCCACTTGGTAATACCCGAGCGCGGAGTCAGTCCAAGGACCGATAAACTCGCCCGCATCCAATGCGCCAGTTTGTAGGGCTTGGAACATCGCAGGGCCGCTCATGGCTTCGGCCGCCATACCGAGCTTTGTCGCCATCTCGGACGCGAGGCCTGTGGTGCGGAATTTCAAACCCTTGAGGTCTTCGACCGAGTTGATTTCCTTTTTGAACCAACCTGCCCACTGCGGGCCAGAGTTGCCGCAAAGGAATGGCTTGATGCCAAAACGACCATACATTTCGTCGTACAGCTCTTGACCACCGCCGTGGATCATCCAGCCTGCTTGCTCGTCTGCACGCAGGCCAAAAGGTTGCGAACCAAACAGCAAAATACCCTTAGACTTGGAACCCCAATAGGCAGGAACCGCGTGGTAAAGCTCGGCTGTACCCTCGGATACCGCGTCAAACACGCCGTTACCCGGAACGATTTCACCAGCCGCATAAAGCGTCACTTTGATCCGGCCACCCGAAAGCGTGGTGATGCGATCTGCAAGCGTTTGGGCCGCCACACCTGGTCCAGGCAGGTTCTTTGGCCATGCAGAAACGAGTTTCCACTCGCGCACGTCTTGTGCAACCGCTGGGGCTGCAAGGGTCGTTGCTGCGGCGCCGACGGTGCCTACTGTTAGAAACTTACGTCTGTCCATTTGTCTTCTCCTTGTTGAATGATGTGAGTGGTGGTCAGGTGGGGCCATCTTGCGCGGCCTTCACCAGTTGTTTGTTTAGTTGCCCAAAATACGGGGCAGGCGCAGTTTGTTCGCCCGCGCACAGTCGAGTGCTTCTTCGTAGCCCGCGTCGGCATGACGCCAGACACCGCTGGCTGGGTCATTCCAAAGCACGCGCTCAATCCGCTTGGCAGCCTCTGGCGTTCCGTCCGCACAGATCACAACGCCAGAGTGCTGGCTAAAGCCCATGCCCACGCCGCCGCCGTGGTGGATCGAGACCCAAGTCGCACCCGACGCCGTGTTGACCAAGGCATTCAAAAGCGGCCAATCGCTGACAGCATCAGAGCCGTCTTTCATCGCTTCTGTCTCGCGGTTTGGCGAGGCAACGGACCCTGAATCGAGGTGGTCACGACCGATGACAATTGGGGCTTTCAACTCGCCATTTGCGACCATTTCGTTGAACGCAAGACCCGCACGGTGACGATCCCCAAGCCCGATCCACGCGATACGTGCAGGCAATCCTTGAAACGCAATGCGGTCTCGCGCCATATCTAGCCAGTTATGCAAGTGTTTGTTATCAGGGAACAATTCCTTCATCTTCTGGTCGGTTTTGTAGATATCCTCCGGATCACCCGACAGGGCCACCCAACGGAACGGGCCAATGCCGCGGCAGAACAGCGGACGGATATAAGCAGGCACAAAACCGGGGAAGGCGAAGGCATCTTCCAGCCCTTCTTCCAGCGCTATCTGACGAATGTTATTGCCGTAATCCACCGTCGGCACGCCAGCGTTATGGAAATCCACCATCGCGGCAACTTGCGTACGCATACTTGCACGGGCAGCTTTTTCGACGGCCTTTGGATCGCTCTCGCGCTTTTCCTTCCACTGGCCCATGGTCCAGCCCTGCGGCAGATAGCCGTTGACAGGGTCATGCGCAGACGTCTGGTCGGTCACGATGTCTGGACGCACGCCGCGCTTATAAAGCTCGGGGAAAATGTCGGCAGCGTTACCAAGCAAAGCCACCGATTTCGCTTCGCCCGCCGCCGTCCACTTCTCGATCAACGCCAAAGCTTCATCAAGGCTATCGGTCTTTTCATCCACGTAACGGGTGCGCAGACGGAAATCGATACTGTCAGGATTACACTCAACCGCGAGGCAGCAAGCACCGGCCATCACAGCCGCCAAAGGCTGCGCGCCGCCCATCCCGCCAAGGCCACCCGTCAGGATCCATTTACCCTTGAGGCTGCCGTCGTAATGCTGACGACCTGCCTCGACGAATGTCTCATAAGTCCCCTGCACAATGCCTTGGGAGCCGATGTAAATCCACGAACCCGCAGTCATCTGGCCGTACATCGCCAGACCCTTTTTATCGAGTTCGTTAAAGTGGTCCCATGTCGCCCAATGCGGCACGAGGTTGGAGTTCGCGATCAACACGCGCGGCGCATCTTTATGGGTCTTCACAATCGCAATCGGCTTGCCCGATTGCACCACCAGCGTCTCATCTTCCTCAAGGTCCTTGAGGCTGGAGACGATCACATCGAAATCCTCCCATGTCCGCGCAGCACGGCCAATGCCACCATAAACCACCAATTCATGCGGGTTCTCGGCCACGTCGGGGTGCAGGTTGTTCATCAGCATCCGCAGCGGTGCTTCTGTCATCCAGCTTTTCGCGTTTAATTTGGGTCCCGTCGGTGGGTAGATGTCGCGGGCATTTTTGCGCGGATCGCTCATGATGGCCTCCAGTTGGATAGGGTTTCTAGGATTGATTTCAGATGTTTGCGAAGTGCATCGGCCTTGTGGGGCACATAGTCCCAGGGCGGGCTTTCGATCATATAAGTCGACTGTGCGAGCTCCATTTGGATCGCGTGTAGCCCCTCATCGGGCCGCCCATAATGGCGCGTCGTCCAGCCGCCCTTAAAGCGCCCGTTAAGGATGGACGTATACCCTTCGGCCCCCAAACAAATCTCGCGGACAGCGCTCTCAAGCGCAGGCGCACAGGTCGTCCCTTCATTCGTGCCGATGTTAAAATCAGGCAGAACCCCATCAAAAAGGAACGGGATTTGGCCACGGATCGAATGGCAATCATACAAAATCGCGAAGCCATGGATCGCTTTCACCCGCGCCAGTTCCGCCTTAATCGCGGCATGGTAGGGCGCATGGTAAGTATCGCGGCGACGGACGATTTCGCGCTCATCAGGCTCTTGTCCCTCAAGGTAAATCGGCAACCCGTCAAAATCGGTCAGCGGGCAAAGCGTCGTGGTATTCTGCCCCGGATACAGGCTCAGACCTGAAGGATCACGATTGGCATCAATCACATAGCGATGGACCCGCGTGCGCACCGTCGAAACACCCGTAACCAGCCCCGCATAAAGCCCATCAATATGCCAATCCGTATCTGCCATCGCGCGCCCTGTTTCGTTCAATCGGGCCAAACAATCGACAGGAATATCCGTGCCCGTATGCGGCAGGCCCAGGACGAGCGGGTTATTACCTTGGGTGATCTCAACGTGGCTCATTTTGCGCCTCCAAAGATGCGGGCATGAAGCGGCGTGATCCCGATCCCGTAAGAAAGCTCGGCAGGCGTTCCGACATCCCAAATCGCCAAGTCGGCACGCAGACCTACCCGGATTTCACCACAATCGGCGAGGCCTAAGGCCTTGGCCGCGTTGCGTGTAGTACCCGCCAACGCCTCGGCGGGCGTCATCCGGAACAAGGTGCAAGCCATGTTCATCGCGAGCAGAATGGACCCCAATGGGGAAGACCCCGGGTTCCAATCTGTGGCGACGGCCATCGGCACGCCTTGATCGCGGAAGGCTTGCACGGGCGGGGCTTGAGTTTCGTGGATGGTGTAGAAAGCGCCCGGTAGGATCACAGCGATAGTGCCTGATTGGGCAAGCGCTTTTGCATCATCGGCGGTGGCATATTCAACGTGATCGGCAGAAATCGCCCCATATTTCGCAGCCAAAGCTGTGCCGCCAATATGGCTCAACTGCTCGGCATGCAGTTTAACGGGCAAGCCTAGCGCCTTGGCCTCATCAAACACACGGGCTATTTGGGCCGTATTAAATGCTATCCCCTCGCAGAAGCCGTCCACCGCATCCACCAGCCCTTCGGCATGGGCAGCATGCAGCGCGGGAATGCACACCCTATCGATATAGGTGTCGGCATCGGTGCCCGCAGGCACGGCATGAGCGGCAAGGAAGCTGGTCTTCACACGGATGGGGCGTTGGGTTTCAATTGCCCGAGCAACCCGCAGCATTTTCAATTCGGCCTCAAGGTTCAAGCCGTAGCCTGACTTGACCTCAATACAAGCGGCGCCTTGCGCGATGAGAGCGTCAACGCGGGGCAAAGCATCCGCAAGAAGTTGGGCCTCGCCCGCGGCGCGGGTAGCCGTCACAGTTGAAACAATACCACCACCAGCCCGTGCGATTTCCTCGTAGCTCTTACCATTCAGGCGCATCTCGAATTCATTTGCGCGATTGCCGCCGTGCACGATGTGGGTGTGGCAGTCAATCAATGCAGGGGTGACGAGGCGACCGTCATAGTCCTGCGTCGGAAGGTCTTGGTATGCGGCAGGCAAGTCGATGCTAGGTCCGACCCACGCAATCAAACCGCGCTCAATGACAATCGCGGCATCAGCGATCAGACCGTATCCATCAGGTGACGATACCATCGTGGCAGCTGTGACACCGGTTATGATCTGCGATGCGGTCATGATGCCTCCTCTTGCATTTTAACCTACTTAATATTAATATGTACATACATAATAAAGTCAATGGAGTTGTTGAATTGAAAATAATTCATGCAAAACAAGCGCTTATTGGTGGTAAGTGGATGTCAGACGTCCAAGTCAACATCTCTGATGACGGGCGAATCGCGCAAATCGGGAATCAGACCCAATCAGCAACCGATAAGGTCGCGGTGTTGTTGCCCGCCCCATTGAACCTGCACAGCCATACATTTCAACGCGCCATGGCGGGATTGACCGAAGCGCGAGGGTACGATCCGCATGATAGCTTTTGGAGTTGGCGGCGGTTGATGTATCGATTTCTTGACCAGCTCACACCTGACCACGTCGAGGCGATTGCATCACTTGCGTTTATGGAGATGGTCGAAGCGGGATATGGAGCGGTGGCTGAGTTTCACTACCTCCACCACGACGTTGGCGGCGTAGCTTACGGTAATCTCGCGGAGATGTCAGACCGGATTGTGGCGGCCGCGACCAATGTCGGCATTGGCCTGACACTTTTGCCGGTTCTATATCAATACGGTGGTTGTGACCTGCGTCCTCTTGCAGGTGGGCAGCGCCGCTTTGGCAATAACCCCGAGCAGTTCCTGCGCTTGCACGACGGGGCAACCAAATCCGTCAAAACAGCGGCAGCAGACTTCAATATTGGCACAGCGCCTCATTCTTTGCGGGCGGTCGATCCTCGCGGGTTAAAGACTGTTGTTGATGCCGCGACCAGTGGCCCCATTCATATGCACCTAGCCGAGCAAGTCGCGGAAGTCGAAGAAGTCCAAGCCCATTGGAGCGCTCGACCTACGGAATGGTTGCTTGCAAACCACGACGTTGATGCGCGTTGGTGCCTGATCCACGCAACACAGCTCAACGACCAAGAAGCCCACGACCTTGCAAAATCTGGTGCCGTGGCGGGGCTATGCCCGATTACGGAATCCAATTTGGGCGACGGGATATTCAGAGGCACTGACTATCTGGGCCATGGCGGTGTCATTGGTTTTGGATCCGACTCTGACGTGCATATTTCATTGTTTGAAGAGCTGAAAACGCTAGAGTATTCACAACGGCTCCGTGACAAATCGCGGGCTGCGCTGGCAACAAGTGCGAAGTCGACAGGGCGTGTTTTGCTGGACGCTGCCAACGCAGGTGGTGCACAAGCGGGCGGGCGCAATTCCGGTGAGATAGCAATTGGCAAATGGGCCGATCTCATTGGGTTGGATGATGACAACCAATGGCTCTGCAATCGTAGCGGCGACGCGCTGCTCGATAGCATGGTCTTTGGCGGCTGGGGGCAGGCCTGCATCACGGATGTTTGGAGCGCAGGACGACACTGCGTGAAAGAGGGTCGTCATTTTGCGCGCGAGGCGATAGTCAGGAACTACAAAACCACGATGCAACAACTGGAAACTTCAATTTGAACCGAGACCTTCGCCTTTCATGGACTGACGTTCGAGATCGGATACAGGCGCGCATTTTTGATCGCACCTATGCGCCCGGCGATAAGCTGCCCAAAGACGACGAGATTGCGGAGGACTTTGGCTGTGCGCGCAGCACCGTGCAACGCGCAATGCAGGATTTATCGCAAAGCGGCATCGTTGAGCGTAGGCGCAAGGGAGGCACCACCGTCCGCGCAGATCCAGTTACACGTGCCACCGTCGATATTCCGATTACGCGTCGTGAAGTTGAAGAGCGCGGCTGCAAATATGACTATCAATTAATCCGACGTGAAATGGAGATCGCTCCAAAATCTGTTTTGGCGCGCTTTGGGATGAAAGTTCCAATCAGTTTACTGCATATCGAGGCGCTTCATCTCGCAGACAATCGGC
Source organism: Pseudorhodobacter ferrugineus DSM 5888 (assembly GCF_000420745.1). Classification (GTDB taxonomy): domain Bacteria; phylum Pseudomonadota; class Alphaproteobacteria; order Rhodobacterales; family Rhodobacteraceae; genus Pseudorhodobacter; species Pseudorhodobacter ferrugineus. Next base: position 9,582 of record NZ_ATVN01000018.1, read on the forward strand.
CTTACATTTTGGAAGATAGATGGGTGTGCACGACAACGGTGCCGGAAATCATGAACGTCGATCTTGCGCAAAAAAGTGCAAACGAGTGGCTTGTGAGGAATAAACCGTTTAGCCGCTGTGATATGAGTTTTTACGCGACTAAGGCATCTCATGATGTCGCGGCGCAGTTGGACACTGAGTTGGGAGACGCCCTCTTAGTAATTGAGCGCACCACATGGATTGGCAGCGAACCGATAACGACGGTACAAGCGGTGACATCCCCAGGATATCAGCTTTTCACCCAAGGTTAGCGATCTGCATGGCTCTTTTGAGTGACGGCAGTCCAAAGTCGTTGGGCTCCAACAGACTTTGAAGCTTAAGCTCTTTTGTAACTGAAACTAAGTCTTTCGTCTCGCGAGCATCTGCACAAAGCCTTGCGACTTTCGTCCGCTTTCAATCCGCCACTTTAGGATTTGGTTGTGTTGAATTTCGCGGGAATTTGACCCAGTTTTCCGCAACGCCGTGACCCACTGGTTTCAATATTACCGCCGACTTTTCATGAGATTAACAAATTCCAAACGGGTCAGCGCCAAATGGAAAAGTGGGCCAATCTAAGACGAAAATCAACAGTTGAGTACCGACATTGGTGCGAGCTGACAATTTTGCAGAATGTTTAAGTGTGGAAATAGGTTGAAGTGCTGAAATACCATCCCAACGTGACGCCGCACGGCATCCGCCGAACGCTCGCCACCATCCAACTCGATCTTATCGACGACAATTTGACCACTCTGATGTTTCTCGAGTCCGTTTAAGCAGCGGATTAGAGTGGACTTTCCCGATCCGGAAGGTCCACAGATCACGATGCGTTCGCCTTTTTGTACTGCGAGGTCAATATCAGTAAGAACTTGGAATGCGCCGTACCATTTATTGAGTTCGTGTATGTTGACAATAGGTTCGACCATCACGCGTTTATCTCCCCAAGTGGAACAATTGGCAGCGCATCTTGCAAAGCCATCCGTAGGGGATTGAGGATGTCCGCAATTTTTGTAGGATCAAGCCCATGCCGAACGGCAACTTCTGCCACAGAGCTGCCGCTAGTAAGCGCCTCTTTGGCTATGCGGGAAGCCTCTGCATAGCCGACGACCGGAACAAGAGCCGTAGCCAAAGCAATAGTTGAATGAGCCCCAGCCTCACAGCGCGCGTCGTCAGCAACAATACCAGACACGCACTTCTGAGCCAAAATTTTCATCGCATGGGTCAACAGCCTCATTGAGGTTAGGATATTGTAAATGATCACTGGCTCGAAAGCATTAAGTTGCAGCTGTCCATGCTCCGCTGCAAATGTGACAACAAGATCATTGCCTATAACTTGAAAACAAACTTGGTTCACAGCTTCAGGTATGACTGGGTTTACTTTGCCCGGCATAATGGAAGAACCAGGTTGAACAGCAGGCAAAGCAATTTCACCAATGCCACTGCGCGGACCGCTCGCTAACAGTCGAAGATCGTTGCATATCTTGGAAAGCTTCACAGCAATCCGCCGTAGGGTTCCCGAGAATGTAACGAAGCCACCTGTATCCCAGCTGGCTTCAAACAAATTAACAGACGATACGAAGGGCTCTCCAGAAATCTGCGCGAGCTCTTTTACCGCGTGCTGGATGTATTCCTGAGATGCGTTAATTCGCGTGCCAACAGCTGTGCCGCCAAGGTTAATCTCCCGAAATAATGCTGCCGACTCGTCTAGTCGGCTCATATCTTCCCGAAGAGTGGCGGCAAATGCGCCAAATTCCTGCCCCAGCGTCATCGGCACTGCATCCTGAAGCTGGGTGCGCCCAACCTTGACCACATGCGAAAATGCGCCAGACCGCTCCTCTAAGGCTGCTATCAAGCCGCGTAAACTGTCTTGCAGCGCAGCTCTGCTAATTAATGCCGAAAGCCGCACTGCCGTAGGATAAACATCATTCGTTGATTGAGAACGATTAACATCGTCGTTTGGATGGAGCTGTCCATATTCACCTCGCGCATAACCCATACTCTCCAACCCCCGATTGGCAATTACCTCATTTGCATTCATGTTGGTTGACGTCCCCGCGCCGCCCTGGAACACATCGACGACGAATTCAGCGTCAAGCTTGCCAGTTATGAGGTCAACGCAAGCCGCTTCGATAGCAATTAGCTTTTTCTCCGAGAGAAAGCCGGTGGCGTGATTGGCGCGGGCGCAGGCCAACTTAACCATTCCCAAAGCACGAACGAGTTCCGGAAAATGTCCAATTGGGATGCCCGAGATATTGAAATTATCAAGAGCACGGGCCGTCTGCCCACCGTAGAGCACATCTTGCGGCACTGCGAGGATACCAAGGGCATCCTCTTCGTTGCGCGTATGTGTTTGAATGTGAGGTGGACTTTGTGGCATAGGATTTGCCCCTTATTTTGCGATAACAGGCGCTGTCACGTTTTGAGTCGCATCAAAATAACCAGCTCGCACCGCCGCTCCGATTAAGTTAACAAAAAACCGTCCCGCGGCGATTGCGGTAAGTTGATTTACATCCTTTGACGGCGTAATTTCGACAATATCCATACCAACGACACGCCCCTTGCGTACCAGGCCGTGCAGAAGCTCGCGCGCTTGCATATAGGTTACACCACCAAATGCAGGACCCGCGACGCCTGGCATGACGGAAGGGTCAATCCCATCGGCATCAATCGTGATGTAATAGCGTCCACCGTCCGGGATCCGATCCAGAACTGCCTTCATGCCGACCTCGTGCAACTCATAGGCGGGAATAATATTTGCACCGTAGGCCACTGCGGCATCGTATTCCTCTGGGCGAGCGGTACCTTGGGCGCGGAGGCCGATCTGATAGATTTCATTTACATGATCCATCTCGGACGCACGGCGGATTGGGCTTGAAAGCCCATCATGGACCCCGTTGATATGATCGCGCCAATCGAGATGAGCATCGATCTGGATCAGCGTAATGGGACCTTGGTCATCGTAGGCTCGCAGCACCGGAATCGGAATCCCGTGATCGCCCCCGATGATCAGAGGCAGCGCCCCTGCAGCAAGAATTTTGCGAACCGCCTCTTCAGCGTTGCGCAAATGCGCTGTCATGTCCTTTGGGTCGCCCACGACATCCCCACAATCGACAGCGCGGATATTTCGGCCATCATAGAGCGTTCCGCCGATGTCAAAATCGTACCGATCAAGCAATCGCACCGCGCGATCAGTCGCTTGCCGAACGGCTGTTGGAGCTCGGCTCTGGTCATTGGCTATCTCATCAATCGTGTAGGCCGAGCCATAAGGAATTCCAAGAAAGGCGATATCCGCTTCAAGCGTGTCGAGATCGGTATGAACGGTAGAGTAGAGCATGCTCGTATGGCCATGTTTCGGAGGCGAGGTAAGTTTGCGTGTCATGGTGGTTCTCTTTCGCTTTGGAGCTTTTGGGTGGGTTAGGCGGAACAGCCCATAACTGGGCTATCAATCTGCGAGAGAAACTCGCGCAGACGGGGATTCTTGGGGTTGGTGAGAAGCTCTTCGGCTGGGCCTTCTTCGGCAACATACCCGCCATCAAGAAATATCACGCGGTCCGCGACATGGCGGGCGAAAGCTATTTCATGCGTAACAATCACCATTGTCACTCCGCTCTCCGCTAACTCACGCATGAAAAGCAGGACTTCTTTGACAATTTCTGGATCTAGCGCCGAAGTCGGCTCATCAAACAACATAAGCTGAGGTTCAAGTGCCAATGCACGCGCGATCGCTACGCGTTGTTTTTGACCACCTGACAGCGCGGCGGGAAATGCAGTCGCTTTATCGGCCAAACCAAAACGGGTGAGGAGTACCATCGCATCAGCCTCGACTTCAGGTCGGGGCCGCCGTTGTACCTTGATGGGCCCCCGCGTGATATTCTCCAGCACGCTGAGATGCGGCCAAAGGTTGAATTGCTGGAAAACAAAGCCCATGCGCGGGCGCAGTTTATCGATCTGGCTATGTGACTGCATGCGGACCTTGCCCCCTGCCATCGGTTCACGCCCGATATAAACATCCCCCAATTCGACGAAGCCGCCGTCGGGAAAGGTCAAATGATTTATGCAACGCAAAAGTGTACTCTTGCCGCAGCCAGACGGGCCTATAATGCAGATCACTTCGCCCGCCATGACCTCTAGACTGATGTCACGCAGGGCCGGAACAGCACCAAAGGATTTGGACAGATTGGTAACTTTGAGCAACGATTTCATTCCTGAACCCTCTTAGTTCCGATCTGGAGATATTTGTCGGCAAGGCTGTGGCGGTTTTGATTGCCACCTTGTGCGATACCCGCACGCCGCTCGATCCCATGCATAAACCGGGCAAAGATCGACGTTATCAGCCAATAAAGCACTGCCGTCGTCATGAAAACTTCGAACGGTGCGAAGGTCGCGCCTTGGACAACAAGTCCCTGATAGGTGATTTCTGCCACGGTTATAGTGCTGAGAATCGAAGTTTCCTTGATCATCGAGATCGAGGTATTGGTCGATGGAGGCAGTAGAAGGCGCAAAGTTTGGGGCGCCACAATCTCCCGCATCCCCATGAAATAGGACATGCCAACGGCCCTCGCAGCTTCCATTTGACCTTTTGGCACAGCCAGAACAGCACCTCGGATCACCTCGGAGAAATATGTGCTGGCGTAGATCGCAAGCGCCAGGGTACCTACGACTGCCTCTGGAAGCCGGACGCCGGCAAAAGGCAAGCCGTAGAAAAAGATGTAAACGACCACAATGAAAGGGACGTTGCGAAACCACTCAACATACGCTCCCGAAACCCAACGCAGCCACCAACGATGCGACAGCGCCATGAGCGCCACAGGGATCGACAACAGAAAACCAATGCCAATTGAAATAAATGCGATGACAAGCGTTAAAACAGCACCCTTGGCAAATAACTGCCAATTATCCACAATGATGGAAAAATCGAGTGTCATAGCTAGCCCCTCCGTGCTGCAAAGCGCGTTTCAAGGTGTTTTCCGGCTTGGCTTATCGCCAGGTTAAGCGCAAAAAGAATTACGGCCGCTGCCAATAGCGGTTCGAGGGGGCGAAATGTGGTGTTTGCGATCTGTTGCGCGGTGCGGAGCACTTCGATCACGGTAATCACTGATAGAAGTGCAGTGCCTTTAACGACGGTGGTTAACTCGTTGACCAGTGGTGGAAGGATGCGGATGTAGAGCTGCGGTAGGATGACTCGACCCCAGATTGCCCGTGGCCGTACGCCAAGCGCAATTGCCGCTTCAACCGGTCCAGTATCCATTCCCGACAGCCCTCCCCGCATGATCTCAGTAATGAAGACTGAACTGTTGACGGCAATTGCCAGGACCCCTGCCTGAATTGGTGTCAAGTCCAGTCCGATCGCCGGCAGCCCATAGTAGAATAGAAAGATTTGTACGAGGATTGGCGTTCCCCTGACAAAGCTGATCAAGGTAGATATTGCGCCATTTACTATAGAAATACCAAAACTGCGCAGGATCGTCAGGGTTGTTCCCCCGAGCATTGCCAACGACATTGCAACGATTGCGATTGTCAGGTTGGTGAAGGCCGCACGAGATAGACTGGGAAACGCCCCGATCATACCCCAAAAATCGAAATCCATTGGCTGTCTCCAGATATTCTACGACTTCAGGCTAACGACGCTGATGCATGATCAGCGCCGCTATTGAAATTAGAGCGCGCCTTCGGGCAAGTATCCCTGCTCAGGTAATTCGATGATCATCCCGAGCCATTTCTCTTGGATCTCTGCGAAACGCCCACTCTTCTTTAAGTCAAGAATGACAGCATTGATCGCATCACGCAGATCCTGATCTTCTGACCGCACAACCCAAGCGTTCAAGCTCTGTGTCTCTGCGGCTTTCCCAATAAGTTCAAAAACGCCGGGCCGTTCGGCCATCAAGGCTTGCAAAACCGGCAGACCTGCCATTGCGACATCTGCAGTGCCATTTGCCACGGCAAGGAAGGAATCATTGAACGTTGGAAACAACTTGAGATCCCCAAATCCCTCGCCGTCCGCTTTTAGCCGCCCGTCAAGGCTTTTCGCAACCGGGTCCACGGCCGAAGCCAACTGCGTCGCAACAACCTTGCCCCGCAGATCCTCGATTGTGGCTATGTCCGTATTTCCCGCGCGCTTGATGGCATAAGCGGTGCTATCGGCGATCGGCAGAGTATAGGCATAGCGAGCAGCACGCTCAGCATTGATGCCGACTGAAGTTGCAACGAAGTCGAACTTCCCCGCGATAAGGCCAGGCAAAATTCCCTGGAACGGAAGATCGAGTTGCTCGATTTGAACCCCCCACGCATTTGCGATCTCGTCCAAGAGATCGCGGCCAAATCCTACGATTTTGCCATCCTTGACGAATTCGAAGGGCGGATAGGCTGCCTCTGTACCTACCACCATCGTTTTTGTCCGTTGGATCTTCTCATAGGTAGTTTCGGCGCTCGCGGGTAGCAGCATAGCAAAGGTTGCGGCAATACCAAGCGACATTGTTACTAAAACTCTGCGGGTGATCATGTTGATTTCCTCCCATGTTTGATCAGCGCCGACAGTAACAACGCCGCAGATTCGCACAACAGAAAATGATAAATACTCATTTAGTTAGACTATCGCGAAAGATCAGCTCCCGAGCATTGAGTGCGCCGATAATCACAAAATTTACTATATAAAACACAAACTTGATTGCAAATTTAGATGTCGTACTTGCGAATTTACATTCTAGACATTTTCCTTTCCATGTGAAATATTCCTGATCATCATTCCTTAGATTCATGAAGGGAGGCCGCAAATTCCTCTTCCTCAACAACCTCTAGATGCTAGGCGCCCTGCAACAGATATCTATTCGTTGCAGATCTATCTGTCGGTCTACAACTCAGGCAGCATGACCGTAGCAGCTCAAGAATTCAGACAGACTCAGTCAGCAGTATCTCGGCACATTGCGCGAATTGAGGCCGATTTGGGCGTCAAGCTATTCGAGCGCCAAAGCCGTCCACTGGTTCCCACTTCCGCAGGGCGCCAACTTGCAAAATTAGCTGGGCAATTCATTGCTCAGGCAGCATTGTTCCGTTCAGAATTTGGCAATTTGGGGGTCAGGATACAGTCCCATTTGCGCTTAGGGGTGGTGGATTCTTTGGCAGACCCTTTGGTGCCAGAATTGATTAAATCAACCCGGCACCTCGTGGACACTGTGTCTGTAATGGCCGGCCATGTTGAGCCCTTGCGGACGAAATTTGTCAAGCGTGAGCTGGACGCCATAATTTCACCAGACCCGCTCGATGATCTAGACGGGTTCGACCGTCACGAAATTCTGTTCGAGAAGTTTGTCGTTTTAGCACCGCGAGGAACCATTCCATTCGTTGACGAAGAAACTTTCCGCCACTTTACTTCGACCATTCCAATGATACGCTCGACAGCATCCACAAGTATCGCCCAACGAATAGAACAGCATTTTCGCCGAATGAGACTGATTGTACCGCAAGGATCCTCCTGTGACACGATCGATTCTATTGTCAATTTCGTAGCGGCCGACTTAGGTTGGTCTATTCTTACCCCGACTTGCTTACGCAAGTGCATTAATCACATGCCATTCATACAGGTTCTTCCTTTGCCAGGGCCCGGATTCTCACGCCGAGTCTATTTGGTAACGCGAAGCGAAGAACTTAAACCCCTCAAACTGCGGCTGTCGGACGCGTGTCGAGATATTTTTTCCAGTAAATACTTACCTGCGCTCCATGCCATTGCCCCTTGGCTCGCCGAGGAAACCACTATTTCCGCCAATAGTACTAAATAGTTTTGGCTTGTATTTTCGAATATTTCGAAAAGCGGACGGGAGCTCCAACGGTGGATAAAAATGCTTTCAATAAATGAACCAGTTTGATCTACGCTGCACACAAATGACTGGAATGAGAGACGCTAGATCCGAGTTCCAGTCACGACGCCCCCCTCGGCATGGTTCTTCCCCGGCCCCTAACGTATACGGGGGGGCGCAGCGCGGCATTTCGCTAGCGACGGGATTCTTCACGGGGAAATCCAGGTGGAATCCACTTCGAAAAGTGCTCGCAATAAAATTGTTTAATAACAGTTTGTTGCGAGACACAATCTGCCCCTCGGGGTGGATTCTTGACAAAAACCCCAAAATCCACCTCGGGAATCCAGGAAGCCACTTTGGAATCCACCCAAGCCAGCAGCATCACCTGAAAATTATGCTTCGCGAGAAGGCCTTAAATCGGCTACGAAATTTCAGCTGGCAAGGCTGTCTGGCACGGCGCGCTGCATGCCATGACCGTCGCCGACAACCTTGTTGCTGCGGGCTCCGCCGTGCGGTCCCAAATCGTCTGGGCCAAGGACCGCCTCGTTCTCAGCCGGGGCGATTACCACTGGCAGCAGTTCACCGGCGCCAATACCGTGTTGACCGAGACGGGCGAAACCTTCGCCGACTTGAAGGCGAAAAGGCTGGCGATATGAATGCGCGCCGTTGCCACGGGTTGTTGACAAAACGGCTCCAAACCTTCGCTCAGTAAACGATGAGAGTGCTGGTTGTATCTTGACCCTCCCGATATCGAATGTGACTGTTTGTCGATCAATTCAATGACAACACCGATGGCAGAGGATGAAGGACATGATGATAGACCTCCAGGTGGTCCCTGCACGGCGCGGGCGGGCAGTCCGAGTTACCAAAGGAAAAGCCATTCAAATCATAAATACCCATGGCAAGCAGGTCGTGGACACCTGGTGTTTCAATGCCGACGACCTGTCCGAATTCATGTCGATGGAGCATCTGCACGCGACGCTTCAGGGCATTTTTCCCGCGAAAGGTGATGCCCTAACCACAAATCGGCGGCGACCTATTCTAATTCTGGAAGAGGACACTTCACCCGGGCGTCATGACACAGTCATCGCAGCGTGCGATGTGTACCGCTACGCCATGTTGGGGTGCCGAGAGTATCACGATAATTGTACTGATAATCTGCATGCCGCGTTGGCGCAGCTCGATCTGCGCGCGCAGGGCTGCCCGGCACCGCTGAACCTGTGGATGAATATTCCCGTAGAGCCTGACGGAAAAATCATATGGGGCGAGCCGCTTAGCAAGCCGGGAGACTATGTGACGCTGCGCGCTGCGATCGACTGCATCGTGGTTATGTCAACCTGCCCTCAAGATATGATCCCGATCAACGGGGCTGACTGCAAACCGACCGAGGTTCATTACCGACTGCTCGACTGACGGGACCGTAAATCATGCAATCTCGCGGATGATCCGGTAAACCCTGCCCCTGCCGTGTTCCTTCGCCGAGGTCACGACCAACCCCAGTTTCTTGCCCAAGGCACCCGACATCGCACCCCTCGCGCTGTGTGCCTGCCAGCCGGTTGCAGCGATGATCGCCTCCATCGTGGCGCCTTCTGGGGCTTGAAGCAACGCGATCAGCATCGCCTGCTTGGTCCCAGCGCGCCGGGTCGGTTGCTTCGCTTCTGGCGTCTCGGCAGTAGGATTGCGGATGGCCGCCACCGTCTTGACCACCACCAGCTCGATTCCGATGGCCAGCAGACACGCGTCGGTCACCACAAGCGTGGTGCCGTGACCATCACCGGTTTCGCGCCAAAGCGGTTCACCCTGCCGCAGGTTGGCGTTGACCTCTAGGAGCCAACCGTGTGCGATCATCCTGCCGACGGCCATCTTCGCCGCCACGCCATGCAGCCCTTTGGGCAGCGGCAGGGCGATGTTGTCAGGGCGCTGGGCCCCAGCGCTGAGGATGATGATCTGAGTCTCAGACAGTTTTGTCATGGTGGGGTCCATGGATCTAGACTCGGATAATTCGCGCACTCATACCGAGCCAAACCCCGCCATTGCGGGGCTGGTCCGGAGTGCGTTCGCCTATCTCAGCGTGCTCGCCTTCTTTGAAAGCGCTTTCAGTGATCTGGCGAAACAAGCTGGCGTAATGGGTCATGGTGCCGACATTGCCCCAGTTGATCTCGTCGGAGTTCGTCCCGAAGTGGCCGTTGCTGAGATTGGTCAGTCGCGCCAGCATGGCATCGATGTCGGCTTTCGCTGCGATAAATGCGTTCTAAGCTTTGTCATTCTGTACTCTGGCGCGGCGAGAAGTCATGGCTGTGGCTCCGTGGCTGAGTTGGATCAATCTGGCACAGTCAGATTCGCTCCATTGCAGAGTGTGATCAACTCAATACCAAGCAATTTCAATGCTTTAATTTGATTATACAGTGCCGTGAAAGGTATGTCTGAGCGTGAGTATTCAGCCCGTTCTGGATGTCGCGCGGAGCAATCCAGAAGCCCGCAAGGCCAGTTGGCTGGTGGTTGACAGCGATGGGCCGATCAATGCCGCCGCATCCGATGTGCGCCACGGTGAGATGACCGAACCGGATCAGCAACGCACAGCACCCGCTGTGATCGCGGGTTCTCCGGGCCAGCAAACAGCTCGTCGTACCTGAAGGCCCGCACTGCACTGACCGTCTACCAGGCGTCCTCGTTACCGAAGTCGGAAGCGAGCAGAAAAGCATCATTTATACCCACTCTGAAATGAAACTAGGGGCGAGTTCAGCCGACCGTATGCAACATTGCCTATACATAATGAATGCAGTTGAGCTATCTTCATTCGGTCATTTCCACCTAGCCCTTCTCCGCCGCCGTGATCTGCGACCATCTCTGTTGCTGACGGCAGTACAACGCTGGCAAGCCAATGTGTGATTTTAAGCATCGGAAACCAAATGCGTTTCGTTCGGTCGCCATGACACGTAAAGTGGTTGCCCCACATCAATAGGAAGCGCGGCGAGTGTGTCGTGGTCCTTTTGTACACGCAATTCAGAACCATCTTCTGCTTCAAGATAAATCGTCGCAGTAGCACCTGTAAATTCTTCGCCGATAATCTTTGCATGCACAAAATCAAACTCTGACCCAGGTTCTTCGACGCTCAAATGTGACCGCGTGTCCAAAACAACCATTGTTGTGCTGCGCCCTTTTTGCGGGCTTGTCCCATCCTGCGGTAAGCGAAATTTACCAACGGGTGTTGCTAGCATTCCATTGCCATCAGATTTGCCAGAAAAGATGTTAGACGAACCAAGGAACTCGGCAACAAACCGCGTTTTTGGGGCCCGATAAATTTCCTGTGCCGTTCCGACTTGCTCTACAATACCTTTGCTCATGATGACGACGCGGTCCGCCATCGAAAACGCCTCGGACTGGCTGTGCGTGACGTAGACAAACGTGATACCGAGTTCGCGTTGCAGGCCTTGAAGCACCGATTGCATACGCACCTTCAAATGGGCATCGAGTGCCGACAGAGGTTCGTCAAGCAAGAGGATTTCAGGCTCTACCACCAAAGACCGCGCAAGAGCGACGCGCTGCCGCTGACCGCCAGAAAGCTGTGCAATATTGCGGGTGGCAAATTCGGAAATTTGCATCCGCTCAAGCCAATTTTCCGCGCGTGTGCGGCGTTCTTTGGCACCGACACCGCGCATTTTAAGCGCGAATTCGACGTTCTCGATGACGTTCAGAAAAGGAAAAAGCGCAAGGCTTTGCCATACCATCGGCGTGTCACGCTGCCATGTTGGTAGATCGTTGATCGGCTTGCCGCTCAGCCTAATCTCACCTTCAGTCGGCGCGTCAAGGCCAGCAAGCATCCGCAGAGTCGTGGTCTTGCCGCAACCGCTTGACCCCATAATCGCAAGGAACTCACCCTTGTGGATTTCCAGATCCAGCTTCTGAACAGCGACAAAGGCACCAAACTTTTTGATAACCCCGTTGAACGTGACCAATGGTTCACTTTGCATTTAAAATAGCTCCTAGTCTTTGGCAGGGGTTTCGCGTGTCTGCCGAGTCAGCAAAATCTGCGCGATAATAACGAGGGTCATTGATGTGACGAATACGAACGTGCCGATGACGTTGATGCGGGGGCTGACCTGTCCCTGCAAAAAGCCCAAAACTTTTACGGGCAACGTTTCATTCAGCCCGGATACAAACCACGCGATGGCGAATTCATCGAAGGAAACCGCCATTGTGATGAACAACGCCCCAAAGATCGCGGGGAGGCAAAAAGGCACAATGACATAGCGCATCGCGGCCCATTCTGATGCCCCAAGATTCCACGCGGCGGCCTCAAGATCTGGATCCATTTGCGACAGGCGCAGTCGGCTGATGGCCATCGCAAAGGGAGAGCAGATCACGATATGCGCGATGATCACAGACACGCTTTGGCCTGACAGATTAATGCGGGACAGATAGGCCAGCATCGCCAAACCAAGGATAACAACCGGAATGGTCGGCGGTAACAAAGCGAGTGCCATATAAACGGGCTTGCCGAAAAACCTATAACGAAAATCGGTATAGGCTGCACCAAATCCCAACGCTGTGGACACGACGGAAACAATAATCCCGACGAAAAGCGTATTCCCCAATCCATCCCAGACAAGCGGGTCATTCGCCACCGCGCGGTACCATTCGGTTGAAAAAGCGCCGAGCGGAATGGAGGGGAAACGGTCTGAGTTGAACGAAAAGATAAAGCTGGCCGCGATCGGCGCAAAGACAAAGGCAAAGCTGAGGACAACATAAAACCGTAGTCCAATCTCGATGAACCTGCTGCGGTTGAAGTCATTCATTGTTCGCGCCCCTTATAGGCAAAGCGTATGGCTGCAAAAGCAACAGCGAGCAGCGTTCCAATCATCGTAAGGGCAATGACAGCCGCCCGCGGCCATTGTTGACCCGATTTCGTGGTATCTGTGATAAGGATTGAAAGCGTCGTTGGATCGCCTCCGCCCAGATAGATCGGGCTGACAAAATCACCAAAGCTGAGGATGAAACAGAACAGTGCTGCGATGACCAAACCCACCCGTGCCGACGGGATGACAACCTCAAACACTGTGCGCAACCGACCACAGCGCAGGTTATGGGCCGCTTCGATCAGGGTCCGGTCAATAAACATCAGGCTAAAGAGTTGCAACAGCACGACGAGCGGAAAGCACAGTGTCAGATAGCCAATCATCGTGGCAAAGACGGTGTTCAGCATCGCGATCTTTTCCAAGCCGACCAGCGCCAAAAAGCCGTTTATAATACCGTTGTCGGATAGGAAAATTTGCCAAGAATAGACCCTGACGAGATAACTCGTGAAAAACGGGATAACCATCATGAAAATCGCAAGCTGTCGGGCCTTTGGACCCAGCTTGAACGCTATGGCAAAGGAGCAGGGAAAAGCCAGAATGCTGGTGATCACCGACGCCGCAGCGGCCATCGCGAATGTCAGGCCGTAAGATTGCCAAAAGATCGACCGGCCATACATCGTGACCCAATTGATTGTGTCGAAGTCCGGCTGCATCCGAAAATTCTTGACGGTCCAAAAGCTTAGAGCAACGAGAAACGCCAGCGGGAACACAAAGAAGACGACCTGCCAGATGAAAAGCGGCAGCGAAAAAGTCAGACTATATAATGAGATACGCTTTCGCATTTTTGGACACTCTCCGAGCATTTTCCGAGTTGAAGTCTTTTTGAAATAAGGGTCGGCGGGCATTGCCGCCGACCCTCTTAAAATCACGAGCCTTTGTATTCCGACCAGAAGTCGTTCCACTCTTCAAGGCTTTGCTGCACAGGCCATTGCCGGTTCTTGATCCGACCCGCCCGGATCATTTCGATCACGTTGCCTGCGTCCTTGGTCATGCCCTGACGCTTGGCTTCGGCAGGATTTTCGACGTTCAGCACGTCCCAGCCCTTTTGGTTTGGGATAAGCGCAGGATAGGCCGCCATCTGGGCAGATTTAGCCTGACCTTTGGCCGAGGTGATATACTGAATCCACTTCTTTGCCAGTTCGGCCTTGGCCGAGCCTTTGCCGATCGAGAAGCATTCAGACCACTGCAGACCGCCTTCTTCTGGAATCGCCGAACGCACCTTGGCGCCGTTCTTTTCCAGCACGCCTGTAATCCAGTCGCCGATCCCCGCGAAGGCCAGCATCTGACCATCGTTTAGCGACGAGAAGGTGCCACCGTAATCGAAGAAACCGCCGATCTGCGGACGCAGTGACATGGTTTTGTCCTTGACGGCCTGCCATGCGGCCGCGTCGATATCATAGGGATTCGCGTTGCCATTCAACTGGCTGATCTGGCCGAGGTTCGGTAAATGCCAGTCAAAATGCCCGACTTTGCCCTTCAGCTTTTCATCCCAGAACACGTTGTATGTCGACGCTTCCGCCTCTGTCAGCGCATCAGTATTGTACGCGACGCCAAGAAAGCCGAACCGGGTAACGAGCGAGAACAGCTTGCCGTCGCTCCAGTTGCCGGGGAAGTTCTGGAATTCGGGGTAGTAATCGTCAATTTCATAGTCGCTTGCGGTAAGCTCTTCGACATAGCCCGCCTGTTGCAGCGCCTGAACATATTCGGCATCCGACAGAATCACATCAAAGGTGCCCACGGGAGATTGCGAAATCAGCCCCAACATGTTGTCACCGCCAGTATAGTATTTCGGTACAAACTTGACGTTGTTCTCAGCTTCAAACTCGGCAACGATATCAGGCTCTGCGTGACCATACCAAGCCAACATCGTCAGCTCGGTTGGCGCAGCAAAAGCCCGTCTGCTGAACATCGGCGTTGCCAATGTGGCCGCACCTGTTGCGAGGAGGGCTCGCCGTGTAAGGCCCGACTGAAGAATGTTTGATTTTGTCATTGTAAACTCCCTTTTGGTGCAGTTTTTCGACGAATTAGCTTTGAGCGTAGGCTAGGCACTATCATTTGCAAAATCGGAATATTAAATTTATAAATTTACGATACAAATGCAATACGCGAGTGCATTATGCGGATTGGACAGCATCACTTGCCCCAAAGGAATCCAGTCTTCCAACCAGATCACTCACCAAATTGATCCCAGCAGCCGAAAGTCTTGGGTGCTTGTAAAACAGGCCTACCCTAAGGTTTTCAAGCGGCGGCATTCCCTCATCCTCGCCGACGATCCGCATGCCTTTCAATAACGTAGGTCGCGTCAACGCGCTAACGCAGAGCCCGTTCAAAACAGCCGTCTGCAGGCCCGACACCCCTGACCCCGTATAGACGATACGCCAACGCCGCCCAATTGAATCAAGTGATTGGATCATTCTAGCGCGATAGTCACAGCCCTCTGGATGTGCGGCCAAAGGAACCGGCTTGTCCGCATCGAATTTGAATGTCTCTGCCGCCGCCCAAATCGGACGTTCCACCCAGGATCGTGATAGATATGGCATTTGGGTTGTTGGCATCGTTGCGACAATTATATCCAACTCATCCGCTCGCATTTGCCGATGTAGGCCACGGCTAAGGCCACAGTGAACTTCTAAATCCACATCCGGATGGTTACGCACAAACATCGCCAATGTGTCTTGCAAAAACGCCATCGCATAATCGGTTGGAAGTCCGATGCGCAGAACCCCTGACAAGTCGCCCCTGCGAAAATAATGTGCCGCTTCATCATTGATCCGCACGATTTCGCGCGCAAAGGTCAGCAACTTTTCACCTTCTTGCGTTGGAAGAATCGTCCGACCTTCCTTTGTAAGCAGGCTGGCCCCAACCAATTCCTCAAGGCGGCTGATCTGCAATGAGATCGCGGGCTGGCTGCGCCCCAGCGCAATTCCCGCCTTGGTGTGGCCTCCAAGTTCGACAACCGACACAAATGTGCGCAACAGATCGGTTTGAAAGTTGGTGATGCTCGTCATGTATTTACGTTTCCAATCCATACATCTGAATAATCTATTTTCCTTATGGGGCTTTGGCAAACTAAAATTGATAAATATCCATTGCATTACGGAGGCAAAATGCGCCCGACCTCACCCTTTGCAGCAGAATTAACCTGGCCGGTTTACGATGCCGCTGTTCGCGACGGCAAAACGCCGATTCTGATTCCCATTGGCTCAATGGAACAGCATGGCCACCACATGCCGCTTCACGTGGACGTACTGCTGCCAACTGAGTTCGCGCGGCGCGCCGCACTAGAGACCGGCGGCCTTGTGGCGCCCCCGTTCACATACGGTTATAAGTCACATCAAAAATCCGGCGGCGGCAACCATCTGCCGGGAACGACCAGCCTTGACGGGGCGACACTTGTGGCGGCGCTACGCGATGTCATTAAGGAATTCGCGCGCCATGGCGTGCGCAAGATTTGCCTTGTGAACGGGCATTTCGAAAATTCCTGGTTTATCATCGAAGCCATTGATCTTGCCTTGCGTGAATTGCGCTGGGGGGGGGTCGACGATGTAAAGATCGTCGTGCTGTCGTATTGGGATTTCGTCGACAAGGACACAATCACCCGGCTTTACGATGACAATTTTCCAGGGTGGGATCTGGAGCATGGGGGCGTGCTGGAAACATCGCTGATGCTGGCGCTTTATCCCGATCTGGTCACCTTAAGCGCCGCCATTGATGTTGAGCCCGCAAAGTTCCCGCCCTATGACGTTTATCCAGTCAAGCCGGAATGGACACCACCCAGCGGCACGCTATCCTCTCCCAAAGAGGCATCGGCTGAAAAGGGCCAAATCCTTTTGGAGGTCTGTTCGGCGGGTATCGCCGGGGCTCTACGCGCAGAATTCGGATAGGCGCGATCCTCAAAGTTGCTTAGCCGCTTGCAAAACCTCTGGCATCGCAACAAAAAAAATGGGACGGATCGAGCAACCGATCCGTCCTTAATTATAGAGTGCTTGGTATAGCCTGAAACACGGCTCAACATTCTGGTAGATTCACCGCCAACCCGCCTGTCGAGGTTTCCTTGTATTTCACATTCATGTCGATACCGGTCTGGCGCATCGTCTCAATGCAATTGTCCAGCGGCATGAAATGCGTGCCATCGCCGCGCAGAGCAAGGCTGGCGGCAGACACCGCCTTGATCGCACCCAAGCCATTACGCTCGATGCAAGGCACCTGAACAAGGCCCGCTGCGGGGTCGCAGGTCATGCCCAGATGATGCTCAAGCGCGATTTCGGCGGCGTTTTCCACCTGTTCGTTGGTGCCGCCAAGGGCCGCACACAACCCCGCGGCGGCCATGGCCGCTGCACTGCCCACTTCACCCTGACAGCCCACTTCGGCCCCCGATATACTAGCGTTGTGCTTTATCAGCCCGCCAATCGCAGCTGCGGTCAGTAAGAACGTGTGAATGCCGACATGCGTCGCCCCGATGCAATGGTCGCGATAATAACGGATCACCGCAGGCACCACCCCTGCCGCCCCATTGGTCGGCGAGGTGACGACCCGACCACCAGCAGCATTTTCCTCATTCACCGCCATGGCATAGACGGACAACCAGTCATTGGCGACATGTGGTTGGCTTTGGTTCCGCCCGCGTTCGACCATAAGCTGCTCGTGAATTGCCTTAGCGCGACGCTTGACCTTCAACCCGCCGGGCAAAATCCCGTCTTGGCGCAAACCACGGGCAATACAGGCGTCCATCGCCTGCCACAGTGTATCAAGCCGATCCTCCAGACCGGGGCCGGAATGCGCCAACTCATTCGCGCGTTTCATTTCAGCGATGCTTTTGCCGGTGGCTTGGCCCATTGACAGCATTTCCAATGCCGTACCGAATGGATGCGGATAACCGCGCGCCGCCTTTTCCGCATGCAGAGTGCCGGATTTCGACGCCTCCAACTCATCGGCCGTTACGACAAACCCGCCGCCAACCGAGTAATAGGTTTGCGTCAAATAGGGATTGCCGCGTTCGTCATAGGCCCGCAGGATCAACCCATTGGCATGGCCTGGCAGCGGTGGGCCATAGTCGAACACCAGATCACGGTCGGGATCAAAGGCCAAATCGCCGAGACCCGGCGGCGATATGCGACCGCTGCGGCGCACCGCAGCTTCCAGTGTCTCGGCGGCGTCGGGGTTCAGCGTGTCGGGGCGAAACCCAAGCAGGCCTAGCACCACGGCGCGGTCTGTAGCATGGCCTTTGCCGGTAAAGGCAAGGCTGCCGTGCAAGCTGGCACCCAAACCGGACAACCGCCCCGCGCCTGGGATCTTTTCTGCCCCGCCGCGCAAATCATCAAGAAACAGCGCGGCAGCGGTCATCGGCCCCATCGTATGCGACGATGACGGGCCGACGCCAATTTTGAAGATATCAAATACCGACAGGAACATCAGATCAGTCGCCCATGCCATAGATCGGGTGCGCCGCGCATAGCGCACGCACCTTGGCCAGCACCACCGCCTCGACGCGCGCATCGCCTTCAGCGTTTGCTGACAGCGCGTTGATGACCTGCAAAACCAGTTCACCCACCTTGCGGAATTCGGCCACGCCAAAGCCGCGCGTGGTTCCCGCGGAAGTGCCAAGCCGGACACCCGAAGTAACAAACGGCTTCTCCGGATCAAACGGGATCGAGTTCTTGTTGCAGGTCAGCCCGGCTCGTTCCAGCGCCGCTTCGGCGGCCTTGCCCGTCACGCCCTTGGGGCGAAGATCGACCAGAACCATATGGCAATCGGTGCCGCCCGAGACGATGCCAAGGCCACCTTCTACCAGCACTCCAGACAGCGCCTGCGCATTGGCGATCACGGCCTTTGCATAGTCCTTGAACGACGGGTCCAGCGCCTCGCCAAAGGCCACGGCTTTGGCGGCGATCACATGCATCAGGGGGCCGCCCTGATTGCCGGGGAACACGGCCGAGTTGAATTTTTTGCCCAAAGCCTCATCATTGGTCAGGATCATGCCACCGCGCGGGCCGCGCAAGGTTTTGTGGGTAGTCGTCGTCACAACATGGGCATGGGGCATCGGATCGGGGTATTGCCCTGCTGCGATCAGGCCGGCGTAATGCGCCATATCCACCATCAGATAAGCGCCCACCTCATCCGCAATTGCACGGAAGGCGGCAAAGTCGATGTGGCGTGGATAGGCCGAGGCCCCGGCAATAATCAACTTTGGTTTTGTCTCCAACGCGACTTTGCGCACATTGTCCATGTCGATCAACTGATCCTCGACGCGTACCTCATAGCTGACCACGTCGAACCACTTGCCAGACATCGTGACGGGCGAGCCGTGGGTCAGGTGCCCGCCATGCGCAAGATTCAACCCCATGATGCGGTCACCGGGCTGGAGGAGCGCCAAAAATACCGCCTGATTGGCCTGCGCGCCCGAATGCGGTTGCACATTGACAAAGCCCGCACCGAACAACTGCTTGGCGCGGTCGATGGCGATCTGTTCGACCACATCGACATGCTCGCACCCGCCGTAATAGCGTTTGCCCGGATAGCCTTCGGCGTATTTGTTGGTCAGCACCGAGCCTTGGGCGCGCAGCACATCAAGACTGACGATGTTTTCTGAAGCGATCAGTTCGATCTGGTTCATCTGGCGGTCCAGCTCAAGGCCGATTGCCTCGGCGATGGCCGTATCGGTGATCTGGTTTGCGGTCAGGGTTTTTGGCATGACAAGGGGCCTTTCAGGCAAAGGTGGTCGGAGCGCGCCGGAAAGACGCACTATGATTGGCAAGTTGTCGTCAAAGGGTCAAAGACCGCAGGCAAACTCACGCAGGGCGATATCCAACAGATCGGACACATGCGGAAAGAACGACCGCCAGACTTCAATGCGAAAGGCATCGTCAGCATCGCGGATCAACACAACCTGTGCCGTGTCAAACAGCGTGCGCTTGGCGGTGCCGGGGGCCATGCGCGACAGGTCCAGCGGGCAGGCGACCGACAGAAACTCCTGCGCGCGGGGGCCTGTGATGGCAATCGTGAACTCGCGATCCGAGATCACTGTCAGGCTGTGGGGCGCTTTTACACGCGCTGCGGTGAAATCGGCAACAATGGCCGCTTGGTCCGCCTCAGGCGCGTGCAGCAACCATTCGTCGGGGCCAAGGCACCACGCCGCATGGCCTTTCTTGGCCACGCCCTGCCCGATCTTGGTGGGAAGGGTCAAGCCAAAAGCCGCCGAGGCCACCGCCAGATTGGCAGGGGCAATGCGCAGGTTAAGCCGCGCCACGGGGGGCAGGACGGCAACAGATACGGCGTCAAACGATTTTACTGGGGCGTTCATTCTGGCATCCTCCTCATTCAACTTTCAACCGGTCCCCGGCGGGGTCGTAGAACACACACCCCGTGACCTTTGCCGCCTGCGAGCCGCCATCTGCGGTGGGAATGTGCAGCGTGTCGCCCATACGGTCAAACCCACCTTCGACCACCGCCATGGCAATCGACCGCCCCAGCGCTTCGGACCAATAGGAACTGGTCACATGTCCGATCATCTTCATCGGTTTGGGCTGCTTTGGATCCAACACTATCTGCGCACCCTCAATCAGCACGTCTTTGGGATTATCGGTCAAAAGGCCAATGAGTTGCTTGCGCCCCTTGGCCACAATATCAGGCCGCGACAGTGACCGTTTGCCGACGAAATCGGGTTTCGCCTTGCCGATTGCCCAGCCGATGCCTGCATCTTCGGGCGTCACCGTGCCGTCGGTATCCTGACCAATAATAATATAGCCCTTTTCCGCACGCAAAACGTGCATGGTTTCGGTGCCATAAGGGCAGATGTCATAGGGTTTACCCGCCTCCATCAGCTTTTCCCACAGCGCGCGGCCATGGCGGGCGGGCACGTTCACCTCATACCCCAACTCGCCGGTAAAGCTGATGCGGAACAGACGCGACGAAAAGCCTGCGACCTTGCATTCCGCCACCGACATGTGCGGGAAGGCCTCGTCAGACATATCCTGCCCTTCAACCAGTGGTGCCAGCAGCTTGCGCGCATTGGGACCGTTGATCGCAATGGTTGCCCATTCCTCGGTGGTAGAGGTCAGCCAGACTTGCAGGTCAGGCCATTCGGTTTGCAGATAATCTTCCATCATGTTCAGCACGCGGGCCGCACCACCCGTGGTCGTGGTGACATGGAACAGATCATCTCGCATCCGGCCAATCACGCCATCGTCGCGGATAAACCCATCCTCACCAAGCAGAAGGCCATAGCGGCAGCGTCCCACCCCGAGTTTGGTCCACGGGTTGGTGTACATGCGATTCATGAATTCCACCGCATCTGGGCCGGACACTTCGATCTTGCCAAGTGTGGACGCATCAAACATGCCCAGCGACTGGCGTGTGGCCTTGCATTCGCGGTTGACCGCCGCGTGCATATCCTCACCCGCCTTGGGGAAATACCAGGCGCGCCGCCACAGGGCGACAGGTTCAAAGGCCGCGTCATGCTCAGTGGCCCAACTGTCAATTGGCGTCTTGCGGGTCACCTCGAAATGGCTGCCCTTGTGATAACCTGCCAAAGCGCCAAAAGTCGTGGGCGTATAAGGAGGGCGGAAGGTGGTCAAACCAACCTGCGGGATATCTTTGCCAAGCGCATCCGATGCAATCGTCAACCCGTTCATGTTGCTAAGCTTGCCCTGATCCGTGGCCATGCCGTTGGTGGTATAGCGTTTAACGTGCTCGATAGACCGCATGCCTTCGCGCACAGCCAACCGGATATCCTTGGCAGTCACGTCGTTCTGGAAATCGACAAACGCCTTGGCGCTGCCGGGGCTGCGGTCGGTCGGCAACTCCTTTTGCGTAATGCCGGCGCCGGTACGGTCGCCGGTCACGGCATAGGTGGCGGCCCCCGCCTTGCGGCCCAGATCGCGCAGTGCATCCGCGCCTGCTTTGGCCCCATCCTCCAACACGGCGGCGATGCCCCAAAGGCCGCGGCCCGCGCCGGCTATATGCACGGCCTCGGTTTTATGGCCGGGCAGATAGGCCTTGGCCTTTGCATCCCAATCGAGCGAGCCTTTGGTGTGGCTGAACAAATGCAAGGACGGCGTCCAGCCGCCGCACATCAGCACAGCGTCGCAAGGGATTGTGCGCGCTGCCCCCACGGCTCCACCACGCACCGGATTGACGCGAATGGATTTCACCCGCAACCGTCCACTCGTCGCGGTAGCGGTGTGGCCAGTCAGGGTTTCGATGTTCCGAGCCATGGCTGCATGCATCAGCGCAGGCGGAATATCGGTGCGTGTATCAACGATGGCCGCTACCTTGCAGCCTGCATCGGCTAGGTCAAAAGCGGTGTGCCAAGCACTATCATGGCTGGTCAGGATCAGCGGGCGGTCGCCCACTTTAACGCCAAAACGATGCAGGAAGGTCTGCGCCGCCCCCGCCATCATCACGCCGGGGCGATCGTTGCCGTCAA
The DNA here is from genome assembly GCF_000420745.1 of Pseudorhodobacter ferrugineus DSM 5888. GTDB lineage: Bacteria > Pseudomonadota > Alphaproteobacteria > Rhodobacterales > Rhodobacteraceae > Pseudorhodobacter > Pseudorhodobacter ferrugineus. The sequence goes on from NZ_ATVN01000018.1 coordinate 31,667, forward strand.
ACACCATCGGCCGCTCGATCGCACCTTGCGCCAAAATGACCTGTCCCGCACGGACGCGCCAAAGGCGTTCGCGGGGCGCATCGACGGGAACATCTGACAGATGATCGGTCAGCTTTTGGCACAGGCCCACCATGTTTTGGTGATAATATCCAATCGCCGTGGTGCGGGACATCAGCCGAACATTGGGCAAGCTCGCCAGTTCGTCCAGCGTTGTCGCCAACCACCCCCAAGCATTGTCGCCGTCGATATCAACCGAAGGTTCAGACAGCAACGCACCGCCCATCTCTGATTGCTCATCCACCACAACCACCGACGCACCGCTGCGCGCAGCTGTCAGGGCGGCGGCAAGGCCTGAAGGACCAGAGCCCACGATCAGCACATCACAATGCAGATAGCGGCTTGCGTAGTGATCAGGGTCAAGCTCGGTCGGTGCGCGGCCAAGGCCTGCGGCGCGGCGAATAAAGGGTTCGTACACCTTGTCCCAGAAAGACTTGGGCCACATGAAGGTTTTGTAGTAAAAACCCGCCGAAAACAGCATGTAGAGCCGGTCATTGATCGCGCCCACATCGAACTTCAGAGTCGGCCATTTGTTTTGGCTTTCGGTGCTCAGTTCGTCGTAAATCTCTTGCATTGTCGCGCGAGTGTTCGGTTCAAACCTCCCCGGCCCGCGGGTAGTGCCGATTAGCGCGTTGGGTTCTTCGGACCCGGCAGTCACAACACCACGCGGCCGGTGGTATTTGAAACCACGGCCCATCAAATGCTCGCCATTGGCTAACAACGCCGAGGCGACGGTGTCACCCTCGAAGCCGACAAAGGTCTTACCGTCAAAGGTGAAGCGGACCGGCCGGTCCTGATTGACACGGCCACGGCCCTTGATGCGAAACGGGTTCATTCTGCGGCCTCCAACTTGGTAACGTCAGGGCGTGGGTGCCCGGCGGGATAGGTGGTCAGGAAACGATCCGACACGGTGTCGCGCAGCGCGTTAAAGAACCGCCCGCAACCGTTGATATGGCGCCAGCGCTCGGCATGCAGACCGCGCGGGTTTGACCGGATGAACAGAAAATCACGCCATTCCTCATCGCTCAGTTTGGACGGATCCGCAGGGCGGGCGATATGCGCCTCACCGGCATAGGCGAATTCCAATTCGGGCAGGGTGTCATCGCAATAGGGGCAGTGGATCAAAAGCATGTCAAATTCCTCAATGCGCAACAGCGGCGGCGGCGGCTTCGTCAATCAAGCGCCCGGTGGTGAAGCGTTCCAAAGTAAAGGGCGCGTTGATTTTATGCGGCTCATCCTTTGCCACTGTCCAAGCCAGCAAATGCGCGGCCCCCGGTGTCGCCTTGAACCCACCCGTGCCCCAACCGCAGTTTACATAGAGCCCCTTGACCGGGGTCTTACCCAGAATAGCCGAACGGTCTGGCGTTACATCCACGATGCCGCCCCATTTGCGCAGCATCCGCATCCGGTTGAAGATCGGAAACACCTCGCAGATCGCAGCGACAGTATGTTCAATCAGCGGCAAACCGCCGCGCTGAGAATAGCTGACATATTGGTCAGTACCTGACCCGATCACCAACTCACCCTTATCAGACTGGCTGATATAGGCGTGGACAGTGTTCGACATCACGACACAAGGGAAGATCGGCTTGATCGGTTCGGAAACCAGCGCCTGTAACGGATAGCTTTCGAGCGGCATCTTCACACCCGCCGTTTGCATGATCACAGAGGTGTGGCCCGCAGCCGACACCGCGACCTTTTTGGCGCGGATAAATCCCTTTGCGGTTTCCACCCCTTCAACCGACCCATCTGCCCCACGGCGGATCGAAATCACGGGGCAGTTCTGGATGATATCGACGCCTCGCTTGGCCGCAGCGCGTGCATAACCCCAGGCCACCGCATCGTGCCTCGCGGTGCCTGCACGCATCTGCAAGGCCGCCCCCATCACCGGATACCGTGCATCAGGCGATACATTCAGCGGGGGGCAAAACGCCTTTGCCTCGGCAGTGTTCAGCCAGCGATTATCAACGCCGTTCAACCGATTGGAATGGATATGTCGCTGAAACGACTGCACGTCATGCACATTATGCGCCAGCATCATCACGCCACGCTTTGAAAACATGACGTTATAGTTCAGCTCGGTCGACAGGTTGTCCCATAGATCGAGCGCATGATCATAAAGCTTAGCGCTTTCGTCATAAAGGTAGTTGCTGCGGATAATCGTGGTGTTCCGTCCCGTGTTGCCACCGCCCAGCCAGCCCTTTTCAATTACCGCAACATTGGTAATTCCGTGTTCCTTAGCCAGATAATAGGCCGCCCCCAACCCATGCCCGCCCGCGCCGACGATGATGACATCATATTCTTTCTTGGGCTGGGCATCGGGCCATTGCTCGGTCCAGTTCTTGTTGCCCGTCAGGGCATTCTTCAGCAAGGATAGGGCAGAAAAATGGGTCATCACGGAGCCTTTCGGGGGCTGATTTCGGAAAGATGAAGCATCATTACATGAATGGCGATTTTTCACTGTATGAATGCGTCATATTGACGTTATAATTGCGCCACCCGTGAAAGGATACACCATGACCAAACCCACCCTCTCTCCTTCTGTACCGCGCCTGAGGGTTGGCTTTATCCTGACGCGGCGCTTCACGCTCTGCGCCTTTGCAAATTTTGTAGATGTACTGCGATTAGCGGCGGATGAGGGTGACGGTTCACGCCCGATTCTGTGCGGCTGGCGTGTGCTATCAACCACCACAGACCCACTATTCTCCAGCAGCGGCATCGCGGTTCAACCCGAAGAACGACTGGGCGATCCGGCGCGATTTGACTACATCGTCGTCATTGGCGGCCTGATGCAAGAACTTGAGTATCTCGATCCAGCCCATGCAGATTTTCTTCGGCGAGCCGCGGTGGCAGGGGTGCCTTTAATCGGCGTCTGCACAGGCGCATTTGTTCTGCACCGCGCAGGGCTGTTACAAGGCTATCGCTGTTGCGTCAGCTGGTTTCACCATAATGATTTTTTAGAACAGTTCGACGGCATTTCCCCGGTGTCAGATCAAATCTTTGTCGTGGATCGCGATCGGTTGACCTGTTCTGGCGGCACCAGCTCGGCGCATTTGGCGGCGTTCTTGGTTGATCGGCATATTGGCCGCGCCGCAGCAAAGAAAAGCCTGGCCATCATGATGATAGATGAAGCTATGGCCGCCGAGCGCCCGCAACCCGGACTGCCGCTAGAACTTTCCACTGCTGACCCCTTGGTCAAACGCGCGCTTTTGGCGATGCAACAGATGCTGGACACCCCACCGACGGTGACTGCGCTGGCCGAACGGCTAAAGGTCAGCCGCCGCAAACTGGAACGGCATTTTGCTGATGCGCTACGGCTTACCCCTTCCGAGGCGAGTAAAAAAATCCGCCTTGCCCATGTACAACTCTTGCTCGACCGCAGCGACAGATCTATCACGCATATCGCGCAAGAAACCGGCTTTGCCGATGTTTCGCATTTGATACGGGTTTTTCGGGCGTCACATGGTACGACGCCCGATGCGTGGCGTAGGTCGCGCCTGCCGATGGCTGTGCCTTGATGGAAAGTGTGAACAGCGCAGCAAAAAGCCCCGACCGAAGATCGGCCGAGGCTGGCTTATTGGCGGCGTGCTATCAGTTCTTGACGATCAGATGATCGGGACCGTAGGCGAAACCGGTAATGTTGGTGTTGCCCTTGTTGTTTTCCTTGGTAATGACAAGGATGTCGTGCTCGCGGTAGCCACCCGCGCCCGGCAGATGATTTGGCACGGTGATCATTGGCTCCATTGAAACAACCATGCCCTCTTCCAGAACGGTATCGCAATCTTCGCGCAGCTCCAAACCGGCTTCGCGGCCATAGTAATGGCACAGAACGCCGAACGAATGGCCATAACCAAAGCTGCGATATTGCAGCAAGTTTTCCGCCGCATACATATCGTTCAATTCTTTGGCGATGTCGCTGCACTTGGCACCTGGAACCAGAAGTTCCTTACCGCGATCATGTACGGCGCAGTTGATGTTCCACAGGCGGGTATGCTCGTCCGATGCCTCTTCCGAAAACAGCGTGCGCTCCAAAGCCACATAGTACCCTGCAACCATAGGGAAGCAGTTCAGTGATAGGATATCGCCCTTTTCGATCTTGCGGCTGGTCACAGGGTTATGCGCGCCATCGGTGTTGATGCCCGACTGGAACCATGTCCAAGTGTCCAAAAGCTCGCCATGTGGCCAAACCTTAGCAATCTCACGAACCATCGTCGCGGTCGAATGGAGGGCCACTTCATGCTCTGGAACACCCACTCCAATTGCCTCGACGCAAGCCGCGCCACCGATGTCGGCAATGCGGGTCATCTTGGTGATGTGGGCAATTTCTTCGGCCGATTTGATCATCCGCAACCGCATAGAGGCCGCACCAATATCAACAAACTCCATCGTCGGGAATTCGGATTTCAACAGGTTCAGCGTGTCGATGTTGATGTGATCGAATTCGATCCCCAACCGTTTGACGCCGCCGGTCAACCCGCGAATGGCATGAAAATAATTATCTTTCTGCCAGTCAGTGTAGGTGACGTTCTTGCCGCCAAAGGTCCGGCGCCACGGCTGGCCACCGTCAATCCCTGCGCTAATCGACGTAGCAATATTGTGATCGACCAAAAAGCCATAGCGGCGGCCAAAATAACAGAACATGAAATCAGAATAGTAGTTGATGCAGTGATAGCTGGTGAACAGAGCTGCATCGATTCCGGCCTGTGCCATATAGCCTCGAATTGCGGTCATGCGGCGGGTCATTTCAGCGTCGGAAAACGTTGGGACTGCTTTTTCGCCATTGTCTACATAGTTTTGTAACCGTTCGCGTTCCATCTTGACCTCCAAAGATTCGGTGGGTCGACATTGACCCGATTACGGACAATCAGGCCTTTATTCAACGACCTTGTCAAAAGACCATTTTTCACGATAGGATCAATTTTTCTCATGCTAAGGCCATCCATGACGACTCCTCCACTCAATGCTTTACGCACCTTTGAGGCGGTCGCCCGTCTGGGCTCATTTCGTGCGGCGGCGGATGTGCTTTGCGTCACGCAATCAGCCGTCAGCCACCAAATTCGTAATCTTGAGGGCTGGCTGGGCAAACCGCTGTTTGAGCGCGAGGGCAACCGGACCCAATTGCTGCCACATGGGGCCGAGCTGGCCCGCAACTTGGCCACATCTCTGGCCGAGATTGAGGCCGCCTGTGCCCGGACACGCAATACCAGCCAGGCCCTTGTAATCGCCGCGATACCGTCGATTGCCATGTGCTGGCTAATCCCAAGGCTAAGCCGGTTTAGGGCCGCGAACCCGATGATTGAAACGCGCATTGTCTATGCGATTCATGGCCAAGACATCAATTTTCATGATGTACATCTTGCTTTTGTCTTTTCACGTGGAACGCCGACAGTGCCAAATGTCAAAAGTCAGTTTTTTCTGGGCGGGCAAAGTGCTCCCGTCTGTAGCCCTACCCTATTGCAGGCACTGGGGCGCAAGCCGGAAACGGATGCTGACATCTTGCAGCTTGGATTGCTCCACGATGGTGATCCATCTGGCTGGAGGCGCTGGTTGGAAGGTGGGGATGCCCGTGATCAGACCGCAGACATCGGCCCAACCTTTGAGGATTTTAACTTGCTACGGGCAGCAGCGTTGTCTGGTCAAGGCGTGGCACTTTGCCCACTCGCGATGGTGCGGTCTGATTTGGAAGCAGGCAGCCTAGTCCAAATCTCTGACCGAATAATGACCCATGGCTCAGACTATTTCCTACTGTCTGCCGCCTCCGCAAATCCACAGATTGTGCGCCAAGCGCAAGTGTTTCAAGATTGGGCTATGGCAGAGCGCGGAATTGAACTTGCTGTTCAAGAGAGGAGTCACCCCGCCCACAAAAGCCAGACTGCTAAGAGCGGCGAGTCACCGGAACGCATTGCATGCACAATGCCCGGCGAGTTGTAGAACGTGCCACCGATGCCGGGCGTGAACCATGCGCCATTCTTTTGGCGAAAGCTTCCGTCACTGAGTACCAGATAGGTTTCTTCCGGCGGGTGGGAATGGTCAGGATACCTGACATTAGAAGCGAGCAATGAGACGCCGATCAAAAGGTCATCCCGCCTTTCAATTCCGCTTGGACCCACGATCACCGTATTGGCATGGCTGTGCTCAAAGTTGGTGCTCGCGTGCAGTCGGCTACCGTCAGGAACACGCCAGCTCAATGCAGGTTCCAGCGCAACAAATGCATCAATAAGCCGACATAGTTCCGGGTCTTGAAAAAGAGATGGCTTTGTTGCGTCCCCCAACTGGCTGCAAACGGGCAAACCTGTCCCTGCACCTTCGGATATCTCGGAGTGTGTTTGCAGTGCGGCCCAAATCCTCGAGACTGACAATTTTGAATGATGGTCGGTCACAAACCTATCTGCAACGACAAAAGTCGCATCAAGGAAGTTCTGCAAAAGCTTGGGACGCATCATCATTATTGGTCCTCGGTTGTTCATACTTGCACGAAACACCGTTTGTTTGGCAAGACCATAGAATAAAAGCGCACCCGCCGCCGGGCGCCCGATCAACGCGCCATGCAGGGCGTTTGGCTGCCGTTTCAGATGAACCATTAGTGCTTTAGCGGACGGGCTGAGTGGTACATTTCCTCGGGTGAAAATCAATAAATTCAGCTCTGGTATTGGATCCAAAAAAGGCTCTATTGCCAAGTCACATCTGCTTTCAGGATGGTAAAACAGTTCGTCCGACAGAAAGGCAGCCCGGTGACCGTGTGACCGTCCAGTTTAAGAAATCTGTATTGGCGATTGCCCTATATCGAGGTACGCTGCTGTGCGGGGCAATCCATCTGCCCCTGAATCCCGTCTATACGCCTGCTGAGGTGTCGTATTTTTTGATCGATGCCACCCCGCGCGTATTTGTCTGTGGCCCTTCAAAACAGAATGGGCTTGCTGCAATTGCCAACGCCGCTGACGTAAAGACAGTTTTGATGATGAATGCGACCGGCGCAGGTACCCTCGCTGATGCGGCTAAAACCGCCACGTGAACCGCCCCCTGTTTGCCGGAGGCTGATTACTTCATGTCATGCGACCATATCCAATGTGTCGAACTGCGCATAGTACCTGTCTTCTGCCTCTGCTGGTGGGATGTAGTCGTTGAACAAATCACACTCCAGTAAAACCGGGGCAATTCAATGAGAAATGGGCGCGATTGCCGGAGCCGGGCTTTCACATCCTGACCCGCGCCATGGTGGATCGTTCGATCAGGGAGGGGGGCGGAAAGCTCTCCTCGGCACCGTTGCAAATGGCGGGCACCGCCTTGATAGCGTTGCGCGCACGCCCTGGCCGTCCGGCCCGCAACGCCAGGCTCGTGGCTCGCTTTGGCCACGTCACGCTCAAGCGCCCCGCCATTCTGGCCAGGCAGGAAGGGTTGGCCGAGACGGTGAAAGTCAGCCTTGTCGAAGTCTGCGAGGTGAATGCGCCGCCAGGCGCCAAGCCCATTGCGTGGCGGCTTCTGACCACACATGGGGTCAAAGATGCGGCGATGGCCTGGCGCGTGGTTGGCCCCTTCTCGGGCATTTTCAATGCCCTGCCAGGCAACGGGTATCGGCAGCGCTGGCATATCGAACAATTCTTCCGCACCCTGAAACAACAGGGATTGCAACTGGAGGACAGCCAGTTGGAAAATGCCGTGCGGTTGATCAAGCTGACTGCGATTGCCGCCCGAGCTGCCTGCACCATCATGCAACTCGTCCAGGCGCGCGACGGTCGGTCCGGGCAAGACGCCAAGATCGCCTTCTTGCCCTCCGAAATCGAGACCCTCCACGCACTACTGCCCGAGATCGAAGGAAAGACCGCGCTCCAGAAGAACCCTCGCCCGCCGGAAACACTTGCTTGGGCCGCGTGGATCATTGCCAAGCTCGGTGGATGGGATGGCTACCCAAAATCCAAACCGCCCGGCCCAATCACCTTCCGCCACGGGCTCCAATACTTCAAATCCCTCGCCCACGGATGGAGGCTCCGAAATGTGTGAATCGCCTAGCTGTTTTCAGGGGGACTCTTTAAACGTTGACAAGGCGTTGACACAAAATGCGCAAGCCAAAACCTGACTGTTTAGGTCTGGTTCTATCTATTTGATATCGTTTATGAATTTGGTTGCGGGAGCTCGATTTGGATACAAATTCACAGAACTCTGCAACATTAGGATTGGACGTTGACCACAGATCACAAGCCGCCACGACGTGTTTTCTTTCGCGACTCAAGATAACGCATCGAATGACGAATGCTGATCCTCAGCTCACGCCATACCAATGGGATGAACAGCACCGACACGGCACTGGAGTGCCCCTGTAATGGTTCCGGAGTTTCCCGGCATTGCAACAAGATCAGTGAGTATGAGACCAGGCGGGGAGGGGCAAAGCGGGTTCGGAACATGGCGATGCTCCGTGCGTTCATCCTATAGGTCGGTCCAGCCATCTCGGCCACATTTCTTTGCAACAAGCCCCATGGAAGGCCAACGCTAGCCTCGCAACAAAACCTCACGCCCGCAGATCGAATACGCGCTGTCGTTTAGTAAGCGGGCTACGACACGCGACAAAGTTTCGGGCCGTATCCCCAACAAATCGGCAAGGTCGATCCGGGATAGGGGCAGATACATGCGCTTGCCATCTGCGCAATCTCGACCATGTATTTGTAAAAGCCTTCCTAACAGATCTGACAATCTCTCTGTGTTCGAGCGCGTTGCCGCGGCGATTATATGGGCGTGGCTGCGGTCAATTTCCTGAATACACCTGTCCGCTAAACGGCCAAGCACCTCGGGTGAGCGGTTCAAGATCTGACGGACACTATGGCGCGGAACCTTACACACCCGAGAAGGGATAAGTGCTTGCGCTTCGGTGTGATGGGGTTGACCTGCCATAAAAGAACGGAACCCAATAATCTCGCCCGGATAGGCAAGCCGCAAAAGTGTCGATTTGCCATCGTCCTGACAGCTGCGAATCCCGATCAAACCTCTGGAGACGCAATAGACGCCGGAATTTTCCTCACCTTGTTCAAACAGGATTTGACTGGTCTCAAGCGGCAAACGATCAAAGCCGCGATTGAGGATCGGCAAAGCGGCACCGCTGACAGGTTGCCAGATGCTTTGATCGTGGAAATCGCAGTTACCACAGGGATGTTGAACGTCGCTATAGTCGCGCATAAACCGCCTTTTTACCTGAGTGTATACTTCGGCACACGGCACGCCGCCACGCGTTGGGCCTGCGACCCTTCGTATCATGTCAGCGCTGCGCAGCTGAAATTGACGCCCGTCAAAGACTTCAAGCGTAGACCGTTCTACCTTGATATCACCGATTGGAGCTTATTAAAACGCTACAAGTCCTACACCAAAGGTGCGGGCTAAGGTGTCCATTTCCCTTTGTCCCGAAACTGGAGCAAAGGGGACTTAAATTCAGATTGAAGCAGCTCCCGACCAATCGGCCCCGCGCGCGCCGCGTATAAACCCGTCAGAAAGACGCAGGACTTCGTTTTCGGCTTGCAACTTGGTGATCAGTTCAGCGCCAGAAAGCCGCCCATCGAGCAGATTGCGGAACGCTGTGCAGATCTGTCCGAAATCCCCAGTTTGTGGTGACAGGCGCAGGGAGGAAACCCCGGCCTGTGCCAGGGCGTCGACCTGCAACGCCATACAGGCATGGGACTCCGACAGCGTCTGTACCCCGTTCATCGCCAAAAACGGCTTCCCCTCACGGGTCAATACGGGAAGACCGTCGGGATCATCTTCGCAGGCAAATCGGCAATGGTCCTTGGGCCGCGCATGCAGGCGGGCATGGTAGCAGCGCCCCGAAATCGCAAGCGGCACGCGGCCATAGCCCCAAACCTCGATTTCCACCCCGACTTCGCGTGCCACCACCGCCAATATAGCAATCGAGTCCAGCGGCAATTCGGGCGGCAGACAAATCCGCACGGCACCGCGACCGGCAAGCCAGCGCAATGTGCTTTCATTATAGACATTCACCAAGGGTCCAACGCTGAACGGCGTGCCGTGTGGCAAATGCGACAGCGCGGTCAGATCGTTGACCTCTACCTCCACACCCATCTCGGCCAGTTCTGCCGTCATTTTTCGTTCCCGCTTTAGCGTGACAAGCGCGAGGCTGCTCAGCGCGACCGTTTTACCCGCTGTTTGCAACTCTGAAATCGCATCGGGAATACGGTCTTGAAAAAATGGCAAGCGTTTGGAACACACTACCTCGCCCAGGCTAACGTGATCTACGGGGGCTTTTGCGAGATCTGCATAAAACGCAGCCCATGCATCGGCTTTCCAAAAGAACTGGTTGGGGCCAACGGTCAATTTCATCGGCTTATCTCCATGTTTTCTTATATGCGCCGGTCGTGCTGGCCTGCCCTTCGGACAGCCGCGCCAACATTCCGGCAGGCATCGAATGCCCTTGCGCCAAAGCATCGACCGCAGCGCGGAAATTCTGCACTACTTGTGCGACGTATGAGGCCGAACGCTGTCGCCCCTCGATCTTGAGTGCGGTGACGCCAGCCGCCTGCAATTGCGGAATTAATTGCTCGGCATTCAAACTAACAGGGTCCTCAAACAAATAGCCGCTCTTCTCGGCTGCAGTGAAACAGCCCTTGCAAAGAGTTGGATAGGGCGCAGGCTCTCCCTTGGCCGCGCTATGGATCAGATAACCACCCAAGCGCGCCTTTAGTACGCCGTCCTCCTCGCGGTAGTCCACATGGCTTGGAGGCGAACAAACGCCATTCATATTGGGCGATTTTCCGGTGGCATATGAGGATAACGAGCAACGCCCCTCGGCCATGACACACAGCCCACCAAACACGAACACTTCCGTCTCCACTTGCGTTTCCGCATTAATTGCGGCGATTTCGGGCACCGATAAAACCCGCGGCAAGACAACTCGCTTCACGTCAAAAGAGGTCGCATAAAAGTTGATCATATCGGCATTGGCTGCCGCCGCCTGCACCGACAAATGCCGTCGCAAATCGGGGTGGTTTTGCGCCGCATAATGCAGCAAACCCAAATCAGCCAAAATCACCGCATCAGCCCCCAATGCGGCGGCGTTTGAGATTGCGCTATGCCAAATACCCTCGGCACCCGCGCGAGGAAAGGTATTAATTGCGATCAATACCTTCGCGCCGTGGCCATGAGCAAAAGCAATACCCTCACCCATTTCAGTGCGATCGAAATTCAGGCCCGGAAAATTGCGCGCATTGGTTTCATCGGCAAAACCGCAATATACCGTATGCGCCCCCGCATTCACAGCGGCCCGCAGAGATGCGGGCGTTCCCGCAGGGCAGACGATTTCCATCAGCAGTAGCCTCCATTTTCCGGTCGCTTAAGGCAAAGCCCTGTGAGCGCCTGTGCCAAAATAATCGCGCGCCGTAGCGGGCCCGCAAAGGGGCCAGACATCGCCTGTAACTCTGCCCCAATATCCAGTTCCGCATCATCGATCGCATTGCGTAGCGCCAAGGCCGCCTCGGTATTGCCCTCAATCACCAGATCACGCGAGAAGAACAGCGCATCGCCATCGAAGGCACCATGCACCAACCCAAGCAAGGCGGCCAATGGCCCGGCAATTTTGGCATCCCCATGTTGTGGGCTCCGGTGCAGGATCACATGTGGATTAGTGGCATCTGGCGACAAGCAGATCACGAAGGGCAGATCGGTTGGATCCAGCACAAATCGCGCGCTGGCAAAGGGGCCAAGCCTGCGAAACATCGACGGGTGGCGCCCCGCGACGCTGCGGGTTAACGCCGTAAGAGCTTTTGATAGCAGCGGCAAAGGTAATGGGCGCAGGGCGAACGCCACAAGCGGTGGCGCCTTTTCAATTTCAAAAGGGGCGGATTGCATCAGATATCCTTTGCTGAGTCCTTTGCCTCGTCTACCAAGCACAGCCCAAAAAGGAATTGACGCCAGTCAAGTTTGGGCGCGTACAGCGCTTAAAACCGGGTGGGGCGATGGCCTTGCCAGACTGCGTAATACGGGCAACATGAACAGGCCCCAGCCTAAGCTCCATACCAGAATGGACCATTGTAACCCTACAAGGCCCATCACTACGGCGTCGGGGATAACCAGCCGCAGAACCGCCGCAGTACTAATCATGGCAAATGCTGTAACATGGGTGGGGCTGGCCCGCAGCCGCCCCGGCGCGCGCGCCATAAAGGCCCGTCCTGCCACAGCCATAATCATTGATCCCATCGCGCCAATGGTCAACGCATGCAGCATCGTCGCCAGCGTGAACACAGCCGGCATCAGCAGAGTTGTCCCCAACAGCATCAACCCAATCCCTAGCCAAGCCCAGGCAAGGTAAAGCATCATCAAATCCAGATGCGCAAACAACGCCCGCCTGCCCCAGACAATTAGGCGAATGGATTGCATCACCCCCGACGCCATCATCGCGGCCCCGGCCAAATGCGGCCGTTGCGCGATCAGCAAGACGATTGACAGCATAATGAGCCCGCTGGCTTGCGCCCCAAGTGTACGCAGTGGCAAAACAATGGCGCCTGTCGCCTGAAATCGGCTGTTAAGAAAGGCAGGCACGGCCCGCCCGCCAACCACCGACAGCAACACAGCAAAGCCTAAAACAACCGCAGGCCCGAACGGCGCGTCCGATAGGCCCCTCCACCGAATAGCGAGCCACGTAACATCTGCCACGGCCAAAACCACTGGCACCACAGCAAAGGGCAGTTTTTGCCACCTGCGGACGCGCCAGAGGGGCAGCAGCACTAGCCCGGCAAGCCCCAATGGATAAAGGCTGGCACAAATAAGCAAAGCAACTCCCTGTGCCTCAATGAGCATCGAACCGCGACCCAAACCCCAGGCCAGTACCAACAGAAAAAGCGGCAAACGCCCGATCCTGTGAGCCCTATTCGGTCCCGTCCAACTTGGCAAAGCAATCAGCAGGTAGCCACCAAGTGCCGCCCCTGCCATGCCAAAAATAAGCTCATGCGCGTGCCAAAAAGCAGGATCCTTTATCAATCCCGGCCACAACCAAACCCAAGGCACCAGCGTCGCCCATACCCCCATAAGCAAAAACATCGGCTTATGGGGTGACGAAGGGTGGTTATGCGGTTTGGGTTTCAAAGCGCGGGAACAGCACGGTTTCCTCTAAATGAATATGAGCGACAAGGTCATCACCCAGCTTGCGCAGGCCTGTATAGAGCGCAGTCCACGACCCGCACGCACCTTCGGGCAGTACCAGGCCGTGGCTCGCATGTTCAATCCCACGCAAAAGGTCAGTGGCCGTATGATGATCGTCACGCATAACCGCCAGAGGTGCGGCCAGTGCAGTGGTATTGCCTGCCCGCATCAACGGGAACAATACCCGCTCTTCTTTCATCATGTGACTATCCAGCTCGTCATGCAAAGCGATCAGCGCGGCCGTTAGACCCAGCGGGGCATCCTCATGGTCGCCGTGTACGGTTTCAACGCGTTGCGCCAAGGGGATCAGGCTTTCCAATTCGCGGCGATGGGTTTCGTGATAGCGCTCTAAAACATGATCGATCAGCGCCATGGTCTCGCTTGGAGCATCGCGGTTAGCAGCCTCTTGCAGCTCGAAAAGCTGAGCGAGCAGGGTTTCAGGCTCCAGGCCTTGGGCCTTAGCCGCCTCGGCCAGGGGCAACTTGCCGCCACAGCAAAAGCTGATACCCGCCTGACGGAACAGCTCGGCCGCGCCCGGCATTTCGGCGGCAACATCGCGGACCTGTGTGTCTAGGGTAATATTCATCATGGTCATTCTCCGTTTGGTGGTGCCCAGGGTTTTGCTTGGGGCGGGGCAAGGCGCAACAGATCCACCGCGCGGGCGGCAATCTGCGTGGTGATATCTTCGATGGTTTTTGGGAGCAGATAGAACGCGGGAACCGGGGGCATGATGATGCCGCCCATTTCGGTCACCGCTGTCATATTGCGCAAATGTGCCAAGGTCAGCGGCGCCTCACGCGCCAGCAAAACCAAGGGGCGGCGCTCCTTTAGCTGCACACTTGCGGCGCGGGTTAGCAGGTTGTCGTCAAGCCCTTGGGCAATTGCGGCAAGGCTGCGCATGGAGCAGGGTGCCACGATCATCCCCGCCACGGGATAGGAGCCTGAGCCGAGCGTTGCCCCGAGGTCACTGATCGGGTGCAAACAATCTACTAAAGATACCAGCTCTCCATGCGCCTCTGGCCCAATTTCAAGCACTAACGTGCGTTCGGCCATCGACGACAGCACCAAGTCAACCGCAACACTTGTGCGGCGCAAAACCTTTGCTACTTCCAGCGCCAATTCTGCCCCCGAGGCGCCCGAGACAGCCAATATCACTCGCCCCATCATCGCTTGTCCCTCAGATGCCGTGCAATCAGGTCGGCGGCCCGCGCCTCATGCGCCGGATCAAGCGCCATCACCCGGCCCCATTCGCGCATAGTTTCCGACCCGATCTTGTTCGTGGCATCGATGCCAAGCTTGCCTGCCAAACCATCACGCGGGCTGGAGAAGTCTAGATAATCCATCGGCGTGTTTTCAAGAACCATGACATCACGGGCCGGGTCCATGCGGGTTGCCATAGCCCAGACAACATCATCCCAATCGCGCGGATTAATATCCTCATCCACGACGACAATCGTTTTGGTATAGGAAAACTGTGCCAACATCCCCCAAAGTGCCATCATCACCCGCCGCGCCTGCCCTGGATAGCATTTGGAGATTTGCACCACAGCCATCCGGTACGAACAAGCCGCAGGCGGCAGCCAAAGGTCACGGATTTCGGGAATTTGTGCCCGGATCACTGGCAGCGCTAGCGTGTTGAACACTTCACCAATCACCGAGGGTTCATCGGGCGGACGGCCTGTGACCGTACTCAAGTACAAAGGATCACGGCGATGGGTGATTGCAATAATGCGCATCACGGGGAAATTCTCGACCGAGTTATAATAGCCCGTGTGATCGCCAAACGGCCCTTCGGGGGCGGTCTCCTTGGGGTGAATCCAACCTTCAATCATAATCTCGGCATGGGCCGGCACCAAAAGCGGCACGCTGCGCGCCGCAACAAGTTGGGTACGCGCCCCGCGCAAAACGCCAGAGAACGCCAGTTCCGACACTGTTTCGGGTAAAGGCAGCGCTGCCGAAAGCAGCGTTGCAGGGTCTGCGCCCAGGGCTATAGCAACGGGCATCGGCTTGCTTGCCCGCGCCCAACTGCGGGCATGGGCCGCACCGCCACGATGTGCCAACCACCGCAGGATAAGGCGATCTGGCCCGATCACCTGCGCACGGTAAACGCCTAGGTTATATTGCGCCACGCTGTCAGGCGCAGAGCCGTGTGGCCGCGTTATAACTACGGGCCATGTAATCAGTGGCCCAGCATCCTCAGGCCAAGGGGTTTGCACAGGGATCTTGCCCATATCAACGGCGGCGTCCACCTCTTGCACCGGTGCATGGCGCAACTGCTTTGACCGTGTCGCCAACGCCGCCTTTAGCATCGGCCAACGTGACAAGGCATCGCGCATTCCATCCACTGGTTGCGGGCTACGCAATGCAGCAAGGAACGTCCCAAAGGCGGGAATCTGATCCAAGGTCAACCCAAGCCCTGCGGCAACCCGTTCAGGCGTACCGAAAAGATTACCAATAACCGGCATAAATGGCGCGTTGCCTTCCTGTCCAATAGCCATATCAAAGCGCAAAATGGGGCCTTTGGCCCGCAACGCTGCCAATTGTACCGCGGTCATTTCATGCTTAAGGTTTATCTTGTCTGAAAGGCATAGCAAATTATCCCGTTCCTTGGCCCAAGCAAGAAAGGCGCGAAGATCAATGAAGGGGGGCAGACTGCGAATAACAGGCCTCATAACTTTCTTAGGCTTTGCTACCAGACCCGGGCCTTTCTTGATTTGACGATCATCAAGCGGGCTCAGGTTTTGTGAAAAAAGCATGATGCTCATTTCAATGCAGCAAACGTGTTTCCAGCTATGTTGGGCGAAGCTCAGATCCTGATCGAACGTTGGAGACACCACTACAACACAGTCAGGCCGCACAGCGCCCTGCGCTTCTGTCCGCCCGCGCCAGAAAGCATGATGCCGATAGACCAGAGGCCGACCATGCACTAGCATTCAAACCGGATCACCCGATGGGGGCACTCCACTGTCAGCCACTGTCAGCCTTCAACCCCTGTTGGGCAAGGCGGCTGACAGCGCATTAGAGGTGATCCATACTTTCATCACCGATGATGGGATTTCGGATGCCGATGCAAAAGCCTTTAAAAGCCGCGGGATTGATCTGCTTATTGCGGAGTAGAGGGCAGGGTTTGATTCAAAAGGTCTGGTTTGACTAAGCGATGACCCTAAATTCACCTGACAAGTCGATTGAATTGGACAGTATAATCTTATTTTCCGCGCCCCAGCGGCTTTGCTATGTGGCGTGCAGCTATCACCGAAATGACCGCCCAGACTGCGGTGCGCAGGATTATCGCGCCAACGGTGCGCAACTCGAACGCGCCGCCTTGCAGCACATGGACACCGAAAGCGATCCCGACCAGCGCGGTGCTTGCCAAAATGCCAAGGGAAATCCACACGGCGGGACGGTGCTGCAAAAACAGCCCGACTCCGGCCAATATATAGGCAAACCCGGCCAAAAAGTTGAACCACAGCACAAAACCCACGGCATTGCCGACGGCTGCTTGGGCTTCGGTGCCGCCAAACAGGGCGCGACCACCTGAAAATACAGTTAGGGCACCAAAGACCAGCGCCACGATGGCGGCGGCCTTAAGGCTATTGCTCTGAGTGTGTGCCATTTTCTACCTTTCCTTTCGCGTTAACTGTATTGGCGCCTCTACTTTTGCATCACATAGGTGCCGGGGGCGTCGCCAAGCGGGGCGTAGCCCGCAACCGCATTTCCCATATCCGGCGGGGCAGTCATAGCACCCGAATGGGAGCCAAGCCATGTGGCCCACGCCTCCCACCAAGATCCGTCATGAGCATCGGTTTCATCCGCCCAGGTTTCTGGGCTGGTATAGCGATCCATCGCGCCCTTGGTTTTGATTCGATAAGTGCGGCGCGCGTGGCCCGGCTCTGAGACGATACCGGCATTATGGCCCCCGCTGGTCAAAACGAAGGTCACTTCGGTATCGGTCAACGCCTGTATCTTGAACACCGAAGGCCAGGGCGCGACGTGATCCTTTTGCGTCCCGACGGTAAAGATCGGGATACGGATATCGGAAAGTGCGATGGGTTGCCCGTCAACGGTGAACCGCCCTTCGGCCAGATCATTGTTGAGGTAAAGTTTGCGCAAGTATTCCGAATGCATCGCATAGGGCATCCGCGTCGCATCGGCATTCCATGCCATCAAATCGTTCATTGGCCGGCTTTCGCCCATCAGATAATTTCGAACACCGCGCGACCAAATCAGATCATTCGAGCTGAGCATCTGGAACGCACCGGCCATCTGTGTGGTGTCCAGATAGCCCTGCTTCCACATGACGCTATCAAGGAAGGCAAGCTGGCTTTCGTTGATAAAAAGCTGCAATTCGCCCGGCTCGGTAAAATCAACCTGACTGGCAAGCAGTGTCATTGATGCCAAACGGTTATCCCCATCTCGGGCCATCGCAGCCGCTGCAATAGACAGCAATGTGCCACCCAAACAATACCCGGCTGCGTTGATTTTTTGGTCCGGCACGATTTTTCCAATCGCTGCCAACGCCTCCATCACGCCAAGGTGGCGGTAATCATCCAGCGTAAGGTCGCGATCACCCTCATCCGGGTTTTTCCAGGAAATCATAAACACTGTGTGGCCCTGTTCGACCAGATAACGCACCAGCGAGTTTTGCTGCGACAGATCAAGGATGTAATATTTCATGATCCAGGCAGGAACGATCAAGATAGGCTCGGGCCGCACTTTGCCCGTCAACGGGGCGTATTGGATCAGTTCGATCAACCGATTGCGATAGACGACCTTGCCTTTCGTCACCGCAACATCCTTGCCCGGCAAGAACGCCTCCACGCCCTTGGGGGCCGCGCCGACCACGGCATCTTGTGCGTCCTTCAGGGCGTTTTGCATCCCTTGGACAAGATTCATCCCAAAACTCTCTCGCGTCCGCGCCAGCACTTCGGGGTTGGTCCACAAGAAGTTGGACGGCGAGGCCATGTCGAGCAATTGACGCGTCAGAAACTGCAATTCCTGTTCATGTTGCTTGGTGACGCCAGGAACCCCTGTCACCACATTGTGCCACCACTGCTGTTGCAGCAAAAAGCCCTGATAAATGATGTTGTATGGCTTTGTCTGCCAAGCATCGCCGCTGAACCGATTGTCCTGCGGCAGGGGCGCGATACAGGGTTCAGCTTTGTTGGACGTCCCCGCGCAATGGAGCGCGAACCGGGTTTGGCGGCTCAGCTTGTCAGCGGCTTTTTCGACCAGTTGCAACTGCTTGCCGGGGGCGGCTGTAATATGGGTCGCCCAGTCGAACCAAGCCCCCATCAGCGCAGCAGGCGATAGGCCTTGTGTGAAACGGGATACGGCGCTTTGCATATTGTGGTCCAGCGCGTCATAGATTGACGTGCCCTGCCCCGCCCCTTGTGCAATTTGCACAGCTTGCTTGGCTGTTTCAGCGACCGGATTTGGAACCGCGGTCGCATTTATTGTGCTGTCGTCGTTTGCAACTGTGCGGGCAATCTTTGCAGCCTGCTTGGGTGATGCTTTGCCAGATCCCGACTTTTTCCGGCGATCATGCAGCGTCACGATTGAGGGGTTTTCTATATGAGTCATTGGTCATGTTCCCTTCGTTTATTGTCGGCCAGCGCCGGCGTGCTGAATTCGATGAATGCCATGATTGATCACTTCTGAACGGTCATGGTCACACCTTCGGAATTAAGAAATTTGTTGCTGCCAAGAGCTGTGAAAGTAACGCAATTTCTGCCTTTGCGTGGGCCTCCGGCCATGGTCATGCATAGGCTGTTCCCCTCAAAATTCCATATCCCTGAAAACGAAAGCACCAGCATCTTCACTGTTACCTTTCCATCCTGAAGGTATTTCAGGCGCAGATTTACCCCGTTGCGTTTGGCGGTAAGGTCCTTGCCGATAATCTGTTGGGATATCTGCTTCTGCGTCAAAACTTCGCCTGCCATGGCAGGCAACGGCATCGTGGCGATCAAGATTGCCGCGAGAACATGAACACTTTGCAACTCTTGTTTCTCCTTCCTTTTCTCTGCACCCAACTTCTGCGATCCAGATCAATCCGAGGGGCGCCACAGCGTTTGCGCCCCCCTGCTCTCGGCAGCACCAGAATCCAATGCTTGCAGTAAATGCGCGACTCGCATATGATAGTAATCAGTTACTATCTTTTTTCAAGTCCAACGTCTGTCATAAGCGGAGTTTCGTCTGCAACCATCCCTGCGAGGGTCATCATGCTAACTGGCAAACTCAACATCGCATCGGGGTTCTTGTTCCTGACGCTTTTCATGCTCTACGGTTTTCTGCTGATCTACCTACGGGATTTCGCGCCCGGCAAAGAGCAATGGATCGCCGACTATTCCGTGGGAAAGCATTTTGAATCCCGCTTGGCCCATGCGCATGGTAATCTTTTTGCGCTTCTCAACATCGCGGTCGGGCTGGTGCTGTTGCGCCTGCCAATGTCGGCAAGTCGGGCTTGGATTTCAGGTCTGGCGCTTGCGGGCATGTTGATGCCCGTAGGGATACTTGCGGAGCTGGTGTTGGGGGCGCCGCCCATCTTTGTGCTGACCGGTGGGGCCTCGATGGTCGTCGCCATGGGCTGGCTTGCCGTTGCAAGCTGGCGGATGGATACGTCCGTATGACTGAGGTCCGCGCAAAAAACCTACCTGCCGAGGAACGGCGCAACGTCACCGTTGAGGCGGTGATTGATCTGGCCGGCATGATGAACCCCGGCGACATCACCACAGCAGCCATTGCCAAACACATGCATCTGACCCAAGGCGCGCTGTTTCGGCACTTTCCCAATAAAGAGGCAATTTGGCAGGCCGTTATGCAATGGGTGGCGACACATCTGATGGCCCGGATCGACAAGTCTGCTGCGGGGATCAAGGAACCGTTGGCCGCGATGCAGGCCATGTTTCAGGCCCATGTTGCCTTTGTGGCCGACCATCCCGGCGCCCCACGCATGCTGTTCGGAGAGCTTCAGGGGGCCGCTATGACCCCGGCAAAGCGGCTGGCGCAGGCGTTGATGGCGCAATATGCGGCGCGTTTGACTGATCTAATCCTTTCCGCCAAAATCCGGGGCGAATTGCCCGCCGATCTGGATGTCGAGGCCGCAACCGTGCTGTTCATCGGCACTATTCAGGGGCTGGTGATGCAGGCGCTGATTTCGGGTGATATGGGGCGGATGCTAACTGTCGCCCCCCGTGTATTTCATATTTATCGCCGTGGCCTTGAAACCGCTGCGCCAAACAAACCAAAGGGCTAGACATGTCTCGCAAAATATCCATCGCTCTTGTTTTGGTCGTTTTGGCTGCCTTTGTCGGTTTCGCCGCATGGAAGGTTTTACTGGCCCCCAGCGACCTGCCGCCCGATGGGTTTGCCCGTGGCAATGGCCGGATCGAGGCGGATCTGGTTGATATTTCCACCCGGTTGGCCGGGCGTGTCGCCGAAATTGCGGTGCGCGAAGGCGATCTGGTGCAGGCCGGCGACGTTTTGGCAGTGATGGACACCGCTGAACTCGCGGCACAACGGTTGAAAGCGCAGGCGGCGGTGGCCAGTGCCGAGGCGGCGGTGGCCGTGGCCCAGGCCAGTGTCGCGCAGGCCAAGGCAAAGCTCGCCTTGTCACAAAGTGAACTAAGCCGCGCGGAATCGCTCAGCGCGCGCGATGTGGTGTCGCAAGCCAATCTCGACATCAGCCGCACGCAGGTGCAAGTTGACGATGCGGGTCTTGAGGCGGCTATGGCGGGTGTCATAGCCAAGCAACGTGGCGTCGATGCCGAAAACGCGAACTTGCGCGGCATCGAATCCAGCATTGCCGACAGCACGCTTTACGCCCCCCAATCGGGGCGCGTCCTCTATCGTCTTGCGCAGCCCGGCGAAGTTCTGGGTGGTGGTGGCAAGGTGCTAACACTGGTCAGCCTTGGCGATATCTATATGGAGTTTTTCCTGCCTGCGAGCGCGGCACCGCGGGTTCTTTTGGGCGATGAGGCGCGGATCATTGTCGATGTGATGCCCGATATCGCCGTGCCTGCCGTTGTCAGTTTCATCGCCCCACAGGCGCAATTCACCCCCAAACAAGTGGAAACTGTCGCGGAACGCGAAAGTTTGATGTTTCGTATCCGCGTGCGTATCCCGCAAGATCTGGTTGCCGGGCATCTTGCGCAGGTCAAAACAGGGGTGCGGGGCATGGCTTGGGTGCGATTAGCCGGGCCGGACGGAACTGTGCTTGATTGGCCCACAGGCCTGACGCCGCCACTTGTGTCCGTTTTGCCTGCGCCAATCGACGGGGCGGCACCCGGCACCAAACCATGATCACGGCAAATGCCCCGATGCCATCCGTCGCAAAGCTGGAGGGGCTCAGCCACAGCTACGGCAAGGTGCTGGCGTTGCAGGATGTGACGCTGGATCTGCCGACAGGGCAGATGATCGGTTTGATTGGGCCGGACGGCGTAGGGAAATCCACGCTGATGGGGTTGATCGCCGGCGCCAAGAAGCTGCAGGCGGGCCATATACAAACATTGGGCGGCGACATGGCCAGTGCCCGACACCGCGCCGATGCAGGGCGACGCATTGCCTTCATGCCGCAGGGGCTGGGCAAGAACCTCTACCATGACCTCAGCCTGCGCGAGAATCTGGATTTCTTTGGTAAGCTTTACGGATTGGGCAAGGCAGAGCGTGACGCCCGGATTTCCCGGCTGACCCGCGCCACCGGCCTTGCCACGTTTATGGATCGGCCCGCAGGTAAGTTGTCGGGCGGAATGAAGCAGAAGCTGGGGCTGTGCGCGGCCTTGATCCATGATCCTGATTTTCTACTACTGGACGAGCCGACCACGGGGGTGGACCCGTTATCGCGCCGCCAGTTCTGGGATTTGATTGATGCAATCCGTGCCGACCGCCCGGACATGAGCGTGCTGGTCTCAACCGCCTATATGGAAGAGGCCGCACGCTTTGGCTTTTTGGTGGCGATGGATGCCGGAAATGTTCTGGCAACCGGCAGCCCCGCCGACCTTATGGCCCGCACCAAAACCGGATCGGTCGAGGCCGCCTATGTGGCACTGTTGGGCGGCGATGTGGCACAGGCAGCCGCCCCCACCCCTGCCCCCGCCGTTTTTGAACCCGGCCCACCCGCCATCCGCGCGCAAAACCTGACCAAGCGGTTCGGCGATTTCACCGCCGTCGATAATGTCAGTTTCGAGATCGCACGCGGTGAAATCTTTGGCTTTCTCGGGTCCAACGGCTGCGGTAAAACCACCACAATGAAAATGCTGACAGGGCTCACCCCCGCAACCGAGGGCGAGGCTTGGATATTCGGTCAGCCGGTCGATGCGCAAAACCTTGATGCGCGGCGGCGGGTCGGCTTTATGTCGCAATCCTTCTCGCTGTATGGCGAGTTGACGGTGCGCGAAAATCTGCTTTTGCATGCCCGACTGTTTCACCTTGGGGGCACACTGACGGCCAAACGGATGGCCGAACTTGTTCCCCGTTTCGGGCTTGAACCCTACCTCGATCAAGGTGCTGCGTCCCTGCCGCTTGGGGTGCGTCAACGCTTGTCGCTGGCTGTTGCGGTGATCCATGAACCGGACATCCTGATCCTCGACGAGCCGACATCCGGCGTCGATCCGCAGGCGCGGGATGCCTTTTGGGTCATGCTTTTGGAACTGGCCCGGCGGGATGGGGTGACAATTTTTATCTCCACCCATTTCATGGACGAAGGCATGCGCTGTGACCGCATCTCGCTGATGCATGCGGGCAAGGTGCTGGTGTCGGATGCGCCAAAGGCGCTGATCGCGGCGCGCGGCGTGGCAACGCTGGAAGACGCGTTCATCGCCTATATGCTTGACGCCGCCCCCCCCGAGGCCTCGGCAGATGAGGGTTTGTTGGCCAGTGCCACCACGCCAGACCACAGCAAGCCCGCGCCGGGTTTCAGCCTCGGGCGGCTGCTGGCCTACACCACGCGTGAGGCGATGCAGGTGCGGCGCGATCCGGTGCGACTGGTGTTTTCCTTTGTCGGCTCGGCGCTTTTGCTGCTGATCATGTCTTTTGGCATCTCGCAAGAGGTGCGCGACATTCCCTTTGCCGTCTTCGATCTGGACCGCAGTCCCGAAAGTCGCGCTTACCTCTCGGGGTTTGAGAATACACCGTGGTTCTCCGAACGGCCGCCGATTTCCGACGCAGACGCATTGCAACACCGGATGGAAAGCGGCGAACTGTCGCTGGCGCTGCAAATCCCGCCGGGATTTGGCCGCGCCGTTCGGCGGGGTGAGACGGCCGAGATTGCCGGCTTGATCGACGGCTCCGACACCAACCGCGCTGGCACCGTGGAAAGCTATGTCAAGTCCGCCCATGCCGATGTGTTGGCCAATGGCGCGCCATCAACACTAGCGCTGATCGATCTTGCAACGCCGCGCAGCGCCGATGCGGCCCCGCCAGCCCTGTTGATTCCGCGCTTTCAGTATAATCCTGCGATGGAAAGCCTGCCCGCAATCGGCCCCTCTATCCCGCCGTTGTTGCTGCTACTGTTTCCGGCAATTTTGATGGCCGTCAGTGTGGCGCGCGAAAAGGAAATCGGCACGATCACCAATTTCTACGTTACCCCTACAAGCCGCGCCGAATTTCTGATTGGCAAGCAATTGGTCTATATCGGCATCACCCTGCTCAACTTTGTGATCCTGACGGCGCTCGTGGTGACGGTGCTGGGGGTTCCACTCAAGGGCGACCCTGCCGCATTGGTGCTGGGTGCGTTGCTTTATGCGGTGGCGGCCACAGGGTACGGGTTGCTGGTGTCGATGATGACATCCACGCAGGTCACAGCCGTTTTCGCCGCCGCTATTCTTTCGGTCATGCCAACCTTGCAGTTTTCGGGCATGATCACGCCGGTATCCTCGCTGGAAGGGGCGGCACGGATCATGGGCACGTTTTGGCCCACCACTTGGTACATGGGCATCAGTGTCGGCACGTTCACCAAGGGGCTGGGCCTGTCCGAATTGTTGGGCCACCTGCTGCGGCTCGCCGCCTTTGGGCCGGTTCTGACCGGCTTGGCGATCCTTGCGCTGCGCAAGCAGGAGAAGTAACCCATGCGGCAACTGGCAAACATTTTCTGGCTTGCGGGCAAAGAGCTGAAAAGCGTCCTGGGCGATCCGGTAATGGTGATCCTGATCCTGTGGTCCTTTGTCATAGCCGTCATGCTAGAGGCAAGCGGTGCCGGCGATACCGTGCGCAACGCCGCCATTGCGATACTGGACGAGGACCAATCCACCCTGACCCATGCGCTGACCGATGCGCTTGGGCCGCCATGGTTCCAAACGCCGGTGATGATTACACCCGATCAGGTCAGGGCCGAGATGGACGCCGGACAGATCATGTTCGTCCTGTCGTTTCCGCCAAGGTTCGAGGCCGATGTGATCGCCGGCCTGATGCCCACCGCCCAGTTAGAGGTTGACGCCACCGCCGTATCGCAGGCCCAGCTTGGCACCGATTATATCGCCAACATCCTGTTGTCGGAAACCCGTGCCTTCCTGTCCGGCAGCCCCGACGCGCCCGAGCCTGCCCTGCAACTGGAACTGCGCCGCGCCTTCAACCCCAACGGCAACCCGGTCTGGTTCAAGGCAATGTCGTCGCTGCTGAACCAACTCTCTTTGTTAACTATCGCGCTGACAGGCGCGGCTATGCTGCGCGAGCGCGAGCAAGGCACGATCGAGCATCTGATGGTGATGCCATTGACCCCGCTGGAGATTGCACTGTCCAAGGTGCTGGCGAATGTAGTTGTGGTGCTGGCGGCCTTTACCTTGTCGCTATTCTTGGTGGTGCAGCAACTGTTGCAGGTGCCGATTGCCGGATCGGTGCCGCTTTTGCTGGCGGGTACGGCGGTTTATCTGGCCGCCGCTGCCGCTATCGGCATGTTTCTGGGCACGGTCGCGCGCAGCATGGCGCAATTTGCCCTGCTGGTGATCATGGTGGTGATCCCGATCATCATGCTGTCGGGCGGGATGGGCGCGGTCGAAAGCCAGCCTGATATCGTGCAACGCCTGACCATGGCGCTGCCGTCGCGGCATTTTCTGGCCTTCGCCAAGGCCGTTGCGTTCCGGGGGGCGGGTGTAGATGCGGTCTGGTTCGAACTGTCGCTTATGGCCGGGCTGGGAATTGCCTTTTTTACCGCCAGCCTCTTGCTGTTTCGTCGCTCCATGAGCGTGTCGGGATGACCCGTCGCTGTGGCACCCCGGCCACCCCCTTGGTTTGGGCGTTTATGCTTTTGGTAATACTAGCGGCGACGGGCTGTGCGCCACGACCCGGCGCGCAAGCATTGTCTATGGTACCCACGGGTGAAACCTCGCTTCGGCAGGTGACGATTAAGGTTGCGTCAACGCGCGTAAAGGATGCCACCACAGGCAATTACACCGATGCCCGCGCGCCTGCACTCAGTTATGAATCCTTCACGCTCTCTATCCCGCCAACGCATCAAGCCACCCAGATCGAATGGCCCGGATCCAAGCCGAACCCGCAGACCAGCTTTGTGGTGACAGATCGAAAGACACTTCCCAATTTGGCGATGTCCGACAGCCGGACAAGTTCGAGCCATCGTGTCACGGGCAAACGCGATATCCTGATCTTTGTTCACGGCTACAACTATACATTCGCGGAATCGCTGTTCAGATTGGCGCAGGTTGCCGCCGATGGGCAACTGGAGGAAGTGCCTATCCTTTTTGCCTGGCCATCCGCTGCATCCGCTGTGGGCTATGTCGCCGACAAGGATGCGGTCACCTATTCGCGCGATGATCTGGTTGACCTGCTGGTTGATGTAGCGGCCGATCCGGCGGTTGGAAACATCACCCTTTTCGGGCATAGCATGGGCGGCTGGCTTGTCACCGAGGCTTTGCGCCAACTCCGGCTTAGTGGTCAGGACAAGGTGATCGACCGTATCGATAATGTGGTGCTGGCCGCGCCGGATATCGACATAGATGTGTTTCACCGCCAGCTCCAAACCATCGGGGTGTTGACCCCGCCGATGACCCTGCTCGTCTCGCCAGATGATCGCGCGTTGCGGCTGTCTGAATGGTTGGCCGGGTCGCGCCCAAGGGTTGGCACCACGGATGCAAGTGATCCTCGGGTGCAAGCCCTTGCTGCGGCCAATGGGGTTCGTGTGATTGATATTTCCAAAGTCGATGCTTTGGACGCAAGCAACCATAACAGGTTCGCGGCATTGATGAAGGTGCTTCCACGTGCACCGAAAAGCCTCTTACCCTCGCTTGCCCATGCCGGCACGTTTATCCTTGAGCCGATAGGCGCCACGCTGGTGGCGTCCCAGCAGTGACAGGCTTGGACCGGAAGCCGGGTTCAAGTGCCTGTCACCTATTTGGTTGGTTCGTCGACCACGACCCATTCTTTGCCGGTGACCATCGCCTTGATATAGGCCACGGGCGTTGAACCTGTGGTCGCCATATAGACATGGACCACGACAAACAGCGCCAT
This sequence comes from Pseudorhodobacter ferrugineus DSM 5888, assembly GCF_000420745.1. Classification (GTDB taxonomy): domain Bacteria; phylum Pseudomonadota; class Alphaproteobacteria; order Rhodobacterales; family Rhodobacteraceae; genus Pseudorhodobacter; species Pseudorhodobacter ferrugineus. The sequence goes on from NZ_ATVN01000018.1 coordinate 58,307, forward strand.
CGCATAGGCCGCCATCACATGCGCCCAAGCGACTGATCGCAGGTTCAGGCCAGTAAGATTGACGGTCAGATACAGGATGCCCGTCACCCAGATCGCCGGATTGATCACCAGTTTCAGGACCAGATAACTAAGCGCCTGCAAGGGGTTGTGCTTACGATGGAGCGTTGGCTTGGCCGGATGCGGCTCTCCCTTGAAAATCCCGTAGGCATAATAGCGGATCACCGGGATCAGATTGTGAAAGGTGGGGATATAGTGTTTCCAAGCGCCTGTGGTGAAATGCCAGAAAATTGCGAAAATCCATAGCAGGATGATAAGCCCCGCCGCGATCAGATGCAGCATGAAGGAAAGCGTCCAAGCCGGGGTTTCGATTATCCCATGCATCCGCGCACCAGTGAACAGCAAGGCCAAGACCAGCAATGCCTGCATCCAGTGCCAGAACCGCTCAAACCGCGCAAAGATGGTGACATATTGCATCTCGGACATGGCTCATTCCCCCTTGTTGTTGCGACGTGTCAAGATGCGCAGACCTGTGTGAACAGCGATCCCTACCAGCGCTAGCGATAGTAGGATAAGCCCCACGCGGTCTGTCATCGCAAACCCATCGCGCCCCGGAATATAGACGCCTGCGACCTTGGCCAGACGACCATCCTTGGCGTGGCAACTGCCACATTTCAGCGCCTCATTTGCAGGGGCGACCATATGTGTGGTTGGCCACCACATTTCGGTTTCCACAAAACCGTATTTGCCGGAATAGGGCACATCACTGGCTGCCATGCCTGCCGCAAGCGCCTTGTCCCAATTGTAATTGCTCCACAAGGCTGTGTCGCCTTCGGGGCCGTAAACATTGCTTTGGATCAGGTAATTGTTGATTGCATCATAGGCTTGCTTGCCGCGCATTCGCTTGAACGGGAAGATGACCGAACCGGGAATATCCGCCCCGCCACCGATCTGGTTGATGCCAACGATGCCTGTGGGGTCAATCTTGTCGCCCAGCAGCGTGTAATCCACCCGGCCATTCCAAAAGGCATAATCAGGGATCACGTCTTCGTCCCATTCAAAATTGCCCTTGATGCTGAGGTAGGTGTGGCGGCCCTTCTCGTCTTCCTCGGCATAGGGCTTGCCTTCTTTCAACTTGCCCGCAGTCGACCAATCCCACCACGTTTTGGTCGCCACCCCGCCCTTGGCAAATTCAGGGATATGGCAGGTCTGGCAGGCCACGCGGTCAGTGTGATCATTCAGCTTGGCACCCCTAAGCGACAGTTTGGCATGGGGCTCCGAAGTGTGACAAGAGTTACAGGCCAGCACATTGGTATTGCGCATCCCTGCCCGTTTTGGCGAGGTGTTAAACAACGTGCCTTGATAGCGAGAGCCGGGCCATTCGTGGCCATCGCCAACATGGCAATCGACACAAACCATATTGGCCCCTTGCGGCGACATATGCACATCGACATGCGGCGAAGGGTTCAGCAGCGCCGTCGACAAGTCACCATGTTTGACGTTATCGCCGCCGCCGCCGAAAAAGTGGCAATTGCCGCAATTGTCGCGCCTCGGACGGCCTACATTGGCCGCAATCTTGGCCAGATCGGGCGGCAGGTGGGTGAATGTGCCATCAGGCTCTTTGACGACCAGCGCCTCAGCATAGGGTTCCATCCGGGTCGATTGGTTTTTGGGGGTATACAGCGGATGGCCAGCATCAGTGGGCCATTTGATATATTCGCCCATCGTATCATGGCAGGCGAGACAATCGACCTTGGTTTCATCCTTGAAATCAAAACTCTTGGTTTCCGTCCAGCCATAGCCCGCATGGCACGAGGTGCAGCGCGTTTCATTCGTGGCAAGGTTGCCGCAGAAAGAATTGAGCACGGTCTTTTTGCCCAGTGTTTGGCCGGTGGTCGGGTTATGGGTTTCCCACGTCCAATGGATGGATTGCGTCACCTGCTTGCCCGCCTCATTGTGGCAAGTCAGGCAGGCTTTGGTAACGTCAGAGGCGCTGGCAAACGGGCCTTGCAGCTTTTTGAACTTGGCATGATCAGCGGTCACCTTGGGAATGGTCGATTGCAACGGTTCTGTGACCGAAGCACTTGTCTCGACATTTTCATTGGCAGACCCGGTGCCCGGCGCCTCGCTTTGGCCATATGCGGCCGTGGCGAGTGCAAGCACGAGGCCCGCATGTAGCAATGGTCGCAGCATCACAAACCTCCCTACGAAAGACGGTCGCACGGCTGCCCAAAGTGCCTAAACGCGCATCCGGCTTCACGATAGCGTGATCCTCATGCCCACACATTGCAAGGTGTGATTATGTCACGGCAAGAAGCGCACTCAAATTGATTATTATCAAGGACAGCGCGTGAGCGGCGGCGTTGACTATTGGGATTCACCATAGGCACAAGGAAATGACCCTATGAACTTTCCAACGTATCGCGCCAGTTCAATTGGCATAGCAATTGCTCTATCGATCTTATTAGCCGCTCCCGGGCTAGCACAACAATCGGACGGACTGGTGCCGCCGTTCCAAAGTTTCGACGATCTCGACCTAGACCAAAACGGCCGCATCGATCTTGATGAAATTCAATCATACCATAAACGGGTGTTCGCGGTCCTCGACGAAAACAAGGACGGGTCGCTCACTGCTGTTGAATTGAGCCAGCGCTTGGGTCCAGCCATGCTCGGGTTTGGTGCGATCATGATCAGTGATATGAAAGCAAAATATTCTGATGCTTGGAACGTCAATGGCGACGATCTCTTGAGCAAGGTAGAGTTCCTATCTGGGGCGCTGAGCCTGTTTGCACGGGTCGATCAGGATGGAAATAGTAGCCTCGACAAAACTGAATATGGCGCGAAGCTGGAATTGTGAATCTCCTTCTGGCCCCTTGAAATATTGGGCATTACCGTTGTGAAAGAATCTCAGACGGGTGCAGATCAGGAAAGCGATTGCATGCACAACATGCCTCGCAGCAGACCGGACTAGGTTGAGAAAGTCAGGTCTGCTGCAAACCCTTGCCAAGGGTAAGGACTGCTAAATCCGGGCATGACTGTGCTACCAGCGTGGTCCTTGAGAGGCTTTTGTCGACGCGGTTATCTTGGCTCGCACGACGTCACATCCGTGTTCTCCGATATGTAATCCTCCATGCAGATTGGTCAGTCACACCGGACATTCATTTCCGAGTGCGCCAAAATGTCAGGATGCGACTGTGTTTCTACCAAGGTAAATCCTCAATTAGGCATAGGATTGGGGAACAGGCGATTACGCTTGAAATTTCCGCCCCATAATTTAGTTATAGAGCTATTACTAAAACGGAGCTAATTGCGTCATGTTGAAGAAATCGGCGCACGTCCCGGAACCAACTAGGACAGCAGCAATGCGTGCACGCAAATCTTCGCAAGATCGCAAGGCTGAAATTCTGGCCACAATCCTGGATTTGGCGTTTGAGGTTGGGCCGGCCCATGTAACGACGGGCATGCTTGCCGGGCGACTTGGCCTGACGCAGCCTGCCATTTACAAACATTTTCCCAATAAAAAAGACATCTGGCATGAGATCACCAACTCCCTCTGCGCACGTATACGTGAAAATTTGCGCCAGGGCGCAACGGCCAACGATCCGCCGTTGGCGATGCTGAAACAGCTTGTTTTGGGCCATTTGCGCCTTGTCACCGAAACCCCAGCATTGCCGGAAATCATTGTAGCACGCGATCCTGGCAGCGACCTTACCGAGGCACGTCAACAGATCCATGCCGCAATGGGCGAATTTCGCGAAGCACTTCGCGGCAAGTTGAGCGATGCTTCCAAGGCCGGGCACTTGCACCACGGGCTGGAGATTGGCGATGCCGAGATGCTGGTTTTCGGGGTCATTCAAAGTTTGGTTTTGCGACTGATGGTGACGCGAAACCCCACACTTTTGGAGCAGGACGGCGAACGGCTGTTTGACCTGCAACTGGCGCTAATGAAAACGGAAGGAAACCCCCTATGAAACCCGGATTCAAGCTGATCCTGATCACCCTGCCACTAGCCGCTATTGGCGTTGGCATTCTGGGCTTTGTCATTTCCAGCAGCAAGCCGCCGGAACGGGTGGAGGTTTCAGAACGCGCCATTGCCGTGCGGGTCATCACGGCGCAAACGCGGGCGGTCACGCCGTCCATCACTGGCTTTGGCATTGTCGCCCCCGAACGCACGTTTGAGGCGATTGCCGAAGTTGGCGGGCGAATTGATTATGTGAACCCCGGTTTGCGCGATGGTCAGATCCTGGCTGTCGGCGAGGTGTTGTTTCGCCTGTCGCCCGCCGACTTCAACTTGGCCATCGCGCAGGCCAAAGCCAACATCCGCTCTGCCGAGGCGAAACTGGCCGAGTTGGACGTGTCGGAACAAAACCAGCGCAGCGCATTGGAGATCGAGCGCGAGGCGTTGGCGGTGAAAACCTCAGATCTTGAACGGGCCGAGGCATTGTTTACCGCAGGCACCATGGCGCAAGGCACCCGTGACGTGACCCGCGCCGCCCATTTGGCACAGCGGCAAAAGGTGCAGGGTATTGAAAGCACGCTGGCGCTGTTCCCGACGCAGCGCGCCGTGCAAACCGAACAGATTGCGGTGTATCAGGCCAGCCTTGCCACAGCAGACCTGAACATGACCCGCAGCGAAATTGCCTTGCCCTTTGCTGCACGGGTGGCCTCGCATTCAATAGAGGTTGGTCAGTTTCTAAAGCCGGGTCAAACGGCGGCAACCCTCGATGGCATTGCCCGCGCCGAGGTTGATGTGCAGCTGTCGATGGAAAGCTTTCGTGGTTTTGTGCGTTTGGGCCAATCGGCGCTGCCGGACTTGCTGCTGGAGCCGTCGAAAATGACGCAAGCGCTGCACTCGCTGGGCTTTGAGGCAGAGTTGCGGTTGCGCTTGGGGGATGAGGTGGTGACGTGGCCCGCAACCGTTGACCGCATCAGCGACAGCATCAACCAGCAATCCGGCACGGTTGGCATCGTTGTCGTGGTCGACAACGCCTATGACAACACAGGCCAAGACTCGCGCCCGCCTTTGACCAAAGGCATGTTCGTGGAGGTGGTGTTAAGTGCGGCGCCAATGCAAGGCGTGGTCCTGCCGCGCAGTTCGCTGCGCGACGGTATGGTTTTCATGGCCGATGCCGACAACCGGCTGCGCGGCATTCCGGCGGCCCCGCAGCTTGAACAGGGCGAGATCGCCGTGTTTTCCGGCGGGGTTGCCGAGGGCAGCCGCATTGTGCTTGTCCCGCCGGTGCCAGTGATTGACGGGCAGTTGTTGGACTCACATCTTGACGATGCCGTGATGACACGGCTTTTGGCCAAGGATGCCCAGCAATGATCCGGTTTTTTGCGGCCCATCCTACCATCGCCAACCTGCTGATGATAATCTTTCTTGCTGCGGGGTTGTTCGTAACCCCGACCCTGCTGCGCGAAACCTTTCCGCGCAAAGCACTGAGTGAGGTGGAAATCAGCGTCCCCTACCCCGGCGCGCGGCCCGAGGAAGTGGAAACCGCTATTTGTGAACGGATTGAGAACGCGCTGGATGCCGTGACAGGCGTGGACAGCCAATCTTGCGAGGCGCGCGAAAACCTTGGCCGTGCCGTGGTAAAAATGCGCGAAGGTGATAATTTCCAAACCTTTTCTAATGATGTAAAAACCGAGATCGACGCGATCACCGATTTCCCCGAACGGGCCGAGGCGGCAACGGTTCGCCCGCTTGGCCAGACCGATTTTGTCGCCTCAGTCGCAATTACCGGGCCAGCAACCCGCACCGACCTTTACGCCTATGCCGAGGATATCCGCACCAAGATGCTGCGCTGGGGTGGCATTCCCAAGGTGGATATTCGCGGCTTTTCCACTCGTGAATTTCAGATCAACCTGCGCCCGGTAGAATTGCAGCGCTTTGGTATCTCGGTTTCCGATGTCGCGCGGTCGGTGCAGGCCAGCAGTCTTGACCTACCGGCGGGCAAAATTGAATCGGCCACCGAAACCCTGCTGGTGCGCGTTGCCGAAGAGCGCCAAGACACCGCATCCTTAGCCGATTTGATTGTGCGGTCCTCGGCCCAAGGTGGGCAAGTCCGGCTGGGCGATATCGCCGATATCACCTCGGGCTTTGACCAGGAGGATGACGTGATCTTGTTTGACGGCCAACCCGCCGCCGTTCTCGATATCACCAAACCCCCATCGGATGACAGCTTGCGCACGTTGGACGCGTTGCAGGCGTTTTTGGACGCCGAACGTGCGCAGGCCCCCGCCGCCGTGACGCTGGCAATCACCGCCGATGGCGTTTCTGTCGTGCGAGAACGCCTGTCGCTGGTTGTGGTCAACGGGTTGCAAGGGCTGGCATTGGTGTTCGGCGTTTTATGGCTGTTCTTTGGCTTTCGCTTTTCGTTCTGGGTCGCAATGGGGCTGCCCGTGGCCTTTATGGGCGGCGTCGCGATGATGGCGTTGGTGGGCTATTCGCTGAACCTGATGACCTCGCTCGGCCTGCTGATCGTGATCGGCTTGTTGATGGATGATGCCATCGTGATCGCTGAAAACATCGCGCGGCTGCGTGAAAAGGGCTTAAGCCCGTTGGACGCTGCAATTGAAGGCGCAGGACAGGTTTTCCCCAACGTGCTGGCCTCCTTTGGCACCACGGCGATGATCTTTGGCTCGCTCGCGTTTTTGTCCGGTGACCTAGGGGCGGTGCTGCGGGTGGTGCCGGTGGTGATGCTGTTCGTGTTGATGGTGTCGCTGGTCGAGGCGTTCTTGATCCTGCCGCATCACCTGATCCATGCACTTGAGGTGTCAAACCACGCCACAGGCATCCGCGCGCGGGTGGAAACGGCGGTGGATTGGGCCCGTGAACGCCTTGTTGGCCCGATGGTCGATGCCTGCATCCGTTGGCGCTACAGCGTGGCGGGGCTTAGCCTGACGGTGTTGTTGATCTCGGTCGCGATGCTGGCGGCGGGGTATTTGAAATTCACCGCCTTTCCAGAACTTGACGGCGACACGATTGTGGCACGCGTGTTGCTGCCGCAAGGCACGCCACTGGCCCGCACGGATGAGGTGATCGCCCAGCTTGAGGCGGGGTTGGAAAAGGCAAACGCCGAGCTGACGCCAAAACAGCCCGAAGGGGCCGCGCTGGTGCAGCATGTGTCCATTTTCCACGGGTTGAACCGCGATGCGTTTGAAACCGGCGCGCATGTTGTCACGATCAGCGTGGACTTGTTGCCCTCGGCCCAGCGGGTCAGCACCCCTGATGATATAATGGAGTTGTGGCGCGATACTGTCGGCCCGGTCCCCGATGTGATCAGCCTGAAATATGCCGAAAGCACAATCGGCCCGGCCGGTATCGCGATTGATCTGCGGTTGAAAGGCGACGACCTTGCCGCCCTGAAAGCCGCGTCGATAGAACTGCAAGATTGGCTTTGGCAATACAAAGGCGTGACCTCGGTGCTGGATGATCTGCGCCCCGGCAAACGCGAATTGCGCGTGACACTAAAGAATATTGCGGGGCCGATGGGGATAACCGCCGCCACCGTCGCGGACCAGTTGCGCAGCGCCTATATCGGCAGCACCATCAGCGAAATGCAGATTGCGGGCAATTTGGTTGAGCTCACCGCGCAGTTTGGCCTGACGGATCGCAGCGACCGCGATGTGTTTGACGATTTCACCATCAAGCGCGCCGATGGCAGCTATGTGCCGCTGAATGTGGTAGCAGATGTTGAGGTGGGGCAAGGCTACAGCCGCATCAACCACGAAGACGGCATCCGCACCGTGACAGTGCAAGGCGCGATTGACACCCGCATCGCCAACGCAAACGCCATTGTTGGCGACACAACTGCGAGGTTTGTGCCGGGGTTGTTGGAGCGTCACCCGACCGTCATGCTGGATGTCGAAGGCCAGAATGCCGAGGCCGGTAAAACGCAGAAATCCATGCTCAAAGGCTTCTTGATCGGATTGTTGGGCGTCTTCTTGCTGCTCAGCTTTCTGTTCCGATCCTATCTGGAACCGATTGTGGTGATGCTGGTCATCCCGCTATCCCTGCCGGGTGCGATCTTTGGGCATATGGCTATGGGGTTGGATTTTTCGATGCCCAGCATGTTGGGGTTTGTGGCGCTGGCGGGTGTTGTAGTCAACAACTCTATCCTGCTGGTCGATTTTGTGAAACATGAACATGCCGAGGCCGAAAGCGTTTCCCATGCCGCAGCACGAGCGGCGAGGGCGCGGTTTCGGGCGATTTTTCTGACAACCACAACCACCGCCGCAGGCCTGTTGCCGATCTTGACCGAAACCAGCCTGCAAGCGCAAATCCTGATCCCGCTGGTGGCGAGTTTGGTCTTTGGTTTACTGACTGCAAGCCTTGTGGTGCTGTTCGTCTTGCCCGCAATCTATGCCATATTGGATGATCTGGGTCTCAGCACATTAAGCAAAACCTGACGTTGTGCATTCCATTGCTGAGAAAGATATTGCTCACTGAAGTGGGTTTGCTTTTCTGGGCATGCTTGCGGCTTCGCTAAGATGAAATCCGGTTTCCTTTGACCATAGCCCACCTTGGACCTGTCGTGTTAATTGTCACTGAGAGCTGACCCTGCGGGGCGCGGATAAAAAATTGGACTTGTTTTACGTCATAAGGCCAACGTTTGAGGAAACCTGGGGCTCATTTCCATGGCTTCACCCGGGCTCTGAGCCACCTACCGCATCCTCTTCAGGGGGTGCAGGGGTGACTTCTGGCGCTGGCACGGGGCCTTCCGGCCCAAAGGGCTGCATCTGCCCCTCCGCGTCCAAAATGGACAGCGCAAGGTCCGCAGATGGCCCTATCAGCGACCTGAGCCTGTTCCATTGGCTTTGAACCGCCTGATCCAAGGCCAGTGGATCAGCAATGACCAGCATGCACCCGGAAAACTGCCCCGCATGGCATGCTTCGGATATTTTCATTCGGTTATTATTAGTTGAGATTACCGATGCCACCCGATTGGCACGGATCGGTGTCGGCTTTGCGCCCTGCAGCTTGCGTGCACGGTTGTTCGGCTTTTCCTTCGAGGGCCGCGCCCTGCCCTTCGCGATAATGTTCAGCAGTTTCGCCACATCATGCGGCGTGATCTCGGTGACCAGCTTCGTTCCCCAATGTGGGGCCACCAGCTTGGTCAGCATTGATGTCTGATCTGACGCGTTGGTCTTGGCCAGATGAGGCACATGCTCCGCCAGATAGCGGTCGATCATGTCGCTGAACCTTGGAGCTTCGCGCAATTCACTGCGTTCGTCCAAGGGATCCCGCCCCTCGTCGATCTCGCGCCTCAGCTCCTTGGCGCGCTCACGCGCTGCCGTTACTGTCCATTCGGGCCAGCGCCCGATGGCCATGCGGCGCTGTCGCCCGGCAAAGCGGTAATCCAGCGAGAACGACCGGCTGCCGGAGCGAAGGATCCGGATGGAAAAACCCCGCACTTCCGTATCAAACACCTGGTAATCGCGCGCCGCCTCTGGCTCGCACTCCCTCACTGATTTATCGTTCAGGCGCAGACGTTTAAGCATGGATGATCTCCCCTTCTGCCTGCAACACAGGCGTAGATTCGCGGCTCTATCAAGTGAAGCATGCGGATCGGGGTGGCGGGGAGGCAGAGAGTGGCATTGATGTGCCGATCCCGCGCCACCCCTTGTTTTATTGAGTTCTCTGCGAAAAGCGCAACGCGCTGGCAGCGCGACGGAACGTCGATTGGGGCGTCACCGATCCTCGCACAGCCGGTTTGCTCTGTGGTTTCTGCAATTCTCTAATGAAATCAGAGGGTAGCGCGGTTTCGGCGCGGCATTGCCACCCTGCCACCCCCTGAAAGCCCGCCAATGCTGCCGAATGTCGGCCAATGCAGGCGAAGCGAGCGGAACACGGACAAACTGTGCCGCGACAGGCGCGTCAGGGCGTGCCACCCACCCCAGCCATACTGCGTCGGGTCGAGCCAAAACCCCAAAAGCCTCAATGAAATAAGGGGTGGCACGTAAGGGGCGTTTCCAGTGCCACCCCGCGCCTTCCCGCCACCCCAAACCGCCTGCGCATCATGGTCCCAGAAATCAGCCCGATCAGGGCGATGAAGGGGAGACAGAACATGATGACAACGGAAACACCCCGCCGATCCACCGCTGCGGGACTTTTGGGCGGCTGGATCAGCCGCTTTGACCTTGCGCTTGAGCTTGGCGTGACGGTCGACACACTGCGGCGCTGGGAGGCCCTGCGTTTTGGCCCGCCCTGTGTGCGCGTTGGGCGCAAAGTCTATTATCGCCGCGACGCCGTGCATGACTGGTTGCAACTGCAGGAAGTGCCCGTCCCCCGGCGCGCGGGTGGCCGCCGATGATCGCGCTTTTGACTCATCTCCTTGTCGCGGCCCCGAGCACCGTCGACTGGATGCACGATCGCCTGACCGAGGCGCGTGGCGTCCTGGCCGACAGCACCCAGCATCCGGACTCGCTGGTTATCCTGGCGGCACGTGTCGTTGTCGGCCAGACCGACGATGCCCGCGAATGCAGCGATGCGCTCGATCTGTTGCGCCTGCTGGACCGTCGGCCATTGCACGTCGTCGCGGCGGCCGCGGGCATCCCGAAAGGTGGTGCCGCATGAACCGTCGCAGCACACCCGAAGCCGATGCCCAGCGTGCCATCGTGCAGGCGCTGCGCATCGCCCTGCCCCGCGATGCCATTGTGCATCATTGCGTCAACGAGGTGACCGAGGCGGGACCACGTGGCGCCAAGCGTCAGTCGATCTTGGTCGGCATGGGCGTCCATTCCGGCTTTGCCGATCTGATCGTGATCTCAGGCGGCCGCGTGCTGTTTCTTGAGGTCAAAAGCGAAACCGGCCGCTTGCGCAAATCTCAGGAGGTGTTCCGCGACACAGTCTGCGCCCAAGGCTTCTGCTGGGCGCTGGTGCGGTCAGTCGATGATGCGCTGGGCGCCCTGGCCGACAATGGCTTCACCAGCCGTGTCCGCCCAGCCCGGAGAGTTGCGCCATGAGCCACAAAGCAACTGTTTGGGCCATCCAACAACGCGGGTTGAAGCCTGCAACCAAGATCGTGCTGTGGTTCCTCTGCGACCGGCACAACCCTGACTTCGGCTGTTTCCCAACGCAGGCAAGGTTGGCTGGCGATGCAGAGATGTCGATCTCGGCGCTGAACGAACACCTCGCCAGGTTGGAAGAACTGCGTTTGATCCACCGCGTCCGCACCCATGATCCGCGCACCCACAAGCGCCAAGCCACACGCTACATCTTGGGGTTTGAAGAAGGCTTTCCACAAGAACCAACTCCGGAAACTGGACACGGCCTTGAAGGAACGGAGGAAGAACAAAGCGCTGACCCAACTCCGGAATCCGGTGATGGGGCCATCTCCGGATTTTCGCCAAAGCCATCTCCGGATTTTGCCCAAAGCCATCTCCGGAATCCGGAGACTAACCTTGTAAGAGAACCCTTAAGTAAACCAGTAAAGGAGGAGGAGGATGCGCAAGCGCGCGATTCCGATTTTGATCAGTTTTTCGAAGAACTGATTTTGGCGCTGGGCTTCGCTGCCAACGCCACCCTGCCCGCTTGGTGGCAAGGCTGGCCAGCTCGGAGCCATGTGCGGCGCTGGATCGATGACCTCGGGCTGTCCGAGGATCGGATCTTGGAGGTTGCGGCTGAGACCCGGCGCGATCACCCCAATCCGCCCGATGGGCCGAAAGCGCTGGACCGGTTCATGGAACGGGCCGCCCGGCGCGATGCGCAGGCGGCGGCAGCCGAGGCAAAACCGCAAAGACCGAAGCGCAGCCGCAAGGTCGATCTGACGCCGCGGCCCAGCGCCGACGATCTGGCCGCCTTCTACGCCGAGCTTGTCAATTCGGATCGCTACCTGCCGGTAAGCGCGATCAGCAACACCATCCGCGATGCCATGTTGGCGCGAGGGCTGGTCACGCCGGAGCGGCTCTGGATGCGGGGTGTGCGATGACCATGCAAAGAGCGATCAACAATCGCGGCACACGCACAAAACGCGCGCTGGGCGTGCAAGCCGTGCTGGAATGGGCGTTTCGAGTGGAAAAGGCACAGCTGGAATTGCCCGCGCGGCGGGACGTTGATGAGGAAGGCTTCGGCTTTGGGCTGGAATATGTCCTGATGCAACGCGCAGCACTGGGCTGCAAAGTGGACGGTGGTCAGCACAAGATGGGCAGTTACACCCATGCGGATGCCGAAGTGATCGCCGCCACCGTCGCTGGATTGCCCGACAGCCTCGGCGGCACCCGCATGGCGATCAGCGTGGCCGAATTAGCCCGCGCGGGGATAACCCCCAACTGGATGCCCGGAGTCGTGCCGCGCTGTGTGCCGGTGGAAACCAAGCAAAATCAGCATGGCAAGCGGGCGAGCACCATCGTGGTGGGCATTGAGCATGTGCTGACCCGGGGCAAGTGGCGCACGGTCGAGGTTCTGGCCTGCCCAGTCACCTGGCGGCCGTATCCGGAACAGATCGCTTCGGCCCGCCAGGGTTATGAGAATTGGTGGCAAGCGCTGGACTGGGTGCGGGAGGGGCTGTTGGCGGGCGGGATGTTGCGAGAGCTAGAAGTGACAGTGGCGATGCCGAAGGCACGGCCGTGGGCGTGATAGGTTGGTCAAGAAAGGGGGGAAGCATGCGTAATTGGGCTGACCCTGCGCTGAAGTCAAGTTCCCGTTAAGATCACAGAATAACTGTGAAAAATAGAGACAGGGAATGGAATACTACGTTGGATTAGATGTGTCGCTTCGGTCCTGTGCGCTTTGCATCATCTATGGCAAAAGCAAGGTCCATCTTGAACGAGAGCTGTGATTCGAAGTCGAAGGCATTGCCGCGTGCCTTAAAGCTTTTGAACACCCCGTTGATCGCATCGGCTTCGAAGCGGGTGCCTTGAGCCAGCATCTTTAGCTTGGTTTGCAATCTTTGAGCTTTGACGTCGTTTGCGTGGATGAGCCGCAGGCAAGTGTGGCCTTGTCTGCCATGCGTAACAAAATCGACAAAACTGATGCGAAGGGAATTGCACAGTAAAGTGCGCCCGGAAGCCGGGCTCTCGACAACCGATCCGACACATGCATCCAGCGGTGCCCTTCGAACACCAAAATAGACTGCGAAGAGAAGCGTGACCCGGATGAACGACCCTCGATGATACACAAGAAGGAAAATGGGCTTGACCTAGGCACCCAATTAGAGAGGCGGTCATTCTCTGTTGCCGCGAGCCAACCACGTCGCGACATCGGAGGCTGGCATTCAGGCGGTCAAACGTTTCGGATCAGATCATGCCGATTAAGCACCAACATTCAACTTTTACCACCCGACGTTAGCACTTCAAGTGGACAGAGCGGGGGCCGATCATTGCGACGCACTTTGCATCATGTCATTCTAAAAACAGAATATATAATTGTTTTAATTATTTTATTTCTGCACAAAAATAAATCACACCCTTGATCCAGATCATGTTTGTGTCGGGCTTAGTCTGTCACGCAGGCCAGATGAAAACGATTTTGTCCAATATCGAAGCGTTGCTTTTGTGCATTTGCGTCATGCTTTACGGCATGGCGTCTGATGCCGGGACAAATACAGGAGTTGGCACCTTTGAGATGGTCATTTGCTCGGGCGATGGGCCGGTTTCAGTGGTGGTTGATGCCAATGGCAATCCGGTCCCGTCTGATAGCAAATGTTGTGATTGCTTGACCTGCGGCACGCCAACCGCAGCCTTGGCGACGGATGCTTTCCAGCTAAGCGCGAGCCCCGCACGGTTTTCAAATCTTGTGATTTCGATCACGGATCAAATTCCAACCCCGCCCCATACTACTCGGCCCCAAGCGCGAGGCCCCCCATCCGCCACCCGGAAAAATGGCGTATCCGCCATGCTGGGCTGTGGGTCGGCCTTTAAGGATACCGCAGCATGACACTCTCTCGCTTTGCTATTCGTTTTTTCCTTTTTCTATTTGCGTCGCTGTTTTTGACACTGCCTGTCTCGGCCGAGTCTGTTCTGTCAAAACTGCTGCCGACAATTGTCGCAGGCGAGGTTGTTGAGGGGGCAGACGGTTTTGGTCCGATCCGCGAGGATGTGCCCGTTGCCCCAGTTTTGAAGGCGGGGCAGTCGATTGGCTGGGCCTATATCGCGTCTGATTTCGTATCGACCACTGGCTATTCGGGCAAACCCATTCACACGATGATTGCTTTGGACCAAGACGCCAAAGTGATAGGTGTGCAGCTTATCAAGCATTCTGAACCGATTGTTCTTATCGGTATTCCCGATTCCAAGATCAAAGCTCTTACAGCCAATTATAGTGGTATGGATTTGGTTGCCGAGGCCAATTCCGGGGGTACTGCGCATGAGTTGGATATTATTTCGGGCGCGACTGTCACGGTTATGGTCATTGACGATTCCATCGTACGCTCTGGCCTGAAAGTTGCCCGTGCTTTGGGTTTGGGTGGCCTTGCTGTTGAGGAAAAAGCTGCCGGGCCACAGTTTGAGGTGAACCCGGATGCCGAAGCCGCCCCCGATTGGATGACGCTCGAAGGCGATGGCACCATTCGCCGTTTGTCATTGGATGTGGGGCAAGTGAACGCCGCCTTTGCTGCAATGGAAGATCCCCGAGCAGCCCAACGCGCACTGACCGAAGCGCCCGAAACGACCTATATCGAAATGCAGGTGGCACTGGTATCACAACCCGCCATCGCCCGCAGTATCTTGGGTGAAGCCGAGAGCGCCAACCTTGCGACGTGGTTGCAAGGGGGTGAACACGCCATCGCGATTGTCGGTAAGGGTATCTATTCGTTCAAGGGGTCAGGCTATGTGCGCGGCGGGATTTTTGACCGAATAGTGCTGATCCAGAATGATGTGTCCGTGCGGTTCCATGACAAACAGCACCGGCGCATCAATGGTTTGGCCGCAGATGGTGCGCCCGCGTTCAACGAGGCGGATTTGTTCAAAATCCCCGCCAATACCGATTTCGACCCAACCCAGCCTTTCCGCATTCAGTTGCTGGTGCAGCGCGAGGTGGGGGCGATTGAAAAGGTCTTTACCACCTTTGATCTGGGCTATCAGTTGCCGCAAAAATACCTGCGTGCGGTTGCCCCGCCCCCTGCCGCCGAGGTGCCAGCGGCTGTGACCGACCAATCCGAGGCAAGCGCGCAGCAAGCCCTATGGCAGCGCATATGGCAAGGCAAAAAGCTTGAGATAGCGATGCTATCCGTGATGCTGGGCGTGTTGACGCTGGTGTTCTTTTTCCAAGGGATTGCCACCCGTAATGCCCGCGCATTTTTCTGGTTTCGCATCGGGTATCTGTCCATCGCGCTGGTATTTCTGGGCTGGTATGCCAATGCGCAGTTGTCGGTTGTCAACTTGATGGCGCTGTTTGGTGCCTTGGTTTCAGGGTTCAGCTGGCAGGCGTTTTTGTTGGACCCGCTGACGTTCATCCTGTGGTTTTCCGTTGCGGCGGCCTTGCTGTTTTGGGGGCGTGGTGCCTATTGCGGCTGGTTGTGCCCCTTTGGCGCGCTGCAAGAACTGCTAAGCCGGATCGCCAAGTTTCTGCACATTCCGCAATGGACCCTGCCCTGGGGCCTGCATGAACGGCTGTGGCCGCTGAAATACATGATCTTTTTGGGGTTGTTTGGTGTGTCGTTGATGAGCATCGAACAAGCCGAACATCTGGCCGAAGTGGAGCCGTTCAAAACCGCTATCGTGCTGAAATTCGTGCGGACTTGGCCGTTCGTGGCCTATGTTGCCGCCTTGCTGATCGCTGGGTTGTTCGTCGAACGGTTCTATTGCCGGTATCTTTGCCCACTTGGTGCGGCCTTGGCGATCCCGGCCCGGTTGCGAATGTTTGATTGGCTGAAACGCTACAAGGAATGCGGCAGCCCCTGCCAGACTTGTGCCAATCAATGCCCTGTGCAGGCCATCCACCCCACGGGCGAGATTAACCCTAACGAGTGTGTAAACTGCCTGCATTGTCAGGTTTTGTACCAGTCGAAGACCACTTGCCCTGTTGTGATCAAGAAACTGAAGCGCCGCGAAAGTGTGGGCGATGTGCCAAATCTTGGCACTAGTGAACGCGGCTTTATGGGGCACCCTAACCAACTCAAAACCAAACTGAACTGAAAGGACTGATCATGTCAGAAGATCTTAGAATGAAGCTAACACGTCGCGGCCTGTTGGGCGCAACTGCCGGGGGCGCTGCCCTTGCGAGTGGTCTTGGCACGCGCGCCATTCTGGCGGGTGGTGCGTTGGGGGCGGCATCCGTTGCGGCAACATCGCCAGCCGCTGCATCCGAGGCTGGAACTGTCGCTCCGGGGCAGTTGGATGAATATTACGGCTTCTGGTCCTCGGGCCAGTGTGGCGAGATGCGGATTTTGGGCATTCCGTCGATGCGCGAATTGATGCGCGTTCCCGTGTTCAATATCTGTTCCGCCACAGGTTGGGGCATCACCAACGAGTCCAAGAAAATCCTGACCGAGGGGCTGTTGCCGAAGACCAAGGATTATCTGGCAGCGAACGGGCTGGAATTCCCGCGTAACGGAGATTTGCACCATGTGCATATGTCGTTCACCGAAGGCAATTATGACGGGCGTTTTCTGTTCATGAACGACAAGGCTGTTGATTGTCACTGAGAACTGACCCGGCATTGTCACCGCGATTTGACCCACCCATTAGTTATGTTCTCTATGTCATGATGGCGTCAATGCTGTTGCCTCCTTTCGCTTTTTCTTCGCTGTTTCGGAGCTGGCCTTGAAGCGGTAGCTGTCATTGCCAGTCTCGAGGATGTGGCAGCGATGGGTAAGACGATCGAGCAGTGCGGTGGTCATCTTGGCATCGCCGAACACGCTGGCCCATTCGCTGAAGCTCAGGTTGGTGGTGATGATGACGCTGGTGCGTTCATACAGCTTGCTCAGAAGGTGGAAGAGCAATGCACCGCCAGAG
>NZ_ATVN01000019.1 GCF_000420745.1 Pseudorhodobacter ferrugineus DSM 5888
CGACAAATGATGAGGCAGGATGTCGTAGCGCGCCGCGACATCCACGACCCGGGCACCGGGCTGCAGGCTTTCAGCCACGATCCGCGCTTTCACATCATCCGGCCAATGCCGCTTGCCGCGCCGTCGAGGTTCCACGACCTCGCACCGCCCCACAAAACCCTCACCACCATCCGCCATGCAAAACCTCCATCTGCTACCGCAGACCTTCTCGCAGGCGCATCACGCGTCAGGAATACATCAAATCAATGGGCTGGAACCACCGCATACGGTAAACCTACGTCATTCAAAACTGTATAAAAATCATGGCGTTGAAAGGTAGATTCAATATTCCGCCACTCTGGTTTCGAGTACTTTCCAAACTTGTCACAGGAAGTGAACCAAATATTTTTCCTGTTTTCAGAGAAGTATCTCTGAATTGCCTTCGGAACAAAATGGTGTCGACGCGACCGCCCACTCATCACTCACCCCTCCAGGCCGCGCAGGCGTGCGCGCCCGTTGTTCACTCAAAACGCTCCACTGGAGCGTTTTGACCCTGCTCACGCAGGGTCGTTCACAACCCCAATAAACTCCCGCCATTCCCCCTTGCTCATGCCCGAGGTCTCTTGCGTGACCTGCTCACCTTTAAGCATCCGCCGCACGCAATCAATCGCTTTTGACGAGAGTGTCGCCCCGCCCATCCGGTAGTCCTCAAACGCGGCAAAGGCGATGGGCACCCAGTCGGCGACCACTTTGCAAATCACATCGGCATAGACGCGGATTTCATATTGGGCGTGGGGGTCGGCGCGTAGGCGGAGGAAGTGGAACAGGTTGTGCAGGTCCACCTTCCAATACCATTGGGTATAGATATTGGCGGGCAGGTTCATGCGGGCGAGTTCACGGGCGAGGCCTTGCTGGGGGCTTCCGTCGGCTTGGGTTTCAGACAGCATCGCCTCATAATGGTCATAGGCGGTATTCGAATCGCGTTTGAGCATTTCGAGCACGCGGGCGGCCTCGGCCCCCTCTAACACAGCGCCGCGGCCTTGGTTGTTGACCACCGATTGCGCGGCGAGTTGGTCGGGCGCGGGGATGTAAAACTCTCGGTCCAGAATCGAATAGCGCGCGGAATATTCGTTCACATTGGCGGTGCGGTGGCGGATCCATTGGCGGGCCACAAAGACCGGAAGTTTGACGTGCAGCTTGATTTCGCACATCTCGAACGGGGTGGAATGCCAGTGGCGCATCAGGTAGCGGATCAGGCCTTCGTCGTTGGAAACATGTTTGGTTCCAGCACCATAGCTGACACGGGCAGCCTGCACGATGGCGGCATCATCGCCCATATAGTCGATGACGCGAACAAAGCCGTGATCCAGCACTTCGTGGGCGTGGTACAGATGCGCCTCCATCCCTTCACTCACCGCGCGCAAGGTGGGTTTGGGGGTGGCGCGTTGGGCGGCGATTTCGGCAAGCTGGTCGGGGGATAGGGGCATGGCGGCCTCGTGTAAAATATGTGTTCAGGGTGTAGGCCCCATATCTATGGGCCGCTTGGGCTGCAGCATACGAGATAGGGGCGGGCATGGGCAAGTGGGGCTGGTTTTGCCCGCGCGTGCCGTTTGGGGCTCTTGGCCGCTCGCCTTTGCTGCGGTTTACCCTATAGTCAGGCCAGAACGGATAAGAATAGGAGATGTTTATGGCGATCAAATACCTGCACACGATGGTGCGCGTATTGGATTTGGAAAAATCCATCGCGTTTTTTGCGCTGTTGGGGCTGGTGGAAACCCGCCGCTACGAGAATGAAAAGGGGCGGTTTTCGTTGATTTTCATGGCACCGCCGGACCAGCCGGAGTGCCCTGTCGAGCTTACCTATAACTGGGATGGCGACGAGGGTTTGCCAAGCGACGGGCGGCATTTTGGGCATTTGGCGTACCGCGTTGATAATATTTATGAGACCTGCGCCCATCTGGCGGCCAATGGTGTCGTGATCAACCGCCCGCCGCGGGACGGGCATATGGCCTTTGTCCGCAGCCCCGACAATATTTCGGTTGAATTGCTGCAAGCAGGCGACGCTTTGACACCCGCCGAGCCTTGGGCCAGCGCGCCGAATATCGGGCATTGGTAAAGGCGCGGGTTGCGGGGTTTGGGTATAACCGCGCAACCCGACGGCTTGGCGGGGCCAAGGGCGGATAGATATTTAAGCCAAAGAGAATTTGGGGTCGTGGTCTTTTAAACCAAGGGTTTGTTCAGCAGCGCCATTGCGGCGGTGTGGATATCGGTATTCGCGGCGGCGAGAACTTGGCCGCCCTGATGCGCCGGGCCGCCTTGCCAGTTGGTCACCAAACCGCCTGCCGCCTCGATCACCGCGATGGGGGCTTGGACGTCATAGGTTTGCAAGCCTGCCTCGATCACCAGATCAACCTGCCCTGCCGCAAGGAGGGCATAGCCGTAGCAATCCATCCCGTAACGCACGAGGCGCATGTTGGGAACCACACGGCGGAACGCGGCGTGTTCGGCGGGGGTCCCCACCTCGGGAAAAGTCGACAGCAAGATCGCCTGCGACAAAGGGCGCGGGGCGCGGCATTTGAGGGGCGCGCTGCCCATCGGGCCGTTCATTTGCGCCGTACCAAAGCCGCCTTCAAAGCGTTCCTGGATATAGGGTTGGTCGATCAGGCCATAGATGGGGCCATTGGCATCCGCGATGGAGATCAGAACGCCCCAAGTGGGTGTACCAGACAGGTAGCCACGCGTGCCGTCGATCGGGTCAAGTACCCAAGTCAGGCCGGATGTGCCAGAGGTGGTGCCGAATTCTTCGCCCAAGATGCTGTCTTGCGGGCGGCGACGGGCCAGAATGGCGCGCATGGCGGACTCGCTGGCGCGGTCGGCCACTGTAACAGGGTCAAAATGCGTGGTTTCTTTGGTATCGGCTGTCAGCCCCGGGGTCCGGAAATGCGCCAAGGTGGCAAGGCGTGCTGCATCGGCGAGTTCAGCGGCAGTTGCGCGAATATCGGCGATTTCAGATTGGCTGAGCATTGGATGTCCCCATAAAGCACTGTCCCGCGCTACCCGTTTCGGCAGCGCAGGTCAATAACGGGGTACTGTCAGGCCGCTTCGCTAAGGACGCGGGCCAGGTCGAACAGGCGACGACGCTGTGCCTCGGGGATGGCATAGTAGGAGCGCACGAGTTCGAGCGCCTCTTTATCTGCCAACATATCGCCTTCAACGCCGCGCGGCACTTCGCGGGCGTCATCGATCCCTTCGAAGAAAAAGCTGATCGCAACGCCCAGCACTTCGGCGATATCCCAAAGCCGCGAGGCCGAGACACGGTTCATCCCCGTTTCATATTTCTGGATTTGCTGGAATTTAATGCCAACACGATCTGCAAGCTGTTGTTGCGTCATGCCAACCATCCAACGACGGTGACGGATACGCTTGCCAACATGGGCGTCTACAGGGTGCTTCATCACATACTCCGCTAGTTTTTGTACAACCGATACAAGTTAACAAGCAAAAATCATGCCAAAATGGAAAAGGGTGGCAAAAATTGTGAAATTGCAACTTAGGCCGACCCAGACCTATCCTTTTAGACAGGTCGCCCTGACCCGAAAAACAGGTCTTGCGTGTGGCGTGCGGCGTTCTCCGTACAGGTGCCCCGAAGTCGCATCACTCGCTATATGCGTGTTTTCTATTTTGCATTGCATTATGCGATGATTTTCGGAATTGGTTGCAAAATGCAATGACTCATTCCGCTGGCCATTGGCAATCTTGGCGGGTATTTTCGGGGAAACAGGTACAAGGGGGCAACGGATGCGAGCATTTCAGGTGGAAACGATTGGCGCGGCGCCGCAATTGCGCGATGTGGCAACGCCAGTGCCTGCGCGGGGGCAAGTGCGGGTGCGCATCATGGCCTGCGGTTTGAACTTTGCCGATTTGCTGATGGTCAAGGGGACGTATCAAGAGCGCCCCGCCCTGCCCTTTACGCTGGGCATGGAAATGGCCGGTGTGGTGGAGGCGCTTGGTCCGAATGTCACCGAATTGGCTTTAGGTCAGCGGGTGGCGGTGTTTGCGGGCATGGGCGGGCTGGCCGATATGGGCTGCTTTGATGCGCGCGCCTGCACGCCCTTGCCCGATGCGATGGGGTTTACCGATGCGGCGGCGTTTCAGGTCGCTTACGGCACCAGCCATTTGGCGCTGAACCACCGCGCCCGGCTGCAACAGGGCGAGACGCTGCTGGTCATGGGCGCTGCGGGCGGTGTGGGCCTGACGGCGGTTGAAATTGGCAAACGCATGGGCGCGCGGGTGATAGGTACGGCGCGCGGCGCGGACAAGTTGGCGGTTGCCAAGGCTGCAGGCGCCGACCATGTGATTGACAGCGAGGCGGGCGGGCTGCGTGACGCGCTCAAGGCTTTGGGCGGCGTTGATGTCGTCTATGACGCGGTCGGCGGCCCTGCGTTTATGGAGGCGATGCGCGCAACCAACCCTGAGGGGCGGCTGATCCCGATCGGCTTTGCCGGTGGCGAGGTGCCGCAGATTCCCGCAAACCATCTGCTGGTGAAAAACCTGAGCGTGATCGGCCTTTACTGGGGCGGCTATCTGAAATTCGCGCCCGAAACCTTGTCTCGCAGCATGGCGACCTTGTTTGACTGGTATGACGCAGGCGGATTGCGCCCGCATATCAGCCATGAAATCCCCCTGCCCCGCGCCCAAGAGGCCCTTGACCTGCTGCGCGACCGGAAATCTACGGGCAAAATCGTGGTCACCATGACCGACGCCTGATTTCATCTTTGTCCAAATACTCCCGCCGGAGGCAAAGGTTGGGCCAAGACACTCCTTCGCAAGCCGATCCCGCCTATTGCCTGCCTTAATCGGCCAAAAACACGGGCGCGGTCATGCTGGCCGGAATTTCGGCCCCCAGCCGCGACAGGATGGTCGGCGCAAGGGACAATTGGTCCAGCAACACCTCGCGGCTTGGCCCTTTTGCGGGGCCGAAATAATACAGCGCGAAATCTTGCTGGTCCTCGCCCGCGCCGCCGTGATGGCCGCGCATCGACTGGCCGTGATCGGCGGTCACGATCACCTCATACCCCGCTTTGCGCCACCGCGCGATCCACGGGGCCAGCGTGGCATCAAGGGCATAAACCGCATGGTCCATTTCGCGGCAGTCATGGCCAAAACGGTGGCCCATGCTGTCCAGCGTGCAGGTGTGCAGCATGCCGTAATTCAGCCCGAACCGTTCGGTCAGCATGGTCAGCGTGGCGAACAGGTCATAATCGGCGGGGGTGGTCTGATTGATCAGGTTATAGCCATACATCGTGTGAAAGCGGCCGTGGTTGATGGTCTGGCTGTCCGGTTCATCATATTCCAGATCGCGCACCGGATCAAAGGGCGCGCGGTTGAAAAACTCGGACCAAAAACTGTGGGCAACGGCCCCCGTGACACCGCCTGCCTTGCGGGTTTGGCCAAAGATATCGGGTTGGGTCAGGCGTTTCACGGCCTCATTCCCCCAAGTGCCATGCACCTGCGGCGGGGTGCCGGTGTGAATGGTGGCATAGCAAGACGCGGATGTAGACGGCAGCGTGGCGCGCATTTTCCACACCTGCGCCTCGCCCTGCGCAACCCAGCCTTCAAGATTGCCAAACAGGCGGCGCCAATTGGCATAGGGCACGCCGTCGAGGATGATGAGGAGGAGTTTTTTGCCCATTGAACCACCTTTTGCGAAGGTTGCCAGCGGCAGGAGCCTCCGGCGGGGATATTTTCAAACAGAAAAAGGGAGACAGGAGTTGCGGGGTTAGTTTCCCGCCGCCTCCATTTTACGGTTCGCGATGGTGCGTTCCAGCCAGCCGAGTTCCATTTCAGGGACCGAAGACAGCAGCAGGTCGGTATAATCATCAAAGGGCGGCGCCAGAACTTCGGTTTTGGAACCGTAGCGGACCACGCGGCCTTGATACATCACAGCGATGCTATCGGCGATGGCGCGGACGGTGGCAAGGTCGTGGGTGATGAACAGATAGGCCACGTTTTCAATCTTTTGCAGATTGAGCAGCAGCTTCAAAATGCCGTCCGCGACCAGCGGATCAAGCGCCGATGTCACCTCGTCGCAAATAATCATCTTGGGCTTGGCCGCCAGCGCGCGGGCAATACAGACACGCTGTTTTTGCCCGCCCGAGAGTTCGGCGGGATAGCGGTCGATATAGCCTTCGCCCATCTCAATTTCATCCAGCAATTCCTGAATGCGCTTTTTCTTGGCATCACCGCGCAAGCCGAAATAAAATTCCAGCGGGCGGCCGATGATAGTGCCCACGGTTTGGCGCGGATTCATTGCGACATCGGCCATCTGATAGATCATCTGCACCTCGCGCAGATCATCGCGGGTGCGGTTTTCAAATTCGGGCGCAAGGGTGCGGCCGTTAAAGGTTATCTCGCCTTTCGATGGCGGCAAAAGGCCGGTGATCACACGGGCAAGGGTGGATTTGCCCGAACCAGATTCGCCCACGATGGCCAATGTTTGCGCCTCGGGCAGATCGACAGTGACATCCTTTAGCACGTCAAACTTGGTCCCGCGATAACGCGCGGTGATGCCTTTGACCGAAAGTACAGGCGCGCCGCCGGTTTTTTCCTGATGATCGATAGAGCGCACCGACACCAACGCCTGCGTATAGGCCTGCGCGGGCGTGTTGATGATATGGTCTGTGGTGCCGTATTCCACCATCTTGCCGCCTTGCAGCACCAAAATATGGTCGGCTATCTGCGCCACAACGGCCAGATCATGGGTGATATAAAGCGCGGCAACTCCGGTTTCGACAATCGCGCGTTTGATCGCGGCCAGAACCTCAATCTGCGTGGTGACATCCAGCGCGGTTGTGGGTTCATCAAACACCACCAGATCGGGTTTCGGACACAGCGCCATCGCCGTCATCACCCGCTGCAACTGCCCGCCCGACACTTGGTGCGGATAGCGATTGCCGATGGTTTCGGGCTTGGGCAGGCCAAGCTGGGCAAAGAGGGAAATGGCGCGGGCCTCGGCCTCTTCCTTGCCCATCAACCCGTGGTGCAAGGTTGCCTCGATCACCTGATCCATCAGTTTTTTCGCGGGGTTAAAGGCGGCGGCAGCGGATTGGGCAACATATGTCACTTCGCGCCCGCGCAAGGCGCGCAGGCCGGAAGGCCCGACCTTCAGGATGTCGCGGCCGTTGACGAACACCTCGCCCCCCGTGATGCGCACACCACCACGCCCATATGCCATAGACGACAGGCCGATGGTGGATTTCCCCGCGCCGGATTCGCCGATCAGCCCCAGCACCTTGCCCTTTTCCACCGTAAAACCTACGCCTTCGACGATGGTAATATCGCGTGGCGCCTCGCCCGGTGGATAGGCGGTGGCCTCGATCTTCAGGCCTTTGACCTCTAGCAAAGCATCGCTCATCCGCGGCCCCCTTTCAGGCTGGTGGTCCGGTTAAGCACCCAATCGGCCACAAGGTTGACCGAAATCGCAAGGGTCGCAATGGCAAAGGCAGGGTACAGCGCGGCAGTGATCCCAAACGAGAGCCCCTCTTTGTTTTCCTTCACAATCCCGCCCCAATCGGCCATCGGCGGCTGCACCCCAAGCCCAAGGAAGGACAGGGTTGAAATGAACAGCACAGCAAAAATGAACCGCAGGCCCATTTCCGCCACCAAAGGCGATAGCGCGTTGGGTAGAATTTCGCGGAAAATGATCCACAACTGCCGCTCGCCACGCAGGCGGGCCGCCTCGACATAATCCATGACAGTAATATCCACGGCCACCGCGCGCGACAGACGAAACACCCGCGTGCTGTCCAAAATTCCCATCACCACAATCAGAATAGGCAGCGTCACCGGCATCACCGTCAGCACCACAAGGGCGGAAATCAGGGTCGGGATCGACATCATCAAATCAACCAACCGGCTGAGGATTTGATCGACCCAGCCGCCTTTGACAGCTGCAAAAAACCCAAAAATCGACCCCAGCCCGAACGAGATCAGCGTGGCCATTGTCGCCACGAAAATCGTGGTCTGACCGCCATAAATCATCCGCGACAGCATATCCCGGCCAATCGTATCGGTGCCCAGCCAATGGGTGGCAGATGGCCCCTCCCATGCGTCGCCCACAATTTCGGCCACGCCATACGGCGAAATAAAATCGGCGAAGATGGCGATAGAGAAATAAAGCCCGGTAAAAAACAGCCCGATCAGGGCCGAGATTGGAATGCGCATCAGCGTGCCCCCTTCATTTCGGATGCCGCAAGCGCGGGTTGGCAAGGATCGACACCACGTCAGCCACAAGGTTCAGCCCGATATAAACGGCGGCAAACACCAACCCGCAGGCCTGCACCACCGGCACATCACGCTTGGACACATGATCGACCAGATATTGCCCCATGCCGGGATAAACGAACACCACCTCGACCACGACCACGCCCACCACCAGATAGGCAAGGTTCAGCATGACCACGTTGACCACCGGCGCAATCGCATTGGGAAGGGCGTGGCGCGCGATAATCGTAAACTTGCGCAGCCCCTTCAGTTCGGCAGTTTCGACATAGGCCGATTGCATGACGTTCAAAATCGCCGCCCGCGTCATTCGCATCATATGGCCCAGAACCACCAGAACCAGAACCAGCACCGGCAAGGCGATAGAGTTCAATTTTTCAAAAAACGTCATCCCGTCATTGATCGCGGCAAGGGACGGGAACACCCGAAACTTGACCGACAGGAAAAACATCGCGATGTATCCCAGCAGGAATTCGGGCACCGAAACGGTGGCCAGCGTCACCGTGGAAATAACGCGGTCGGGCCAGCGGCCCTGATAGCGGACCGCGATCAACCCCAGCAAAATAGCCAGTGGCACGGCCACGACAGCAGCAGAGATTGCCAGAAACAACGTATTGCCCAAACGACTGCCCATTGACGTGGCGATATCCTGACCATTGCTAAGCGCTTTGCCAAGATCCCCTTGCAACGCATTGAACAGCCATGAAAAATATCTTGATATCGCAGGCTCGTTCAGCCCCAGTTCCGCCCGCAGGTTGGCCAGCGATTGCGGGGTGGCGGATTGGCCCAGAATGGATTGGGCCACATCCCCCGGCAGAATCTGCGTCCCGACAAAGATCAAGACCGACGCCGCCAACAGCAGGAGCATGCCCAGCGCCAAACGCTGGGCAACAAGTTTTACGACCGGATGCACCCTTAGGCCTGCCAGCACTTAATGGCGGCTTGGTCGTTCATCATGTCGCCGTTCGGGTTGCCAACCCAACCGGCCACTTTGTCATTATGCGCATCAAGGAAATCGTTGAACATCGGCAACAACAAACCACCTTCGTCGCGCACAAGATCCGCCATTTCGCGGTACTGCGCCTTGCGCTTGTCCTGATCCAATTCGGCCCGCGCCATCATCAGCAGCTCATCAAACCGCGCGTTCTTGAACTTGGTGTCGTTCCATTCCGCAGATGAGATATAGGCCGTGGCATACATCTGATCCTGAGTCGGGCGACCGCCCCAATAGGACGCGCAGAACGGCTGCTTGTTCCACACTTCGGACCAATAACCATCATTCGGCTCGCGCTTGATTTCCAGCGGAATCCCGGCCTTTTGGGCCGATTGCTGGAACAGCGCGGCCGCATCAACAGCGCCCGGAAACGCTGTGTCTGCGGTGCGCAGAATGATAGGGCTGCCGTCATGGCCGGATTTCTTGTAATGCTCGGCCGCTTTTTCCAGATCGAATTCGCGCTGTGGGATGGTGTCGTCAAACAGCGGATAGGCCGCGTTGACAGGGATGTCATTGCCAACCGACCCGTAGCCGCGCAGCACCTTGTCTACCATTTCCTGACGGTCCATCGCATATTTCAACGCCAACCGCAGATCAACATTGTCAAACGGCGCAGTATCCACATGCATGACAAACACGTTTTGGCCACGGCCTTGGGTTTGTTGCAGCGTGACGCCCGGTGCCTTGCCCAACAATGCCGCGATTTTCGGATCAATCAGGTTGGCCATATCGACCTGCCCCGATTGCAACGCAGAGGTGCGCGCCGTAACATCATTGATGATCAAAATCTCGGTCGTATCGAAATGCCCGACGCTGTCATCCCAATAGCCGGCATAGCGTTCAAACGTGTGGCGCACGCCAGGTTCGTTCACGATAATCTTGTACGGGCCGGACATGATGCCGCTTGCCGGATTGTCGATGCCACCGCCAGGCTGGATCAGCAGGTGACGGTCAGCCATCAGATAGGGAAGGTCGGCGTTCGCATCGGTCAGGGTGATTTCAAACAAATCGCCTTCGGCGCGCATCGACGCAATGCCCTTCATGATGCCCAAAGCACCCGAAGTGGCCTTTTCATCCGAATGGCGCTGCATGGTTTTCAGCACGTCATCGGCAGTCAGCGGGCTGCCGTCATGGAAGGTAATGCCCTGACGGATCTTAAACGACCAGACCTTGGCATCGGGGCTTGCGCTCACCTCTTCGGCTACGCGCATATCAAGGGTGTTGTCGGGATGCACCCGCACCAGCGGCTCACCGATATGGGCCATGACGTTATAGGGGGCCTGGCTTAGCGTCAGCGCGGGGTCAAGGCTGTTCGAGCTTTCCCCACCGCCAAGGCCCAGCTTCAGGTGGCCGCCTTTTTTCGGTGTACCGCTTTGCGCAAAGGCAATCCGTGGCATGGCGGTGGCCGCCCCCAAGGCCGCAACACCACCAATGAAACCGCGGCGGCCCATGCGGGCTGCGTCAATCCGGTCAATCAATTTTGCAAGGTCGTCTTTCATTCTCTTCTCCCCTAAATTCAGCACGCGCTGTTTTTGTTGTTTGTTGAGTCAATAAAGCCGCATAAATCTGTTCAAGCAACATTTACTTTCGTTCCAAACGCCGTTTTTGCTGGCTTGGCTGTTGAAAAAATGTCGCCTGCAAACAAGTTCTTGTCGCGTTTAGACAGCTTTGCCCAAAAGCGCAACCGTTTGCCCCCCCCGCTGTGCCGGCCTGTGCCGGCCTGTGCCGCCAGCTTTAAACAAAGTCACGCGGCACCGACTCGTTAAACGCGCGTTCAAAAACCAGCGTTTCCCCATCCCACGCGCGCAAAGTGGCATGAAACACCAGCGCCTCGGGCGTGCTGCGCATCTGGGCCACCGCTTGGGTGCGAATAGCCCAATCACCGCCCGCCGTGGTGCCCGCCGCGTTGCCCGCCTTGCCTTGGCGTGACAGGCTTTGCTCCCACACAATACGCGTCACGGCATGGCTTGGGTCGGCGGGGTCAACTTCGAACCGTTCGACCATGTCTTCGGCAGTGATCAACCCGTGATCCAGATATTCAATCCGCCCCGAACCGTCCTCGACCACCAGCGCCACCCGCCCCGAAAGCAGGTCGGTTTCCACCCGCCGCGCCGCATTGGCGGGGGTCAGAAAACGGCAGTTGATGGGCTTGGCCGATGTCGGTGGCGGCGGCACCCACTCCCCCGCCCCTTCATGCGCTGGCCCCTCATGCGCCCCCTCATGCACTGGCAACGCCAAACGGCCCTCCAGCAGGGTCAAGGTGGCAGCAACAGGGCTGGGCACAAGGAACGGGAAATAGGTGGTGGACAGGGCCAACCGCAGATGATGCCCCGCTGCAAGACAATAGGCCATGTCGTCCAGCACCACCTCGGCAGTCACCGCCTCGCCAGGGGTCAGGCGGCAGGGCTGTTCCATGCTGTCGCGGTGGCACAGGTTCAACATGCCATGCGCAATACGCACCGATTGCCCATTTGGGGCCACATCACACAGTCGCGCCACAATAAACGCGCGCGGCTGGTCAGACCGCAACCGCAGCCGCAACCGCGCCGCCCCCAGCAGCGCCAAAGGCGCGTCCAAGACCGTGCCGTCGAAACACACCGACAGCGCATCGTCGGGTGCCTGATCGCCCGGCATTTCGGCATTCAACCCCATCGGGAAAAACTCGCCCGCCGTCAGGCCAAGGTCGGGGCGGGTGCAAACGGCGGTTGCCAGCGCGCCCCCCGAACCACCCAAAACCCCACCTGCGGTCAATGCCAGTTCCTGCACCATGACCCGCGCCGATGGCAACGCATCCTCGGCCACCCACCGCCCCGCGCGGTCTTTGGTGCTGGCATCGGGTGGGGCGCTGTCCATCATCCAGACACGATAGGCAGGGTCCGCCTCGGCCCCGTTCTCCACGCCCTTCAACCACCTGTCCCACCAGCGCAGCGCCTCATCCAGAAAACCGATCGCAGGCCCCGGCACGGCCTGATGCGGGTATTGATGCACCCAAGGGCCGACAATCGCCTTGGCCCCCGCCACGCCGCGCACCAAATGCGCCGATGTGTTCATATAGTTGTCTGCCCAACCTGAAAAGCTAAGGACAGGCACCTCTATGCGGCTGAAATCCTCACAGATCGACCCGTGTTTCCAATAGGCATCGCGCGCCTGATGCCCCGCCCAGCGCGGCGCCAAAAACGGCTCGGCCTCTAGGCGCGCCAACCAATCCTCGCGCCAGTCGGCCCGCAAAACGCGGTCCGCAGGGCGCGACGAATAGGACAACATCACCGCCCCCCAGCCCAAATTCTCGCCCAGCAAACAGCCGCCCTTGAAATGAATGTCATCGGCAAAACGGTCGGTCGTCGAACACACCGCCACCACCGCCTTCAAAGCAGGCGGCTGCAAAAACGCCGTTTGCAAGCAATTGAACCCGCCCCAGCTTTTGCCCATCATCCCCACGCTGCCCGAACACCACTCCTGCGCGGCCAACCACGCAATCACATCGCAGGCATCCTGCAATTCCTGCGCGGTATACTCATCCGTCATCAAGCCTTCACTGTCGCCATTCCCGCGCATATCCACCCGCACCGCGGCATAACCATGCCCCGCAAAATACGGATGCATCCGCGCATCGCGCCCCCGCGTGCCGTCCCGCTTGCGATACGGGATATATTCCAGCACAGCCGGAACGGCACCCGCCCCCACCGCCCGCCAAATCCGCGCCGACAACCGGCAGCCATCGGGCATCACAATGCCCACATCTTCCTCGACCATCACCTCATACGGAAACTCTGTCACCACGCGCATAACCCGCCCCCGATTTCATCTTTGCAAAAATACTCATCTGTCTTTGCCCCCATCCCCGAGGTCGCAAAAAGAACAGACCGCCCTTGCCATCCGCCCCATCAAAGGCGCAGACAGCCACAAAGGCAAGCGCACAAACGGGGGATACCATGACCAAACCGAACATCCTGATCTTGATGGTCGACCAGTTGAACGGCACCCTGTTCCCCGATGGCCCCGCCGATTGGCTGCATGCCCCCAATCTGCGTAAACTGGCCGCCAAATCCGTGCGCTTTGCCAACGCCTACACAGGGTCCCCCCTCTGTGCCCCCGGTCGCGCCAGCTTTATGTCCGGCCAGCTGCCATCCCGCACCCGCGTCTATGACAACGCCGCCGAATTTCAGTCCGACATCCCCTGTTTCACCCACCACCTGCGCCGTGCGGGGTATGAATGCACGCTCTCGGGCAAAATGCACTTTGTCGGCCCCGACCAGATGCACGGCTTTGAACAGCGCCTGACCACCGACATCTACCCCGCCGATTTCGGCTGGACCCCCGATTACCGCAAACCGGGCGAACGGATTGATTGGTGGTATCACAACCTCGGGTCGGTCACGGGTGCAGGCGTGGCCGAGATCACCAACCAGCTGGAATATGACGATGATGTCGCCCATCAGGCCCGCCAGAAACTGTTCGACCTGTCGCGCGGCAATACCACAGGCGGTGACGCCCGCCCGTGGTGCCTGACCGTCAGCTTCACCCACCCGCATGACCCCTATGTCGCACGCCGCAAATACTGGGACCTCTACAACGACTGCGCCCATTTAGACGCCCCCGATGCCATTCCTTACGCCAACCAAGACCCCCACTCAAAACGTCTGATCGACGCCTGCGACACCGATAAATTTACCATCACGCGCGATCATATCCGCCGCGCCCGCCAAGGCTATTTCGCCAATATCAGCTATATCGACGATAAAATCGGTGAAATCCTGCAAACACTGGAAGACACGCGGCAAGAGGCGATCATTATTTTCGTGTCCGATCACGGCGATATGCTGGGCGACCGTGGGCTGTGGTTCAAAATGAACTTTTTCGAAGGGTCGGCGCGCGTGCCCCTGATGATAAGCGCCCCCGGCCTTGACCCGCACCTTACAACCACGCCCGTCTCCACCATCGACGTGACCCCAACGCTGTGCGATCTGGCAGGTATTGATATGTCCGCCGTGATGCCGTGGACCGATGGCACATCGCTGCTGCCATTGGCCAAGGGCACGGAACGCACCGACCCCGTGGCGATCGAATACGCCGCCGAAGGGTCGATCACGCCCTTGGTCATGCTGCGCTATGGCAAGTGGAAATACACCCGCTGCTTGGCCGACCCAGACCAGTTGTTTGATATCGAGGCCGACCCGCAGGAACGCCAAAACCTTGCCACCGACCCCGCCCACGCAGGCACCCTGCAAACCCTGCGCGCCAAGTCTGAAAAACGCTGGAACCTCGACGCGTTTGATGCGCAGGTCCGCGAAAGTCAGGCCCGCCGCTGGGTGGTGTACGAGGCCTTGCGCATCGGCGGCTATTACCCGTGGGATTTCCAACCCCTGCAAAAAGCATCCGAGCGTTATATGCGCAACCACATGGACCTGAATGTGTTAGAAGACAACAAACGCTTCCCGCGCGGGGAATAACCGCATCAGCCACGAACCAACAAAAAGCCACCACAGCCTATGACATCGAACAGCTTCACCTATAGCAAAACGCAGGGTCTTGCCGACCTGCGGATTACCTTTTTCCCCAAACCAACCGAGGGCCAAACCATCGCGCAGGCCCGCACCGCGTTTGAACTCATGTCCCAACACAATCCCGCAGGGTTCATGCCGCTGGGGGCCTATAGCTACAGCCATTCGGTGTTTCCGGCGGCCCGCATCGGGCGCTATTGCTCCTTGGGTGAAAACATCACGGTTATGGGACAGGCCCACCCGACAACTTGGGTCACCAGCAGCCCGCTGCCCTATAAACCCATGCGGCGCCGCCGTTTGGGCATTCAAGGTCAGGCCTTTCCGCTGGAATTTGACGAGGCGCAAAAACCCGTCACCATCGGCCATGATGTCTGGATCGGCCAGAATGTCCTGCTCAAAGGCGGCATCCATATCGGCACGGGGGCGGTGGTCGCCAGTGGCGCGGTGGTGGTCAAGGATGTCGCCCCCTACAGCATTGTTGGCGGCAATCCGGCCCAGCTTATCAAACCCCGCTTGCCCACTGATATTGCCGATGCCCTTCTGGCCTTGGAATGGTGGCAATACGACTATACCGGCCTGCAACATCTCGACTTTTCATCGCCCGAGGCGTTCTTGCAAGATTTCCCCGCCGCCACCGACCTGCGCCCCCTACCCGACATCCGCCGCACGGTGTTTGACCATATTGCGGCTAAGGCGTAACCTCGCGCCTCACGGACCCAAGGGCCTGATCGCATGCGTCACCTTACCCAAGGAACACGAAGTTGGGCCCCAAACCTAGAGCGTTTCGACGTTACATTGACCCAGCATACATCTCATAACAGGTTGAAAGGTTTAACCTCAGGCAAGGTTATGTGAGTCAGGGTTAAGTCGAAACGCTTTAGGCATGAAGCCGTGCCGCCGGCATCGCTCAGCTTTCCGCCAACCACGTCCGCGCGGCGTCCAGCTCGCTCAGATCAAAGGTCCGCAGCTTGGTCGCCATAAACGCCCCCGCCGCGCGTGATAGCGGGCTGATCCAGCCCATATCCGTCACCACGGCGCAATGCGTGATGTGGGGGATGATCTTGATATCAAATTTCATCCCCTTCCACAGCATCATCGGGTCAAACCCCTGAAAATCCTCGATGATTTCCAGCAGTTTGATCTTGCCATGTTCCTCGACAAAATCCTCTAACGGCCCCGACAGCGCGTCGAAATCGGCCTCCGTCACTTTGCCCGAAACGGTAAACTCGAATGTCTTGGTGTCTGGAATGGTGCGATAACTGGTGGTCATGGTCATACCCTCCGTTTGCGTGGAAAGACCAGTCTATCACAAAGCCCGATGGCGCGCTTTGAACCAGATCAACCGCAACCGCACCGCCCTGTTGTCCGCGTTGTCCGCGTTAAAATCAGGTTAATAAAAACCGCGTTACCCTGCGAAATCAACGGCTTGCAGAAATGTCCGCGCGCGGTCATTCAGCCGTTCTGATCGGCCAAAATCACCTCGGCCCCTTTCCAGCCCATCAAAATCGCAGGCGCATTCGTATTGCCCGCGATCAGGTTCGGAAAGGCCGAGGCATCACACACCCGCAAGCCGTCCACCCCTTTCACCCGCAGCCTATTGTCCACCACGTCCCCCATCCGGCAGGTACAGGATGGATGATAAACCGTCCCCGACCGCGCCCTGAAATCGGCAATCAAATCGGCGTCCGAACTCACCTCCGGCCCCGGCCGCAACTCCTCGGCAATCACCTTTGCCATCGGGCCCTGCGCGGCGATTTTGCGGATAAATTTCACCGCCGCTAACATCTCGGCCACGTCATGATCGGTCGAATAGGCGTTGCCCACAATTTGCGGCGCCTCAAACGGGTCAGAATTCCGGATTTTCAACCACCCCCGCGACGTGGGGCGGCAATTCGACAACCCGATCGACAGCCCCGAAAACGGGTCCGGCGTCAGCAAAGGCCGCTCACCCACCCGTGGCACAAGGGTCGAGAAAGCCTGCATATAAAGCTGCATATTCGGGCGCGTCAGATCGGGCGAGGTGCGGAAAAAGCCCCCGGCATGGTTGATACTTTTCGACAGCACCCCCCGCCCCTGCAACAGGTACTGCATCCCCACCAACGCCTTGCCCCACCACGGGCGCAGAATGTCATTATAGGTCGGCACCGTCATGCGGTAGGTATAGTTCAGCCCCTGATGGTCGTTCAAATTCCCGCCCACATGGGCATTGTCAACCACCACAGGCACACCCATTGCACCCAAATGCGCAGCAGGCCCGATGCCCGAAAGCTGCAAAATCTGCGGCGAATTGATCGCCCCACCGGCCAAGATCACCTCGCCGGCAAGGATCACATCGCGCTTGCCGCCGCGCACCACCTCGACGCCAATCGCCCGCTTGCCTTCAAACACCACCCGCGTCACATGGCAGCCGGTCCACACCTCCAGATTGGGACGCTTCATCGCGGGCCGCAAAAACGCGCGCGCGGTCGAGTTGCGCCGCCCGTTCTTGATGGTCATCTGGTAAACGCCTGCACCTTCTTGCCGCGCCCCGTTAAAATCCGCCGTCTCGGGCAGGCCCGCCTGCGCACAGGCGTCTAAATAATTGCGGACCAACGGGTGCAACCCGTCCTTGTTGGCCGAAATAAACAGCGGCCCACCCGCGCCCCGCCACGCATCCGGACCCGCCTCATTATCCTCAATCGCGCGGTAAGCGGCGAGTGCCGCGTCCCAGCCCCAATCGGCGCCGCCAACCGCGCCCCATTCATCATAATCTTCGCGCTGGCCGCGGATCCACACCATCGCGTTGATGGATGACGACCCCCCCAAAACCTTGCCCCGTGGCCAGTAATCGCGGTTGCCACCCAGCCCCGGATCGGCATCGGTTTCATAGGCCCAATTCACGGCCTTGTTGTAAAACAACTTGCCATAGCCCAAGGGCATAGCCACAAAAAACCGCCGGTCCGACCCGCCCGCTTCCAGCACCAAAACCTTGTGCTTGCCTGATGCGCTCAACCGCTCGGCCAGAACCGACCCCGCCGATCCCGCCCCCACAATCAGAAAATCAATCTCGGCCACTCAGGCACCCCCATGCTGTTGCCGCCACCCTAGCGCCGTATCCCGCCCGCGCCTTACCCGACAGCGACCAGAAATGTCGAGTTTTGGCTATGCATCCCATTCAAACCGCGGCGCATAGGTCACAGGAAAATTCACCGACCGCGCGATGAAACACACCTCATGAATGCGGTGATGAATGGCCTCGGCCACACCCAAATCGGCCCCCGCCTGCACCCAAATCACCGGCCGCAATTCGGCCGATACAAACCGCCCCGCGCCACCCTTACCCACCTCACCCACGCCCACCGGCGCATCCTCATACCGCGTCACCACGATCCCCGCCTCGGATGCATAGTGCAAATACCACAGCATGTGACAGGCCGACAAAGCCGAGATCAGCAAATCCTCGGGGTTCATCTTGCCCCGATCACCGCCCAGCAAAGGATCGTTGGAACAGTGCACCACAGGCTTGCTCGGCACCGCAATATCCCACGTCCGCGCATAACCCTTGTAATGCGCCGTGCCCTCGCCGGTATTGCCCGTCCAAACCACGCGGCTGGTATAATTATGCACAGCCAACCCCCTTCATCTTTGCCCAAATACTCTCTTTTCAACCCTTCGGGGCCTTAACGCCCCTTCCAAACCGGATCGCGCTTTTCCGCAAAGGCCCGCGCGCCTTCCAGCTGATCGTCCGAGGAATAGAGCTTATCCACCGTTGCCAACTGCCGCTTGGTGATCCGGTTCAACGCATCTTGGAACCGCATATCCTCGGCCTCGCGCACCACTTCCTTAATCGCGGCATAGACCAGCGGCGGACCGGATTCGAGCAACCGTGCAAGGTCCCATGCCCGCGCCTGCAAATCACCGGGTGCGCAGATATCCTTGATCAACCCCCAACGCTGCGCTTCATGCACGTCAAACCAGCGCCCCGTCAACAACAGGTCCATTGCCACATGGTAAGGAATCCGCTTGGGCAGCTTGATCGACGCGGCATCTGCCACTGTGCCCGACCGGATTTCGGGCAGCGCAAAGGTGGCGGTTTCAGACGCCAAAATCAAATCACACGACAGCGCCAGTTCCAACCCGCCGCCACAGCAAATCCCGTTCACGGCGGCAATCACCGGCTTGTTCATCTGCGGCAATTCCTGCAAACCGCCAAAGCCGCCGATACCGTAATCGCCGTCCACCGCATCGCCATCCGCCGCCGCTTTCAAATCCCAACCGGGGCAAAAGAATTTCTCGCCCGCCGCGCGCAAAATGCAAACGCGCAAGGCATCGTCATCGCGAAAGTCGCGAAACACCTCGCCCATGATCCGGCTGGTGGCCAGATCAATCGCATTGGCCTTGCCGCGTGACAGGGTGACTTCTAAAATCGCGCCTTCTACCCGCGTCAGGATCGGCCCGTCTGGTCGCATCTGCATCATGTCTCTTCCTTCCAAATCACAGCATCCGCAGCCACAGCTCCATGCGCACGGACCATCAGCGGATTGATCTCTATTTCCTCGATTGAGTCGTCTTGCAGCAGGTCTTGCAGCCGCAAAGCCACATCGGCCACCGCCGCCACATCGGCATAGGCCCGCCCGCGATACCCGTCCAGCAGCGGCCACAGCCGCAAACGGCGCAGGCCTGCGTCTATTTCTGGCGCGGTTACCGGACACACCAACGTCACCGTATCGGCCAAAAGCTCTGCCGTCACCCCGCCAAAGCCAAGCGTCAGCGTGGCCCCATAAACCGGATCGCGCCGAAGACCGAGCAGCAGTTCAGCAACACTCCCCGTCACCATTTCCTCGACCAGATAGCCCGTGGCTCCGGGCATTTCAGCTTGGCCACCAAGATCGGCCAACCCCAAACGCACCGCGCCATTCTCAGATTTATGCGCAAACCCAAGACCTTTGAGCGCGAGGGGCGGTGTAAGTCTGGCTGCCTTCGGGCGCAATTGGTCAAGGCTTTGGGCCGAGCCCCCGCGCGGCACCGCAACACCCGCCTTTGCAAGCATTCTCTTGGCCACGGCCTCATCGAGCAAGACAGGTCGGGTCGGCTTGCGCGACGGCCAAGGCCGCCACCCCGCCAGACCCGGCGGCGTTTGCGCCGCTGCCAAGGCCCCAAGGGCAGTTTCCAACCCCATCAACGGCACCGTACCCCGCGCCATCATGGCAATGGCAAGGCCTTCATCAAAATTTTCGGGCAGTGAGGCCACAGGGAACGCAGGCTTTCCGGTGATGCCCGCCGCCGCCTCAATCGCCTGCAAGGCAGGTTCAAATGACGCAGGATCGCATAAATCCGGCCGCGGCGGGTCGATGATAAAGATGCCTGCATCATAGCCCGCCAGCATCGTGGCAAATACATTAGTGGTGCGCGGCCCATCGCCCCAAATAAAGGTGTGATAATCCAAAGGGTTGGCAATCGTCACAATCGGTCCAAGAACGTCCCCCAACCTTGTCCGCTGCGCATCTGACGGCGGAGGAAATTCAATGTTGAAAGGCGCCGCAAGATCGGCCACCAAACCTGCCTCGCCCCCCGAACAGGACAGCGAACACAGCCGCGTCCCAATCTGCGGGCCATGAACGTGAAAGATTTTCAGCGTTTCCAACAACTCGGGCAAAGTCGTAACCTCGGCAACACCCGCTTGGCGCAAGAACGCCGATGATGCCGCCCCCCCCCCCGCCAAAGCGGCAGTATGCGAGGCCGCAGCCGTGCGCGACGCTTCGGTTTTGCCGGATTTGATGCAAACGATCCCTTTGCCCGCTGCGCGTGCCATTTCGGCCAGAGCCGCAAAACCGGGCGCATCATCGATACCTTCGACATACAGCCCCAAAGCGGTCACGCGCGGATCGGTGAGCATAGCCCCCGCCAGTTCCGCGAGCCCCACCTGTGCAGCATTTCCTAAACAGGCGACATAGGCCACGGGCAAGCCCCGCGCCTGCATGGTCAGGTTGATCACGATGTTGGACGATTGAGACAGCAGCGCCACCCCCCGCTCCACCCCCCGTCCACCATGCTGATCGGGCCAAAGCAGCGCGCCATCGAGATAGTTGATAACGCCATAACAATTCGGACCAAGGATCGGCATATCCCCCGCCGCCTGCACCAACGCGGCCTGCAAACCCGACTCGCCCGCCTCGGTCCAACCCGAGGCAAAACAGATGGCCCCCCCCGCGCCCATTTTGGACAGCTCGCGGACCATCTCGACAGTGATATGGCGGTTCACCCCAATAAATGTGGCGTCAGGAGGAGCTGGCAGGTCGGCGAGGGTCGGATAGGCCTTTAAACCGCCAATTTTAGCCTTGGTAGGATGGACCGGCCAGACAGGGCCATCAAACCCCATCTTGTGGCATTGCGCGATGACGTTTTCCGCCCAGACAGACCCCATAACGGCAATAGAGCGCGGGCGGAGAAGGCGTGAGAGGTCTCTCATCCCATCACCGCGCGGTTTGGGCAGCAACCGGGGCGCTGCCCCGGACCCCGGGATATTTGTAAACAGAAAAAGCCATCGTCAGCGCCCTGCCCCCGTGTAAGGGACAAGGCGCCTTTTCCTGTTACGGTCATCGGCGTCCCCGCCTGTACCGTGAATTGATTTTGGCGCAACACAGTTAACACTCCGTTACTTTTTCTGTTAAAAAATATCCTCGGGGGGTGAATTGGCCTACAGGCCAAGAGGGGGCGTGAGCGCCCCCTGCCAGCCTCAGGCCCCGTGCGCCCGCAGAAGTTGACGGCTGATAATATGGCGCTGGATCTCGGATGTGCCTTCCCAGATCCGCTCCACCCGTGCATCGCGCCAAATTCGTTCCAACGGCAGGTCATCCATAAGACCCATCCCGCCGTGAATCTGGATCGCTTCATCTGCCACCATCGCCAGCACCTCGGTCGCTTTCAGCTTTGCCATCGACATATCCGCCTCAGTCACCGTGCCCTCATCGAACCGCCAGGCTGCTTCCCATGTCAGCAGTTCCGCAGCCTTCAGCTCCATCGCCATATCGGCCAGCTTGAAACTCACCCCTTGGAACTTCCCAATTTTTTGTCCAAACTGCTCTCTCTCCGCGGCATATTGCACAGAATGGCCCAAGGCACGATCGGCCCTGCCAAGCGAAGTTGCCGCGACTTGCAGGCGGGTGGCGCCCAGCCAAGTGTTGGCAACTTCAAACCCCTTGTGCACCTCACCCAGCACCTGAGACGCTGGCAATCGACAGTTATCGAATTCCAAAATCGCGTTCGTATAGCCACGGTGCGACACGTTGCGATAGCCATCGCGCACCGTGAACCCCGGGGTGCCCTTATCCACAAAAAACGCGGTGATCAGGCGTTTGGGGCCGCGGGGCGTATCTTCCTCGCCGCTGGCCATGAACACGATCGCGAAATCGGCGATATCGGCGTGGCTGATGAAATGCTTGGTGCCGTTCAGCACCCAATCCTCGCCGTCACGGCGCGCTGAGGCCTTCATCCCGCGAAGGTCTGACCCGGCCCCCGGTTCGGTCATCGCCAGACAATCCCATTTTTCACCGCGAATGCACGGGTGCAGATACCGTTCGCGCTGCTCCTCTGTGCCCGCCAACAAAATATTCGACGGCCGCGCCACGCAGGTCCAGTGCAGCGCATAATTCGCGCGCCCCAACTCGCGCTCATACAAAAGCCACGACAGCGTATCGAGGCCTGCGCCGCCCACATCTTCGGGCATATTGGCGGCATAAAGCCCTGCCGCAATCGCCTTGGCCTGTACGTCGCGAATAATTTCCATCGGCAGATGGCCTGTGCGTTCCACCAGCGCCTCATGCGGGTACAACTCTGCCTCCACAAAGGCGCGGGTGGTGTCTACGATCATGCGTTGTTCGTCGGTCATGCCAAAATGCATATGCTATACCTTTGGATCAGGATTGATTGTAAAGCCATCGACAGCAATGACTTGGCCGGAAATGCGCGGGGCATTGGCCAGAAACACCGCCATATCGGCCACGTCTTGGGCTGTAACCAAACAGCCCAGCGCCGTGCCCGCCGCGTATCCCGCAGCCACCGCCTCGGGTGTCATACCCTTGGCTTCGGCCTCGGCGGCAAACACACGGTCAATGCGCGGGCCCTCAACGGAACCCGGCGCAATGGCGTTGCAGCGAATACCGCGCGCACCCAACTCCATCGCTGCTGTCTTCATCAGCCCAATAATTGCCCATTTCGCCGCCGCATAAGGACTGCGATAAGGAAAGCCGTAAAGCCCGGCGGTTGATGACGTAAACACCATCGCCCCGCCTTGCGCCATCAAGGGGGCAGCATGTTTGACCGTTATAAACGCGCCGTCAAGACACACCGCCAAACACGCGCGCCAGTCGTCCAGATCCGTATCCACAATCGCTGCGGTCGGCCCTTTGATCCCCGCATTCACGCAGACCACATCCAACCCGCCCCAATCAGCAGCGATGTCAGCCGCCAGTGCCGCCATCCTCGCCTCATCCGCCACGCTGACGTAACTGCCGCGCATATCCTCCGGCAGGCCCGCAATCGCGTCCGCATCCACATCCGTCACCCAGACCCGCGCCCCCGTCGCGGCAAAGGTTTGGGCCATCACCAGCCCAATCCCACTCGCCCCTGCCGTGATCAGAACGCGGCTCATTTGCGCTCGCCGGTGAACCGCCCCGCCGCTTCTGGCCGCGCCACGCCGGCATGGGCCGCAGCCACCGGCATCAACCGGTCCAAGATCGCCTCAGGTGCCGCCACGGCGCGCCCCGCTGTCATATCGACATGCAACAGCATCTGCTCAATCGTCGCCACATCCACGCCATTCTTTTGAATAGCAATGAAAATGTGCATCCGCTTGGCGTCCGCACTCAGCACCTGCAAGGTTCCGGTCAACCGATCCCCCAGCTTGGCCTCGCCCTTATGCATGATGTGGCTTTCCGCCGTGTAATAGCTAAAACCGCTGGCCACATAGTCCATATCCGCGCCGATAAACCGCAAAAACGCATCTGAAGTTTCGGACGCCGCAAACAAATAGCGGCTTTCGGTCATATGCCCGTTGTAATCAATCCAAGACGGTAACACCTGCATCTGCGCCATGGCCAAGGGAGCCGCCGCAATCTCACGACTCCCATCGGTAAACGCCACGCGGCGGCGCGCGTCGTGTTCCCGTAGCACCTTACCAGCG
Organism: Pseudorhodobacter ferrugineus DSM 5888; assembly: GCF_000420745.1. Classification (GTDB taxonomy): domain Bacteria; phylum Pseudomonadota; class Alphaproteobacteria; order Rhodobacterales; family Rhodobacteraceae; genus Pseudorhodobacter; species Pseudorhodobacter ferrugineus. The sequence continues at coordinate 23,915 of NZ_ATVN01000019.1, forward strand.
CCCCAATTCCGGTCCTTTAGACTGCGCAAGAACCCCACAAGATTGCCATCCCTTATCCGCTCCAACTCACGAATGGTATGATGCCCCGATTGGGCATCCGATTGCCCCGCGATCAGGTCCACCAATTCGTCGGTAAACTCTGGCACATCGGTCAGCTTGGTCCAGGGCCACTGCAAACACGGGCCAAACTGCGCCATGAAATGCTTCATCCCTGCCTCGCCCCCCGCCACGCGGTAGGTTTCAAACAGCCCCATCTGCCCCCAACGCAACCCGAACCCCATGCGAATGGCCTCGTCAATTTCCTCGGTCGTGGCAATCCCGTCCTTGACCAGCCACAACGCTTCACGCCACACGGCTTCCAAGAACCGATCCGCGATATGCGCATCTATTTCCTTGCGCACATGCAACGGAAACATCCCGATTTCGCGCAATATCTCCTTGGCGCGCTCAATCGCTGCGGGGTCAGAGGCAGGCGATGGCACCACTTCGGCCAAGGGCAGCAAATAGACGGGGTTGAACGGATGCGCGACAAAGATCATCGCAGGGTTGGCCGCGTTTTGCTGCAACTCGCTTGGCTTGAACCCCGATGTGGATGAGCCGATCAGCGTATCAGGGCAAGATTGTTGGATTTGTGCAAACACCCGGTGCTTCAACTCCAGCCGCTCTGACACGGATTCCTGAATATAATCCGCCCCCTCCACCGCTTCGGTGATGGTGTCGGCAAAGCTTAACACGCCTTCCTCCAGCATCGGAATGTCCGATAATGCCGGAAGCGAGGCCCGCGCATTCGCCATCACCTCGCCGATCTTGCGCGCCGCTTCGGGGTCGGGGTCAAACACCGACACGTTCCAGCCGTTCAGCAAAAACCGCGCCGCCCAACCGCCGCCAATAACCCCACCACCAATGATTGCTGCTTTCCGTGTCATCCCGTATCCGCCCCTTGTTGCCTAAGTCTGTAGCAGGGCAAGGACGGTCACCACCGCCATCATGCCCCATCCAATCGCGCGCGTTGACCAAACATGATCCGGCCCACGCACCAAAACCACTGCCTGAATGGCCATCCCCCAGATCCCGAACCAAGCCGCCGTGGCCACAACCAAAAATGACACAGTATCTTCAAGCCATGCGCCTTTTGAGCTGTATTTCATCAGTTCAAACAAACCGATCAACACGGCAATCCCGACACCCAACATCACGCCCCACATATTCCAGTTGCGCGCAAATAGCGGGGCAACAATACCAGCGATCACAAACACAAAAAAAAGCAACTCAACCATATATGCACCTTTCTAAATGGGGCACACCACGCGCAACGCGGTGCGCTTATGCCATTTTACTGCGCTGCAAAGCATACGATATAACCTGCGTGCATTCTGCATTTAGGAAAGCAGCCCCCCTTCAAACCCGCAACCGCCCTCACCGCGCGACCGGCGCCCGTTTTTCCAGCTTCAACCGCGTGCGCACCTCGGCAGGCGTAATCACCCGCGCGCCCATTGCGGTGATGATCCCCACCGCGCGTTCCACCAATTGCGCATTGGTCGCCAGCACGCCTTTGTCCAGCCACAGGTTATCTTCCAACCCGACCCGCACATTGCCCCCCGCCAAAACAGATGCCGCAACATAGGCCATCTGGTTGCGCCCGATGGAAAATGCCGACCAATGCCAACTGTCGGGCACATTGTTCACCATCGCCATAAAGGTGTTCATGTCATCGGGCGCGCCCCACGGCACGCCCATGCACAGCTGCACCAAGACCGGATCAGGGATAATCCCTTCTTTTGCCAGTTCCTTAGCCAGCCACAAATGGCCGGTGTCAAAGGCCTCAATCTCAATCCGCACACCGCTTGCTACCATCCGCCGCGCCATATCGCGCAGCATGCCGGGGGTGTTGACCATCACATAATCGGCCTCGTTAAAATTCATCGTGCCGCAATCGAGCGTGCAAATCTCGGGGCGGCATTCCACCACATGCGCCACGCGCTCCTCGGCCCCCGCCATGTCGGAACTCGCCGCCATCTGGCCCATCTTTTCCGTGCCATCAAACAGCAAGTCGCCGCCCATGCCCGCTGTCAGGTTGAGCACAACATCCGTGTCAGAATCGCGAATCCGCTCCGTCACTTCGCGGTAAAGCTTAGGATCGCGGCTCGGCTTGCCGGTTTCGGGGTCACGCACATGGCAATGCACCACCGCCGCCCCCGCCTTTGCCGCCGCAATCGCACTCTCGGCGATTTGCTGGGGCGAGCGTGGCACATGCGGGCTACGGTCTTGCGTCCCCCCCGATCCGGTCACGGCACAGGTGATGAAAACGTCGCGGTTCATTTGCAGCGGCATGGGTGTTCCTCCTTGATTGCGTTCAGCTTAACGGGCTTGGCAAAGCCTGTTTTGCAATTTACGAAGGATACATGGCAAAACCCGCAACTATTTTCGCCCCCTCAACCGCCCCCCTCACCCTCGCGGTGCTAGTCCTGCCGCAGGCGTCGATCCTTGAGGTGGCAAGCACGCTCGACCCCATGCGCGCGGCCAACCGCCACTTGGGCACGACAGATTACCGCTGGCGTATCGTCACCCCCGAAGGTGGCCCCGTCCCCCTGACCTGCGGCATCGAACTCCCATCTTCGGGCACGCTGGATCAGGCGACAGGCGCCGATGCGCTGGTGGTCATTGCAGGTTTCAAACAAGCCGAGGTGGCAACCCGCCCCCTCATCGCCACCTTGCGCCGCGCAGCCCCCCGTTTTGCGGCAATTGGGGCCATCGATGCAGGCCCTTGGGTGCTGGCCCGCGCAGGGCTCTTAGACGGATACAGCGCCACCGTGCATTGGGAAGACTTTGAGGATCTCGCCGCCGCCCACCCCGAAATTGAGGTGGTGCCAGACCGCTTTGTCATCGACCGCAACCGCTTTACCGCAGGCGGTGCCGCCCCCGCTGCCGACCTGATGCTGCATCTGATCACCCAACGCCACGGCACGGCCCTCGCCCACCAAGTCGCTGCCAGCTTTATCACCACGCCGCGCGACGGGTCTGATCCGCAAACCCAAAGCAATCGCCCGCGCCTCGACCCTCGCATCGCCCACGCAATCGCGCGGATGGAGGCGACGCTCGATGCCCCCGAATCCATCGCCACCCTTGCCCGCAACCTCGGCCTGTCACCCCGCCGCTTGGAGACACTCTTTCGCGACACGCTGAACCAAAGCCCCGCCGCCTATGCCCTCACCTTGCGCCTCGCCGCCGCCCGCCGCCTGATCACCGACACCCACCATCCGCTCGCCGACATTGCCCTGCGCACTGGGTTTTCCAGCCAATCCACCCTCAGCCGTGCGTTCACCCGCGCCTTCGGGCACCCTCCGTCACAGCTGCGAAAACCGCGCTCATTCATCTTGGATTAAATACCTCACGGTGGGCTGAGGGTGTGACCCCCAGCGCTCGGCCGCTTCAATCTACGTCCAACAACCCGCGCCCCTTCAACAACGGCTCCACCCCCGGCATCCGCCCGCGAAACTGCATATACAACGCCTCGGCGTCCTGCGACCCACCCGCCGACAGGATGAACCTTTCCAACCGCGCTGCTACCTCGGGATCAAACGCATCCCCCGCCTCCTCGAATGCGGCAAAGGCATCGGCGTCCATTACCTCGGACCACATGTAGGAATAATAGCCCGACGAATAGCCATCCCCCGAAAACACATGGGCAAAATGCGGGGTCGCATGGCGCATGCCGATGGCATGCGGCATCCCCAAATCGGCCAATACCTCGGCCTGCATCACCATCGGATCGGCCGGCGCCGCCCCCTCATGAAAAGCCAGATCCACCAAGGCCGACCCCAAAAACTCAACCGTCGCAAAGCCTTGGTCATAGGTGCCGGCCGCCAATAACCGCTTCAGCATGTCCGCGGGCATCGCCGCCCCGCTGTCCACATGCCGCGCGTGTTTTTCCAGCACCTCCGGCACTTCCAGCCAATGCTCATAGAGCTGGCTTGGCAGCTCTACAAAGTCCCGCGCCACGGATGTGCCCGAAATAAACCCATAGGTAACATTCGACAGCATCTGATGCAGCGCATGTCCAAACTCATGGAACAACGTCCGCGCATCATCATAAGACAGCAGCGCCGGATCGCCCTTGGCGAAATTGCACACATTCACCACGATGGGCCGCACCTCGCCGCCCAAATTCTTCTGCGACCGCATGGCCGAACACCACGCCCCCGACCGTTTCGATCCGCGTGCGAAATAATCGCCAATGAACACGGCGATATGCTTGCCCCCGCGCGTCACCTCCCAGGCCCGCGCATCGGCATGATACAACGGCACTTCCAATTCCCGAAACTCCAACCCGAACAGACGGTTGGCACAATCGAACTGCGCGGCCAGCATCGCCTTCAGCGACAAGTAAGGCTTCAACACCGCCTCGTCCAAATCATGCTCGGCCTTGCGGCGTTTTTCGGAATAATAGCGCCAATCCCACGGCTCCAACGCGCCATTGATGCTATCCGCGTGCATCATAGCCTCCAACACCTCGGCATCGCGCAGCGCTTGGGCCTTGGCAGGTTCCCACACCCGCATCAGCAAATCGCGCACGGCGGCGGGGGTTTTCGCCATCTCAGGCTCCAGCTTGAAATCGGCAAAACTGGCATAGCCCAGCAAATGCGCCCGCTCGTCGCGCAAGCGCAGCGTTTCCGCCGCAATCGCGCGGTTGTCATTGGCGTTGCCGTTTTCACCCCGCGCAACCCATGCCGCATAGGCCTGTTGGCGCAACTCCCTGCGCGGCGAAAATTGCAAAAATGGGACAATAAGCGACCGGTTCAGCGTAATCACGGGGTTGGATACACCCTTTTCCGAACCTGCGGCCCGTGCCGAGGCCACAACGAAATCCGGCAAGCCAATAAGGTCGGCCTCGGCCACTTCCATGAACCACGCGCGCTCATCCGCCAGCAGGTTTTGGCTGAACGCTGTGCCCAACACCGCCAGCCGCGCCTTAACGGCGGTCAACCGCGCCGCTGCGTCACCTTCCAACTGTGCCCCAGACCGGATGAACATGCGGCGGTACAGGTCCAGCACCCGCAACTGCTCCGGCACCAAGCCGTCACGCGCTGCCCAGACCGCTTCCACCTTCGCAAACAACGCCTTGTTGTTCGTCACCTCGGATGAAAACGCGCTCATCTTGGGCGCTAAATCGCGTTGCAACGCCTCGCGCGCGGGTGTGCTATCGGCCCCTGCAAGGTTGTAAAACACCCCTGCCACACGGTCCAAATCACCTTCGGCCAGTTCCATCGCCTCAATCACATTAGCAAAATCGGGAGTGGCAGGGTTTTCGGCAATCGCCTTGATATTGACGCGCTCGCGCTCCAGCGCCACATCAAAGGCAGGGCCGAAATCGGTATCCTCGATCGCGCCAAAGGGTGGCAGGGCAAATTCGGCGGCCCAATCGGACAAAAGCGGGTTGGTCATGGCAAGTCTCCTTTGCACACAACGCTATGCCCGCCCTTGGCAAAGGTCCAGTGCTTGCGACCTTGCCAAACGTTCCCCCTTCGTTCAAATTAGCGCGATGCACATCATTCCGCTGCCCCAAACCCTGACACCCGGCCAGAAACTCGCGCGCGGCACCTGCCGCCACCTTGCCAGCCTTGGTTTTGCCTGTGTTGAAGAATTGGTGCCGACCTCGGGTCTGCGCGTCGATGTCATGGCGCTGGGACCAAAAGGCGAGGTCTGGATTATTGAATGCAAATCGTCACGCCTAGATTTTCAGACAGACCGTAAATGGCAGGGCTATCTGGACTGGTGTGATCGCTTTTTCTGGGCGGTTGATACTGATTTTCCGGTCGAATTGCTGCCAGAGGGCACGGGCCTCATCCTTGCCGATGCCTATGACGGCGACCTTGTTCGCATGGGCCCCGTGTCAAAACTGGCAGGCGCGCGGCGCAAGTCGGTGACCCAGATCTTCGCCCGCACCGCTGCCCAGCGCTTGCAATACTATCGCGACCCTGCCCCAAGTCAAAACCGCATTGAAATCTGACAGGCTGGCCCCCAAAACAGGCAGCTTTAGTGGCGCAGATGGTCGGTGCTTGGCCGTGCCTGTTCGCAAGTTAATATTGGGTAAATAAAAACAGGAAATCCGTTCGCTTTCAAAACGTTACAAAGATGACCGCACGCGGTCATCTGCGCAGATTACCGCCGCTTCTTGCCCACACCGTCCCCCATCGCCCGTGCCGCCGCCGCCGCTGCGCGCAATTCCTCGGCAATTTCCTCGGCCTCCTCCGGATCGAAATCAAGGGGCAAGTCTACCCCCTCGCCTTCGACATAAATCCGCACCATCCCAAGGCTGGTGGGCCCAATCTGTAAATTGGCCGCAACTTCGCTTTGTTTGTCGATACCCATGACCTATTCCCTGACCAAGTTGGTTTTTTCCCGCATAAACTGAACAAGCGCGCCTTACAAGCGCTGCAAAGGGTCTTGCATTCATCCCTGACCCGGTCTAAATCGCCCTCAGTGCCGCGTTAGCTCAGTAGGTTAGAGCGCTTGATTGTGGATCAAGAGGTCCCCCGTTCGAGCCGGGGACGTGGTACCATCCCCTTCATACTTGTCGATTGTCCTCGCTTTCAGGCCGCATTCGCGTAGGGTTTGAACTTGCTTTGAATAGGATAGAACCATGAAAACGGTCTTCGCACTCACGCTTTTGACGCTGCTTTCGGCCTGTGGGGGCGGCGTGCCGCTGATTCCCTTGATCTAAGGTCTTGGCCCCGGCGCGCGGGCTGGCTATGGTCCGGCTTCCCTTAGGATCCGGATACCATGACCCAAGACCTTGCCGCCCGTATTGCCCGCCTGATTGCCACCGAAATCGCCGCCACCCCGGCCCAAGTCGTTGCGGCTGTGGACCTATTGGATGGCGGGGCCACCGTGCCCTTTGTCGCCCGCTACCGCAAAGAGGTGACAGGTGGGCTTGATGACACCCAGCTGCGCAATTTGGCCGAACGGTTGGTCTATCTGCGCGAATTGGAATCGAGGCGCGCGGCGATTTTGTCGTCGATCACCGAGCAAGGCAAGCTGACCGATGATCTGACCGCCAGCCTGACTAAAGCCACCACCAAGGCCGAGCTGGAAGACATCTACCTGCCTTACAAACCCAAACGCCGGACCCGTGCGATGATTGCGCGCGAAAACGGGCTTGGCCCCTTGGCCGAGGGAATTTTGGCAGATCGGGCCGCCGACCCTTTGGTCCTCGCCGAGGCCTTTTTGAACGCCGAGGTAGCCGACACCAAAGCCGCCCTTGAAGGTGCCCGCGATATCATCGCCGAAGGGCTGTCCGAAGATGCCAACTTGCTGGGCCGTCTGCGCAACCATATGAAATCGGTGGGCAGATTGGCGGCGACCGTTGTTGCGGGCAAGAAAACCGAAGGCGCCAAGTTTTCCGATTATTTTGCCCATTCCGAACCGTGGCACTCCGCCCCGTCGCACCGCGTTTTGGCCATGCTGCGGGGCCGGAACGAAGGCTTTCTGACGTTGGATCTGGAAGTCGACCCCGATGCCCCGCGCGGCCAGTCACCGTGTGAGGCAAGCTGCGGTGCTGCCTTGCAGGCGGGCGGCACGGGCAAAGGCGATGTCTGGCTACGAGAGGTCGCTGCTTGGGCGTGGCGGATCAAGTTGAAAACCTCTCTTACGCTCGACCTGATGGGCGACGTGCGTGACCGCGCCGAGGCCGAGGCGATCCGGGTCTTTGCCCGCAATCTCAAGGATTTGCTGTTAGCGGCCCCTGCGGGCGGCAAGGCGACGATGGGGCTTGATCCCGGCATCCGCACAGGCGTTAAGGTCTGTGTCATTGACGCCACGGGAAAGCTTCTGGCGCATGACACGGTCTATCCGTTCCAACCGAAAAACGATCTGCGCGGTGCACAAGTGACTCTCGCCCAGATGATCGGCAAGCATGGTGTCGGGCTGATCGCGATTGGCAATGGCACGGCCAGCCGTGAAACCGAAAAAATGGTCACCGATCTGCTGGCCGTTCTGCCAGCCATCGCAAAAAAACCAACCAAGGTTATCGTATCCGAGGCAGGCGCTTCGGTCTATTCCGCGTCGGAACTTGCCGCCAAGGAATTCCCCGATCTTGACGTTTCCATACGTGGCGCGGTGTCAATTGCCCGCAGATTGCAGGATCCGCTCGCTGAACTTGTCAAAATCGAACCTAAAGCGATTGGCGTGGGTCAATATCAGCATGACGTGGACCAACACCGTTTGGGCCGATCATTGGAGGCTGTCGTCGAGGATGCGGTGAACGCGGTTGGGGTGGATTTGAACACAGCATCGGCCCCCTTGCTGGCCCGTGTGTCTGGCGTGGGGCCAGGTTTGGCCGAGGCGATTGTGGCGCACCGCGATGCTAATGGCCCCTTTGCCAAACGCCGTGATTTGCTGAAAGTCGCGCGGCTGGGACCGAAAGTATTTGAACAGGCGGCGGGTTTTTTGCGAATTACGGGCGGGACGGAACCGCTTGACGCCTCATCCGTTCACCCAGAAGCCTACGATGTCGCCCGCAAAATCGTGGCTGCTTGCGGGCGTGACCTGCGCGAGGTGATGGGGTCACCGAAACTGGCGACCTTGGACCCGATGGCCTTTGTCGATGCGCGCTTTGGCCTGCCCACGATCAAAGATATCCTGTTGGAACTGGAAAAACCGGGCCGCGACCCGCGACCCGAATTCAAAACCGCCACCTTTGCAGACGGCGTGGATGATATCAAAGACCTGAAACCCGGCATGATGTTGGAAGGCACCGTGACCAACGTCGCGGCCTTTGGCGCCTTTGTCGATATCGGCGTGCATCAGGACGGGCTGGTCCATGTCAGCCAATTGGCGGATAAGTTCGTGTCCGACCCGCATGAGGTGGTCAAGGCCGGCGATGTGGTCAAGGTGCGGGTGGTCGAGGTGGATGTGGCGCGCAAACGCATCGGTTTGACGATGAAGAAAGACAGCGGCGAAGCCCGCGAGCAAGCCGCCGAGCGCAAGGGAGACAGACAATCCCCCAAAGCCGCGCCAAAACCTGCGCAAATGCAAAGCGCGCCTAAATCGGTCGGGGCTGCGAACCCTTTTGCCGATGCGTTGCGCGGGAAATTCGGGAAGTAAGTAATGGGCCAGCCCAATTAAGGTAAGCTTTTCAGTTCTAAATCAGTTTGTTAGCAGGTAGTAACTGTTCATCTTGTCACCCGTATTGGACACTGAAATGGTGAAATACCCATTCCAATGTGGTACAAAATCACAATAGAACCTGTCCCTATCCCGTGCGGGGCAGGTGATCCGATTGCCGTTTCCATCTGTCACCGACACCACAAGCGGCGTGTCGCCATCCCCTTTGACCCCGATTTCAGCCAAGGACCCGCCAAAAAACGGTACGGTCCACGTATCCACAGCGCCTGCAGGCAGCGCATTCAACTGGCGCTCTGCACCGCTGGTCTGGCCGTGGGGACCTTCGGCCTCGGCCTCTTCGATGACTACCATCAAGATATCATCATCGGCCGCAAGACTGCGCGCCGCGATCAACATTTGCGCAGCATCTGCGGGGGCGGTTGCGGCATCGGGGCCGTCCGTCAACGGGTCCGGAATGGTCTGCGCGCCGTCACGTTCCACATCCGTCATCTGAACGCCAGCGGCCAGCCGCGCGGCGGTCAGCGCCAAAATCGCATCTTTTTGCGCCACAGCTAGGGCAAAAAGAGCTTGTGCCATATCAAATTGCGCCACGCCACCAGGTTGGCCCGTGGCAGTCTGATCCAGATTCAGGCCAGTCTTGTCTTGGGCAAAGCCGGGCAGTGCGGCGCAAAGGATGGCAGAAATTGCACAGGAACACGTGAACAGTCTTAACGACATTTTGCAATAACTTTCAACGATATCAATTGTATGGCTAGCATATGTTTCAGCGGATGGCATGGGTATATCATAGGACGAGACGCAGCCCATTGAAACGGTAAACCCGCCCCCACTGCGTTATTCTGCTGCTGCGCGGTGGCGGGCCAACCGTTCCACCCCCCGCGCGCCACCTTGGCGGGCCAAGGCCACGCTTGCCACCCGTGCGCCTGCATCCAGACATTCCGTCAAATTTGCGCCGTCTAACCAGCGATCCAGAAACCCTGCGTTAAACGCATCGCCTGCACCAACCGTATCGACGACCTTCACGGGCAAGGCGGGGCGATGGGTCTGATGACCTTGCGCAAACGCCTCGGCTCCGTTTTTGCCATTCTTGACAACAACAAGCGGGGCGTAGGCGGCAAGCGGCGCGTGGCGTGCCAAGGCCGCGGCCTCGACCCGATTGGGCAAAAACACATCGGCACCTGCCAGCAGGTCAACCAAATCCCCACGGGCCAGAACCTGTGTATCCCATGCACAATCGACCGATACGGTCATATGCGCGGCCTTGGCGCGGGCGACGATATCGGGCATCTCGGCAAGGGTTGCCAGTTCGCCGATATGAAGGTGATCATAGCCACCAGCAGCGATCAGATCGGGCAGATCGCTGGGCACGGCAGGACCGCTGCGGCGGGTGACAAAGGCACGATCATCGCCCATGACCAAGGCGACGGTGATCTGTGGGTCAAGGCCTGCCGGGGCAAAGGCGCAAGGCGCAAGGTCAATCCCCGCGGCGGCAAGTTCCGAGGCAATCGGGCCGGCAAAGGGTTCGGCAGGGATAAGGGCGGACAGGCCCACTTCGCGGCCCAAAGCCACAAGATAAGCCGCTGTGATATAGGCCCCGCCCCCCGCCGTCATCGCCAAAGTATCGGCATAAACCTCTTGCCCCGCAATCGGGGCGGTGGGCAAACCGCCCATGACCAGATCACAATAAAGGCGACCCGCGCATAGCACCCTTTTGCCCCGTAATCTGGGTGCAACACCTTGCTTAATCGTCATTCCACAGCCTTTCCGTCGCCGTCAAACAAATGCAGGTTTTCGGGGGCCACATGCAGTTGCACCACCGCCCCCAACGCAGGCGGATTGCGGCCATCGGCGCGCGCGACCACCTCTTGCCCGCCGATATCGACATAGGCCAAGGTTTCGGCCCCCAAGGGTTCCAACAGCACAACGCGACCTTCAAAGCTGCTGGGCCCATCGGTCACGCGCAGATCATCAGGGCGAATGCCAACCGTGATTGGCCCTGTTTGCCCCGCATCACGTGCAAGGCTGCGGCCTGCAACCGTAATGCTGCCCGCAACCGCCTGCCCCGCCAACAGGTTCATCGACGGCGCGCCGATAAACTGCGCCACAAAGATGTTTGCAGGTTGGTGGAACACCTCTGCCGGTGTGCCGACCTGTTGAATATGCCCGTCTTTCATAATCACGATCCGGTCGGCCATAGTCATCGCCTCGACCTGATCATGGGTCACAAAAACAATCGTGGTATGCATCCGCTGATGCAATTTCTTGATCTCCAACCGCATCTGGCTGCGCAATTGTGCATCAAGGTTCGACAAAGGTTCATCAAACAAAAACACGGCAGGATCGCGCACCATCGCACGGCCGATGGCCACACGCTGTCGCTGACCACCCGAGAGCTGCGCCGGCTTGCGGTCAAGATAGTCGGTCATCGACAGGATCGCTGCGACCTCTTCGATCCGGCGGGCCTTGTCGGCGGCGGGCATTTTGGCGCGGCGCAGGCCAAAGCCGATGTTTTTGCGCACCGTCATATGTGGATAAATCGCATAGTTTTGGAACACCATGGCGATATTGCGGTCTTTGGGTTCCAGATGGTTCACCACTTGGCCGCCAATGCGCACTTCGCCGCCCGACACATCCTCTAACCCCGCAATCATGCGCAGCGTCGTGGATTTGCCACAGCCCGACGGGCCCACCAGCACAACAAATTCGCCGTCGGCCACATCCAGCGACAGGCCATGCAGCACCTCGGTTTTGCCATAGGTTTTGCGCAGGTTTTGTAAACTTACAGTGGCCATAACCTATTCTATCCTTAAGGCATCAAATGCAGCGTTCAGGTCGTGATGGCCCTTTGCCATCCGCTCCGCGCGCAAACGGTTCACTTCGACGCTTTCTTCCATTTCATAGGTATAGTGCTGAAACGCTGCCTCCAAAGCGGCAGGCGCTGGCCCGCCAAAGCGGTCGCGCTGTGCGATGAAGTTTTCAGCACTGACCGCGACGGCAAAACCGCGGCTATCCAAGGCAGGCTTTCGCCCTGTCTCGGCCAAAAATGCGGTGGAAAATGCGGCGTATCCCTGCCCGAGCGGCACCGAACGCGACAACACATCCCGCGCGGTTATTGCTGCTATTTCATGCGCTTGACGAAAGCTCAATCCTTCGCGGCGCACCAGTGTATCGGCCAATTCGGTGACGGTAACGCAGGCCGCGTCCATGTTGGCTGCAACCCTATCGCTTTGGATTTTGCACGCCGGTATCAGGGCATGGAGCAAACTCAGCACCCGCCCCGCGCTGTCAAAGGCTGCATAGCCCGCGACCTGCACCTCGCCTTCGCTGTCGTTCATATCGGTAAAGGGGGTGTTGTGCATGGTGTTCACAACTGAATCACAGCGCCCTACGGTCATGCTTGCCAAATGACGCAAATGTTCAATCGGCACGGGGTTACGCTTTTGCGGCATGATCGAACTGATCTGCACCATCGCATTGGGCACATAAAGCTGCCCCACCTCAAATGCGCTCCAAAATTGCATGTCTTGCACCACGCGCCCCAGATGCAGGAACATCAGCTTGATCGCGGAATATAGGCCTGTGACATAATCCACACTGGCAATGCAGCCATAGGAGTTGCGCAGCGGTTCGGCAAAGCCCAACAATTGCGCCACGCGATGCCGGTTGATTGGAAAGCCCGACGTGGTGATCGCCGCCGCCCCCATCGGGCAATAATCCAAAGCCTCGCGCGCATCACACAAGCGTTGACCATCGCGGATCAGCCCCTCCAGCATCGCCGCAAGATAGTGGCCATAGGTGCTGGGCTGTGCGGGTTGGCCGTGGGTATAGGCCACGATCAGCGTATCGCGCTCGCGCTGGGCCGTTTCAAGCAGCGCAATCGCAAGCCCCATAATCTGGGCCAGCAGCGCATCGGTTTTATCCCGTAGCACCATCTTGAACACCGTATGGTCCATATCATTGCGCGACCTTGCGGTGTGCAACGCGCCTGCCACATCGGGGCCAAGACGGCGTTTTAGTTCGGCCTCCACAAGGAAAAAGTAATCCTCATGCTCTCCGGTATAGCGCAGGGTTGCCACGTCGATGTCGGCATCAATCGCGACCAAGGCTTGTGCGATTTTGCGGGCTACATCGCGGGGCAAAATCCCCTCTTCGGCCAACATCACCAGATGCGCGCGGTTGATCACCCGCACCGGCCCCGCATAATGCTGCTTGGCCGCGTCAAACAAGGGTTGCAGCACCGTGTCACGGTAAACCGGGTCTGGAAATATACTGTTGTCGGTCATCCTTTTAGCCCCGCCATTGCCACGCCGCGAATGATGTACCGCTGGAACAGCAAGAACACGATCAACGTGGGGATTGTGGCCAAAGCGGCCCCTGTCATAATCAGTTCCCATTCCACGGCTTGTTCGACGCTGAACGTCGTCAGGCCCACAGGCAGGGTGTAAAGGTCTTGGGAATTGGTCACTATCAACGGCCACAAAAACGCGGTCCAATTGCCCAAAAAGATGAAAATCGCCAGCGCGCTCAGGGCTGGGGCGACAAGCGGCAAGGCCACCGACCACCAAATCTGAAACTCGTTCAACCCGTCGATCCGCGCGGCTTCCAGAAAATCATCGGGGACCGTTTCAAAGAATTGTTTCATCAAGAACGTGCCAAAGGCCGTCATGATGCCTGGAAACATGATGCCCCAATAACTGTCCAGCCAGCCAAAGCTTTTTGACATCAGATACCACGGGATCACCAGCATTTCGGTGGGGATCATCAGGGTCGACAAAATGGCGATAAACATAAAGGTGCGGCCGCGAAAGGTGAATTTGCACAGCGCATAACCCACCAGCGCATCGAAAAACACGGCCGAAATGGTGGTCAGCGTGGCAATCAGAAAGCTGTTGCCGAACCAACGCAAAAACCGCCCGTCTGACAGCACATAGGTATAGTTTTCAAAGGTCGGTTCCTTGGGGATGATGTTCAGATCATACATCTCAAACGGGTATTTAATGCTGGCCGACAGCATATAGACAATCGGCATCACCATCACGATCGCGCCCATGGCCAGCAACGTCCAGCGCAGCACGGCATAAGGGTCGCGCGGCCCCTTGGCCGCACGGGCGCTGGATTGGCCCTTCATCAGGCTGTCAGCGCTGGCGCGGATATCGGTCATGGCTTTTCCCTTAGCACGCGCAACTGGATCAGGCTGACGACCAGCAAAATCGCGAACAGCACAACGGTTTGGGCGGCGGCATAACCCATGTCAAAACTGGAAAATGCGGTTTGATAGATCATCAACACAAGCGGTTTGGTGCTGTCCAATGGCCCGCCGGGATTGTTGGTGGTCATGTTGAACACCTGATCGAATATCCGCAAAAACCCGATGCTGGAAAACACCACCAGAAACACGATTGTCGGCTTTAACAACGGCAGCGTGATTTCCCACAGGATTGTCCAGGTTGACACACCGTCAATCCGCGCGGCTTCATAGTAACTGGTTGGAATGGCGCGCAATCCTGCCATGAAAATGATGATCTGAAAGCCAAGCCCCGCCCAGATCGCGGGCAGCAAGATGGACGGCAGGGCATTGCTGGTGGAATTCAGAAAGTCGATTTGCGCAATGCCCATTGATGCAAGAAAATTGTTGAACAACCCAATCGGCACAGGTTGGTAAAACCAGCGCCACACCCATGCCATCGCTACGGTCGAGGTGAGGAAGGGCAGGAAATAAAGCGCGCGCAACGTGCCATGCAGCAGCTTGGTTTTGTCCAGATGGTAGGCGATCACAAAGCTGATCACCAAGGAAATGGGGGTGCCAAGGATCAGGTACATGAACGTGTTGCGGAACGCCTTCCAAAACACCGGATCGTCCCACAGCTTTGCATAATTATCCAACCCCACCCATTCGCGCGGGCCCAGCAGGTTCCAGCTTTGGAAACTCAGGACAATGGCGTTGAAGGTCGGGTAAAACCGGATGACACAGTAAAAAACGATAGGCAGGGCCAAAAAGCCCCAAGCCCAGACCACCTGTTTTTGGCGGATCGAAAGGTTACGATACAGCGACATAGGCCCCAAGCGACAGCTCGTCCCGAATGGCGCGGCTCGGATTGCCCGAACCTCGCATCAGGTTTGATTACTTTTTATAATAGCCATCCAGAATGACCTGTTCTGCGGTTGCCGCAGCAGCAAGGCTATCAGCGGCGGATTGCCCCTCAAGCATCATGCGACTGATTGCGTCGACCAACACCTGCCGTTGCCCGCTTTCATCCACGAACACAGTGGTGTTGGCATAACCAAGCCCTGCGACAAACGGCCCGAACACCGGATCGGCAAGGTTGGCATCGGTCATCGCCGCCGATGGTTTGGCGGGCAATTCGCCAACGGTGTCCAGCCAGATCTGCATCGCTTCATCGCTGGTAATGTATTCCATGAACTTGACCGAAGCGTCGTATTTTTCGCCCTGCGCCTTGGTTGTGATCGCGTTCACCCAGTAGCTGGCATAGTTCGATTTGGTCCCGTCCGGCCCCGCAGGCAATTCGGCCACGCCCCAATCAAGGCCGCGCGTATCTTTCAGCGCGCCAATGCGGAACGACCCGTCAATATGCATGCCCGCGCGCCCCGCTTTGAACGCGGCTTGGGGTTCATCCATAAAGGTCGATTTGGTCACGCCATGCTTGGCCTCCAAATCAGCATAAAACTGCAACGCTTTTACACCGCCCTCAGAATTATAGGTCACGGTTTTATTGTCGTCGGAATAGGGTGCGCCGCCAAACTGGCGCAGCACCACTTCGCGCCACCAATGGTGGTCTTGGGCGGTCATGCCGCTGGTCAGCCCTTCGGCTGTGATGTTACCGGCACCGTCTTTGGTGGTCATCTTGGCCGCCATTTCCACCAGCTCATCCAAATTGGCAGGTGGTGCCGTTAGCCCTGCCTCGGCAAACATGCGCTTGTTGTAAAACAACGCAAGCGAGCGGACAGCCGTAGGCAGCGCCATATAATTTCCGTCGATTTTCATCGCGCGCACCATCGGGAAAAACTCGGCCTCAATCTTGTCGGCGGGGAAATTCGCGGCAGGCAGCGGCTGGATCAGGTCAGCTTGCACGTAGTCGTTCAACCAGCCATAAAACAGCTGCACGACATCCGGCCCCTCGCCTGCCGGAATGGCGGCGGCAACCTTGGTCCGGTAATCGGCATATGGGAATGTGCTTTGCTTGACCGTAATATCTGGATTGGCCTTTTGGAAATTGTCGATCAGCACATCCATCGCGGTGATGCGCGCGTCAAAGATATACTGCCAATACTCAATCTCAACCGCGCTGGCCGGTGCCGCAGCGACAAGCGCCGCAAAGCTGGTTGCCGCCGCATAGGTGAACGCCTTAAATGTTCGCATGTTTGACCTCTCGCAAAACGGGCTGCCCCAATGTGCGCCCCCCAAAACCAGCCCTTGCCACCCCAGCGCGGCCAAAAGCCATGAACGTGACAGAAGTGTTGACGCCTTCGCGACAAAGATCAATATTTAAATCAAATGCTTTGAGTTAAGGCGGCCCCTTGTCCTTTCACCTCCATCAAATCGCCGGAAAAAACGCTGAAAAGACCAAGGCGCATAATCGCAGGGTGGTGCTGGGATATCTGCGCGGGCAGCCTGCGGGGCGGGCAGAGATCGCAAAGGCATCGGGACTATCGACTCAGACGGTGTCCAATTTGATGGCCGAACTTGTGACCGAAGGCTTGGTCGTGCCGACTGGGCGCAGGCGCGCGGCGCGGGGGCAACCGCCGGTGGTCTACGCCTTCAACCCATCAGGTGCCGCCGTTTTGGGGTTCGAGGTGCGGCCCGATACGCTGACCATGGTGCTGACCGATCTGGGGGGCACGGCGCTGGTAACCCGCCAAATCCCGCTGGCGCAAACCGATCCGGCCCATGTGTTGGGCCAAATGGCCATGCTGGCACAGGCCCATATGCCGCATATGCCCGTTTTGGGGGCAGGTTTGGTCATTCCTGGCCCGTTCGGGGTGGATGGCCTAAGCGGGGTTGGCCCAACGGCCTTGCCCGATTGGGACCCCGCCCAAATTCCACTGCAAGCAGAGGCGGCGCTCGGCCTGCCCGTGCATTTTGACAAAGACGCAACTGCGGCGGCTTTGGCAGAAGGCATGGCAGGGGCGGCGTCTGGCCTGTCGTCTTATGCGTTCCTTTATTTCGGCACAGGTTTGGGGTTGGGTGTCGTGGCCCAAGGCCAACCGATCCGCGGGGCTTTTGGCAATGCGGGCGAGGTCGGGCATATCATCGTCCACCCTGGCGGGTTGATCTGTGAGTGCGGCAATGCTGGCTGTCTGGAACAATATGCCAGCAGATTGTCCGTCCAGCGCCACCTGATTGCCATGGGCGCGCTGCCGCCAGATGGGACCGGATTAGACGCGGCTTTGGTGCAGCTATTGGCCAACCAGAATCAGGACCTGATGGTGTGGGTCGACACCGCAGCCGAAGCATTATCGCGCGCCATAGGTCTTTTGGAAAACCTGTTTGATCCGCAATGCACGGTGTTGGGCGGGGCCTTGCCGGATGCGCTGATCGACCTGTTGATCGCGCGGCTATCCTTACCGCCTGGGTCGGTTGCGCGCCATTCGGGGCGCCGCAACCCGCGTGTGTTGCGCGGCACCTCCGGCACGCTGACCGCCGCCTTTGGGGCCGCAGCCCTTGTCATCCATGATACCGTGACACCGCGCCTTGATGCGCGCGCACCTGACATCGCCGCAACAGAAAGCCCGCCATGCCCCTGACAGACGCCGCCCGCATCCGCGCCCAAACCACGCAACCTGCAGGCCTTATGTTATGGCGCGCGCTGCAACCCTTGCGCGGGTTGGTCCGTTTCATGAATTCCGGCGCACATCCTGATGATGAAATCAGCGGCATGCTGGCGGCGCTGACCTTTCGCGACGGATTGTCGGTCTCCTATGTCTGTTCCACGCGCGGCGAAGGCGGACAAAACGACATCGGACGCAAGGCAGGGGCGGCCCTTGGCACCTTGCGCACGGCGGAAATGCACGGGGCGGCAGATGTACTTGGCCTGTCGATGTACTGGCTGTCCGATGCGCCGTCCGATCCGATCACCGATTTCGGCTTTTCCAAATCGGGTGTTGAAACCCTTGGCCGCTGGGGCCATGCGCATACCCTAAAGCGGCTGGTCGAGGCGATCCGCGCTGACCGCCCCGACATCTTATGCCCGACCTTTCTGGATATCCCCGGCCAGCACGGCCACCACCGCGCCATGACCCAAGTGGCACATGAGGCGATGGACGCCGCCGCCGACCCCGATTTCGACGCGGCAGGCGACCCGTGGCAGGTGGCCAAACTCTACCTGCCCGCATGGTCCGGCGCAGGCGACGCCTATGATGATGACCTGCCCCCGCCGCCCGCAACAGTTCATGTCGCAGGCGCAGGGCATGAGCCCCCTTCGGGCTGGACATGGCCCGAGATCGGCCAGCAATCGCGCGTCTTCCACGCCACCCAAGGCATGGGCCGCTGGACGGCGGGGGTTATGCCAAATGGCTGGCCGCTGCATCTGGCGCGCAGTTTTGTAGGGTCGGATCAGGGTGGCAAAAAGGCGGTAATCACCGACAACCTGCCCAATTGCTATGATGACTTGCTGCCTGGCAACGCGGGGGCGGTGCCGCTCGATACGGCGCTTCAGGCCTGCGTTGCGGCCTATCCCGATACATCCGGCGTGCTGCACCATGCCTTTACGGCGTTGCGGCATGTAAAAACCACCCGCCACCAATGCCAAGAGCGCCATCAACCCTATGCCTTGCACCGGCTTGACCGCACAGCGGCGCAACTTGCGCGGGTTGTGTTTCTTGCATGCGGCGCGCGACTGACCGCGCGGCTTGGTGTTGATCTTGCCGAACCGGGGCAAACCGTTCCGGCCAGCCTGACCCTGATCGCCCGTAATCCTACTTGCCACCTGCACGCAGCATGGCACCTGCCGCAGGGCTGGCACAGCACCGATGACAGCATCACCCTGCCCGATGATGCCGCGCCGTTTAATCCCTATCCCATGACCCACCATGCCCATGCCCCCCAAGGACCGGTCGCGGTTGCGGTCACGATGACATATGAAGGCATCACGGCGACCTTGCATCTGCCCCCTGAACGGCAATTGCTGGTCTTGCCCAAACACCGCGCATCGGTGGACCCCGCAGCCGTATTTTTCAATAGCGCAGGCCCGCCCCAACCCATCCCCCTACAGCTGACCCAAGGGGCAAGTCTGCAAACGCCTGAAGGCTGGACCCAAACGCCAACCGCAGACGGCCTGACCCTGACACCCATCGCGCCCGAAACAGAACTGTTCACCTTGCCAGTCACGCTGGGCGACCAACCGGCCCAAACCGTCAGCCACAGCGATCACCCCCATACTGGCCCGCTGATAACCCCTGCCCCTGCCACGCTTCGGCTGCGCGTGGCCGATGTTGCCCTTGCCCCTGCCCGCATCGCCTATATCGGCGGCGGTAATGACCGCGTTGACCATTGGCTGCGCGCAATGGGGGCGGATGTAACGGCTTTGCCAGATACCGCCCTGATCCCGTCAATGCTGCAAGGCTATGACAGCCTTGTCATCGGCATCTTTGCCTTGCGGTTCCGCCCTGCGCTTGGTGCCCTGATGCCTGCCATCCGCGATTGGGTCGAACACGGTGGCACGCTTTTGACGCTGTACCACCGTCCTTGGGACAATTGGGATGCCGCCCATACTGCCCCCGCACCGCTTGAAATCGGCAAACCCAGCCTGCGCTTTCGCGTCACCGATGCAGGCGCAGCCGTGACCCACCTGATCCCCGATCATCCCCTCCTCAACGCGCCCAACCGGATCACTCCAGATGACTGGGCAGGATGGGTCAAAGAACGCGGTCTCTATTTCGCCAAAAGCTGGGATGCGGCCTACCGCCCCGTCCTGCAAATGGCCGACCCAGATGAGGCCCCGCACCAAGGTGCGCTGCTGTCAGGCCAGTTCGGCGCAGGCCAACACCACCATTGTGCCCTGATCCTGCATTTGCAAATGGAGGCGCTGGTGCCCGGGGCCTTTCGCCTGATGGCCAACTTGACGGCCCCCTTGGACCGGTCCCGCTAAATGGCCATAATCCCCCGCCTGACGGCCCCGCACACCACGCCCGACACAGGGCCCGCCCGTGACAACCGGCGCGGCGCGCTGTGGTTGCTGACCGACATGTGTTTCAACGTCTGGGCGCTTGCGATCGCCAAATCGCTGGGCATGGACTTGCCACCGATCCAGATCGTGCTGGTCCGCGCGCTGGTGGGTCTCGCCCTCTTGGTCCCGTTTGTGGTCTATAATGGCGGCATGGTGCGCCTAACCAATCCCCGCCTGCAAGTGATGCGCACCTTGCTGTCCACCATCGCCATGACGGGCAATTTCTTTGCCGTGGCCAAGCTGCCCTTTGCCCTGTTTACCACCGTCAACTTCACCCGCCCCTTGCTGATGATGACGCTGGCAGCATGGCTGCTGCGCGAACGCATATTGCCCAAACAATGGTTGGCAGGCGGCATCGGCCTGATCGGTGTCGCCATCGCCGTCGATCCGTTCAGCCTTGGCGCATCCTCGCTTGGCGGGCTGGCGGCGCTGTTTGCATCCGTTGTCGCGGGCACTATCGCCGTCATCATCCTGCGCCGCCTGCGCAACGAAGACGCCTTGGCCCAAATGATCTGGCAAACCGCAGGCCTGTCCCTTGCCGCCCTTATCCCTGCCGCCTATTTCTGGCAGCCGCCCGGTGCCCATTGGCCGATTCTCGTCGCCATCGGCCTGTTCAGCCAAACCGCACAGTTCTGCTTCATGCGCGCACATTACTGGGCCGATGCAGGTGTGATCGCCCCTTTGGGCTATGCTTCACTCATCCTCTCGGTCTCGGTCGGGTATTTCGTGTTCCATGAAGTGCCAACAACTGGCCTCTACTTCGGTGCCGCCCTTATCATCGGCGCCGCCCTCATGGCGGGCAACAGACGCAAACGCCCCTAAATCAAACCACCCCGCTTTCTTTTCGGCACAAATATCCCGGGGGGAATGGCCCACAAGGGCCAGGGGGCAGCGCCCCCACTCCCTTCCCCGCCTCAGGGCTGCGTCATCGCCGCATCCCACTCCCCCAAAAAGTTCCGCCGCTTGATCTGGTCTAAATAGACCAACAACCCCGGGTCCAACCGGATGGGTCGCAAATGCGGCGCAAGGGCGGTTTGGTCCAAGGGCGGCAAATCGGCCACCCCGTCAATCAAGGCCCGCCCCTGCGGCCCCAACATAAAATCCAACAGCGCGCCCCCCAACGCCCCCTGCACTGCCCCCTTCGGCACAAAGGCCGTGCGCAATAGGGCCACCGTAAAATCCTCAGGCTCGATCACCTCGATATCGGGTGCATCGGGCAGGCGCGTCAGCGCGTAACTGCCCACGACGTTATAGGCCATCGCCAGCTTCCCACTTTCCAGATCATCAATCATCGCCCCCGAACAACAATAAAGCTGCGCATTCAACCGCCCCATCACCTCGGCCAGCCGCCAAAACGCATCGGTTTGCCGCGCGTCTTGGGTCGCGAACAAATAGCCCGCCCCCGACACATGCGGATCATACGTCGCAATCCGGCCGTTGAACCGCCCTGGATTGGCGCGCAATAAATCAATCAAATCCCGCCGTGTGCGCGGCATGTCCAACCCCGCCATCGCCCGACGCGATGCCAGCAAGACCACGGGTTCCAACGCAAATCCGAACAGGCGGTCACGCCACCGCGCCCAATTTGGCAATGCAGCCACCGCGTCTGACTCATACCCCGCCGCAAACCCGTCATTCGCCAGCTTCATCTGCAAATCCATCGCGGATGAAATCACCAAATCAAACGCCGCCCCCTCATCGCGTATCGCGCGGTACACCTCTTGGCTTGATGCCACGACATAGCGCAGCCGCAGATTTGGGTTGCGCGTCAAAAACGCCTCTATCAAAGGCGCGAAAATCTCGGTGTCGGTGGTCGACAACACGGCAATTTCGGCGCCCGTGCCCGTGCCAAAAACGCGGTCGTCCTCAACCTCGAACGCCTGCACCGCAAAGGCGCACAGGCTTAAAGCGCTGGCAAGGATAAGCTGGCGCATGTGCCCCCCGTTTCCATTTCACGCAAATCAAACTGCCCGCCAAGGGCCTGCGCAACCTCGGTCACAATCGTCAGCCCAAGGCCCGATCCCACCACATCCCCCACATTCCCGCCACGGGTAAACCGCACGGCCAGCTGCGCCATGCTCGCCCCCGACAAACCGCGCCCTTGGTCGGCCACCTTCACCTGCACCATCCCGTGTTCCCGTGACAGCCCGATACGCACCTCGGTTTCCGTCCCTGAATATTTGATCGCATTGTCCACCAGATTGCGCAGCGCGCTTTCAATCAACAACGGATCGCCTTGCGTCATAAACGCCCCATCACCGCCCGTCACAATCAAAGACACCTCACGCAATTCCGCCGTCGGCTCAAAGGCGCGGGCCACGTTGCGCACAACGGCAGATAAATCCACCTCAACCCGTTCCAATTGGTCCGACCGGTACAACACCATCGCATGATCCAGCAATTGGCTAGCCGACCGCGCGCTTGCCTCTACCCCGCGGATCATCGACCGCAGGCGCACCCGCGTCGGCTCATCTTCTGATTGGCGCAGGGCAATTTCCGCCTCGGTCCGCACCGTCGACAAAGGCGTGCGGATGTGATGCGCGGCCTCGGCAATAAAGGTTTCGGTTTGCGAGAGCGCCCCCCGCAACCGCGCCACAAACCCGTTCAAGGCCCCAAGCAAGGGCGCAAGCTCGCGCGGCGCAGGGTGACGCACGGGGCGCAAATCGCGCGGGCCACGCCGCCCCACGGCTTCGGCCAAACGGTTGATCGGGTTGAACACCGACCCCGCCGACAACAGGCTTAACGGCACCGCCAACACGAAAAACCCCACCCCGATCAACGCGGCACGGTTGGCCAGACTGTCGGCAATCGCCGCTTGGCCTTGCCGCGTTTGCCCGATCAGCACCAACACAGGCACCGGCCCTTTCCCCACCACAATGCTGCGCGCCACAGCCGCAATCCGCAGGTCTGCGTCCAGATAAGGACTGGAATAAAACTCGGGCGCAAGCGATGCAGGCCGCGCCGGAGGGGGCGGCAAATCGCTGTATCCCGTCACCGTTTCACCGGCAATATCAATGCGGTAAAACAAGCGGTCCTGCCCCATAGCCCCCAGCATGGAAAAGGTGGCATAGGCCAAATCCACTTCAATCCCATCCTCGGTCGCGCGCAATTGTTCGGCAATTGATGTCGTGGCCGCCCCCAAAATCGCATCCTGCGCGGCCTCGGCAGCACGATCCGCCGTGGATCGCACGGTGAAATACAACGCCACCGCCAACACCGCAGCAACTGCCAACAACTGCACCACCAGTTTGGCCCGCAAACTCCCATTCGGTAAAAACGCCCTCATCCGCCCGTCAACTTGTACCCAAGCCCCCGCACGGTTTCTATCCGCGCCGCCGATCCCACCAGTTTCTTGCGCAACCGCCCCACATACACCTCTATTGCGTTGTCGCTGACGGTTTCGGCATAGGAAAACAGGCGGTCACACAGCTGGTCTTTGCTGAAAATCCGGTCGGGTGCGCCTAGCAGAATTTCAAATAACCGCAGCTCGCGGTTGCGCAGGTCCCGCGCCTCTCCGGCGATGGTCACCGTGGCCGTCAGCGGGTTGAACGACAGGTCGGCATAGATTCGCACGGTCTGTGCCGCGCCCCCCCTGCGGCGCAAAACGGCCCGCACACGCGCCTCTAGTTCGGCAAAATCAAAGGGCTTGGTAATATAATCATCGGCCCCGCTGTCCAGCACATCGACCCTGTCCGACACCGCCGCGCGGGCCGTCATCACGATGACCGGCGTGTCATGCCCTGCCCGCCGCTGCGCCTGCAAGAATGCGCGACCATCGCCATCGGGCAACATAATATCCAGCAATATCAAATCATAAGATGCCGCGCGCAAACAGTCCTGCGCCTCGGCCAGCGTGGCCGCATGGTCTACGCCATGCCCGTCCAACGCCAGCAAATCGCACACCGACCTTGCCAGTTCCAAACTATCCTCGACCAGCAAAAACCGCACGTTTCTTTTGACTCCCCACACCCATGACAGGTTAGTGTCAGCTTTGACGGTAAACGTCGCGCTTGCAAGGGCCAGCGTAACCGCGCCCGAACGCATAAAAGTCTGGGAGGACTCAAATGAAAACGACTATGTTCAAGGTGCTTGGCACCTCTGCTTTGCTGTCGGCAATGGCCACATCTTCCGCCTTTGCCACAGAATGCATCGCCCCCGCCAACCCCGGCGGCGGCTGGGATTTCACCTGCCGTCAAATCGCCAACATCCTGTATGAAATCAAGGCGATTGACGCACCGATGCAAGTGACCAACATGGCAGGCGGCGGTGGCGGCGTGGCGTTTGCCGCTGTTGTGGCCGACCATAACGAAGACCCTGACGTGATCGTCGCGGCATCGTCCGCCACCACCACCCGTCTGGCACAGAACGCCTTTGCTGGCATGACCGCCGATCAGGTTCGCTTTGTCGGCGCCATTGGTGCCGATCCAGGCGTGATCGTTGTGGCCAAGGACAGCCCGTTCCAAAACCTGTCCGACATGGTTGAGGCGATCAAAGCTGATCCAGGTTCGGTTGCCTTTGCAGGCGGTTCGGCTGTTGGCGGCTTTGACCACATGAAGCCGTTGCAGATCATGAAAGCGGCTGGTTTCAACGACATCACCAAGGTCAAGTATATCGGTGTTGACGGTGGCGCAGATGCAATCACCCAAACCGTTGGCGGCTTTACCCAAGCGATGACCGGCGACATGTCGGAAATCGTTGGTTTCGTGAAATCGGGCGATGTGCGCGTGTTGGCAGTGCTGACCGAAGAGCGTGTTCCGGGTTTTGAAGACATCCCAACCGCACGCGAGCAAGGCTTTGACGTGGTCGCCGTAAACTGGCGTGGCGTTTACGTGCCAAAGGGTATTTCCGACGACC
The DNA here is from genome assembly GCF_000420745.1 of Pseudorhodobacter ferrugineus DSM 5888. GTDB lineage: Bacteria > Pseudomonadota > Alphaproteobacteria > Rhodobacterales > Rhodobacteraceae > Pseudorhodobacter > Pseudorhodobacter ferrugineus. The sequence goes on from NZ_ATVN01000019.1 coordinate 49,075, forward strand.
AGTTCAATGAATGGGGCGCGCGCCTGAAAGCTGTTGCTGAATCCGACCAGTGGAAAGCGGCCATGGCCGAAAACGGTCTGGCCCCCTTCACCAAGGTGGGCGGCGACTTCCAGTCTTGGGTTGATGGCGTGATCGCTGACACCGTTGTCCTGTCCAAGGAAATCGGGGTTATTCAATAATGCGCAGTGACCGGATTTTTGGTCTGGTCATGATCGTTGTGGCGCTGGGGTATATCCTCAGCGCCACGACCATCCGTTCCAGCTTTATGTCAGACCCCGTTGGCCCGCGGATATTTCCTTACATCATTGCCGTGGCCACCCTGCTGTGTGCTGGTGTCATGGTTCTGCGCCCCGACCCCGAGGTCGAATGGCCCCGCGGCCCTGCGCTTATGAACCTCGGCCTCGCCCTTGTGGTGCTGATCGGCTATGCCTTTGCCATCCGCCCGCTTGGCTTTGTCATTCCAACAATCATCGCTTCGGGTATCATCAGCTATCAAATCAGCCCGCAGATCCGCACGGCCATCCTGTCCGGCCTTGGCCTTGGGTTCGGCTTGCAAATGATGTTCAAAAGCGTGCTTGGCCTGAACCTGATCGCCATTCGCCCCGAAGCGGCCAAATTCTTGCCTGTCATCCAACCCGTTGTAGATGCGCTGGATTATGTCATCCAGATCCTGAAACTGATCCTCGTTTCGGTCTACGGCTATATCGCGCACCTCTTGTCCTTCATCTTTTAACGCCGCCCGCCATGACTGGAAATTGATATGATGGACCTTTACGCAAACCTGTCGCTGGGGTTTTCGATTGCGGCCTCGCCCTATACCCTGATGCTGGCCTTTGTCGGCTGTTTTGTCGGCACCATCATCGGCGCTTTGCCAGGCCTTGGGCCATCGAACGGCGTGGCGCTGCTGATCCCGATTTCGTTCTCGATGGGGTTTGATGCCATTTCCGCCCTCGTGCTTCTCACCTCGGTTTATTACGGGGCGATGTATGGCGGGCGCATCTCATCCATTTTGCTCAACATTCCGGGTGATGAACCCGCGATGATGACCACACTGGATGGCTATCCCATGGCAAAACAAGGCCGCGCGGGCGAGGCACTTGTTGTCTCAGGCGTCGCCTCCTTCGTCGGTGCCTTCCTTGCCACCATCGGCCTGATGCTCATGGCCCCATGGCTGGCCCGCGTCGCGTTTCAGTTCGGCCCCGCCGAATATTTCGCGCTTTATATGCTGGCGTTTTGCACGCTGGGCGGTGTTGGCTCGAATAACCAAGCCAAATCGGCCATCGCGGCTTGTATCGGCCTTGGCATCGCGATGATCGGGTTGGACCAAACCACCAACATGCAGCGCTTTACCTTTGGCAATATCCACCTGTTTGATGGCATCGATTTCCTTGTCGCCATCGTGGGCCTGTTCGCCGTGTCCGAGGTGTTTCATTTCATTGAATCCCACGGCAAAAACTCGGCCATCGGGGTGAAACTGGGCAAGGTCATGATCCCGTGGAAAATGCTGAACGATACCAAAGGCGCTATGCTGCGCGGCTCGGGTATCGGCTTTATCGCAGGCATTTTGCCGGGTGCTGGCGCATCGCTTGGGTCCTTCCTTGCCTATATGGGTGAAAAATCCATCGCCAGTGACAAGGAAACCTTTGGCAAGGGCAACCCGCGCGGCGTGGCCGCCCCCGAGGCGGGCAATAACGCCGCCGCCGGTGGCGCGTTGATCCCGATGCTGACACTGGGTGTGCCAGGGTCTGGCACCACCGCCGTGCTGCTGGCCCTTCTGCTCACGCTCAACATCACCCCCGGCCCCTTGCTGTTCACCGAACGCCCCGAGGTGGTCTGGTCCCTGATCGCGGCGCTGCTTATCGCCAACGTCATGCTGCTGATCATGAACGTGCCGATGGTCAAGGTCTTCGTCAAAATCCTGTCGGTGCCGTCCTATGTGCTGCTGCCCGGTGTCACGATGATCGCCTTTGTCGGCATCTACTCCCTCACCTCGTCCAGCTTTGAACTCAAGATGATGGTCGCCTTTGGCGTACTGGGCTATGTCTGCCGCAAGATCGACATTCCCACCGTGCCGATCATCCTTGGCATCCTGCTTGGCAACGCGATGGAGGACAACCTGCGCCGCGCGATGATCCTGTCGGATGGTGATTGGAGCTATCTTCTGTCCTCGCCCATCTCGATCGGGCTATGGCTCTTTGCGGTTCTGGGTTTCCTTGCCCCGATCTTCCTGCGCAAATTCTTGAAGAAACCGCCATTGCCAACGCTGGACGAAGATTAACACCCCAGCGCCCCCTGCACACAGTTGCAAGGGGCGCTTTCAATTCAGCCACAAGGACCACCCCCATGCCCACTCGCATCCTTATACCCTCCGGCGTATTGTGCTTGGGGTTTGACCGCGCAGCCCTTGCGCGCGGGGTGGCGGCAAAGCCTGATCTCATCGCGATCGACGGCGGCTCTACGGATTCTGGCCCATGGTCCCTCGGCGCAGGCCAATCCAAATACGCCCGTTCCGTCACCAAATCCGAATGGCGCGAATTGATGCTCGCGCGGGCACAGGCAGGCGTGCCCTTGGTCATCGGCACGGCGGGCACTTGCGGCGCAGATACGTGCGTCGACTGGATGTTCGACATCACCTGCGAACTGGCAACTGAACTCGGCCAGTCCCTCCGCATCGCGCGCCTCTATTCCAACCAGCCCAGCCCCCGTATCACCGATGCGTTGGCGCAAGGCCGTCTGCGCCCTTTGACCCCTGCGCCTGACATCAACGCAGAAGCCTTGGGTCAAATGACCAATATCGTGGCCCTCGCAGGGGCCGAACAAATTCAGGCCGCGCTGAACACCGGTGCCGATATCATCATCGCAGGCCGCACCACCGACACCGCCATCATCGCGGCCCTGCCCCTCATGCGCGGCGATCACGCAGGGGCCGCATGGCACGGCGCCAAAATCGCCGAATGCGGGGCCTTGTGTTCCACCAACCCCACTTCGGGCGTGATCATGGTCGATTTCGATGCGGATGGCTTCACGGTTGAACCCCTCGCCGATGGGGCCACCTGCACGCCCCATTCCGTCTCGGCCCATATGCTTTACGAAAACTCTGATCCGTTTATCCTGTATGAACCGGGCGGCCACCTTGACGTGACCGAAACCAAATACACCGCCCTCGATGCCCGCCGCACCCGCGCCACTGGGTCCAAATGGGTGCCAGGCCCCTATACCGTCAAACTGGAAGGGGCCCGCGCTGCTGGTTTTCAAACCACCCTGCTGGCCGTGCTGCGCGATGCCCATTACGCAGCCAACGCGCAGGCTTGGGCCGATAAACTGCACAGCTTCCTCGATGCCCTCATTGCCAAACGCATGGCCCTGCCGACCAACAGCTACACCCTCGACTTCCGCTTGATCGGCGTCAACGCAACCCTTGGCGCGATGGAAAACCGTATCGGCAGCCCCACCGAGGTGGGCGTGCTGCTGATCATCACCGCCCAAACGCAGGCGCTGGCGTCCGAAATCGGCAAACTCGCCAACCCCCACCTGCTGCACTATCCGCTAACCGAGTCCGAGGAACTCCCCACCTTCGCCTTCCCCTATTCCCCCGCCCAATCCGACCGCGGCGCGCTCTATGAATTTGCTCTCAATCATGTGCTGGAACTGGATGACCCGATGTCCGCCTTCCGCCTTGATGTGACCGAGGTAACCCCATGACCCAAGTCCGCGATATCGCCCTCAAAGTCCGCTCCAAAAACGCAGGCCCCTTTTGGGTCACCATCGACGTGTTCTGCGGCAGCTCTGATGCCTACACCACCCTGACAACGGCCCTCAAAACCGATGCAATCGCGGCCCTCTACCACCAGCCCACCCAACTGCTCAAACGCTTCGACATCCCCGACCTTAACGTCATCAAATTTTCTTTCCCCCGCCCCGTCATCCAAGGCCACCGCCTTGACCGCGACATGCACGGCGCCGGCTGGTCAACGCTTCTGGCTGAACTCGACATCTAAGCCCCCGACCTGCGCCACCTTGCCCGCACCCCCCAGTTCTTTGCGGTACAAATATCCTCCGACGGTTCATTGTCTCGTGGGACATCAATCATAGTGCACAGCCCCAAACCCTCATTGGGAACACAAAAGCGTCACCCCACCCGCGCCCCAACGCCCATCAACCCCGCATCCACGATCCTACGCTCCGCGCCCGTCAACACCTGCGCCCGCGGATACTGGGGCTTCGCCCGATCATCCAAAATCGGCGCGTCCCAGCCGCGCGTGGAGGCAAAAAACCCTTCCGCCCCCGCAGGCCCGAACTCGCGCAAAAACCCCTGCACAACCACATCAATATAACTCAGCAAAATCGGATGCGCTTCCACAGGCACCGCCCCTTCCCCCACCGGCACCGCGTAAACCTGAATATCGCGCGTGCCCCCAACACCCGTTGCTTGCGCCACGTGCCGTGAATACCCGTGTTCCCGTGCGTCCAACGCGGCCCAATCCCCGCCAGGCACATGGGCGATCAACCCGTCAATCACCGTCCCCGCATCCCGCTCGACCGACAAATAGGCCAAGGGTCGCACCGCAGTATGCACCCAAACCCTGCGCCAGCCCCGCAGTCGCGCAGGCTCGGCCTGCCCATACCCATGCGTCGCACGGTTCACCAATGATCCATAGCCGAAAAAATGCTCACGCATGTCGCATTCCCCTTGTATGCAGTCGTATTCATTTCCCCTTGCTTGGCCCCCAAAGCCGCGCTAGGTTTCGGCCATCAGGATCGGGAGAATCCGGTTGGGGCGCAAGCCCTGTTCTGGTGCCGAAGGAGCAACCGCCCCGGTAAACTCTCAGGCGCAAGGGACCGGTTCTGGTGGTGGACTCTGGAGAGTGGCGCACACACGCGCCCGCCGAAGGGATAATGATCTCAGGCGCTTGCAAACCCAATGGGGCGCGCAGCAAGGACAGAGGGGGCATTTTACAGATGGGATTGGCCTGTCTGCAAAGTGCCGGGGTTTTTCCGGCGTGATCAATGGGGGCTATATGGCCGAACTTGCGCGGACGGAACTGTACGATCTTCACGTCGAATTGGGCGGAAAAATGGTGCCCTTTGCGGGCTATGAAATGCCTGTCCAATTCCCGATGGGCGTGCTCAAAGAACATCTCCACACCCGCCAATCTGCTGGTCTGTTTGATGTGGGCCATATGGGTCAGGTCCTTTTGCACCCCAAAACCGATATGGACGCCCTGATCGCAGGGTTCGAGGCGATGATGCCCGTCGCTGTGGCAGGCGTGGCTAATGGTCGCCAGCGCTATGGCCTGTTCACCAATGACACGGGCGGGATCATTGACGATCTGATGTTTGCCAATCGTGGCGACAATCTGTTTGTCGTGGTCAACGCTGGCTGCAAGGCAGGCGATATCGCCCATATGACCAAACACCTCGCCGATGTCGCCACCGTCACCCCTGTGACCGACCGTGCGCTGTTGGCCTTGCAAGGGCCAGGGGCCGAAGATGCGATTTCCGGCATGATCCACGGCGTCATGGCCATGCGTTTTATGGATGTCATCACCGCCCATTCGGTCTTTGGTGAACTCTGGATCTCGCGTTCCGGCTACACGGGCGAAGACGGCTTTGAAATTTCCGTCCCCAACACGGGTGCCGTGGGTTTGGCCAAGGCGCTGCTGGCCCACCCGTCCGTCGCCCCCATCGGCCTTGGTGCCCGCGACAGCCTGCGGCTAGAGGCGGGGCTGTGCCTGTATGGTCACGACATGGACGAAACCATCACACCAGTTGAGGCAAACCTTGCTTGGGCCATGCAAAAATCCCGCCGCACGGGTGGCGACCGCGCAGGCGGTTTTCCAGGTGCGGCAACCATCCTGAACCAGCTTGAAAACGGCCCGTCAAAACTGCGCGTAGGCCTTTTGCCCGATGGCCGTGCGCCGATGCGCGAAGGCGTAGACCTCTTTGACACAGCCACAGGCGGCACGCCCATCGGCCGCGTCACCTCGGGCGGTTTCGGCCCCACAATCGACGCGCCCATCGCCATGGGCTTCGTCCCCCCCGCCCTTGCCGAAAATGGCACCCAGCTTTGGGGCGAGGTGCGCGGCAAACGCTTGCCCGTCACCGTGGCCCCGCTTCCTTTCCGTCCCTCCACCTTCAAACGCTAAGCGCGAATTTCAAGGAACCCGCACTATGATGAAATACACCGAAGATCACGAATGGCTGCGCGTCGAAGGCGATCTTGTCGTCGTCGGCATCACCGAACATGCCGCCACCCAATTGGGCGATGTGGTGTTTGTTGAACTGCCCGAACCCGAAACCGTCGTCGCCACGGGCGATGAGGTGGTGGTGATCGAATCCGTCAAGGCCGCGTCCGACATCCTTGCCCCTGTCGATGGCGAGATTGTCGAAGTGAATGAAAAACTGAATGACACTCCCGGTTTGGTAAATGACGACGCCACGGGTGACGCTTGGTTCTTCAAGATGAAACTCGATGACCTGTCGGTGCTGGACGCCTTCATGTCCGAAGACGAATACAACGATTTTATTGGATAACCCGCAGCCTCCCGCGCCAAGGGTTTGACTTTGGCGCGGTCGCAGGATGCCGGTATTTAGGGGATGGAAATGACCTATACGCCTGTAAACTATAACACTTATGATTTCGCCAACCGCCGCCACATCGGCCCCTCGCCCGAGGAAATGGCCGAGATGCTGCGCGTTGTAGGGGCCGCCAGCCTTGATGCGCTGATGGATGAAACCATCCCCGCCTCGATCCAGCAAAAAACTTCGCTGGGCTGGGCGCCGCTGGCGGAACATGAGTTTTTGGCCAAAATGCGCGATGTCGCCTCGATGAACAAAGTGATGACCAGCCTGATCGGTCAAGGCTATTACGGCACCGTCACGCCGCCTGCGATCCAGCGCAATATCCTTGAAAACCCCGCATGGTACACAGCCTACACCCCCTATCAGCCCGAAATTGCCCAAGGCCGGCTTGAGGCGCTGCTGAACTATCAAACCATGGTCGCCGATCTAACCGGCCTGCCCGTCGCCAACGCCAGCTTGCTGGATGAGGCAACGGCCGCCGCCGAGGCGATGACAATGGCCGAGCGCAGCGCCAAATCCAAGGCGCGAGGGTTCTTTGTGGATCGCAACTGCCACCCGCAAACCATCGCCGTCATCCAAACCCGCGCCGCCCCCTTGGGGATTGAGGTGATGGTGGGCGACTCGTCTTCAATGGATCCAAGCACCGTTTTCGGTGCGATTTTCCAATACCCAGGCACCTATGGCCATGTCACCGATTACACCGACCAAATCGCGGCCCTGCACGCCGCCAAGGCAATCGCAGTGGTGGCCACAGACCTTTTGGCACTGACCATGATCAAAGAACCTGGTGCTATGGGGGCCGATATCGCCATTGGCTCCAGCCAGCGTTTCGGGGTGCCTTTGGGCTACGGCGGCCCCCACGCCGCCTTTATGGCCTGCAAAGATGACCTCAAGCGGTCCATGCCCGGCCGCATTGTCGGCGTGTCGATCGACAGCCACGGGAACATGGCCTACCGCCTGTCGCTGCAAACGCGCGAGCAACACATCCGCCGCGAAAAGGCCACGTCCAACGTCTGCACGGCGCAGGCATTGCTGGCGGTTATGGCCTCGTTCTATGCGGTGTTTCACGGCCCCAAAGGCCTGCGCGCCATCGCCGATCGCGTGCATTTTTCCGCCGTCCGCTTGGGCCGCGCCTTGCGGGCTGCGGGGGCCAAAGTATCCCCCGATGCGTTTTTCGATACCATCACGGTTGAGGTGGGCGTGGGCCAAGCTGGCATCCTTGCCGCCGCCCGCCATGAAGGCCTGAATTTCCGCAAAATCGGCAACGACCGCGTGGGGATTTCCCTCGATGAAACCACCGATGAAAAGGTCCTGATCCGCGTGTTGCGCGCTTTTGGTATTGAAGGTGTGCCCCCCCACCGCGCCGAAATCGGCTTTCCCGATGCGATGATCCGCGAAACCGATTACCTGACACATCCGGTGTTCCACATGAACCGCGCGGAATCGGAAATGATGCGCTATATGCGCCGCCTGTCCGACCGTGACCTAGCGCTTGACCGCGCCATGATCCCGCTGGGGTCTTGCACGATGAAACTGAACGCCGCCGCCGAAATGATGCCAATCACGTGGCCGGAATTTGGGTCGCTGCATCCGTTTGTGCCGCTGGATCAGGCCCAAGGCTATGCCTATGCCATCGACGATCTGTCGAAAAAGCTGTGTGAAATCACGGGCTATGACGCGATGTCGATGCAACCCAATTCCGGCGCGCAAGGCGAATATGCGGGCCTTTTGACCATCCAAGCCTATCACCGCGCCAATGGCGGGGCTGATCGTGACATCTGCCTGATCCCCACCTCGGCCCATGGCACCAACCCCGCATCCGCCCAAATGGCTGGGATGAAGGTGGTCGTGGTCAAATCTGCCCCGAACGGCGATGTCGATTTGGATGATTTCCGCGCCAAGGCCGCCGCTGCGGGCGATAAACTGGCCGCCTGTATGATCACCTACCCTTCGACCCACGGCGTGTTCGAGGAAACCGTGCGCGAGGTGTGCCAAATCACCCATGACCACGGCGGCCAGGTCTATATCGACGGTGCGAATATGAACGCGCTGGTCGGCCTTGTGAAACCGGGCAAAATTGGCGGCGATGTCAGCCACTTGAACCTGCACAAAACCTTTGCCATCCCGCATGGCGGCGGTGGCCCCGGAATGGGGCCAATCGGCGTGGGCGCGCATCTGGCCCCCTACCTGCCCGGCCACCCCGAACAGACGGGTTTGACCGAAGGGCCAGTTTCCGCCACTCCTTACGGTTCGGCTTCTATCCTACTGATTTCATGGGCCTATTGCCTGATGATGGGCGGCGAAGGGCTGACCCAAGCCACCCGCGTGGCGATCCTTAACGCCAACTACATCGCGTCACGTCTGAACGGCGCCTATCCGATTTTGTTCATGGGCAACAAAGGCCGCGTGGCGCATGAATGCATCCTTGATACCCGCCCCTTCAGCGATTGGGGCGTCACCGTCGATGACATTGCCAAGCGCTTGATTGATAACGGCTTTCACGCGCCTACCATGTCATGGCCCGTGTCTGGCACGCTGATGGTGGAACCCACGGAGTCAGAAACCAAGGCCGAAATTGACCGCTTCATCACCGCCCTTCTGGCCATCCGCGCCGAAATTCAATCGGTCCAAGACGGTGACATATCAGCCGAGGACAGCCCCTTGCGCCACGCGCCCCATACCGTCAACGACCTTGTTGCCGATTGGGACCGCAAGTACAGCCGAGAGGCGGCCTGCTTCCCCCCCGGGGCTTTCCGCGTCGATAAATACTGGCCACCTGTGGGCCGTGTCGACAACGTGCATGGCGACCGCAACCTGATCTGCACCTGCCCGCCTTTGTCGGACTATGCCGAGGCGGCAGAATAACTCTGCTTGAAACCGCCAAACCGGCCCCCTACATATAACAACAACGGAATATGATAGGGGGCCAAAATGGCAGAAGGCGTAAAACTGGCCTGCACGACCTGCGGGCAAATGAACCGCGTGCCTGCGGCGAAACTGACCGCAAACCCCAAATGCGGGTCCTGCGGTGAGGCCCTTGTCACGGACAAAGTGGCCGAGCTTGACCCCGCCACCCATGACAAAGCCACGCGCGGCGATGACCTGCCTTTGCTGGTGGATTATTGGGCTCCGTGGTGTGGCCCGTGTCGGCAAATGGCCCCCGAATTTGCCAAGGCTGCCAAAACGCTCGAAGGCCGCGCGCGCTTTGCCAAAATCAACACCCAAGACCATCCCAAAATCTCGGAACGTCTGCGCATCCAAGGCATCCCCTTGCTGATCCTGTATCATAAGGGGCGAGAGGTCGCCCGCCTGCCCGGTGCCCGCCCCGCCGCCGAAATCGCAGCCTTTGTGACCGGCAAAACCCCGGCACAGGCGGGTTAGACCTGCCCGCATCTTCGACCACTGGCGCAGCGCTGGAAAATCGCTAGCATCGGGGAAATCCACACAAAGGCCGCCCAATGCTTTTCGACTTCGACAAAATCGCGCCCGAGATTGGCTATAAACTCCTCACCTCGACTATCACGCCCCGCCCGATTGCGTGGATCAGCACGCTTGGCCTGAACGGTGTGGTCAACGCCGCCCCCTACAGCTTTTTCAACGCGATGGGCCACACGCCGCCCACCGTGGCCGTGGGCCTGCTGCGCGATGCCACGCGCGGGTGGAAAGACACGGCCCGCAACATCCTTGATGCCGGCGAATTTGTGGTGAATTTGGTGCCCGAGGCGTTGGCCGACGCAATGAACACCACTTGCGCAGGTGTAGGGCCGGATGTGGATGAAATGGCCCTAGCAGGCCTCGATGCTACCCCGTCGACACATATCAAACCACCCCGCATCGCCGCCTCGCCTGTGGCGTTCGAATGTGTGATGCTGTCATCGGTGGTCACAGGCCCGATGCAAACCATCGTCATCGGCCGTGTGGTCGCTGCACATATATCGGATTCAGTTGTGCTCGATGCCGCCCGCGGCCACATCGACACCCCCGCCTTGGGCCTGATCGGCCGCATGCACGGCGCAGGCTGGTACGCCCGCAGCACAGACCTGTTCCAGCTTGCTCGCCCAAGTTAAGCCAGCGGTAAAAGGAAAAGTGGTGCCTGAATAGCCCCTAGTTTCCTAGACACCTTGCAGCTTCAGTTTCTGCTGCTGTTCAAAGTCGATCGGTGACAGCATCCCGTTCCTAACGTGTTTGCGCTGCGGGTTGTAGAAAAACTCGATGTAGTCGAACACGTCCTGACGGGCTTCGGCGCGCGTTTTATACTTTCTGCGGCGGATGCGTTCGCGTTTGAGCAGGTTGAAGAAGCTTTCCGCCACCGCATTGTCCCAGCAGTTGCCACGTCGGCTCATGCTTTGCGTTAGATTATGCTGTTCGAGGAACTCCTGCCACTCATAGCTGGTGAACTGTGAACCCTGGTCGGAATGCACCTGAACTTTGGCCTTTGGT
>NZ_ATVN01000020.1 GCF_000420745.1 Pseudorhodobacter ferrugineus DSM 5888
GTCCGGTTTAATCCCGATGGCCCAACTGATGACGAGGCCTTTGAGACAATCGATGATAGGAGAAAGATACACCTTTCCAGCGCGGATGTGGAACTCGATGATGTCTGTCAGCCATTTCTCATTGGGCGCGGAAGCCTGGAAGTCACGGTTGATGATGTTCCCCGGCGCGGGGCTAATCTTTCCCAAGTATGAGCTGTAACGTAACCGCCCCATTGTTACCCCGGCGATTTAGCTTTGATGCGCGCCGCGAGATCGGTGTCATCCACGAAGTCATCAAGGAACTCATGCCAGGTTTTGTTGGTGATACGAGCGGCGCGGATCATGTCCGTCAGCTTTTCGATCCCGTCATCGGTCAGTGCGGTGACTGTTTCGTCGAGTCCGACGTAAACGCTGACGATGTTTCCATAGGTCAGGTTGTCGTCGTTGTAGATGATCGCTTCAAGAAGTTCGGCATCCTCGCCCAACATTTTGGCGACGTAGTCGATACTGCAGACATGTGTCACCGCAGCCATCAGGCGGCCTGTGAATGGGCAGCGGCCAGCGGCACCCAATTCCACGGCAGCAGTTCATCCAGCCGGTTGATCTTGTGATCGTGGATACGGTCGAGAATGTCAGCGAGGTAGGCCTGTGGGTCGAGGCCGTTCAGCTTGGCGGTTTCAATGATGGTCATGGCACGTGCGAGGGTTTCCGCGCCGGTATCAGCCCCTGCAAATAGCCAGTTTTTCCGTCCTATTCCAATCGGACGCAGGGCGCGCTCGGCGGGATTGTTATCGATGGCCACACGCCCATCGGTCAGGAACAGGCTGAAGGCCTCTTGCCGACTGAGGCCGTAGCGGAAGGCCTTGGCCAAGTCGTTCTTGCCTAGAATGCGCAGGAGCTGCTGTTCGGACCAGGCAAAAAAGGCCTCGACCTTTGGTCGGCTCAGCTTTTGCCGCGCCGCATAGCGGACGTCAGCGGGCTGACCGGTGATGTCGCGTTCAATATCGTAGAACTTACCGATCCGGTCGAGCGCCTCGCGGGCGATCTCGGACTTGGTCGACGCCCAAAAACCGTGGAAGTCTCGGCGCAGGTGAGCCCAACAGGCCGCTTCGCGCAATCGCTGCGTGCCATCGGGGCCAGGCTCATAGAGCTTGGCATAACCCTTGTAGCCGTCAGCCTGAAGGATGCCGCGGGCGTTGGACAGATGGCCGAGAACATGCTCTTCCTTCCAGTCTGGCGCAAAGCGATAGACAGCACCCGGTGGCGATGCCCCCGACCAAGGGCGTTGATCGCGCACATAGGCCCAGATCCGGCCTTGCCTGACCCCTTTGCCAAGTCCCTTGTCGCGTAATGACCGGTCCAGCACCCGGATCGGCGTGTCATCTGCGTGCAACAGATCGCTGGCCATGATGTCCGCCTCGATCCGTTCGATCAGCGGCGACAGGGTCTTCATGGCGCGGCCACACCAGCCCACCAGCGTGCTTTCTGGGATGTCTGCCCCCATGCGTTCGAAGATCTCGTGTTGGCGATATAACGGAAGGTGGTCGTCGAACTTCGAGACCCGTAGCCCGGCAGGCGCTGCTTGCAGCGCCGAGAGGGGGCACATGCGCCAGCAGGTTCGGCCCAGCCATACTGCCGGGGATCGGACGGCTGGGTGCTGGTTCCTGCACCATCCGCTCACAACGGCGGCAGGATTTCTTGATCCGGGCGATCTGGATCACCTTCATCTGGGCAGCAATCATGTCGAGGAGTTCGCTGACATCCTCACCCACCACGTGCAGATCGCCGCCGCAGTCAGGGCAGCAGGTGCCGGGTTCCAGTTCACGGCGTTCGCGCGGGGTCGTATTCGTAGCGATACGTGAACTTCTCCAAGATAGCCCACGTTTTCGTCCGCACCCCCGCCGGGTCAGTTCTCAGTGACAATCAACATGTTACGGCGTTTGAATGAGTGCTTATCATATTTCACGGGCTTTGTGCGGGGCTTCCGGCTGGGGATACGAGACTTTAGGCCTTTGTTGCCTTACGTTTTTCGGAACCAAATCAGTGTCATGGCCTCGATCCGCTGCCCGACAGTCGCGTTACGGTTTCGAAAATAAGGGGGCAAGAGGGCACTGCGCTGATTTGGCCCTCTCGGGCCATTGCATATGCAATGCCCCGTTTGTCATTTGGGCGCTTTTCTTGAAGCCACCTTTGGAACGTTGGCAATTTGCACTTTGCTCGGCCAGCAAAGGTTGCTCATAACGCTTTCATGATTTCGGCGTTTGATTCATGCAAGCCTCACGGGCTTACATAAGGGCTGCGAAACTTGGGCCGCACCCCTAGCGCATTCCACAGAGTCCGCCGCACATCACCAAAGGCAAACCGACGTCACCATATTGCGACGCGCGCCAACCCGTTAGTGTGGTGCGGCAGTCATCTTTATGTAAGGCCAAGGCGTTGTCAACTTTGTTGTCCGGAATGGGGGCAAGGCCGCAAAGTCAGTGTGTGCGCAACTCATGTTTGTTGGCGTGCAGATACACAAGGCCGCAAGGGTCCGGCTGAAAAGGAGGGGGCAGATTGCCCCCCATTACCAGCCAAGACCAATAGGTCGGATCAGGCCCATTCCCATGGCCGAATGTACTGCCCCAATACCTCGGTCACGGCTGCGTCACTTACTCCATCGGCCCGCGTGATTTGTGCAACCAAACCGCGCTTCTTATCCTCGACCACGGCGTCGACTTGCACAGGCAAGTTCGCTGCCGTCAGCGCTTCGTTGTAAACGCGGGTAATGGCAAGACGGCGAAGATCGGGCTTGAACACCTTACCCACCGCTGTTTTCGGCAATTCGGCCAAAATCTCGATCGTTTTCGGCACAGCGGCGCGTTCGTGGATGTGCTTGCGGGCAAATTCCATCAAGATACCGACCGTCACATCGGCATCCTTGACCAGTTCGACATAGGCGCAGGGAATTTCACCCGCGTGCAAATCCGGTTGGCCGATAGCGCCCACCATTGCCACGGCTTCATGTCCAGCAAGCGCCTCTTCAATCTCGGCGGGGTCAATATTGTGGCCACCGCGAATGATCAGATCCTTGGCGCGCCCTGTGATGTAAAGATACCCGTCCGCGTCCATCCGCCCCAGATCGCCCGTGCGCAAATACAGGCCCTCGGCAAACAGATCATGGTTCTTATCCTCTTCGGTATAGGTAGAACCGGGAAAGACGCCGGGGTTGGATACGCAAATCTCGCCGACCTGATCAATGCCGCAATCGGTTGCCTTGCCTGCCGCATCATGGTGCAGAATTCGAACATGGGTATAGGGCAAGGGAATGCCGACGGAACCGATTTTCTTGTTCCCTTGTGGTGGGTTACACGACACAAGACACGTGCATTCGGTCAATCCATAGCCTTCGATGATTGCCACCCCCGTGGCTTTTTCGAACCTTTTGTACAATTCCAACGGCAAGGGGGCCGACCCCGAAAACGCACCGCGCAAGGTGCTGACATCAGCATTCACGGGGCGCTGCATCAGGGCGGACAGGGCCGTTGGAACGGTGATCATATAGGTCACTTTCCAGCGTTCAACCAGTTTCCAAAAATTGTCGAAAACCCCGTCGCCGCGATAGCCCGCAGGCGTTGGAAACACCACATGCGCGCCGCTGCCGATCATCGACATCAAAATCGGATAAATCGCAAAGACGTGGAACATGGGCAACGGGCAAATCACCACATCGGATTTTTCGAAAATCAACTGCGACCCAAGCCAGCCATTATAGACCATCCCCGACACCTTGTGCTGCGCCACTTTGGGCATGCCTGTGGTGCCGCCGGTGTGAAAATAGGCCCCCACGCGGTCGGTCAGAACGTCTTCGAACATCAGTTTGTCAGACGGGTGCTTTGCGCATTCGGCGTTGAAACTCAAAACCGCGGCATTGTGGGACACTGGGTTTTTCGGCCGAACCAACGGCACAATCCAGCTTTTGGGCGGGCTCAAATAGCGCGTTAGGTCAATTTCCAACACGGTTTTCACAGCGGGGGCATGGCGCACCGCTTCGGCCACGCGTTGCGCCACCTCGGTTTTCGGAAAAGATTTCAGCGTAACCACGACCTTGGCCTTGGTTTCGCGCAAGATAGAGCTGATTTGATCGGCATCGAGCAAGGGATTGATCGGGTTCACAATACCCGCAACCGACGCACCAAGAACCGTAATCGCTGTTTCCGTACAATTGGGCAGCACATAGGCGACAACGTCATTCGGCCCCACGCCCAGACTGCGGAACATATTTGCGGCTTGGGTCACCTTGGCATGGTACTGCGCCCAAGTCAGGGTTTCGGCGCTGTCCGTTGGGCCAGATTGCAGCTGAAAGCTGATCGCGGGCTTGTTGGCATGGCCATCGCGCGCGCGGCTTAAATACTGATACATTGACCGCGCGACATCGCGTTCGGCCCAAGGTTTTTCCGATTCAATCGCATCACGATCCGCAACAGACGCAAAGGCCTTCATTCCTATTCCTCCCCTAAGTGCCCGCGATTTTTATCACTGGGCTTATTATTTGATCAAAGATGGGGAGTTTTTGTGGTTCTCGCAAGCAAGAGCGGGCGAAAAAACGCAACGTCATAGGCCTAAATGCAAAAGAGGCGCATGATGCGCCCCTTTTGTCGTCACGTTGGTCAGATTTACTTTTGCGGAATACGCAGCATCTGGCCAGGATAGATTTTGTCAGGGTGGCTGAGCATCGGGCGGTTCGCTTCGAAAATCTCATTGTAGCGGTTGGCATTGCCCAAGGTTTTCTTGGCAACCGCAGACAGCGTATCGCCTTTCTTGACCTCGTGGAACACAGGTGCTGCACCCGCATCCGGCACATCATCTTGCACTTCGCCAACGCCAGCGACGTTGCCAACGGCCAAGATGACCTTTTCTTTGACTTCTTGGCTTACGGCATTGCCCGACACGACAACTTTGCCATCAGCACCCACTTTGATATCCAAACCAGTGGTATCAAGGCCAAGATCTTTGACCTCTTGCTTCAGCACGTCTTCTTTCGGCGTCTCTGCGGCTTCGGCCTTACCACCGAACAGCGACTTGCCTGCGTCTTTTACAAAGCTCCAAACACCCATGAACGTCTCCCTTTACCAGTGGGGCCTGCGGCCCTTTACGCCGTGCAGTATGACGCAGGGACCGTGGCACGCAATGGCGGATTAACGATGCTTGGAGGGAAAAATCCAAAAAATTCCCCCAATGGCCCGTCTTGCACGCATTTGGCCGCGGCCTAGGCCTGCCCGTCGGTGAACTGCAAACGTGCAAGGCGCGCATAAAGGCCGTCTTGCTGAACCAGCTCGTCATGGGTGCCCGTGGCCACAATGCGGCCCGCGTCAAAGACCACAATCCGGTCGGCCTTTTTCACCGTGGCAAGGCGGTGGGCGACGACGATGGTGGTGCGGGTTTTGGACAGCTCATCCACTGCCGCCTGCACAAGCCGTTCGGATTCCGCGTCCAAGGCACTTGTCGCCTCGTCCAGCAACAGCACCGGGGCATCCCGCAAAATCGCGCGGGCAATCGCGATGCGTTGTTTTTGGCCACCCGACAGCATCACGCCGCGTTCACCGACATAGGTGTCATAGCCTTGCGGCAAGGCGGTCAGGAAGTCATGGGCGGCGGCGGCTTTTGCTGCGGCCTCAATTTCTGCATCCGTGGCCTCGGGGCGGCCAAAACGGATATTTTCGCGCGCGGTGGCGCCAAAAATCACCGGGTCTTGCGGCACAAGCGCGATCGCGCGGCGAAATTCAGAGCGCGTCATATCTTGCAGATTTACACCGTCAAAGGTGATGCGCCCCTTCTGGGGATCATAAAACCGCAGGATCAGCTGCAAAATCGTGGTTTTCCCTGCGCCAGACGGACCAACAAGGGCCACCGTTTCGCCCGGTGCCACGGTCAGATCAATACCGTCCAAGGCGCTGGTTTCTGGCCGTGCGGGGTATTGAAAATGCACAGCATCAAAGCTGATTTCGCCTTTAACAGGGCGCGGCAGGGCCACGGGGGACACAGGGTCTTTGACGCTATCGGTTGTGACCAGTAATTCGACCAAGCGTTCGGTCGCGCCTGCTGCGCGTTGCAATTCCCCCCAAATTTCGGACAAGGCGCCAACGGCACCGGCCACCATTACGGAGTAAATCAGGAACTGCACCAACTCGCCCGGGCTCATCGCCCCTGCCCGCACATCGCGCGCGCCAATCCACAACACACAGACAACGCCGGTGAAGATCAGAAAAATCACGATGACGGTCATCAAGGCCCGTGTGCCGATGCGTTTTTGCGCCGACACAAAGGACTGTTCGGTCAAATCGGCGAAGGCCGCGCGCGACGGGTCTTCGTGGGTAAAGGCTTGCACGGCCTGCACCGACAACAGCGCCTCGGATGCGTTGCCCGAGCTGGTGGCGATCAGATCTTGGTTTTCGCGGCTAAGTACCCGCAAGCGGCGCCCCAGAACAATAATCGGAATAATCACCGCCGGCACAATCAGCAGCACCAATCCGGTCAGCTTGGCCGATGTCAGCAGCAAGGCCACCATCCCGCCCAAGAAAATCAACAGGTTGCGCAGGGCAATCGACACAGACGACCCGATCACCGACAAGATCAGCGTGGTATCTGTTGTTAACCGGCTCAGGACTTCGCCGGTCATCAGGCGTTCAAAGAAGGCGGGGCTCATCCCCATCACCTTGTCAAACAAGGCTTTGCGAATATCGGCGACAACCCGTTCGCCCAGCCGTGTTACAAGATAATACCGCGCGCCGGTGCCCAGCGCCAAAAGCATGGCAATCATGAGGGCTGCAAAGAAATACTGGTCTAGCAGGCTGGCATTATCGGCGGCAAAGCCATCAACCACACGACGCACAGCAAGCGGCAAGGCAAGCGACACGCAGGCCGTCAGGATCAGCGCAAGGATCGCCCCGATCACCAGCCTGCGGTAGGGTGCCAAGAACGGCACCAAGCCGCGCAACGCGCCCATCTTTTTCGATTTTTCGCGCTCTTCCAAAATTGTCGTATTCCGCGCCATCACCAACCGCCCTTATTTGCAACGCTTCCCTTTAGGCGTTGCAGGCGCAGGTCGCAAGCATCCCATTTGCCGCGCCCCCTTTCGTAAACAGTCGTGCTGTGCCAGTTTCAGCAAAACAAAAGGGCTGCACCATGACTATTTCCACCTGCGTTTTCGATGCCTATGGCACCTTGTTTGATGTGGCAGGGGCCGCGCGCATAGCCGCCGCCGAACCGGGGCAAGAGGTGCTGGCCACCTTATGGCCGCGTCTGGCCGAGGATTGGCGGCGTAAGCAGTTGGAATACACATGGCTGCGCGCGATTACCGGCGATCATGTGGATTTCCGGCAGGTTACGGCTGACGGGCTGGATTGGGCGATGGAAGCGGCGGCGCTGTCCGACCCGGCGCTGCGGGTGCGCTTGATGGCGCTTTATGATGAATTGCCCGCCTACGCCGAGGTGCCCGCGATGCTGCATGGGTTGAAAGCGAAGGGATTTGCCACAGCAATTTTGTCGAATGGCAGCCCTGACATGCTGGCATCTGCCGTTGCCTCGGCTGGACTCGGTGCCGATCTGGATGCGGTACTGTCGGTGGAAAGCGTTGGGGTTTTTAAACCTTCAGGCCGGGTCTACGACTTGGTGGGTGGCCACTTCGGCACGCGGCCCGAGCAGGTTTTGTTCGTATCGTCAAACGGGTGGGATGTGTGCTCCGCCGCCGGTTTCGGGTTTCAAACGGCTTGGGTGAACCGCGCGGGCCTGCCGATGGACCGCTTGCCCGCACAGCCCGCCCATGTTTTGCCCGACCTGACCACCATTCCCCAAATCGCAGGTGCCCTATGACGCAGTTTTTCACCACATCTGACGGCACGCGCATTGCCTTTCGTGATGAGGGCGAGGGCACGCCGTTGTTCTGCCTGCCCGGTCTGACCCGCACGATGGGGGACTTTGACTATATGGCCCCACATCTGCCGCCGTGTCGCCTGATCCGGATGGATTATCGCGGGCGCGGGGCAAGCCAATGGACGGGGGCCGAAACCTATACCGTGCCGCAAGAGGCCAAGGATGCGTTGGAATTGCTGGATCATCTGGGGGTCGCAAAGGCGGCATTGCTGGGCACATCGCGCGGCGGGCTGATCGCGATGATGCTGGCGGCCACGGCGCCGGATCGTTTGTTGGGGATCTGTTTCAACGACATCGGCCCCGAAATTCACAAGCCGGGGTTGGAACGTATTATGGATTACGTCGGGCGCAACCCGCGCGTCAAAACGCATGAGGCGCTGGCCGATGCCTTACCTGCCAATATGCCCGGCTTTGCCAATGTGACCCACAGCCGCTGGCTCGAGGAAGCGCGCCTGCACTATACTGCCACGCCGGAGGGTTTGAAAATCACCTATGACCCTGCCTTGCGCGACAGTTTTCTGGCCGCGTTCAAGGGCCCTGAGGTTGACCTGTGGCCGCTGTTTGACGCCTGCCCCGACATTCCCTTGGCGCTGATCCGTGGGGCAAATTCGGACCTGCTCACCCAAACTTGCGCGGATGAAATGCGCCGCCGCCGTCCCGCCATGGCCTTCGGCAATGTGCCCGACCGTGCGCATATTCCGTTTCTGGATGAGCCCGAAGCGGTTGCGGTTTTGCGCGACTTCTTGGCAGCCGCAATGGCGCAGGCAACCGCCTAGGACGCGGATTTGAGGGCCTATACAGGGCGTAAAATCATCATCTAAAGATTGACTGTTTTATCTGTAAAGGTCAGCAATACGGCGACATTGCAAAGAAAGCTGGAACACATGCCAGACATTACCGATATCGAAGCCGCCGCCCTTCGCCTGAAGGGACATGCGCGCCGCACACCACTGCTGTCCTCGCCCTTTCTGGATGAAATTGCCGGGCGGCGGGTGTTTGTGAAAGCCGAATGCTTGCAACACACAGGGTCGTTTAAATTTCGGGGTGCGTGGTCGGCGCTGTCTGCCTTGGCGCCCGGTTTGCGCGCCAAAGGGGTGATTGCTTTTTCGTCGGGCAACCATGCCCAAGGTGTCGCCCTTGCAGCCAAGTTGCACGATGCGCCAGCCGTGATCATCATGCCAATGGATGCACCTCGGATCAAAATCGAAAACACCCGCGCTCTTGGGGCCGAAGTGGTGCTGTATGACCGCGAGACCGAAGACCGTGACGCGATTGGCGACCGCCTTTCAACCGAGCGCGGGCTGACCCTGATTAAGCCGTTCGACGACGAAATGGTGATCGCAGGCCAGGGCACCACCGGGCTTGAGATTGCCGAACAAGCGGCTGAGCTGGGAATAACCAAGGCCGATGTCGTGGTGTGTTGCGGGGGCGGCGGGCTGACCTCGGGGATAGCTTTGGCGCTTGCTGCGCGCAGCACCGGTTTGCGTGCGCGCCCTGCCGAACCCGTTGGCTTTGACGATGTAACCCGCAGCCTTGCCACTGGCACACGCCAGAAAAACGCCACCATGTCCGGATCGCTGTGTGACGCGATTGTCACCCCCACACCAGGCGAGATTACGCTTCCCATCATGCAGCGGATGTGTGGCCCCGGCATCGTTGTGACGGATGATGAGGCGCTGCGGGCTATGGCGCTGGCATGGTTGCGGCTGAAAATCGTGTTGGAACCGGGCGGCGCTGTGGCTTTGGCGGCGGCGCTGTTCCATGGGGAACAGATCACCACACCGGATGTGATATGTGTTGCATCAGGGGGAAATGTCGATCCCGATATCTTTGCCCGCGCTTTGGCTAGATTGGCCGACTAATATCTTTTTACGCAGGGTTGGGGCATTGCCCAACCCGACATGACGATTTTTTGACAGATAAAATTTGTTTTCAACAATCCTTTTTAACGCCGGCTTGTCGCAATTTTCGCGACGAGCTGGCCCTTTAATTTGGAAACCTCCGATAACGTCGCCAACGCTTTCCCTTTTGCAACCGGCAAACCTCATCCTGATTTTGGTTGCGGCTTTCGGTTACAGCGCGGCGACTATCCGCATGAAGATGGGATCATCCGCGCTAACGGGCCTTGCCGTGTTGGGTATGGCCATCGGGCTTGCCGCAGCCGTTTTCGGGGAAATGCCGGTGTTGCGCGGAACCAATTTGGGGCCTGTCTATATTGCCATTATCGGGGTCGAGTCCCTGATCGTCATGCTTTACGCGTGGTATATCGGCGAGGCGATGACACTGCGCCAAATCGGCGGCGCGGGTTTGGTTGTGGTCGGGCTTATGATGGTCAATCACTAAAGACTGGTTGCAAAACAGGGTTGCAGCGCGCGCGCCATTGCCGGACAACAGCGCTTGAAGTTGCCAATGGACCCCCGTGATGCACGTGCCGATGTCTTATGCCCAATGCGGCGATCACCAGATTGCCTATCGTGACCAAGGGGCACAGACAGGCCCCGCAGTTGTGTTTGCGCATGCGATGGGGCTAGACCACAGCGTTTGGGATGCCATCATCCCCTATCTGCCGCAAACCCTGCGGATCATCCGCTATGATTTGCGCGGGCATGGCGCATCCGCAACCCCGCCTGCGCCCTATTCGATGGGCGCCTTGGTGCGCGATGCCGAGGGTCTGCTGGACAATCTGAATATCCGCGACTGTGTGTTTGTCGGCAGTTCCATCGGCGGGATGGTGGCCCAAGGGCTTGCCGTCAAACGTTTGGACCAAATCCGCGCGCTGGTGATCGCCAATAGCGTGACCAAAATGGGCACCAAGGACACATGGGCACGGCTGATTGAGGCAACAAAAGCCGATGGGATCGAGGCGCGCCACGAGGCTGATCTGGCGCAAACCTTCTCCCGTGATTTTCGCGAAACTGCAGCGATTGCGCCTTGGGCCACGCTCCTTCGCACACAGCGGTTAGAGGGTTTTTTGGGCTGTGCCGCCGCCATTGCGGGCACCGATTTTTACACCACCACGGCCAGTTTGCACCTGCCCGCCTTGATAATCGCCAGCAGCCATGACGCGGTAACCCCTGCCGATATGGTCCGCGAATTGGCTGAACTTATCCCATCTGCCCGCTTCCATTTGATCCGTAAGGCAGGGCACTTGCCCATGATCGAACAACCCGCAGAGTTTGCAAGCGCGCTGACATCCTTTCTTGGGTCCATAGGGCATGGTTGATTGTGGTTGACCCTTGGCTCCAATCCGGCAAACGTGCCCTTCGCACTGGATACAGGAACGCCCCCGATGCAGACCATCCTTCTGATCCACGGCTCGTGCCACGGGGCATGGTGCTGGCGCGATACATTGCCCCACCTGCCGGACACCCGCGCCATCGACTTGCCAGGCCATGGCCAAGACAGCACCCCCATCGACCAGATCACCCTTGATCTATATGTCGAGGCAATTCTTGATGCGATCACGGTGCCTACGGTTTTGGTCGGGCATTCCATGGCGGGCTATCCGATAACCGCCGCCGCCTTACGCGCGCCCGAAAAGATCGCACGGCTGGTCTACGTTTGCGCCTATGTGCCGCAGTCGGGGCAAAGCCTTGCCGATATGCGCCGCGCAGGGCCAAGCCAACCCTTGCTGGAGGCGATTGAAACCAGCGCAGACCGTAAATCGTTTTCGTTCCGCCCCGAAATGGTTGCCGACAAACTGTATCACGATTGCCTGCCCGAGGTGGTGCGTTACGCTCAGGCACATCTTGGGCCGCAGGCCATTTTGCCGCAAAGCACGCCGCTTTTCTTTGATACCGTGACGGTTCCAAAGCGCTATATCCTGTGCCGCGATGACCGCGCGATCCCGCCCGACTATCAGGCCACAATGTCCCAAGGTTGGGATGACGTCAGACACCTCAACAGCAGCCATTCGCCGTTTTTCTCAACCCCCCAAGCGCTTGCAAAGGCCATTTTGTGACACCCACACCCCGCCTCGCGCTCAGCTTTATTCTGATGACCGTCACGCTCGATGCCATCGGCATTGGCCTGATTTTCCCTGTGATGCCTGATTTGATTGAAGACGTAACTGGCGGCACTCTGGCAACTGCGGCTTTGTGGGGCGGCCTGTTGACCACGTCCTTTGCTGTGATGCAGTTTATCTTTGGCCCCGTGATCGGGTCGCTGTCGGATTGGTATGGCCGCCGCCCTGTCCTGCTCGTCTCGCTCGGGGTTATGGCATTCGCCTATCTGTGCATGGCCTTGGCCCCCAGCATTTGGCTTTTGGTGCTCGCCCGCGTATTGGCGGGTATTGCAGCCGCGACCCATTCCACCGCCACGGCATTTATCGCCGATATCACACCAGCCCAAGACAGAGGCCGCCGCTTTGGCCTGATTGGGGCCTGCTTTGGCATAGGGTTTGTGCTGGGACCATTGATCGGCGGCTTGGTCGCAACCCTTGATACCCGCGCACCGTTTTATGCCGCCGGTGCAATGGCCCTTGCCAATCTGATCCTCGGGCTGATCGTCCTGCCCGAAACTGTGACCGACCGGACCCGCCGCCCCTTCACATGGGCGCGTGGCAACCCAATCGGGGCGTTACGTGCCGTCAGCAAACTGCCCGGCCTGAAACGCCCCCTGATCACCTTTCTGATCGTCGCCCTTGCGATGAATGTCTATCCCGCGATCTGGGCGTTCTTTGGTAAGGCCCGCTTTGACTGGGACACCGAAACCATCGGCTATTCGCTGGCGCTTTACGGGCTCAGCTACGGGATCGGTCAAGCCTTCCTTGTGGGACCACTCATCAAACGGTTTGGCGAACACCGCGCCGCCCATATTGGCATGTGGATTGACGTTATCACGCTCACCGCACTCGGGCTTGTCACCTCTGGCGCGATTGCTCTGTTGTTAACCCCGATCACCGCCCTTGGTGGTGTGGTCACACCAGCGCTCCAAGCCATCCTGTCGCGCGATACGCCCGACAATGCCCAAGGCGAATTGCAAGGCGTGCTGTCCTCCCTGAACGCCATTGCAATGATCGTGGCGCCCTTGGTGATGACGTCCACCTTTGCCGCCTTCACAGCACCTGACGCCCCCATCTTCGCCCCTGGAGCGCCGTTCCTGCTCGCCGCCCTCCTTATGGTCGCAGCCATCGCTCTTCATGTCGCGAAACCGCTGGAAACCCATAAAAACAGCGCCTAGGCTTCATCTTGGACCAAATACCTCACGGGGGTCCGGGGGCGTGAAGCCCCCGGCACGTGCTACAATCGGAAAGCCCACCAATGCGCCTGCAATCGCTCGAAATCTTTACCGTCGCCCCCCCAGCCCCCGGATGGGGCGGCCGCTATTGGATATTCACCAAGCTGACCACCGCTTGCGGCATCACAGGCATTGGCGAATGTTATGCCTCGACCGTGGGCCCCAAGGCGATGCACGCGGTTATCGAAGATGTCTTTGCCCGCCACATGGAAGGCGAAAACCCTGAAAACATCGAGCTGATGTTTCGCCGCGCCTATTCCTCGGGATTCACCCAGCGCCCTGACCCCACCGTGATCGGCGCGTTTTCAGGGCTGGAAATGGCCTGTTGGGATATTGTCGGCAAAGCACGCAACAGGCCGGTCTGGGCGATGTTGGGTGGCAAAATGAATGCCCGTATTCGGTCCTACACCTATCTTTACCCCGAACCGGGCAAGGAAAGCGCCGATTTCTGGGTGTCCCCCGATGCCGCAGCCGAGGCGGCGATCCGCTTTGTCGACCTTGGGTTCACAGCCGTGAAATTCGACCCCGCAGGCCCCTATACCATTCGCGGCGGGCACCATCCGGCAATGTCCGACATCACCCGCTCGGTTGCGTTTTGCAAAGCCATCCGCGAGGCCGTGGGCGACCGCGCCGACCTTTTGTTCGGCACCCACGGCCAATTCACCACCCCGGGCGCCATCCGGTTAGGGCAGGCTTTGGAACCCTATTCCCCCCTTTGGTACGAGGAACCGATCCCGCCGGACAACCTTTTGGAATTCGCCGAGGTCGCCAAACATGTCCGCATCCCGCTGGCCACGGGCGAACGGATGACGACCAAAGCCGAGTTTGGCGCGCTGTTGCGGCATGGCGGGGTCAAGATCCTGCAACCCGCTTTGGGGCGCGTCGGCGGAATTTGGGAGGCCAAGAAAATCGCGGCCATGGCCGAAGTTTTCAACGCCGAAATGGCCCCGCATCTTTATGCAGGCCCCGTGGAATGGGCGGCGAATATCCATCTTGCCACGTCCATCCCGAACCTGCTGATCGCAGAAACCATTGAAACAGGTGGCAGTTTTCACCTAGCCCTGATCAAGAATTCGATCAAATGGGAACGCGGCTACATCATCCCGCCCGAAGGTCCCGGCCTTGGGATTGACTTCGACGAAGACCTTGCCCGCGCCCATCCCTACACCGGCACCCGCCTGCATCTGGAGATGCAAGAAGCGCCGTGTGACTATTCCAACGGCAACCGCTTTGAAGGCGGCGCGCCAAGCAGTACCTAACTTTCCATTCCTGCGCGCACAGGCTAGTCTGAACCTCGTTCAATGAGGTTCAGACTATGCCCGACACTGCCAAAAAGCCCAGCAAAGCCGATCTGCGACGCGAAGATCTGCGCGCCCGCCTGATTGATATTGCCGAGACGCGGATACGGGACGAGGGCCTGCCTGCGATCAAAGCCCGCGAATTGGCACGTGAAGCGGATTGTGCCGTTGGTGCGATCTATAACGTGTTCCCTGACCTGAATGGTTTGATTATGGCGGTGAATGGCCGCACGTTTCAGTCTTTGGGCAAAGTGGTTGCGGCCTCGGTCGCGGCGGCCCCACAGAACGCGCCGCAGGCTGAATTGATCACCATGTCGCATGCCTATTTGCGATTCGCTGCCGAAAATACGAACCTGTGGCGCGCCCTGTTTGACCTTGAAATGTCGACAGAAATGGATGTTCCGCAGTGGTATCTGGCCGAATTGGGCAAGCTGTTTGCCCTGATCGCGGCCCCATTGGCGCGGGTTTTTCCCAACTATACGCGGCATGAATTGGAATTGATGACCCGTGCTTTGTTCTCATCCGTGCATGGAATCGTTCTTTTGGGCCTGCAAAAGCGAATTTCGGGTGTTCCGCTGGACAAAATCGAAGACATGATCGCGATTTTGCTGTCGAACGTAACGTCACAAGCATAATTCCTGAACATCGTTCAAAATTAATATTGAACAGCGTTCAGATATCGGTACGTTCAATTCATGAACAAGGTTCAACATGAACCACATGAAAAGGAGCGACTGATGTTTGGAACCCTACGCACCCTGATCCTTGGCGCCAATGCCCGCGCCGAAGAAACCATCCGCGACACTTACGCAATCGAACTTATCGACCAGAAAATCCGCGAGGCCGATGAAGGCTTGCGCGCGGCCAAGGGTACTTTGGCAAGTTTAATTCAACGTCAACGCAGCGAAGAGCGGCTGCTGGCGACGCTGGATCAGCGCATCGCGGACATGACCCGCCGTGCCACCGAAGCCTTGGAACAAGGCCGCGAAGACCTTGCCACCCCAGCCGCCGATGCGCTGGCCCAGATGGAAAACGAACGTGTTTTGCGGGTCGAAACCGTGCTGCGGCTGGAGACGAAAACCGTGCGCCTGCGCCAATCGGTTGAAGCAGGGCACCGCAGGATTATCGATTTGAAACAAGGCGCTACGACTGCCCGCGCCATTCGCCGCGAACAAGCCTTGATCAAGAAACTGCCCAATGGCGAGGCGTCTGCGATTGAAGAGGCCGAGGCGCTGATTACCCGTGTCACCAATGCCGACGACCCGTTCGAGAGGTCGGATATTCTGCGCGGCATCAACCGTGAATTGTCGCATGACGGGCTGGCCGACCGGATGGCCGATGCAGGGTTTGGCCCGTCCACCCGCGTCACCGCTGCCGATGTTCTGGCCCGCCTGAAAGCCAAAGCCTGACCCAAAACGACCGTACAGTTTGCGTATGTCATCCGTATGCCATGCGTACATACATCCTGAAATCCGCCTGACCTGATCGGGCACATCAAATACCCACATAAAGGAACTTTATCATGTCTGCACAAAAATCCGATACATCTGCCATCATGTTCTTTAACGGCGTTGGCGTGGCCATTGCCTACGGCATGCTTGCCCTGTCGATCTGGTTGGCCCCTGTGGATCTGTCGACCAAAGGCTATTGGGGTCTTGGGATCCTGCTTTTGACGCTGTCTTTGGTGAACTTTGTCAAATACCGCTTTGACACGAAAATCGCCGAGGACCGTTTGGCGCGGTTGGAAGATGCCAAGAACGAAAAGCTGATGGCGGAGTATATTGGGGAAAAGTGAGCGTTTGGCTTTTGGCCAGATTTGAGATGCGAAAAGGCCCCGCAGCGCGTGCGGGGCCTTTTTGCTGTTCTGGCGGTTCGCGTTAACCGTTGATACGGATCCGTTCGTTGGCGGGATCGAACGGGCTGTCTTCGACCACCACAGCGTCCCATTCTTTCAGCAGCATTTTTACCTTTAGCTTGGTGCCAACGGCGGCCAAATCGGGCGTGACATAGCCCATGCCGATTTGTTTGTTGAACGCGACCGACCAGCCGCCGGAGGTGAGGCGGCCCACTTTTTTGCCGTTCACAAAAATCGCCTCTTTGCCCCACGGGTCGGCATCCTCTGGGCCGTCGATCAGGACGGTCACGCATTTGGCACGGATGCCTGTGTCGATCATGGCCTGTTTGCCTTGGAAGTCTTTGGAGAGGTCGATGAAACGGTCAAGCCCTGCCTCCATCGGCGTGGCATCACGGCCAAGTTCGGTGCCGAAAGCGCGGTAAGATTTTTCCTGACGCAGCCAGTTTTGGGCGCGGGCACCGACGAGTTTCATGCCATGTTTCTCGCCCGCTTTTAGCAGGAGATCCCACAGGTAGCGGTTCATCTCAATCGGGTGGTGGAGTTCCCAGCCGAGTTCGCCCGTATAGGCCACGCGGATCGCGTTGACGGGGCACATGCCGAGTTCGAGCTTGCGCGCGGTCAGCCATGGGAAGCGTTTGTTTGAAAGAACCGTGTCAGCATCGGCATCCTTGACGATTTCACGCAGGATTTTGCGGGCGTTGGGGCCAGCGATGGCGAAGACGCCCCATTGGGTGGTGACGTCGTTGATTTCCACATGCGCGCCGCCTGCCGCGATGAAATCTTCGGCGGATTTGCGCATATAATCGGCGTCATAGCTGGTCCATGCGCCAGCGGACACGAGGTAATAGTCATTTTCCGCATTGCGAACGATGGTGTATTCGGTGCGGGTGGTGCCTGTTGGCGTCAGCGCATAGGTCAGGTTGATGCGGCCAATGCTGGGCAATTTGTTGCAGGTGAACCAGTCGAGGAAGGCCGTGGCCCCTGCCCCGCGCACGGTGTGTTTGGTGAAGGCGGAGGCGTCGATGAGGCCAGCGGTATCGCGCAGGGCCGTTGCCTCGGCCTTGGCGTATTGCCACCAGTCGCCACGGCGGAAGCTGCGGGAATTATGGTCGAAATCGGCAGGGGCGTCCAGCGGGCCGTAATAGTTGGGGCGCTCCCAGCCGTTCACGAAACCCATTTGCGCGCCCAAAGCGATTTGTTTGTCGTAAACGGGGGTGGTGCGTAGGGGGCGGCAGGCCTCGCGTTCCTCATCGGGGTGGTGGAGGATGAAGACGTGGTCGTAACATTCTTCATTCTTGCGGGCGGCGTATTCGGTGGTCATCCAACTGCCATAGCGGCGCGGGTCGAGGGAGGCCATGTCAATCTCGGCCTCGCCTTGCGTCATCAGTTGGGCGAGGTAATAGCCGGTGCCGCCA
The DNA here is from genome assembly GCF_000420745.1 of Pseudorhodobacter ferrugineus DSM 5888. GTDB lineage: Bacteria > Pseudomonadota > Alphaproteobacteria > Rhodobacterales > Rhodobacteraceae > Pseudorhodobacter > Pseudorhodobacter ferrugineus. Next base: position 17,697 of record NZ_ATVN01000020.1, read on the forward strand.
GCGGCGGTGATACCGAAGGAAAAGCCTTCGGCGATCCACATGTTGCGCAGGCCGGGCACGGGGCCGACCAGCGGGTTACCATCGGGGGTATAGCAGATCGGGCCGTTGAAATCATCTTTCAAACCAACGGGTTCGCTGGATGGCAGGCGGTGGATGAAGTCCATGTATTCCTGTTCGATCCGGTCCAAGGCAAGGGGGAACAGATCGGCGCGGAAGCTGTCGGGGACGCCGTATTCGAAACGCGCAGGTGCGCCTTTTTCATAGGGGCCAAGGATCCAGCCGCCACGTTCTTCGCGGACGTACCATTTCGCATCGGCGTCGCGCAGCACGGGGTGTTCGGGGTTGTTTTTGCGGTATTCGACCAGCATCGGGTCGGGTTCGGTGACGATGAACTGGTGTTCCACCGGGATCGCGGGAATTTTGATGCCCAGCAGGCGGGCGGTGCGTTGGGCGTGGTTGCCGGTGGCGGTGACGACATGTTCGGCGTGAATCTCAAACGTTTCTTCGGATGGGATCAGGTTGCCGCCTTTATCAACCATCTTGGTGCAAGACACGATCCATTCGGTACCGGTCCAGCGGTAGGCATCAACTTGGATTTTACGCTCGATCGTCGCGCCATGTTGGCGGGCCCCTTTGGCCATAGCTTGGGTCACATCGGCAGGGTTGATGTAGCCGTCTTGTGGGTGGAAAAGTGCACCCACAAGATCATCAGTGCGCACCAGTGGCCAGCGTTCCTTGATCTGCGCGGGCGTCATGAATTCGTGGTAAACATCGGCGCTGTCGGCAACGGCGGAATAGAGCATGTATTCATCCATGCGGGCCTGATGTTGGGCCATGCGCAGGTTGCCAACCACGGCGAAACCGGCGTTCAGGCCTGTTTCTGCCTCCAATGATTTATAGAAATCAACGGAATATTTGTGGATATGGGTCGTGGCGTAGGACATGTTGAACAAGGGCAAAAGGCCCGCCGCGTGCCATGTGGAGCCGGAGGTGAGTTCATCGCGTTCGACCAGCATCGTGTCCCAGCCCGCCTTGGCCAGATGATAGGCGATCCCGTTTCCGACGGCACCACCGCCGACGACCAAAGCTTTGACATGCGTTTTCATGAGGCGACTCCCTGAGCGCGAATTTTGCCCATATGTGCCCGATTGTGAGGTGGCTGGGCAATATGGCCCGACCGATTGCAGATAAAAACGACATTGGCCGCGTTCTGATGGGGTTTGGCGTGGGGCGCGGGCGGGATTTAGGTATTTGGGCCAAGATGAAATGGGGGATGGACTGTCTGGGCCTAACGTTCCTTCGGGTGACTGCGCGCCAAACGCAGCATTTTATCTAGGTCTTGAAGATATGAGGCCAATTCTTCGGCGCCTTCGCCTTTTCCCAAAACGGGCGACCAGAGTTGAATGTAGACACGCAATGGAGGAGGAATATTGTCGCCGTTTGCGGGTCGCAGCGTGAGGACATCACAAAGCTCCGGCCTGCACCGCATGAAGACATAACTTTCTGCCAATATAGGTTTCTTGGAGACGAGCATCTTGTCATAATAGGAATCGGCCAACCGCCAAAATGACGGGCTGAAATCGGTTCTCAGCGCCTCTGGAATTTGCGGTGGGTCAATTTCAGGAAGCGTAGCTGTTTCGTCGTTGTAAACGTAATAGCGCAGTGAATCGAGCAATGAGTATTTACTCGATCCCAAGCGAAACGGGTATAGGTATGGATAGACCCACATAAGGTTGGAATACCGGTTTCGTTCAGCCGCCTCATCCATCCCAAACCATTGAAACAATTCGCCACAACATTTGCTAAACTGAATTCCGAGATTGCTGAATTTGCGCCTTGGCATATCAGGCGTTTCTTCCAGATTTCCGCCAAACAGCTCCAGCCGCTCTTTCTTGGGGTCAATTGTCTGTCAATCAGGATAGGTCAGTCTGCGCATTGGAAAGTAGTATACTGCCCGCCAAAACTTGCTGTGAGATGATCCATCGGAAAGTCTGCGCAGGCATGCTCTTGGCACATATCTTGCCACTTGTTGTAGCGTTCCGGATCGGCTGTGACAGGTTGCGCGAGGGCCTGCAGGGTGATGAGCATTCCCGCGAGGAGCGTTGCACAGGCTGACAAGGTTTTGGGGCGTTGTGGCATGTTTGGGGGGCCGTTCTTCGAGGTCGCGCACCACAGGTTGCGAGAGGAGGTTTAGCGGGATTTCAGGGGGGCGATGACCACCGATGCGGTGAAGATCAGGGCGGCGACGGCGATGATCGAGGGGCCAGCGGGGGTGTCGAAATGCAAGGACAGTTGCAGGCCTGCCAGCACCGAGACTGCGCCGATTATGACGGCCAGCAGCGCCATGACCTCGGGGCTGCGGGACAGGCTGCGGGCGCTGGCTGCGGGGATGATGAGCATGGCGGAGATGAGGAGGGCGCCGACGATTTTGAGGGCGACGGCGACGGTGATGGCAAGTGCTACGGTCAGGGCAAGGCGTTCACGGTCGGGGTTGAGGCCGGAGGCGTGGGCGAGATCTTCGGACAGGGTTGTGGTGAGCAGCGCTTGCCAGCGCCAGAGGAGCAAGGCTGTGATGACGGCGGCCCCAGCCCAGACATAGGCGAGGTCGGTTCTGGACACAGCAAGGATGTCACCGAACAACAGGCCCGACAGATCGGCGCGCACACCCGGTACAAAGCTGATGGCGACAAGGCCGAAGGCCAGCGCAGAGTGTGCCAGCACGCCAAGCGTGGTATCGACCGCCCAGCCGCGCGCCGACAGCGCCGAGACGGTCAACGCCATGGCCAGCGCTACGAACATCGTGCCAAGCCCGATGGGCAGCGACAGCGCCAGTGCCAGCGCCACGCCAAGGATCGCCGCGTGGCTGGTCGCATCGCCGAAATAGGCCATGCGCCGCCAGACGACAAAAGCGCCAAGCGGGCCAGTGGCCACGGCCACGCCGATGCCTGCAAGGGCGGCGCGGGTTAGGAAATCATCAAGCATGTTTGTGCGGCTCTTTTTGGGTTTCGGTGTGGTGGCTGTGCCCGTGGTCATGACCGCAGTTGGGGCCGTGTACATGCGTCAGGCTGGGCCCGTGGCTGTGGTCATGGTCGTGACGGTAGAGCGCCAGCGCGCCTTGGGTGCCAAAGCCGAACAGGGCGCGGTATTCGGGGGCATCGCGCACCACATCCGGCGTGCCTTCGCAGCAGATATGGCCGTTCAGGCAGATCACGCGGTCGGATGCGGCCATGACGACGTGCAGGTCGTGGCTGACGAGCAAGACTGCGGCACCGGTATCACGGCGGACATCGGCGATGAGTTGGTAAAACGCCGCCTCACCCGGTTGGTCAAGGCCTTGGGTGGGTTCGTCGAGGATCAGGATGTCGGGTTCATTGAGCAAGGCGCGGGCGAGGAGGACGCGTTGAAGCTGGCCCCCCGAAAGGTCCGCGAGTTGGCGGTTTTCAACGCCCGCCACGCCGCAGCGGGCAAGAACCGCCGTGGCCTGCGCATCGGTGCAGCGCTGGGGGAGCGAGAGGAACCGCCGCGCGGTCATCGGGATGGGGCGGTCGATGTGCAGGCGTTGCGGGACATAGCCGATGCGCAGGTTTGGCGCGCGGTTGAGGGTGCCTGCGGCCAGCGGTTGAATGCCCAGAATGGCGCGTAGAAGGGTGGATTTTCCCGAGCCGTTGGGGCCAACAATGGTAACGATTTCAGCGGGTTGAACAGCCAAAGAGACGCCGGACAATATATCTGTGCTGCCAAAGCGGACGGTGATGTTTTGGGCGGCAATCAGGGTCATGCGGCGACCTTGCATTTGGGGCAAAGACCCAATGCCTCGATGCTGGTGCGTTCTACGGTAAAGCCTGCCGCATGGGCTGCGGCATCCAATGCGGCGCGGACGGGTTCGGCGGCGGTTTCGGCCAGCGCGTTGCAGCCGCGGCAGATCAGGAACACGGGCGCGTGGTCGGTTTCGGGGTGCATACAGGCGGCAAAGGCGTTGAGGCGGCGGACCTTGTGGGCCAGCCCGTGTTCGACCAGAAATTCCAGCGCGCGGTAGGCGACGGGCGGCTGTTTGCCAAAGCCCGCCTCGGCCAACTTGTCCAGCACCTCATACGCACCAAGGGCGCGGTGTTCGGCCAGCAGGATTTGCAGGGTTTGGCGGCGCACGGGCGTGAGGCGTTGTTTGCGCAGGGCAAGAATGCCTTCGGCGCGGGCAAGGCCATCGGTGGTGCAATGGCTGTGATCGTGGGTGTCGAACGCGTTGGGTTGGTTTGGCATTTCGCCTCTTGACATGTTATAGCATAACGTATTTTAGGTTATAGCATAACATAAGCCGCTTGGCGCGGTACTACAAGACAGGAGTTTTTCGATGCGTACCTTAATAACATGTGCAGCGGCCGTGCTGATTGGCCAATCAGCATTGGCCGACGCCCCCAAGGTGGTAACAGACTTTGGCCCCGTGCATTCCTTGGTGTCGATGGTGATGGGCGATTTGGGCGCGCCCGAGGTTTTGCTGCCGATGGGCGGCAATGCGCATGATTTCCAGTTGCGCCCAAGTCAGGCGCAAAGTTTGGCAGCGGCGGATCTGATCATTTGGGTTGGGCCCGAGATGACGCCGTGGCTGGGCCGCGCAATGGACGGTTTGGGCAAAGGCGAAGGCTTGGCGCTGTTGGACGCGCCGGGGACGCTGACGCGCAGCTTTGCCGAGACGGCCGAAATGGCCGAGGGCGATGCGGATGAGCATAAGGGCCATGACCACGCGGATGAGGCCAAGGATGAACATGCAGAGGAGCATGAGCATTCGCATGACGGGGTGGATCCGCATGCGTGGTTGAACCCGCAGAACGCGCAAATCTGGTTGGGCCTGATTGCCGAGGCATTGGCCGCTGCAGACCCAGCACAGGCCGCTGTCTATCGGGCAAACGCTGTCGCGGCGCAGGCCAAAGTTGACGGGATCGAGGCTGAGGCGCGCGCAATGCTTGCGCCCGTAGAGGGGAAGGCCTTTGCGACCAACCACGCCGCCTATGGCTATTTCGTGGATCATTTCGGCCTGAAATTTGCAGGCAGCCTGCGCGAGAGTGATGCAGCGGCATCGGGTGCGGCGCATATTGCGGCCTTGCAAAAGACGTTGCAGGAGGATGGCGTGGTCTGTCTGTTCCCCGAGGCCAATCACAGCGCCGAAAGCGTGGCGCAGATGGCCGAGGCAACGGGTGTGCGGATCGGTGCGCCGCTGGACCCCGAAGGCACGGCGATTGCCCCCGGTGCTGATTTGTACGGTGCCCTGCTGCTGGGGTTGGCCAAGTCGCTGGCCGATTGCATGGTCGCGCAATAGGTCAGTCAGTCACCCGCAGCATGGCGGGGCCTGCATCTGTGTAACCAATAATCGCCGCGGGTTCGCCTGCGGCGATTAGCGTTTTCAGAATGGTTTGTGCGTGGTCCTGCGGCACGGTCGCCAGCAAACCGCCTGCGGTTTGCGGATCATAGAGCAAGGCGGTGCGGGGGCCGATGGGCGCAGCGATTTGCCCCAAGCACAGCGCGCGGTTGGCGGGCGCGATCGAGGAGGCATAGCCTTGGTCGGCCAAGGCCTGCGCGCCCGCAAGCAGTGGGACGGCGTTCAGGTCAATCGTGGCCGACAGCCCCGCCCCTTGCAGCATTTCCAACAGGTGCCCCGCAAGGCCAAAGCCGGTGACATCGGTCATGGCGGTGGCGTGGGGGGACAGGATTTGGGACGCCGTGGCAAGCGGGTGCTGCATGGAGGCAAAGCAAGCTGTGACCACCTCGCCCAGCATCCTGTCATCCAAGCGTGCGGTGGCCATTTCGGCGGCAAGGATGGTGCCGGTGCCGATGGGTTTGGTCAGGATAATCGCATCGCCAACCTGCGCGCCGGTTTTGCGGATGGGGGTGTCGGCCAGACCCGTGATCGAAAACCCGATGGTCAGTTCGGCCCCGATCGAGGTGTGACCGCCAAGGATATCAGCCCCCGCTGCGCCAAACACATCGGCAGCAGCGGTTAGAATTTCGGCCAGCATGTCAGCCTGAAGCGCCGCGCCAAGGCGGGGCAACGTGATTTGTGACAGGGCCGATTGCGGATGTGCGCCCATCGCCCAAATGTCGCCCAGCGCGTGAATGGCGGTGATCCGTGCCATCAAAGCGGCATCATGGGTGAAGGCGCGCAGATGGTCGGTGGTCAGGACTTGGACACCTTTGGCCAGTTGCAAAATACCCGCATCATCGCCCGGACCGGACAGGACATCGGGGCGCGTTGGGGCGGGCAGGTTTTGAAGGGCAGTGCCCAAGGTGGCCCCCGCAACCTTGGCACCGCAACCGCCACACAGGGGCTTTTCGCCCAAGGCATCGGCCAGACCCGCCACGGCGTCTTTGGGCAGCGCAGGCAGGGGCATGGTTGGGTAATCGGCAAATTTCGCCATGAATTTGCGGTCGATCCCGTCTTTCCAGCGCCACAGCCATGCGCCCTCAAACCGCAGGCCGAGCTTATCGGCCACGGCGTGTTTTCGGCCTGTCGAGATAAGTTTGAGATAGTCGCGCTGGGGCTGATACTGGCGCAAGGGCGCACCGGACAGCGCTGCACGCAGGTTGTGAAACAGGAAAGGCGCTTGGCGCACCGCGAAAACGCCCGCTTTGGGGCGCGGGGCATAGGCCATATGGGCGCAGTCACCTGTGGCAAAGATCGCGGGATCCGAGCTTTGCAGGCTGGGCGAGATGGTGACAAAGCCGTTGTGCAAGGTCAGGCCGGTATCTGCCAACCACGCCTGTGGCTGCGCGCCTGCGACCGACAGGGTGAAATCGGATGGCAGGGTTTGGCCATTGGTCAAGGTTACGCTGTGCGGGGCGATGGTGCTGGGTTCAACGCCGGTCAGCAAGGTCACACCGTAATGCGCAAGCTGGGCCAAAAGGGCGGCGCGCGCGCCTGCGCCGATATTCGGCAAGACGGTATCTGCCCGTTCCAGCAAGGTAATGTAGGGAGTGCGCCCGCTGGTTTGCAAACGGTGGGCCGAGGCCAAGGCAAGTTCGACCCCGCCCACCCCTGCCCCGATGATGACCAATTGCGGCGCTTGCGGGGCCGATTTTACAAAGGTTTCCCAGCGTTCGGCATAGCCGCCAAGCGGTTTGGCAGCGACGGCATTATCATCAAAGCCCGCCAGATCGGGCAGGTTTGACGCGATGCCGATGTCGATAGAGGCAACATCATAGTGCAAGCGGCGGCCATTTTGCAAAATCACCTGCTGGGCGGTGCGGTCCAGCCCCACAGCGCGGCCCATGACCACACGCGCGCCTGCGAAACGGCCAAGGCGCACAAGGTCGATCATCATCTCGGCCCGTGTGTAATGGCCTGCGATATGGCCGGGCAGCATGCCGGTATAGGGGGCGACGGGGCCGGGGTTGATAACCGTGACGCGGGTGCCCGGCTGGGGGGTCATCCCCCATTTGCGCAAGACAAGCGCATGGGCGTGGCCGCCGCCGATCAGCACGAGATCTTTCAGTTGGGGCCATGTTTGGGCGTGCATTTTGGGGTTCGCTTTTGGGGTCGGGGTTTGAAGGCGGCGTTCGGCTTTGGGGGCGACCCTACCCCTGCGCCGCAGAAATTGCGATAGGGCACGGGGCCACAGTTGCGTGACGGGTGTGTCGCGCGCTAGGCTGGTTGGCAGCCTGCCTTTAGGCCCGCGAACCCGAACAAGGAACACCCCGATGGCCCGTCAGGCCAACCGCCTTAGTGTCACCCAAAAGCTGCGGTTGAACGGATCGCTTGCCGCGTCAATCCGCGTGTTGCGCTTTGATGCGTCGGGGTTGACGCGCTATCTGGAAGAACAAGCCAGCACGAACCCGCATCTGGTGATTGCCCCTTCGCCTGTTGACCCCGCGCAATGGTTGCCGCGCTGGACCACCGCCTTTGCCGCGCAGGGGGTCAGCAGATATGACGGACCGGACAGCGGTGCGCTGTTGCAGGCCCCCACGCTGGGGCTGATTGCCCATGTCACGCGCGAAATTGAACAGTCGGTGACCAGTGCAAGCGACCGCAATATTGCCTTTGCGTTGATGCAGGCGTTGGAGCCGTCGGGGTGGTTGGGGCGCAACGTTGATGCCATCGCTGCCGAAGCGGGGTTTAGCGCGGCGGACGGATTGCGCGTGTTGCAAAGGTTGCAAGGGATTGAACCCACGGGGCTTTTCGCGCGCAATTTGGCGGAATGCCTGCGCTTGCAGGCCGAGGAGGCAGAGTGCCTTGACCCCGTGATGGCCTGCGTGTTGGAGCATCTGGATATGCTTGCCTCGGGCGAGATTGAGCGGCTTGCCACGCTGTGCGGTGTAGGGCCGCCCGAAATTATGCTGCGGTTGCGGCGGATTCGCGGGTTTGACCCCAAGCCCGGGGCGCAGTTCGGCCAGAATGCAGCCCCTGTGCGCGAACCTGATTTGATGGTGACGCGCGGCCCGACGGGGTGGATGGTCAGCCTGAACCGTTCGGCCTTGCCGGATGTGCAGATCAATGATGATGCAGAGGGCGGGGCTGGCAGTTTGACCGCCGCGCGGGATGTGCAGCGCATTGTGGCCAGCCGCAACCACACCTTGTTGCGCATTTCGCAAGATATTTTGAAGCGGCAAGAAGACATAATCACCCAAGGATTTGTTGCGCTGAAGCCAATGACGATGCAAGAGATCGCCGATGGGTTGGATTTGCATGTCAGCACGATAAGCCGCGCGGTGGCGGGTGTGTCTGTCGATGGCCCGCGTGGCACGGTTTGGATACGCGCGATGTTCACGGCGGGTTTGGGAGATGGGACAGGCGGGGTAGCGGGGGGGGCGATCCGCGCGCGGTTGCTGAACCTGATCCGCGCCGAGGACCCGAAGCATGTGCAAAGCGATCAGGTCCTGGCCGAGGCGCTTTCGCAGCCGGACGCGCCTGTCGCGCGCCGAACGATCGCCAAATACCGCGCCTTGTTGAACATTCCGCCTGCGCATCAGCGGCGCAAGCAGGCGAACAGGGTTTAAGACAGTCATTTTGCACAGTTGCGGCAGATTTGGTCGGTTGCGGCTGGCCAAAGGGTCAGAATCCGTCCTAAATCGCACAGGTCCGGGATGACGGGCGGCAGAGGACATAAGCGCGACATGGGTCTTTTTCTGGGTGTTGATACGGGCGGAACCTATACGGATGCCGTGATCTTGAACAGCGAAACGGATCAGGTGATGGGCAAGGCCAAGTCCCTGACCACGCGCAAGGATTTGTCGCAGGGGATTGGCCGCGCGGTCGATGCCGCACTTGCGGCAGCACAGGTGGCCCCGCAGGATGTGGCGATGGTGTCGCTGTCGACGACCCTGGCGACCAATGCGCTGGTCGAGGGGCAAGGCGGGCGTGTCGCGCTGGTGTTCATCGGGTTTGATGACGGCGATCTGGAACGCGGCGGGTTGCGTGAGGCGCTGGGTGGCGATCCGGTTATCCGGATTGCGGGCGGGCATGGCCATGCGGGGCAGGAGTTTGCGCCGCTGGACCTTGCGGGGCTGCAACTGGCGCTGGTCGATCACGGGGTCATGGGCTTTGCCGTGGCGTCGCGGTTTGCCACCCGCAACCCCGCGCATGAACTGGCCGCGCGTGAGATGATCCGGCGCATCACGGGGCGGCCTGTGACCTGTTCGCATGAATTGTCGGCCAATCTGAACGGGCCGAAACGGGCGTTGACGGCGGTGCTGAATGCGCGGTTGATCGGGATGATCGACCGTTTGGTGACGGCTTGCGAAAGCCACAACACCAAGCGCGGGATTACCGCCCCCTTGATGGTGGTGCGCGGTGACGGGGCGCTGATTTCGGCGGCAATGGTGCGTGAACGGCCGATCGAGACGATTCTGTCCGGCCCTGCCGCGTCGATTGTGGGGGCACGCTGGTTGACGGGGGCCGATGATGCGCTGGTGTCGGATATTGGCGGGACGACCACGGATGTGGCGCTGCTAAAGGACGGATTGCCCGAGATTGACCCCTTGGGCGCGCGGGTGGGCGGATACCGCACGATGGTTGAGGCGGTGGCGATGCGGACCACGGGCCTTGGGGGGGACAGCGAGGCGCATTTGATTACGGAAGGGTTGGACGGCGGGTTCACCCTTGGGCCACGGCGGTTGATCCCTGTGTCGCTGCTGGCGGTCGATCACGGGCCGATGGTGCATGACGCGCTGGACCGCGCGCTGTCACAAGACGCGGTGGGCGAACATGACGGGCGGTTCGTGGTGCCGATGGGATTTGAGGCGAACGGGCTGACGGCGCGCGAGGCAGGGTTGCTGGCGCGGATCACCCAGCCGATGCCACTGGCCGCCGCGTTTACATCGCGGCTGGAGGTGGCGGCGATGGACCGACTAGTCGCGCGCGGGTTGGTGATGCTGGCAGGGGTTACGCCATCGGATGCCAGCCATGTGCTGGGCGGGCTGACGGATTGGGACGGGGTGGCGGCGGAAAAGGCCGTGCGATTGCTGGCAAAACGGCGCAACGGGCGCGGTGAACGGGTGGCACCGGATGCGCCAACGCTTGCGCAAGCGATTGTGGATCAGTTGACCGAACAAACCGCGACTTGCCTGTTGGAAGCGGCGTTTGGCGAAGACCCTGCCTTTGCGGGCGAGGATGGCGCTGTGTTGGCCCAGCACCCGCTGTTGCGGGCGGGATTGGCCCAACATCGCGGGATTATTGAGGTTTCCGCGCGGATTGGCGTGCCTGTCATCGGGCTTGGGGCGTCTGCGCCCTATTACTATGGCGCGGTTGGGGTGCGGTTGGGGGCCAAGATGATCTTGCCCGAACATGCCGGCGTGGCCAATGCGATTGGCGCGGTGGTCGGCCAAATCAGCCAACGCGCGACAGGTGTGGTATCATCAGCGGGTGAAGGGCAGTTCACCGCACACTTGGCTTACGGCCCCGAACGGTTCACCACCAAAGAGGCCGCGATGGGCGCGATGTTGGCGGCATTGACCGACGATGCAGCGGCGCGCGCGCGGCTGGCGGGGGCGGATGAGTTGCTGATCACAACCACCAAGGATGTGCGTGAGGCCGAGGTGGAAGGGCGTGCGATGTTTATCGAGGCCACAATCAGCGTTACCGCATCGGGGCGGCCACGGGTGGCCCATGCGACCGAGGCTGTGGTGGACGGCGAGGTCGGTGTGCGCGGGACGGTTTACGGGGCTGTGTAAAATCGGGTGCCGAATTGGGGCGGCCCGAATTAGGGGGCAATTGCTGCGACGTGCAGGAAACCCGCCGATTCCCTCTTGACGCCCCGCGCCCACCCCCTTAACCACCCGCCTTAAGTGGCGAGGTAGCTCAGCTGGTTAGAGCACACGACTCATAATCGTGGGGTCGACGGTTCAAGTCCGTCTCTCGCCACCACTTACCCCCTTTTCGAATTGCAGTTTGGCGGTGTTGCGCCGATGGGTCTGCGCCTGCAATTTTGGCAGGATGAAAGCGGGGATAATATCGGCTAGTGTCCGTGGCATGATGGTAGCGGGTCACGCATGATGGATATACCGACACTTGCCGCGTTCCGGTTTGGATATGGCTTGCCTGCGGGGGCGGCCACGGCCGATGCTGTGCTGGCAGGATTGTTTGCACCGGATGATATGGCCGCGCGACACCAGACGATCGGGCTTGGCGATGCCCTGCCCCTGATGGCGCGGGCGCATGAGGCACGAAAAATGTTGCGCCAAGATGCGACACAGCGCGCTGCCTATAGAACCGCCATACGCGAGGTGACGGCTGCCGCCGAGGCCGGTGTGCGGGCGCAGTTTGCGCGCTGTCTGGATGCACCGATTGGGTTTCGCGAGCGGCTGACCGCCTTTTGGGCCGATCATTTCACCACCAAGGCGCGGTCGGCTGCCGAACGCCCCCTGCCCGGGACGCTGGTGCATGATGCGCTGCGCCCGCATGTGACGGGGCGGTTTGCGGATATGCTGATTGCGGCCACCTTGCACCCTGCGATGCTGGTGTTTTTGGACCAGTCGGCATCTGTCGGACCCTTGTCGCCGGTGGGTAAACGGCGCAATCGCGGGGTGAATGAAAACCTTGCGCGCGAGGTGATGGAGCTGCACAGCCTTGGCGTGACAGCCGATTACGGGCAAGCCGATGTGCGGCAAATGGCCTTGCTGTTGACGGGATTGGACAGCAATTTGCGCGACGGTTTTGTGTTCCACCCCGACCGCGCCGAACCGGGGGCCGAGGTGGTTTTGGGGACATCTTATGGCGGTGACGGGCTGGACCCGATCAAGGCCGCGCTGACCGACCTTGCCCGCCACCCCGCAACGGCGGCGCATATTGCGGGAAAACTGGCGGTGCATTTTGTGTCGGATGCGCCCGACCCCGATTTGGTGCGCGCGATGACCGCGACCTATCTGGAAACGGACGGCGACTTGCTGGCAGTTTATGGCTCGATGCTGAACCATCCGTCGGCATGGGTGCCGGAGTTGATGAAAGCGCGACAACCGGTTGAATTTGTGCTGGCGGCATTGCGCTCGCTGGGCATGACGGGGGATGATTTACAGCGCATGGGCAGCGGGCCGTTTTCGCGGATGATTTTAAAGCCGATGGGCCGGATGGGGCAGGATTGGCAACAGCCCGTGGGGCCGGATGGTTGGGCCGAAGAGGCCGAGGCCTGGATCACGCCGCAGGGGTTAAGTGCGCGGATCACTTGGGCGATGGAGGTGCCGGGGCGGCTGGTGCGGCCGATGCCCGATCCGGTGGCGTTTGCCCGCCGCGCGCTGGGGTCTGCGGCAGACGAGCGGGTGCTGTGGGCCGTGGCACGGGCGGAATCGACGCGCGAAGGGGTGGGGCTGGTCCTTGCCGCGCCCGCGTTTAACCGGAGGTAGGGCTGTGGACAGACGCCAGTTTTTGCGCGGAATGACGGTGGCGGGGTGTTCGGCAGCGGCGCATCCGCTTTTGACCTCGGTTACTTTGGCGACGGGGCGCGGTTTGGGGGAAAACCGGCTTGTGGTGGTCATTTTGCGCGGGGCGATGGACGGGTTGGATGTGGTACAGCCTGTGGGCGACCGTGATTTCGCGGGGCTGCGGCCGGATTTGCCCGCCAGTGCGATGATGTTAAGCGGACCATTCGCGCTGCACCCTGCGCTGGGCGGGCTGCAAGGGTTGTGGCAGGCGGGGCAGCTGGGGTTTGTACAGGCAACATCAACGCCTTACCGCGACAAACGCAGCCATTTTGACGGGCAATCGCTGCTGGAAGCGGGCACAGGCATGGATGTGGCATTGGGCGCGCAGCGCGATGGGTGGTTGAACCGGATGCTGCAAACGGTGCCTGGATTATCGGCGGAAACCGCCTATGCGGTGGGACGAGAGGCGTTGCCGTTGCTGGCGGGGCGGGGCCCAAGCCGCGCCTGGACGCCGGATGTCAGCCTTGTGCTGTCGTCGCAGGCGCAGGGGTTGCTGGACCATATTTACCACGAAGATGATTTGTTCCGCGAGGCGGGGATGGAGGCTTTGGAGCTGTCGTCCGAGCTGTCGGGCCGTGCGCCGCGCGCCGCGCGCGAAGTGTCGGGTGGCAAGGGATTGGGCGAGGACCGCGCGTGGCCCGATATCGACGGGTTGGTCGATTTTGCTGCTGGCCGGTTGGTGGGTGACACGCGGATCGCGGCGTTCTCATTGGCAGGATGGGATACGCACCGCAACCAGAACGGCGCAATTGCGCGGCCCTTGTCGCGGTTGCAGCGGGTTATTTTGCGGATGCAGGCGCAGATGGGGGCCGATGTTTGGGGCCGAACGACCCTGATTGCGATGACCGAATTTGGCCGCACCGTGCGGCAAAATGGAACGGGCGGAACCGATCACGGCACAGGCGGCGCGATGGTGCTGGCGGGCGGTGCGCTGCGCGGCGGGTCGGTTTATGGTGATTGGCCCGGGCTGTCTGAGGCTGCCCTCTATGACCGCCGTGACCTGATGCCGACGTCGGACGTGCGGGCCTGGGCTGCGTGGTCCATGCGCGGGCTGTTCGGGCTGGAGCGCGCTGTGTTGGAACGCGCTGTGTTTCCGGGGCTGGATATGGGGGCGGACCCCAAGTTGATTTTATAGCCGTATCCAACGGTCAGGTGGCGCAGATGGCTATTGTCGTTTGGGCGCCTGCGCCGCATAACGATGGCACCTTTCCTGTGTACGGGGCGCGCATTTCATGACCAAAGACCTTTCAAATTGGGTGCCGCCAGCGGCCCCTGCGGGGGCCATGCTGACAGGGCCGCATGTGGTGTTGGAGCGGTTGGATGCCGATTTGCACGCGGCCGATTTGCACCGCGCCTTTACCGGCCATGATGCGCTGTGGGATTATATGCCTTACGGGCCGTTTACATCTGCAGCAGCCTATCACCGTTGGGCCAAGGAAATGGCGGCGCTGGACGACCCGCATTTTTATGTGTTGCGCAATGTGGCCACGGGCCATTGCGGCGGGATTGCCAGTTATTTGCGCATTACCCCTGCGGCGGGATCAATCGAGGTGGGGCATATCTGCATCAGCCCCGAACTGCAAAAATCGGTTCATGCGACCGAGGCGATGTTTTTGATGATGCAATGGGCGTTTGATGCGGGCTATCGGCGGTACGAATGGAAATGCAACGCGGCCAACATGGCGTCACGCCGCGCGGCACAGCGGTTCGGGTTTTCCTATGAAGGGATTTTCCGGCAAGCGGCCGTGATTAAAGGACGCAACCGTGACACCGCGTGGTTTTCGGTGATCGACAGCGAATGGCCAGCGCTGCGCGAGGCGTTTTTGGCTTGGCTTGCCCCGTCGAATTTTGGCCCAAACGGCCAGCAGCGTGAAAGCCTGAGCGACTTGACGCGGTTGGTGCGGGCCAATGATGACCCGGGTTTGCGCGGCTGACCCTATAACGGGTCGCTTGGATTTGCGGCAAAAGGATCGCCGAGCGAGCGGATTCTTTGCTGCAAGATATGGCCCAAGCCTGCCAATGCCGCATCCGAGGTTTGGGCCTGTGCGGCAGCCCCTTCAAGCGCCGTATCGTGGCAACTGCGGGCAATACCGCGGATGAAATTCATGACATAGCTTTTCGGGCCAAGAACGCCATTTGCGACCATGTCGGCAGCATGGATCAGATCATCTTGCAACGCTTGGGTGTCGGGGTGGATGGTTTGTTTTGCCAGCGGTGCGGGTGGCGGTACCTGCCCTGTCAGATGTTGCAAAACCGCGCTTTGAAACCCTGCCAGACTGTCCAACGGCTTTTCCAAGAACCCCGCAGCCCCTGCACGCATGGCACCTGACCAACCATCGGGGTCGCCGCTGGTCGCCAAGACGACACATGCGCCTGCGTCGTGCTTCGTAAGCTCGCGGATAAGATCGACACCGTTACCATCAGGCAAGCCAAGATCGACCAGCACCACATCGGGGCGGTAGACAGCCAGATGGCGGCGCGCGGCAGCCAGTGTTTCGGCACGGCGCAATCGCACGCCACTGCGCTGGCACAAAAGGCGCAACGCCTCAGACGCGAAACGGCTGTCTTCGACCGCAAGCATAGTGACGCCAGACAAAGGCAACAGGTTTGCAGGACGGATTGCGGCAAAGCCAGGCCCTGCGGGCAGCGAGAACGGGAGCGGAGATGGCATATTTAGATCCTTCGCCATTGGGAAACCACCCGCTTATCTGACGCCCAAACCCCCTAAGGATTGGTGAATCAATCCCAAAAAAAACGACTTTGGTCACAAGGTTTCCTGCGGCAGTCCGCCCTCTTGCCCTGCGCCCGCACAAACCGCATAAAGCGAGGACATTCGTCACCACGGAGCCCCCTATGATTGGACGACTAAACCATGTTGCCATAGCTGTGCCCGATCTGGACGCGGCTGCGGCGCAGTATCGCAACACGCTGGGGGCCACTGTGGGCCCTGCACAAGATGAACCCGCCCACGGGGTGACGGTGGTGTTTATCACCTTGCCCAACACCAAAATCGAGTTGCTGTATCCCTTGGGGGAAAACTCGCCCATCAACGGGTTTTTGGAAAAAAACCCGAGCGGCGGGATTCACCATATCTGCTATGAGGTGGATGATATTCTGGCCGCGCGTGATCATCTGCTAGCCAGCGGCGCGCGGGTTTTGGGCAGCGGAGAGCCAAAGATTGGCGCACATGGCAAGCCTGTGCTATTCCTGCACCCCAAGGATTTTAACGGCTGTCTGGTCGAACTGGAGCAAGTATGAGCATTTCCGCCGCCATCGTTATGTTTGCCGTGTGTTGGTTCATGACGTTTTTCGTCGTGTTACCGCTGCGGTTCAAATCGCAAGGAGATCTAGGGGTTGTCGTGCCCGGAACGCCCGCCAGCGCGCCTGCCGGATTTGTGGTGAAGCGCAAAGCATGGATCACCACCATTGCCGCCACCGTGATCTGGCTGATCTTGTGCGCCATCATCCTGTCGGGCAAAATTTCGGTGCGCGATTTCGACTTTATGGACCGGATGCCACCCGCGACGACGCTGAACTGATTATCGTTGCTGTTCCATCGCGTGCAAGCGGTGGAACAGATGGGTAAAGGTTGCGGCGCCCAACACCGGGATCAGCAGGTTGACGAAGGGGATGGATAAGGGGGCGGCCATCAGCCCGCCTGCCCACCACACCGTCAGCCAATGGCGTTTGCGCAGCGCTTTTGCGGCCTGTCGCCCCATGCGCCGTGCCGCGATCAGAGTGAAATATTCACGGCCCAGCAACAGCCCGTTCACCGCCCAAAACACCACAGGGATGAACGGCCCCGCAAAAGCGTAGAGGATCAGCGCCAGCACGTTGACGGTGACCAGTAGGGCAAAGAAATTCAGCGTATCAATGGCCGCATCGCCAAAGCCTTGCTTTTGCGCGGGGCCAAGGGCGGGATAATGCGCATCCTCGACCGCTTGGGCCACGTCATCGAGGAACAGTGAGGTAAAGGCCGAGGCGACGGGCATCATCAGGAAAACCGAGAGCACGATCATCAGCAGTGCCGAGCCCCAGCTGAGGAGCGTGTCGACGCCCGCGACGGGGCCGACAAAGGGGATAGTGATGCTGTCAGGGACAAAGGCTTGGATGGCCGCAAGGAAGCCCGCGTAAACGCCTATGAGCAGCGCCAGCGTTAGGCCCAAGCCCCACAAAAGGACGCGGCGAAAGCGGGGGGCGGAAAGTTGGCCGAGCGCCTTGAGGAAATCGGAAAAGATCACTGGGCCACCCATTCGACCACTGCGCCAAGGTCGGGGCGCGGGCGTTCGGGGGGCATGTTGGTGGGGGTGCCGATGTGGATGATGCCTGCGACGGTTTCATGGGGGGCTGTACCAAAGGCGGCATTGGTGAAACCTGCGTCATGTGACGGCCAACCCGACAACCAGTTCGCGCCCCAACCAGCGGCCAGTGCCGCGTTCAGTAAGGACAGGCACACGGCACCGGCGGAATAGACCTGTTCGACGGCGGGGATTTTATCGGAGGGTTTGGGGCTGGAAATAACGGCAACCGCAAGGTTTCCGGTTTCGAACTGCGCCGATCCCTTGGCGGTTTTTTCGGCGTCATAACCCAATGTGGCAGCGCGGGCCGTGGCAAGGGTTGCAATCCGCGCCAAAGCGCCTTTTTCCAGCACCAAAAGCCGCCAGGGTTCCAGCTTGCCATGATCGGGCACGCGCAAGGCGGCGGTGAGCAATGGCATCAGCGCCGCGCGGTTGGGCACAGGTAGGCCCAGCATTTTGGCAGGCACCGAGCGGCGGGTTTGCAGGAAATTGGTTGCTGTGATGTCTGTCTGTGCCATGTGCCGCCCTTTACTTTGCCCCCTTGATGTCGGGGTTTACGGGCGGCAGGTCAAGGGGCTGCTGTGCCTAGGCCGTTAGCCCAGCGCATAGCCCGCCCCGCGCACGGTGCGCACAGGGTCATCGCCGCCGTGTTGGCACAAGGCTTTGCGCAAGCGGCCGACATGCACGTCTACCGTGCGGGTATCGACGTAAATATCGCGGCCCCAAACGCGGTCAAGCAGTTGATCGCGCGCAAACACACGGCCCGGTTTTTCCATAAAGGTGGACAGCAACCGAAATTCGGTCGGGCCGAGTTTCAGCACCTTGTCACCTCGGTAAACACGGTGGGTTTCGGCATCCAGCCTAATATCTTGATATTCCAGCACGATGCCCATCGTGGCGGGGCGCGCGCGGCGCAGGTTTGCCCGCACCCGCGCCATAAGTTCGACCACCGAATAGGGTTTGACGACGTAGTCATCCGCCCCTGTTTCCAGCCCCCGCACGCGGTCCACTTCCTCGGCGCGGGCGGATAGCATGATAACGGCAATGGCGCGGGTTTCGGGGGCAGCTTTCAAGCGGCGGCACACCTCTATCCCCGACACAAGCGGCAGCATCCAATCCAGCACGATCAGGTCGGGGGGGGATTCGGCGACCAGCATCAAGGCTTCTTCGCCATCCGCGGCTTGGATCACGGTAAAGCCTTCGGCCGCAAGGTTATAGGCCAGCACTTCGCGTTGGGCGGGTTCATCCTCGACCAGTAAAACGGTGGGCTTTTCGGCCATCAGCTTTGCACCCCTTTAACGCTGGTTGTCATGTCGGCCTTTGGGCGGGCCTCTTCGGGCAGCGCGCCTGTGACCAGATAGATCACCTGTTCGGCGATGCCCGTGGCATGGTCGCCCACCCGTTCGATGTTTTTGGCGATGAAATGCAGGTGCATGCAGGCACTGATATTGCGCGGATCTTCCATCATATGCGTCAGAAATTCGCGAAACAGGGCGTTATACATCTGGTCCACCTCGGCGTCACGGGCGCGCACGTTGGCGGCCAGTTCAACATCGCGCTGGATCAGGCTGTCGAGCGCGTCTTTCAGCTGCGATTCCACGGCCTTGGCCATACGGCGGATTGCCCCTGCGGCCCCGCCGATTTGGGGCATTTGCGACAGAACGACCGAGCGTTTGGCGAGGTTTTTGGCATAATCGCCGCAGCGTTCCAAGGACGCCGCGATTTTCATCACCGTCAGCACGGTGCGCAGATCGCCTGCCGTGGGGGCGCGCAGGGCGATAATGCGCGCGGCCTCAACGTTAATCTGTTCTTCCAGCGCGTCGATGGCTTTGTCACCGGCGCGGATGGCGGCGGCGAGTTCATCATCGCGGGTCTCTAAGGCCACGGCGGCGTCGAGCAAAGCCGCCTCGACCAGCCCGCCCATTTTCAGAACCAGCGCTTGCACGGCCTCTAGGTCGCGGTCAAAGGCGCGGGCGATATGGGGGTCTTTTTGCATGGTATCTATCCTTTAACCAATTCAGCCCAAATTTAACCGATGCGGCCCGTGATATAGCTTTCGGTGCGCGGGTCTTTGGGGGCCGTGAAAATCTGGCCCGTTTCGCCGTATTCCACGAGGTTTCCAAGGTGGAAAAACGCGGTGCGCTGGCTGACGCGGGCGGCTTGTTGCATAGAATGGGTGACGATCACCACGGAAAACTGGCTGCGGAGTTCGTCAATCAATTCTTCAACCTGTGCGGTGGCGATGGGGTCAAGCGCCGAACAGGGTTCATCCATCAGCAACACCTCGGGGCTGGTGGCGATGGCGCGCGCGATGCACAGGCGCTGTTGCTGGCCACCCGACAGGCCGGTGCCGGGGGATTGAAGGCGGTCTTTTACCTCATCCCAGATCGCGGCGCGGCGGAGCGATGTCTCAACCACCTCATCCAGCTCGGCCTTATTGCGGGTCAGGCCGTGGATTTTGGGGCCATAGGCCACATTGTCATAGATCGACTTGGGGAACGGGTTTGGTTTTTGGAACACCATGCCGACCTTGGCGCGCAGTTGCACGGAATCGACCTTTGGGTCATAGATATCTTCGCCGTCCAGCAATATGGTGCCTTTGACGCGGCAGATATCAATCGTGTCATTCATCCGATTCAAGCAGCGCAGAAAGGTGGATTTGCCGCAACCCGACGGGCCGATAAAGGCGGTCACAGTTTTATCAAGGATGTCCACATCCACCGCTTTGATTGCATGGGTGTCGCCGTAAAACACATCCACACCACGGGCGGTCATTTTGTTGGTTTGGGCGGTCACATCAATCTCCAAATATCGCATGTCATCCATTTGTATCCCCTTACCAGCGGCGTTCAAAGCGGCGGCGCAGGATAATCGCCACGGCGTTCATGATCAGCAAAAACACCAACAGCACGATAATCGCCCCCGAGGCACGTTCAAAAAACGCGGGGTCGGCGCGTTGGGTCCAGTTGAACACCTGCACCGGCAGCGCGGTCGAGGGTTCGCCAAACAACCCATCGGCAGCGGAATACGCGGCGGGATATTCGCGCACAAAGGCGACCATGCCGATCAGCAAAAGCGGCGCGGTTTCGCCCAAAGCTTGCGCCAACCCGATGATGGCACCGGTCAGGATACCGGGGGCTGCAAGGGGCAGTACGTGGTGGAACACCGCCTGCATCTTTGATGCCCCCACGCCCAGCGCCGCATCGCGAATAGAGGGCGGTACGGATTTAAGCGCAGCACGGGTGGAAATGATAATGGTCGGCAAGGTCATCAGCGTCAGCACCAGCCCGCCCACGATAGGGGCCGAGGCACGCAGGCCGCCAAAGTTGATGAAAATCGCAAGGCCAAGGATGCCGAACACGATGGAAGGGACGGCGGCGAGGTTGGAGATATTCACCTCGATCAGATCGGTCCAGCGGTTTTTCGGCGCAAATTCTTCAAGGTAGATCGAGGCCGCGACACCGATGGGCAGTGCCAGTACCAAAACCACGATCATCATATAGGCCGAGCCAAGGATGGCCACGCCCAAGCCCGCTGCCTCGGGGCGTTGGTCAGATGCGTCGGGGGCGGTGATAAAGGCGGGGTTGAGTTTCGTCACAAGGATGCCTTTGTCCTTGAGCGCATCGGCAAGGCGAAGCTGGGCGGGGGTGACATTGCTGTCAAGTTCGGCGCTGGCAAGGCTGACGCGGCCTTTGTAATAGCCATCAATCCGGCCCGAGGCGAGGACGGTGATTTCAACCGTTTGCCCCACCAGTGACGGGTCGGCCAGCACGCGGTCACGCAACTGTGCAGATGCCTCTTTTGAAATCATGGCATCTACATCTTTTGCGGTAAGCCCTTCAATTTCAATACCATTTGCGGCGATCACATCTTTCAAACCCTTGGCCAGAATGGGGCCATAGGTCAGGGTTGTGACCTTTTTCATCACGTCCAAATCACGGGTGCCGGATTTATCGAGCTTGGATTCGGGCAGTTCCACCGTCAGCATAATCTCGGTTTGGCGAAAGGCCGAAAGACCGTTGCCAAGGATCGAGGTGACAAGGACAATCAGCGCCAACACGCCCACGGCAATGGCGGTCAGGCCATAAGCCTTGAACCGCGCCTCGGCGGCGTTGCGGCGTTTGGTGCGGGCGTCTTGCACCAAAAGCGACCCTTTGCGGGGGGTGTTCATTCGTATTGCTCCCGGTATTTTCGCACGATGATAAGGGCCGCGACATTCAGGCCAAGGGTCATGGTGAACAGCGTCAGGCCCAGCGCAAAGGCGACCAGCGTTTCTGGCGCGGCGAAATCGGTGTCACCGGTCAGCTGGCTGACAATTTTCACGGTGACGGTTGTCATCGCCTCAAACGGGTTAACCATTTCGCCGAGGCCTTGGTTCAGGCGGGCGGCGGCGGCCCCTGCCCCCAAGACCACGATCATCGTTTCGCCAATCGCGCGGCTGGTGGCAAGCAGCACCGCGCCGACGATACCGGGAAGGGCAGCGGGGATGACAACGTGTCGGATGGTTTCGGATTTGGTGGCACCAAGGCCAAGGCTGCCATCGCGCATCGCTTGGGGGACCGCGTTGATGATGTCATCCGACAGCGACGACACAAAGGGGATCAGCATTACCCCCATGACCAACCCTGCGGTCAGGACCGAGGAGCCGGAGGAGCCGAGGCCCATGGGCAAGGCCAGCCAATCACGGATCATCGGGCCCACGGTGATCAGGGCGAACAGGCCGTAAACGATGGTCGGGATGCCCGCCAGAATTTCGATCATCGGCTTGGCCACAGCGCGTAGTTTGGGGCCGGCATACTCCGACAGGTAGATCGCAGCAAACAGGCCAACGGGGACGGCAAAGAGGAGTGCGATGACGGAGATATAAAGCGTACCCCACAAGAGCGGCAGGATGCCGAGGGCGGAATTGCCGCGAAAATCGGGGGCCCAAGTGGTGCCGAACAGAAATTCGGTCCAAGTGTATTGGCCAAAGAAATTTACGGTTTCGAACAGCATCGAAAAGACAATAGCCACGGTGGTCAGAATGGCCACGGACGCGGCGGCAATCAGTAGGATCATCACCCAAGATTCAGCCGCGACACGGGCGCGAAATTCGGGGCGGGTGCGGTAAATCGCATGGGCAAGGCCCGCGCCTGCGGCCAGCACCGCCAGCGTTGGGACAAGGTTGGGCAAGCGCGTGACCAAATCAGCCCAGAGGCCAAACATATCATTTTTCAGGGAAATTCGGGTCAGGATAGAGCCTGCCAGAAACACCGCAAAGCCAGGGATCAAGGCGGCATAGGCGGCGTTCTGGCCGTAAAATCCGGGCAGAGAGGCAAGTTTCCGGCTGTCACCCCCTGCCATGCCGACAGCACGTTTGCGGGCGATCACATAGCCTGCAATCGCAAAGGCCAGAACCGAAATCAGCATCATCAAGGGCGACATAGGCGGGTCCGTCTGCAAAGGAAAAGGGGCAGCCCGTAATCCGGACTGCCCTGTTTTTCAGGGCTTAGTTGCCTGCGGCGGCAACGGCGGCTTGAGTATCGGCCAGTGCTGGATCCGAGACCAACCCGTAAGCGGCCAGCGGGCCATCGGGGCCTGCCAGCTCATCCGACACAAAGAATTCAGCGTATTCTTTCAGGCCCGGGATCACGCCGATATGCTGGGATTTCACATAGAAATACAGCGGGCGCGACACGGGGTAATCGCCGCTGGCCACGGTTTCGGTCGACGGGATAACCCCGCCCATCGTGGCCACTTGCAGCTTGTCCGTGTTGTTTTCAAAGAACGACAGACCGAACACGCCGATCCCGTTCTTGTTGCTTTCAATCCGTGCCAGCGTTTCGGTGTAATCACCATCAATATCAACCGCGCGGCCATCGGTGCGCAGG
Organism: Pseudorhodobacter ferrugineus DSM 5888; assembly: GCF_000420745.1. Lineage (GTDB taxonomy): Bacteria > Pseudomonadota > Alphaproteobacteria > Rhodobacterales > Rhodobacteraceae > Pseudorhodobacter > Pseudorhodobacter ferrugineus. Next base: position 40,762 of record NZ_ATVN01000020.1, read on the forward strand.
GCGGAACAGGCCTTTTCATCGCCACGCTCGGCTTTGACAATGTCAGCAGCGCCGGTGGTTTTGCAGCCAGCGATGACGACTTTCTCTTCAAACACTTCACGGGTGCCGTGCTTGGTGCCTGGTACGAAAGCCATGATTTCCTGCTCGGGCAGTGCTGGGTTCACTTCGTTCCACATTGTGTAAGGGTTGGCGACGATCTTGCCATCGACAACGATTTCGGCAGCCATGGCTTTGTACCAATCTTCTGGCGTGAAAGCGAAAGCGTTGCCTGCGATATCGGACGCAAACACGATGCCATCATAGCCAAAGCGCACTTCCAAAATGTCGGTCACGCCGTTGGTTTTGCACACTTCAACTTCGCTGTCCTTCATTGGACGCGAGGCGTTGGCCACATCAATTGTACCTTCACCGACACCTTCGCAGAACTTTTTCAGACCAGCCGAAGAACCGCCGGATTCGACAACAGGTGTCGGGAAATCGGTGTTTTCGCCAAAGGCTTCGGCCACGATGGTGGCATAGGGCAGCACGGTCGAGGACCCTGCGACCTGCACCTGATCGCGTGCAACGGCGGCGGTGGCGGAAAGGGCGGCGATGGCGATTGCCGAGGTGAGCATTGCGGTTTTCATAGACGTCTCCTGTCAAATGGCAGCCTGTTTGGCTTGAGCGATGCCTAACGGCGGGCTGTGACAGCTATGCGAAACCTTTGTAACAAGGGTATGACATAGAAGGGTGGGCGCATGGCGGTTATGCGATTAAGTTATTGATTTATAACGGGTATGATATGGCGCGCAAATTAAGGATTTTGACACAAACACCACAAATCTCTGGCGGTGTCGTCATCATGCTGCGTTCTAAAGCTGCCGATTCTTACTTGGCCTGCGCGATTCGGGCGGCTTGTTCGGCCCAATGTAGGTGGTTCAAAACACCACCATCGCGGCGCAGGTCATGGATGGCGGCAAGGGACAGCTCGGCCACGGCCCAGCCGGGGGCGTTCAGCGGGGTTTCAACAAAAATCCCGTTGGAGGGAAAGCCGCGGTCGGGTGGGCCATAAATCGCGGCGGACCCGATGTTTTCATCGACCGCAGGGCAAAAATCACAATCGCCCACAGTGGGCGCATGGACCACGATGCACTGGTTTTCCAACGCCCGCGCCATGGACCCAACCCGCACCCGCGTAAAGCCTGCGAAACTGTCGGTGCAGGACGGGGCGAGGAGGATTTCGGCCCCCGCCTCGACCATCGCGCGGGCGAGCAAGGGGAATTCGCTGTCATAACAGATGACGATGCCGATTTTGCCGATGGGCGTGTCGAATACGGGCAGGCCTGCGCCTGCCACGACATCCCATGTCTCGCGTTCAAACCGTGTCATGATTTGTTTGTCTTGATAACCGATTATGCCGTTCGGGCCATAGAATGTGGCGCGGTTTACAGGGCGTTTTCCTGCGAAATAGGGGGCGGACGCACCAAGGATATAGACACCATGTTGTGCGGCAAGCTGGCTGTGAAGCGCATCAACTGCTGCACCGTGGCGCGCGACCTCATGCAGCGCCGCCTCAATATCGGCGGCCACATCACGGCCACCAAGGCTTGCCAGTTCCATCGCGCCGTATTCGGGGAACACCAGCAAATCCGCCCCCTGCCCCGCCGCATCGGCGACCCAAGCTGTGATTTTAGCGGCGTATTCGGCAAAGCTGTTGAAATAGGTCAAGGGATAGGCGGCGGCAGCGATTTTCATGTAAAAATCCTTTTATAACAGTCGCATCCAAAATTGGAGCGGTTTGCGGATGGGGGCGGTTTCGCCCACATCCGTCCAGTCAAATTCGGCCACAACACCCGGCAAGGGCGCATAGCCACGGCCCCGCCAGAATGCATGATTTGACCGCGCAGTGGCGGGGCGCAGCGGGTGGTCATCAGGGCGCATCACGGCGCAAAACGCCATATGGCTGCGGCCCAAGGCACGGGCGTGCGCCTCTCGGTGGTCGAAAAACCCGTGACCTATGCCTTGGCCACGATAGGCGGGCAGCAGGACGGATTCGGCGCAATAGAAAATTTGGGACAGCGGGATGTTCAGACCTGCGAAAGCGGCGGAAAATTCAGCCGCGTGATCTTCCATCGGGGTGCCGGTGGCGGCACCGATCAGCGCCGTGCCATCGAACGCACCGACCAGAATGGCGTTGGGGCTGGTGCGATAGGTTTCCAGATAGCGGCGTTCATAGTCAAGGCTGCCATCATAAAGATAGGGCCAGTCGCGAAACACCGCGATGCGCAAGGCGGCGACATCGTCAAGCGCCGCATCCAATGCCGCGCCGGTCAAGGTGCGAAGCTGGGTCACGAGACTTGGGCGATCCAGTCGTTGAGGTTGTAAAACGTGGTAATGCGGGCGATTTTGCCGCCTTTCAGGTCAAAAAACGCGCCTGCGGGCAGGATATAGGTTTGGCCGTTCGCCTGCGGCAGGCCCGGATCGGTTTGCAGATAGGTGCCGTGGACCACAAATTCCGCTGCCCCGCGGCTACCGTCTTCACTGGCAAAAACCACAATATCGCGCAATTCCTCGCGGTAGCTGACACCCATATGGCTGCAAAATTCGGCAAATTTTTCGCGGCCGTGGCGGATGCCGCCCTCATTGACGCGGTGTTCCACATCATCAGTTACACAGGCCAACATGCCAGCCGCATCACCTGCGTTAAACGCGGAATAATAGCGTGAAATCAGATCTTTGCTCATGGGTTTTCCTCTATTGGCGGGCCGAACCGGTCCAACATTCTGGCACGGATCTGGTCGCGTGACTGCCGATATGCGGCAAGTTTCGCCTCGCGTGCGTCACCTAGGCCCGTGGGGTCAAGGATCGGCCAATATTCGATATCCAGATGGTGAAAGCGGGTCAATTCCAGCGCCATGCGTTGGCTGGCGGGCGACAGGGCGATGATGAGATCAAACTGCGACAGGTCATCGCCCCATTCCTGCATTTCCTCGAAAGACCGGCTGCGGTGGCGCGAAATTTCGATCCCCAGTTCCTGACAAACGGCGATGGAAAAGCCATCAATCTCCATATCATTTTTCACGCCAGCCGATTGCACATAGGCCTTTTGGCCGTACATCTTTTTCATCAACCCCTCGGCCATGGGCGACCGGACAGCGTTGTGATCGCAGCAAAACAGCACCGATTGGGGGAAAGCCGCCACCATCACCCCCAGTGCAAAACGCAAATCAGGGTGAACAAGCGGCGGGCGGTGTCTATGTCGACGGCGGCTTTGCCGTCCAGCCGCTCTTGCAGCACGCGCGCGCCTTCGTTGTGGATGCCCCGCCGTGCCATATCAATCGCCTCGATCTGGCTGGGCGGCAGGCGTTTGACCGCCTCGAAATAGCTTTCGCAGATCTGGAAATAGTCTTTGACCACTTGCCGAAACGGGCCCAACGACAGGTGAAACTCGCCCACCTTTTCGGCAGTTTCGGTGGTGATATCAAACACCAAACGTCCCTCACGGATGGCCAATCCCAGCCGGTAAGGGCCATCGGACACGGATTTGCCATCGCGTTTGGGCAAGGCAAAGCTGTTCTCTTCAAGCAGATCAAAGATCGCGACTTTGCGCTCCTGCTCGATCTCGGGCGTGGGGGCTGCAAGGCCGGTTTCGTCAATTTCGATGTGGCATATGCGGGTCATCGGATCATTTCCATGGCAGGTAAGGCTAATTGATGGCCTGTTGCGCGGATGGGTGCAAGGGGGCCAATGCTGGGGCCAGTACTAGGGTTAATCGTTCAACCGATCCAGCCGTGCCTGCACCGATAGGCCATGCGCTTGCAGGCTCTCGGACTTTGCCAGCCGCACGGCAGCGGGGCCAATCGCGCGCAAGGCGGCAGGCGTCATTTGCGCCAGCGTGGTGCGTTTCATGAAATCAAGCACCGAAAGCCCGCTGGAAAACCGGGCCGAGCGCGCCGTGGGCAACACGTGGTTGGGACCGCCGACATAATCGCCAATCGCCTCGGGGGTGTATTGGCCCAAGAATATCGCCCCCGCATGGGTGATTTGCTGCGACAGGCCTTCGGGATCGGCCACGCACAGCTCCAGATGTTCGGGTGCCATGCGGTTTGACAGGGTAGCAGCTTCGGCCAGATCGCGGGTCACGATTACGACGCCATTGTCGCGCCAACTGGCCCCCGCAATCGCGCGGCGTTCCAGCGTTTCAAGACGTTTTTCAACGGCTTGCGTCACAGCCGCGGCAAAAGCCGCATCATCCGTGATCAAAATGCTCTGCGCGCTTTCATCATGTTCGGCCTGCGACAACAGGTCCAGCGCGATCCAGTCAGGGTCATTATCGCGGTCGGCGATTACCAAAATCTCTGATGGCCCAGCGATCATATCAATACCCACACGCCCAAACACCCGCCGCTTGGCTGCCGCCACAAAGGCATTGCCGGGGCCGGTGATTTTATCGACCGGCGCAATGGTTTTTGTGCCATACGCGAGCGCCGCAATCGCCTGCGCGCCGCCAATGCGGTAAATCTCATCCACGCCGGAAATTTGGGCCGCAAGCAAAACCAACGGGTTCACCACCCCGTCCGGCGTGGGGCAGCAAATGACAAGGCGTTCCACGCCCGCCACCTGCGCAGGAATGGCGTTCATCAAAACAGACGACGGATAGCTCGCCAGCCCGCCCGGCACATACAATCCCGCCGCCGAAACCGGCGTCCAACGCCAGCCCAAACGCGCGCCGGTAGCGTCTTCCCACATGGCGTCTTCGGGTTTCTGGCGGTCGTGATAGGCGCGGATACGCTCCGCTGCCAGTTCAAGGGCGGCACGATCTTCGGGGGAAACCTTGGCGCATTCCGCGTCAATCTCGGCAGCGGTAAAGCGCATGGTTTCGGCCGTTAACGCCAAGCGGTCAAAGCGCTCTGTCAGCTCCAACACAGCCCCATCGCCCCGCGCCCGCACATCGGCGATGATGCCTGCAACGACATCATCCACGTCCACACTGTCTTCGCGCTTGGCCCCCAAAAGGGCGGCAAATCGCGTTTCAAAATCCATATCAGTGGTAGACAAAAAGAAAGGCATGACGTGCCCTTTCGATGGTGTGGGTGGTTTCCGGTCGGCGTTCGGTACCGACTTAGCGCGCCACGCCTGCCACCTCAAGCCCGCACCCAATCACAGAAACATCCGAACCAGCCCGCAAAACGCTCATCGCCCACATTCATCTTGGCTCAAATACCTAACGCGTCTCAACAGACCCATCGCCAAGGGGGGTGAATGCGCCTCAAGGCGCAGGGGGGCTACGCCCCCGCCCCCTTACCGATGCTCGGGCATCTTACGTGATGGCGCGAGGTACGGCCTTGTCACATCGCGCGCCGTGACGTTCAGGCTTTCAACCTCCAACGCGACCTCACCGTCTCCGGCCAAGGTCAGAACCACACGCCCCATGCCATCCTCGCGCGGCTCAAAGGCTACAGACAACAAGGACAACACCGTATCCGCCTCATGCTGATGCACACCTTGTGACTTCACACTCAGCACATCATTGAACACCAGCAAGCAGCGCACGCGCTCATAGGCGCGCCCTGCGCGTTCGGCGGCGGCACCGTCTTCCCAACGGAAACGGTTCAAAAGCAGGGCAAATTCGCGCCGCTTGGCGACATAGCGCATATCCGACGCCACCAACACCGCGTCTTGCACCAGCGCGGACAGGATGCCCAGATCTTCGGCATCCGTGGCAAATAGCGCTAGTGGCGCGTCCGATCCCTCTTCAAACTTTGCATCGCTCATGTCGCGATACGTTCGATATGCGCGCCACACGCGCCCAGCTTTTCCTCAACCCGCTCATAGCCGCGATCAAGGTGATAGACGCGGCTGACCACGGTTTCGCCTTCGGCCGCCATTGCCGCCAAAATCAGGCTAACGGAGGCACGCAAATCGGTCGCCATAACCCGTGCGCCTTTCAGCTTGTCCACGCCCGTCACCGTGGCATGACCGCCGTGTACATCAATCTTGGCGCCCATGCGGATCAATTCGGGCGCATGCATAAAGCGGTTTTCAAAGATCTTTTCTTCCAAAACGCTTTTGCCATTGGCGGTACACAGCAGCGCCATCATCTGCGCCTGCAAATCGGTGGGAAAGCCCGGGAAAGGCTCGGTCGTTACATCCACAGCGTTCACGCGACCGTTCTTGCGCTTTACCTTCAAGCCGCGCTCGGTTTCTTCCACCGACACGCCAGCCGCGTCCAGTTTTTCGCAAAACGCGCCAACAAGGTCGATGCGCCCGCCCAAACATTCCACTTCGCCACCACAAATCGCAGGGGCCAGCATATAGGTGCCAAGTTCGATCCGGTCGGTGACAACGGGGTGCGTGGCACCGTTCAATCTGTCCACGCCTTGAATGGTAATTGTGCTGGTGCCCTCGCCGTCAATCTGCGCGCCCATGCGGCGCAGGCATTGGGCAAGGTCCACAATCTCCGGCTCGCGCGCGGCATTCTTGATCACGGTTGTGCCCTTGGCCAAAGTCGCAGCCAACAGCGCATTTTCAGTCGCCCCAACCGACACCAGCGGGAAATCAATGACCCCGCCGCGCAGCCGCCCGCCCATCGCCTTGGCATGGACATAACCGTCCCGCAGCTCCAGCTCGGCGCCCAGTGCCTCCAGCGCTTGCAGGTGCAAATCGACAGGCCGCGCGCCAATCGCACAGCCACCCGGCAGCGACACAATCGCATGGCCATCACGCGCCAGCATCGGCCCCAGCACCAAAATCGACGCCCGCATTTTGCGCACGATGTCATAATCGGCGGTGTGATTGTGGATGTTATGGCTGCTCATCGCCAAGACCTGACCACCCTGAAGGCTGGCCACTTCAGCCCCCAATGACCCCAAAAGCTCGGTCATCGTGCGAATATCGGACAAGCGCGGCGCGTTGGTCAGCGTCAGCGGCTCTTCTGTCAGCAATGTTGCGGGCATCAGCGTCAGACACGCGTTCTTTGCCCCCGCGATCGGGATCACCCCGTTCAACTCACCACCGCCGCGTACCAGAATCGAATCCATTTACTGCCCCTGACTTTTGTCGTTGTCTGTGTTTGTGCCTTGGCCCATCCGGGCCTTTGCCTGCATTTTGCGCCGCGCCATATTGGCCTTGAGCGCTGCCTTCTGGCGCGCTTCCCGCAATTCGGCACCGGTTTTTTGGCGCTTTTCGCCAGTCGTACCGGTACCGCCAATGTTCGGTTTTTCGCTATTCATGGCCCCTCCTTACAACGCAAAGCAAAAAGGGTCCAGATTACCCTTGCACCATCTGTTTTTTCCGACTAATCAGCCGCCACGCCAACCCAATACCTAAGGTTCGCGCCAGATGCTGTGGTAGCTCAGTGGTAGAGCACACCCTTGGTAAGGGTGAGGTCGAGAGTTCAATCCTCTCTCACAGCACCATATTTTTTCCTTCTATATCAAAAAGACACGCGCTATCAGTGGTTTGGATTGGACTCGGTTCTACACCACTATGGTTTTACAAATGCCCCGACCTTACAAACACCCCAAAACAGGAGTCTTCTATTTCCGGCAGAAAACACCTGCAGACCTCCGCCAAAAGTTCGGAAAAGCGGAAGTCAGCTGGACGCTAGCGACGAAGGTCGAGAGCGAAGCAATCATTCGCAATGCCGAGGCCGTCTTGAAGCAAGCCAAAGTCTGGCAGTCTCTACGCGCCACGCCCAGCGCACTGCCCCACAAGCAAATCATGGCACTTGTTGGCGAGTACCGCAGACAACTCGATACTATGTTGAACGAGGAACCCGGTGAAGTCGGTATATGGGATTCCGTCTTGAAGCTTCAAACCGCAAACGGCGCAGACCCGATTGCTCTTGAAAAATGGCAAGGCAAGGAAGCCGACGCGCTTCTTCTTGCCGCAGGGCTAGAGGCCCCGATCGTTGTTTTCATGGCCTTTCCTCGAACGATTCCGCGTAAACCCATACCTTTCATGAGGCGAGCAACGATGCAGCGCGCCACGGCTTCACCTTCACGGCACAGCTGTCGCCAGGCTTTACGGGCACCGTAAACCTCCCAGTTGGCATCCCAGACGCATCGGATTTTGAGCCGCAACACCGTATCCCGCTGCTGGCGTGCCGAGGCCTTAGACGGATCGGCGCGCACAACGAGGCAGGCGTAGTAAGTGGATGGGGCAATCAGCAGCACCCTGCAGATCGACTCGACTCCATGGACCACGCGATGATCTTCCCCTCTCGCGCATGTAAACATACGCTGCCGGGCAGCGGGGCCAATCGCAGCGACTGCCGCAGACTGCGTTTCATAGGAGCATTGATGCTCCAGCACCATGCGGACGGCGCGCGCCCGCACCTCAGGTGAATAACGATTTGATATCTTACTCTTTTCCATAGCCCTCATCCTTAGTCAGGTTGAAGGTCTCCGGCAAACAAGGGACTATTCACATCAGGCCCAGCGGTCAGACCTGCCACGCACAAGGGCGAGACACATGCCCCCGCACCGCAGGGGCTCTTGGCAATTACACCCGCGCAGCCTCAAACGCGGCCCAAGCCGCCTCAAATGCGGCAAAGTCAAAGCCCGGCGCGCGGGCGGGATTAAGGACAAGGCGCTCGGTGCTTTGCATTTTCGCAATGGCAGCTGCAAGTTGGCCAATCACATCAGGCGGAATCACAACTGCGCCGTGGCGGTCGGCGTGGATCAGATCGCCAGTCCGCACATCCATACCCATGATGCGGATGGGCTGGTTCACGCTGCGAACATGCACAAATCCGTGGCTGGGACCGATGCTGCCCGCGACGACAGGGAAATCCGGTGCCATGTCACCAAGGTCGCGCATCACCCCGTTGGTCAGCGCGCCCGACATGCCAAACCCTTTGTGGATGGTCGTGTTTACCTCACCCCAAAAAGCGCCGATGGCATTGGGGCCATCAAGATCTTCGACCACTGCAACCGAGGGCTTAGGGGCCTCAGCCATCGCTTTGTAATAGGCCATACGGCGAGTGCGGATGGTTGCGGCATCCTCGGTTGGCGGAGCAAGAGCGGCGATCTGGGCGGTGACGGCATAGCCAACCATTACGCCTTTCGGGTCGCTGGCCTGCATCGTGCCGCGGGTAAAAGCGTTAAAGCCGCGCTTGCCTTGGGCCACCTCTATTGCATTGCAAACGGTAGGGGTGTCGACGCTGCGAAGCAGGTTTAGCAGTTGAGTATCCATTAGGCCTCCAGCCATCGGCGCAGGGCCGCTGTGGTTTCATCGGGTTGTTCAAGGGTGGGCAAATGCCCTGCGTTTTCAACGACATGCAGGGTGGATTGGGGGATGAGTTCGTGCATGCGTTCATGCCGTTCAACGGGGCAAAGTATGTCTTGGCGGCCGCAGAGGATAAGGGTGGGAACGGTGACCCGGGCAAGGGTTTCTTGCTGGTCGGGACGGTCGCGCAGGGCAAGCGATTGGTTAACAAATACCTGTGGGCCAAGGGCAAGGGCCATGTCCATGCACAGGTCCAGAATGGCCGCGCGGTTGGGGCCGTCGGTCAGGTAATTCGGCTTCATCTCATCGCGCATCACCGCGTCGAGCCCACCCGCGTGAACCGATGCTATTTGAGGCGCGCGGCGGGCCTGAACCTCGGGCAGTTCAGCGCGTGAATTGGTATCGAGCAGCGCCAAATGTGTAACGCGATCAGGGGCTTGGGCCATGATTTCCATTGCCACGATCCCGCCCATCGACAGGCCCGCAAGGGCAAAACGCGGGGGGGCATCCGCCAAGATTTGGGCCGCTAAAGCCTGCACCGTATCGGCCCCCGTCAGGGGGGCCAGATGCAAGGGCCGTGCTCCGAATGCTGCGATTTGCGGGCCAAAAAGACGCCCGTCGCACATCATGCCGGGAAGGAGGACAAGCGGGGTCATTTTGACGCGAGCGCCGCCCCTTCGGCCAAGGCGGACAGCTTGGCATAGGCGACATCGGGGTCGACCGAGCCAAAGCCAGCGAAGGTGCCAAAGCCGCAGTCAGACCCTGCGATCACACGGTCTTGGCCGACAATATTCGTAAATCTTTCAAGACGTTGCGCCACAAGTTCGGGGTGTTCGACGAAATTCGTCGTCGTATCGACCACGCCCGGAAACAGCACTTTACCATCGGGAATATCGGCTGCCCGATCGCGGAACACGGCCCATTCATGCCCGTGACGCGGGTTCGAGGTTTCGAACAACAAATACTGCGCATCCACCGACATCAGCGTGTCGAACATTTTCGACATCGGAATATCGCAGACATGCGGGCCTTCATAATTACCCCAGCAAATGTGAATACGGACCTTTTCGGCGGGAATGCCGGATAAAGCGTGATTCAGCGCCTCCACATGGCTGTTCGCGACTTTGACAAACTCAGCATCGCTGAGATCGGTAAACAACATATGACGCGACAGGGCGAGATCGGGGCAATCGAGCTGCAAATCAAGGCCGGATGCGACGATGGTTTCATATTCCGCCTTCATCGCATCGGCGAGGGCTGCCAGATAGGCCTCACGGCTTTTATAAAAGGAATTCTGCAAAAACAACGAGATAACACCCGGGCTGGCGGCGTTCATAAAGCCGCGTTTGGCGCCGTGTTGGGCCATCGCGGCCTTTAGGTTCGCGATGTCTTTTTCCAGCTCGCCTTGGCCTTTTGACCGCACCTCACCCACGCACATGGGGCGCGCATATTTGGGGGTGCCGCCATCATTTGCCAATCTTTCCAAGAACTTGGGGAACAGTTTCAGGTCGGCGGGCGCATTGCGCGGGCTATCGCCATCAAAGCCGGTGTAGCGGTCTTTGACATAGGTGGCGTAGCTAATCTTGGATGTTTCCCCGTCCGAGACGATATCCACCCCTGCATCCACTTGTTTTTTAACGGTTTCCGACACGGCGCGGGTCATCGCCGCATCAAAATCGACTGGCGCAAACGGCGTGTTGCGTTCACGGGCAAAGATGAAATCCACCACTTCCTGCGTGCGGGGAAGAGAGCCGACATGGGTTGTCAAAATGGCGGTCATGGTCAGAAATCCTTGTCAAAAACGGTGTATGCAACCCGTATGTTATCCGTATTACATCTGTACATACGGGTTGCTTTCAGGTTTGGGCGGCGATCAGCCTTTCCAAGTGGGGCCAGCGGGATCGGACGTGGCGACGACGTGGTACATCGACGCCTCGCCAGTCATAGACGGCACGGCGGTGTGGGCCAAGTTGGCGGGCACCGACATTGTGTCGCCCGGCGCAAGGGTGGCAGAGCCGTCCGCCCACGTCACCCGCCAATGGCCGCGCATCGGCATCAGGACAGATGGGTGAGGATGGCTGTGCATGTCCTCGCTGGCGGAGGCGCGGGTGACGAAGCTGACCTCAAACCCCGGTTTGTCACGCAGCTTGCCGTTTTCGCCGATCACAATGGCGGGTTTGCGGTCGGCCATCGCGTAAAGATCCCAATAACGGGCGACGTAATGGGGCACGACATCATGTGTGGTGGGTTCGGGATAGGCCTTGAGTTCGTCTTCGGTCAGCAGCGGCATGGGGGCCACGCCTTCGGGCAAGGTCTGGCCCTTTTTGGTGTCATAAAGCTTGCCGTTTTGGCCAAGAACAAGCCCGTGGCCCGCCGCATCCTGAATGACCTGCGGTGCCCAGATCACGCCACCGCCGGCATCATCGCCGCCCAGAACGGCCATGATCATCCCGTAATCGGTGCCGATGTTTTCAAAGCCACGGAAAATGCCGGTGGGGATGTTGATGATATCGCCTTCTTCCAGCACCACCTCGCCTGCGTTGCCGTGACGGCCCCAGAAAAACCGCCAGCGGCCTTTGAGGGCAAAGAACACCTCGGCGGTGCGGTGGGAGTGCAAGCTGTTGCGGCATTTTGGCGGTTGGCCAGCGGCCCCGATGTTGAAGCCGTGCGGGATGGCGATATGCACGTGCTGATCGGGGCTTTCCGACACGCCGCCGCCGATGATGGTGAAGTTTTCCTTTTGGTTGCTGCCCGGAGTGTGGGCATCAATAAAGGCGGTTTTGCAAGGGTGCAGATCGCCGTAGCGAACAATGCGGGATTCCATGTCTTGCAGCGTCATCTTCTGTCTCCTTAAGCCACTTTGGGCTTCATCTTTGCAAAAAATACTCAATTCCGGCGCGCGTTAGGGGGTGCGTTATCCAGCATGCAGATGGATCTGTTTCCAGATTGCCACCTCATCAATCAGGGTGAATTCGCGGCGCAGGCCCCACTCGCCCCACTCGGCATGGGTGATGCCCATCACATGGACTTCGGCCCCCGTGGGCGCGCCGAAATAGCCGTTGCCGGAATGCTTGCCGGTCAGTGACCAGCGCACGGCGGCGCGGTTTGGGGTGCCGGGATCGTTGCGGCCGATTTGATGGTGAACCTCAAACGTTGCCGCGGGAAAGGAAGACCGCAGGCGCATCCACTGGGTCTCTGGGAACGCCCACGACCAACCGCCTTGGGTGCCCCAATGTTCGGTGCGCACGGCGCGGTCGTATTCCGCGCGAATGACGGTGAAATCCTTGTCCATGATGCGGGTCAGGATATCGGCAAGCCGCTGGCCCCATTCATTTTCATTGCCACGGCCTGTGTAGGGGCCTTGCACGTCGTGGCTGGGGTGGAACGGGCGGATGGCTTTGTCCGGGCCACCCTCACCCAAGATTTGCAGGCGGGCGTAATCGGACGGATCAAAGCCCAATTGGCGGGCAATTCCGCCGACATCGCGCACCAACCATTCATCGTTGATCTGGTCGTTTATCGCTGCGCAATCGGCCATCGCACGGATGGTAAAGCGTTTGCCCGTGGGGGGGCCAAATGCGCCATGCCCGGTATGTGTGCCCGTGGTGACGATGCGGTGTGACGACAGAAAGCCCGTGTCGGCATCACCCGACCAAATCACATCTTCACCCAGCAATTGACGGTCGGGGAATTCGGCGAGGGTCGCAAGCGTGCCGTCGATCACGCCTTGATTGCCGCGCGCAAGGCCGGATGGAAAACGCATCGGGATATCGGGGGCATAATAGTGGTGGAGGGTGGCAAGGCCGCGATCTTCCCAAATCTCTTGCGTGATTTTCAGTATATAGTCGGGAAGGTTGCGGAACTGATTGGAAAAGCCCTTCATGGGTGGTCACCTGTGGCCAATAGAATCTGTTTCCAGATCGCGGTTTCGTCGATCAGCGCGTATTCGCGCCGGATGGCGGCCTTACCGGTTTGGCCGTAGGGGCCGTATTCGGCGTGGCAAATGCCCATGATATAGATCTGCGCCCCTGTGGGCCTGCCAAAGCGACCCCAGCCAGAATGCGTACCATGCAGCGACCAGCGAAGCGCCGCGCGGGGTGGTAGCAAAGGATCCTCTCGGCCAATTACATGGTCGATTTTGAAGCTGGCGGTTGGAAACGCCGCGCGCAGACCCATCCAGAACCGATCGGCACCGTGCCAACCCAGAGCGTCCTGCCCACCGGGATAGTGCAGGTTTGCAGCACGGTCATAGGCCTGTGGGATCACGTCCATTTCGGCGGCCATGATTCGCGTCAGAGTGTCGGCATAGCGCTGCCCCCATTGATCTGTATTGCCTTGGCGCGAGTATGGCCCTGCCACATCATTGGCGGGGGTCATCGGTTTCACGCAATTTTCTGCGCCACCCTCGCGCGCAATTTGGTCGCGGGTCCAATCTTTGGGGTCATATCCCATTTGCCGCACAATCGACGATTGGTCACGCACCAGCCATTCGTCATACACTGCCCCATCGCGGATCGCGCAATCGGCCAGAATGCGGTAGCGCAGGTTCGCCCCTGTCGCGGCGCCGTATGCGCCTGCGTAACTATGGGTCATAGTACAAATCAAGCGGTGCGAGGACAAAAAGGCATCGGACGTGGCAGTCGCACCCGCTGGGTCGTCACACCAAATCACATCCTCGCCCAGCAGTTCGCGATCGGGGAATTCGGCCAGCGTGGCCATAGTGGCGGCGATGACGTTGGAATTATCGACCACCACCGAAGCAGGGGAGCGCACGATCAAGCCGGGTGCGTAAAGGGTTCGCAGGCTGCCGATTTGGCGCTGTTCCCAAATCGCATGTGTAATGCCGTTGATATAATGTGGCACGTCACGCCATTTCGGGTCAAAGCCTTTCATGCCTAATGTCCTTTCGGTAAGCGGGCTGAGGAACGCAGGATCAGCGGGCCATCGATTTCAATCTTTTGCGGGGCGCGGGTGGGGTCGTTTATTTGCGCCAGCAGCGTGTCAACGGTCGCATCGACCATGCGGTTCAGCGGTTGGCGGACGGTTGTAAGATCATAAGCGCCCCATGCCGCCAATGGCACATCATCATAGCCGATGATCGACACGTCCGTGCCCACGCGCAGACCGCTGGAACGGAGCTGATCAATCACGGCAAAGGCCATGTGGTCGTTGCCGACAAAAATCGCATCGGGAGGGGTGGGGCTGTCGATCATGTCTTTCGCGGCTTGTGCTGCGATGATGCGGTCAAACATGCCATCAACAAGGGCATGTGGGGCGGCCCCGCCTTCGGCCAGTCCTTCGACAAAGCCGCGTTGGCGATCGCGTCCGGTGCTCGACCCTTGCCAGCCTGCGATATGGGCGATGCGGCTGTGACCACCTGCCAGCAAAAACGCGGCCACCTTGCGCCCGCCTTCGACATTGGCCGAGGTGACCGAAGACAGCCCTGCCCCCGGCTGGCCACGGTTGAACATGACCACAGGAATGCCCGCCGCGGCACAGCGTTCGGTCAGGTTTGACGACATCGCGACCGAGGCCGTGATGATGCCATCCACCTGATAATCCATAAGATCATGCACTACCCGTTCAATCCCGTCTTGGGAATTCGAGGCGGTAAAGACCAAAATGTGGTAGCCTTTGGCCTGTAGCGCGTTGGACAGACGTTCCAGCGCCAACGGGTAGAATTGATTATCCAGATAGGCCACGACCAAGCCGATGATCCGGCTTTTGCCCGTAATCATCGCACGGGCCAAAGGGTTGGGGCGATAGCCCAATTGTTCGGCGGCGGCGCGGACCTTGGCGATGGTTGCCTTGCTGGCCGATGCGCCGGGGGTAAAGACGCGGCTGACCGCTGATTGGCTTACGCCTGCAAGGCGGGCCACGTCTTGACTGGTGATCTTTGTCTCACCCATCAGTCTGCCGTCCAACCTCCGTCGATGAGCAGGCTGGAGCCTGTCACCAATGCGGAGGCGTCAGACGCGAGATAAATGACACCGCCCATAATGTCGGTGACTTCCCCCACGCGGCCCAGTTTGATTTTTTCCTCGATCCATTTGCGGCGTTCGGGGATGGCCAAGGTTTGTTCGGCCAATGGCGTGCGGATGAAGGTGGGGCAGATGGTGTTGACGCGAATGCGGGCGGAGCCCCATTCGATCGCCATGGATTTGGTGAACCCTTCAACCGCGTGTTTGGTGGCGCAATAGACGCCGCGATCTATGCCGCCGACATGGGCCATCTGGCTGGAGATATTGATCAGGCTGCCGGGTTTTTGGGCCGCCAGCAGGCCGCGCGCCACCGCGCGGGTCAGGAAATAGGCGCCGCGCACGTTCAGGTCGGTGACTTGGTTGTAATCTTCCAGCGTGGTATCGACGGCGGGGGAGTGGCGGGCGAGGCCTGCGGAATTGACCAGAATGTCAAAGGGACCATGTTCGGCGATCTGGGAGTCCGTGGTGGCAACATCGGCGACATCCATTGCCAGCACATGCGTGACCCAGCCTTCGGCGGCCATTTCGGCCTGAAGCGCATGGAGTTTATCAAGCCCCCGCGCGGCCAGCCACACTTCGGCCCCCGCCTCGGCCAGTGCCACGGCGCAGCCTTCGCCGATACCCGACGACGCACCTGTGACAAGGGCGCGTTTGCCGGTTAGGCGGAAAGAGGGCGTGCGGGGAAGGGTCATGCGGGCAATCCTGAGCTGATGTTCACGGGGCCCAGATTGCGGGCCTTGTTGAACATCTGCAAGCGCGCAAAGACATCGACGCCAAGTTGGGCGTACATATCCAAAAGGTCGACCAGCACCCAGTTTTCGCGGATCAGGCCCCCTTCCATGCGCCAGAAATCGAGCGAGCGCAGGGTGATTTGTTGGCCTGTGGGCGGGATGCCCATCCAACCGTCTTGGGTAATCGTCAGGCGCATATTGGGCCAACCGGTTTCACAGGTGTAGTCGCCTTGGGCGATCCAATGGCTGTGCAGCCCTTCGGGGTCAAGGCCACGGTCGGGCATGGCCTGAAGGAAGGGAATTTGGTGCCAATGGCGAAAGCCGGAAATACCGCGTGCCGTGCCAATGCCTGCGGGGCCGTACCAGTTAAAGCGCGGGTGCCAAAAGCGGGGAAGGTCCATCGCGTCGGGCGGTTCTTTGGGGTGGCGACACAGGGCTGTCAGCATATCAAGGACGTGCTGCATCGTGGCTGCGCCGTCACCATCGGCGGTTAGGCCGTCCTGAGTCATGGGCGCAGGGGTGCAGAGGTATTTGCCAAGCTGCGGGACCATCGGCCAGACGCCTGCTTGCATCATCACCTCGGGGATGTCCCAGATCGCCTGCATTTCGACGATTTTGCCGTCTTTGATGCGGAAAAATTCGTGGTAGCGCATATGGGTAAGGTGGCCCGTAGGCGGAATGGACAGCCAAGGGGCGGTGAAGGTGCCCATGAAATTGCCGCAGGTGCCGATCCAATCCTGCCCTTCGGGCGTGGTTGTTGATTGTCACTGAGAACTGACCCGGCAACAGCAAAAATTGTCACTGAGAACTGACCCATGTGCAACCTTGCCTCAGCTTGAATCAGCTGGGGGCACTTGGAGTGATAGACATGAGTTTTTTAAAAGTTATCCGGGGATGGGCGCTGCGAGAGAAGATGCCCATTCGCGAGATCGCGCGGCGCACGGGCATCTCGCGCAACACGATCAAGAAGTATTTGCGGGAGGGGATTGTTGAGCCAGCGTTTCAGACGCCGGATCGTCCGAGCAAGCTGGATCCGTATGTCACTCAGCTGACAGCATGGCTTGTTTCGGATCAGCGCAAATCACGCAAAGAGCGCCGGACTGCGAAGCTGA
>NZ_ATVN01000021.1 GCF_000420745.1 Pseudorhodobacter ferrugineus DSM 5888
CAGTCCGGCGCTCTTTGCGTGATTTGCGCTGATCCGAAACAAGCCATGCTGTCAGCTGAGTGACATACGGATCCAGCTTGCTCGGACGATCCGGCGTCTGAAACGCTGGCTCAACAATCCCCTCCCGCAAATACTTCTTGATCGTGTTGCGCGAGATGCCCGTGCGCCGCGCGATCTCGCGAATGGGCATCTTCTCTCGCAGCGCCCATCCCCGGATAACTTTTAAAAAACTCATGTCTATCACTCCAAGTGCCCCCAGCTGATTCAAGCTGAGGCAAGGTTGCACATGGGTCAGTTCTCAGTGACAATTTTTGCTGTTGCCGGGTCAGTTCTCAGTGACAATCAACATTCCAAGGGCTTCCAGTGACGACAAACTGCCTTGCCATGCCCCATCTTGCCAAACCACGTTGCGGTTCTCTGACAGCACATAGGCCTGCCAACCGGGGCGCGGTTCGTAAAACACCCAAGTATTGTTTACAAAAACGGCAATGGAATGGGCGGGCGCCCCCCACAACCCTGCCGCAGCGGGGGCGACAATGTGACGGTCGCCATTCACCGGGCTTGACGGTGGAACCGCCAAATCACGGTCAACAACGGTCAACTGGACCAACGCGTCCAGCACCAAAAGGGCCTCGTTATGGGTCACGTGTTTTTGCGCCTGCGACGGCATCAACAACGGCATCGACAGGTTGGCAGATAGGTCTTCAGGCATCGGACTCCCCTTACATCTGTAATATCAACAAGACGTTAGGAAGGAGAGCTTACGAATTTGCGGCGGGGGGACCCGATACATTTACCTTTGGGGCGTTTTTGTTAACGAATTATCGGCCAACGCCTTCATAGGCGGTGAAACCTGCCTCGATCGCGGTTTGGCGGCTGTAGATATTGCGCAAATCGGCCAAGCGTGGAACCCTCATCGCCCCCGCAAGGCGCTTCAGGTTCAGCGCGCGGAACTCGTTCCATTCGGTCAGAATGATGACCAAATCAGCCCCTTCAGCCGCGGCGTAGGGGTCTTCGAACCACTCGACACCCGGCAGCATTGCTTTGCCTTCGCGCAGGCCTTGCGGATCGACCACCCGCACTTTCGCACCCCCGCCAACGAGCGCGGGCACGATAGTCAGGCTGGGTGCGTCACGCATATCATCCGTTTCGGGTTTGAATGTCACGCCCAACACCACAACCGTGCGGCCATTCACCGTGTCATCGCAAAGGTCGACAATCTTGTCGATCATCCGGCGTTTGACCCCATCATTCACCTCGATCACCGTTTCGGTGATCCGCATGGGATAGCCGTGTTCCTGCCCGATCCGCGCCAAGGCCTTGGTATCTTTCGGAAAGCACGATCCGCCATAGCCCGGACCCGCGTGCAAAAAGTTGCGCCCGATCCGGCCATCAAGCCCGATACCGCGCGACACATCCTTAACATCGGCGCCCACACGTTCGCACAGGCCCGCAATTTCGTTGATAAAGCTGATCTTGGTGGCCAAAAACGCGTTGGCCGCATATTTGATCATCTCGGCAGTTTCCAAACCTGTGTAAACAATCGGGAAATCGCGCAAGAACAGCGGGCGGTACACCTCACCGATCACCTGTTTCGCCCGGTCGGTTTCGACGCCCACAACCACGCGGTCGGGTTTCATAAAGTCGTCAATCGCCGCACCTTCGCGCAGAAATTCGGGGTTGGATGCCACATCAAAATCCGCATTCGGCGCGGTTTGACGAATAACCTCGGCCACCTTGCGGTTGGTGCCAACCGGCACGGTGGATTTGGTGACCACGACGGCATATTCGGTCAGCTCGGCCGCAATTTCGGCGGCGGCGGCCATGACGTAGGTCAGATCGGCATGGCCATCACCGCGACGCGACGGGGTGCCTACGGCGATAAAAATTGCCTTGGCCCCTTGCACCGCGGCGGCAAGATCGGTGGTAAAGCTCAGACGGCCCGCGTCAACGTTGCGGGTCATGACAACATCAAGACCGGGCTCATAAATCGGAACCTCGCCGCGCAAAAGCTGCTCAATCTTGGCCGCAGATTTGTCGACACAAACCACATCATGGCCAAAATCCGAAAAACAAACCCCGGACACGAGGCCGACATATCCTGTCCCGATGACTGCGATCTTCATGACTGATTAACTCCTACCGTCCTACTTTCACGGGCATACGTTACCACATCGCGACAATAAAGAGATTTCGCATCCCTGATATGACGCATGAATGCGGTTTTGGCGTGAAATAAGTTGGAGGGCACCTGTTTGGCGGCATCCAGCGGCGCAGCTTTGGCTTTCGCGGGTCTAAGGCATTTTCAGCCTTAGACCCCCACCTGACTTATAGATCGTTTTGCAGCTGCTTGTGCAGGTTCCCGCCTCACTTTGCCACGCAATCGGCAAAATAATGGACAACGCCCATATCGTCGGCTTCTTGCACCAAGCCGTGAATATCGGTTTCAAACCCCGGGCATTCGCGGGCAAACTCACGATTGAACTTCAGATACTCCACGATCTTGGTGTTGAACACCTCGCCCGGAATCAACAGTGGAATACCGGGCGGATAGGGGGTTACAAGGCTGGTCGTGATCCGACCTTCCAGCGCGTCAATCGGCACCCGCTGGGTCGTACGTTTGGCGATATGCGAAAACGCATCTGTAGGCGTCATGGCGGGGGTATGATCGCTCAAATACATCTCGGTCGACAGGATCGCCACATCATATTTGGCATAAAGCTTGTGCACATGCTGGCACAAATCGGCCAACCCCATCTTTTCATAGCGCGGATATTTGGCACAAAATTCCGGCATGGTCCGCCACATCGGCTGGTTCTTGGCATAGTCATCCTTGAACTGCTGCAAAGCGGTCAGCAGCGAATTCCAACGGCCTTTGGTGATGCCAATCGTGAACATGATGAAAAAGCTGTAAAGCCCTGTTTTTTCAACCACAACGCCATGTTCGGCCAGATATTTGGTGACGATGGAGGCGGGAATACCCTCATCTTCAAACCGGCCGTCAAGGTTCAAACCGGGTGTGATGATCGTGGCCTTGATCGGGTCCAACATGTTGAACCCCGGCGCCATGTCACCAAAGCCGTGCCACGAATCCGCGCCATCGGACGCCTGCACGCCTTCGGCATCGGTGCGCTTCAGCACCCAATCCTTGGCGCGGCCAATACCTTCATCTTCCAGCGCCTCGGGGCCCCAAACCTGGAACCACCAGTCGTTGCCGTATTCCTCATCCACCTTGCGCATCGCGCGGCGGAAATCGAGCGCCTCCATGATGCTTTCTTCAACCAGCGCCGTGCCGCCGGGGGGTTCCATCATCGCAGCCGCCACATCACAGCTAGCGATAATGCTGTACTGCGGGCTGGTCGAGGTGTGCATCAGATAGGCCTCGTTAAACAAATGCCTGTCCAGTTTGGTGGTCTGGCTGTCTTGCACCAAAACATGGCTGGCTTGGGAAATCCCGGCCAGCAGTTTGTGAATGGATTGCGTGGCATAGGTCACCGAATGGCGGGGCCGGTCGCGCTTGCGGCCCATCGAATGGAAGGTGCCGTAGAACGGGTGGAACCCCGCATGTGGCAGCCACGCCTCATCGAAATGCAGGTTGTCGATATAGCCGTCCAGCACGTCCTTGATGGTTTCGGTGTTGTACAGCACGCCATCATAGGTCGATTGCGTCAGCGTCATGATCCGCGGCTTTACCGTATCGGCATCCACCCCCTTGAGCAGCGGGTTGGCGCGGATTTTGGCCTTGATCGCCTCAATCTCAAACTCGGCGCGCGGGATCGGGCCGATGATGCCGTAATGGTTGCGTGTGGGTTTCAAAAACACCGGAATGGCGCCGGTCATGATGATGCTGTGCAGGATGGATTTGTGGCAGTTGCGGTCCACCACAACCACATCACCAGGGGCAACCGTATGATGCCACACCATTTTATTCGATGTCGACGTGCCATTGGTTACGAAAAAGCAATGGTCCGCGTTGAAAATTCTGGCCGCGTTGCGTTCAGACGCGCCAATCGCGCCGTTATGGTCCAACAGCTGGCCCAGCTCCTCAACCGAGTTGCACACATCGGCGCGCAGCATGTTTTCGCCGTAAAACTGGTGATACATCTGGCCAATCGGGCTTTTCAAAAACGCCACACCACCGGAATGGCCGGGGCAGTGCCAAGAATAAGAACCATCCTCGGCATAGTTCAAAAGCGCCTTGAAGAATGGCGGCTGGATCCCATCCAGATAGGTCTTGGCCTCGCGGATGATATGGCGAGCCACAAATTCGGGCGTATCCTCGAACATATGGATAAAGCCGTGGAGTTCGCGCAGAATATCATTGGGCAAATGGCGGCTGGTTTTGGTTTCGCCGTAGACATAAATCGGCACATCGGCATTTTTCCAGCGGACTTCCTCGATGAAACTGCGCAGGTTCAACACGGCAGGGTCAAGGTCGGGGCCGGGGCTGAACTCTTCATCGTCAATCGACAAAACAAAGGCACTGGCGCGCGATTGTTGCTGCGCGAACTTGGACAAATCACCATAGCTGGTGACACCCAGCACCTCGAAACCCTCCTTCTCAATAGCCTCAGCCATCGCACGGATGCTGGAACCGGACGAGTTTTCGGAACGGAAATCTTCGTCAATGATGACGATGGGAAAGCGAAATTTCATGAGAAGTCTCCAAGCGGGCAAGCCGCGAACGGGATGAAAAGGAGTGACCCGGCCAATCTGTTGGCTTGCCTGTTTCTTTCCATTGATGGCGCGCGTGTCAAGGATAGACCCTGCGCAGCACCCCTTATTGGGCAGGAAAATGCGCGTGATCCAAACATTCCAGATCTAACGCGCTTCGGCCCCTTGCGGTTCCATTGGCACTGCGGCAATGCTTTCCAAACACTTTTCCATACCCCCTTATCCTGAAGGAAGCCCAGATGTTGAAAGTTGGTATACTTGGCGCAGGTCGCATTGCTGGCGTCCATGCCGCTGCAATCACCGCGCATTCCGGCAGCACGCTGGTTGCGGTATCCGATTTCATTCCGGCCAATGCCGAAAAGCTGGCCGCCCAATACGGCTGTGAGGCGCGCACGAATGACGCCATCTTGAACGATCCCACCATCGACGCAGTGCTGATAGCCACGTCGACCGACACCCATTCGGGGTTTATTGAGGCGGCAACGGCAGCGGGCAAAGCGGTGTTTTGTGAGAAACCCGTCGATCTGTCGTTGGCCCGCGCACAGGCTTGCCAAAAACTGGCCAGCGCAAGTGGCCGGCCCGTAATGATCGGTTTTAACCGCCGCTTTGACCCCAACTTTGGCGCGCTAAAAGCCGCGCTTGACGCAGGTGAGATTGGGAAGGCAGAGCTGCTGTCCATCACCTCTTTCGACCCGACACCGCCACCTGTGGCCTATGTCAAAGTGTCGGGCGGGTTGTTCCGCGATATGATGATCCATGATTTTGACATGGCGAATTTCATCATGGGCACGGCACCGGAGACGATTAACGCCGTTGGAACGTCGATCGTTGATCCCGACATCGGGCTGGCGGGTGACGTGGATACTGCTGTTGTTACAATGACTTACGCTGACGGGCGGATCGCCGTCATCAAAAATTCCCGCCGCGCGGCCTATGGCTATGACCAACGGGTGGAATTGCTGGGGTCCAAAGGGATGCTGCAAGCGCAAAACGTATTGGAAAACACGGTTGTAAAGTCGACGGTTGATGGCGTGACGGGGGCAAAACCGACCTATTTCTTCTTGCAGCGCTATACGGCGGCTTTCACGGCAGAATGGGCGGGTTTTGTTGCAGCCTTGGCGAATGGGACCGCAATGCCCGTGACATTGGACGACGGTGTTGCCGCCCTTGCGATGGCCGGGGCGGCGACCATGTCGGTCAAAACCGGCGCGCCCGTGCGGTTGGACAGCATCTAAGCCAGACCACCCAAGGGGTTGAATAATCTTTGTTTTTCAGCCCCTTAGGTGATCAACTCAAACCCGCGCAAAACGCCGGTTTACCGGCGCGCGCCACGCATAAGCGTGCTTAACCAGCCTTCTTGGGGCAGGTGACGCGGCCGCGCATTTCGCCGCTGTCGCCTTGCAAGGTGCTGGCGACCAAACGGCATCCCGTCACCTCGGGGATCATGTCAATCATCGTGGCGCGAATGGCCTGATGCTGCCCCCGCGCGGCCCAGCCGAGGCGGATAATTTCGACCTGTTTGCCCTTTTGAAACACCGTGTATTGGCGCCCGTCACGGGTCACATCGGTGCGCGTGGCCCCCCACATCTGCGGGGCAGGCTGGGCACCGCAAGCGGTGAGGGCGAGGAGGAGGGCGAGGATACGCATGGGGCTGATCATGCCGGATCAGAGTTAAGTTTGGGTTAATTTTGGGCGGATTGGGGCGTATGCCATGCGTATGTTATGCGTATGCCATCCGTACATACAGGCGTGTTTTTGGGTTTGGATGGGTGCGAGGGGTGAGGGCGGCGCCGAGGGGGTGGCGTAGGGTGGGTGCAACCCACCGCGTGAGGGGTGGGGAGTCGGGGTGAAACCCCGACCTACGGGGGTGGGGGTGGTGCGCTGAAGCGCACCCTACAGAATGCGCGACGTACCGTTCCTATTGGCAGGACACCGCGCCCGAACCGAGGGGTGGGTGCGTTAGCGCCCGCGTCGCGCCAAGGGCGCGCTTTCAGCGCGACGGGGGCGGTTCGGGCCCTGCCAAATCGAAGATTTGGCAGGGGGGAGGAGAAATCTTTTCAGTTAAAATGGATCATCACGAAAGCCTGAATCCCAAATCCAACAAGGGACCAACGGCTCGTTGAAGGCTTGCCAATCACCCGCCTTAGCTTTTGCTAATTTTCCGGCTTCTATTTCGTTGGCCGCATTGTTTCCGAGGAAAATTCGCTCCAAAAACTGTTGCTCATCATCAACCGATGTCAGAGGCAACAGTTTACAATGGACATCTCGCACGCGCGAGTGAAACTCATGAACGAACTCCATAATTGCTTTTACGGCCGCGGTGGTGTCACGCCGAACAACCATCACGGTGTCGTCGCCAATTGCATGCGCCAAGTCAGTATGAGCTATGTATTTGTCTGCATATAGACGCGATGTTTTACAGGCCAGTTTCAACCCAGCAAAAGAAGAAGAAGTGTCTAATTGTTTGTAGCCTTTTGCAATTCTGACCATCTGTTCTAAAGACAAGTTTGCCTTGCCTGATTGGATCGCCGGATCTGTTAGCTTTCTGATCTTAAGTAGGGCATTGTCCCAAAGAAGGTTTTGCAACAATTGAGCAGTTAATCCAGAAGCCTGATTTAGAACCGCAACGCGTTCTTTGGGGCCGCAGAAAAAGTACAAAAAGGCTCGCCATTCAAGCGAAAGCTGAGAAACGCTATTTGTCAACTTAAGAATGATCTGGCCATCTTCCAAACCGAACTCGGAAGTATAATCGTTAGCAATTTCCTCAGCCGATCTGTCAGCCATTTTCAAACCACTCCCAATTCCCCACCGCGTGGGCACGCGTTTGGCCTTTGGCCAATCGCTTTCGCCCACCCGCCCTGAAACTGGACAGCCTTAGCTGTCCATTTTTAGGGCGCTAATAAACGCCTCTTGTGGGATTTCGACTTTACCGAACTGACGCATCCGCTTTTTACCGGCTTTCTGCTTTTCCAGCAGCTTCTTTTTCCGGCTGGCGTCGCCGCCATAGCATTTCGCGGTCACGTCTTTGCGCATCGCGGACAGGGTTTCGCGGGCAATCACGCGGCCGCCAATCGCGGCTTGGATCGGGATTTTGAACATGTGGCGGGGGATCAGGTCTTTCAGCTTTTCCACCATCGCGCGGCCCCGCATATCGGCGCGGTCGCGGTGGACCATCATCGACAAGGCATCGACGGGTTCGTCGTTCACAAGGATCGACATTTTGACGAGGTGATCTTCGCGGTATTCGGAAATCACATAGTCAAAGCTGGCATAGCCTTTGGACACCGATTTGAGGCGGTCGTAGAAGTCGAACACCACCTCGGCCAGCGGCAAGTCATAGACGACCATCGCGCGGGGGCCGGCGTAGGACAGGTCCATCTGGATGCCGCGGCGATCTTGGCAAAGTTTTAACACATCGCCCAGATACTCATCCGGAACAAGGATGGTGGCCTTGATGCGCGGCTCGTCGATATGGTCGACCAGCGTCAGGTCGGGCATGTCGGCGGGGTTGTGCAGGTCGCGCACCTCGCCGTCTTTCATATGGAGGTGGAACACGACCGAGGGGGCCGTGGTAATCAGGTCGAGGTCATATTCGCGTTCCAGACGGTCGCGGATTACTTCGAGGTGGAGAAGGCCGAGGAAACCGCAGCGGAAACCGAAACCGAGGGCGGCAGAGGTTTCCATTTCACTGCTGAAACTGGCGTCGTTCAGTTGCAGCTTTTCGATGGCATCGCGCAGGTCGTCGAAATCATTGGCATCGACGGGGAAGAGGCCGCAGAACACCACGGGTTGCGCGGGTTTGAAGCCCGGCAAAGGGGTCTCGCAGCCCTTCTTCTCGGATGTGATCGTATCGCCCACGCGGGTATCGCGGACCTGTTTGATGGAGCCGGTCCAGATGCCGATTTCACCGGGCCCAAGTTCGGCGATATCAACCATCTGGGGTTTGAGAACCGCCAGTTTATCCACGCCATAGACCGCGTTGGTCTGCATCATCTTGATGCGGTCGCCTTTGCGGATCACGCCATCAATCACGCGGATCATGACGACCACGCCGAGGTAACTGTCATACCAGCTGTCGACCAGCATCGCCTTAAGCGGCGCATTGCGGTCGCCTTTGGGCGGTGGCAGGCGGGTGATGATGGCTTCCAGCACGTCGGGGATACCGAGGCCGGATTTGGCAGAAATCTCTACCGCGTCGGACGCATCAAGCCCGATCACATCCTCGATCTGCTGTTTGACGCGGGCTGGTTCGGCGGCTGGAAGGTCGATTTTGTTCAGCACGGGCACGATTTCATGCCCCGCGTCCAGCGCGTGATAGACGTTGGCCAGCGTCTGCGCCTCGACCCCTTGGGAGGCGTCGACGACCAGAAGAGACCCTTCGACGGCGCGCATCGACCGCGACACCTCATAGGCGAAATCGACGTGGCCGGGGGTGTCGATCAGGTTCAGGATATAGCGTTTGCCATCCTTTGCCGGATATTCGATGCGGACCGTGTTGGCCTTGATCGTGATGCCACGCTCGCGCTCGATATCCATCGAGTCGAGCATCTGTGCCTTCATATCGCGTTCGGCCACCGTCCCTGTCATCTGGATCAAACGATCCGCAAGGGTGGATTTGCCGTGGTCAATATGCGCCACGATGGAGAAATTGCGGATGAGATCTAGATCGGTCATAGAGGGGCATATAGCCTGTCTTTGCGGCCTCGGAAAGGGGTCTTGCAAGGCGCGGGATGCCCGTTTTGCTTCCCGCCCCGTGATCTTGGTTTTTTATGTCAAGATGCGATCAGCGCCGCACCGCTGTCCCCGCAAAGCAACCAAGCGTGTAGGGGTATTCGTCGGTCAGGTGGTAGTGGTACATCTGAACGCTTTTACCATCCCACATCACCGTTTCCGT
This sequence comes from Pseudorhodobacter ferrugineus DSM 5888, assembly GCF_000420745.1. GTDB lineage: Bacteria > Pseudomonadota > Alphaproteobacteria > Rhodobacterales > Rhodobacteraceae > Pseudorhodobacter > Pseudorhodobacter ferrugineus. Next base: position 9,569 of record NZ_ATVN01000021.1, read on the forward strand.
ATGGCCGTGGCAGGCATCCAGATCGGCGTTGGACAGATGCGTGCCGCCTGCCCCCGCCATGCCGTAAATGCCAAAGCCATCCAGCGCATAGGCCACAAGGCCGGAATGGCCATCGGTGCCCTTGCCCAGCTCTTCCATACAATCGGATGCGGAATGATAATGGTACTGGCCGCGCCCTTGGGGGTGGCCGTTGCATTTATCTTGGATCTCATGCGCGGCGGCATCCAGCCCGATCGCATCCAAAGCATTATAAATTAACGCTCCCGTCAGGGCCACGCCGATGGGGCCCATTGGCAGGCACGAGGGGCTGGCGGCGACCGATGGGTTTGCGGGCAGGTCAAAGGTGATCGACTGTGCGGAAATGCCGTTGGGGTTACGGTCGTATTGATACAGCGGGTCGCTGCGGTCTATCGGGAAGGCGCCAGTGCCATGATTGGGCAGGGATTTGCCCGACAGGCGGCGGGTGGCGCCTTGGGTGGTGACCGTAAGGCCGCCGCCGTTATAGGTCACGTTCCCCGCCAGAAACGGCTTTTGATCGGGATACCAGACATCGCCTTTGATCCACGGGCCCGAAGGCGCTGCCGCACCCGGGCGCGATTTGAAACGGGTTTGGCACGCAAAGACATTGTCGCGCTTGGGCGAGGAGGACACATTGCCATCGCCCAAGGGGACGGCATTACTGTGGGCAAACGCCGAGACTGGCGACAAGGCCACTGCAAGCACGAGACCCGCACAGAGATTTTGAGGCGGCATGACAAAAATCCTTGGATATCGATTTTACTTCAGGGCCCGCAAACATAGGCGCGGTTAGGAGTAGAACGGGAATAAGGGGATTTTCCGTCACAGAAACATTTGGGGCCGTCGGGTGAACAGCCGAAGGCTGCGCTTAACGCTTTGTATTTAAGTAAATTCAAGGGAAGCAAAAACATCAATAAAAAGGGGGGCAATTTGCCCCCCCAAACGCGTTTAGGCTTTTCTGAGTGCCTTCACGGCCTTTTTCATCTTGCCCAACTGTTTTACGATCTTGGCCTTGCGGTCCTTGATCTCTTTTTTCAGCGCTTTGGCCGAGGACTTCTTTGCCATGACTGGCTCCTTTAAGGTTGCGCGACGGGGTCGCGGGATGTGGCAACGGTACGGCGAAACCGGGGGGCTGTACAGGGTTCTCGCCTTATGACTTCCCCGCTTCCACTACATAAGAAAAACCCCCTTCAGCTTGCGCCAAAGGGGGTGAGGTTTATTCTGCCCGACTTCTTGCCGCGCCCCCGTATGGGGCGTGGATACCTGTAGGTTAACGGATGAAGGCGTCGCCAAAACCGGACCGCCGCGCGGCAGCCAAGGCGGCATTTGCCGCGCCTGCATCGCCGAACGGGCCCGCCATAACGATTTGCAAATTGCGCCCTTTGCTGGTGATCCGTGATTTCGCAACTGGCAGGCCAAGCCCTTGCAGACGGGCCGCTGACCGTGCCGCATTGGCGGGTTCGCCAAAGGTGCCGACTTGTACGTAATACCGCCCACCCTTGGTCGCGCGGGGGGCGTTGCTGGTCGAGGTGGCGTAGACTGTGCGCTTGACCGTTTTGCGCACGGTCTGGTTCGTGGCCAACTGGGCCGGAATATCGCGGGTCCAGACCTGATCTTGCTGGGCCTGACCGCGCGCCGTGCCACGGGCACGATTCGGGTTCAGGCGGTCATCGTTCCACGCAGGTTTGTAGCCATCGGGAACGGTCATTTGGGACCGATTGCCCAACGCAAGGGGCGGGGTCGCGCTGTCGATGCCGCCGTTCAAAGCCGTACACATGACGGTGGAGCCACCGCCACGAATGTCATAACGCCGAGCAACCGGGGCATCGGGCGGGCAGCGATAACCACCCCCGGCCGATACGCCAGCTTCGATCCCCGACGTTGCGCGGGGCGTGTAGGCGGGCGCAGGTTGCAAAGCGGGCTGCGGCGCGCTGCGGGCAACCTGAATGCGGCTGGCTGCGGCCTGAACATCGAACCCGGCATCGGCCGAACACAGCAAGGTGCGGCGGCCATCGGCCAAAGTAACACGCGCGCCAAAGGGTGACGTGCGCGGGCAACCGCTTTGGCGTTCCACGCCAGACGCCAGACGTGGCTGCACGGCTTTGGGCACAATGGCGGCCACGGCGGGCGCGCGCAGCACGGGTTGGGGAGCAGGTTTTGCCATGACAGGCGGGGCGGTCGGGCGCAGGCTGGCGATGGTTTCCATCGGCTTGGTGCTGCCGGATGTGCTGGGTTGCGCAGTGCGCGGCGCAGGTACTGGTGCAGCTTCGGCGACAGCAGCGTCACGCGCGGCCGAAGACCGCGACTGCCCACACAGCGCCTTGCGGTCACGCGAAATGCGCGGCACCCAGTTTACGCGACCGCCGATGCCTGCGCGCAAAAACACGCAGCCCCGACTGTCAACATATTGCGAGCCCTTGAAGCCGGCGGGCGGATTTTCGGCAGGTCCGCGCAAAGATTGGGCCGATGCAGCGGATACAACAGATACGGCTGCCCAAGCGGCAACCGCGAGTACTTTGAACAACATTACTACCCCCATGTAGCGTGGGGCGATGATGAATCATCATTGTTTCCGAGTAAAGGCCAAAAGCCCGTTATTTTGTACCAAACATGCGATCACCCGCATCCCCTAGTCCTGGCACGATATACCCATGATCGTTCAAGTGGCTGTCGAGCGAAGCCGTTACGATGGGCACATCGGGGTGTGCCTCACGCATACGCGCAACGCCTTCGGGGGCCGCAAGCAGGCACAAAAACTGAATGTTCGTGGCCCCTTGCGCCTTGAGCAGGTCGATCGCTGCCACCGATGAATTGCCTGTGGCCAGCATGGGATCAACCACAATCGTCATCCGGCTTTCCAGCGCATCGGGCACTTTGCAATAATATTGCACGGGTTTTAAGGTTTCAGGATCGCGGTAAAGGCCAACGAACCCAACGCGCGCGGCAGGGATCAGCTCCAAAATCCCATCCAGCAGCCCGTTGCCCGCCCGCAGAATCGAAATCAGCGCCAGTTTCTTGCCTTCCAGCACCGGCGCATCCATCGGCTGCATCGGCGTTTCAATGCGCATCGTGGTCATGGCCAGATCGCGCGTGACCTCATAGGCCAAGAGCAAGCTGATCTCGCGCAGAAGGCGACGGAAGCTGGCGGTCGAGGCGGTTTTGTCGCGCATCAGTGACAATTTATGCTGCACCAACGGGTGGGACACGACGGTAAGATGGTCACGCATTGGCTTGCTCCAGTATTTTATCCAGTCGCGTTTTGGTATCGGCATCACAAAAGGCCGCGTCAAGTGCCGCTTTTGCCATTTGATCAAAGAACGCGTCGTCCCAGTCAAAGGCGGCGTGCAGGTTTTCGTATTCTTTTTGCATGGTGGTGTGGAAAAACGGCGGGTCATCGGTGGACACGGTGACTTTGACGCCGCGTTTGTAAAGGTCGTTGATCGGGTGTTTGCGGATGCTGAGATACAGGCCCAGCGCCACGTTTGACCCGGGGCAGGCCTCTAGCACCACGCCTTTTTCGGCCAGTTCATCCACCAGCGCAAGGTCTTCGATGGCGCGAACGCCGTGGCCGATGCGGGTGACATTCAGGTCGTTCATGGCCGAGCGCACAGAGTCCGGCCCGCCCCATTCGCCCGCATGGGCGGTCAGGTGCAGACCCGCCTCCTGCGCGCAATCGAACGACCATTTGAAATCGGACAGATGCCCCGATTTTTCATCGCCGCCGATGCCAAGGCCGACAATCCAGTCGCCCGCCGTTTCCGCCGCACATAGGGCGGTTTCACGCGCCTTTTCAGGGCCGAAATGGCGGATCGGGGTGACGATGCCGCGCAGGGTGATGCCCATTGTCGCCTGTGCAATATCTGCCGCCTCACGGATCGCGTGCAGGTATTCGCGCCATGCGGTCACATCGCGGCCCCCGCAGAAATCGGGGCTGATAAACGCCTCGGTATAGATCACGCCCGACTTGGCGCTTTCTTCCAGCACGGCAAGGGTCAGGCGGTGGTAATCTTGTGGGGTTTTCAGGGCGGCGGTGGCCGCCTCATACACACGCAGGAAATCCCAAAAATCGGTGTATTTATAATGGCCATCGGCGTCAAAAATGCCTGATATATCAAGATGTTTTTCACGTGCCAGCCCGCGGATAAAGGCAGGCGGCGCGGCCCCTTCAAGGTGCAGATGCAGTTCCAGCTTTGGGCGGTTGGTGTGCGACAGATAGCTCATATAAAACTGGTCCCCGGCCCTTGATTTTCAACACCCAAATGCGCCGCGACCGAGGCGGCTACATCGGTAAAGGCACACAGCCCAATCTCTCCGCGCGGCAGGCCAGCACAGAGCACCGGCACACGTTCGCGGGTGTGTTCGGTGCCGCGCCATGTGGGGTCGTTGCCGTGGTCGGCAGTGAAAATAGCGAGATCACCGGGGCGCATCCGGGCCATAAAGGCGCCAACGCGGGCATCAAACCATTCCAGCGCGCGGGCATAGCCGGCCACATCGCGGGGGTGACCATAAAGGCTGTCAAATTCGACGAAATTGGCAAAGGTCAAAGACCCCGGCTCGGCGGTCTCTTGCAGGGCCAAAAGCTGGTCAAACAGGTCGGCATCGGATTTGCCTTTGTGCTGCGTACCGATGCCTTTGCCCGAAAAGATATCGCCGATTTTGCCGACGGCATGGGTCGCGCGGCCAGCATCTTGAACCCAATCGAGCAAGGTCGGGCTGGGTGGATCAATCGCGAAATCATGGCGGTTGGGGGTGCGTTTGAAATTGTCACAGGTGCCGGTAAAAGGGCGCGCAATGACACGGCCAACCTTGCGGGCATGCAGATAGGGCGCAAGATCGGCACAAAGTTTCAGCAGGCGATCAAGGCCGAATGCCTCTTCATGTGCGGCGATCTGGAACACGCTATCGGCGGAGGTATAGCAGATCGGCCAACCCGTGCGCAGGTGTTCGTCGCAATGGGCGTTGATGATGGGCACACCCGAGGCATGGCAATTGCCCAAGATGCCCGCAGTGCCAGCAAGGCGGCAGACCTCGGCCACGAGATCCGCATCAAAAGCAGGATTTTGATCGGGGAAATAGGTCCAATCCCACGGCACGGGCACACCTGCGAGTTCCCAATGGCCCGAAGGGGTGTCTTTGCCGCGCGACACCTCGGTCGCCGCCCCCCAAAGGCCGGACGCCGTGCTGCGGGCCAAGGATTGCGCTGTGCCAAGGGCGTCGGATGATCCCGGCACCGAAAGCTCCATCGCGTTTGCCACGCCAAGACGGCCCAAGACCGGAAGCAGCAGCGGCCCTTCGCGACCCAGATTGGCGCGGCCTGCCGCACATTCGGCGGCGATATGGCCCAGCGTATTGGCCCCCGCATCGCCAAAATCGGCGGCATCGGGCGCGCCGCCACAGCCCACGGAATCCATCACAATCAGAAAGGCGCGGTTTTGGGTCATGTTATTCTTCCGATAATCAAGGGCGGCAAATCTGGTGCCTGATCCGTGATCGTATAGGCTGCGGCAAGCTGTTTCAACGCCGCCTCGGCTTGGGCCTTGGTTGCGGCATGAACCCGCGCAAGGGGTTGGCCCGGTTCCACCGTCGTGCCAATCGCCGCAAGGTTTGAAAGGCCAACCGAGGGGTTGATCGGCGCGCCTTGGCGCAGCCGCCCGCCGCCCAGTTGCACGACGATATGGCCAAGGCTTTCGGTATCAATCGCGCCAATGAACCCGTCAAGCGGGCTGTTGAAATCAAGCGTCACAGGGGCGGATGGCAAGCGGTCGGGCCAGCGATCAACAAAGTCGGCGGGGCCACCTTGGGCTGCGATCATGTGGCCAAAATACTCGGCGGCGGCCCCGCTTTGCAAGGCCTGTTCAATGCGCGCGGCCCCGTCTGCCGCATCGGCGGCCAACCCGCCCAGCGCCAGCGCCTCGCCGCCCAAGGCGGCGGTCAGATCCCACAGGGCGGCATTTACGGCTGTGCCGGTCAGGGTTTCCATAACCGCAATCACCTCGAGCGCGTTGCCTGCGGCGGGGGCGAGGGGTTGCGACATATCGGTGATAAGGGCGGTTGTCATGCAGCCCGCGCCTTGGGCGGTGGACACCAGTGCCTGCGCCAGCGCACGCGCCTGTTGTTCGGTTTTCATGAAGGCACCGGAGCCGAATTTTACATCCAGCACCAACCCTTCGAGCCCCGCCGCCAGCTTTTTCGACAGGATCGAGGCGGTGATAAGGTCGATACTGTCCACGGTCGCCGTGACATCGCGGATGGCGTAAAGGCGGCGGTCGGCAGGGGCGATTTGTGGTGAGGCGGCGATGATGGCGCAGCGGGTTTGGGCCAACTGGCTGCGCAGTTGGTCGGTCGTGCGGTCGGTGCGCAGGCCAGGGATGGATTCCAGCTTGTCCAGCGTGCCGCCCGTATGGCCCAAGCCGCGCCCCGAAATCATCGGAACGTAAGCCCCGCAAGCGGCCAGTGCGGGGGCGAGCAAAAGCGAGGTGCAATCGCCGATACCGCCTGTGGAATGCTTGTCGACCACCGGACCCGGGAGATCCCAGTGCAGCTGTTCGCCGCTGTTTTGCATCGCGCGGGTCAAAGCCACGCGGCCTGCAGGCCCCAGCCCGTTCAGACAAATCGCCATGGCAAAGGCGCCCGCTTGGGCATCCGATACCTCACCCGAAGCAAGACCTGCCGCGAACCAATCCAGCGCTGCGGGTGCAGGCGGCAGGCCTGCCCGCAAGCCCGCGATTATAGTGCGGGCATCATGGGGGGCGCCTTGGTCATTTGGCATCGACATTGGCCATATGGGCGGCACTGAAGGAGCCTGGAAGCAGGTCGGCCACAGTGACCACGGCAGTGACGCCTTGCAGATTGACCATCGTGACAGTCACATCCGGCCCCGCAAATTCCGCGATTTTCTGGCGGCAACCGCCGCAAGGGGTGACGGGGGTGGGGCTGTCCGAGATCACCACCAGTTCGGCAATTTGGTAATCGCCGCCCGCGCACATGGCCGCAATCGCCCCCGCCTCGGCGCAGGTGCCTTCGGGATAGGCGACGTTTTCGGCGTTTACGCCAACATAGGTATTGCCCGAGGTGCTGCGCAGGGCCGCGCCAACCTTGAAGCGGGAATAGGGCGCATAGGCGTTTTCGCGGACAGCGGTTGCAGCTTTGAGCAGGGACATATCGGCCTCCGAAGGGGTGTTTTGGGTAGTTTGGGGTTGGGGCGCTTGGTTTGCAAGAGGGGGGCGGGGGGACAGGCCGGGGGACTTCACGTCCCCCGGACCCCCTGTGGGATATTTGGGCCGAAAAGAAAGGGGTTAGAGAATTTCGGTGTTGAAGCTGCCTGGCAGGGTGACTTCGAGGAGTTGCAAGTCGGGGGTGGTGTCTTTGTATTGGGTTTGGAAACCGGGCGGGATGACGAAGGCGTCGCCTGTTGTCAGGCGGTAGGGGTCTTTGCCAGTGCCCTGCAGGGTCATTTCGCCGGACATGACATAGGTAAAGAGGATATCGGTGTCATGTGTGGTTGGGGGCGCGGGTTGGCCGTTGGGGCGCGCGACCATGACGGAGGCGACGCCTTTGGTATTGGCGTTGATGGTTGTGTCGCGGGCATCAAACCCTGGGATGCGGAAAGGGTGGAAGGGCGATTTTGCACCGATATTATGCACAAAGCGCTGGCCTTGCCATTCGCGGGTTGGGCGCAGATGCGGGGTTGGCAGCTGCATATGATGGTCAATTTCTGTAACATGTTCGGCGGGCACGCCGATTTCGATCACCTCGATGCCGTCAGATGCCTCCAAAACACGGTGGCGGATTTCGGGGGGCTGGATAAAGCAATCGCCTGCGGTCAGGCGGATCTTTTCGCCTTGATCTTCATACACCACATCCACCCAGCCCTTGACGCAGAAAATCAGCTGGAATCCGACTTTGTGGAAATGCACCATATCGGGGACGGGGCCGCCATCGGGGATACGGATGTGGCTGGCGATGATCGCCCCGCCAAGCCGCGAGGGGACCAGATCGCGGTACTGCATGCCTGCGCGGCCGATCACCCACGGGGCCTGATCGGCCAGACGGCGTACGACAAAAGCGTGCTGGGTGGCGGGCATCACAAGGGGTGGGTTGAGGTCATCAATTTCCACCCGCGTGCCGTTGGGGGCGGTCATATCGCGGGCGGGAAAGGCGTTTGGCGTATCGGTAAGGATACGGATCGTGCCCGGCTGTTCCGGCGCGCCCTTTTGGATACGGATGCGCAAGCCGTGGCCCGACAGCACCGCCACCTCGGGATCATCGGCGGGATAGATCATGTCCAGCCGCATCCCCAGCGTTTTGGTGTAAAACGGCAGGTCATCCCGCAGTTCGTTCGTCGGCAGGCGAATTTCGGCGCGGGTTTCGGCGCGGGTTTCGGGCATGTCGTGGCTCCACCTTTGGTTTGCGGCAAGGTGAAACCAATCGAGGTCGCTTTTCAATCGTAAAATGAAACACCTGCAAAAAGCGGCAGGCTTGCGGGCATAGCAAAATAGTTTAGTGTTAAACTGTATTTCGGGAGAGGCATGATGGACGAGACACGGCAGGACAACACGCGGCAAGCGGCGCTGGATTATCACGAATTTCCCAAACCCGGAAAGCTGGAGATCAGGGCGACAAAGCCGCTGGCCAATGGTCGCGATCTGGCCCTTGCCTATAGCCCCGGCGTGGCCGAGGCCTGTTTGGAAATCAAGGCCGACCCAACCACCGCCACGCGCTATACCTCCAAGGGCAATCTTGTGGCTGTGGTATCAAACGGCACGGCTGTTTTGGGCCTTGGCAATATCGGCGCGCTGGCGTCAAAACCGGTGATGGAAGGCAAGGCGGTTCTGTTCAAGAAATTCGCCAATATTGATTGCTTTGACATCGAGGTGAATGAACCCGATCCCTATAAGCTGGCCGATATTGTGTGCGCGCTGGAGCCGACCTTTGGAGCGATTAACCTTGAGGATATCAAGGCGCCGGATTGTTTTATCGTTGAGGCGATTTGTCGTGAGCGCATGGGCATTCCCGTGTTTCATGATGACCAGCACGGCACCGCAATTGTGGTGGGCGCTGCGGCCACCAATGCGCTGTTTGTGGCAGGCAAAAAGTTTGAAGATATCAAGATCGTGTCAACCGGTGGCGGGGCGGCGGGGATTGCCTGTCTGAACATGTTGCTGAAGCTGGGGGTCAAGCGCGAGAACGTCTGGCTGTGCGATATCAAAGGCTTGGTCTATGAGGGCCGAACCGAGGATATGACGCCGCAAAAGGCCGAATATGCGCAGAAATCCGATAAGCGCACGCTGGCCGAGGTGATTGAGGGTGCAGATCTGTTCCTTGGCCTGTCGGGCCCCGGCGTTTTGAAACCCGATATGGTGGCGCGGATGGCCAAGCGCCCCATCGTGTTTGCGCTTGCCAACCCCTCGCCCGAAATCACCCCCGATGACGCGCGCGCCGTGGTGCCCGATGTGATCATGGCCACGGGGCGGTCTGATTACCCCAATCAGGTCAATAACGTGCTGTGTTTCCCCTTTATTTTCCGTGGTGCGCTGGATGTGGGGGCGACCACCATCAATGACGAGATGGAGCTGGCCTGTATTGACGGTATTGCCGCATTGGCCCGCGCCACCACAAGTGCCGAGGCGGCGGCGGCCTATAAGGGCGAACAGCTGACCTTTGGGGCCGATTACCTGATCCCGAAACCGTTCGATCCGCGCCTGATTGGCGTTGTGGCCAGTGCCGTGGCGCGCGCGGCGATTGAGACGGGGGTTGCCACCAAACAGATCGACGATTTTGATGCCTACCGGCGCAAACTGGATGGGTCTGTCTTCCGCTCCGCCCTTATCATGCGGCCGGTGTTTCAGGTCGCGGCCACCGTCACCCGCCGGATTGTATTTGCCGAGGGCGAGGACGAGCGCGTGCTGCGCGCCGCAAATGCGATGATTGAGGAAACCACCGACAAACCGATCCTGATCGGCCGCCCCGAAGTGGTGGAAAGCCGTTGTGAACGCGCGGGCCTGCCCATCCGCCCCGGCCGCGATTTTGACCTTGTGAACCCCGAAAACGACCCGCGCTATCGCGATTACTGGGAAACCTATCACGAGGTTATGGCCCGCAAAGGTGTGTCTCCCGACATCGCCCGCGCGGTGATGCGCACCAATACCACCGCGATTGGGGCCGTCATGGTCCAACGGGATGAAGCGGACAGCATGATCTGCGGCACCTTTGGCCAATACCTGTGGCACCTGAACTATGTGCGTCAGGTCTTGGGCAATGATGTGCGCCGTCCGGTCGGTGCGCTGTCGCTGATGATCCTCGAGGATGGCCCGCTGTTCATCGCAGACACCCATGTCCACCACGAACCCACGCCCGAACAGATTGCCCAATCGGTGATCGGCGCGGCGCGGCATGTGAAACGCTTTGGCCTGACACCAAAAATCGCCCTGTGTTCCGGGTCGCAATTTGGCAATCTGGACTGTGACACGGGGCGGCGGATGCGCGCGGCCTTGGCGATTTTGGATTCGGCCCCGCGCGATTTTCTGTATGAGGGCGAAATGCACACCGATGCCGCACTCGACCAAGGCCTGCGCGACCGGATTTTCCCCGGCGGGCGCTATAACGGGGCCGCGAATGTGCTGGTTTATGCCAATACCGACGCGGCTGGCGGGGTGCGCAATATCCTGAAAATGCGCGGCGGCGGGCTAGAGGTCGGGCCAATTCTGATGGGGATGGGCAACAAGGCGCATATCGTCACGCCGTCCATCACGGCGCGCGGTTTGCTGAACATGTCGGCGCTGGCGGGCACACCGGTTGCGCATTACGGCTAGGGTCATCGGGCATGGGCTGGCGGTGCTGGCCCTGACCCTGATCTCGCAACTGGGCGGGGTGGCGTGGTGCGCCGCCTTGCTGTTTCGCCGCAAGCGTCTTGCCTTTGTGTCGGCTTTCGTTCTGGCCTACGGCCTGCTTTGGATCGCGGCGTCGCGGCTGGCACCCTTTTCGGGGCGCGTGGCCTTGCCCTGCGGTGGCGATGGGCCGTTGCGCAGCCAAAGCCTGCTTTACTGTGCGTTAAACCGCAATTTCGTCACACCAGACCTTGCCGCCTTGGCCGATGATCTGGCAAAAGATATGGCCCGGCAATTCCCGGGTACGGTCACGCTCGCGCTTGATGCGGGCTTTCCCTTTACCAACCTGCCCCTGTTGCCCCATCTCAGCCATGATGACGGGGGAAAGCTGGACCTCGCGCTTTATTGGCAAGACCGATCCGGCCAATACCAACAAAGCCGCAGCAAATCATTGCTTGGATATTGGGGCTATGCCGACAGCCAAAGCGATTGCGCCAAACGCTGGGCAGAATTGCCAATTGGACCGCACCCGCGCCGCCCGCCATGACGACCACATCCACCTGCAACTCTGATCCGCATTCTTTCCGGCCCAAATATCCTCAGGGGGTGAGGTGCGACAGCACCGAGGGGGCGCGAGCGCCCCCTATCCGAATTTCATCGAAAATTCGCGCGCCTGTCCCGCCGTTTGCGCTAAACGTGACCATAAAGCGCACACTCTTTGCCAAAACACCCCCGCAACAATCTTGCCAGACAAGCTGCCGCAGCGTAACAAGGCGCAAACCGGCAGGAGGGTATACTATGGCACACATTGGTGAAAGCGGCGGCGCATACTCAAACACCTACGCAGGCTGGAAGGCCGATCCCGAAGCGTTCTGGATGCAAGCCGCAGACAGCATCGACTGGGACCGCGCGCCGACACACGCCCTGAACGCCACCCGCGCGCCGTTTTACGAATGGTTCACCGACGGCATGGTCAACACCTGCTGGAACGCCGTGGACCGCCACGTCGAGGCTGGGCGCGGCAGCCAGATCGCCATTATCCACGACAGCCCCGTCACCCGCACCAAACATTCCATCACCTTCGATGAACTCCGCAACCGCGTGGCATCGCTGGCAGGGGCCTTGCGCGCCAAAGGCGTGGAAAAAGGCGACCGCGTTTTGATTTACATGCCGATGGTCCCCGAGGCGCTGGAGGCTATGTTGGCCTGTGCGCGGCTTGGCGCTGTGCATTCGGTGGTATTTGGCGGGTTCGCGGCAAGCGAACTGGCCGTGCGGATCGACGATTGCAAACCAAAGGCCATTATCGCGGCATCCTGCGGGATCGAACCCAACCGCGTGATCCATTACAAACCGCTGTTGGACGGCGCCATTGATATGGCCACGCACAAACCCGATTTCTGTGTCATTTTCCAGCGTGAACAAGAGGTTGCAAAACTGATCGAGGGTCGCGATTTTAACTGGCACGGCTTTCAATACGGCGTCGAGCCCGCCGATTGTGTGCCCGTCAGCGGCGACCATCCGGCCTATATCCTCTATACCTCGGGCACCACAGGCGCGCCCAAAGGCGTGGTGCGGGCCACGGGCGGGCATTTGGTTGCGCTGAACTGGACCATGAAAAACGTCTATAACGTGGGCGCGGGTGATGTGTTTTGGGCCGCGTCCGATGTGGGCTGGGTCGTGGGGCATTCCTATATCTGCTATGGCCCGTTGATCGCGGGCTGCACGACCGTGGTGTTTGAAGGCAAACCCGTGGGCACCCCCGATGCAGGCACCTTTTGGCGGGTGATTGCGGAACATAAGGTCAAATCCTTTTTCACCGCCCCCACCGCCTTGCGCGCCATCAAGCGCGATGACCCGCAGGCAAAGCTGATGGCCAATTACGACCTGAGCAACCTTCAGGCACTGTACCTTGCGGGCGAGCGCGCCGACCCCGACACCATCAACTGGGCCATGAATGCATTGAACATCCCCGTCATCGACCATTGGTGGCAGACCGAAACCGGCTGGGCGATTGCCGCCAACCCGATGGGGATCGAGGCACTGCCGATCAAAATCGGGTCGCCATCCGTGCCGATGCCCGGCTATGACGTGCAGGTCTTGGATGAAGGCGGCCACCCTGTGCCCGCCGGAACCTTGGGCGCGATTGCGGTGAAACTGCCCTTGCCCCCCGGCACCTTGCCAACCCTGTGGAACGCCGAAGACCGGTTCAAAAAATCCTACCTCACCACCTTCCCCGGATTTTATGAAACCGGCGATGCGGGCTATATCGACGAAGACGGCTATCTGTACATCATGGCGCGCACCGATGACGTGATCAACGTCGCGGGCCACCGCTTGTCGACAGGTGCAATGGAAGAGGTGTTGGCAGGCCACCCCGATGTGGCCGAATGCGCCGTGATCGGCGTGGCAGATGCGTTGAAAGGCCAGTCGCCCTTGGGTTTCTTGTGCCTGAATTCGGGTTCCGATCGGGATGAGGCGGACGTGGTCAAGGAATGCGTGAAACTGATGCGTGACAAAATCGGCCCCGTGGCCGATTTCAAACGCGCGCTGGTGGTCAACCGCCTGCCCAAAACGCGGTCGGGTAAAATCCTGCGGTCGACAATGGTGAAAATCGCCGACAGCGAACCGTTCAAAGCCCCCGCCACGATCGAAGACCCCGCCGTGCTGGACGAAATCCGTACAGCCCTGCAAACCTTGGGCTTGGCACAGGCATGAGCACGCTTAACGTGTAGGCGGGCATCCGCACGCCCTCTTAGGGGGAAACCTGATCTCTTTTACCCGCTAGACTTTTGCGGTGTGAGGCGTAACCTTTACCCAATTGAAGGTCGAGGTTTGGGGACTATAGCCTTGATCAGATTTCCCAAAGGTGCAGACATTATGAACGAAAATCTGCGCCTTGGCCTGCCCAACAGCGCGCGACCGCATACAACCCCGCAGACATCCTCGATGACCGAGGAACTGGCGCTTTTGGGCCATGATATCCGCTCGGCTGTCACGGATGTGTTGGCCGGGCTTGCGATGGTCGATGACCAAAATCTGACGGAATCGGACCGCCAGCAGCTGGCACGAGTCAGGGTCAGCGCCGCCAGCCTTGTGCGCTATCTTGAGGATGGGCTGACCACGCTTTTGGCGGACGCGCCCCCAGAGCTGGACCAAGCACCAACGCATATTGCCGAATTAGTTCAGGACCTAACCCACCGTTTTTGCTATTCAACAGGCCAAAACCAAAATGCCGTCATCACGGCGTCGGCCGATCTGCCTGCAACGATTATCTGCAACCGCACCGCGTTGGACCGGATTTTGACCAACCTGATCAGCAATGCCATCACCCATTCCGATGGCCAAACTGTTCGTCTTGTTATTGCCCGGCCTGCCTCTGACCAAATTTGTTTTTCTGTCATCGATCAGGGACCAGGGTTTCCCGACCACCTTGGCGACCGCATGCAAAACAGCCGCGCCATTCCGGCGTGGCAAACATCCGAGGGCCACGGGCTTGGCCTTCGCATTGCCCATATTCTGGCGCAGCGCATGGGGGCGACATTGGATCTGCGCAACCAAGACGGCGGCGCGGTTGCGGCCCTGACGCTGCCCCTTTTACCCGACGCCCAAGCCACACCAACCCCGCCCGTGCAAAGCCAATGCCTGACCGGCAAACGCGTTTTGATTGCCGATGACAGCGCGCCGCAACTTTTGCTGTTGGACAAGTTTCTGCGCGATTGCGGCGCCGAAACAACAATTATGCGCGATGGCATCACTGCAGAACGTGCCCTTTTGGCCGGACATTTCGATTTGGCCCTGATTGACCATGAAATGCCGGGCCGTACGGGGTTGCAAATATGCACGGCCTTGCGCGACACGCCCTTACGTATCGTCCTGTTGACCGCGCATCACTTGCCTGCGGTTCATCATGCCGCTTTGGCAGCGGGGGCGGCACAGGTGCTGGTCAAACCCATCACATCGGCGCAAAGTCTGGCCGCAGCTTTATGCGATGTCCTCGGCCAATCCCTGCCAAACGCCCCTCCCCCCCGCGACCCTACCGGCTTTGACCGCTTGCTGGATATGGCAGGCCCCGATTTGGCCGCCGAACTTCTTGCCAGTTATCAAAACGATCTGACGGCAGTTCAAACCAAGATGCAGATGGCCTTGCACCCTTTGGATTGGCCAGCCCTTTGCGCCGCGTCGCATGTGCTGATAGCGCTTGCTGGCACGGCAGGGGATACGGCATTGGAACACAGCGCCCGCGCCTTTAACACAGCGGCCAACGCCCAAGACACAAACGCTGTATCGCAGCAAAAAGAGGCTGTCCTTGACGGGCTGGCAGGTCTGCTTACACTACTGCACCAGATTGAACAGGAACGGCACCGCATCTGATGAACCAAGCCCACCGCAGCAAATCCAAGGCCACAAAGCCGCCAGCCATCTTGCTGATCGAAGACACCGTTTCGCTGCAAATGGTGTACCGCGCCACGCTGGTCAACGCGGGCCACAGCGTGAACGCCGCCGCCACCGCGACTGAAGGCTTTGCGCTGTTTTGTCAGGACCAACCGCGCATTGTGCTGCTGGACCTAACCTTGCCCGACCGTGACGGGCTTGACCTGATGCAAGATATGCTGGCCCGCCACCCCGAAACCTGCGTCATCGTGATCACCGCCAACGGGTCGATCAACAAAGCGGTCGAGGCGATGCGCGCAGGGGCCCATGACTTTTTGGTCAAACCCTTTGATGAAGGGCGGTTTTTGTCGGCTGTCGATAATGCCTTGCGCGGGGCCGTTCACGGCGTTTCAGGCGGGGCTTCACGCGGCGCCGCCCCCCCCGCAGCCCGCCCCCGAACCGCGATCCGCCAACCGGACCCCTTGCCCGATGGCGGCTTTATCGGCTCGTCGCCTGCAATGGCGCGCATCCAAGGCAAAATCGCATCCGTGGCGCAAAGCATGGCGACCGTGTTCATCACCGGCGAAAGCGGCACAGGCAAGGAACTTTGCGCACTGGCCGTCCACCATCAATCGCCACGCAGCGCAGGTCCGTTCATCGCGCTGAACTGTGGCGCAATACCGGCAGAATTGCTGGAATCCGAAGTGTTCGGCCATGTCAAAGGCTCGTTCACCGGCGCCATTTCCGATAAACTGGGGGCGGCGGCGGCGGCTGATGGCGGCACGCTGTTTCTGGACGAAGTCTGCGAAATGCTGCCCGCCCTGCAAACCAAACTGCTGCGGTTTTTGCAAACCTCGACCGTGCAGCCCGTGGGGGCCACCCGCCCGCGCAAGGTGAACGTCCGCATCGTCTGCGCCACCAACCGCGATCCGGCCGATGCCGTGCGCCGGGGCCAGTTCCGCGAAGATCTGTATTACCGCCTTTACGTCGTTCCCATCCATATGCCGCCATTGCGCGACCGCCACGACGATGTGATCGAAATCGCCGAAACCGCGCTGCAACGCTTTGCCGCCGAAGAGGGCCGCGCCTTTACCGCCCTGGCACCCGATGTCCGCCAAATGTTCCGTGATATGCCTTGGCCGGGCAATGTGCGGCAGGTGCTGAATGTGATGCGCAATGTCGCCGTGCTTTATGATGGCACCACCGTCGAACGCCACATGCTGCCCGATGATATCACGACCGACGCCTTGCAAGTGGTAAGCCCTGCCGCCGCGCCCGCCCCCGCCACGCCGACGCTCGACGGGCTTTTGGGCCGCCCCTTGGCCGAGGTGGAACGCGAAATCATTGAGGCCACGATAGACATGCACGCAGGCTCGGTCCCGCGCGCCGCCCGCGTCCTCGACGTGTCCCCTTCGACCATCTACCGCAAGCTGGAACTTTGGGCCAATACGCCCAAATCCTAACAGACCCCTAACATCATCTTGGCAAAAATACCTTGGGGGTGAGCCGCGTCGCGGCGAGGGGGCAAAGCCCCCTTCCCCTGCCGGTTACGCAAACTGTTCGCGCAGCAACCGCTCTTCCAACCCATGCCCTTCATCAAACAAAATCCGGTGCCGGATGGCGGGTTCGGACCGAATTTCCACCGACAAAACATCCGGCACCGACAGGCTGTCAGCCGCCGCAAGGACCGGCCGCTTGACTGGCTCCAACACATCAAACCGCACCACTGCGGCTTTGGGTAACAACGCCCCACGCCAACGGCGGGGCCGAAACGCTGCAATCGCGGTCAAGGTCAGAACTTCCGACCCGATCGGTACAATCGGCCCATGCGCGGAATAGTTATAGGCGGTCGATCCCGCAGGCGTGGCGACCAGCGCCCCATCGCAGACCAACTCCTCCATCCGCACCCGGCCATCCACCGAAATTCGCAGCTTGGCCGCTTGTGGCCCCGCGCGCAGCAGGCTCACCTCATTGATCGCAAGGCCCGTCACAGGCACCCCGCTCACAGTTTCAGCCGTCATGGCCAAAGGGTTCAGAACCTCCTCGCCCGCCTCGTCCAATCGTTGCGGCAAATTCTCTTCGCTATAGGCATTCATCAAAAACCCGATGGTGCCGCAGTTCATTCCATAAACCGGCATCTCAAGGTGCTGCATCTCGTGCAGGGTTTGCAGCATGAAACCGTCCCCGCCCAGCGCCACGATATGGCTTGCCGTCTCGGGCGAATGGTTGCCATAGGTTCGGGTCAAACGGGCCAGCGCGTCTTGCGCGTCCGGCGCGTTGCTTGCCAAAAATGCGATCTTTTGCCCCACGCTGTCCCCTTTTCTGCACCAACCTTCACAGTCTTGCGGGGCTGCAAGGTCAAACTCAACCCCCACCCGCACCGTTAGCGCTAAAAGTTTCCCATCCGAAACAGCAATGTCGCCCAAACAGGGCATCACGGCGGATTCTAACCTTTCTTGCGCGCCCAAGCTGCATTACATAGCCCCAATCCAATACCTGCGCCCAGTCAAGGAGACGCCCATGAACGCCCCCGCCGATACATCCCACCGCGACGCCGGTTTCTTTACCGAAACGCTTGCCACCCGCGATGCCGAACTGTTTGGCGCGATGACGCTGGAACTTGGCCGCCAGCGCGACGAGATCGAGCTGATCGCCTCTGAGAACATCGTGTCCCGCGCCGTGATGGAGGCGCAAGGGTCGGTGATGACCAACAAATACGCCGAGGGCTATCCGGGCCGTCGCTATTATGGTGGCTGCCAATATGTCGATATTGCCGAAAATCTGGCGATTGAACGCGCCTGCGAAATCTTTGGCTGCTCTTTCGCCAACGTCCAGCCGAACTCGGGTTCGCAAGCCAACCAAGGCGTGTTCCAAGCGCTGATCAAACCGGGCGATACCATTTTGGGCATGTCCTTGGATGCAGGTGGCCACTTGACCCACGGGGCGGCGCCTAACCAATCGGGCAAATGGTTCAACGCGGTGCAATACGGCGTTGTCAAAGACACCTTGCTGCCCGATTATGACCAGATCGAGGCCTTGGCGCTGGAACATAAACCCGCGCTGATCATCGCGGGCGGCTCGGCCATTCCGCGCATCCTCGATTTCAAACGCTTCCGCGAGATTGCCGATAAGGTGGGTGCCTATTTCCTCGTCGATATGGCACATTTCGCGGGGTTGGTTGCGGCGGGTCTGTACCCCAGCCCGTTCCCGCACGCGCATGTGGCCACCACGACCACGCATAAAACCCTGCGCGGCCCGCGCGGTGGGATGATTTTGACGAATGACGAAGC
This sequence comes from Pseudorhodobacter ferrugineus DSM 5888, assembly GCF_000420745.1. Classification (GTDB taxonomy): domain Bacteria; phylum Pseudomonadota; class Alphaproteobacteria; order Rhodobacterales; family Rhodobacteraceae; genus Pseudorhodobacter; species Pseudorhodobacter ferrugineus. The sequence continues at coordinate 28,074 of NZ_ATVN01000021.1, forward strand.
GATTGCCAAAAAAGTAAACTCGGCCATTTTCCCCGGCATCCAAGGCGGCCCCTTGATGCATGTCATCGCCGCCAAAGCGGTAGCCTTTGGTGAGGCGCTGCGGCCTGAATTCAAAGCCTATCAGGCACAGGTTATCAAAAACGCGCAGGCGCTGGCCGATCAGCTGATGAAAGGCGGGCTTGGCACCGTCACGGGCGGCACCGATACGCATTTGATGCTGGTCGATCTGCGCCCCAAAGGCGTGAAGGGCAATGCGACTGAAAAGGCACTTGGCCGCGCCCATATCACCTGCAACAAAAACGGTATCCCCTTTGATACCGAAAAGCCGACCATCACCTCTGGCATCCGTCTTGGCACCCCCGCAGGTACGACCCGCGGCTTTGGCGAGGCTGAATTCCGCCTGATCGGTGACTGGATTGTCGAAGTGGTCGACGGTCTGGCCGCGAATGGCGAAGACGGCAACGGCGCGGTCGAAGAGGCCGTAAAGGCCAAGGTCGAGGCGCTGTGCCAACGCTTTCCGATCTATCCGGGGCTGTAAATCCGCCAAAATGACAATCGCCGCGCCAAGGCCCCCTTGGCGCGGCTTTTTCATGCCTGCGGGCCTGCCAAGAATTGCCAAGCCCCCCAACCACCGCTATCCCGTTAACTATGCGTCACCTAAACGACCATAACCTAACCGTCGAACGCCGCCTTGGCGATGCCACCCGCGCCCGCTTGCCGGGGGTGCTGGGCGAGTTGGTGATGTTTGTGTTCAAACAAGCCTGGGCTTGCCTGTTTGGTGCGCTGCTGCTGGGCATGATTATCGCCTCAAAGTTTCTGTGGAACCCCGATTGGGCGTTTCAACGCTATGACTTTCTGTTCCTGTTCGCGATCACAACCCAAATCCTGTTCCTGCGGTTCAAGCTGGAAACATGGGAAGAGGCGCGGGTGATCCTTTTGTTCCACCTGACCGGCACGGCGATGGAATGGTTCAAGGTGCATGCGGGGTCGTGGGGATACCCCGAACCGGGGCTGTTCAAGCTGATGGGCGTGCCGCTGTTTTCGGGGTTCATGTATGCCGCTGTGGGCAGCTATATCGCCCGCGTGATCCGCATTTTTTCGATGCGCTTTGCGCCCTATCCGCCGTTCTGGATGACGATGATTTTGGCCGTGGCGATTTACGTCAACTTTTTCGCCCACCACTTTTTACCCGATATCCGGCTGGTCCTGTTTGCGGCCACGATCATCCTTTATGCCCGCACCCGTGTTTGGTTCATCAACACCGAAAAACCGCGCTGGATGCCGATGCAGATGGCGGCGTTGCTGGCGAGTGGGGCGCTGTGGGTGGCGGAAAACGTGGGCACCGCTACGGGAACATGGCTCTATTCCGGTCAATTGCCCGGGCATGTGGTTAGTTTTGCCAAGCTCGGGTCGTGGTATTTGCTGCTGTATGTGGCCTTTGTGACCGTAACCGTGGTCAGCCGCACGGCCCTGTCACCCGCACGCCTTACACTGGAAACGCTGCACGCGGTTACAAAAACCCGCGCCACACCAGCACGCCCAGAACCAGCGCCGCAACCGCCACAAGGCTGAACAGGATCGACGTCGACAGCCCCAAAAGCACACCGCGCAGCTTGTGGCCCTTGTTCAACCCGTTCAGATGTTTGATGCAAATATCGTAATTTTCAGCGACTTTTTCTTCGTTGATCTGCAACAGCAATTTGGGGTTATAGGATTGCTCGGTCGCGGTGGCCACGCCTTGGGCTGCAACCCGCACCTTGCGCGGCAAACGCCCGCCGCCACGTTTCAACTTGTCCGCCAGATCGCGGCCTTTGATTTGCAAACGCTCGGTCAGCAAAGCCGAAATCCGTTCTCCCATTTGCTGAATTGTAACCGCGCCCATCTGCTGCGTCCTCTCTGGTTTGCTGACAGCTTACGCGCGCGGCGTGACCTGTTCAACAGCTCTGGCACTGCGGGCCGTGCTGCGCTATGCCTTGGGGTATGCTGAACACCGTTTTATACCCCGCAACAGCGCCCACATCCCTGCCTGCCCTGCTGATTGTGCACGGGTTGTTCGGGTCTGCGCGCAATTGGGGTGTCATTGCGCGGCGCATGGCGGCCGACCGCGATGTCGTGGTGGTCGATATGCGCAACCACGGCGAAAGCCCTCAGTTTTCCAGCCATTCCTATCCCGATATGGCGGCCGATCTTGCTGCCGTGATTGAACAGCACGGCGCGCCGATGGATGTGGTGGGGCATTCGATGGGCGGCAAAGCGGCGATGCAACTGGCCCTTATGCATGGCGATTTGGTAGACCGTCTGATCGTGGCCGATATTGCCCCTGTCGCCTATTCACATGACCAAAGCCACCATATTGCGGCCATGCGCGGGCTGGACCTGACCGACGTGACCCAGCGGTCCGAGGCGGATCGCCGCTTGGCACAGCACATGGACGACCCCGCCTTGCGTGCATTTTTCCTGCAATCGCTGGATTTGAAAGCCACCCCGCCACGCTGGCGGCTGAATTTGGATGTGCTGGAAGCCGAGATGCCGAAAATTGTCGGCTGGCCGGGCACGGAAGGGAAGTTCGGCGGGCCAACACTGTTCCTGACGGGGGCTGACAGCCATTATGTCCAGCCCGACTATCGCAACGCGATCCGCGCGCAGTTTCCCACCGCGCGCTTTGCCAAGATCCTTGGCGCGGGTCATTGGCTGCATGCCGATAAACCCCGCGAGTTTGAAGACACCATGCGGGTGTTTCTGGCCCGCTAGCGTCGGACCCGCGTTACCCCCGCAGCGACATGCGCCGCAGCAATCCGTCTTTCAGGTAAAACTGGTGGTATAAGGCGGCAGCGGTATGGCCTGCGACCAGCGCCAAGATAACAATCCGCAACAAGCTGTGCACTTCGGCTGCCAGTTCTACTTCGCCAAACCACGCGCCCATGCCAGACAGCGCCATCAGCACCAACACACCATACAGCGCCAGATGCCCCAAATGCGTTACCCGCGCCATGAATGGGCTGGTGCCCGCCACGGGTGCTACATCCCCTTGCCGCCGCCGCGCCACAACGCGCCAGACCACCAGCAACAAGATCAGGCCACCGCCGGCCACATGCGCCAACACCAGCGGGTCAAACACCACCGGACGCCCGTCAAGAAACCCGTCCCATGCGCCCGCGATGCCTTCATGCAACACAAATTGCAGCACAACAAGCAGGGCAACGACCCAATGCAGGATGATCTGGGTTTTGGAATAAGGGCGCATCATGGCCTCCGGTTATTGATTTTGCAGATTGAACGCTGCAACCGCTCGTTTCCGTCGGATCAGCCGGTGATTTGTTTGGCCACAAACCAACTTGCCGGGATGGATACGACAAACCCGATAGCAATTGCCACCAACAGCGGGTTCAGCGTGTCATAACCCATGGTCAGGGCTGCGATCATGCCCACCCCCATCAGCGTGGTCGAAATCATCGAAAACAGAATCAACATCAAACGAGTCATAGCGGCCTCCTATCAGTGCTTACATGCAAAGATTAGAAGATGTGCCGGGCGGTCACCTTGATCTATCGCAAACAATCGCTTTCGCGGTCGCAACGCCGGTCTATCTTTTGCCGTAATACAGGCCCACCACATGTTCGGCCTGCGCAAAGAACAACCAGCGCGCGGCAAAGGCACCGACCAGATGCACGACCACGGCGGCCAGCATCAGCCCCACACCGCCCACCGCCGCCATAAGCGCAGGCAAAACGGCGGCACATAGCACCGCAATGACCCGCAATTTGCGCGCATGTTTGCGGCCCACGACAAAGATCATCTCGCGCAGCAGGTAATTGCCACCCGTATGGGGTTGTTCAAACACCGACACCTCGCCCCGCAGGCCCGTGGCCGTGTTCATCGTCTGGCCTGCGCGGGCGAACTGCCCGTCACCGATATAGTTGCCCGCCAACATCACCACCGCCAGCGCCAAGAGCAACACGAAAGCAAGCGTGGCCTGCATAGCCAAAAGCGCCCCACCCGCCAGCGCAAAACCTGTAAACATAACCGGCGTCAACCAATGGTGCCAGCGCGGAACCGCCTTGATCTGCGTGTAAATCATCGCCGTGCAAATCACCGTCACCAGCGCCAAACCCGCCGCCAAGCCACGCCAGACAAACGGCACGCCAAACCCCAACCAATCGCCCAGCGCAATCGGGGCCATCGCCAACAGCGCCAAGACGGCGGCCCAACCTTCACGGCTTAACCAACTGCTGCGCCATTGGCTGAACGCCTTGATCGCGCGTTGCGGGTTGCCCAAATGGGCCGTGGCGGCCAACAGCCCGCCCACGGCCAGCGCATAGCCAATGCCCCAAGCCCAAAACGCCCACATCCCGCGCAGGGGCAGAAAGCCCAGCGCCATAAAGCACATGAACCCGAACCCAAGACCGGACAGAACGGAAAAGATTATAACAGACGGTGCCGGATGCATCAGATTTTCCCCAATACGCGGTCAAGCCAACCGGCAAAACCCTTGGCCTCAATATCCAACAGCGGCGCGAGAAGCGACGCGTCGAGCCTTTTGTCTTTGGGCCGTGGCGGCAGGTATTTATTCGTCGGTTTTGTGCCCATATCGGGCATCAAATCATACCCGCCGCGTTTCGCCGCCAATTGGCTGACCTTGCTGTCAGGGTCCGCAAAATCACCAAAATGCCGCGCGCCTGTCGGGCAACCACGCACGCAGGCAGGCTCGCGGTCTTCCTCGGGCAGGTTTTCGTTGTAAATCCGGTCCACACACAGGGTGCATTTCTTCATCACGCCTTCGTCCACGTCCATCTCGCGCGCACCATAAGGGCAGGCCCAGGCGCACAGCCCGCAGCCGATGCAATCGGACTCGTTCACCAGAACGATCCCATCCTCGACCCGCTTGTAACTCGCCCCCGTCGGGCAAACGGTCACGCAAGGCGCATCCTCGCAATGCAGGCAGGACCTTGGGAAGTTGATGATCTGCGCAGCACCCTGATCGGGTTGCACAGAATAGGAATGCACACGGTTCAGAAAGGTGCCCGAAGGGTCGGCGCCGTACGCATCTTGGTCCGACAATGGCGCGCCATAGCCCTGATCGTTCCAGCCTTTGCAGGCCGTGACACAGGCATGGCAGCCCACGCAAGTGTCCAGATCAATGGCCAGCCCCAGCTTTTTTTCCGTATGTCCTGGAAGGCATGTCATACCTGCACCCCTTTCAAATTCAGCGCCCCAAAGGCGGGTTGCGCCTCGGTCGGGGGATCGGCCTTTTCAATCTTCACGCGCAAGTCAAACCACGCCGCCTGCCCCGTCACGGGGTCCGAATTGCTCCACCGCATGCCGTCGCCCTTTTCCGGCAGCAGTTCGGAAATCAGGTGGTTCAGCAAAAACCCCTTGGTCGCCTCGGGCGCGTCATCGTCCAGCCCCCATGTGCCCTTGCGTTTGCCAATCGCGTTCCATGTCCAAACCGTATTTTCATTCAGCGCGGCCATATGCGCGACGGGCACCACAATTTCACCATTGGGTGATGTCACCCGCGCCCAATCGCCTTCGGTAAACCCGTTGGCGTTCCAGATTTTGGTCGGCACATAGAGCGGGTTATACCCGTGAATTTGTCGCAACCACGCGTTCTGGCTGCCCCAAGAATGGTACATCGCCATCGGCCTTTGGGTCAGCGCATGGACCGGATAATCGGTGGCATCATCGCCAAACGGCGCGTACCAAATCGGCAGCGGGTCCATCGCGTGGCGCAACCGCGCGCGGGCAGCTTCGGGTGGTTGGCGGTCGCCAAACCCTTCGGCGGCAAGTTGGAATTTGCGCATCGGTTCGGAATAGATTGAAAACAGATACGGCTGCGGCGCGTCATAAAGGCCAATTTTCACCGCCCAATCCTGATAGGCCTTGTTCCACGGTTTGTAAAAATCGGCCCCGTCTGGCACATGCGCCTGATAAAACGCGCCATTGTCGATATAGCGTTGCAACTGGTCCGGGTTCGGCGCACCGCGCCCCACGCCTTCACCATCCTCACCACGAAAGCCCATCAACGGCCCCACGCCGGGGCGGCGCTGGTGGTTGGTGATATAATCGGCGTAATCCTTGTAGAGCGGCGCACCGTCGGGGGTCACAAACCCCGGCAGGCCCAACCGCGCGCCAAGGTCGATCAGCACGGATTGAAAGCCCCGCACATCACGGTCGGGTTCAATCACAGGCCAGCGAATGCTGTCGCCCGCCGCATCGGGTTCGGAAATCGGGCGGTCCAGCAACGATATACAATCATGCCGTTCCAGATAGGTCGTGTCGGGCAAAATCAGATCGGCATAGGCGACCATTTCAGACGCATAGGCATCGGAATAGATGATACGGGGAATGACGTATTCGCCATCCGCGTCCTTATCCGTCAGCATCTCCATCACACGGGTGGTATTCATCGACGAATTCCACGCCATATTCGCCATATAAAGGAAAAGCGTGTCGATTTTATAGGGGTCGCCCGCATGGGCATTGGCGATGACCATATGCATCACGCCATGCGCCGACATCGGGTTTTCCCATGAAAACGCCTTGTCGATCCGCGCAGGGTTGCCGTTTGCGTCAAGGCAAAGGTGTTCCGGCCCGCGCGGATAGCCCAAATGCGGCCCGTCCAAGGGCTTGCCCGGTGTCACCTTGCAATGCGGCGCGGGGTGCGCCTCGGGTGGTTTGGGGTATGGCGGTTTGAAACGGTATCCGCCGGGGGTTTCCACGGTGCCAAGGATGACCTGCAACAAGTGCAGCGCGCGGGCGGTTTGAAAGCCGTTGGAATGCGCCGAAATCCCGCGCATGGCATGGAACGACACAGGCCGCCCGATCATTGTGGCGTGGTGGTCGCCCCTGAAATCGGTCCATTCCTGCTTAATCTCAATCGCCTCGTCAAAGGCCACGCGGGCCAGTTCGGCGGCCAAGGCGCGGATGCGTGTGGCGTCGATGCCAACGCGGCCTGCGATCTTTTCGGGGGCATAGTCGGGGGAAAGATACCGTTCGGCCATATGTTGAAACACCGTGCGGTGGCCTTCAAAGGTCGCGCCCAGATCGGGCACAACACCAGCCTCGTCAAACGGGACCAGCTTGCCACCCGACATCACCAGCGCCTTGCCGTCAGCATCGCGCAAAAACAGCCCCTTTTCCGCGCCCTCATCCGACCGCACCAATAAAGGCGCATTGGTGAACCGCGCAAGGTAATCCAGATCAACCTTGCCCGCCTCTAGCAAGCAATGGATCAGCGCCAAAATCAGCAACCCATCGGCACCGGGTGTCACACCAAACCAGTCATCCGCGATGGCGTTATAGCCCGTCCGAATGGGGTTCACGCCAATCACCTTGGCGCCGCGTTCTTTCAACCGGCCAAGGCCCATTTTGATCGGGTTGCTGTCATGGTCCTCGGCCACGCCGAACAGGATAAACAGCTTGGTGCGTTCCCAATCGGGTTGGCCAAATTCCCAAAACGCACCGCCCACGGTGTAAATCCCGCCCGCCGCCATATTCACAGAACAAAACCCGCCATGGGCTGCATAGTTGGGCGTGCCATAGTTTTGCGCCCAAAAGCTGGTGAGGCTCTGGCTTTGGTCGCGCCCCGTGAAAAACGCCAGCTTTTCGGGCGCTTTATCCCGTAGCGGCCCCAGCCATTCCACCGCGATCCCCAGCGCCTCATCCCAAGAAATTTCTTCAAACGCCCCCGACCCGCGCGGGCCGACACGCCGCAACGGCGCGCGCAGACGCGACGGCGCATTGACTTGCCGGATGCCGCTGGCCCCCTTTGCACACAAAACGCCCTTGTTTACCGGATGGGCGCGGTTGCCCTCGATATAACTAACCTTGCCAGATTTCAGATGCACATTGATCCCGCAGCGGCAGGCGCACATGTAGCAGGTGGTCTGGCGCACCTCGTCCGATACTTTCGGCGATGTATCAATCTGTGGCTGTGCCATCCTAAACCCCTTTGTCCATCACGCCTGCGGCCTCAACCGCGATCCAGGCTTCCTCGGCTGCGGGGATGACCCAAGCGGATACTAAAGACTTGGAATCATGCAAGAAATCTCCCGTTGTACCATCGCCCGTCACCAACCCGGTAAAGGCCAATCCCGCCATAATCTGCCCCCGCATTCCGGTATCATGTTCACCGATCCCGCCGGTAAAGGCCAGTGCATCAATGCCCCCCATCGCCGCAATCATCGACCCTGCATGGCGCACCGCCCAATAGGCGAAATGGTCCCGCGCAAACCGCGCCTGCGCCGTGCCCGCCTGTGACAGCGCCCGCATATCGGACGCACCGCCAAGGGCCAGCAACCCGCTTTCTTTGTTCAAGATCCGGCTCGCGCCCGCGATGCCATGCACCTCGGCCAAACGCAGCACGGCGTTGCCATCAATGCCGCCACTGCGCGTCCCCATCGTCAACCCTTCCAGCGGCGAATAGCCCATGGTGGTCGCCACCGACCGCCCATCCAGAATAGCACAAAGTGACGCGCCATTGCCCAGATGCAAGGCCAGCAAACGGTGCGGCAAAGGCCCCCGCACCGCCACCGCCTGCACCAGACTGGCATAGGAAATCCCGTGAAAGCCGTACCGCCGGATACCCAGATCGGCCACCGATTGCGGCACGGCATAGCGCGTGGCGACATCCAGCTGGCCCGCATGAAAGGCGGTGTCGAAACTGGCAAATTGCGGCAAATCCGGTGCCAAAACCCCAAGCGCGCGAATGGCGGCCAGATTGGCGGGGTTATGGAGCGGGGCCAGCGGTACGCAGGCCTCGATTCCCGCGATAACCGCATCGTCAATCCGGCACGGGGCCACCAACGCAGCCCCCCCATGCACCACGCGGTGCGCCGCCGCCGTCAGGGTGCCAACACCGTGCCCCGCGCTGTCCAAGGCCACCAAACACGCCGCCACAGCCGCGCGGTGATCGGGCGCATCCACCGGCCCAACCGCGCCGCCAAAGGTTAACCGCGCCGCACCACCCACTTCGGCCACAGCGCCTGCCGCCACCTCAACCCCATCCGCGAACACCGCGAATTTGACCGAGGATGACCCCGCATTGACCACCAAAATCTTGCGCATAGTTCCCCTTCACACTGCCGCTTTGATCAGCGCCAGCACCGCCAGCACCGCCAGCAGCCCAATGGCAAAGCGCCGAAATTCCTGCGGATCAGTGCCAAAGAAATGCCGCCCGCCCAGCCACGCGCCCAGCACCACAATCGGCAGGCCCCCAGCCACAGCAACCAACGTATCCCAACCGATCAGCCCGTGCCACCACATCAAGGGCACCGTCACCCCGTCCAACAGCGCGAAATAGGCAATCAGCGTGGCGCGAAACCCGCGCGCGCCCAGCCCTTGGGCGGTGAAATACGTGGCCACGGGCAGCCCGCCCATCCCCACCGCATTGGCAAGGCCCGATATCACCCCCATGCCACCATGATGCCCCACACCCTGCGGCCGCGAAATGACAAAACCGCGCAGCAAAACCGCACACATCACCAGCACATAAACCGCCATGACGGCCCGCGCCGCATCGGGGGGAACCTGCGTTATCGCCCACAGGCCAATCGGCACACCCACCGCTGCCCCCGCAACCAATGGCCCAACGCGCCGCCAATCCACATCGCGCGAAATGCCGGTCCATTGTTGGAAAATCATCAGAAAATCCAAAATCAACACCACGCCAACCATATGCAGCGGGCTGGTGACAAGCGATGCCCCCGTCACCGTCAGAGCGGCAAAGCCAAAGCCGGAATAGCCCCGCACAAAGGCCGCCCCAAACAAGACCACCGCCATATAGGCGGCGGTCAGCGGTGTGAGATCAAAGGGCAGGTACACCCGATGTTATCCGGCAAGCGGTTGGCGGCGCATGTCTTCCTTGGAAATGCCTGCCACAGCCACAGGGGCCTTCATCGCATCGCGGCGGAAGGGTTCGCCAAGTTCTTGGTTGATCATCACCTCGATAAACGTGGTTTTGCCTGCCTTTTGGTCGGCAATCGCCTTGTGCAGCGTGGTGGTCAATTCCTCCATGCTGCGCACAACAATACCGCCCAACCCGCAGGCCTTGGCAATGCCCGCATAGGACACTTTTTCATCCAACTCGGTGCCGACAAAATTGTCCGAATACCACAAGGTCGTGTTGCGCTTTTCCGCGCCCCATTGGTAGTTGCGGAAAATGACCATCGTGATCGCGGGCCATTCATCGCGGCCAATCGCTGTCATGTCATTCATCGAAATCCCGAACGCCCCGTCACCGGCAAAGCCTACCACCGGCACATCCGGCCGCCCGATTTTCGCGCCCATGATGGCGGGAAAGCCGTAACCGCACGGCCCGAACAGACCGGGGGCAAGGTATTTGCGCCCTTCCTCAAACGTGGGATAGGCATTGCCGATCGCACAGTTGTTGCCGATGTCGGAGGAGATAATCGCCTCTTTCGGCAGGGCCGACTGGATCGCGCGCCACGCCATGCGGGGCGACAGCCAGTCGGGTTTCGCATCACGCGCCCGCTGGTTCCACGTGGTGCCCACGTCATCTTCCTCGTGGTCCATCGAGGATAGCTGCTGCATCCACGCCGATTTGGTCTGCGCAATCGTGGCTTTTCGGTCCTTGCGACCCTCATCGCCTGCGCCCGCCGCCAGTTTCTCCAAAATCGCGGTGGCCACCTTTTTCGCATCCCCCACAATGCCCACGGTCACGGGTTTGGTCAGGCCAATGCGGTCGGGGTTCAGATCGACCTGAATAATCGCCGCCGATTTCGGCCAATAGTCGATGCCATAGCCCGGCAGGGTCGAAAACGGGTTCAACCGCGTGCCAAGGCACAGCACAACATCGGCGCGTGAAATCAGCTCCATCCCGGCCTTGGACCCGTTGTACCCCAGCGGCCCGGCAAACAGCGGGTGCGACCCCGGAAACGCGTCATTGTGCTGATAGCCGCAGCACACGGGCGCATCCAGCCGTTCCGCCAAGGCCATTGACGCCGGAATAGCCCCCGCCAGCACCACGCCCGCGCCGTTCAGAATGACCGGAAACTTGGCGTTCGACAGCAGCTTTGCGGCACGCTCAATCGCATCCTCGCCGCCCGCAGGCCGTTCAAATTCAACGATCTTTGGTAAGTCTATATCAATCACCTGCGTCCAGAAATCGCGGGGAATGTTGATTTGCGCAGGGGCGCTTGCCCGCTTGGCCTTCAGGATCACGCGGTTCAATACCTCGGCCATACGGCTTGGGTCGCGCACCTCTTCTTGATAGGCGACCATGTCCTTGAACAGCGCCATCTGTTCAACTTCCTGAAAACCGCCCATCCCGATGGTTTTGTTCGCGGCCTGCGGGGTGACCAGCAACAGCGGCGTATGGTTCCAATAGGCGGTTTTCACAGGCGTCACAAAATTGGTAATGCCGGGGCCGTTTTGCGCCACCATCATGCTCATCTTGCCCGTCGCGCGGGCATAGCCATCGGCCATCATGCCCGCAGTATATTCATGCGCGCAGTCCCAAAAGTTGATCCCCGCCACCGGAAACAGATCGGAAATCGGCATCATCGCCGACCCGATAATGCCAAAGGCATCCTCGATTCCGTGCATTTGCAACACTTTTACAAAGGCTTCTTCGGTGGTCATCTTCATGGCGCAAACTCCGGCAATGGGGGGCGGCAATCACGCCGCGTTGGCACCAGATTACGCTGGCACATATTCCCCCTAGTAGGGCCAGTTACCCCGCTGCCTTAGGTCCAGCCTTTGCAATCGCCGCCGCGATCAACCCCACCCCTTCGGCAATCCGCCCCACAGGGATGGTGGAATAGGCCAAACGGTAATAATTGCGCGGCGCGCGGGCGGGGTCAAAGAACACGCGGCCCGGTTCGATCAGCACGCCTTGGGCATGCAAATCCTGCGCCAAGACTTCGGTATCCACCCCTTCCGGCGCCACCATCCAAAAACTCGACCCGCCAACCCCGCCTTGCCCCGCAACCACCAAACCTTCCGCCTCTATCGCCTCGGCCATCGCCAAACGCCGCCGCTTGAACGCCTGCTTCATCCGGTTCACCAAGGCATCATAATGCCCAAGCGACAGGAAATACGCCGCCGTGCGCTGAATATGCCCCGGCGGATGGCGCAAGGTCAGCGCCCGCAGCGCCCGTGCCTCGCGGATAAAGCCTTCAGGTGCCACGATATATCCCAACCGCAACCCCGGAAAAATCGACTTGGAAAAGGAGCCCACATAAATCACCCGCCCCTCGGGATCCATCGACTTTAGCGCAGGCGATACGGCGCGCAGAAACGACATCTCGAACTCGTAATCATCCTCGACAATCACAAAATCCCGCGCGCTCGCCGCCTCCAACAACGCCCGCCTGCGCGCCATAGGCATGGTCGCATTGGTCGGGCAATGGTGGCTGGCACTGGTAAACACCACCCTCACACCCTCGGGCAAAGCCTCGGGCGGCAGGCCATCGGCATCCACATCGACCCAATCAACGACCGCCCCCGCCTGCTGCAAAATCCCGCGCAAACTGGGATAGCCGGGGTTTTCCACCACCGCCCGCACGCCGGGCCCCGTCAAAACCTGCCCCGCCAACCACAGCGCATTCTGCGCCCCCATCGTCAGCAACACCTCACCCGCATGCGCCTCGATCCCGCGCCGTGGCAGGATGTTGCGCAGGATATATTCAATCAACAACGGGTCATCGCGGTCATAGTAATCCGATGTCAGCGCCTCGAAATCCCGCTTGCCCAGCGCCCGCAACGCACATTGCCGCCAATTCTGATGGTCAAACAAACTGGCATCCGCCTGCCCGTAAATGAACGGATAGCGAAAGCTGGCCCAATTCGCAGGCCGCTGCAAATGCTCGGCACTTGAAAACCGCTGCCCCGTCAACGCCCCGTAATCCACCTGATCGGCAGGCAAACGCGGCCCCACCTCAAACTCGGGCTGCAACGGCGCGCTTTCGGACACAAAATACCCCGACCGCCCCCGTGACATCAGATAATCCGACGCCACCAAATCGGTATAGGCCAGCGTCACCGTGATCCGGCTGACCCCCAGATGCGCCGCCAAGCCACGGCTGGATGGCATCTTGTCACCCACCCGAAACCGCCCCGCCACAATGCCCTCGGCCACCAATTGCCGGATACGCTGCTGCAAAGTGCCGTTCAAATTGCCATGCAAGAAAAACGCTTCGGGGGGGATCGCCATTCTGGCCTCAAATCAAAACAAATCTGGACCTATAGCGCGCCCGTCCAACCGCCTTGTCAAGCGGCCTATTGCTTTTCGACGTTAACATGAAACAGTGCGCATCACATAACGCATTGAAATCTTTTATTTCAGGCAGCGATATGTGATTCGTATTTAAGTCGAAACGCTTTAATTTCATCTTGGCCTAAATACCTACGCAGCCCCCCCCAACAAGTACCGCCTCAGCCAACCGCCGCTGTGCATCGCTCGGTCAACGCACCCATCGCCTCGCGGTACGGTCCTGGCCCGTGGCTGAGCCGGCCCACACCTGCGCGGGTCAAATCAGCGATCTGCATATCCCCCTTGCGCATCGCGTTCACGGGCAGGTCAACTGCCGCACAAATCCGGCCAATCAGCGCGCTGTCGGTCAATCCGGGCACGAAAAACCCGTCCGCCCCCGCGCCTGCATAGGCCACGCCCCGCGCAATCGCCGCATCCACCAAACCCGCATGCCGCCCCACGTCCGGCTCTTGCAAAAACACATCCGTGCGCGCGTTGATAAACAGGTCCCCGCCGCGCTTGGCCGCCGCAATCCGCGCCACCTGCACCTCAATGCTATGCAAACCCGTGCCCCCGATAATCTGGTCCTCAAGGTTTATCCCAACCGCCCCCGCAGCCGCAATCTGCGCCACGTTTTGCGCAACGCGGTCGGGGTCCACGGCATAGGCCCCTTCAAAATCTACGCTCAACGGCACATCAACACTGGCCGCAATCCGGCCCACAATCTGCACCAACAGCGCCAGCGGAATGGCCTCGCCGTCACTGTACCCTTGCGCCGCCGCAACCGACCAACTGCCCGTGGCAACGGCCACCGCCCCTGCATCGACCACAGCCTTGGCACTGCCCGCGTCCCAGATGTTATAAAGCACAAGCGGATTGCCCCGCTGATGCAACGCGTGAAACTGCTTTGCCTTGTCGTTCATCATTTTTTTCTCCCGTTAGCGCGCATAGTGCCGCTTAATTTCAATCATTCATTGTTTGCGCCACAAACCCCCGCCATAGCTGGTCAGCGTCTTGATCGCAGGGTCCACCTCGGCCATCGGGGCCATCGGGTGGCAGCGTTTGCAGGCGCGAAACCCTGCTTCAATGCAGGCCCCAACCGTCTCAAAAAAGAGCAGTTTTCCGGCTTCGGCTTGCGCGCGGGGCAAGCCGAATGCACCCCGAACCGCGCCCCAAAGTCCGCGTCCGCATTAAAATTTGGTAAACAGAATTTCTTAAGTCTTTGTTTTCAATAAAACAGCCCGAATGTCCGCGCGCGAACATTCGGGCTGTTTTCACGGGTTTCAAAAACCGAAGCTAGAAAAAGACCTTTCTAAGGGGTCTTTCCCTATCAGGAAAAGACCTTTTTAAGGGGTCTTTCCCTATCAGGAAAAGACCTTTTTAAGGGGTCTTTCCCTATCAGGAAAAGACCTTGGTCAACGCCTTGTCAATCGCATGGGTGATCTGATCAATATCATCCGCCGTGGCAATCAAAGCAGGCGACAGGCACAAGGTATTGTTCAGCCCTGTCAGGCTCCGGTTTGTCATGCCAATCAAGACCCCTTGGGCCGCACAATCGGCCACCACCGCCGCGACCTTCTTTTCATCCGCAGGCTCTTTGGTATCGCGGTCCGCCACCAGCTCGGCCCCGCAGAACAACCCCTTGCCCCGCACGTCCCCGATCACCCGATGCTTGTCCATCAGATTATAAAGGTTCCCCATCAACCGCTGCTCCATCCGGACAGTATTGCCCAGCAGGTCCTCATCCTCCAAAATCCGCATATTCTCCAACGCCGCCGCAGGCCCCGCCGTGCAGCCACCAAAGGTCGAAATATCGCGGAAATAGGACAGCGGGTCGTTGGCATCATCCTTGAACTGCTCAAACACCGCCTCGGTCGTCACCATGCAGGAAATCGCCGCATAGCCCGAGGCCAAGCCCTTCGCCATGGTCACGAAGTCCGGTTTGATCCCATAATGCTGATAGCCAAACCATGTTCCCGTACGCCCCATGCCGCAGACGACTTCGTCGATATGCAGCAAAATGTTGTACTTCGTGCAAATTTCCTGCACCCGCTCCCAATACCCCGCAGGCGGCACGATAACCCCGCCCCCCGCCGTGATCGGCTCCAGACACAGAGCGCCCACAGTATCGGGCCCTTCGCGCAAGATCACCTCTTCAATCGCATCCGCAGCGCGGCGGCCATAATCCTCTACGTCCCACTGCTTGCGATATTCAAGGCAATGCGGCACCTCTACAAAACCGGGTGTGAAGGGGCCATACTGGGCGTTACGCTCAAACTGCCCACCCGCCGACATGGTGGCGATGGTGCCGCCATGGTAATCACGGTTCCGGTACAGGATCTTATATTTCCGGCCCCCATGATGGCGGGCCGAAAGCTGGCGCACCATCTTAAAGGCTTTCTCATTCGCCTCCGAGCCGGAGTTGGCGTAATACACGCGGCTCATGCCTGGCATCTTTTCGATCAGGCGCTCGGCAAAGATCGCGCTGGGGACAGTCCCCGTGGACCCACCATAAAAGTTCATCTTTAAAATGGCATCATAAACCGCACGCGCCATGCTTTCGCGGCCATAGCCGACATTAACCGTCCACACCCCACCTGCAACGGCGTCCAGATGCTCTTTGCCCTTGGCATCCCAAACGCGCATGCCCTTGCCTTCAACGATGATGCGCGGGTCATTCACCTCAAACCCTTTGTGCTGCACCAAATGGTGCCACATATGGGCGCGGTCCGCCTCAATCACGCCGGACATATCGTTGCTATGGGTCATCGTTTCCATGGGAACACCTTTTGCGAAATCCGGTTGTGGCAAGGCCAGCCGGTAAGGGATGAAGATCGTTTATATCTGCCCAATAATCGCGCTTTGCCAAGCCCAGACGTAGGGCCAGACGCAACGCATATTTAAGACCAGTTTGCAGGCAGTGCGGCCGATGGCCCGTCCCCTGTTGCTCTGTGCCAGCGGATAGCCGCGACCAGACTACGGAAAAAGCATGATTGTTGGAAAAACCCAAAAAACAGCCACGCCGATCTGGTCACGGGTTAGGTCTGCACCTTGGGCAAGTGTGGCGTATACCGAGGCCAGTATATCGGGGGCCAGTATATCGGAGGCCAGTATATCGGGGGCCAGCGCCACACCGTTCGACAGCGCGTGCAACGTCCGCGCGGCGTGCAGATCGCGGCTTCGACCATACCAGAAGACTGACCGCGATCGCCACGTTGCAGCCATCTCAAAAGCTCGCACTTGGGCGCATCACAGAAACGCTCGGGGTTTTGACCGTCCTCGGGCTCTGGCTCTGGCTCGGGAGAGCAATTTGCATCGCCTCGACGGTCATTTTTGCGGTTCGCCACCCCAAATTTGGGGGCTTTCGCTTTTCAGATCGCAATATTGCAGTATAGCGATCAGTCCCCCAATCAGACCGGTTTTATGCGCCACAGCAAAACCGGCCGCGTCACAAACGGCCTTTTGATTTTTCGCACGATCTGCGCAGCGCTGCCCCCCTGTGCCACAGTCTCTGCTTGGCCGTTGGCAACTGACCCGCTCAATAGGTCGCGCGCCCTCCCGAAAGATCAAAGACCCCTGCGGTGGTAAAACTGTTCTCGTTTGACACAAGCCACAAGATCATTGACGCTGCCTCGTCCAACTCCAAAAAACGCCCGCGCGGAATTTTTGACAGCATATAGTCGATATGCTCTTGCTTCATCTGATCAAAAATGCGGGTTTTCGCGGCGGCAGGGGTCACACAATTCACCGCGATATTCAGGCCTGCAAGTTCCTTGCCCAACGATTTGGTAAAGCCAATCACCCCCGCTTTGGACGCCGAATAGGCCGAGGCATTTGGGTTGCCCTCTTTCCCCGCAACCGAGGCGATGTTGACGATCCGGCCATAGTTTTGCGCCGTCATCATCGGCACAACCACCTTGTTAACCAAAAAGGTGCCATTCAGGTTGATCGCCACAATCCGCGCAAATTCATCAACCGGATATTCAGCTACGGGCGCATTCATACCGGCAATCCCTGCCGCATTCACCAAAACATCAACCCGACCAAAGGCCTGTGCGGTTTGCGCAAACCCTGCCTGAACCGAGGCCCAATCGGCCACATCAACCTGCACCGCAATGGCATCTCCGCCCAAATTCGTCGCCGTTGTTCTGGCCAACTCCACATCCATGTCCCAAATTGCCACGCGCGCGCCCGCGCCCGCCAATGCCGCGGCGACCGCTTGGCCAATGCCTTGGGCACCCCCTGTCACAATCGCCGTTTGCCCTGCAAAACCCATATTCGTCCTCCTTTTGCTGCCAAGAGTGTTGAACCAACCCCGCCAAGAGAGATGGCCGCGCATTTCAGGGCAGACCTGCGGCCTGTCTAAGATGCCTCTGGTGCGGTTTCGTGCCGCGCTTCGTGTCTCCGCCTTGCCACGGTATGCAATGTCTGGTGTTCGCTTATCAAGGCCCGTATGCGGCTACTCCGCATTCCAGAACTCAATCCAGATATTGATACTCCGGTTTGCTTGGACACCGTTGGTGGCTTCATGCAGGTAAACGGCCTCCAACTTCAGCCATCGCAGCGCCATTCGATGAAGATGTTGTCCACTGCCCGCTCGTGCATGTGCCCCCCGGGCAACGGGTATTTGGTGACCACCCGATCAATCTCATGCGTCAGCTTACGTCTCTCAGCGTTTACCCCACCGACCACGAGGCTTCAGGTGATTGCGGCGTCACCCTTTTGGGCCCCGACACGTCGAAATTTTGGTACAACCAAAAATGTGCCAAACCGAGCGCAAACCGCACCCGCCATGCGATTGGTGCCGCCGATATCGTGGTGCTGCGTTTTAGCGAAAACTCTAAGCAATACAACGCTGCCTTAGATGCCGGACCAGCGACAACTTTGGGAAAATCACTGATTGGGATGCGCCGAGCCAGACACGAGCACGCCCTAAAGGAAATAAACACTGCCGCGGCAGCTATGGTCACAAATGCTGAGAAGGTCACCCAAACCCTGCGCTACACCCTGACCATGGCCATGCAACGCTAATTCCGCATCCCCGTGTTTTCACCCTTGCCCACGCGCCTGTGCATTGTTAAATGACCTACGTCGGAGGCGTGGCTGAGAGGCCGAAAGCACTCGGTTGCTAACTGAGCGTACGGGGAACCGTACCGTGGGTTCGAATCCCACCGCCTCCGCCAACCACACCGCTTATGTAATTGAAAACGCTATATTTTTTAATTTTACTTGAGATTCACCCCCCACTCCCTCCCCCACCTTGCAGAAACACGACTCAGTTTTATGCCCGTATCTGTCCGTATTTTCGGCCCGCGCGCCTTTATAGGCCCTCACAACGTAAAAGCCCCGCGCTGGGCGGGGCATCTGGGCGGTTTAGACCTTAGGGTAATCTTAGGGTGTCGCGCTTATCCCGCGCTTGCCGTTTCCGCCCGCTCCAAATCGGCCAGAATGTCAAAAGCCAATTCCGCCGCCATATCCAGAACGCGCCCGCCGCCAACGTGGCCCAAGGTTGCCGCCGCTACGTCCTCGCCATCAACAGCCAATGATAGAACCTTGAGAAGGCTCATAAGGTTATAGGCGCGGTCGATTGTGGTTTTTGCTTTGGTCATTGCGCTAACTCCAACTTTTGCTCATGCCAGCCTTTGCCGCCGCGATAGTGGTGCAAGTTACCCAAGCCCGCGCGCCCTGTTGCCCAGAATGCCACGGCCTGCCCGTCAAATACCGCCCAAGATACACCCTTGATATGGTCGACACCTTCAGGGGCATCGGCAAGTAACAGGGCGGTTACCCCATGAACATGACTGCCCCCCTACCATAGACGCCACCTATTTCCGTTTCCAGCGACATTGCTCTGATTAAGAAGATTGCCGACCTTGCTGTTGAAACTTTCACTAAAAGAGGATCAGGGATGTCAGCGCATTCGCTCAGCTTGCTGGCAAACTCGGTGGATAGACTTCGCAATGTTGCCCTGCTCGACCAGTATCAAATCCTGATCGCATGTGGCCAAAGCGCGGCTCAGATGCATGGGCCAAATGACGCGATGGCTTGGGGAATTCGAGCAACTCAACTTATCTTTTCAGCGCAAGCTATTCTGGATGCATACCTCGTTATCGATACCTGCCGTGGCGTAAAAGCCACCGAAAAACTCTGGTCCGGTCAATTGATCGAGCATGACTGGATGAAAATCGAACTTCTCGATTATGCTTGGCAAAGGCTTAAACCATGTTGCCCACAGGTCTTGGGCTTTTTGGTTGCTATGGCCCACCAGGCTGGCAATCACGGCGGCAGTTGCATATCCATTTACGGCCCTAACTTTACCACACAAATGTTTCGGGCTTCTGGCAAAAATGGTATGGCCAAGGCCAGTCCACTACTGAAAACGCCTTCCCATAAGCTCGTATATCGTGGTGGGTTCACATCTGAACCGAGTAAACTTGCCTCTGGCATGTGCTGGACTGAAGACCTTGGCTTAGCGGCATGGTTTGCTGACCGCAGGATGGGGCAAAAGGGTGATGCATTCATCCTGTCCACCCGCAGCGACAAGAGCGAAACGCTGGCGAGGTTTGAACATGAAAGCGAGGTTGTCTTCACTTTCAACAGCAGCCGCAGTTTTGAGGTCATCGCAACTGGCGAAAACGAGTGTCGTGCCTTCTTGGCAGAGCTTGAACCAGATGAAGACCTCAACATAAACGACCCTCTGCAATTCCAACCCAAGGAAGCTTGAACCATGACACGGCGTCTTTCAACATTTCGGCAATCTGATGTGGCACGAGCGGTCAAGGCGGCCCAAGCCGCAGGGCTTGCCATTGGAACCGTTGAAATTACGCCCGATGGGACAATCCGTGTTGTTGTCGCTGATACAGGTGCAATTGCCTCAGCTTCACCATTCGACCAATGGAAGGTGGACCATGCGCGTCAAAATTAAAGGCATCAACAAGGTTGCCAAGCGTTTGGCTGATGGCACCAAAGCCACCTACTACTACGCATGGAAAGGTGGGCCACGGCTTCCTGGAAAGCCCGGCGACCCCGCATTCATCACCGCTTACAATGAGGCCATCGCCACTCAAACTGAACAGCCAGTGGGAACACTTCAATCCATATTGAACACCTATCAGGCATCCCCAAAATTCGCCGATTTGGCGGATCGCACCCGCAAAGACTACATTCCCAACATCCGCCAGATCGAAGCAGAATTCAGCGCATTTCCGATTGAGGCCCTGACAGATCGCCGCTGCCGAGGAGAGTTCTTTGCTTGGCGTGATCGCCTTGCCGCAAAATCTCGCCGTCAAGCTGACTATGTGTATGCGACCTTAGCGGCAATTCTGGCATGGGCCAATGATCGTGGCTTGGTGCCATTGAACCCGTGTGAACGCCCTGGGCGGCTCTATAAGGCCGACCGTGCAGACATCATCTGGTCCGAGGCGGACGAGGCTGCCTTCCTCACCACAGCGCCCCAGAGGCTGCGCCTGGCCTATCTGCTTGCAGTGTGGACTGGGCAACGCCAAGGCGACCTCCTACGGCTACCATGGGCCGCTTATGACGGCACTCACATCACCCTCAAACAAAGCAAAACCAAAGCCCGCATAAAAATCCCTGTCGCTACCCCTCTCAAGGCCGCCCTTGATGCAACATCAAAAGTAGCCATCACCATTCTTACCACCACGAAAAAGACATCTTGGACCACGGATGGGTTCAAAACGTCTTGGCGAAAGGCTGCGAAGAACGCTGGGATCACTGGTCCGACATTTCACGATCTGCGGGGGACCGCCGTTACACGCTTGGCACTCAGCGGCTGTACGAATGCCGAGATCGCAAGCTTCACTGGCCACAGCCTTGAAGACATCGACCGCATACTTGATGCGCACTATTTGCACCGTGATCCGCGCATGGCAGAATCGGCTTTGAGGAAGCGGGAAACGCTTGATGCGAGAACAAAAACTCCCAACTGACCTCCCAACTGCGGAGGTGGTCGGGGACTATCTTCTACCTAAGTGATTGAAAAGGCTGGCAGGAGTTGGGGGACTCGAACCCACGACCCTCGGTTTTGGAGACCGATGCTCTACCAACTGAGCTAAACTCCTGTGCCTGATGCGGGGAATAGGCCAAAGCCTTGGTGAAATCAAGGGGCATCTGTCCAATCGGATGCAGGTTTATGCGTTGCCGTTACCTGCGCCAAAAGGCTGGTCAAAAGGTCAAAATAGGGCTGCCCTTGCGCATCCACCCCATTCAGAAACGCCGAGATCTGTGGATTGTGCCCTTCGATACCTGTCTCGATCAGATGCAGGTCTGCCCCCTGCCCTTGCGCGCGCTGCGCCGCAAACCTCGGGTTTTCCGGCCCGATAACACGGTCCTTGCTGCCGTGCAGCATGACACAAGGCGGCCCGTTTGGGGCCAGCCGCCACGGTTGCACCATCGCCCCCGCAATTGACAGCACAGCATCGGGGCGGGGCAAGGTTTCGTGTGGCGGCGGATAGGCCAATGACAGGCTTGCAATCCCGCCGGCCGAAACACCAACACAAACCATCGGTAGCCCCGCCACTTCTGGCACCAAACCCGCCTGCAACGCAGCCATCGCAGCCCCGATGTCGCGCATCGCCGCTATCATCGCAGGCCCGCACAGCCGCGCCGCCAGTGTCAACCCAATGGCCTTTGACCGTGCCTGCATCGCGGCAATTTGCTTGGCGTCTTGCACTGAGAACGCCGCCAATCCAGTGCGCAGGCGGTAGTCGGGCGATACCACCGCCACCCCTTGCGGGATCAGCCTTTTGGCCAAGTCATGCACCATCGGCTCATTCCGGCTTCCCTTTAAAAACCCGCCGCCGTGCAGGTACAAAACCACTGCGCGGGCCGGTCCGGTCGGGCAATAGGCATCCAAAACCAACCTATGTTCGGGCGCAAAGCACAGGCCCTCCAAAACCCTCATCTTTTGAACCGCATCAGGGCCGCCACATCGCCGGGCGGGTTGAAATCAACCGCCCGGCGATGGCGGTCCGGCGCAATTGTCAGGCGATCAATCGCTGCGGCCAAATTCACCATGCAAAGGCCTTCGCGCCCCTGCTCAAGACGCATGGCGTGCTGCCCATCGGCGGTCAAAACCGGGCTTGGCATAGACCCTCCTTGTCAAAAGCGTTTTGCTATAAACTTCAGCCACATAACGCTGCCAGTCCTCAAAGACGTCAATGCGTTCTATGTCGCGCCGTGTTTCAAGTTTATATCGAAACGTTCTCGGGCGCGACGCATTGTATTGGCAAGACCCATCCGATCCCGCCAAAACCTGGTGGCAATTTAAACGGGGTGCAGGGGCATTGTCATCCCCGCTGACTCGAACGCGTGTTGTTTGCATTAAAATTTAGTTAATTTTATTTAGGTTATCGTTTTGAAACAAGTGTTTACGAAAATGTCCGCGCGCGAACAAAAAAGGCGCGCAAGGTTCCCCTCACGCGCCCTGATCTTTCTCCGAAAGCTCTCGCTTAAATTAAGCGATGATCTTCGAAACGACCCCCGCCCCTACCGTACGGCCGCCTTCACGGATGGCGAAGCGCAGTTTTTCTTCCATGGCGATTGGGGCGATCAGTTCAACTTCGAACTTCAGGTTGTCGCCAGGCATAACCATTTCAGTGCCTTCCGGCAGCATTACTGTGCCCGTCACGTCGGTCGTGCGGAAGTAAAACTGTGGACGGTAGTTCGCAAAGAATGGCGTGTGACGGCCACCTTCTTCTTTCGTCAGAATATAGGCTTCTGCTTCAAACTTGGTGTGCGGCTTAACACTACCTGGCTTACACAGAACCTGACCGCGCTCGATGCCCTCACGGTCAACACCGCGCAGCAAAAGACCCACGTTGTCGCCAGCCTGACCCTGATCCAGCAGCTTGCGGAACATTTCAACACCGGTACACACGGTTTTCTTGGTGTCGCGGATGCCGATGATTTCCATCTCTTCGCCGACTTTGATGATGCCGCGCTCGATACGACCCGTGGCAACAGTGCCACGACCCGAGATCGAGAACACGTCTTCAACTGGCATCAAGAACGGCTGGTCAACAGCGCGTGCAGGGGTCGGGATATACTCGTCAACCGCTTTGATCAGCGCGCGGATAGACTCTTCACCAATCTCTGGGCGCGTGCCGTTCATTGCGTGCAAGGCCGAACCACGGATGATCGGAATGTCATCACCGGGGTAATCGTACTTGGACAGAAGCTCGCGGATTTCCATTTCCACCAGTTCCAGCAGCTCTTCGTCGTCGACCTGGTCAACCTTGTTCATGTAAACGACCATGTAGGGAATACCTACCTGGCGGCCGAGCAAGATGTGCTCGCGGGTCTGTGGCATTGGGCCATCAGCCGCGCTCACAACCAAGATCGCGCCGTCCATCTGCGCCGCACCGGTGATCATGTTTTTCACATAGTCAGCGTGGCCGGGGCAGTCGACGTGGGCGTAGTGACGGGCTTCCGACTCATATTCCACGTGCGCAGTCGAGATCGTGATCCCGCGTGCCTTTTCTTCGGGTGCGCCGTCGATCTGGTCATAGGCGCGGAATTCGCCAAAATACTTCGTGATCGCAGCTGTCAACGTCGTTTTGCCGTGGTCAACGT
>NZ_ATVN01000022.1 GCF_000420745.1 Pseudorhodobacter ferrugineus DSM 5888
TCAGTGCCTCTGGCGGTGCATTGCTCTTCCACCTTCTGAGCAAGCTGTATGAACGCACCAGCGTCATCATCACCACCAACCTGAGCTTCAGCGAATGGGCCAGCGTGTTCGGCGATGCCAAGATGACCACCGCACTGCTCGATCGTCTTACCCATCGCTGCCACATCCTCGAGACTGGCAATGACAGCTACCGCTTCAAGGCCAGCTCCGAAACAGCGAAGAAAAAGCGAAAGGAGGCAACAGCATTGACGCCATCATGACATAGAGAACATAACTAATGGGTGGGTCAAATCGCGGTGACAATGCCGGGTCAGTTCTCAGTGACAATCAACAGTAAGAACCGCCTTATGGAGTTGAAGGTCGAGCTGCACAAAAAGCTGCTGGAAAACCTGAACCTCGCCGCGCTGGAAGCTGCCTCCGAGGCGGACCTAAAGGCCGAAATCGCGTCGATTGTATCTGAAACGCTGGACGAAATGTCGGTTGCCTTGAACAAGGACGACCGTATCGCGCTCAACCAAGAACTTTATGACGAGGTGATGGGGCTTGGTCCGCTGGAAACCTTGCTTAAGGATGAAACAGTCAACGATATTCTGGTCAACGGCCCCAAGCGTATCTTTATCGAACGCGCGGGCAAGCTGACGCTGACCGACATCACCTTTAAGGACGAGCGCCATCTGCTTCGGATCATTGATAAGATCGTATCCGCCGTAGGCCGCCGCGTCGACGAATCAAACCCCTATTGCGATGCGCGCTTGGCGGATGGATCACGTTTCAACTGTATGGTGCCGCCGGTTGCGGTTGATGGCAGTCTTGTGTCGATTCGTAAGTTCAAAAAAGACAAGCTGGGCATCCCCGATCTGGTGAATTTCGGGGCGTTTACCGAGGAAATGGCTGCCTATCTGCAAGCCGCAGTTTCCACCCGCCTGAATATCATCGTGTCGGGTGGTACAGGTTCGGGTAAAACCACCACGCTGAACGCGCTATCATCCTTTATCGACAACACCGAACGGGTTTTGACGATCGAGGATACCGCCGAACTTCAGCTGCAACAGATTCACGTGGGCCGGATGGAAAGCCGCCCTGCCAACGTTGAAGGCAAAGGGGCGGTGACCCAGCGGGATTGTTTGCGCAACGCGCTGCGGATGCGTCCTGACCGGATTATCGTGGGGGAAACCCGTGGCGAAGAAGTTATCGACATGTTGCAGGCCATGAACACAGGCCACGACGGGTCCATGACCACCATCCACGCCAACTCGGCCCGTGATGGTGTGTCGCGTCTGGAAAACATGATCGCGATGGCCGGGATTGAAATGCCGCTGAAAGCGGTGCGCAGCCAGATCTCTTCGGCTGTGAACCTGATCGTGCAGGCCAGTCGCTTGCAAGACGGTTCGCGCCGCATGACCTCGATCACCGAGATCACGGGCATGGAAGGCGAAGTTATCTCGATGCAGGAAATTTTCCGCTACGAACGCCTTGGCCTTGCCCCTGATGGCAAGATCATTGGCCGCTTTAACGCCACGGGCGTGCGCTCGCACTATTCTGAACGCTTCCGCCAGTGGGGCTATGATTTGCCCGCCTCGATCTATGAACCAATCGCCTAAGGATATCCCATGGAACTCAGTGCAGCTCCCCTTATCTATCTTCTAATCTTTGTGGCGGTTCTGGTGCTGGTCGAGGGCCTGTACCTTACGGTGTTTGGCAAATCGATTAGCCTGAACAACCGCGTAAGCCGCCGTTTGACCTTGTTGGAAAAATCAGGCAACCGTGAACAGGTTCTGGAGCAGCTCCGCAAGGAAATGAGCCAACACCTAAAGTCGCACGGGATTCCCCTGTATTCGATCCTTGCGATCAAGGCGCAAAAAGCAAACATCGCCTTTTCCCCACCGCAGTTGCTTATGATCATGGCGGGTTTGTCGGTCTTTTCCTTCATCGGCCTCACAATCGGGACAAGCGTAGAACCTGCTGTGCGTGTATTGATCGCTGTCGCGATGGGGGTTGGCGGCGTTTATGTCTGGGTGTCGCGCAAAGCGAAAAAGCGTATGGACCTGATGGACGAACAATTGCCCGATGCGGTTGAACTGATGGTGCGATCCTTGCGCGTCGGCCATCCCTTCACCTCGGCCGTTGCGATCGTTTCGCGAGAAGTGGCCGACCCTTTAGGCACCGAATTTGGCATGATCGCCGATGAGGCCGCTTATGGTCGCGATATTTCAGAGGCCCTGAAAGAGTTTGCCGAACGGATGGACAGTCAGGATTTGCGCTTTTTGGCCGTGGCCGTGACCATTCAACAAACCTCGGGTGGCAACCTGGCCGAGATTTTGCACGGGCTGTCGCAGGTGATCCGCGCGCGGTTCAAACTGTTTCGCCGTGTGAAAACCATTACAGCCGAGGCCAAATGGTCCGGCATGTTCCTGTCGGCTTTTCCCATCGGCGCGCTGATCGCGATCCAGATGATCAAACCCGATTATTACGACGACGTGAAAGAAACGGATGCGTTCATTCCGGCGGCGTTGGTCGTGGGTGCTTTCCTCGTAATCAATGTGATCTTCATGAAGATCATGGTAAACATCAAAGTATAAAGGGCTTGGCCAAATGCTAGCATCCATCAATCAGATGATTGTCGATCAGTTGGGCCCAATGGGTCCGCTGATGGTGATCGGCGGGATCGGCCTTGTGCTTATCTTGGTGACCCTACCGGTCATGCTCAAGAAAACGCCCGAACCGTTCGACAAGATCAAGGCCCAACGCGACGCCTACAGCACACCCACAAAACAAGGTTTGCGGATGAGCAGCAAAGGTGGGGCCAGTGACAAGCTGCAAAAATTCTCGACATTTCTGGAACCCCAGAATGCCGAAGAAATGTCCGCCTCGCGGATGAAAATGTTACGAGCAGGGTATCGCGCGAAAAATGCGGTTCAACTGTTCCACTTTGCCCAATTGGTCTTTGGCCTCGGCTTTTTGCTGATTGGCGTGGTCTACACCTTGTACGCACAGACCCAAGGCGACGTGCCCACCCATATCTTCGTTTTGTCCACCATTGGGCCAGGCGCTGCAGGCTATTACCTGCCGCAATACTGGGTTCAACGCCGCGCCCAACAACGCACAGAGGAAATCGTTTCCGGCTTTCCTGATGCGCTGGACATGATGTTGGTCTGCGTTGAGGCTGGGCAATCGCTGGACCAATCCATCTTGCGCGTCGCCAAAGAAAGCCGCGCAGGGTATCCCGCGCTGGCCGATGAATTCGACACTGTGGCCCAAGAGGTGAAGGCTGGCAAAGAACGTGTGATGGTGTTAAAAGATATGTCCGAACGCGTGGGCATCGCCGATGTTTCCTCATTCGTGACAACGCTCGTGCAATCGGCCACCTTTGGTACGTCAATCGCCGAGGCCTTGCGTGTCTATTCTGCCGAAATGCGCGATAAACGCGTCATGCGGGCGGAAGAGAAAGCAAATACCTTGCCGACCAAGCTGACCCTCGGCACAATGATGTTCACCCTTCCGCCCTTGCTGATCATTCTGATCGGGCCGTCGGTGCACGGTATTTCGAAAACACTCGGCGGGGGCTAACTGTATCAGATGATAAAACGATCGCCTGTTTTGATCGTGGCTTTGGCCCTACTGACCGGCTGTCAATCGACGGGCGGTCTTTCGGCTGCCGATAGGGCGCGCAATGCCCCTTTTGCCGCAGATGGCAGCGAAAAGGGTGTGGACGGCTTGCTCGTCGGCCACCGTTTGATGGAAGCTGGCGAACATGAGCTGGCACTGCGCGCCTATCTGCGTGCTGCGGGCGAACAAGGCATGACGGCAGATGTGCTGTCGGCCCTTGGCTCTGCCAACCTGCGCTTGGGGCGGTTGGGCCAAGCCGAAACCTTGCTGCGCCAAGCCGTCAAGTCAGATCCCCGTTCCGTGCCCGCCCAAAACAACCTTGGCGTGGTCTTGATGGAACGCGGCAAATTGGGCGAGGCCCGCGGCGTGTTCCAACAGGCCTTTGCGCTGGATAGTGGCAGTTCAGACTCAATTCGCGAAAATCTTCGCTTGGCTATCGCCCGAAGCAATGCGGCTGTGTATGATGATCAGGCACAAAGTCACGACTTCGCCTTGGTGCGGCGGGATGCAGGGCAATATGTTCTTCTCTCGCAGCTTTAAGGCCGAGGAAACCGAGCAGTAAAAAAGGACGCAAAATGCGCCACCCTGTCTTTCTCGCGCTGTGCCTTGGCGGCACAGTTGGCCTTATGGGCTGTCAAAAAGCCTCCGATGGCGAAGTAAGCCGCGCCATGAAGTCGGTCAACGTGATTGACGAGTCAAACCTGAATGACATCATGCTGACCGTTGGCGACCCCAACGAATCCGTGGCCTATTTCCGCAAAACCGCCAATGAAAACCCTGACCGCATTGATATCAAACGCGGGTTGGCGAAATCCTTGGTCCGCGCCCAACAACCGCAAGAGGCCGCATCCGTCTGGTCCGCCGTTGTAGCCGACCCGACCGCTACCAATGATGACCGTGTGGCCCTTGCCGATGCGCTGATCCGGTCAAACGAATGGAAGCGCGCCGAGGCCGAACTGAACAAAATTCCGCCCACACATGAAACCTTTGAACGCTACAAGCTGGAAGCGATGATCGCAGACAGCAACAAGAACTGGAAAAAAGCTGACAGTTTTTATGAAATCGCCGCTGGGCTAACCACGACGCCCGCCAGCATCTATAACAACTGGGGCTATTCCAAGCTGACGCGCACCGATTATGCGGGCGCCGAAAAGCTGTTCTTTGACGCGCTGACCTATGATCCGCAGCTGTTCACCGCCAAAAACAACCTTGTTCTGGCCCGTGGCGCGCAGCGCAAATATGATATCCCCGTCATCAAAATGACCCAGATCGAACGCGCGCAACTGCTGCACACAATGGCTTTGACCGCGATCAAACAAGGCGATGTGCAGATCGGCAAAGGCCTGTTGCAAGAAGCCATCGACACCCACCCGCAGCATTTTGACGCCGCCGTGCGCTCGCTGGCTGCCCTAGATGCCAAAGTGACGAATTGATGCTTGCTGATACGAACTCTTTACTGTGGTTTTTGCCCTTTACCGTGCCAATCGCCATTTGGGTCGCGTGGTCAGATATGAAGTTCATGAAAATCCCGAACAAGGCTGTTCTGGCCTTGCTTGCGGTTTACGTAATCATGGGCCTTTTCGTGTTTCCGCTTAAACTATGGGCGTGGGGTCTTGCCTTGGGGGCAATCGTGCTGCTGATCGGTTTTGGCGCGACTGCCGCGCGCCTTATGGGCGCAGGTGATGCCAAATTCGGTGCTGCTATGGCACCGTTCTTTGTCACCGCCGACATCCGGACCGTGCTGTTTTTGTTTGCCGCTTGTCTTTTTGCCGCGCTGACCAGCCACCGCATTGCAAAGCACAGCAGCATCATAAGGGACCGTGTGCCCGATTGGCTTAGCTGGACACACAAAGGCTTTCCGATGGGCTATCCCCTTGCTGGCCTGTTGATTTTTTATCCGCTGCTGGTCGTTTGGCTTGGCTGAACGCTGGTTCATTCTTTTGAAATGCCCTTTGGGCAATAGTGCAACCGACCATAACCATAGGTGCGCCCGATGAACGTCCAGACCTTGCCGCCAAATGTCCTTGCTCCGCCCTCGTGCAAATCGCTGGCACAGGTGGGCCTGTCGTTGGTCATGATGCGGGACATTCTGCTCAAAACCATGTTCCGCACCAACCTTGATCTGACCTCCTCGATCGCCCGCGCCGTTTGCTTGCCCGTGCAATTGACGCAAGAATTGATCGACCTTGCACGCACCCAGCGGCTGCTAGAGGCGACGGGCACCATGCACGCCACGTCCAGCGCCGAAATGGGCTATCAGCTGACCGATGCCGGTAAGGCGCGCGCTTTGGATGCGCTGTCGCAATCTGAATATTACGGCGCAATGCCGATACCGCTGGATGATTACAGGGTGCAGGTTCAACGCCAATCGGTGCGCAACATCCGCCTGACCCGTGAACAGTTGATCGGTGCTATGGGCCATCTGATCCTGCCGCCCGACTTGTTGGGCAACCTTGGCCCCGCCATTACCTCGGGGCGTTCGATCCTGATGTATGGCCCGCCTGGTAATGGTAAGTCCTCAATTTCAAACGGTATTCGTGATGCGATGGGCGACAAGATCTATGTCCCCCGCGCGCTGGAATATGCGGGGCAGGTCATCACGGTCTATGACCCGATCGTCCATTCCGCCGCCGAAGAGGCGACCGATGACCCCAATTCCCTGCGCCGCACCTCGAACCGTTTTGACAACCGCTATGTCTACTGCGAACGGCCAACGGTGATCACCGGCGGTGAACTGTCGCTGGATATGTTGGATTTGACCTATAATCCCGTCGCGCGCACCTATCAGGCGCCCTTGCAGCTTAAATCCACGGGCGGCATCTTTATCGTGGACGACCTTGGCCGTCAGGCCGAACCCCCGCAAAAGCTGGTCAACCGCTGGATCGTTCCGCTGGAAGAGGCGAAGGATATCCTTGCCTTGCAGTCGGGCGAAAAGTTCACCGTGCCATTTGATACGCTGGTCATCTTTTCGACTAACTTCCACCCGAATGAGATTTTTGACGGCGCGGCCCTGCGGCGTATCTTTTTCAAAATCAAAATCGACGGGCCCGATCAGCAAAACTTTCTTAAAATTTTCGCGATGGTCGCACGGGCGAAAAAGATGCCCTTGGATGAACCCACTTTGGTGCATCTGATGAAGGTGAAGTTCCCCACGATCCAGAATAACTATGCCAACTATATGCCGAAATTCCTGATCGAACAGATGATGGCGGTGTGCGACTTTGAAAACCAACCCTATCACATGTCGCCCGATCTGATTGACCGCGCATGGGGCAACATGTTCGTGAAACAAGAAAAGATCGCGCATTGATGCAAGCTGCTGCATCTGCACCGCCAAAGCGCGCATTGATCTTTGGTAAACGTATAAAGCGCGTTTTGCTGCGTTACCGCTTGGCCTTCGCCCCCAACAGGCCAAAACCCCCCAAGGTTGCGCTTGGTCAAAACCGCCGCACAGCCGTTTCCGTCACCATCACATCCAACCGTTGGTCCGTCGGCTCGATCGGCACTTCGGCCATTTCCTGCGCCGCAAAAGCAAACCCCACGGCCAAAACCTCCCCACGCGCCCGCAACCCTTCCAGGGTGCGGTCATAAAACCCGCCGCCATAGCCCAAACGGTAGCCCCGCGCGTCAAACCCCACCAACGGCACGATCAGCACCTGCGGTTCGACCCACGCCCCCTCAACCGGAATCAGCGCACCAAAATCGCCCGCCACCGTCGCGCAACCCGGCGACCATTCGCGAAACCGCAACGGCTGGCCCGCCCCCATAATCACCGGCACGCAGACCACGCCTTGATGCGCCGCCATCGCAGGCAGCGGGTCAATTTCGGTCCGCATCGGCATATAGCCCGCCAAAACGCGGCTCCCCTGTCCGGCTAAAAAGTCAGCCAAAATTTCGGCCGCTTGGCCCTGCCCCGCGTCGAACGCCTGCTTTCGCGCGGCAAAGGCCTGCGCACGGGCCACTTTTTTTACAGCAATATCCATGACGCCAATCCCAAAAAGGCAAAGAAACCAACAACATCCGTCACCGTCGTCACAAAGGGCCCCGACGCAAGCGCGGGGTCGATGCCAAAACGCTGCAGCCCCATCGGGATCAAAATCCCCCCCGCAGCCGCCGCGATCAGTGTCAGCACCATCGCCACGCCGATCACAAAGGCCAGCATCGGTATCCCGAACCAGACCCCCGCGATCAGCGCCATAAGCAAGCCGAATGCCACCCCGTTCAACGCCCCCACCGCCGCCTCGCGCCGCACCACCCGCAGCGCGTTCTGCGACGTCAAATCACGGGTCGCAAGCGCGCGCACCGCCACGGTCATGGTTTGCGTGCCCGCATTGCCACCCATCGAGGCCACAATCGGCATCAGCACCGCCAATGCCACCATCTTGTTGATATCATCGGCAAAAAAACCGATCACGGACGAAGCCAAAATTGCCGTCAGCAGGTTCACAAACAACCACACCGCTCGGCCCTTGGCCGCTTCCCATACCGTATCCGACAGGCTGGCTTCATCGCCCACACCGGCCATCCGCAGCATGTCTTCCTCATGCTCTTCGTCCAACACGTTCATCGCGTCATCGATGGTGATTACACCGACCAGCCGGTCATTTTCATCGACCACTGGGCAGGAAATCAGGTGATACTGGTTGAAAATGTAGGCGACATCGGCCTCTGGCTCCGTCGCTTCAATCGTGCGAAAGCTATCTTCCTCGATCTCGCGCAGCAACACGTCGCGCCGCGACGAAAGCACCCGCCCAAGTGTCACATATCCCTTGGGTTTCATCCGCGGATCAACCAAAATCACATGATAGAACTGGTCCGGCAAACTCTCGTTTGACCGCATGTAATCAATGGCTTGCCCTACATTCCAATGCTCGGGCGCCACGACAACCTCGCGCTGCATCAAACGGCCTGCGGAATAGTCCGGATAGGCCATTGCGCGTTCAACAGCGACCCTGTCGGCATCCTCTAGCGCGCCCAGAATGCGGCCGTGGTCTTCTTCTTCAAGGTCTTCCAGAATGTCGACAACATCGTCGGTATCGAGCTCGCGCACCGCTTCGGCCAGAACGGCGGGCGACAGCTGGTCGATCACGTCTTCGCGGATACTTTCGTCCAGTTCCGACAGGATTTCCCCATCAATCCCGTCCGGCCAAAGCCGCAACAGCTCGCGCCGGTCATTTGGGCTGATTTGTTCCAAAAGGTCGGCGATGTCAGCGGCGTGCATCGGGTCCAACAAGGCATCCAGCCGTGCCGAATCCTGCGCCTCAACCGCATCCTGAATAGCCTCGACCCGCCGTGCGTCCAGCACATCTTCGTCCCTATCGTCGATGGTGTCGGACATGTTCTACCCCTTCGCCTGCATTCCCCCGACCCTACGATAAGGTGCTTCAAAGAAACAGGGGCGACAGGTAAATTTACGGCGGCCCAAAAACCGCCTAAGGTGGCACCAACAATAATGACAACAGGCAATCACCATGGCTGAACTGATCCTCGGGCAAGTCCTTTCCTATCACGGCGACCCGTTCATCCATGGCCCCGACGCCGTGCATATTGAGCGCCAAGGCGGCGTTGTAATGCTGGGGGGCGAGATTGTGGCCACAGGCACCGCCGATGCGATGCGCAAGGCCTATCCTCGGGCCAATGTCACCGATCATGGCACCTGCCTGATATCGCCCGGTTTTATCGACCCCCATGTGCATTACCCCCAAACCGCAATCATCGCGAGCTGGGGCAAACGCCTGATCGATTGGCTCAACACCTATACCTTCCCCGAAGAAATGCGCTTTGCAGATCCGGCCTATGCGTCGGAAATCGCAAACCGCTATTTCGACCTGACCTTGGCCAATGGCACGACAACGGTGTGCTCTTACGCGACAATCCACCCCGAAAGCGTGGATGCGTTTTTCACGGCGGCTCAAGCCCGCGGCCTGCGCACCTATGCGGGCAAAACCTGCATGGACCGCAACGCGCCATCGGGCCTGCAAGACACCGCAAAATCCGCCTATGATGACAGCAAGCGGCTGCTCGATAAATGGCACGGGCAAGACCGCCTGTCCTATGTCATCACCCCCCGCTTTTCCCCCACCTCCACGCCTGATCAACTCTCGGCCCTCGGCGCGCTTTGGGCGGAAAACCAGTCTTGCTTGATGCAAACCCATCTGTCTGAACAAACCGACGAAATCGCATGGGTCAAAACCCTTTACCCCACGGCCCGCGATTATCTCGACACCTACGAATCCCACGGCCTTCTGGGCATGGGCGGCCTTTATGGCCACGCCATCCACCTGGAACCGCGCGAAGTGGACAGGCTGGTCGAGGTCGGCGCAAGCCTGATCCACTGCCCAACCTCAAACACCTTCATCGGGTCTGGCCTGTTCGATATGGAAACGATGGTTGCACGTGGCCTGCGCGTGGGGCTGGCCACCGATACCGGCGGCGGCTCGTCCTTTTCGATGCTACGCACAATGGCCGCCGCCTATGAGGTCGGACAACTGCGCGGCACCTCGCTTCATCCCGCGCAACTTTGGTGGCTCGCCACCCAAGGCTCGGCCCGCGCGCTGCGCGCAGATCATAAAATTGGCAACATCACAGCAGGCATGGAGGCCGATCTTGTCGTTATCGACCTCGCCTCTACCGCCGCGATCGAGCAATCCACCCGCCGCGCAGAAACCATCTGGCAGTCGATCTTCCCCACCATTATGATGGGCGACGACCGCGCGGTAAAGGCAGTCTATGTGGCAGGCAAGCTTACATAATCCGCTTTTTTTCCACTAAAATATCCCCGGGGGAAATTGGCCTTTGACGGCGTTCAGAAGGTTTGACAGTGAGCAAAAATAAAGTCAAATAAAATCAGATAGTTGCAAGGCTTAAATTTCACAAGGTTTGATAGTGTTTTAAGGTTTTGGGCCTGATATCGGCTAGTGCAGAATTGCTTGTCAAGAATTTATCTAATGAAATCAATGGGCCTTATATTTAGGTGTGGGGCGAATACCCCACACCCCATCCATTAAACTTGGGAGATTTTGAGGGCGTTCAAGATTTCTAGGTCTCTTGCGGTGGCCGCTTCCCCAGCCTCAATATCATCATGAATCAGGAGAGCAAAGGCTGTATCCATAACTCCCGTTTGATCGTCGATTTTGAGTGCCAAGTCCTTTTGAGCTTGCCGCATCAATAGCCAGAAACCAGCATGCTTGTTGAACTGCATGTAGACTTCACCGTAACTGGTTCCTTGGGCCGCAAGCCCTTTGGCCTTTGCGAACCTGAATAGCGCAAGCCGAAAAGCAAACTCCTCATACTGTCCCCACTTAATTGGCGGGGTTAGAACGGTTTGATGGCTTTCACCTTTCAGAATAGCCAAATAGCGCTCAGGAACATTGCCGCGATTGCGCCATGACGAAACGGTGCTCTTGTCCACTGTTAATGCGCGGGCGAGATCAACGTCAGTTTCGACACCCAGCTTCTTTTTCAGTTCATCAATCAAATTTGCAGTCTTGTCCATTTTCTTTCCTTGACAGCTATATGCAGTTTGCATAGTTTGCATGTAAACACAAAACGGAAAGTGCAAACCTCAATGGACTATACCCCATCTAAGCAAACTCTGAAAGAGGTTCGGGTACGCCTTTTAATGAGGGGTCTTTCGTTCGCGGGATATTGTCGTGAGCAGGGTTTAATTCGTCAAAACCTTGCCGCTGCCATTACGGGAAAGCTGACAGCCCCTAAAGCTGAAGCAATGTTTCAATCGGTGCTAATGGACTCGGGGATGAAAGCGTAATGTACATTTATGTCTACAAACTCAAAGGCTTAGAGGGTGTGCCGAATGACAGGACGGCTATCTCTGCATGGTTGAGTCGGCATTCGATAACTGCGGTCAAGCACGGGCATAGATTTGTTGTCAACCTTTCCGACCTTCCGGCCCCTGTTCGCCTTGCCTATGTGGAGCGCGAAATTGAGGCGGCGGGCCTGTTTGGCGGCACCTATGACGAGGAAGCCCACACCAATTTTATGAAGATGACGCCTGCGATGCGGGACGGGGCCGAGAGGAAGGCCGAGATCGCGCGGTTTCTGCTATCGGTGGGCAAGCTTCTGCCTTGGTCCCAAAAGATTGCCTTGGCGCGTAAGACGTTTGGCGAGAGTGGCACGTCTGAACCCTCTATAGCGCGCATTTTAAAGGCCGTTAAAGGGGTGGACCCTGTCAACTTTGCCCCGGCTTTGTTGGCCGACTATACGCTGCAAGGCGCGCCCAAAGCGGCGGTTTCGGACGAGGCTTGGTCCTTTTTCATGACAACCCTGCGGGATGCAGGGACACGGTTTCCGCTTAAACAAGCGTGGCGCGATGTGCGCGACCTCAAGGCAGTGAAGGGGTGGGATTGGCCGTCTTTTGAGACAATCAACCGCCGCTGGCACGGCCTGACAGAAGCGCAGCGCCTTCATGCGCGGCATGGTCATGAAGCCACGGTAAGGGCCGCGCGCGGTGCCAGCGCTGACGTGACACTCACCTTGACCGAGCATGAGGTGAACCAAGCCGAAGTTGCCATGGGTGAAGTTGAACACCTTTTCATTCAAGCGGCGCGCGTTTTTGAGCTTTTGCATACCGGAATCGTCGCCGGGCATTTGGACCCAGAAGGGTCAGGAACCTTGGCCGTCTTGGACTTGGCAAAGCGCGCGATGATGAGCGCGGCGGAACATGAAGGCGAAGCCGTTTCACATCTTGCCCAGAAACTTCGCAAAGCCAAATCCTACCAGCACCCTAAAGAGGAGCAAGCCGCATGACTATTTCAGCGCGCCAAATCGGTTTCATCAAGGTTGCCGTCAAAAAGCTGGGGTGGGATGATGAAACCTACCGTTCTGCCTTGGCCCAGATTGGTGGCGTTACCACGTCAACCGATTTGGATAAGGCAGGGTTTGAAGCTCTTGTAGGCTTCTTTGAATATTGCGGGTTCAAGCCCATGGAAGCAAAGGGGCCAGCTTATGGGCCGCGCCCCGGCATGGCGAGCTTTGCCCAGATTGAATTGATCCGCAATCTTTGGGCCGAATACACCCATACTGCTTATCCGGGGCAAGACGAGCTCAACAAGTGGCTTGAGCGTTGTTTCAAGGTGTCCAGCCTGCGCTTTTTGAAAAAGGATACCGCGCCAAAGGTTATCACGGCCTTGAAAGCCATGAGGACCCGCGCGGCCTGACAATGTGCTGCAAACGGCAAAAGGGCGGCGCGATTGTGCCGCCCTTTTTCATTGCCCTGAATTTTGCCCGTAGGGGCGGCTTGCAGCGCTTCGGCCCCCATGACCCTATAAAAATTGATCAACCCGTTTAAATTCGCCGCATAACCGTTTAAAAATCGAATTGGCTGCATCGCCTGCCACCCCAAAACAATATTGCTGGAATTTTCGGCCCTAATTGCGCTAGGCTGGTGAAGGGCGGCGCAAGTTGCCCGTTGCGCGGTGTATCCCGATTGGTAAGGGAGCTTTTCTTCGGAACACTTGATGTTGGTTCGAGTCCAGCCCCGTGCAGCTGACAGGCAAACACCGTCGCATTCATAGTGCGAAGCGAATCGGGCGTAAGGGTGGGGCCTGTCACCCGCAAACGCTTGTGGGTAATTTGGCTTTTCCCGCAATGTTACACCTTTTCCCAGAGATGGCGCGATTGCGCTTCACCCCGGAAAAGGTTCCCTTCAATGATCATTAACGCCCAAACTCTTGACCTGGCATTCAAAGGATTCAAGTCAGTCTACAGCGATGCGCACCTACCCATGGACGCGGTGGCCGAGCTGCTCGAAGATCGCAATGGCCGAATTGCCTTGATGAACGAGCAAGCGGCGGGGGCTATGGTCCAGAAGGCCTTTGATGACGGCTATCTGACGCCTGCAATGCGCGGCTGGGCAACGGCCCTTGCAAGTCAAGACCCTGACAGCTTCAAAGCGTTTTTGGGAACTGCCCCGCGCCCGTTCTCGCACTTGCTGACGCCAATGCCACGCCCCCTTTCCGCCGTGGCCGCGCAAAATGACGACTCGGATGAGGCGGCGGCAATTTGCGCCCAGCTTGGCCTTAAGCCCGGCTCTCTCAATTCTTGAGGTTGGGGCGGGGGGTGATTGCCCTGCCCTCAAGCCGCGTGTTCTCTCCTGATCGCGCGGCAAACAGCGCCCCGGCCTATGATCGCCTCTAGGCCGGGGCGTTATTCGACACACTTGGAAAGGCTGCCATGAACCTACCCGCCGCCCCAATGCCAAAGCCCACGGCCCAAGTGGCCGTCTATGTCGATGTGCTGGGCGCTGACCTTGCCGTGACGTTTCTTTTGACGTTCGGCGGTGCCGAACTCCACCTTGCCCATAATCCACGCGGGCAAGGGCAAGTCGAAGCCGTGGTTGGTTTAGAGAAGGCCCGCGCCCTTGCGGCCTAAGACCATCGGTTGCAGCGCCGCGTTCCGCTTGCAAAAAGATGGCTTGCCCAAATGCTCAATTGGCAAGGCCATTCCACCGCCCACATTGCCCGCACCTTGCGCACTACGGACGTGTCAGTGCGCGGAATGCTACGGGTGAAACAGGAGGACGGCCCGAATGACTGACATCCGCACGGCCCTTGTCCAAGCACGGCAAACCGCCCAAATATTGGACGGCGCAAAGGCTGCAAATGTCCGCCTTTTAACGACCCTTGAAGGGGTGGTTGAAGCTCCGTTTAACGACACTTCATTGGCCGCCCGGCACCGCGCCGAGCACCGTATGGGCGTCCCGTCTCGCCTTAATACAGACACCGAATTGCAGGCCTTCGTTCTCGACCGAATTGAACGGATGACCTATAAACAGGTCGTTGCCGAGGTTGCAAAAACCTTCCCGCCAGATCGTCAAACCAGCATTTCTGCGGTGCAACGATGGTGGCGAAAACGCGCGCCGCAATCGCCAAAGGCCAGACGTTCCTAGCAAATCCCGATAATAGCGGGCCGCTGTCAGACCTTTTGCCTTGGTACTATCGTTTGTTGTGAACACTAACAGCCTTCAGGCCAAGGGGGGCAGCGCCCCGTCCCCTACTCCACCAATTCCCACCCATCCGGATCAAAGCCGAACTTCAGCGCAATCTCGGTTGCCCGCTTTTCCTCTGCCCAAATGGCTGCGGCCGAAATCTCCATCTCGCCTGTCCGCGCCTCCAGCGTCTCGCCGTCCTCATCCTGCCGCGTCACAAATCCCGCTGCTTTCAGCGCCTTTTCAGCGGCCGCAAACGGAGCGTCCACCTCGTCGGCCAGAAACAGAAAGTTCACCACGGCGCGTTTGGGCAAGCTGTCAATTTTGCCAATCTCGGCAAAGGTGTCAAAGGTTTCGGCCTGCTGCGCCTTGTAATCATGGGTCATCGTCTGCTCCTGCAAAATACTGCTATGTTCCTGCCCAAAGCGGCCCTGTGGTGCAAGCCCTATTCCATCAGGCGGCGGGCAAGTTGGTTTTGCCGCGCCACAACGGACCCCAGATCAATCGTCACCATCGCCCCGCCGCGCACTACCTCGCGCCCTTCCACAATTAAATCGCGCACCCGCATAGGCCCCGCCAACAAAAAAGCCACAGGATCCCATGACCCCGCCGCCTCCACCCCCGACACATCCCAAATCGCGATATCGGCCCGCTTGCCAACCTCTAACGACCCGCAATCATGCCGCCCCAAAACCTGCGCCCCGCCCAAGGTGGCAATCTCCAACGCCTCACGCGCGCTCATCGCATCGGCACCCCGTGCAACCCGCTGCAACAGCATCGCTTGCCGCGCCTCGGCCACCAAATTCCCCGCGTCATTGCTCGCCGATCCATCAACGCCAAGCCCCACCTTCACCCCTGCGTCCCGCATCGCGCGAACAGGTGCGATCCCCGACCCAAGGCGACAGTTCGAACATGGGCAATGCGCCACGCCCGTTCCTGTTCGGGCAAATAAATCAATCTCTTGCCCGTCCAGCTTCACGCAATGCGCGTGCCAAACATCATCGCCCACCCAACCCAAATCTTCGGCATATTGGCCGGGGCGGCAGCCAAATTTTGCCAAACTATACGCGATATCTTCGTCATTCTCGGCCAAATGGGTGTGCAGCATCACACCCTTGTCGCGCGCCAAAAGGGCTGCATCACGCATCAGATCGCGACTGACGGAAAACGGCGAACAGGGCGCAATTCCAACACGCACCATCGCGCCCTCACGCGCGTCATGGAACCGGTCCGCCACGCGAATACAATCCTCCAGTATCGCCGCCTCGCCTTCCACCAGCCCATCGGGGGGCAAGCCACCATCACTCTCGCCAATGCTCATCGCGCCCCGCGTGGGGTGAAACCGCAGCCCCACCTCGCCCGCCGCCGCAATCGTATCATCCAGCCGCGCGCCGTTAGGGTACATATACAAATGGTCCGACGTCATACTACACCCCGTCAGCGCCAATTCCGCCAGCCCCACTTGGGCCGAGGTGAAAATCTCCTCGGGCCCGAACCGCGCCCAGATCGGATACAGCGTTTTCAGCCAGCCAAACAGTAGCGCGTCCTGCCCCCCCGGCACCGCCCGCGTCAGAGTTTGGTACAAATGATGATGCGTGTTTACCAATCCCGGCGTCACAACACAGCCCTTGGCATCAATCACGCGGCCTGTGGTCACAAGCCCCGCGCCAACAGCAGCAATGACCCCGCCACGGACCAACACATCTGACCGCGCAAGCTCACGCCGTGCGCCGTCCATCGTCACCACAACATCAGCATTTTTAATCAGGATTTCAGACATATAGGCCCCCTGTTTGAACCAACCCCTTCGGTGGATCAGGAAACCATCGCGCGACAGAAGGGGGGTAAAGGACTCACGCGGTTACAGAGTACCGCAGAAAATCCTTCAGTCAAACCGCCAAACCGTCTGCACATCGCCGCCCACTGCGGTCTGTGATACCAACCGCAAACGCGGCGCATCGGCCAACGCGTGCAGGCCCATAGGCCCCACCGCACCGCGCCCTTCGGCCCCGATCACAGCCCCCGCGGTAAACGTCACCAACTCATCC
Source organism: Pseudorhodobacter ferrugineus DSM 5888 (assembly GCF_000420745.1). Classification (GTDB taxonomy): domain Bacteria; phylum Pseudomonadota; class Alphaproteobacteria; order Rhodobacterales; family Rhodobacteraceae; genus Pseudorhodobacter; species Pseudorhodobacter ferrugineus. Next base: position 16,600 of record NZ_ATVN01000022.1, read on the forward strand.
ACCAGCCCTGCGCCAATCAACGCGGCAGCCAAGCCCGCGCCACCTTCGCAAAACACCCGTGTCATCCCTTGCGCGGCCAGTGCGGCCAAACCGGCCCGCAGGTCCAAATGCCCCGCGACCAACGGCACTTTGATCAAATGCGCGCCCGTCGCGGCCCAATCCTGCCCATCCACCCCCGGCCCATGCAGCATCCAAACCGGAACATCCCGTGCCGTTTGCCCCAAACGGCCAAACGGTGCCGCACGCAGCCCGCTATCCACCACAACCCGCACAGGTTGGCGCATCACGCCCATATCCCTAACCGTCAAATCGGGATCATCCGCCAAAACAGTGCCAGACCCGACCATCACCGCATCATGCGTCATCCGCATCAGGTGGACGGCGCGGCGCGCATCCGCCCCCGTAATCCAACGGCTTTCACCGCTTGCCGTGGCAATCCGCCCATCCAAAGTGGTGGCCAGCTTCAATGTCACCAAAGGCAGCCCTTGGGTGACACGTTTCAAGAACCCGCGGTTCAAAACACGCGCCTCCTCGGCGCAAAGCCCTTCATCAACCTTAACCCCTGCAGCACGCAACATCGCATGCCCCTTGCCCGCGACGCGCGGGTCAGGATCGGTCAACGCGCTGAAAACATGGGAAACACCCGCCTCGATCAAACCCGCTGCACAAGGCGGTGTCATGCCGTGATGCGCGCAAGGTTCCAGCGTCACATAGGCCACCGCCCCCCTTGCGGCAGCGCCGGCATGATACAGCGCCATCCGTTCTGCATGTGGCCGCCCGCCGGTTTGGGTCCACCCCCGCCCGACAATCCGGCCACCGTTCACCAGAACGCAGCCCACCGCAGGGTTAGGCCAGACATTCCCAAGGCCACGCATCGCAAGCTGCAATGCGTGGCGCATATGGGCGCTATGGTCGGTCATTCCTCAGAGGGGCTGACAGGCCGCAGCTCGGATACGAACTTATCAAAGTCATCCGCCGCTTGGAAGTTCTTGTAAACGCTAGCAAATCGTACATATGCCACCGTATCGATCCGCGCGAGGGATTCCATGACAATCTCACCGATTATCTTGGAATTGATATCAGTCTCGCCCAGACTTTCCAGCCGCCGCACGATGCCGCTGATCATCTGGTCAATCCGCTCCGGATCAATGGGGCGCTTTTGCATCGCCATCCGGATAGACCGTTCCAGCTTGGCACGGTCAAAATCTTCGCGTTTGCCGTTGGTCTTGATCACCACAAGGTCGCGCAACTGCACACGCTCATAGGTCGTAAACCGCCCGCCACAGGCTGGGCAAAACCGCCGCCTCCGAATAGACACATGGTCTTCGGCCGGACGGCTGTCTTTCACTTGGGTGTCGATATTCCCGCAGAATGGGCAGCGCATAGGCTGATCCCCCTTCGTTTCTTGTTTTTACTGCCTCAAATGCGGGGGTTCGGCCCCCCCTGTTTATGCATAGGACTATAGGCAACCGCACAGGTCTTGGGTAGCGGATTTTTGCCGAGCCTAGATATAGTAACCAAGGTGTGGCGCGTGGGACTCAATTGGCTAAGGTCCGCTGTTTTCAATGCACACGGAACCTGCGGGTCATGCTCGCCATCCCGCCGCCCCTCAAGCCGTCGGCGATCTTTCGCACCCGCGCCAAAAGCGCCTCTTGCGGTCACGGCCCAAAAGCCTATGTGACAGGGGCAACGAAGGTGATCTTGCATGTTCGACCCAACCTCATTTATTTCCCAATTCGGCTTGTTGGCCGTCTTTGGCACGGCCGCAATCGAAGGCGACGCGGCTGTGGTAACCGCAGGCGTACTGGCGCAGCGCGGCATTCTTCCCCTGTGGCCGGTGATTTTTGCAGGCATGGCGGGAGGCTGGTTTTCCGACCTGCTGATCTATCACCTCGCCCGTCGCTTTCGCGACCATCCCCGCACGGTGCGGGGGGTGACGGCGGCGCGGAAATGGCGGTTCTTCAATATTGCCGTGGCATACCCCATGCTGCTGGCACTCGCCATCCGCTTCATGCCCGGCGTGCGCACCGCTGGTCCCGTGGCGCTTGCCACCGCCACCCCGATCACACCGCTGCGCTATACGATCCTGACCGGCATCGCTGCGTTTTTGTGGTCGTTCATTCTGGTCCATGTCGGCCAACAGGCAAGCCACATCATCGCCCACCTTTTCAAAGGGTTCGATCTGCCGGAATGGGTCGAGATCGGGATTCCGGTGGCGATTGTTCTGGTGCTGACGGTGTTTGCGATCCGCAAATGGCGCAAACGGGTGCCGGGGGCGTGAGGGTTAGGGTTAGGGGGCAATGCCCATACCCACCTTACCCGCAACGAACACATGCAACTCTAAACAAAAAAGCGCCCCTCAGGGCGCTTTTCTTTACTGATCCAAGAACGACCGCAATTTCCTGCTCCGGCTCGGGTGCTTCAACTTCCGCAGCGCTTTCGCCTCAATCTGGCGAATACGTTCGCGGGTCACGCTGAACTGCTGGCCCACTTCTTCCAAGGTGTGATCGGTGTTCATGCCGATGCCAAAGCGCATGCGCAGAACGCGCTCCTCACGCGGGGTCAGCGATGCCAAAACCCGTGTCGTCGTTTCCTTCAGGTTTTCCTGAATGGCACTGTCCAGCGGCAAAACCGCGTTCTTGTCTTCGATGAAGTCGCCAAGCTGGCTGTCTTCCTCATCGCCAATCGGGGTTTCAAGGGAAATCGGCTCTTTGGCGATCTTCATCACCTTGCGCACTTTTTCCAACGGCATTTGCAGCTTTTCAGCCAGTTCTTCTGGCGTCGGCTCGCGACCAATTTCGTGCAACATCTGCCGCCCCGTGCGAACCAGCTTGTTGATCGTTTCGATCATATGCACCGGAATACGGATCGTGCGGGCTTGGTCGGCAATCGACCGTGTAATCGCCTGACGGATCCACCATGTTGCATAAGTGCTAAACTTATAGCCACGACGGTATTCGAACTTGTCTACGGCCTTCATCAGGCCGATGTTGCCTTCCTGAATAAGATCAAGAAATTGCAAGCCACGGTTCGTGTACTTTTTCGCGATCGAGATAACGAGCCGAAGGTTCGCTTCGACCATTTCCTTCTTGGCCTGACGGGCTTCTTTCTCGCCCTTCTGGACCTGATTCACGATGCGGCGGAATTCGGAAATATCGACCCCAACGTAAGAACCAACTTGCGCCATCTCATCGCGCAGCTCTTCAACCTTCTCGCGGGATTTCTCCATCAAGGCCTGCCAGCCGCGCCCATCCTTGGCGGCCATACGGTCGCACCATGACGGGTCCAGCTCGTAGCCCTGATATTCCTCGATAAACTCGCGGCGGTTGATGCGGGCTTGGTCAGCCAGCTTTACCATGCCCGAATTGATCGCCATGATCCGGCGGTTGATGCCGTAAAGCTGGTCAATCAGCGCTTCGATACGGTTGTTGTGCAGATGCAATTCGTTGACCAAAAGCACAATCTCGGACCGCAGTTTTTGATAGGCGTCTTCTTCCTTGGTGGAAAACAGATCTTTTTTGTTCATTGTCGCCGACATGCGCAATGTCTGCATTTCTGCAAGCATTTCATAATCATGCGCAATAACTTCCAGCGTTTCCAGCACGCGCGGCTTTAGCGCGGCTTCCATCGCGGCCAGCGACATGTTCGATGCTTCGTCATCGTCATCATCATCGTCATTGTTCGACAGCGGGTTGCCATCGGCATCCAGCTCGGGCCCTGTATCACGCTTGGGGGCCGCTTCGCCGCTTGCGTTCAAACCACCGACCAAATCCTCGTCGCCTTCGCCATCAAGGCCACGGCCAAAGGTGGTTTCAAGGTCGATCACGTCGCGCAGCAAAATGTCCTCGGACAAAAGTTCGTCGCGCCAGATCGTGATTGCTTGAAAGGTCAGCGGGCTTTCGCACAGGCCCAAGATCATCGTGTTGCGGCCGGCCTCGATGCGCTTGGCAATCGCAATCTCGCCTTCGCGCGACAGCAATTCAACCGAACCCATTTCGCGCAGATACATGCGCACGGGGTCATCGGTGCGGTCCAGCGTTTCCGCCGCCGCCCCCGACAATGCCACTTCGCGCGACCCCGTGCCGGTTTCGACCAACTCACCGGCCGAAGAGCTGTCTTCCATCTCTTCTTCTTCGGTGACCTGAATGCCCATTTCGGACAGCATCGACATCACGTCTTCGATCTGATCCGAACTGACCTGCTCGGGTGGCAACACCGCGTTCAACTGGTCATAGGTGATATAGCCACGCTCGCGCGCATCCGCGATCATCTTCTTGATGGCAGCCTGGCTCATATCCAGCGAGCCGTCGCCCTCTGTATCGTCTTGCTTGCTGTCGTCATTGTCTTTGGCTGCCATGGATGCTCCTTTGGCCAAGTGGTCTGTTCTAGTGAACCGAATCACTCGGTCGAATGTACGAATCATTAGCGCGAATCACGGGAGGTAAAAGGCTTTACCCCTATTTTCCTGTAATTTGCTCGTTTATCAGCTTTTTTGCCGAAATTAAAAGGCCCCTCCTGCCAAATTCCCGCTCGCCCCCATTGTGGGGCGCGCAGGCAAGGCGCTTATGGCGCAGCCCTCAGGTTTTCGACCTGCCGTTGCGGCCAAAATCAATGCGGTCCCACAGGCTGCGCGCCTCCTCCAGCTCTTCTCGGTCCATCTCCACCCCGTTATCGGCAACAAACCCTTCACCTTTCACGGCTTCCGGCCCTTTGGCGGCCGAAAATCTGGCCTCGTTTGCTTGGGCCAGCCGCCATGTCAGGCCTTCATCTGCCAGCCCGTCCAAATCCTCAACCGCTTCGTTCACCTCACGCCGCCCACCACGTGCTGATCGCAGTTTGCGCAGCATGTCGCCAAGGCAGATTTCTGCAAATTCGCGGTCTTCGGTTTTCCGTATCGGTGGTGCTGTGATGACATGGTTCTGGTGAAGCAAGCTTTCAACCACCGCGCGGTGGTCTTGGCGCAGTTTTTCTATCGGCTCTGCCCCAACGTCACAACGCAAAAGCCCCGTGCGCAAGCGGTCCTCCTCGGGATCCGTGAAAATCATGCGGTCCAAAACAGGTTCAAACGTGGCGATCAGGCTGGGATGCGTCAGCAGCGTGGCCAAAATAACCTGCTCCAATACCCGCTCGTCACTCGCCCCCAGCGCCAACGCCGAGGATTTCGTCGTCGCCACGGGTGGCAAGGCAGGCGCCCAAGGCGCGCCTTTCCCACGTGCGCCCCCTAGGTTCGGCACCCACTCCTTGCGCGGGGCCGCCTTGCGTTGGCCAAACAAATCCCAGCGCAGGCGTTTGATTTCCTCGCCGTAATGGCCGCGAATGGACGCGTCCTTGATCCGCATCAGGGCGGTGCGCAGGGTTTTATCCAGCGCCGCCTTGCGTTCGGGGCTGTCAAACACCCGCCCTTCGGTTTCGCGCTGCCACAGCAAGTTAACCATCGGCTGGGCCGCATCCAGCACCGCCTGCATCGCGCCTGCCCCTTGCGATTTCAGCAAATCATCGGGGTCCAACCCCGCAGGCAGCACCGCAAAGCGCAGGCCCTGCCCCGCCTCCAAGAGCGGCAGCGCCAGATCAATCACCCGCAAGGCGGCGCGCACCCCGGCCGTGTCGCCGTCCAGTGCAATCACGGGTTCAGGGCTAACACGCCACATCAGACGCAGCTGATCCTCGGTCACAGCGGTGCCCAAAGGGGCCACGGTCGCCGTGAACCCCGCCTCAGACAGCGCGATCACATCCATATAGCCTTCGGCCACGATCAACGGCGCACCCTTACCCGCCGCCTCACGCGCGGGGCCAAGGTTGAACAGATTGCGGCCTTTGTCGAACAAATCCGTTTCCGGCCCGTTCAAGTATTTCGCCCGCGCGTTGGGGTCGAGTGACCGCCCGCCAAGGCTGATGGCGCGGCCCCGCGCATCGCGGATCGGAAAGATGATCCGCGCGCGAAAGCGGTCATAGGGCGCGTCATTATGGTCGGATACCGCACAGACCCCGCTGTCGAGGATCAGATCGGGCGCAAAGCCTTTAGCCTGCATTGCCGCAAACACCGCTTGCCGCCCCTCGGGCGACCAACCGATTTGCCAGCGGTCTTGCGCATCGGCCTTAAGCCCGCGCCGATCAAGATAATCGCGCGCCTGCTGCCCGCCTGCGGTTTTCAACTGCAAACGGCAGAATTTCACCGCCTCTTCCATCACCTCGGCCAATTGGCTGCGCCGATCGGCCTTTTGGGCGGCCACAGGGTCGCGCGCGGGCATCGGCATGCCGGCCTCACGCGCAAGCAGTTCGACCGCCTCCATGAACCCAAGATTTTCGGTTTCCTTGATAAAGGTCAGCGCATCGCCCTTAGCATGGCAGCCAAAGCAATAATAAAACCCTTTGCGATCATCGACATGAAAGCTGGCGGATTTTTCTTGGTGGAACGGACACGGCGCCCACATATCGCCTTTGCCCTGATTGGATTTGCGCACATCCCAAATCACCTTGCGCCCAACGACTTGGGACAAGGAGACGCGCGTGCGCAGTTCGTCGATGAAACCGGGTGGCAGACTCATAGCCTATATATCGGACGGGCGGGCGCGATAGGCAAGCGGCGCGATTGCGGGACGGGCGGGGGCCAGCCCCCGCACCCCCGGGATATTTTTGCCGAAAAGAAAGGGGAAAGAGGGGGTTAGCCCAAAATTTGGCGTGTGATGCGGTGAAAGATTTCTGTGCCGATGGGGATCAGGTCATCGGGGAAATCATAATCGGGGTTGTGCAAGGCCGGGTGATCGAGGCCAGAGCCCAAGAACACCATTGCGCCCTTGGTGCCTTGCAGGTTGCTGAAGCGGCCAAAATCCTCGGACGCGCGTTCGGGCAAGTCGCCTTGGTCATGCACAATTCCCAGTCTGTCCAACACGTTTGCAAAGACCTCGGTCGCCTGAGGGTTATTGGCGCAGGCCGCGAAATCATCGTGATAGGTGATGGTCAGGCGCAAACCGCCTGCATCGGCTTGGGCTTTGGCCAAACCTTCGGCCTCGGCCCGCAATGCGGCCATCGGTTCGTCCAGCATCGTGCGCAGCGTGACCCAAATCTCGCCATGCGCGGGCGACACCCCGAAATTCGGTTCGCCCAGCGTCACATGGGTTATCGTGGCCAAACGATACTCCGGCCCCAGCGGCCCACCCTGCCCCAAAGCGCCCAGCGCGGGAATAAGCGCCGCAACAGCGCGCGCAGGCGAAACCCCATGTTCCGGCTGTGCGGCATGGCTGGTTTTGCCTTCCAGCGTGATCTTCATCCCGACCGATGCACAATTCACTGGCCCTTCCGCCAACCAGCATTCGCCCAGTTTGCAGCCCGGCATATTGTGCAAGGAGAACGCCCAGTCAGGGTGCAACCCGTCAAACTTCGGGTCGGCAATCACGGCCGCAGCCCCGGACCCGTCTTCCTCGGCCGGTTGAAACATCAATATCACGCGGCCCTTGGCAGGGCGTTTGCGGGCCAGCAACCGTGCAAGGCCCATAAGGATGGTCGTATGCCCGTCATGGCCACACAGATGGCCCTTACCGTCAATGGTCGAACGGTGCGCCGCGCTTGATATCTCTTGGATCGGCAGCGCATCAAGCTCACAGCGAAACAGGACCGATGGCCCAGCAAGCCCACTGTCAAACACCGCCGCGACCCCGTGCCCGCCAAGGCCCGCGACAACACGGTCTGGCGCATCCCCCAAAGCCGCCACAACCCGCGCCGCCGTTTCCACCTCAAACCCCGACAATTCGGGAACGCGGTGCAGGGCGCGGCGAAACGCCGTGAGTTCCGTAATGTCGGAATTGGTCAGCATGCCAAACGAGCGGCGCGCATCTTCATCGCCACCTCCAATTCATGCCACGCGGTGCGGGCCATCGACCGGAACACCAGCAACTCAAATCCATCTTTTACCCTAATCAAAACCACCGCCATATGCCCCAGCGATGTGCGCGCGCACGCCCCCACAGCCATGTCGCGCAAATCCAGCGGGATCAGCCGCGCCAGCACATCCACAGCCCCCGCGCCCGTCAGCGATACCCCCGCCCAACCATCGCTTTGGTCTGTCAGCGCCGCCAGCCCGTCCAGCCCATCCGGCACAGCCCCGATCAAAAACGCCTGCCCCCGTCCGGTCCAAACCAGCCGTGCCGCACCTTTGGCCGACACCATGTTGGGCGCAGGAAACACCAGCGGTTTCAAAGCTGCCGCCAGCGTTTTCTCCTGCCCCACAAAGGGCGCGACAGACGTCACCTGCCCCAAATCCACTTCGGCCAGCGTCACACCGCCCGAAACCACAGCCCCTTGCCCCCACAGCGGGGTCTTTGCGATCAAATCAGCCACGCAGCTTTACCCCCTCTGGGTCATGAAACACCGGATCCGACACCTCACACAGCACATCAATCTTGCGCAGATGGTCCACCAGCCGCACCATTTCGCCGTGCCGCGCCCGCCCGTCACGCAAAAATGCCATACCCAAATACCCACCCAGCGTGGGCGAATACCCAACCGAGGTGACATAGCCTTGGTCATTGACGCGCGTCACCTCGGTCCCAGGGTTGAACAAATGCGCCCCCGCCGAAATCGCCACGTCATTCACTGGGCGCAAGCCGACCAACTGATCCCGCTCTGCCCCAACCATGCCGGGCCGCGCCGCAGCCCCCTTGCCGATGCAATCCTTTTTGGCTGACACCATCTTTTCCATGCCAATATCAAAGGCCGTGGTGCGGCCGTGAATTTCGGCGTGGGTAATAAACCCCTTTTCAATCCGCAACACGTTCAAGGCTTCCATCCCATAAGCGCCACCGCCCATGGTTTCCGCCCGCGCCAGCAGGTCCCGAAACAACGCCTCGCCGTAGCGCGCAGGCACCGCAATCTCATACCCCTGCTCACCTGAAAACGAGATGCGGAACAGGCGCGCGGCCACCTGATCCAATTGCACAGGCCCGCAGCCCATGAACGGCAGATCCACCTCTACCAGTGTCTCCAGCAACGCTTTGGCCATCGGCCCCGCCACCGCAAACTGCGCCCAGTTTTCAGTCACCGAAATGAACCGCACATCCCATCCCGCGCAATAGGCCTGTGCCACAAACTCCAGATGCCGCATCACAAGGCCCGCCGCCGCCGTGGTCGTCGTCATCAAATAGTGGTTTTCACCCAGCCGCGCCGTCGTGCCATCATCCAGCACATGCCCATCGGCCCGCAGCATCAAACCATAGCGCACACGCCCCACAGGCAGCGTCGAAAACATGTTGGTGTAAACGAGGTCTAAAAACCGCGCAGCATCGCGGCCCTGAATGTCAATCTTGCCAAGTGTCGACACATCGCAAACGCCCACCGTGCCGCGCACCATGGTCACTTCGCGGTCACAGGCCTCGCGCCACGTGCTCTCACCCATGCGCGGGAAATAGCTGGGGCGATACCACATCCCCGCCTCGATCATAGGCGCCCCCCGTTCCACGCTTGCGGAATGTGAGGTCATAAACCGCTGCGGCGCAAACCCCTCGGCCCGCCCTCCGGCCCCCATCGCCGCAATCGACACCGGGCTGAACGGCGGGCGAAACGTTGTCGTCCCCGTCTCGGGTATCCCGCGCCCCGTGGCATCGGCCAGTACCGCCAATGCCCCCACGTTGGAATTTTTGCCCTGATCCGGCGCCATCCCTTGCGTGGTATAGCGTTTCATATGCTCGACGCTGGCAAAGTTTTCCTGCGCCGCCAGCCGCACATCCTTGGTCGTCACATCATTGGCAAAATCCAACCACGCTCGGCCTTTGCCCTTCACCTCCCACAAGGGCAGAATGTCATAGCCCGCATTTTCCGCCAGCGGCAATTCCATCGGCACAGCCTTGCGCCCCAAAACGCCCAGCGCCTGCACAGCGACCGCCGCCCCGCTGGTCAAACACCCCGCTGTCGAAAACACACCCGCCGCAGCCCCCGCCACATGCATCCCCGGCACCGCCCCTGCACGCGGCAAAAACGCCGCCAAAGACGCATCCCAAACGGGACGCCCGTTCATATGGCAGGTCAGATGCACCAAGGGGTTCCACCCCCCAGACACGCCCAGACAATCCGTTTCAATCTGCATATCGCCGCCGCGGTGGCGCACGGTGATGCTGGTCAACCCGTGCCGCCCCTTGGTGCCCACAACCTCGGCCCCCGCATAGACAGGGCAATCCTCGGCCACAGGCGCATCGGGCCGCGCATCAATAATCGCCGCAACCTCAACGCCTGCCGCCATCAAATCGCGTGCAGTTTGGCGGGCATCGTCATTATTGGCAAAAATCGTGACCCGCTTTCCGAGGCTCACTCCGTAATGATTCAGATAGGTCCGAATGGCGCTGGCCGTCATAATTCCAGGCCGATCATTGTCGGCAAAGGCAATCATACGCTCCTGCGCACCCGCCGCCAAAACCGCCTGCCCCGCCACAATGCGCCAAAAACATTCGCGCGGCAGGTCGGGGCGTGCCGCCACATGCAGCCCCACCCGCTCCAACGCCGAATAGGTGCCGCCATCATAAACACCCGTAACGCTCGTCCGCGTCATCAACCGCACATTGGGCATCGCGCCCAATTCGGCCAACACATCCCGCACCCACTCGCCCGCAGGCTTGCCGTCAATCTGGCCACTGTCGGCCAGCAACCGCCCGCCCATCGCCACGCCTTCATCGGCCAAAATCACATCGGCCCCCGCCCGCGCCGCCTGCAACGCCGCAGCCAACCCCGCAGGCCCTGCACCAATCACCAACAGGTCACAAAAGGCAAAGGCTTTCTCGTAATCCGCTTCGTCATGGCGCCCCGACAGGCTGCCAAGCCCCGCCGCGCGGCGGATCAGCGGCTCATATATCCGCTCCCAAAATGCACGCGGCCACATGAAGGTCTTGTAATAAAACCCCGCACTCAAAAACGGCGCAGCCAGATCGTTCACCGCCAAAACGTCAAACTTCAAACTGGGCCAGCGGTTCTGGCTCTTCGCCTCCATCCCTTCATAAATCTCTTGCACGGTGGCGCGCACATTCGGTGTCTGCTGGCGGTCTTCAATAATTTCAACCAGCGCGTTCGGCTCTTCGGACCCAGCCGTCAAAACCCCGCGCGGGCGGTGATACTTAAAACTGCGCCCCACGACGCGCACACCATTGGCCATCAACGCCGAGGCCAAAGTGTCGCCCTTGAACCCCTGATACTCCACCCCATCAAAGCGAAACCGAACCGGCGCGGCGCGGTCCACACTCCCCTTACCGTCGATCCTCATGCCGCACCGCCCTTCGATTTCATCTTTGCCGAAATACTCACGCCACCATCGGCCACCAGCGCTGCGCCAAACACCTCATGCGTCACCGTATCGCGCGTGACCACCAACCAACTGGTGCACCCCATGTCATGGTACCAAAGATCGCGCACCCGCCCCGCCGGATTGTTGCGTAAGTGCAAATGCGCGTCGATGGCATCCCAATCCTCGCCCTCGGGCCGCGTCAGATAATCCTCTGACCCATAATAATAAAACTCGCGCCGGTCGCGGGGGCCACACAGGGGGCAGGTGATACGCATGATGTTCTCTCAGTCCAAATTCAGTGCAAATTATGCTGTGATCCGGTGCCTTCTTCATCCAACAGATGCCCGGTCTTGAAACGGTCCAAACGGAACTTGCGGGCGTTTTCATGCCCCTCGCCCGTCGCCATCAAATGCGCCATGCACCAACCCGATGCCGGCACCGCTTTGAACCCGCCATAGTTCCAACCCGCATCGACAAACAGCCCCTCTACCGGCGTCTTGTCGATAATGGGCGACCCGTCCGGCGTCATATCCATAATCCCGCCCCAAGACCGCAGCACCTTGGCGCGGCCAATCATCGGCATCAACGTCATCCCCGCCTCCATCACATGCTCGACCATCGGCAGGTTGCCGCGGCTGGCATAAGACGCGTAAAAATCAATATCGCCGCCAAAGACCAAACCGCCCTTGTCCGACTGGCTGATATAAAAATGCCCCATGCCAAAGCTGACAACGTGGTCAATGACAGGCTTTAACCCCTCGGTCACGAACGCTTGCAACACATGGCTTTCAATCGGCAGGCGCATCCCTGCCATTGCCGCCACTTGCCCCGACCGGCCCGCCACAACCATGCCAACCTTGCGCGCCTTGATGGCCCCGCGCGTGGTTTGCACGCCGACAACGCGCCCGCCCTCTATATCTATCCCTGTCACTTCGCAGTTCTGGATCAGGTCCACGCCCCGCATATCCGCCCCGCGCGCATAACCCCAGGCCACGGCATCGTGCCGCGCCGTCCCGCCACGCGGATGCAGCAAACCGCCATAAATCGGAAAGCGCGTCTGTTCAAAATCCAAATAGGGCAGATGTTCGCGCACGCCTTCGCGGTCCAGCAAAATCGCGTCATCGCCTTGGTTAATCATCGCATTCCCACGCCGCACGAACGCATCACGCTGCCCATCCGAATGGAACAAGTTGATCAACCCACGCTGCGAATGCATGACGTTATAATTCAGGTCGGCTTCCATCCCTTCCCACAGCTTTAACGACTGGCTGTAAAACTCGGAATTGCCCGGCAGGAAATAATTCGCTCTCACAATCGTGGTGTTGCGCCCGATATTGCCCGACCCGATATGACCCTTTTCCAAAACGGCGATATTCGTCAGCCCGTGGTTTTTCGCCAAATAATAGGCGGTCGCCAACCCATGCCCGCCGCCGCCAATAATAATGGCATCATATTCGGCCTTGGGTGCCGGATCGCGCCACATGGGTTTCCAGCCTTTGTTGCCAAACAACCCTTCGGTAATCACCTTCAGCCCAGAATAACGCATGCGTCGCACCCCTTGGTATCGCGTCAAACAAGACCCGCCTTTTGCCACAAAGACAAGCGTATCTGCGACAGATTAGTGTCGCAACTGGCCAACACAGCTCCACCCTTCACACAGCCGTGCCGCGAATGTGATGCAACTTTTCGCAGCAACCTCCCGTATATTCACCAGCAACAAGGAGGCTATCATGCTTACACGCCGCATTTTTCTAACCACGACGCTCGCCGCAACCAGTGCCGCCGCTCTGCCCGCTTGGGCCGCCAGCTTTGAAATCACCCGCACGCCTGCGGAATGGAAAAAGCTGCTGACGCCTGCGCAATTTGCCGTGCTGCGGCTGGAAGCGACCGAAAAGCCGTTTTCCAACAGCTTGAAAGGCGAAAGCTCGCCTTTGCTGAAAGAGGCGCGCAAAGGCACCTATGATTGCGCGGGCTGTGCCCTGCCCGCCTATAGTTCGGATACCAAATACGACAGCGGCACCGGTTGGCCCAGCTTTTACGATGCCATCCCTGATGCCGTCCGCACCAAAGAAGACAACACCCTGTTTTCCAAACGGACCGAGGTGCATTGTCGCCGGTGTGGCGGGCATTTCGGCCATATCTTCAGCGACGGGCCAAAACCTACGGGCAAACGGCATTGCTTGAACGGCTTGGCGCTAACCTTTACCCCAGCCTGATCGAACCAACCCCATGCAAAAGGGGCCGGAAAAACCGGCCCCTTTTGTCATTTTCGAACCCTTACAGCCCTTTGGACTGATAGGTCGCTGCCACGCGGCTGATCGACACGATATAGGCCGCCACGCGCAGATCCTCGACATCATGGCGCCCGTGCCACACCTCGCGCATCGCCTGATAGGCCGTGCGCATCGTGTCATCCAGCCCCGACCGCACCAGCTCCAATTCCCCCGCGCCGCGCAGGTATTTTTCCTTGAAATTGGGCGACATGGTCCAACCCAAACCCTTATCACTCGACAACCGTTCCAGCTCGTTCACCAGCAACAGGTGCCGCGCTTCCTCGGCACGGCGCTGCATGCGGCCAAAGCGGATATGCGACAGGTTCTTAACCCATTCGAAATAGGACACCGTCACACCGCCCGCATTGGCATACATGTCAGGGATAATCACGATGCCCCGCTTGCGCAAAATCTCATCCGCGCCAAAGGTCACGGGGCCGTTCGCCGCCTCGATGATCAGCTTGGCGTTAATCCGTTCGGCGTTGTTCAGGTTAATCACGCCTTCCAGCGCGGCGGGGATCAGGATGTCGCACTCCTTTTCCAACACAACCGCCCCTTCGGCCACATAGGTGCCCTGCGGATACCCCTTGATCGACCCGTGCTTGGCGATCCACTGGCGCAAATCTTCGATGTTGATGCCATCATCATTGATAATCGCGCCGTCCCATTCGATCACGGCGGTCACAACACTGCCATCTTCCTCGGACAAAAACTTGGCGGCATGATAGCCCACGTTGCCAAGCCCCTGCACGATGACCTTCTTGCCATCCAACTGGCCCGACAGGCCCGCCAGCTTCTTATCTTCCTCATAGCGGAAAAATTCTTGCAGCGCGTATTGCACGCCACGGCCCGTCGCCTCAACGCGGCCTTGAATACCACCCGCATGTGGCGGTTTGCCGGTTACACAGGCCTTGGCATTGATATCGGCCGTATTCATCCGCGCGTATTGGTCGGCAATCCACGCCATTTCCCGCTCGCCCGTGCCCATATCGGGGGCCGGTACGTTTTGCGCCGGATGGATCAGGTCGCGCTTGATCAGCTCATAGGCAAAGCGCCGCGTGATCGCTTCCAGCTCATGCGGCTCCCACGCGCGGGGATCGATGCACAAACCACCCTTGGACCCGCCAAACGGCGTTTCCACCAAGGCGCATTTATAGGTCATCAACGCCGCCAGCGCCTCAACCTCGTTCTGGTTCACCGACAATGCGTAACGGATACCACCTTTAACGGGTTCCATGTGTTCGGAATGCACCGATCGATAGCCGGTAAATGTCTCAATCTTGCCCCGCAACCGCACGCCAAATCGGACAGTATACGTCGAGTTGCAAACCTTGATCTTTTGCTCCAACCCGGGGCTCAGATCCATCAGGGACGTCGCGCGGTTAAACATAAGGTCAACGGAATCGCGAAAGCTCGGCTCGCCAGTAATCTGCATACAACTCTCCCTGATGCCCGCCATTTGTTCGGGGGCTTGTGTTCGAAACGCTAGACGAGATTGCCTAAAATTTCATCTAGGAAAAAACTTTACCCGCCAAATAAGGCAATTCGCCCAAGCCGCTAGGTTTGCCCACATGTTAATGCATCAAAACGTCCTGAAATCAGGGAAAACGGGCAGTCTCTCCGATTCGCAGGGCATAGCTTCGCCCCAATAGGTTAACCAACAGTCAATTTTTCACCGGGCGCGATGAACAAATCAGGTGTCTTTGTCTGCGCTGCGTTAACAATCCGCCGTTAATGCTGCCAGCGTTTCCAATGCGGTCGAATAATCCCCAAATCTGGCGAAAAGCGCCACACTTTCGCCCCACAAGACAGGCCAAGTGAAGCTCTGGGAAAAGGTGTGCTGTGTCCGGACCTTAACCTTTTGGGCGATGTGATCGCCTGAATGACTTCCGGGCGCAGGTGAACAAGGAAACGAAGATGGAAATCGAGTTCAAAGAAACTTCGGCGCGCTCATCTGGCTCTGACAGGCTGGTCAATCGCCTCAGGCAGCACCGATTGGCACAAACGCGCTTTGCCGCGTCCGAGGATGGCTCTTTGATCGTCCTCAGCCTTGTTCTGTTTATGCTGATGGTCACGATGGGCGGTCTTGCGGTGGATGTTATGCGCTTTGAACAGCGCCGCACCGCATTGCAACAAACACTCGACCGTTCGGTACTGGCCGCCGCATCCATGACGCAGAACCTTGAACCCGCAGATGTGGTCAACGATTATTTTCAAAAAGCCGGTCTTGCCGAAAACCTCGATTGGGTCGACGTCGACCGTGGTATAAACTACCGCATCGTCACCGCTGGTGCCAGTTCCAACCTCGCGACGCTCTTCATCAGCAATTTCAAATTCCTGGAAGAGTCCGACGTTGACATCAACAACCTAGCGGTTGCGGCCGCATCTGGCGCCGAACAGCGCATTTCCAACGTCGAAGTATCGATGGTTCTGGATATCTCCGGCTCGATGGGGGGGTCGCGTATAAACAACCTGCGCCCGGCCGCGCGTGAATTTGTAACCTCTGTTCTAAGCACCGCCGAACCTGGCCGCGTGTCAATTTCGATTGTTCCCTACAACGCCCAGGTCAACATCGGCGCACAGATGCTAAGTGCGTTCAACGTGAACACGACAAACACCCATAGCGCTTCGGCTTGTATCGAACTGCCCGACAGCACATTCACATCGAATACCATGTCACGCACGGCGCCGTTCACGCATAACGCCCATTTCGACCCCTATAACTATACCTCGGGGTGGAACAATATGCTGTTCAACTGCCCGCCCAACACCGGCAACGGACAGGTCCCGATGGTTCAAAACGGTAACACCGTTACCCCGATGACCGATAACCAAGGTGTTTTGCACGCAGCGATCAACAATCTGGCTGTGGGTGGCAACACCTCTATCGACGTGGGTGTTAAGTGGGGGGCCTATTTGCTCAGCCGTAGTGCAAACCCTGTTATCCAGCATCTGGTCAACCAAAACCGCGTTCAGTCCAAATTCGGCAACCGCCCGCTGGATCCGGCAACCGCCGACGTGCTCAAGGTGCTGGTGGTTATGACAGATGGTGAAAACACGACCGAATACAAGATCAACGACCCCTATAACACCGGCGATTCCAACATCTATGAACACAGAACCAACGGCCGTGTTTCGGTGTACTTTAACCGCAGCGGTAGCAATGACTGGTGGTGGCCGCGCACCAACACCTGGAACTCGGGCCGCGATGGTGGTGGCAGCAACAGCAACTATAATCAACTGACCTGGCCACAAGTGTGGGCAAACTATTCGGTGACCTATGTCGCCTACCACTTCTACGGCTTGGCCCTGAACCAAAACTACAACAACTGGCGCGACACCTTTATGACCCAAGTGTATTGGAACAAAGACACCCGCTTGCAGCAAATCTGTAACGCCGCAAAATCGGACAATATCATCGTCTACGGGATCGGGTTCGAGGCCCCTACGAATGGTCGTGACCAGGTCCGTGCCTGCGCAACCTCGAACGCCCATTATTTTGATGCGCGCGGTCTTGAAATCTCGTCTGCATTCCGCGCCATTGCCAACAACATCAGTCAGTTGAGGTTGACTCAATGATCCGTCACCCCGAAACATCTGGCACCCACGCCGCTGAACAGGACACGCCTTTGTCACTGTTCAGGCGCGTCAAGGCACGGCTTGCACGCAGCTTCCTGTCCGACGTCGGGACGGCCTCGGTCGAATTTGTGATCTGCGTTCCTGCTATCATGATGATCTTCATGGCATCGATTGAATCTGGCGCCTTCATGACCCGTTTGATCATGTTGGAACGGTCGGTTGACAACGTGATGCGCGAATTGCGGCTTGGCCAGATTCCAAACCCAACCGTGGCGCTTCTGAAGGACCAGATTTGTGATGGCAGCCTTATCGTGAAAGACTGCCAAGCCAACATAACGATCGACCTGCGCCCCGTCAGCACCACCAATTGGGCCTTCCCCGCTGGCGCTGTCGAATGCGTTGACCGCGACAGTAACATCAGCCCGGCCACCACGTTCAACCCTGGCGCGGTCCAAGATATCATGATGGTGCGCGTCTGCGTGATCCAGAATGCCATTTTCCCCTTTGCAGGCATCGGCCTCCGGCTCGCGCAAGATGCAAGTGGCGGCCTTGCCTTGACCACCACAACCGCCTTCGTGAATGAACCTTAAGGAATCCCATTATGTCGTTCCTCTCATCGCTGTTGCGCCGCTTTACCCGTGACGAAAAAGGGTCGCTTGTCTTCGATGCCGTCATTGTCATGCCCATGCTCGCGTGGGGATACATGGGTATGTTCGTGTATTGGGATGCCTACCGCGCCACCAACGCGGTGCAAAAGGCGTCTTACACGATTGCGGATCTGATCTCGCGTAGCCAAGATGGCGACGGCATTAATGACGCTTATATCGCAGGCATGCGGACAACCTTTAACAGGATGCTGAACGCCCGCAATCCGGGCAATATCCGCCTCACCTCCTACACATGGAGCGGGGTGCGTGATCGCTATGAGGTTATCTTTTCCCGCTCTCCTGGCCGTGGCATGCCCGTCCTCACCAACGCCGATCTTGCGTCGTTGACAGATCAACTGCCAATCATGGCAGATGGCGACAGCGCGATTTTGTTGGAAACCGAATTTTTCTACGTCCCACCTGTTAACTATGGGCTAGACCATAATCTGATGGAACAGTTTATCGTGACCCGCCCGCGCTTCTTGCCAAAGCTGTGCCACGAGAATTTTGCGTGCTGATCTGCTCGACGGCAACAAAACGCCCAAACGCCCGCCCCCTCGGCGGGCGTTTGGTTTGACTTTACCGGGTCAGATTACTCGGGCCGCTGCGCCACCAGCGCCGCAATCGTTTCCGCCATATACCGCGCGGGTTGTGATGGCGTAACACCGCCAATCCCCACCCGTTTGCCAATCCGCCACCACAAGCCCGGCACCCACGCAAACCCCATGCCCTGAAACAACACCAGCGAAAACCCGTGCGACGGCTTTAACGCAAATGCCCCGCGCGACACCTCGCGCACATTGCCCATCTCGGCCAGCAGCCGCCCGTTGTCATCGCGCACCCCGCTTGCCGTCAGCACCAACCCCACGGTCGTCGCCCGCCACGTCAATTGTGCCGCGAAAAACATCAAACCACCCAGGATCAACATCGCAAGCCGCAGCGCCATCTGCTCACGCGGGAAACTGATCGCAAGACTAACCAGCACCACGCCCAGCGCAATCTGAACCGCAACCCCGATAACGCGCCGTGGCTGTGACACATCCAACCGCGCCAAAACCGGCTCGGCCTTCCCTTTTGCCTTACTGCTCTTCATTGCATCCCCCAAAATCCCGTTTCCCCGCTATAGCAGGTTGCGCGCGCAGGGCCAGCCATCCTGTGCCACAGCGCACAGCCGCCCTGCATGTCTGTGCAATTGCACGAAACCCGCGGGCAGCCTACCTTGCCCCCAGCACCAGATACAGGAGGTCCAAATGTCCATCCGGCCCGTCACATCCGAAACCCCCGCCCAACCCACAATGGAAGGCGCAGGCGTTCACCTTCACCGCGCGTTCGGCTTTCATAACCCCGAACAAATGGACCCGTTTTTGCTGTTCGACGATTTCCGCAACGAACATCCCAGCCAGTACCAGCGCGGCTTTCCGTGGCACCCGCACCGCGGCATTGAAACCATCACCTATGTGCTGGCAGGCAGCGTCGATCATGCCGACAGCCTGGGCAACACTGGCAAACTGGGCGCAGGCGACGTGCAATGGATGACCGCCGGTTCGGGCATCCTTCACCAGGAAATGCCGCATGGAAACGCCACGGGCCAGATGCACGGCTTTCAACTTTGGGCCAACCTGCCGGGCCACTTGAAAATGACAAAGCCGCGTTACCAAGATGTCACCAGCCGAGACATCCCAGAAATCACCGATGATGACGGGACCACAGTGCGGGTCATCGTGGGCAAATTCTGGGGCAAATCCGGCCCCGTAGACGGTATCGCGGCCGATCCGCAATACCTTGATATCTCGGTCCCCGCAGGCACCAAAAAGACTTTCAAAATCGACACGCACAAATCCGCCTTCGCCTATGTGTTCGAAGGTAAGGGGAATTTCCGCGATGCCAGCCGCCCGCGCGGCGTTCTCTTGGAAAAAGAGGTGCGCGGCGTCGAGGTCAACATTCGTGATATGTCGGGCAACCGTACCTTGGTGCAGTTCGGCACGGGCGATGAGGTGACGGTCCAGGCTGGCGACGAAGGCGTGCGGTTTCTGCTCATCTCGGGCGCGCCGATCCGCGAACCCGTGGCATGGCATGGCCCCATCGTGATGAACACGCAGGCCGAAATCCGTCAAGCCCTCACCGATCTGCGCAACGACACCTTTATCAAACCCGCGCATTGACGGACCCCGCCGCCCGAATTGTCGTCGCAAATTCGAAGCCACGCACCACATTGCGGCGGTGTAACCACAAGGGACACGGCTGGCCCCGCCGTTGCCGATTGTCGGCTATGTGACCAAGCAGCCGAGGGGTTACACCACCCCTCGGCTGCGACCGCGCCCTGACAGGAACCGTCTGCGCTTGGCACATTGACCGTGATCCAGCACGTCCGGCGCCAAACCGTCCTCACTGCCCATCATGCCCCCCTGATGCGGCCCGCTTTTGCGTGGTGCCCCTACTAGGGTCCGCAGCGCACAAGGCGTTTCTGGGTGACCATATCCCAAACTGGCATCCCTCGGCCTCACCACCCGCGGCACGACACCTGCCGATAGACCCGCTTTGCTTGATGGCATAACCCCGCTCTCCACTCATCCCCGATCTGTTTGGCACACCCCTATGGGCGCATGCCCTTGTTGCAAAGACGCCTCAAGGGATCGCGGATGGCGACATCCTGTTGCGACATTGCCCGAATGCAATTCAGCCAGCGTTGTATGAATTTGTGCCTCATGTTTACATGGCCCGCCCGTCGCGGCACAGGCCCAAGGGCGGCCTTGCTGATTGCCGCCCAAGCGCACGCCCGCACGCTTGGGTCCAGCTATCTAACCGTCGGCACCATCTCGAAAACAATGCAGTCCAAAGTTTCCATGCCAAGCAGGGACCATGCGAACATTACCCAAAACGCCCTGACCCCGCGCTACCGTCTGCGGCCGCAGGCTGCATCCGCACGCATTAAAATTTGGTTAACAAAAATGTGATTACGCATATTTTTCAACATATTGCAAGATTGACCGCGTGCGGTCAATCCACATAAACCCGCGCTTTAACGTCGCTTGCCAGCGAAAAAATTCCGCAAAACGGCGGCCGATTCCACCGCATCAATCCCGTCATAAACCTCGGGCACATGATGGCACTGGGGGTGCGAAAACACCCGCGCGCCCACCTCCACCCCACCCGATTTCGGGTCCGATGCCCCGTAATACAAACGCCCAATCCGCGCCCCCGAAATCGCGGCCGCACACATCGGGCACGGCTCCAACGTCACATATAAATCATACCCGCCCAACCGCTCGGACCCGATCAAACGACACGCCTCACGGATCACCAGAACCTCGGCATGAGCCGTCGGGTCACATAATTCCCTCACCTTGTTCCCAGCCCGTGCCACCACCCCGTCAGGCCCTACAACCACGGCCCCCACAGGCACCTCACCCCGCGCCCCCGCCGCCCGCGCCTCCTCTAACGCCACCGCCATATATGATGTAAATCCAACCATTCCTCAGCTTTGCCTCGCCCCCGCGAAAATTTCAAGGCGGTCGGTCAGTTTGAAATCAGAAAGTGATCCCTCACGCGAGGCAGCATTTGTCGGGATGCAAACTAGCCCTTATATTGACTGCATGACAGATAAACTCAAAAGACTCGGCGATGCCAACGCGCTGCTTGATCCCACAGTTTGATGGTGCGATCCTTTCGAAGGGATAGAGGGAAGCCTTACGGGGCAGGTTCGTCACACAAGCGCCACGTCCTGTGACCCAGAAGGCGCTTTGCAAAGCAAATCTTCCAAAAGGGCACGCTTGGCGTCAGACCAGCAGTACACAATTCACTGCCCGTCAGGACATCGTGCAGCAAGGTCCCGAGTATCCGTCTCGATCAACCCCGTTTTTCGCTCCACTTTCGTTGATCGCGCAGGAGTGCGTTTTCGAGGACAAACAGCTTTCGCAGTACCGCCGTGATGGCGACTTTTTCTCTTTCTCGGCCGCGATGAGTTGATCGTATTTTGCTTTCAGCTCCGCATTGAATCGGATTGTGACCAGCGCTGGCATGAAGACGGCATGTCCCAAATTTTGGCACCCGCCCAGAATCCGCGCCTTTCCTTGCCATTTCCCTGACCTTTGCGACATAGGGGCGCACCCGGCAAGGCTGTCGACCTGTTTGCTATCTAAGGTGCCTATTTCCGGCATTTCCACGAGCACTATGAGTGCTGTAGTTTCCCCAATCCTTGGAATGCTGGACATAACTTCCAGCCTTTCGCTCATGCGCTTGTCCTGGCGGGTCATCTCCAACATCGCAGCATCTATTTTAACGATATCAGATTCAGTCTGGCTTAGGTGCCTTTCTAGTTGCCGCTTTACGAGAGCAGGCGTCACCGTGGCGTTGCGGACCT
This sequence comes from Pseudorhodobacter ferrugineus DSM 5888, assembly GCF_000420745.1. GTDB lineage: Bacteria > Pseudomonadota > Alphaproteobacteria > Rhodobacterales > Rhodobacteraceae > Pseudorhodobacter > Pseudorhodobacter ferrugineus. The sequence goes on from NZ_ATVN01000022.1 coordinate 38,719, forward strand.
TGGCCGCTGTTCGATCTTTGATTGGCGCCCGCCGCGCAGCCAGTACATCCCTCAGATCATACAGGTTTTCTGCGTTGCCTGCCTTTGGCATTAGTTGCAGGGCGGCACCCATCTTTGCCAACATCTCGCAATAAACACGATCTGTCTTTGCCAATTTTCCAGTGGCTTGGACAAATCTACGCGCCTGTTTTGGGTTCACTTTGATAAACGGCATACCGCTGGCACCAAGTGCCTGTTATAATTGCCGATGATACGGGCCGGTCGCTTCAAAAATGATGTGCGCTGTCGGTTGCGATCCAATCCAGCTGAAAAGCTCCGCAAACCCTCTCATTCCATTTAAAACTTGTATGTGTTGTCCATCCGCCAAGCGATGAACATCGAGTTCATCTTTGGATGATATCGATGCCAATGGTATCAATCATTTTTTTCTCACCTTGTCTTGTCATGCGGGTCCGAAGCCCAAGTATCCGTTCAGCTCATAAGAAAAGGCTGGGGCGACCTTACTCGGGAACGGTCAAATATGACCAAGAGGGCAATGACCAGACCCCACCACCACTGCCCGCCATGAATGACGTACAAGGCCGTGACGCCCTTTTGCCTCACGAGACACCAAAAGCCATAAGACAAGAGGGTGCGTTTTTCATATCGACATCGCCGAAGTTCAGAGGACGGAGCTCCGAGGAGCGCCAGACAAAAGCCCAGTCAATTATTTTCCAGACGATTGGCCTTACCTCTTTGTGGGCATTGACCGGTCAGCCAAGTTCGCAGTCACCCAACTCATGGACAAGGCAGAGCGTAAGACCGCGTGGGAGTTCCTCGAACATCTGCTTAAGACCGTCCCAGACCGCATTCCCGCAATCGGACATCGCATAGCCACGGCGAATGCCGTTCGACATGATCTGCGTGGCGATCGGGATTGAGCATCGCCTGACCAAGCCAAACTATCCGTTGACCAATGGCCCACCTCTCGGTGTTTGCTGGCAAACACCTGCCAGCCTACGGAACCACACGCTCATAGAAGCGATGGTGAAACGGTCCCCCTGCGGCAGCAATGATCCGCTACGCACGCACCTCACCGACGTCTTGGCCCCATATAACTGACGACTGACGGGCGTGGCTGCTCTTTAAAAGCAATCACTGATGCAGTCTCCGGCGATATAGAACGCCCCGCGGATCAAGCAATACGGCGACCTCACGGGCCCAAAAGGCCATGCGCGTAAGTATAGCCCTGACGAATGCACGTGCGCAAAGAAAGAGGCAATCTTTGGCGAGCCAGACATGGATCAGGTAGGCACCAACCATATTGAACGCCAAAACCTCACAATGCGGATGGGTATGCGCCACTTCACCCGCCTGACCAACGTTTTCGCAAAGAAGGCCGAGAACCACGCTGATGCGGTTTTCTTGCACTTCATGTACTACATCTTTTTCCGCTCTTACAAAACGCTGCGCAGGCCCCCAGCAATGGCGGCTTGCCTTGTGTCTCGCCCTTGAGAAGTGTCAGATATCGTCGCGCTGGTGGAAAAGGCAGAGACCGTAGCCGCCTCGGACGTTCGCGGCCCTTATAAGCTCCGCAAAAAAGATAGTTCAAACTGACCCATCCAAATTTCACTCTCCCCTTGCCCCTTCATCTTGGACCAAATACCTTACGGGGGTCCGGAGGTGTAAAACCCCCGGCGCTTAGCCACGTCGCGATGACGCCGCCCAGAAAGGCCAAACCCATGTCCGATACCCCAAACACACCCTCAGGCGACCGCATCGCCAAAGTTCTCTCCCGTGCTGGCGTGGCCTCGCGCCGCGAAGCCGAACGGATGATCGAACTTGGCCAAGTCACCGTCAACGGCAAGGTCATCACCAGCCCTGCGCTGAACGTCACCGACCGCGACCGCATCACCGTCGATGGCCACACCGTCGGCCAACCCGAAGCGGCGCGCCTGTGGCTTTACTACAAACCCGATGGCCTCGTGACCTCGAACAGCGACGAAAAGGGCCGCGACACGATCTTTGATCACCTCCCCGAAGATCTGCCCCGCGTCATGTCCATCGGCCGCCTCGATCTGAATTCCGAAGGTCTGCTGCTGCTGACCAATGACGGCGGCCTCAAACGCCAGCTTGAACTGCCCTCAACGGGCTGGTTGCGCAAATACCGCGTCCGCGTCAACGGCAACCCGACCGATCCCGATCTTGCTCCCTTGCGCAAAGGCATCACCGTTGAAGGTGAGCGTTTCCAACCAATGATCGTCGTCCTCGACCGTATCCAAGGCGCAAACGCTTGGCTGACCGTCGGCCTGCGCGAAGGCAAAAACCGCGAAATCCGCCGCGCCATGACCGCGATCAACCTAACCGTGAACCGCCTGATCCGCGTCAGCTATGGCCCGTTTCGCCTTGGCGACCTGACCCCGGGCGAAGTAACCGAGGTCAAAGGCCGCGTGCTGCGTGACCAGTTGGGCCAGCGCGAATTGCCCGAAGACGCCGTGGCCCCCGCGCCACGCACCAAAGGCGCTGGGGCCAAAGGTCCGCGTGTCGCACGCCCCGTCAAACCAGGCGCCAAACCGGCAGCAAAGCGTGGGCCAAACCTCGGCACCTCGTTGGATGATATGCCACGCGGCAAACCCATGCGCCGCACAGGCAATGGCAATGGCAATGGCAATGGCACTAGCAAACCAGATACTGCGGCCAAACCGGCCCCGAAATTCGCGCTTCGCGCCGCAGCCGCCGCAACAGAGCGCCCATCTGCGAAACCGGCCCTTAAACTGGGCGCGAAACCCAATACCAAATCTTGGGCCAAATCCGCGCCCAAACCCACGGCCAGCCGCAACGCAGCCCCTTCGGGCAAACGTGCGCCCACAGGCGCCAAACCGGCAAACCGCCGCCCAAAGGGGGAATAAACCCACGCATTCCCCGTATATCGCACTGGTATGCGGGGGGCGCGCTGCCTATAGTTAAGCGCAAAGGTGCCGATCGGCCTGTTCCCCGCCCGCAGGGGCAAACACAGGTGGATCACGCGCAAAACGGGGGTGCTGCATGTCGTCAAACAGTTTAAAAACAGTGTCCTTCGTGCTTTTGGTGGCGCTGACGTTTTACGTCGCAGGGTTGGGGTCGGTCTGATGGCACAACGGTTCGGCGGCAAATTCAGCCCTTCAGATGGCCCAACCAAAGACCCCCAACCCGCCCAGAACAGCTTTCAAACCAAACGCCCCACAAAGGCGGGGCTTCGCTCTAACCTTTTATTTTTTCTGCCGGTCCCCTTCATCTGGAACGCTTTTCAGGGCGATCCCATCACCCTGATCCTCGGGCTTGTCGGCGCGGGCCTGATGCTGCTGGGCGCATGGCTGACCCGCCAAGGCCTGTTCGCCCAAGAGGCATATGAGGCCCGCACCATCGCCCGCCGCCCCGCCCTGCCGCGCAAGGTGATCGGCGCCATTCTGATCGGCGCGGGCATCGGCTGCGGCGCGCTGATGTCAGGCCAAGGCACGATCATCGCAACCGTCCTATCCACAATTGCCGCTTTTCTGCACCTCGGCGCTTTCGGGTTCGACCCGATGGCCGATAAAGGCACGGAAGGCATTGATGCCTTTCAAACCGACCGCGTGGCCAAGGCAATCGACGTGGCCGAAGGCCATCTGACGGCCATGCGAGACGCCATTCTGCGCGCCCGCGACCGCCAGCTTGAAACCCGCGTCGATCGTTTTGCCAACACCGCCCGCCAGCTTTTCCGCACCGTCGAAGGCGACCCGCGCGACCTGACGGCGGCGCGCAAATATCTCGGCGTCTATTTGCAGGGTGCCCGCGATGCCACTGTGAAATTCGTCGACCTGTACGTCCAAAACCGCGACCCCAAAATCCGCACCGATTACGAGGCGCTGCTGATCGATCTGGAAACCAATTTCGCCAGCCGCACCACCGCCCTTTTGTCCGACAATCACACCGACCTGAATGTCGAAATCGAAGTCTTGCGCGAACGATTGAAGTTCGAGGCGTAATTCCTCCCTTTTTCCGCCGCATTCTTCGGCGAGAGATGTGAAAACACGCCACAACCTGGGGCTCTTCACATGCGTACACTGTCTCTTGGCTTCACGATTTTGGTGGTCGCCCTATTTGCCTTCGCCGTCCTGCTCTCGACCATATCGCCGGTTTTCGGCATGATCTTGTTCAGCTTCATGTCGATGGCCCTGATATTTTGGGGCTTAACCCGAAAGGTCTCCGCCTTCATTGCGCCCGAGCGCATGAAATTTGCGCAGGCCATGCAGCAATCCATGCAACACGGTCCCATCTCGGGTGGCTTGTTGCCCTTGCTCGCCTCATTCATGCTGATGATTTTAATCGTTATTGCCGCCTTTGGGGGTCTTTAAATGGCACATAATCGGTCCGACATCGCCCAGCGCATTTTACCGCAAAAGGGCTTATTTTCACATCGCTCCACCCCGTCCCAGCGGGGCGCGCGCGAACGGATGGGCCTGCAAATGGCATCGATGGCGGTGCTGTTGACTGGCGGCCTTTCCGATGTGACCTCTATCGCGATCAGTGTCGGGCTTTTTGGCATCTTCATCTCGGCGCTTTGGCTGCTGGGCGAGGGTCTTCGGGCCGAAGATGACTATAACGCCCGCCCCGCCGCCCGCGCGCCACGACTGCCGTTAAAAACACTGGCCGCCCTTTTGATGGGCCTTGCCGTTGGCCTGACCTATGCCACACGCGGCGGCAGTCTGTTTGAATCAGCGCTCGCAGCCATTCTTGCAGCAGGCTTGCAAGGTCTTGCCTTTGGTCTGGACCCGCGCCAAGACAAGGATGATCTGGTGTCAGCCGCAAGCGCCGATCGCGTCGATGGGTTTGCCGCCAAGGTCGAGGCTGATCTGGCCACCATCCGCTCCACCTTGCTGCCGTTGAACGACCCCGACATCGACCAAGGTGTCTGTCTGGTCGAAACACAGGCGCTTGCCTTGCTCGACGGACTTGCGCTCTATCCAGCGGGCATTGCCACCTGCCAAAGGCACCTGACGGTTTATTTGCACGCGATCTGCGACACGGCACAACGCTTTGCACTGCTACAGACGCAGCGCCATGATCCCGCGCGGCACTCGGCATTTATTGGCTTTTTGTCCAAGGTTGCGCAGTCCTACAAGGAAAAGGCCGACTCTATTCGATTGAGAAACAATGTCGCTTTGGATATATCTATTGATGTATTGCAAGCTGCTCTCGCAACGGGGGCGACCAGAAACCAGTAAAAATGTGATGAGGGCCAAATGACCGACACGATCCAGCAAAAAGCCGCCGCCGCCTTGGCAGAGATTGAGAAAGTCACCGCCGTTGTCCTGCCCGAACCGGGGCGTGAGCTGATCACGCTCGAGGCCGCCCCGCCTGCCCATGCCGCCGAAATTCAAAAACGCATGGCCGAAATTGATATGGGCAATACCCAGTCGATCATTTCTTTCGGGTCGTCGGCGCAGGCCGAATTGCAGGTCATCAGTCAGGAAATGCTGGCCGATGTGAAGAATAAGGATGTGGGGCCAGCGGGTGACAGCCTGCGCAACATGGTCAGCACCATTCGCGGGTTTTCGGTGTCTGAACTTGATGTACGCCGTCAGCGGACATGGTGGGAAAAACTGCTGGGCCGCGCCGCCCCCTTTGCCAATTTTGTGGCCAAGTTTGAAAACGTCCAAGGCCAGATCGACAAGATCACCGAAACCCTTTTGGGCCATGAACATACGCTGCTTAAAGACGTCAAATCCTTGGATGTTCTTTATGATAAAACCCTGACCTTCTATGAGGAACTCGCGCTCTATATCGCCGCTGGCGAGGCAAAGCTGAAGGATCTGGATGCGACCGATATTCCGGCCAAAGAGGCCGAAGTCAAAGCTGCGCCAGAGGAAAAGCAAGTGATGAAAGCGCAGGAACTCCGCGATGTGCGCGCCGCCCGCGATGATCTGGAACGCCGCGTGCATGACCTGAAACTGACCCGTCAGGTCACGATGCAATCCTTGCCCTCGATCCGTTTGGTGCAGGAAAACGACAAAAGTCTGGTGACGAAAATCAACTCGACCCTGATGAACACCGTGCCTTTGTGGGAAACCCAGTTGGCCCAAGCCGTGACCATTCAGCGGTCGCGAGAGGCCGCCGAAAGCATCCGTTCGGCCAATGACCTGACGAATGAGCTGCTGACCTCAAACGCCGAAAACCTGCAACAAACCAACCGCATCGTGCGCACCGAAATGGAACGCGGCGTGTTTGATATCGAAGCGGTGAAAAAGGCCAACGCGACCCTGATCGCCACGATCAACGAAAGCCTTGCGATTGCCGATGAAGGCAAAGCCAAACGTGCCGCGGCCGAAGTAGAGCTGGTCAAGATGGAACATGATCTGCGCGACACGCTGGCCTCGGCCCGCGCCCGCAAGGACGGTTTGGGCGAAACGGTGGGTGTAAAAGCCTGATTCAAATCGAGGAAAGTACCGTGAAGCGCCCTTTGCAAACCACAGTCAAAGCCTTGAAAGGGGCGGCGTCCATCGCCGCCTCTGCCGCCTTTCTGGCGGGCTGTGCCTTGCCCAATCAGGCCGTCACGGGCCGTGCAGCCCTTCCGCCCCAACCCCGCATTGAACAACCCGCAGCCCAAACGCCCCCTTCGGCGGCAAGCGAAGCCCTGCGCGCCTATTACGCAGGCGTCCAAGCCGAACTTTTATCCCAAGGCCTGATGCGTACGGATACGGGTGCCAAAGATGCCCCCTTTGGCGCCCGCATGCTCGCCAATAACTTCATCCGCATCGCGTTCTTTGATGAATTCGACAGCTCCTCGGGCACCCTTGTCGCGCGCGCCACCGAAAAAACCCTGCGCCGCTGGGATAAACCCGTGCGCGTCGGCCTCGCCTTTGGCCCGTCGGTCCCCAAGGCCCGCCACCCGATCGAACGCGCCCGCGTTGCCTCCTACCTCGCGCGTCTCTCCCGCCTCACGGGGCATTCCATCAAACTGGCCGACACAGGCATCAACTTTCACCTGCAAATCCTGAACACGGATGAGATCAAGGCCATCGCCCCCACCGTCCGCCGCGCCGACCCCACGATAGGCGAGGCCGAACTGCGCTCGATCATCGATATGCCCGCCTCGACCTACTGCCAGGTTACCTATTCCATCGACGACAGCACCAACCTGATCGAACGCGCCTTTGCCGTGATCCGCGCCGAACACCCCGACCTGTTGCACCTCTCCTGCCTGCACGAAGAAATCACCCAAGGCCTCGGCCTGCCCAATGACAGCCCCGCCGCGCGCCCCTCGATCTTTAACGACGATCAGGAATTCGCCCTTCTCACCCCGATGGATGAGATGATGCTGAAAATGCTGTACGATCCCCGCCTGTCCCCCGGCATGACCGCAGCACAGGCCCGCCCCATCATCGACCAACTCGCCGAGGCCCTTGTGGGCGGCGACAGTTAAGGAGTCTGCACATGGTTTTCGACTTTCTCAAAGGCCAATTCATCGACGTTATCCACTGGACCGATGACACCCGCGACACGATGGTCTGGCGCTTTGAACGCCAAGGGCACGAAATCAAATACGGCGCAAAGCTGACGGTCCGCGAAGGCCAAGCGGCGGTGTTCGTGCATGAAGGGCAGATGGCCGATGTGTTCGGCCCCGGCCTTTATATGTTGGAAACCAACAACATGCCGATCATGACGGCGCTGCAGCATTGGGACCACATGTTCCAATCGCCTTTTAAATCCGAGATTTATTTCATCAACACCACCCGTTTCAACGACCTGAAATGGGGCACCAAAAACCCGATCATGACCCGCGACCCCGAATTCGGCCCCGTCCGCATCCGCGCCTTTGGCACCTATTCCATGCGCGTGACCGACCCCGCCAAATTCATGACCGAAATCGTCGGCACCGACGGCGAATTCACCGCCGATGAAATCAGCTTCCAAATCCGCAATGTGATCTTGCAGGAAATGAGCCGCGCTTTGGCCGCGTCCAAAATCCCTGTGCTGGATATGGCCGCGAATAGCGCCGATCTGGGCAAACTGGTCGCCACCGCAATCAACCCGCAAATCGCAGACTACGGCCTGTCGCTGCCCGAACTCTACATTGAAAATATCTCCCTACCCGAAGAGGTGGAAAAGGCGCTGGATAAGCGCACCTCGATGGGCATTGTCGGCGATCTGAACCGCTATATGCAGTTCAACGCCGCCGAAGGCATGGCGCAACCCGGCTCGGCTATGGGCGCTGCAATGGGTGCCGGCATGGGCGCAGGTCTGGGCATGGGCATGGCGCAAAACATGGCCGCAGCCCAAGCAGGCCCATGGGGCGCGGCACCCGCCGCCGCCGCCCAAACACCTCCCGCCCCACCCCCGCCCGAAAAGCTGTGGCACACAGCCACCGCAGGCACCACAAACGGCCCGTTTTCGCGCAGCCACCTTGGCCGTATGATCACCGATGGCCAGTTCACCCGCGAAACGCTGGTTTGGACCGCGGGCCAAGATGGTTGGAAACCCGCAGGCGAAATTGCCGAACTGGCGCAACTGTTTACCGTCGCCCCGCCCCCACCTCCGGGGGCCTAAGCGGGAACCGGCATGACCCAAGCCACCGATCACCGCTGGCCCTGCGATCAATGCGGGGCCGACCTGCGCTTTGCACCGGGCCAAACGGAATTGGTCTGCGATCATTGCGGCAATGTGCAGCAAATCCCGCAAGCGGCCCAAGCCAGCCTTGTCACCGCCTTGGGCGAAATCGACCTTGGGCGCGGCTTGCGTGATGACCTGCCACACTCCGCGATGGAAGAACCGCAAACCACGCCATGTTCGAATTGTGGGGCTTTGGTTGAATTTGCGGGGGCACAGCATGCCGCCCAATGTCCGTTTTGTGCAACCCCCGTGGTCATCGGCACCGGCACCAACCGCCAGATAAAACCCCAAGGCCTCTTGCCGTTCCAGCTGGATGAACGCACCGCCCGCGCGGCGATGGCACAATGGCTGGGCCGCTTGTGGTTTGCCCCGAACGGGCTGGTCGAATACGCCCGCAAGGGGCGCGCGCTCTCGGGCATCTATGTGCCCTATTGGACCTTTGACGCACAAACCCAATCCGCCTATTCCGGCCAACGCGGCACCTACTATTACGAGACGCAGACCGTCACGGTGATGGTGGACGGCAAGCGCCAGCAACGCCAGGAACAGGTCCGCAAAACCCGCTGGCAATCGGTGTCTGGCCGCGTCGCACGCTTCTTTGACGACGTGCTGGTGCTGGCGTCCCAAAGCCTGCCGCGCAGCTATACCGAAGGGTTAGAGCCGTGGGATCTGAACGCGCTGCAACCCTACCGCCCCGATTATCTGGCAGGCTTTGTGGCCGAGGGTTATACCGTGGGTCTGGCCGCTGGCAATGCCGATGCGCATGAGAAAATGGCCCAAGTGATCGCCCGCGATGTGCGCCGTGATATCGGCGGCGATGAACAGCGCATAAGCCAAATCAGCACGGATCATCGGGATGAGACGTTCAAGCATATCCTGCTGCCGATCTGGATGGCCGCCTATAAATACAACGGCAAAACCTTTCGTTTTGTGGTCAACGGCCAAACTGGCAAGGTCCAAGGCGAACGCCCCTATTCCGCATGGAAAATCGCCTTTGCGGTGATAGGCCTGTCCCTGTTGGCTGGCGTGGTGCTGTATTTGGGCCAAACCCAATAGACCAAACGCACCAGCGGCCCCGCGCTCGGGGGGCATCGAGCCCCCTCTCGCACGGCTTGGGCTGCGGCTTTCGGGGTTGACCATAACCTTGCTAGCAGGGCCTTGGCACGATGGACTTTAGACCTGCCGTCCTGCTTTCTATCAGGTCCAAATATCCATCCGCCATCTGCCGCCCATGCCCAAGACCCGTTATTTACGCACCAGTTTTTGCCCCGCGACACCTGCGGCAAAGATTGATATTTCCTTAACAAAAATACCAAAATTATTATAAATCAATATCTTGCACAAATGTTCGCACGCGGACATCCTGCGGGCATTTCACGCCATAGATTGACTCTCGCCCCACCCCGCCTAAAAGGACGCCAACCGATAGGAGGCCCAGATGACCGACCTGACCCGCACCCTCGATCACGCCCATATCCCCGAGCTTCCGAACCCCTATTTCGGCAAGGTCCGCGATTGCTATGACCTGCCCGATAATCGCCGGATCCTGATTTCTTCGGACCGGATTTCGGCCTTTGACCGCATCCTCGCGGTGATCCCTTTCAAAGGGCAGGTCCTGACCCAAACGGCGCGATTCTGGTTCGATCATACCGCCGATATTTGCCCCAATCACGTGCTGTCCTATCCGGATTCGAACGTTGTGATCGGGAAAAAACTGACCATCCTTCCTGTTGAAATCGTCGTGCGCGGCTATCTTGCAGGCACGACCGGAACCTCTATCCTGACCCTTTACAAAAAGGGCCAGCGAATGATGTATGGCCACACCCTCCCCGATGGACTGCGCGATAATCAGGTCCTGGCGGCGCCGATCATCACGCCAACGTCAAAAGCCTTCGATGGGGGCCATGATGAACCCCTCACCGTTGCTGAAATCGTGGCCCAAAACCTCCTCACCCAATCCCAATGGGACCAAGTTTCGGCCATAGCCCTTGCCCTTTTTGCCCGTGGTCAGGAAATGGCAGCCAAACGGGGCCTGATACTTGTCGACACAAAATACGAATTTGGCACAGATACCGCTGGCAACATTTTTCTCGCCGATGAAATCCATACGCCCGACAGTTCACGCTATTGGCTGGCTGACGGCTTTCAAGAGGCCCTGACAAACGGCACCCGCCCCCCATCTTTTGACAAGGACGTAATCCGTGCTTGGGTCGCCACTCGTTGTGACCCCTACGGTGATACCATCCCCGAAATCCCCGCCGAAATGATCGCAGCCACGGCCCAAACCTATATTAGCGCTTATGAGGCCATCACAGGCCAATCCTTTGTTCCCGACACCTCTGGCGCCACACCGCTGGATCGGGTGCGCGCGAATCTTGCACCCTATTTTTCCTGACATGCAAAGCTGTTTGCGCTAACGCCAACCCAAAGCTATACTGCTGCAAATTTTCAAACAGGACTTCCCAGATGATCCTTTGTTGTGGCGAAGCCTTGATCGACATGCTGCCGCGCCGTACACTGGCCGATGAACCCGCTTTCACCCCTTGCGCTGGCGGGGCGGTATTCAACACAGCAATTGCCCTTGGGCGGCTTGGTGTGAAAACCAGCTTTTTCTCGGGCTTGTCCACCGATCTGTTTGGCGAGATTCTGGCTGATACATTGGCCGCATCAAATGTAGAGACAAACTTTGCCGCACGGTCCAACCGCCCCACAACCCTGGCCTTTGTAAAGCTGGTGAACGGACAAGCGACCTATGCGTTTTACGATGAAAACACCGCTGGGCGATTGCTGACGGTCCAAGACCTCCCTCCGCTGCCCAACCACATCACTACACTGTTTTTTGGCGGCATCTCACTGGTCAATGACCCAGCAGCCTCAGCCTATGCAGCGCTGCAATCGCGTGAGGCGGGGGGGCGCGTGACCATGATTGACCCGAACATCCGCCCCAGTTTCATCACCGATCAGGCCAGCTACCGCGCGCGCATGAACGCAATGCTGACCCATGCCGACATCATCAAAATCAGTGATGAGGATCTGCACTGGCTGGAAGGCGCTGGCGATCTGGAAGCTCTTGCGCGCAGGCTTTTAGCACGCGGCCCCAAGCTGGTTTTCCTGACCGAAGGAGCAAGCGGCGCGCGGGCGATCACGGCCACGCAAAACCGCTTTGTCGCAGGGCAAAAGGTCACTGTTGCCGACACTGTTGGCGCAGGTGACACGTTTAACGCAGGCGCCTTGGCCGCATTGCAGGCGGCAGATGCTTTGTCCAAAACCGCCCTTGCATCCTTGTCCGATGAAATCCTTGATGCGGCTCTTGCGCTGGGAAACCGAGCGGCTGCAATTACTGTGTCGCGGGCAGGCGCAAACCCACCTTGGGCGCATGAGCTGTGAGGGCCCTGCTGCAACGGGTCCATCACGCATCGGTCGTGGTGGATGGCAAAAAGATTGGCGACATAGGCCCCGGCCTGCTGATCCTGATCTGTGCCATGCAAGGCGACACCACGGCCACGGCAGACCAACTGGCCGCCAAAATCGCCAAGCTGCGGATTTTCAAGGATGATTCTGGCAAAATGAACCTGTCCCTGAAAGACAGTGGTGGCAGTGCCTTGATCGTCAGCCAGTTCACCCTTGCCGCTGACACGTCACGCGGCAACCGACCCGGCTTTTCACCTGCCGCCAGCCAAGAACACGGGCGGCGCTTGTACGAATACTTCATCCAAGCCGTGATCGCGCTAGGCATCACAACCGCCACTGGTGAATTTGGCGCCGACATGGATGTGAGCCTAACCAACGCAGGCCCAGTCACGATCTGGCTCGACACGAACGCCTAGCCGACGGCTTTCTTTTCGGCAAGAACCCGCGGCCTTCAGCATCAAACGCGACAAGCTGGGCCTGAGTGGTGGTTAGGACGCTACAACCACAAAAATTTGCGGCAATCTGTTCCAGTTGGGACGAAGTGTCAGCTTGATCTTTTTTTGGTTGCCGTCTGTGCCGCCGGAGATGTTGAACATTTCATGGAGCGGCGTGGCTGGCAGAACCATATCCTCTCATGCACCTATCGGAGCGCGTAAACATCAATCTTTCAGATGGCCGAACATAATGTTGATCTGTTAACTGGCGCGCAAGTCGGCATGCGCGAAAAGACTGTTACGGCTGTTTATTTCCACTTAGAAGTGACCCAGTGGGTGTGCGGACAAAAACTTGGACTGTTTTCACGGCATTAGGCCGAGGCTTTTACGTATTCGATTGGGCTTCGACCACCAAGGGACATCTTGATGCGTG
>NZ_ATVN01000023.1 GCF_000420745.1 Pseudorhodobacter ferrugineus DSM 5888
GCAGTCCGGCGCTCTTTGCGTGATTTGCGCTGATCCGAAACAAGCCATGCTGTCAGCTGAGTGACATACGGATCCAGCTTGCTCGGACGATCCGGCGTCTGAAACGCTGGCTCAACAATCCCCTCCCGCAAATACTTCTTGATCGTGTTGCGCGAGATGCCCGTGCGCCGCGCGATCTCGCGAATGGGCATCTTCTCTCGCAGCGCCCATCCCCGGATAACTTTTAAAAAACTCATGTCTATCACTCCAAGTGCCCCCAGCTGATTCAAGCTGAGGCAAGGTTGCACATGGGTCAGTTCTCAGTGACAATTTTTGCTGTTGCCGGGTCAGTTCTCAGTGACAATCAACAATTCGGAATTTGCAGTCGAAGATGCCGGAAGAATGCGACATTGGGATCGGCGGGCAAGGGGGCCTCGGGCTCTGCTGCGCCCTCTACAATGGCTTCACCTTCTGCTGGAATCGGCAGGTCGAGGAGGTCGCCGACCCCAGAGAGAGCGGGCGCATATTCGATTCTTGCAATAGCAATTCTGCAGTCCGGGTCCAGATCAATGATAAAGGGTGAAAGCGGCCCAAGGTCTCCGGCCGCCTCGTAGCTGAAAGTGAGATCCAGCGAAATAGTGGGCAGCGCATCCAGCAGGACACTTGCCGGTGCATTGTCTTGAACTCGCTGTGTTCGGCATGAGATAAAAGCGGCGCGAAGCGATGCAGAAAAATCCTCAAGCCGGAATTGCCCGGCCTTGTCGCCAATAAAGCGGTCTAGCACCTCGGTCAGCGATGTTTTCCCGCTGTTATTGCGACCCACGATCACCGTTGAACTGGCCTCGACCGAAATTTCGACATCTTCAAGAAGCCTGAAACCACGCACATTTATTCCGGTCAGTCTGATCATAAAATTACCCGCTTTAACATTCATGGATTGATGCCCGCTCAACCGTTGAGTGTCACCATGTTTTTTTAATCGTGCTTCCTAATTTTCCAACGTTGTCCTCGCCGTCAAAGCCTGAAGCTGCATCTTTGCCTGTCCGTCTTCTGTCCGAAAATGCACCCATGCCAGTTGCGGTCGATGGCTGCCCCGCATCAAGGACTTAGACGGGACAGAACCCCATGCCAAAACCTTTGCAGTTTTGGGAAGTTTTCGCCAGCGATGTGGCCCTGACAACTGTAACTTTGCCTGATTCGGATTCGGGTTCTTCGTGATGAGCACGATCGCAGCTATGCCTCTTGTGCCTGAAGGCTGACGGTGAACTTGTTCATCCGGGCTACCGAGATTGTCGCCGACGGTTTCAAGGCATCCAGACCAACTTCGGGCTCAGCGACAGCCTCGGGCGGACCCGCTGTGAGAGCCACTTCGGACTCGAATTCCGCCTGCGCTGCGTCCTGCAAAACTTCCTCCCGCGCCACAATTTCGGCCGCCAGCTTCGGCTCCGGCTCGACGGGGGCTACTGCCTTTGCTTTCTCCGGCCGCACGAAATCCACCACCACCCGTTCCGCAACTCGCCGCTCCAGCGCTTCCAGCCGTTCGGTCAACACCTGAACCGAGGCTCCTTCTTTTGACGGATAGGGCAGGACACCCTTCTGGGCCTCGAACAACTTCCTAAACGTCGGATCTTGGAAATACACAATCCGATGCACCAGAAGGGGGTTTTGCCGTTCTGGGATCAGGATCGCCAGATCCGGGTTCAAACGCCGAACTTCATCTGGCGTCAGCAGTGGCCGTTCCTCCATTCGCCGACTGACCGAGCGCCGCTGCATGAAGTCCCGATCCCGCGACACGCTGTCCGATACCGAAAGCTTGGTGGTTTTACCCAAAGCGTCTGAGATTTCCCCGGCAGTTTTCTTGTCGTTGGCGGCAAGGTAGAGTTTCATGCCTGCAGCAGATTCAAGCGACAATCGAACATTTTCGCCATAGATGTTGTCGAGGCCGGGGATCGACTGTGTGATAATCGAAACCCGCGCGCCGTGACCGGCCAGCTGCTTTAGCGCCTGCTCAACAATGGGCATCGGCCCCAACTGGTCGAATTCATCCAACATGACCATCACGGGCCAAGGCTCCAACTTTGGGTCGGGCAAGGTCGACCGCATGGTGGCGATCAACTCCCCAAAGAACAGCCGAACCAGTGGCGACAGCGTGCGGATATCGTCGGCGTTGACGACGACGTAGATCGACATCGGGCGTTTACGCAGATCGGCGAAGGAAAAGTCGTTTCCGGATGTCGCGCGGTCCACGGCCGGATTGTTCCAAAGCGTCATACCCGCGCCGCCCAAGACCGAGGCATGCGAGGAAAGAGTGCGGTCGGAATAGCCCGCGAACTTGCGGAAGGTCTGGGCGGCGTTGGGATGTTTCACTTCCTCGGCATGCTCGCCGTACACCGCTTGCGTCGCACCGCGCCCGAAGAGGATGCGGCTGATTTCTCCGATAGTGGGTTTGCCCCGCTCAATGGCCAGAAGACCTGCGGCGACGTAAAGCTCGCGCCCTTCTGTCAAAAAGTCCCCGGCAGTGCCTTTGTCGGAAACGGTCAAAAAGTAGTCCGATATCTTGGCCAATTCCGTATAGCGTTGTTCGAGATTTGCAATCCGTGCCACGCGCTCGAGCGGGTTGTAGCGATGGGTTGGATGCTCAAAATCAAAGGGCGAGAAACGATAGACCGCGTCGCCCTCCGATTGGCGATGCCGGGATGTGGCCTCAAAAATCTCGCCTTTGACGTCAAGAATGACGACGCTGCCGTTGAAGAGAAGGGTGTTCGGGATGACATACCCCACGCCTTTGCCCGCGCGGGTTGGGGCCACAACGAGGCAATGCGGGAATTTCTGGAACGTGGCGCTAACGTAGGGCGCGGATTTCGCGGGGGCGGCGAGCTTGCCGAAGACGAGACCTGCGCCCAAAGGCTGCAGAAGACCATTTGCCTTCATCTGGGCCCGTGCTTGGAATTTTGACTGACCATATTCGGTGAGTTGCTGGCGGAACGTCAGGGCAACGGCCGCAATCGTGAAGAGGCCGGTTGAACCGCCGACGATCTGCCAGGGCAGGACCCAAGGCACGGACGTCAACCGGTCAAAACCTGGAAACTCTGCCAAGAGCACGAAAAGACCTGTCGCATTCGGATCGCGCCCGAGGATCAGGTTGAGAACGAGTCCCCCAGCGATAAGGCCGACGAGCAAGCCTGATGTGAGGCCAAGCGGCAGCAACAGTGCAATACGCTGCATGATCAAAACTCTCTGTGGTGGTCATGGGCGCGGTTGCGGTCGCGCGCATGCTCAGGCGGGCGTTCATGCCCATGGGCAAGGGCTGCAAATTTCTGCTCGGCTGCTTCTGCTTCATGGGAACTGAGACCAAGCGCGGGATGTTCTTTCGCCGCTGAGACCACCGCAAGTGCCACTGCCTGCCGGGCAGTGGGGTCGGGCACATCCCTAGCAAGTGCCTCGGTGCGGCCTGCGGCGATGTCTTTCAGGATCGACGCGCCATAGCGTTCTGTCATCGCGTCCGCAAAATCGCGCGCCTGATCTTCGTTGCGGAAGGTGACCGAGCCTTGCTGTGCCTGCACCGAAGCAAGCTTACCCAAGGCCGCGACCAGTAGATCAGGGCCTCGTGCCACCTCAATCGTGCGCGCAGAATGGATCAACTCTGCGGCCCGCTCGTAAAAGTTGTCAACGAGCTCTGCCGCGCGGCTTCGGGCAGTATTGTCGCCCATATCAAGCCGATGGCGGGCCGCAACCTCCGCAATGTCGGACTTCACCCAGCCCTCTTCTTGATGGGCGTTGGCGGCACCTACAATGAGACGCAGCCCCAGTTTGGATCCGTCGATCCCAGCCTCAATGGCTGCAGCTTGCAGACCCGCTTTGAGGTTTGTGCGGGTGTCATTGCTCAGATCTATTTCCTCGGCGCCCACCATCATTGATGTTGCGCCAAACGCCGTGCTGTAAAGGGTTGAGCGCGGTGGGGCCTCAACTGCTTCGCGCTCCTTGTCGAGACCAAAGGCTGCGGCGGCGTCTTTGGCAATGCCTTGCATTTCTGTGCGTAGATCGTCCTGCACGTCCCAAGGCAGACGGTCGATCTGGGCACTCGATTGCTCCACCCAAGTAGATATAGCCCGCGCCGGGTCCGCGGCGAAGTCTGCGCGTTGCCGTTCTTCTGCGGCATAGGCTGCAATTACAGGACTTTGCGCCAGGTGTGTGGCCAAGGCCTCGCTCAGCGGCCCCTCATCAGGAAACTTGGCCAGTATCTCCGACCCGCCATTTTGGGCATAGGAGGTCACAACCAAAAGCTCGTCCGGCAGAAATCCACTGGAGTCTGCGCCATCGATGAACCTCCCCGTGCCAAGCGCCTCATTCGCGTCGGGAATATGCGCTTTAACCAATTCCCGGAACTCTGGATCAGCGATCAGCCTCTCGGCCAGATCCCGCGTGTCGGCATCATCGCGCCCCAAGGTCAGAACCAGTTGCGCATCCTCGCCTGCATAGATCGCAGTTTCCGGGCGAGGAAACTCGGGTTGCTCGCGATGTTCAATGATAAGTCCAGTGGGGGCGGGCTCGGGTGCGTCCAACAAATCGCGATCCATCTCTGCGGCGCGATTTACTGCCACCTCGAGCCCTTTCTCGCCGCCCTCGTAGAAATCCCAAGCGTGACGCAAGGCGTCGCGGGAATTTGGGAAGCTCATTTCCGAGATGGTGATCTCAACCTCTCCTCCCGGCAAATGCGCCTCATATCCCGTGTGCATGCCCTTCTCTGTCGCGACAGCCACAGGCCGCAGCTCGACATTTGCATCGGTGGTGACCCAGTCGCCTGCGGCGATGATGGCTGGTTTGTCACTGGCGGCGGCATCCGGTTGCGCCATTTCGCGATCCGCGCCTGCATCCCTGGCCTGCACTGCTGCTTGCAGTTTTGGACCGGGTGCCACTTCGTCTGTGTGCTCGGCCCAAAGGGCCGCTGCCTTTTCCGGTTCGCGGCGCGCGAAGGCTTCCAGATCATCTTTCACCCTGGCATCGAGCCGCTCAATCACATTTTCCCCGTCCTTGCTCCAGTCGACCTTGCCGAGCCGTTCCATTAGCGAGGCCTCCATCGCATTCAGGAACCCCACGCGAAACTCTGCGTCTGGCGCATGCGAGTCCGGCAAGCTCTTGAAATAACGCGCCTCGCCGCCCTCATGGACCCCGTGGATTTCTGTCCGGGCCATAGTGCGTGCAGAATTGCCATCAATGTGAGCCACCGAAGGCCGCTCTGCGGGATCGGCACGGAAGAAGGCCTCTCCTGCCAAGCGCGGGTCTTCGAATTCTTGCGCCTCGCCTGACCGGCTCTGGTACAAGGAAAAGTACTCTTTTGGGCGTAAGGCGGCCGGATGCTCCGTCTCTGCGCGGTCAGTTTCTGGGCGGGCTTGCCCTGCATTAAATACGTTTTCCATTGATGTACCTGTGACGCGGGCAAAGAGCCGGAAAAGAGAGAAGAAAAGGAACGGGCTTTGGCGCTAGTCGTCGAGACCCGGAAAATACATCTCCATGATCCCGCGCTGATCGCCGATGCGGCCCATTTGCAAGATCACATCGATTGAAGTCTGCAGGTATCGGATCACTTCGCCGAAACTGAGCTTAGTGCCTTGGGCCATGACGAGGAGCGCCAAGCGGTCCATGGCTTTGCGTGCGGAATGCGCATGGAGCGTGGTGAACGACCCCGAATGCCCGGTGTTGATTGCATCGAGAAACGTCGCGGCCTCAGACCCGCGCAATTCGCCGAGGATAATCCGATCTGGCCGCAGGCGCAGCGTCGCTTGCAAAAGCTTGTCGGCGGACCGAGGCGATCGCTCATCCCGCTGGGCGATCAAGCTGACAGTGTTGGGCTGGCCGGGCAGCAATTCCAGGGAGTCCTCGATGGTGACAATACGTTCATCCGGGGCCACCATTTCCAAGAGCTTGCGGCCAAGTTCGGTTTTGCCAGTCGAGGTGCCACCAGACACGATGACGTTGAGGCGTTCGCGCACGAGGGTTTGAAGGAATGCATCAACATCGACCCCTTCAGATTTGGCGCGAATGCCTGCAACCATCGCCCGCCGCTCCTCCTCCAAAGAACGTTCTTGCCCGCGCAGAAAGCTGAAGGCGCGGGCGGGCCGCCGTGCATCCCCGATATGTGAGCGAAACATGCGGATGCCGATTACCGTGCCACTTGAGACCGCCGGGGTGCCAACGACCTGACAGCGCAGCATCAAATCGCGGTAGCGCACAGCCGCCGAGACAAGTGGGGCGGCATCGGTAAAGGTGTTGGACGTTGAGTTGGCAATTTGGGAGGCGAGATCACGGACCTGACGCGCGGGCAGGGCGGATAGATCGCTCCGCGTCATGTGAATCTGCCCCAACCGCTCGATCCAAATGCTGCCATCTGCATTGATCGCGATTTCCATGACGGCAGGATCTACAAGAACTGCATCCAGCTGGCCAAGATAAGTGTCGAGATAGCTCATCAGTAGAACTCGATGTCAGCATCAACGCGGACCATCACCACGGCCCCTTGATTGACGCTGATGGTGGGGGGAATGCTGAGATAATCGGCCATGACGGTGTTGACCGCCTCGCCGAGATCATTGCCGACGCTTTCGGCTGTATCCGATGCCGTTTGATTGCTGTCGTATTTCGCGGCGGCGATGGCTGGGACAGCGCCGATCACAGAAATCAGCGCGGCCGTGCCAAAGCGTTGCAGAAAATGGTTGCGGACCTTACCGGACAGACCCGAGCGCCCCATGCGGTCAGTGCCATAGGCAGCAAGGCTGACGGACTGGCCATCTGTTGTGACCAACCGATCCCAAGCAATCAGCACACGTCGCTGGCCGGGAGAGACATCGCTATCGTAGCGCCCGAAGAGGCGCGAGCCACGCGGGATCAACACCTGGCTCATATCGAAGGACCAGACATCATGGCTGACGATGGCCGCAACATTGCCGGATAGATCAGTGCTGAGTGCCGTTTCAAGTGAGGCCTCGATCAACGTGCCTTGCATTATGGTGTTTGCCGGATTGGCGATCACTTCCGCTTGCCGAATGTCAGCCGCTTTGGCACTCGCCCGGCGGAAGGCATCATCTACCGTTCCTGCACTGCCAGACGTTGCAGCCTCTCCAGTCCCGCCCGCATCCAAGCTTGAGCGTAGGGCTACCATATCCGAATGGATCTGCGACTGCTTCAAGGCTTCAGCCTCCTCGCGACGTCGGGCCAATTCCGCTTCCCGGGCCTTTGCTGCGTCAGCGGCCGGGTCGCCTGCGATCAAAGCTTGGGTGTCTAGTTCGGTCTGCAGGCGGATATTTTCGCGCTCAAGCTCCGAAAGGGCCGCTTCGCGCGCTCTCGCGTCGGCATCCAAGCTATCGACTTGCGCCTTTAGGGCTTGCAGACCAGCCTCGTCCAAAACTGTCACAGGGTTCGCCTTGAGATCAGCGATCTGGGCATTCAACCTATCCACCTCGGCTTGAAGCCGGTCTTCCTCGCTTCGATCAACGGGGGCGGATGCAAGCTGCGGTTTGGCTTTTGTGATGCTGAACCCGTCTGTGCCGGTTCCATCCCCTTGGAAATCACTGACCGAGGCGGTTTCAATGGCGGGTGCTGCGGCAGGAGCGTCGGGTGCAGCAAGCACGAGCCAGGCCCCGACGCCGACACCCGCGACAGCAGTAACGGCGGATAGAGCATAGGGGTTGATGCCGCGCCGGCGTTTTGGCGCATCAGTTGGTTTTATACGCGCCATACGAGCTGAGAGTTTGTCGCTTTGAGCCTCGTCATTCATTGGAGGGCTCCTGGTTCGGCCGTCACGCAAACATAGTCGTCGCCATAGCGCAGCACCCAACGCTCGGACCGCGTGCTGACGGTAATGGTGGTGCCGCGCACAGCAGAATTGACCGAATATTCCTGGCCCTTGTCATCCGCGCGGAAAATCGTAGGCATGGGTGCGCCCGGCGGGATTAAAAACATCGTTCTGCGCCCATCATCCGAGATAGAGATCGGTGTAAAGGCTGGCAGCTTTTTGCGCTTTTTCATAACCTTATAGGTCATGGGTTGGACGGGTGGGATTTCAGAGGCTGTCTGCTTGGCCCCACTTGCTCCCGGTACGGTGAATTTCACCGAATAGTTCGGATTGCCTTTGGCACTTTCAGAGACCTGCAAGAAGTAGATGTTGCGCTGGGTCTCAACCGTGAGGTTTGTCGAGGCCCCTGCAACAACGGGCTTGATGATGAAAAGGTTTGGCCGCTCCAATTTATCGATCTTGAAGCTTTCGAGATCACCGATGGCGATGGACTGGATTTTCTCACCGGCACCCAATTCGACAAGGGTCACAGCGCGAAGCCGTGTGGTGATCCGGTAGACTTGGCCTTCTTGATAATTTGCATAAGTCACCCGCGCATCGCGACTGCCGGATTTGGGGGCGGTTTCGGCAAAAGCGGGCAGGGCGGTGAGACTGGCCAGTAATCCCAAGGCAGCAATTGTCATGTGTGATGTCATCTTAGCCCTCTTGAGCTTGCAGGGTTTCGGCGGTGATGCGGTAATTGGTCACCAAGAACCCGGTCGGGTTTTGCCAAACGAGATCGAGTGCTGTTTGTTTGGAGGGCTCAAAGCGATAGGTGACGGTCGCTGTGAACTTACCCTCACGGTCTGGAATGCCCTCGCCGTCAGAGACCCAGGTCTTGGTAAAGCGCACTTGTGCTGTGGTGTCGGTGACCGGCGTGATCGACAGTATATCAACGACAACACGCCCACTCTGGCCGTAAAGCTTTGGCGGGTAGTTGGCGTTTCCTTCGGTCCAGAGGCTTACAAGGCCTTGGCGTGCATTGGCCGCAGACCAAGTGTAGGCGCGTAAGATACGGGCCTCATTGTCGTGTTGATCATAGGTTTCGCGGTCGGTGACATAGGCGAAAAGCAGGCTTTGTCGGATCGCTTCAGCCTGTTCGATCCCGGCTTTTTCCACCGCGACCACGCGTTCAGCCACACCAGTGTCTTTGTCGACGATGGCCAGAAAGGCTTCGGTCTGTTTCAAAGGAAGCATGACGGCGACGGCAATCATCCCTATGAGGCCAATGGCCAGTCCGCCACCTGCAATTGCGTAAGCAATGCGCTCGCGCTTTTTGACGCCAAAGAACATCTCAGCCTCAATAAAGCTTCTCAATTCAGGGGATGAACCTGTCATAGTCTTGCTCCGAAAAAAGGGGAATTACGCGGGTATCGGGCGGCGTTAGCTGTCGCGAAGAAACTGAGAGAAGCGCTGCCTTGTAGCGTGGCCACGCTCAGCATCTGAGCGGGCTTGATCGCGCAGATGATGGTGCTCGGTTTTGCCGCCATGCATCATCCCCGAGCGAAACTCGTTCATCCGCCGCGACGTATAGTCGGAGGTTTTTTCCAGCGGTTTGCCAGCAATGCGCAACGCTTGCGGCGCAAAACCAGCCAGACTTATCTGCCCGGTGATATGCGTGACGGCATTCGGAATCGACATCAGCGCAAAGATGCCCACGAAAACGATAACAAAGAAACCGAGGATTGATCCTAGATCAGTGACATCCGTTGCCTTTTTGAAGACGTCGTGAGCAACCGTAACAACGGCGACGATTACCCCGGCAGAGGCGACCGGATACATGAGATAGCCAATCATTGCAGAGAGCCAAGCTTCAAAGATGCCCTTGGTTTTGTCAAAGATCGTGGCGCCGATGGCGATGGGGGCCACGCCCAGGAGAAAGGCGATCATTAACTTGGAGAAGCCTACGATGAAGACATAGACAGCCATGAGGATTCCAAGAACGACATAGAGGACTGCGGCAACAAATCCCCGCATAATTGAAGACATGGCAGAGGAAACAGAGTCCACGTTTCCGGCCATCATATTCGCCATGTCATCCATTGCTGCAGTGGCTGATGTTCCAACACCACTGCCACCCATTCGGAAATATTCCAGCGCGAGATCGCCTAGGCCATTGCTCAATGCTTGGTAAATTTCGACAAAGTTCATCCACGAAAGGCCAAACATCAGCACCATGGCGATCCGAAACGACAGTTGCACCGCATCTCGCATGGCAATGCGATAGACATTCAGTGCCATATTGATCCCGACGAGCACAAGAAGCAGGGTCAATAGGCTAGTGTAGATCGGCGCGATTGCACGGGCAGTTGTCTCGAAATACTGTTGGCCAACTGCGGCTATAGCACCATCAAGCGTTGCCAAAATGGTCGAGACGCTATCCATCAAAATGGCCCGCCACACATTGTTTCAGCAACAGCGATGAGTTCATCAGCCACGTTTGAGATTGATTCAGTGTCAGCCCAGCTCAGAAGCTTAGTGTTGCTTTGCTCGCGAAGCTTTTTGGCGATCGGCTCTGACTTGCCCCAAGACGCGACCTTTCCGGCACATGAACAATCTTTGTTTTCGATGACGTTTACAGCTCGCACATAACCAAAGATGTCACGATAAGCCCGAGCTTCAGGACCTTTCTGGCTTTGTACATATTCATGTGGCCAAGTTGCGCGGCAAGACCGCCATTCCTCGTTCACGGCACCTTCAATGGGTCGTACATCATCGGGCACTGTAACCTTTGGCAGCACGTTCAAAAATGCCTCTTCTTGGGCTGGATTCGCTGGGACAGGGGTTTGAGCCATGCTCGGCCCACCAAAAGCGACAAGAGACACCATCGTGAGAGCCAAGATTGTGGTGGGTTTATTCTTTGACATGGTCATTTCTCTCCAAGGACCTTTATGAACTTTTGTTCTTCGGCGGCGGTGGCTGCGTCCATGACGCCGGCCTCACCCATGCCCATCAGCTGGGCGGATTCCATATTCCAGATATTGGCAAGCGCAATAGACAGCTCCGCCGTCACGCGGGTGTTCAGATCAATGGCCTCTTTCATCCCTTCGGTGCCGGGAATTGCCTGAACGAGATCATTTACTCGACCAAGGCTTTCGGACGCCTTGACGGAGGAGGTTTCAGCGGCGGCGGAGAGAAATGCGGCGGTATTGGCCTGTGTGCCGATCCGGGCGGCCCCTGGGTTTTCGCTCTTGGCGAGCGCATCGACGGTTTTCACATCAAGGCCAACGGAGGTGAAAAACTCAGAAACATAGGTTTCGGCAGGCTTGCCCCCGACTTTGCCAGAAGTGGTCATGCTGGAATAACTGCCATCCTTCGCGGCCAAGAGCCCGCCAGTCAGATTATTCACATCAGGCAAGATATCATCGAAAAACGTCTTGGGATCCGGAATGCCGAGGGCCTCCAGCGTCAGTCCTTCCTTCAACGCCTTCAATTGCTGTTCTAAAAGTAGGATCTGCTGGATCTGCTTCAGAATCTGATCATCGAGTTTCAAATTGGACGCAATCTGCTCTTTTACCTGCAGCTTGGCCTCTGTCAGAACCTCACCAAGCTTCAAAAAGCTTTTGATGTCAAAAATAGGAACGCCTTGTGCAAGCGAAGGGATTGGAAGGATGAGTGTAACAGACAGAATGAAAGGTGGGAGACCCCGTAGGAATTTGCGGATCATTCAGTATTTGCCCCTACTTTGATAAATGTTGCGTCGGTAGCATAGGCCTGCAGCCACAGTGCGTAGCGCGCTTGATCGACGCGTCCCCGGGCTGCCTTGACCCGGTTGACCATCAGCGCAATCCGCACGGCCTCGGCTCGCGCATAGCTGTTGAGGTCCAGCGCCTCCTTGGCGGATTTGGTGGTCGGAATGCGCTCGATGATGCTGCGCAAGCGCTTTAGCGATGTTTCAATCTCAAGACTGGCCTGCATGCCATAATGCAGCCCTGCGTCCGAGATATTGCTGGCCTCAGATATTGCCATGTCTCGCGGATCAAACGTGCCGACTTGATCAATCCCACTGATCCGACCCGCATAAGCGTTAAAGAAGCTCGTGATCCGAACCACGTAACCTTGGGTTTCCTTATAGGGTGGGACGCCACCGTATTTGATCACAGCACCGGGCCCAGCGTTATATGCGGCCAAAGCAAGAGGGACGGAGCCAAATCGATTGAGTTGCGCCAGAAAATACCGCGCCCCGCCATCAAGCTGCAGCATTGGATCATCATAGTAGGCGGGGTAGATGCCCAGATCTTTTGCAGTTCCCGGCATAACTTGGGTAAGCCCAAACGCTCCTACGGGACTGCGCGCTCCGATGGAAAACCCAGATTCCTGCTTCACCAGGCTTTGGAACCAGATGCGGAACTCGACCGCGCTTAAGCCGGCCCGCGCAAGACCGGGATGCCCCGCATATTTGCGAGCCGTGGCGACAATCATTTCCTCAACGCTGGTCTTGGCATCACCAAACAGCCGCGCGGCATAGGGATTTTTGTCGTCAACTGCATAGAGGACCTTCGCCTCTGCACCGGGAAGTGTTTCCAGATTGCCGATCCACGGCGTTTTGCCGGTCATCATCGCCAATGTGGCGTCCAGAGCATCAAGTTGATCTTGATGCAGCGCATCGATGCGACGCTTTTTGTCGGCTTCAAGTTCGCGCGCGCCGGTCAGCGTTGTCATCTGCGCAATCTCAAGAATGTGCTGAAACAATGCTTTCGTATCCAAGCCAGGCACACCTTGTGCCGCCGCTGCAAAAGGCAGCGCCGTAACGGCCATCAACAGCCCGCAAAGAAAATATGAAAACCTATCGGCAGGGCGAGACATGAGTGTCTGTTGCCAAGTTTGGGCCAGTGCCCATTGTAGAGACCACGGTGTTAGAGCCTGCAGTACTCCAGCAATTGGTCTTGGTGATTGGCACTTCCGCGCAAGCAGACAGGGTCAGAGCGCTGAATCCTATAATAGTAATTATGTAATATATTGATTTCATTAGGTAATCATTCCTTCCAGAATTTGGACCGTGACGCATAGTCGGCACCAAAGGCATTCAAACCAGCCTGACCACCGCCGAGGGCAGTCAAAAGTGGCCCCAAGGCTTTGAGATCGACATTCAGAACTGTGGAGCTGCGCGGGTTGCGCGACAGCACCATACGTTGGCCCGGGATCGGGCTCAGGACAAAATCCAACTCGCCATCGGTCAGGCGGAACCCGTCATAGTCTGAGACCGCCGCCTCGCCATTGGGAAAGAGCAACTGGTTTGGCAGGGCTTCCAGGATTGAGCGGGCTTTTGATCCCCGGATCTGGCTCGGGAACTGGGTCATCATCACCACGACGACGTTCTTCTTGCGCGCAGTCACCAACCATTCGGCGAGCTTCTTGGCGAAGTATTCGTCGTCAAGAACTTTCCAAGCTTCATCAATCAGGATCAGCGTCGGGCGCTTTTCCTCGATCAGCATCTCAATGCGGCGGAAGAGATAGCCAAGGATTGCAGTGCGCTCGGTGCCAAGGTCGAGGATTTCTGTAAGATCGACGGCTGTCACGTCGTGGCTGGTAAAATCCACCACGGGCTCGTCGGCTTCGCCAAAGACCCAGCCATAACGGCCCTCCGGCCCCCATTCGCGCAAGCGCTGCGCCAGATCGAGGCCATCCCCGACATCACCAAAGAGCTCTTGAAACGCCCGAAAATTCCGCAACCCAACGCGCGCTTTGCCGTTTTGGGCAATGGCCGATTTGAGCGCTTCTGATTGCAACGGCGACAGTGGTCCACTGCGCTGCTCTAAAAGTGCCACCAGCCAATCCAAAAACCACGCCTCGCCACGCTCGCCGGATTCAGTGGCAAGCGGGTTTAACCCCGTTGGACGCCCGGCGCGAATTTCGGCGTAGCGACCACCAAGCGCGTGAACTGCCATCTTCAGCCCCGCTTCCTTATCAAAGATGATGGTTCGGCCGCCTGCCCTTTGGGCTTGCGCAGCCAAGAAGGCCACCGTCGTGGATTTCCCGCCGCCAGATTTGCCCAGAACGAGTGTGTGGCCGTTGGTGGGTTCGGCTTTGGGATCGCCTGGCTCATGAAAACTGAACCGATGCAGCGAACCTTGCAGCGTCTGAAACAGCGTGATCGGTGTGCCCCACGGCAGACGCGCAGGCTCTGTCCCGGTGTCAGCTGCATGCAGGGCTGCCATATCGGCGAAATTGATCGATGATACGGTCATGTCGCGCGCGCGATACGCCATATTGCCGGGATGCATGGAAAACAGACCTGCTTCGAGCGCCGTTGTTTCTCGCACCAGCCGCATACCGTTCTGATGCGCGATGCCGCGGATGCGCGCGACTTCAGTATCTAGAGCAGTTTGGCCCTCTGCAAAAATGGTAATGGTCATCTGATGCAGACCAAAACCCAACTCGCCGCTTTCAGCCTTGTCGGCGGCCTCGAAGAGCTGCGCTTCGACCGTTGCGGCGATGTCTTCGGCAGCGCGCATCTGTGTCACGCGGCGCTTGACGCGCTCGGTGATGCTGCCGCGTTCAATCGGCGTATAGCTATGGGTGATGATGGTGTCACGGCTCGCGCCGAGCGCATCAAGCATGCCGGGCCAAGTTGAGGTGGCATAGGATTTGACATAGAGGACCGCGCCAACGCGTGGTGTGTCAGTGCCCTCTTCCACGGTGAACTGCGCTTTTTCAAAGCGGATTGCGGCCCCGGCGGCATCTTCCGCGAGGAGGCCGAAGGGGCTGCGCGGCACAAGGCGAAGCTCGCCCGTGAGAAGGGACGCATAAAACCCGATGAGGCTGCCGTCACTGATTTTGAGTCGGTGGCTTTTTGCGCCAAGCCCGGTCTCCAAGATCGAGACCACTTCGTGGAGTTCCTCAAGCCGCCGATCGGTATCCTCGCCCCAGATCTTTGCAGCGGCCTTGCCGAACAGAGGCACGGCAAGCGGTGCGGTTCGCTGCCGCACCACGGTCAGGATCAGCACTGACTCTTGCAGGTTGCGGCGGCCGAGATCTTGTCCCCAAGCTTTGTCGATATCCGCGGCAAAACTTTGACCGTGGATCGGCTTTAGTCCAGTCTCGGCAGGACGCATCATGCGGTGCAAATAAAAGGTGAAGCGCTCATCCAGCGTGTCCAAGAGATGCGCTAAGCCTGCACGTAAGGCCGTGATTGCGGACGCTCCCGTGGTTACCCCGTCGATACCAGTGATTTCCAACGAGATCATCAGCGCATTGTCCCGTGTGCGCACGGTCTCATCATCAATCTCGATGACATAGGGCAAATGCGCATAGAGTTTTGGGTCCGCCGGGATCAATGCCCGCGCCCTGCCCCGCACGCCGTCCCGCTCAAGAAACATGACGCCGCCCTTTGCGCAAAATGGCGAGGGGCGTGACTTGCATCATAACGGCAAAGACATGGTGGCCGTTTGGATTGACCCGTGTCGCGATACGAGCCAACCCGTACCAGACCGGAGCCGTCAGAAACCACCAGATCACTTTGAACAGAATGAAAGGAAGCACGGTCATGGCCCCCACGGCCATGGCGTAGGGCATCGGAAGCCCCAAAAACTTTGCCTGCCGTGAGAGGCCAAGGATGACCGCGCTTTTTTCCATGATGCTTTCCTCGCCTTAGCTAAACGACGAGCGCAGGTTTGCGACAATGGCGGGGCCTGCAAAAACCAGGAAGGCGCCGACCACGACCAGTGCCACCCAAGCCCAAGAGATGCGGTTAAACGCCGCGAGAAACCCGGTGACGACAAAGGCAATGCCGAAGAAGGCAGTCGCGAGCGTGCCCCGGAAGGACGCAAGTATTCCGGTGGCCACGGTTTCTGCTTTGGTAAAGACGACCTGCGCTAGGGCGGGTTCGGCATGGGTGAGAACGACAAGCGTGGCCGCCAGGGCCAGCGTCAAAGCTGGAGAGAGTTGCATGAGGATTTTCCTTGGGGGGTCTAGAGGTCTGCGAGGATACGGTCGTAAGCCGCCATTACTTTCACGATGTGATTGCGGGTCTCAGTATAGGGCGGCACACCGCCATATTTGCGCACGGCCTGTGGCCCGGCATTATATGCGGCGAGAGCCAGCGTCAGGCTCTCAAAACTGTCCATTTGCTCGAGCAAATAGCGGGCACCACCATCGAGGTTTTCCAGCGGGTCAGATGCATTGACGCGTAAATACTTGGCGGTGTCTGGCATGAGTTGTGCAAGGCCTTGCGCCCCGACCCGGCTAACCGCCCGTTGGGTGTAATTGCTCTCGACCTTGATCATCGCTTGAAAAAACGCCGCCCATTGCTTTGGGCTGAGATCCAATCGCGCAAGCGCCGGGTGATCTTGATACCGTGTTGCGATCAATCGGATCGACGGCAAGACGGCCGTCGGTACCGCAACGCTCCGAGAGCCGAGCGCGGCAGTGGCGCCAAGACCACCCGCCTTCTCGTCTCGGGAACTTTCCACTGGTTTTTTCTTGGCCGGAACAATCAGATGCCCCTGCCCGTCATAGCGCAGAACTACAGCGTCATAGGAGGCGAGCTGAACATCGCCGCCCTGCCCCGGATTATTCCAGCGAATCACGTCCGCCTGGGCGGCTCCGCATACCGGTGCGGACATCGCCAGCGATAAAAGGCACGTCGAGATGATCGAGATTGAGTTTGCCGAACGCCAGCCCGAAGAGGCCGATTGACGAATTGACGATCCGCTCTCGGGCAAGGGCCGTGACCAGCATAAAACGCTCGCCACTCGCATTGACGACGTAAAACAGCCATTCGCCCGAGAAGCGTTCATCGGGGTTTGGCGCAGTGACACACTCGATCTCAACTGTCGCTCCGTCCTTGGCGGCCAGGCTGCGGAAATCCCGCTCCAGCAAAACTGGTAATGCACGCCGTTTCATAGTCATGGGGTCCCCTCGGATGGTTCTGTTGGGGTCGTTGTAACGCAGATTTTTCCGTGCAGCGATGCCTAACAGAATTTATGTTGCATTCAATATAAAAATGACAAACACACTGATTTAAGTTGATACGAAGGCCGCTGATCCAGTCGTTCTTGATTGGAAACCGCGCCTTCAACGTTGTCATGCGAGGCGGTGGACCTGTGCGAAAGATGTGCTGGAATTTATGAGTGGCCAAGAAAATAAGGGTTTTGAGACGACAGTGTTTATGGATTCACGCGCGTTGAGGCCCAGATTTTCGCGCATCTGCAGTGCATTAGGGATTGCTGGCATTTGTCTTAGCTTGGCGAGCCGCGCGGCCTTCGCACAACCTGAAGTGATTCTCTGCCTTGCCCCTGCAGTGCCTATCACGGCTTTGCCGGAGGCTGTTCTTGCCGAATACCGCGCAGAAATCAGCGCCGAGTTCGAAGCCTATTTTTCAACGGTGAGCGACTACATCGCCTGCCATGACGAAGAGCGTGCGCGTGTACTGGCCGAGGCGAATGCCGCGACCGCCTCCTACGCTTCGTTTCTTCAAACACCCTCAAATTGAAAAGGACACTCCGTGAAGCCGCTTCTCCTTGCCCTATTGCTAAGCCTTGGATTTTCTACTGCCGCTGTGCAACCCGCCGCCGCTTACCCGGTCGATTGCGCCATCCTCTTGTGTTTGGCGGGCGGATGGCCCGGTTCCGCCGAATGCAGCCATGCGCGTGCGGTCTTTATCCGCCGCATCACACCTTGGCCTATAGAGCCGCCGCTGCAAATCTGGAATTGCCCGATGCGGGTGGGTTATCCGAAACCGACAGATTTGGAACGGCTATTTGATATTCGCGCGAATGCGCCAAAGCCAGAATGGTCTTGGCGATTTCCGACCAGAGAGGTTCCCGTGCAACGCGTTGCCAATCAGGCCGATGTCGACATCTCTGATCCCGCCTTTGATTTTGTTCGCTCCATCAAGGTTTTTGAAATCACATTCCAGATGCAGCGCAGTGGTGATGACAATTGCAGCAGTTCAGCTGCTTTCTATGAGGGTAGCTACGGGTCCCAAGGCGATTATCAGCGCAAGCGAAGTGACCCAAGTGCTGTACCCGCCGCGTCGGACTTCAGGATGCCGGTCGAATGTCGCAACTACCGCTACCGATCCGTCTTTGTCGAATGGCGCGATTACATGGGCAGCTATGGCTCAGAGGAGGTCCACTATTAGGCCCTACCTGAATTCGAGCAAAATAAGCCCATAGCGCGAGACGATCTCACCCCCAGAAACCAAAACGACGCCAGACCATAGGTCCGACGCCGGTTCAGAAACGCTTTGCACCGCATTTCTAACCGAGCTTTTGGACCCCTTCAACTCCTAGATCACTCTGGGAGACGAAAAATTATGGCCGAATGGTTTGGCGTCTCACTTCAGAAAGCAGACGACAATGAGCCTCACAACCGGCGCCCTACTTCGCCGCATCACTGAAACCGATCTCTCGGTGTCCGCCCACAAACTTGCCACGATTATTCTCGACGGGATTGCTTGGAAGGATGGCTACAACGGCCTTCCGCGTGGCACTGCGGCCTTTACGCTTGCCTCATTGGCAGAGCGCATGGGCATCTCGCGTCAGTACCTGTCCAATTTACTTGGTGAGCTTGCTGCCTCTGGGCTTCGCTTGGAACGGCGCAAACCGCATGGCAAATATGCGCCGTGGCTGTTCCGGTTTGGCGAGAAAACTCGCGAGAGATCACAGGATGTGGTGTCATCAGGCCACGACACATCACTCTTTAAAGAAGACTCTCACAAAACTATATTTGCAGGAAAGATAGATATCGGGGGAACGCAAAGCGTGTTTCAGACCCGGTGGGCCGGGCTGATCAAGGCGGCTAAAACCGCCCTGCCCTGCTGGAATGTTGATACGCAGGTGATTTGGGAACGGTTTATTGCGTTCAATCGGCAACGAGGGAATGCGAGCGTGCCAGCGGGGTATTTGTTGGGGTTTATGCGGCGGTGGCGGCATGCGCCAAAGGCTGCTCATGAAGAGGTGAAGGTGCCGGAAACAGCCGTTTCCGTTGATCCGGTGCAGGCTGAACTCACAGAATTGATTAGCGCCGCACCGGTTAGAAATAGGCAGTTTCACGAGGCGGATTTGTGCCGATTGATCGGCCAAGCTGCTTATCAAGCTCGCGTCCACGAGGTCGTAAAGCAGTTCGGCTGCCCGAGGTTCACTGCAACTCTTGCTGTGCATGGGCAAGCGGTCTTGGTCGGGGAGATTTTGCGGTGAAGCTTGATAGAGATCGCATCAAACCTTTTGGATATCTTCCATTGATATCGATCATCTTTGCATGTCAATGCCGTCTGCGGGGGGCTGCATTAGAGCCCTTCTTGCGCAAAGCCAATAGCGCGTATGCCGCCGTTCACCGGTTCGTCTGAGCGCGCCCTTCTCGACGAGGTCCTGCAGGTCCCGGGTTGCGGTCGCGCGCGAGGTGCCTGTGATCTTGAGGTAATTCTCGGCGCTGAGCCCGCCTTTGAAGCCAGCGGGACCTTCACGGAACATCCGTGCGATAGCTTTTTCCTGGCGATCGTTCAACTGATCGCGGTGCCGGTCGTAAAACTGCGCCTTGCTGATGAAAAACCCGACACGGTCGAGCGTGACCTGTTGGGCCTTCAGGACGATCTCGGCGAACCAGACGAGCCACTCTGACACGTCCAGCGTCTTTTGATGGAACTCGAGCTGATCGTAATAGGCCTTGCGTTCTTTCTCGATGGTGAAGGCAAGCGCTATGAGGCTCGGTTGGCCAATGTTCTGCGCCAATGACTTTTCAGCCAGGGCGCGGCCCAACCGGCCATTGCCATCCTCGAAAGGATGGATGCTCTCAAAGTATAGGTGACTGAGCCCCGCACGTGTCAGGCCTGGGAGCGGTGTTGCGCGGCCGGGTCCGGTCTTGTTGAACCAGTCAACGTAGCGCTCCATTTCGGGCATGACTTGAACGGAGGGAGGCGCTTCAAAATGGATTGTCGGTCGATCAAGGCGGCCCGAGACGATTTGCATTGCCTCGGAGTGCTGGCGGTACTCGCCAATGCTCTCCAACCGGCGATCATGGGACAGAAGCATGTGGTGCCAGCGAAACAGGGTCTCGTGGTCGAGCGGATCCGCAAAACCCGAATAGAGGTCCACCATCATTTCAGCCACGCCCTGCTCACGCGGTTTGGTCGGGTAGCTGTCGGGGTCCAGTCCCATCTGGCGGCGTAAAGACGACTGTACGCTCAATCGATCGAGGATTTCGCCCTCAATGGCACTGGTTTGCATCGCTTCGTCGCTCAGAAGTTCGATGCGCAGTTGCTCGCGATCAGGTTGGCTGACATGATGCACGGCACCGACGATCTCGCCGGAGGACAGCAGAAATTTCTGCTCGAACGTCTCCAGAGTGGAGGCGTCATACCGGAAATCCGGCCAATCAGGTAATGTCCAGTTCCAGGGCATGAGTTATAAGCATCCTTTCTATAACTCACATATAGACCATTTTTGATGCATAGAAGTCAATGCTATCGCTCAGTTGCGGCGTGTGGCGCGCTCCCTGCCAAGGTCGAAACCGGCTTCGGCGTTAGACGTTCTCAAGTGACAGCAGTTTGCTGCGCTCGCTGCGTAATTGTCGAAAAACTGGACGCTCTCAAGCTACCCCGAGGTTTACGACGTAACCTTCTGCAGCGCCAATATCGAGCGACGCCAGCTTTGCTGGTAAGCCGCAAATAGTTCTCTTGGTGCGGGCCACACCCAGATCACTGACTATGTTTCCATGGAGCGTACGCGACAGAACATCAACTCGCCTAAGCTCGCGCTCGCTCATCATGACCCATCCCATGTGTATCCTCCAACGCGCCGAGATGGCGACACAGGGAGGGTGACACTTTAACTTTGCTCACAGGGGACATTCTAACTTTGCGGCGACAAAGCCCAACCCTATAATCAAGGTTATGTAATATATTGATTTTATTTGATAATCGTTCCTTCCATAAATTTGGCCGTGAAGCATAATCGGCCCCGAAGGCATTCAGCCCGGCCTGACCGCCGCCAAGGGTCGCCAAAAGTGACCGCAAGGCTTTGAGATTGACGTTGAAAACTGTGGAACTGCGCGGGTTACGCGACAGCACCTACCGGGCAGTCTGCTCAAACGGAAAATCTGATGCCGCGCTCGTTCTTTTCAGACCCCAGCCTTTGATGATGCCATAGACGGCGGGAATGACGATCAGAGTAAGCAAGGTTGACGATACCATTCCGCCGATCATCGGCACGGCGATGCGTTGCATGATTTCCGATCCTGTGCCATGCGCCCAGAGGATCGGCATCAGGCCCGCCATTATCGCGACCACAGTCATCATTTTGGGCCGTACACGGTCCACCGCACCGACCATGATTGCCGCGTAGAGCTCGTCGCGGGTCAAATCGCGGCCTTTGCACCGTTCGCGTGCCTCGGTCAGTGCCTGATCGAGGTATATCAACATAATCACCCCGGTCTCTGCCGCCACGCCAGCCAGCGCGATAAAGCCTACTGCCACCGCAACCGACATATTGAAGCCCATGAACCACATCAGCCAGATGCCTCCGACCAGTGCAAAGGGCAATGACAGCATGACGATCAGGGTTTCCGTCAGGCGGCGGAAGTTGAGGAAGAGGAGCAAAAAGATCAGCGCCAGCGTCAGCGGCACCACAATGGCAAGCCGTTCTTTGGCGCGTTCGAGGTATTCGAACTGCCCGCTCCAGCCCAGCGAATAGCCTTGCGGCAAGGTTACAGATGCGGCCACAGCCGCCTGCGCTTCTTCAACAAAGCCGCCCAAATCACGGCCCGCAATATCAACGAAGATATAGACCGCCAACTGTCCGTTTTCGGTGCGGATCGAGGTGGCCCCACGTGTGCGCTCGATTTTTGCCACATCGCCCAAGGGTATGGTGCCGCCGCCAGGCAGCGCCACTTGAACCTCGCGCCCGATCGCTTCCGGGTCTGACCGCAGGGCCGCCGGATAGCGGACGGCGACATCATACCGCTCGCGCCCCTCGACCGTTTGGGTGATCGCTTGGGCCCCGAGTGCCATGCCGATCACGTCTTGTACATCCTGCACAGACAAGCCGTATCGACCAAGAGCGGCGCGGTCAGGGGTGATATCAAGATAGTAACCGCCGATCACCCGTTCGGCATAGGCGCTGGTTGTGCCGGGAACCGTGCGCAACACAGCCTCGACCTCACGCGCGACCTTTTCCATCTCGGTCAGGCTGGTGCCATAGACCTTGATGCCCACAGGGGTGCGGATACCGGTGGACAGCATGTCGATGCGCGCGCGGATTGGCATGGTCCACGCATTCGACACGCCGGGAAATTGCAGTGCCGCGTCCATTTCTTGCCGCAGGCTTTCGGTGGTGACACCGGGGCGCCATTCGGCCTCGGGGCGCAGTTGAATGATAGTTTCGAACATTTCTGTCGGTGCGGGGTCGGTGGCAGTCAAAGCGCGGCCTGCCTTGCCGAAGACCGTTAGCACCTCAGGGAAGGTCTTGATGATGCGGTCTTGCGTCTGCATCAGTTCGGCCGCTTTTGTGACCGATAGCCCCGGCAAAGTGGTCGGCATATACATCAGAGTGCCCTCGTTTAGCACCGGCATGAATTCGGACCCTAGCTGGCGCGCAGGCCAGATGGTGGCGACAAGTGCCGCGAGGGCCACGATAATCGTTAGGCTTTTAGCCTTCAGAACGGCTTGAATCACTGGACGGTAAATCGCGATCAAGGCCCGGTTTACAGGGTTTTTGTGTTCCGGGATGATCCGGCCCCGCACGAACACCACCATCAACGCTGGCACCAGCGTTACCGACAGGAACGCCGCTGCAGCCATAGCAAACGTCTTGGTATAGGCAAGCGGGCCGAACATGCGGCCTTCTTGCCCTTCCAGCGAAAAGATTGGCAAGAACGACACGGTGATGATCAAAAGGCTGAAGAAAAGCGCAGGACCGACTTCGGTAGCCGCCTCGATCAACACCTCGGTGCGGGGCTTGTCAGGGGCGGCGCGTTCCAAGTGTTTATGCGCGTTTTCGATCATCACGATGGCCGCATCGATCATCGCACCGATGGCAATGGCGATGCCGCCAAGGCTCATTATGTTCGCGCCAATCCCAAGGAATTTCATCGCAGTGAAGGCCATCAGCAACCCAACCGGCAGCATGATGATCGCCACCAAGGCAGAGCGAAAATGAAGCAAAAACACGATGGTCACGAACGCGACGACTAGGCTCTCTTCCAGTAGCGTCGTCTTTAGCGTCTCGATGGCTGACAGGATCAAATTTGAACGGTCATAGACCGGTACGATCTCTACCCCTTCGGGCAGGCTTTGGGCGACCACGTCCAACTCGGCCTTGGCGTTCTCGATCACATCCAGCGCATTGGCCCCGACCCGTTGCAACACGATGCCACTTGCCACCTCGCCCTCGCCGTTCAACTCGGCGATGCCGCGGCGTTCATTCGGAACGATTTCGATTCGCGCCACGTCTTTTAGGCTGATAGGCACGCCGCCGATGCTGCGCAGCGTGATGTTGCCAATATCTTCGATTCCCGAAAGATAACCGCGGCCGCGCACCATGAATTCGAATTCGGCCAGCTCTACCGTGCGCCCGCCGGTATCCATATTGCTTTCAGAAATAGCCGTGCCGATGTCGGACAACGTAATCCCTTGCGCCCGCATCCGTACGGGATCGACTGTCACCGAGTATTGCTTGACGAAACCACCAACGCTCGCAACCTCGGAAACGCCTTCGGCCCGACTTACGCCAAAGCGCACGACCCAATCTTGCAAGGATCGCAATTCTGCAAGCGACAAGTTTTCGCCTGTGATTGCATATTGGTAGACCCAGCCCACACCCGTCGCATCGGGGCCAAGAGCGGGCGTCACCCCGTCAGGCAGGCGGGCCGCAGCGGCGTTGAGGTATTCCAAAACGCGGGATCGCGCCCAATAGGGGTCAACACCGTCCTCGAAAATGATGTAAACGAACGAGATACCAAAGAATGAAAACCCCCGCACCACGCGTGATCGTGGCACCGTCAGCATGGCCGAGGTCAGCGGATAGGTCACCTGATCTTCGACCACTTGCGGGGCCTGACCCGGATAGTTGGTCAGCACGATCACCTGCACATCCGACAGATCGGGGATGGCGTCGATTGGCAACGTGCGCAGCGACCAAACCCCGGCCGCGACAATCAAGGCGGTGGCAAAGAACACGAGCACCAGATTGCGGGCCGACCATGTGATGATACGCGCGATCATTTGACTGCTTCCGGTGTTGCCAGCGTCGCGAGTGCGGCGTTCAGGTTGCTTTCCGCGTCGATCAGGAATGTCGCCGTTGTGACGATGCGGTCACCTTCATTGATGCCTTCGCGGATTTCTACCATTCCGGCACCTTGCCGTCCCAAGACCACATCTTGCGGTGCAAACTTGCCCTCGCCCAGATCGCGGATAACGACTTGGCGGTCGCCGGTATCAATGACCGCTGATTGTGGGACTTGTACCACCGGCCCATCGTCGCCCGTAGCAAGCGTGACATCGGCAAACATGTTGACCAGCAAGCGCCCGTCAGGGTTGGCAAGGTCAATGCGAACACGGGCTGTGCGTGTCTGCATGTCCACCTGCGGATAGATCTCGTCTATGACCCCGGAAAAGGTTTCGCCGGGCAGACCAGTGAAAGCGATTGTCGCCATGTTTCCGCGCCGAAGCCCTTTCAAGGCGCTTTCCGGTACATCGGCCATGACCCACATCACCGACGTGTCAGCGATGCGGAACAACGCCTCGCCCGCGGATGACATCATGCCCTCGACCGCCATCCGGTCCAGCACGACACCAGAACGCGGTGCCAACAGCGCGATGTTCACCGGCGCGCGCCTGTCAGTTGCAATTTGGTCGATAACCGCCGCAGGAACACCCAGATTTGCCAATCTTTGGCGGCTACCTTCGGCGCGCCCACCGTCATTGCGCAGATCCGAGACATAGAGCGCCGCTGCAGCAGCTATTTCGGGTGAATACAGCATCGCCAACGGCGCGCCAGCCACGACCATTGATCCGGTCGTCACATCCTCGACCGTCTCAATAAACGCATCAGCGCGCAATGAGATGACACTGACCCGACGATCGTCCAACACCACTATTCCCGGCGCGCGGATCGTCATAGCCATCGGCTCCAACACCGCGAGTGCTGTGCGCACGCCGGTCCGTTGCAACTTACCCGGCGATACGGTCACTGAACCCGCATCACTTGCCTCGTCAGCAAAGACGGGAAGATAATCCATTCCCATCGAATCGAGCTTTGGCACCGGAGAGGTATCTGGCAGGCCCATTGGGTGACGATAATAAAGTATCTTGCGCGGCGCGCCGTCGGCCGCGGCAAGAGGAGCTGCGGCCGGATCGAATGACACATCTTCGCTTGCCAGCACGGGCAAGAACGCGCGACCATCGACGGCGTTTTTCGGCACGGCCGACCACTCGGCCAAGCCGTCGGGATGGCGGTAATAGATGATGGGGCCAGCCGCTTCTTTGGCCGTGGCTGGCATCGCTTCCGCGTCCAGTCCGGTCCATATCACAAACTGCACCTGTGCCGCATCCGTTAGCATCGCAGGCGTCCAACCTTTGCCCCCGGCTGCAAGGCCCATCCATCCGGTTATGCCGCCGACGAAACCAAGCATAACCAGCTTTCCAAACACGCTCATGGCAACACCTCGATCACAATCTGCGCCTGCACCGTCTCCGCCTCACCCTGAACCTTTGCTGCGACGGAAAAGCGCCAGTTGCCGTCCATCGTCAGATCGGTGGAAAAGCGGTAGTGACCGGGTTTTTCGATTGGCAATGCCACTATGGGCGTCGTCATAGTCTCCATGCCGTCCGGTTCCATATCCATCCGCGTCGCAAAAAGGATGGCCCCGTCGACTGGCGTGTTGGTGCGGGTGTCGATCAGGGCCACATCCAGAATTGCTCCGTTGCCGAACGGATACTTGGTTTGGGCAAGGACAAGGGAATAATCAGACGCGGCCGCCTGCGCCATCGGCACAGAAAATTGGGCCGCAACCACAAGGGCCGCAAGAAAGCGGGGCAATAAATGGAACATGACAGACCTGTAAATTTGGACAAAGGGGGTCGCCGACACTTGGAGCGTATCCCCGAAAGGAACCTACCCCAGATCAACGTGCAGCTTTGGGGCGCGCGAAGCACCCCACCCTTCATGCCTTCGGTGGTCTTCTCAGGCCGTTGTCCATGTACTGAAGACTATCCGTTAGCCCAACAGTCAAAAAGACCGCAATCTTCGAAGTTGGAAAAAACTCCAAGACGGCCAGTTTCTTGCTTTGAACCGATGACACCGCACGGCATTGCATCGTGGACACGCACGCGGCATCACATTCCGGCAAATCTGGGCAATCACTTGGGCAGCAATCATCCTGCATGGTTATCATGACCGCTGCACTTGCGGTTGAAACATGACTCAGGCTGGTCTGCACCAAAAAAGCGCCGACCAGCAATCCAACTAGAAAAAGGCGCATCTTTATCCACATCAAATTGATATGAAGTAAATGTAGAACGACGACAATACACAATTCGTTGAGCTTTTGTGCCGAATTTCATGATGGTGGCAGCACCCACAAGGCCATTTCAAGAACGCATGGCGTTCGTTCACGCAGCCTCATAGCGCGAGAAGACTTCGGTCGTGCCATCGCGCCGGATCAGAAACACATCGTATGCTTCGCGCTCGTTATCCGGCCCCATTCCCGGTGAGCCGTAGGGCATGCCAGGCACGGCCAAACCTATAGCATCGGGGCGCTCGACCAGAAGGCGGCGGATATCAGACGGTGGCACATGGCCTTCAAGCATATACTGATCAATCCGACCAGTGTGGCATGAGATCATGTCTTGCGGGATGCCGTTGTCCGATTTGTAGCGCATCAGCAATGTTCCAAGGCTGTCCTCGGTGGTGACAGTAAAGCCCTCAGCCTGTAAAACATCGACCCAAGCCGAACAGCATCCGCAGTTTCGATCTTTGACGACATGGATGGAGGCCTCTGCCGCAAAGGCTGGGCGGGCAATGGCTGTGGCTCCGGCGGTCAGCATCAGGTGGCGGCGTGTCAGGGTGGTGATGGTCATGGTTAGCTCCTTTTCATGCAAAAATACGGCGTAGTTTTGGGACAGCGAAACGCCGGTCCTCATGAAAGTCAATAATGCTGGCAAATTGTCCGTTGGCATAGAACAGGAAAACACCCGCAGTGTGGTTCATCGTATAGTCGCCGTCTCCGGCAAGCACTTTCTCAAAGCTGACGCGAAAATCAGTGGCCGCGCGGGCAGTCTCGCGCAAACTGCCAGTAAGGCCTATGATGCGCGGGTCGAAATTGGATATGTAATCTGCCAGCACCTCCGGTGTGTCACGCTCGGGGTCGACTGTGATCAGGGCAACCGTCAGCCTATCGGCGTCTGCGCCAAGCGCTTCCAACCAGTCAGCTATATCAAGCAGCGTCGTTGGGCAGACGTCGGGGCAGTAACTAAAGCCAAAAAACACCATTGCAGGGCGTCCTCGCCAATCTGCGGGTGTGACCTCCTGCCCGACGTGATTGGTCAGACGCCAGTCCATTGATGTCAGTGGCAATGGTAATAGCGGGTTAGGAACGGCGCGGTTGCGCGTCCTCCACGCCCCCAGCCCTAGCATGAACGCCGAAGCTCCGGCCACACCGGCAAGGGACAGGATTATTTGGCGTCGTCGCACGCCGCCCCCTTTGCCCGCATCGACAGAATATCTACGGTGACATCAAGGTTGCCAGCCTGCTCGAACGTCAGGGTGATGGGAAAGGTTTGGCCTTCGACCAGTGGATCGGTCAGGCCCATGAGCATCCCGTGAAATCCTCCCGGAGACAGAGCCACAGTTTGGCCTGCTGGAACGGGAATTGACGCAGCATGGGGCATCGCGGCGACACCATCTGTGACAGTGGTTTCATGCAGCATCGGCATGCTGGCCGCCGGTGTCGTGAGGCCAAGCAGGGCGTCATCCATCGCGCCGCTGTTGGTGATCTCCAGATACAAAACCGCTGGGCGCCCCGTTCCGATAGAGGCACGGGACCAAGCCTGTTGGACGCTGATATCGCCGCTCGTAAAGGTTTCACAGGCTTGCGCCATTGGGGCCGCCAACAAAAATGCCATTGCAGGAAGGAGATTTTTCATGTGTCAGAACCTCGATTTCAGATCGGAAAGAATGGCATCGGCAGGGGTGCCATAGTCGAATTGGCGCAACCAATCACCCTTCGGGCCGATAAGGTAAAGGGCTGCACTATGCGACATGGTGTAGCCATCGGTAGCATCTGTCGCGTCCTCGCGCTCAAAGAATGTCTTGAAACTCTCCGCTGCTGCCCGCGTGGCCTCTGCATCACCCGTTAGCCCCAGAATGGCGGGGTGAAAGGCATGGGCAAAGGTGTCAATTCCCAACCTACGGTCACGTTCGGGATCAATCGAGATGAAGATGGGTTGCACCTTTGCCGCAGCATCGCCCAGATCGTCCATCACCTGTGCTACCTCGGACAGCGTGGTCGGACAGACATCAGGGCAATTGGTAAAGCCAAAGAACACCAGTTGAAACTTGCCTGCGAATTCGTCTGTTGTGCGAAGCTGGCCTGCGCCATCGGCCAGAAAAAATTCAGACCTAAACGTGGTTTCATGGGTTTGTGTGTTCATTTGGGGCCGCAGAATGAAGGCGCCATAGGCCAGGGCCGCAAGCCCGGCCATGACCCAAAGCCCGATCTGTATATGTCGAAGCCTCATAGACGGCAGTCTCCATTAGCGTTTGTGATTGCAATTAGCCTGCTTGTTCCACGGCTAGCCGAATGTCGGCAATCAGAGTATTGGCGCTGAAATTTTCTAGCCGCTTGCCATTCAGGAAAAATGTGGGGGTCTGGCGGATATTCAACGTCTCGACATCGGCGGCGTCCTGGTTCAGCACAGCGGTGGTGCCGGGAAACAGCATGTCGCCCTCGGCTTTGTCCAGATCAAGGCCAGCAGCCCCGGCGATTTCCCATGCCACATCCAGCGCAGGCGCGCCGTGAACAGCCCAGCCTGGCTGCTCTTCCAGCAAAGCGTCCAAAACAGGCTCGAACAGATCCTGACGCCGCGCGGCTTCCAGCATCCGCACGACCTCATCTGACCCTTCGTGAAACACGGTGTAGCGCAACACAATTCGCAACTGCGTCGGGAATTCTTTGCGCAACTGCTGCAACACGGGGTGATAGGCGCGGCACGCCTCACAGGACGGGTCGAAAAACTCGACCAGCGTCACAGGGGCATCGACCGGGCCAAGGATGGGCGAATAGGGCCGGATCAGAACAGCGTCATCGGAAATAGGGGCTGTTGCTGCGGCAAGGGCGGTGTCACGTTGACGCTGACGGGTGACGTAAAACGCGCCGCCACCAAAGGCGACCAGGCCCAAAGCGGTCGAGCCGATAACAAAAGCGCGGCGGTTCATGCGCGGGTTCCTTTCAGTAAGCTAAGATTGGCCAGGATGGCCGCAAAAGCGATGGTTGATAGATAGGGCAAGGGCATCCCAAGGACCACCTGCGCCTGATCCGTGCAGGAAGGACCTGATGCGGTGCAAGGTACGATGGCGGCAGGGATCAGCCCAGCATAAAGCCCACTATGCCAAAGTGCCAGTGCCAGTCCCGCCAGTGCGAGGGGCAGCGCGTATATCCGCACTCCGGTATCACCACGCAATGTGGCTATCCCCAAAAGCGGCACCAAAGGAAACATGGCGATGCGCTGATACCAACACAGAGTGCAGGGCATCTGGCCCAGCACCTCACCGATGAACAGCGCAGCCAAGGTGGCGACAAGGGCAATCCCGAAAGCTACCGCCAGCGCCCCTTCCAAACGGAAAGTTGTAAGGTCTCCGTTTTCACGCATCGGCATTCTCCTGCTCAGGCGCCTTACGCAGCATTGCCAAAATCAATGCCACCGCCCCAAGACTGATCGCCACATCAGCCATATTGAATGTCGGCCAATGCCACGCCCTCCAATAGACGTCGAGAAAATCTGTAACCATGCCTTGCCGCGCCCGATCAATGATGTTCCCGAGCGATCCACCGACAACCAGAGTCAGCCCCAGCCGTTCCCATCGGTTGTTCGTCCGCAGCGCCATGATGGCGATGCCCAGGGTCAACGCACCGGTCAGGGCAATCATGGCCCATGGCCTGCCTGCCATGACCCCGGACAACAAGCCAAAACTGGCACCTTCATTAAAGCCAAGAGCGAGATTAAACCCTGGCGAGACAGGATAGACATCCCCTTGCGTCAACCACACAAGCGCCATGAGCTTTGTGATCTGATCAAAAGCGACCACACAAAGCAGAACAAGACCCATCGCAAAACGCGTTTCCGGAATCTCTGCCCACAATCCGATCCAGCGTGGAACATCCTTGCAATATGTCAGGTAGGCCTGCCCAAGTGTGCGGGCCAAAGCAGCTTCCTCTGATCGGATTTGCAGGCTGGCCGAGGTCAGGAATATCACGACAGCCGCCGCGGTCGGCAGCGCAGGGATTGCCAGTGCCACACCAGCCAATAGCAAAGCCTGCCCCAAAAAAGCAGGGTTGCGGCTGATGCGAAACAACCCGGTTTGTACCAGCGCCCCGGTATCGGCCTGAGGAACACCTACCCGCCAAGATGCCCCCATCGACCTTTGGGCCGCAAAGGCGACCATCGTGCCAACTGCGGAGACGCATATCCCAATAATGCTAAGGGCGGCAAACGCGCCTTCGGTCCACAGCGGGTCGGCCTTGTGCAAGGCCGGAACTGCCAGCCAGAGCATCGGTCCAAAGCCCGCCAACACAAAGGATGAGCGAAAACCAAGCGCAGCGAGGCGATCTTGGCCTTTGGCCTTGTCAAACAGCCAGACCGATTGTCCGATCGCGCGTGAGGCATTTGCATTGCCCCAGACAAACAGGGCCAGATATCCCGCCAACACGGCAAGGGCGGCCCAACCAAACAGCGATATCACGTCAACCCTCCCGCTCAGGATTAAAGCGCAGCAGGCGAAGCGCGTTCAGGGTAACCAGCACGGTGGCACCGGTATCAGCCAGAATGGCGATCCACAGCCCAGTAATTCCCAACACGGAGGTCACGAGAAAGACCGCCTTCAGCCCCAGCGCCAGTGTCACGTTCTGACGGATGTTGGCCATCGCCGCCCGCGCCAGGCGGATTTGCGCAGGCACATCCGTCACCCGGTCGCGCAGAATGGCGGCATCTGCGGTTTCCAGCGCCACATCGGTGCCCGACCCCATCGCTACGCCAACAGACGCCTGTTTCAGCGCCGGCGCGTCATTGATGCCGTCACCAATCATCATCACATGACCGGTCTCACCCATCTTCTTGATCGCCGTCAACTTGTCCTCGGGCATCATTTCCGCCTGAAACTCTATGCCGAGGCCGCCCGCAATAGCCGCTGCGGTGCGTGGGTTGTCGCCTGTCAGAACCACTGGGGTGATCCCCATGGCGCGCAACTGGCGCACCGCATCAGCGGCATCGCTGCGCGGCTCATCACGCAGCGCAAACAAGGCCAGCGGCTCGCGGGCGCGGTAAAGCACAGCAACCGTCTTTCCCTCTTCCTCCAGCGCTGACGCCTGGCGCAACCCGATCCCGTCCAGACCACCTTGCTCCATTGCATATTTGGGGTTGGTGACCCAGACGGATGCACCGTCAATCACCGCCTCGACCCCTTTACCTAGGATCGCACGGGCGTCCTGCGCCGCCAAAACAGGGGCATTCGCTTCCCTAGCCTTGCCGGAAATCGCCAAGGCAAGAGGATGGCTGGACCCTGCTTCAACCGCTGCGGCAAGCGACAGCACAGCGCTCCCATCCAGCGCGCCCAGTGCCACCACATCCGTCACCACAGGGCGGCCATGCGTCAGAGTGCCGGTCTTATCAAAGGCCACATGTGTGGTCTTGGCGGCGGCCTCGATCACCGCCCCGCCTTTCATCAACAGCCCCTTGCGCGCACCTGCAGACATCGCCGAGGCAATGGACGCAGGCACCGAAATCACCAGCGCACAAGGGCAACCGATCAGCAAAAGCGCGAGGCCGCGATAAACCCATGTGTCCCATGACTGCCCAAACATGAGGGGGGGCAC
This sequence comes from Pseudorhodobacter ferrugineus DSM 5888, assembly GCF_000420745.1. GTDB lineage: Bacteria > Pseudomonadota > Alphaproteobacteria > Rhodobacterales > Rhodobacteraceae > Pseudorhodobacter > Pseudorhodobacter ferrugineus. The sequence goes on from NZ_ATVN01000023.1 coordinate 31,832, forward strand.
GAGGATAACCAGCAGCGCTACGCCTACGATTGCAGGCATATACCAACGGCTGAACCGATCGATGAACCGTTCTGTCGGCGCGCGGGCCTCCTCGGCCTCTTCCACCAATTGGATAATGCGGGAAATTGTGTTGTCTTGTGCAGCTTTGGTCACTCTCACGCTCAAGGCGGCCTCGGTATTGATGGAGCCTGCAAAGACCGCATCGCCTGGCCCCTTGGTGCGCGGCACGCTTTCGCCCGTTACCGGGCTTTCATCGATGCCACTTGTGCCCGATGCAATCTCACCATCCGCTGGGATGCGATCACCGGGACGCACCAGAACGATCTGGCCCACAGTCAGGGTTTCCGCGGGAACTTCACGGGTGGTGCCATTTTCCTCCAGCAGCGCCGTTTTGGGCACGAGATTGGCCAATGCACGAATGCCGTCACGCGCTTTGTTGGCCGCAACGCCTTCCAGCACCTCGCCCACCGCAAACAAAAAGACCACCAGCGCCGCCTCTTCCGCCGCGTTGATGAACAGCGCGCCTATGGCGGCAATGGTCATCAGGCTTTCGATGGTAAAAGGTTGGCCGACGCGCAGCGCGGCAAAGGCCCGTTTGGCCACTGGGGCCACTCCGATGAGGCAGGCGATGAAAAACGCCCAATAGCCGATCTCAGACGAAGTCAAAAGTTCGATGCCCCAGGCGACCACCAAAAGAATGCCGGTCACGATGACCAGTTGGCCCTTGGAGGTCTGATACCAACGCTTGCCCCTGTCGGCGGGGTCGTCATGCACATGGCCTGCACTGCCGTGGCCCGCATCAGGGCTGGATTTGGCGTCATGGTCATGGCCGTCGTGATCGGAATGATCCTGCGCACCTGCCTGCTCGGGCATCACAAACCCCTTCCGCGCGGCGGCCTCGCCCTTTGGCGCAATGCCGTAGCCAAGTGATTTGACCGTCGCCTCAATCCGCCCGCGGGGGGTTTGCGCCTCATCCAGTGTCAACCGCAGGCGTTCGGTCATCAGTGCCACACTGATATCAGAAACCCCCGGCAGCCGCCCCACCGCATCCTTGATCTTGTTGGCACAAGATCCGCAGTCCATGCCCGAAACGGTCCATTCGCAACTGCTGTCGGTTTGTTCAACGGGTGGCGTGGTCATATCTGTCTCCGGTCTGGTCAAGGCATTGCTCTTATTGATTCCCATCTCTAATGTCTCTAGCAACTAGAGGTTCAAGAGGTTTTTTATGCTGACCATCGGAAAGTTAAGCAGGACTGCCGGCGTCAAAGTGCCGACGATCCGCTATTATGAAGAAATCGGTCTGCTGCCCGAAGCGGAACGAAGCGCCGGAAATCAGCGGCTTTATGGCACCGCCACAATGGACCGGCTGACCTTCATCCGCCATGCCCGTGAGCTGGGCTTCACGCTGGAGGCCATCCGCGATCTGCTCAGCCTGTCCGATACCCCCGATCAATCCTGTGCGGCGGCGGATCAGATCGCAAAGGCACAACTTGTCGCCGTGCGTGACCGCCTTGCCCGCCTGCGCGCCTTGGAAATCGAGTTGGAACGTATGATTGCCCAATGCGCCCATGGCACCATCGCCGATTGCCGCGTGATTGAGGTGCTGGGGAACCATGATCTGTGCGGCCATGCGCATAACGCGTCGGATCACCCATCCCTATAACGTCAGCCGACCGTCCGCGAGAGCCGCCGCCATCCCAGAATAGCAAGGCCGAGAAAAACCAAAAGCAGCACGATGCTGAAGGTGCCCCACCCGTCAACCACCGCACGCTCAATCGCGGCGCCAAGGTAATATCCAGCACCCACCAACAGCCCCGTCCATAGCAAAGCCGAGGAAGCATTCAACACCGTAAACACCGGCCACTTCATTTGCGTCAGACCCACAGGCAGCGCCCCAATTGTGCGCATTCCCTTGGGATAACGATAGATGAAGATATAAGCCCAGCCATAGGCATCCAGCATTGATTCGGCTTTGCCCATCAGCGCCAAAAGACGCGGCCGTGACGCCAGAAAGCCTGCGCCAAACCGCCGCGCCACGGCAAAGCGCAATTCATCACCCAAATAGCCACCCGCAAATGTCGCAACCGCGACCAGTGCGACATCCAGCGCCCCGGCTTGCGCCGCATACCCCCCGAACAACGGCAAAGACCCGCTTTTCAAGGCGCAATAGCCAAAAAGCAGCAGGTAAACCAATGTGCCATACTGCGAAATCAGAGAGATAATAGCTTCCAAGAAAAACGATCCTTTAGGCGAAAGTTTTGTTGAGTGGCCGATGCTTATGGATCATGTAGCGTTCTGCCCTCAGCGTTAGATACATAGCGGACCCGCGCGGTGATGGCATTGGCGAACAATGATCTTTTTTGGAAATATACGCCCCTCCCCTCGGAATAGATCAATATGAGCCAGCATGCCTGTGGAGGTGAAGCCGAGCATCAGGAGCGAGCCGATGCTGCCGGTCCAGCCGAGAATTCGGCAAAGATGCTATACCGCAAAACCCATCATTGATTGCATTTGTCATTAAAGGTCTGTCCTGCCCACCAGAACGCGACCAAGGGAATAACAATCCATTGCAAAACCGGCGACAGGCCCGCATCGAGGAACGGAATGATCGGCATCAAATCTGAATAGGCCCAAGCTTCGCGGATCGTGATATTGAGCCATTCGCTGAAGAAAGTATATCCCAAGCCGAAAGCTACAGTCAAAGCTCTTACGGAACGCCGCGTCGCAGCGAAATAGGGCCAGCCTTTGCCTATCAGTATCAAGACGAGCATCAGTGTGCTTAGGGCGATCAGGATATCCCCACCCGTGCAATGAACGGCCGCAAAGACGATCTCCTTCCAACTGCCCGCGGTCCAAATCGTGTAAAGCGGCATGTGTGCAAACTCCCAGATCAGATTGGCTGGGATGATCACTGAAAAATATCGACGAACTGCGGTTAAAGAAATCGCGTCCGTCAACGACGGCATGACGCCTATTGTGGGATCGCTCATTGGCCCTCCTGGCTCGGTTTCCCATTTGGGTTGGCGATGTTCATTCTATAAAATCCCGCAAGAAGGACACCATCTTTGGATCGTCCCATTTGGCCGGCCCGATCAGTCGCCCAAGCTCTTGCCCTTTATCGTCAATCAGGATTGTCGTCGGCAGGCCAATTGCGCGCAGCGCGGTCATCGACAACATGGTATTGTCGACATACATGGTAAGGTTATTAACGCCAATATCATTGTAAAAGCGTCGGACTGCGGGCGCACCTGCCCTGTCTATCGACAGAGCAACCACCTCGAAAACATCGCTCCCTAGTTCTGCCTGTAGCGCATCCAGCGTCGGCATCTCTTCTCGGCATGGAACGCACCATGTCGCCCACAGGTTCACGAGGATGACCTTACCTCGAAAATCTTCCATATCTCCCCGACGGCCGTCTTCTGTCAGATAGCGCACATTGACGATCGGTTGTGGCATTGCACGGACAGCAAACCCTTGCGGTCCCGCGAACGCTATTCCAAAAGACCATGCCCATACAATCAGAGCCCGCGTAAAATGTTTCATTGCGTTGGTCCCTTGGCAGTTTTGCGTTTCAAATTACGGATCGCCAGCAGAGGCACCAGCATGAGCTTGGGGGTTCATTCTTGCTTGCAGACTTCTGCGTCATGGTTGTACCTTCTCATCCGCTTGGCTGCGGCTTTCCTGCAATTCGCGGATCCGGTCGGGCCATGTGTTCTTGATAAAGGCCAAGATTTCCACAATTTCTTCATCCTTCAGCACTTCTTCGAAACCGGGCATGTCGCTTTCATAGCCGTTCCCGACGATCGCCGCAGTTCCACGCTTTACGATGTCAGTCAATATGCGGTCCGAATGATGCCAAGTATGCCCCGATGGGTCATGCGGTGGGGCGGGCAATCTGCCGTTTGGCAATCTTGAGCGCCACTCAGGCTGCCCCTCAAGGTTAGCACCGTGGCAACTGGCGCAGTTTTCTTGATAAAGGCGCGCGCCCGTGGGTATGTCGTTCTGCGCCGCAACCGGTAAGACCGTTGCGGTGAACAAAAATGCGGAGAGCCTAATGGTGTTTTTCACTGCGCTTCCGCCTCCTTGTTGCGAGCCACCTACAGAGGATGAAAAATGCCACGAACAACGACAAGATAAGCAGGACGCAAACCGCCCAGGCCAATCCCATCATCAACAGGCTGTCGCCGCTACTGGCACCTTCAATCCGCATCTCGGTGCCTTACTATTTCCCGTCGTCCGAGCGGATGTATTTGACCAGTGCAATTGCCGCCAGCCCCAGCACCACCACAATCAGTAGCCAAACGAGACCCGTCGCAACAACCATACTGCCACCCATCATTCCACCGTCCATCATCATACAATTCATCCTTTTTTCCTGTGAAGCCGGTCTGGCGCGCAATTGCGCCAGACCGTGCAATTGATCATTCGACCATGTAGACAGTCGGGCTCACACCTTTTTCGACAGCGAACACTTTGAATGGCTCCTGTTTAGCGCCGCCCATACCCGGCGACCCCATCGGCATGCCCGGAAGCGTCACTCCGGCAATTTTTGGTCGCTCATCAAGAAGTTTTTTGACGGCGGCAATCGGAACATGGCCACTCACAGCATAGTCGCCCAGAAATGCAGTATGGCAGCCCTGAAAATCATCCGGGATACCTGCCTCGCGGCTGATTTGCGAAAGATCTTGGGTAGGTTTCACTTCTACCGTGAAACCGTTTTGGCGCAGATAGTCGGCGTAGTCTTCGCAACATCCACATTGCGGATTCTTGTAAAGCATGACCTCCTGCGCTGCCGTCGGTGCGGCATTCAGGCTCATCGCGAATATGGCGGCAGCACCAGCGGTGCCAAGGCTTGCAAACCCAAATATCTTTTTCATTGGTTCATTCCTTCATGTGATCAGTGTTTTGTGGGTCTTCAAATTTTAGTGCTGCCGGAGGCGACGCGGACGACGCCCATCATGCCAGCTGCCTGATGTTCTAGAATGTGGCAATGGAACATCCAGTCTCCTGGATTGTCCGCCACAAACGCGATCTCAACCCGTTCCTCGGGGGCCATCATCACTGTATCCTGCCATTCGCGATAACGCGTTGGTTGCCCGTTGCGCGAGATGACGCGGAACGAATGCCCGTGGAAATGGATCGGGTGATGCCAGGCCGTGCGATTGTCCATCTCGAACACGTGCGACGTTCCCTGCGGCAAAACCAGCAAGGGTTCCTTGATCGGACCTGTCGCCGCCCTGCCGTTAATGAACCAAATGTTGCCTTCGCGCATCTGGTCCATCATCGACCTCATGCTATTGCCCATCATCATCTGCCCCATCATTCCGCCATTGAAGACGATCTGATGCCGCTCAGCCGAGGCCATGTCAGGGTCGGCAAGCGGGTTAGGCTGCAGATCTATCGGCCAATCCGGCACCGTGTCCCGTAATCTGTCAGGCGCATAGACGAGATCGACCAGACGGTATTCCAACCCTTGGTAGAAAATATCGGTGACAAAAGCCGCATCACCAGGCTTGCCGGTCATGTCGATCACCAAATCAACCCGCATCGCCGGGCCGATAAGCACGATATCGCCTTCTGGTGCATGGGGCGCCACGGGCTGACCGTCCAGCGCGACAATAACTGGCGCAAACGTCCCAAAATTTAACGCGAAAATTCGGGCATTGGCTGCATTGATCAGCCGAAGTCGGATGCGCTCTCCGGCCCGGACTGAAATACGTTCCGGTATTTGACCGTTTATAGTCACAGAATTCCCAATACGTCCGCCATGCATGGCATCGGCCTGACTGCCGAAATCACCCACAATCTGCCCGTCGGGAGACATCCGCCAATCATCGAGCATCCAAGTCATGTCGCGATCCACGCGGATCGGGTCCGTTTCCTCAACGATCAATGGCCCGGAAAGCCCGCGTCCGACCTGTTCCGAACTGCGATGGTGGGGATGATACCAGAACGTGCCAGCGTCGAGTGCATCGAATTCGTAGAGAAAGTCGCTGCCAGCCGAAATCGGATCTTGTGTCAGGAACGGCACGCCATCCATAGCATTCGGAGTCCGTATGCCATGCCAGTGGACCGTTGTGCCTTCATCCAACCCATTTTGGGCCAAAACACGAATACGGTCGCCCTGACGCACGCGGATTTCAGGGCCCGGAATAGATCCGTTGTAGCTCCAGACATCGGTCGGGCCATAAGGTGCTGGACGCAAGGCCGCCTGGCCGGACGCCGCGCGCAGCACGAACGGTTCGTCTGTCGGGCCTGCCATGGCTATTCGTGCAGGTGACAAAGCGGATATGGCTGTGAAAGCGGCACCAGTGCGCAGCACTTGCCGTCGTGAGATATTTCTGTTGAGCATCATCGCTTCTGCCTTGTTCTGAAAGTGTCGCGCTGGCCAAATTCGGCCAAGTCAACGGTCAGGCCTCGCCACGAGCGAGACCAAATTCAAATTCAGATAGGAAGCTTGGGAGGGAATGGGTCAAGCGAAGGGCTGACGCCGCGCGGGATCAAAGGTTCGTCAACCGAAACGATGAGACCAAATAGTATCGCAAATCGCCAAGAAGACGCTTGACCTATGATCCCAGCCGTTCCCACTGAACCGCAAGGAACAGGACACCCACCCTCGCAAATTACGCCAGAAACATATCCCTCGGGACCGCACCCATCGCATCGCTGATCTGCACTTCCGGCGGTATCCATATGCACCATGGCGATGTCAGCCATGCTCGCCGACGATCCCTTTGGGGCAATCACTGCACCGAAGGTCAGGGCTAGAATCAAAGCAAGGCGAAGGACATGGATCATAGAAGCCATATGCAGCCTTCCAGTAAGGGGAGGTCAAGCGATACTCTGTCACTTGGCCGTGATAACCTTCAATTCCAGTGCTTATTCTTGCCTCTCTCATGTCGGAACCAATCACATTTTTTGGGCAGCTAGTCTTGGCCCCTCCCCCGCAAGTGAGTTCACGCGGGTTAAGCGGCGCACGTGTCCTGAGCCAGCACAGATCGTTACTCAAATGCTGCAAGGTGCCTAAGAGTGCCGATGGCAATTCTTGAAAAAGCAGTGAAGGTTTTCTGGCGCCCTTCGGTTTGGCATGGTCAACAATGTTGATTGCTTATACGCTGGCAAGTATCGATACTGCCTCGATTAGGGGCTAGTTGCTGCGCAATGCCTCGCCCATGAGGTTCCTGCGATCTACTCTCGACCCGTCTGCGAATGCTGCGAATAGCGCGAGCGTTCGATCGCTCACATGATGTTCAATCCCTTCGGCATCCCGTTCGGCGGTCTCTAAGTCGAGACCAAGGCTGAGAAGAAAGCGCAATACAATTTCATGCCTGTGGCGGCATTCTTTCGCCAGAGCGCGTCCCTCTTCAGTCAGAAAGACAGAGCGGTATTTCGCACGGGTAATCAGTCCTTCGCGTGCGAGACGATCGAGCGTCTTGGCAACGGTAGGTGCTGTAACCCCCATTTTCGTTGCAATATCAACAGGTCTCGCTTCGCCTTTCGCATAGATCAGCTCGGCAATCAGTTCGACATAGTCCTCCGCCAGTTCATTTCGTCGGGCCGCACGCACCCCGACAAAAGCTTCGGCACGGGAATCCACCGCGCGCTCGTCAGGCATGACGGCTTCTACTTCCTGATTATCATTCTTTTTCATCCGTTAAGCTTTGCATGAATTGGATTGACAGGTAAAGGTGTAGAGTAGACAAGTTAGCCTTGTCTAACTTTTGATGCATAGACTTTAGCACTGCTCCCGCAAGGAAACCTGATTCATGGCCGACGCTTCCAAACCCTCTCTTGATCCTTCGCGCCGCGCTCTGCTGGTTGGTGGCCTAGTGGCCGCAGGCGGAGCAGCCATCGCCGCTGGCAGTGCGCGCTCTCAAAGCGCAGCGGATCCTATGGCTGGTCACGATATGTCCACCATGCCGGCAGATCCATATGCTGCCCCAATGCAGGGAATGGCGCACGGCAACATGACAACGGTTGGCTTGGTCGATCACAATCGAAACGGGTTTGATCCGACTGCCATGTTGACGGATTGGGAAAGGGGAACAACCGAGCTATTGCCTGATGGGAGAACGCTTCGAACATTCGAAGTCGATGCCATTGACAAGGAAATCGAGATTGCACCCGGCCTTTTCTTTCCAGCCTGGACCTTCAATGGCCGGGTCCCTGGTCCTGCCCTGAGGGCGAAGGAGGGCGAACGGCTTAGGATAGTCTTTCGCAACTTAGGCTCGCACCCACATTCCATGCACTTTCATGGCATCCATTCGGCGCGGATGGATGGTGTTCCTGGTGCTGGATTGATTGGTCCGGGCGAGGAGTTTATCTACGAATTTGACGCTAAACCTTTTGGTTGCCACCTTTATCACTGCCACGCCTTGCCCCTAAAGCGGCATATGCACAAAGGTATGTATGGTCTTTTCGTTATCGACCCCGATCCTGAGCGTCACCCCGAGAACGCGACCGTCGCGGCATCGCGCCTGCTTGGCAGCCCTGAGAATGCTCATTGGCAAGAGATGGCTATGGTGATGAACGCCTTCGACACTAATTTCGACGGCGCAAATGAAGTTTATGCTGCAAACACTGTCGGCCAAGCCTACATGAATGAGCCAATTCGCATCGACAAATCGCGCCCAGTTCGCATTTACTTGGTGAACGTGACCGAATTCGACCCGATCAATTCATTCCATTTGCACGCGAATTTTTTTGACTATTACGACACCGGAACCACGTTGACGCCAACGCTGCGCACCGTTGATCTGATCATGCAATGTCAGGCGCAGCGCGGAATCCTTGAGTTCAGCTTCGCCGATCACGAAGATGGAATGTACATGTTTCATGCACATCAGTCCGAGTTCACCGAACTTGGTTGGGTTGGAATGTTTGATGTAAGGAGCTCTGCGAAATGAACGAGCAGGTTCAGCCAAAGCGCCCCGCACTGAGCCGCTTGCTGCTGGTGCTTGTGCCACTGGCAGCCATGCTTGGCATGTTCGTTTGGATTGCGTCGCTTGATCCCCTGCGCAGTTTCAACAATGGCGCGCCGCCTGTAGAGGCATTGACCGTGGAGCGGACAATTCTGGACGAGACCGGGATCGGGCTTTTGGTCCGTGCCGGTGGTTCAGACGCCATGGTGATCGCCCAGGTGGCGGTGGACGACGCGTTCTGGACTTTCACGCAGAATCCGCCCGGGCCGATCGTTCGTGGGGGTGCTGTGTGGATCCAGATACCCTATCCGTGGGTTTTCGGCGAGGCGCACGCAATTAATATGCTGTCTAATACTGGTGCTTCGTTCGAACATGAAATCGCTGTAGCTGTGCCAACACCAAAGGCCACGGTGGGTCAGCTTCGCCTTCAGGCATTAGTGGGAGCGATTGTTGGGTTGCTGCCTGTGGCGCTAGGTCTGATGTTCTATCCGGCAATGCGAAGCGCCGGGCGTGTCGGGGTGAGTTTTCTTCTCGCGCTGACGGTCGGTTTGCTGACCTTCCTGCTCATTGACATGACGTCCGAGGCGTTGGAGCTTGCAGACCAGGCTGCAGCATTGTTCCAAGGATCGGCCATGGTCTGGCTGTCTGGGCTCGCGAGTTTCCTCATGCTGATGGCAATCGGACGCTGGCGCGGCACGCCGGAAGGGCTGGCGTTGGCATTTTACATTGCCCTAGGGATAGGCTTGCACAACTTTGGCGAAGGGCTGGCGATTGGCGGCGCGTTTGCTGCCGGATCGGCAGGGCTCGGTACGTTCCTCGTTCTCGGCTTTGCTCTCCACAATGTTACCGAAGGGATTGGCATCGCTGCGCCGATGTTGCGGATCCGGCCGCCACTCTGGAGTTTTGCAGCCCTGACCCTTTTGGCGGGTGGCCCTGCCGTTCTAGGAATGTGGGCAGGAAGTCTTGCATACGCTCCGCAATGGTCGGCATTGGCGATGGCCGTTGGGGCTGGCGCAATTTTGCAGGTTATGGTCGAGGTTACGGCCTATCTGATGCGCCAGAGCAGCGACCGGCAAGCGGTGCTGTTTTCTCCCGCCGTTCTCGGAGGGTTTCTTGCGGGGCTCGGTTTCATGTATGCAACTGCTGCGCTGATCAAGGTTTGATCAACGCACGTTTTCTCCAGATCTCAACACTTCGGATCGTCTACGCGATAAAGCAATAAATGTGGATACTCTATGCCGCCACATTATGATACTTGGCCAATGACCGAAGTTAAGGAACCTGCGCACATGGACAGCAACATCCCCGTCGTGACAAAACAAGTTCGGTCGATCGTACTTGTTTTCGGACTTCTGGTACTTGCAGCCTGCTCCACGCCGATAAATCAGACTACCGATAAATCCACCGGGTTCCTCAAGGAACTGCCTGAAGGGGTCGCCCTGATTGCGGCACCCTATCAAAACCTTCAGGAGGTGATCTTGCAACCCGACGACGGGTGCTATTGGTATCGCCATTTCGGACCCGTCGAAACGACAATGCTTCCTTTACTTACGGTCGATGGAAGACCAATCTGCACAAAAGTCGCAGGCTAACAAAACCGTTTACTAGGCTATGCGCTGGCTTTTAAGCCGTGCATTCAGGTGTTTGACACACGGAGTCGAGTTTACTCTGTAAAGGATGAACTTCCGCCGCGGTGCCACGCCCGCACTAAGACTTTTTGTTAGCTTGTCGTTAAACGACCTTCTTCTGCCGGATAAAGGTATGCTGTCACGCCGGTCTCAACTTGGTCGAACAGCGAATTTATGTGTGGCATGACCATACGCACACACCCGGAACTCGCCCGGTTACCTATAGAACGCGGAAGCGGCGTCCCATGGATCCGCAAATAGGTATCACGATCACCCACAAACAGATACAGCGCCCGCGACCCCAAGGCGTTTGCCGGTCCAGGCTCCATCCCATCTGCGTATTTGGCATAGAGTTCGGGCTCACGTTCGATCATGGACTGCGTGGGGGTCCAAATCGGCCATTTTACCTTGCGTTTGATGGTATAAGTACCAGGCTCGTATAATCCACTTCGGCCAATGGCGACGCCGTAACGCATGGCCGTGCCATCGAACTGAATGTGATAAAGATACCGAGCAACGGCATCGACATGAATATCCCCCGGCACAAGCCCAGCACGCGCTTCTACCCGAGTTGGTAGCAAGCGCGGTTGCAATCCCCAAGGGTTGGTCGTCGCAGCATCATAACCTGCTGGGGTAACGAGCGCATCCCAAGTCGCCCACTGATCTTCCATATGAGACGAGGCGAAAACCGGTGTTGCAATTGGCGACGAAAACAGCGCTGTTGCCGTTGCGATAAAATGGCGTCGTGTGAGCATGGGCGTCGCTTTCTCATCAATACTTGGAGCGTTACTTTATATTTTTCCGACGGGCTTTAAAGGTCAAGCAATACGGGACAGGTGTCCAGTCAAGTCTGTGTGACCATTGATGAAAGTTGAAAGCCTGCACACGTATTATGTCATTCTGACAATGCCGTGATGTGTCAAAGGATCTATTGCACCTAAAGAAACTAGAGCCCCTAAGCGTCTTTGCTCGATATGGAGGGTTTTCAAATTTCGGTCCGAATGGAAACACACAGACTTTGCAGCAAAACGCGTTTACAAAACTTGGCCAGTTTTGCTGTCTCCATTGCGGCGGGTGCATCCTTTGTCTTGGCCCTCCCGCCCTATTCGATTCTGCCGCTTGCGCTCATTCCCTTTGCGGTCCTGGCGGTGTTGTTGCGTGGTGTGTCCCCCCTCAAGGCGTTCAGTTTGGGATATGTGTTCGGCTTGGGTCAGTTCGTGCCAGGCCTTTTCTGGATCACCGAAAGCTTCCAGGTGGAGGCAGACCGGTTCGGATGGCTCGCCCTGCCCGCCGTGTTCGGACTTGCGATGTTGCTCTCAGCGTTTCCGGCATTGGCATGTGCTATCGCTACGCGCATGACGCGGGCCGGCCTACCGTCGGCGCTGTCGTTGGCATCAGCCTGGGCGGGAGCCGAGTGGCTGAGAGGGCATATTCTGACTGGCTTCCCTTGGAATCTAGCGGCCTATAGTCTGATGGACTGGACGGTGCTATCCCAAGCTGCTTCGTTGATCGGCAGTTACGGGCTAGGGTTTCTGATCGTGCTAAGCGCAACACTCGCGGGATATACCTTTTGTCCCTCCGATCACCGTTTGCGCAGGCTCCGTGTCGCCGGGACGGCCGCAATCTTGATTAGCATATCTGGGTTCGGCATAATGCGGATAGCGGTCTCTACCCTGCCCCCAGAAGGTGGTACGCGCATCCGGGTTGTTCAACCGAACATAGCCCAAAGCGCCAAATGGGATCAAGCTACCCGAGACGAGAACAAACAGCGGCTTATAACCTTGTCCGAACGCGCTGGATCGTTTGATCTTTTGCTCTGGCCCGAAACTGCTTGGCCAGGTTTTCTGGCAGAGGATGAGGGAGCACGCATTATATTGGCAAGCCTTCTACCGGAATCCGGCGTCTTGATCACGGGCAGTCCAGTGCAGGAAGAAACCGCAACCCGAACGACATACCGCAATGCCGTGCTTGCCATTGCCTCAGACGGAACGATTTTGGCGCAATACGCCAAACACCACCTCGTGCCCTTTGGCGAATATGTTCCCTTGCGCGGCATATTGCCCCTTCCGCGCTTGGTTGAGTCTCTTGGCGACTTTATGCCCGGCCCGGGGCCAAGCACGTTGACGATTGGGGTCGGCCTCCCCTTGGTTGGTGTTGCAATCTGCTATGAGGCCATTTTTCCAGGTCATGTCGTTGATGGCGCAACCCGACCGAGCTGGATTTTCAACGCCACAAATGACGCCTGGTTCGGAACATCAATCGGGCCTTGGCAGCATCTGGCATCAGCGCGCATGCGGGCCGTTGAAGAAGGCCTTCCCCTTGTTCGTGCCGCAAACACTGGGATTTCTGTTGTGGTCGATGCGTATGGCAGAACAATTGCCATGATCGAGCTCGAAAGGTCAGGCATCATCGATGCGCGCTTACCCCGACCGCTTCCGCCAACACCCTATGCTCGTTTTGGTGACTGGACTGCAATAGCGTTGATCATGTTTGCATGGATCATCGCCGGATTGCGACTGCGGCTGCAAAAGCCAGCACGCCTGACAAGCATAATGACATGATCGGCTCGTTTTGAGAGCCTATGCACAATCTTTGCTGGCCGGGCAACACAACAAATGGCTCGAATCTGACCTTACGTCGGCTGGACCCCAGCCCACTTGGCCGCTAACGCCTTTGGCGATTGGCGGCTGGTTAGAACAGCCATCAGCCTGTTTTCTGTGCATCGGATTTTGAGTTGGCAACGCCTTTTTGAATGAGCTCTTGTCTGAACCTCGAAACATTGCGGTCCAAGACGCAACAAGCCATGCTTGGCTTCAAACAAAGATCTCAATCGGTGTCCCATCTCGTACCATCGCATAAATCTCTTCCATTTCGCGATCTGAAACCGAGATGCACCCCGCCGTCCAATCCGGCTTGATCGGATCGATGTTGCGCCTCCGCCCGCCGTGAATGAATATTTCGCCGCCAGGTTCGCGTCCTTGCGCTTTGGCGAAAGCGATGTCAGCCTCATTTGGATAGGAAATGCCGATGGAAAGGTGAAACAAGCTGTTCGGATTGCGCCGGTCAATGATGTATTTGCCTTCGGGTGTTTTGCCATCGCCTTCAAATTGCTTGTGTCCCATCGGCGCAAAGCCAAGATCTGTTTTATAGGATTTAAGAACGCGATCACCGTTGTAAAGAAACAAACGTCGGTCGCCCTTGAATAATTGTATGCGGGTGACTTCCGGGCCGTCATAGGTCCTGAACCTGCTATTGGCACAGCCGACCAAGCCAAGAGCAAGACTGCCTAGAACGACTACGCGGCGTGTCGCATGTTTCATATTCACTCCTCAATCCATTTGGGTCGGATTGCTATAAAGTACAGTTTTGTGACCAGTCCTGACAAATGTGAGATAAGCTCAATCACGGGCGTTGGCAAAAAGATAGCCTTGAGCTAGCGGCCTTGACTGCGGTCATGGAGAAATCCCGCGAGTTTTAGGGGTCCAGCAGATCATGGATTGCAGCCATCGGAAATCCACGCGGTGTAGGGTTGCGCAATTTGTCAGATGATTGGCCCTAGGGTGTAATGTTGTGGAGCGTTCGACGAAAGGAAGGAGGAGCCTACCCATTCTTGCGCCCCCCATTTGTGTCAGGAGGTAAGATCAGGCTGCTCAACCGTTGCAAATCAGTGCTAATGCGCCCACGCTGATCAACTGGATAGGCCTCAGGAGTTGGCATGCCACCATTCAGGTAAAACAACACGAGATCGCGCGCAATTGGAGCCGCCGCTGTTGACCCGCCGCCGCCATGTTCAACAAGGACTGATACTGCGATTTCAGGTTTGTCGAACGGAGCAAAGCCGGTGAAAAGTGCGTGATCGCGCCGTCTCCAAGGCAGATCCGCTTGGCTTCTGACACCGGCCGCGCGTTCAGAAGTTGTTATACTGAATACCTGACTTGATCCTGTCTTGCCCGCCATGAATTGCCCTTCGGTCACGATCCGAGAGGCCTTGGCAGTTCCGCGACTAGAATTGACGACATCAAACATCCCTTTATGAACCAAGGCCAATGACGATGGCGTAAAGCCCATAGGCTCCATGTCGGGGTCTAATGAGCCAACCTGCGGCTTTACAATGCGCGGCACCACCGCACGACCTGAAGCGACCCGCGCCGTCATGACCGCAAGTTGCATTGGTGTCGACAGAACAAAACCCTGCCCAATTGATGCATTGATCGTATCGCCAATCAACCAATCGCTGCCCTGCGTTTCTTGCTTCCATGCGCGGGACGGATTGAGTCCGGCTGACATCCCCGAGAACGGTAAATCAGGTTTCTGACCAAGGCCTAACCGCGTATTCATTGCGTTTAGGCCATCAATACCAACTCGCTGTGCCATCTCATAGAAGAATACATCACAGGATTCGCGCAGCGCGCCTTGCAGGTTCACGCGCCCGTGGCCGCCCCTTTTCCAACAGTGAAACCTCCGTCCCGCAATTTCGACGAAGCCAGGGCAGGTGACAGTATCTTGTTCTTTGACCACTCCGCCTTCTAGCGCGGCAAGAGCAAGCGACATTTTGACGGTCGATCCAGGTGGGTAGGCCCCTTGCACGGTTTTATCTGCGAATGGGCGATATTCAGAATCGCGGAGCGCACCGTAGTCACGCGACGATATTCCGTTTACAAACAGATTCGGATCAAATGAGGGCGCTGACGCCGATGCCAGAATATCACCATTACGAACATCCATGACAACAGCAGCGGCGCTTTGGTCCCCCAATCGGGCCAATGTGAAGTTCTGTAGATGATGGTCGAGCGTCAGGTAAACGTCTTCACCCGCTGTTGGGGACGTTCGATTGAGATCGCGCATGACGCGGCCTGTAGCATTGACTTCAACTGCCAAGGTGCCCTGCAAGCCACGCAACTCTGTCTCGAACGCCTTTTCAACGCTGGTTTTACCAATTTTGAATCCCGGCAGCGACAACAACGGATCTTTGGTCTCGACAGCTTCCAAATCATTTGAACTAACACGCCCGACATATCCGATCATATGCGCAAAATCAGGGCCAAATGGGTAGGTTCGCTGCAGTACCGTTTCAAGGTTTACGCCTGGAAGCGTAGGTGCGTTCACAGCTACCCGCGATAATTCTTCCCATGTAATGTCTTCGGCAACGGATATCGGCACGAAGGCACTTGTTTTGCTACTATTGTTTAGGATTTCAGCGATATCATCATCGGAAATCGGCAACGCCAATTGCAATTGGCGAAGTACCGAGGCTAGGTCGCCTGCCTGCTCCCGTATTACGGTCACTTGGTAGGTGGGTCGATTATCAGCAAGAACATCGCCAAAACGATCAAGAATGCGCCCACGTACTGGCGCAATCAATTGCAGATTGATCCGATTGTTTTCGGCAAGCATGCGATACTGCTCGGCATCGCGGATTTGCATCTGGCGCATCCGCAAGCCTAGAACGCCAACAATAGCAACCTGGACGCCACCCATCACAAGCGCCCGCCTCGTTATACCTTTCTGGCTAATTTCCGCGGCTTGAATAGATCGACGCATCAGCTTTCTCCTATCGTCGGAAAAATGTCGCTACGTTTCCGCCATTCGGTTCGGATAGCGAGGCACAGCAAGACAAAGCCAACTGCAGCGAGCCAAGGTCGAAGGGGATCGAACCAACGCAACAGCGCCTCGCTGCCAAAAATCAACATTAGAACCTTGTTGCAAGTCGGGCAGGCTATCCCAAGAAATGACGCAACGCTGCCTATTCCGGCTTTCTTTGTTGAACAGCTTGGCTGGTGGATCGCTGTGAACACGCCTGCGAGGCTCGCGAAAATCAAAAGGTAGGGAAGTTCCCAGCCTGCTATCGGAGTCATTCTTGTAAATAGCGGATTTTGCCATATCGTCGTGATGGTCCCCATCGTTGTTGATTGTCACTGAGAACTGACCCGGCATTGTCACCGCGATTTGACCCACCCATTAGTTATGTTCTCTATGTCATGATGGCGTCAATGCTGTTGCCTCCTTTCGCTTTTTCTTCGCTGTTTCGGAGCTGGCCTTGAAGCGGTAGCTGTCATTGCCAGTCTCGAGGATGTGGCAGCGATGGGGAAGACGATCGAGCAGTGCGGTGGTCATCTTGGCATCGCCGAACACGCTGGCCCATTCGCTGAAGCTCAGGTTGGTGGTGATGATGACGCTGGTGCGTTCATACAGCTTGCTCAGAAGGTGGAAGAGCAATGCACCGCCAGAGGCACTGAACGGCA
>NZ_ATVN01000024.1 GCF_000420745.1 Pseudorhodobacter ferrugineus DSM 5888
GGCGCTCTTTGCGTGATTTGCGCTGATCCGAAACAAGCCATGCTGTCAGCTGAGTGACATACGGATCCAGCTTGCTCGGACGATCCGGCGTCTGAAACGCTGGCTCAACAATCCCCTCCCGCAAATACTTCTTGATCGTGTTGCGCGAGATGCCCGTGCGCCGCGCGATCTCGCGAATGGGCATCTTCTCTCGCAGCGCCCATCCCCGGATAACTTTTAAAAAACTCATGTCTATCACTCCAAGTGCCCCCAGCTGATTCAAGCTGAGGCAAGGTTGCACATGGGTCAGTTCTCAGTGACAATTTTTGCTGTTGCCGGGTCAGTTCTCAGTGACAATCAACACACGTTGGTACTGTCACACATCAACGCCTTGACGGGCCGTTCGCGCGCGATGGCTTGGAACATATTCGCATCCCATGCCTCGCCCACCAGTGGTTTTTCGTCCAGCTTGAAGTCGCCGGAATGGACGATACGCCCCGCCTCGGTGTCAATCACCAAAGCCGAGCTTTCGGGGATGGAATGGCTGACGGGCACGAATTGCACGTCAAATGGGCCAGCCTTGACCACATCGGGACGGGCCTCGACCACGGTGATCGCGTCTTTGGGGTGGCCGTGTTCGTCAAACTTTAGCCGCCCGATGGTGGCGGTGAATTTGCGGGCATAGACGGGGCATTTGAACTTGCCCCAGAAATGCGCGACCGCGCCGATATGGTCTTCGTGGGCGTGGGTGATGAAAATCGCCTCAAGCCGGTCTTTGCGGGCCTCTAGCCATGCCATATCTGGCATGATCAGGTCCACGCCGGGGGTGGTGTCCATATCGGGGAAGGTCACGCCCAGATCGACGAGGATCAGGCGTTCTTTGTCTTCGGGGCCATAGCCGTAAACATATGCGTTCATCCCGATCTCGCCCGCGCCGCCGAGGGGGAGATAGATTAGCCGGTTCGCTTTCATGCGGTGTCCGTTTCCTTGTTCAGTTCGTTAATGAGGACAAGGCCATGCATGGTCAAATCGCCCTCGATGGCGTCAAAAATTTCGGTTCCCTGCTGGAACAACGGGGCAAGCCCCCCGGTGGCGATAACCTTCATCGGGCGCGGATGCTCCAGTCTGATCTGGCGGCAAATGCCTTCGACAAGGCCAATGTAGCCCCAATACACCCCTGACTGCATACAGGCCACCGTATTCTTTCCGATCACGTGTTCGGGTTTGCTGACATCGACGTGAGGTAAGGCGGCGGCGGCCATAGACAAGGCTTGCAGCGACAGGTTCACGCCGGGGGAAATGACCCCGCCGATATAGGCGCCGTCTTGGTCGACCACGTCAAAGGTGGTGGCGGTGCCGAAATCGACCACGATCAGATCGCCGCCGTGGCGCGCAAAGCCTGCGGCGGTGTTGACCAGCCGGTCAGGACCGACCGAGGTGCCCGGATCGACTCGTGGGGCGGTTGGCAGTTTGCATTCGGGTTTGCCCACGACCAGCGGGCGGCAGTTGAAATAGCGGTCGGTCAGCACGCGCAGGTTAAACACCACGCGCGGCACGGTAGAGGAAATGATGGTTTCGGTAATTTGGGCGTTCACCTTGTTCAGGGTCATCAAGGTGGTCAGCCAAACGAAATACTCATCCGCCGTGCGTTTATGATCGGTCGAACAGCGCCATGTGGCGATAAATTCCGTCCCATCCCAGATGGAAAAGACGGTGTTGGTATTGCCGCAGTCTATGGCCAAAAGCATGAGGCGCGTTCCTTTTGGGTCAAAAAAAGATTTCCGCGGCGGGGATGGCGCGGCGGGCGTGCGGCGTTTGCAGGATCAACGCACCTGTGTCGTCGATGGTTTCGAAAATGCCGGTTTGGGTGTCATGGCCCGTGCGCGCCGTGATGGGTTCACCGATGCGGGCGGCATGGGACAGCCATTCGGTGCGCAAGGGCGCGAAGCCTTGGGTCGTGAAAATGATTTCCCAATGGGCATAGGCGCGGGCGAGTGCGGTGAGGAAAGCCTCGGGTGTGACGCGCGTGCCGGTTTCGCCAAGCAGGCTGACGGGGGGCGTGGCGGTGGGTTCGACTTGGTCAGCTGTAGGGGCGGCGATCAGGTTCACGCCTGTGCCAATGGCAAGGGTTTGTATCCGTTGCCCTGTCCCGCTGCTTTCCAGCAAAATTCCTGCCAGCTTGCCCCCGTTCAGCAACACGTCATTGGGCCATTTCAGCGCAAATCCTGTGGTAAGGTTCGTAAGCGATACGCAAGCATCGCGCAATGCCAAGGCGGCGGCAAAGGAACGCAACGCAACTTGGTCGGCGGATTCGGTCGGTTGCAGCGCAAGGGTGGCGTAGAGATTTCCACGCGGGCTGCTCCACGGGCGGCCACGGCGCCCCCTGCCGCCGGTTTGTTCCGCCGCCATGATCCAAGTGGGGCTGTCTGGGGCCAAACGCGCGGCATAGGCATTGGTGCTGTCGACCGTATCCAGCAAAATTCGGGCCACGCCTTGTGGCCAGCCCGAGGGAGCTGCGTTAGTTGACAAGCGTTTGCGCCGCCAATTGGGCCACGCCTTCGATGCCAAAAAGGTTGATCACACCAAACACCATGATCAAAGCTGACCCCATCAACGCCGCCCATTGTACGGTGCCCATACGGGCGTCGACGCCGTCGCCCTCGGCCCCGAAATAGATGTAGAATACGATGCGCAGGTAGTAAAACGCGCCAATGACTGAGGCAATGGCACCCGCGATGGCAAGCCATGTCATATCGGCATTCACCGCCGCTTGCAGCACATAGAACTTGCCGAAAAACCCTAGCATCGGTGGCACGCCTGCAAGGCTGAACAACAGCACGAGCATGGCAAGCGCCTGCAAGGGGGCCTTTTTAGATAGCATGTTCAAGCTGTCGATAGAGGTTACGGCATGGCCATCCTTTTCCATCGACAAGATGAAAGCAAAGGTGCCGATGTTCATGGTCACATAGATTGCCATATAGATCAGCATCGCCTGCACGCCAAAGGCCGTGCCCGAGGCTAGGCCGATCAAGGCAAAGCCCATATGCGAGATTGAGGAATAAGCCATCAGGCGCTTAATATCGCGCTGGCCGATGGCGGCAATTGCGCCGACGAACATGGACAGCACCGCAAGCAGCGCAATAACCTGCCCCCATTGCCCCGGGATCGCGCCGAATGCGTCATACATCAGGCGAGCCAGCAGGGCCATTGCCGCAACCTTGGGGGCCGTGGCGAAAAACGCCGTGACGGGGGTGGGCGAGCCTTCGTAAACATCGGGTGTCCACATGTGGAACGGCACGGCCGAAACTTTGAACGCAAGGCCGGTGATCAGGAACACAAGGCCAAAGAGCAGGCCAAGCGGAATGTCACCGCTGGAAAGCGTCGACAGAATGCCCGCAAAATCGGTGGTGCCTGCATAGCCATATGTCAGCGAAGCGCCGTAGAGCAGGATGCCCGAAGACAAGGAGCCTAGGACGAAATACTT
Organism: Pseudorhodobacter ferrugineus DSM 5888; assembly: GCF_000420745.1. Lineage (GTDB taxonomy): Bacteria > Pseudomonadota > Alphaproteobacteria > Rhodobacterales > Rhodobacteraceae > Pseudorhodobacter > Pseudorhodobacter ferrugineus. Next base: position 3,464 of record NZ_ATVN01000024.1, read on the forward strand.
CAGCCCTGCCTCGGACGATTTCACGCTGTCACGGCGAAAGCTGGCCACGACGTAAAGCGCCAAGGATTGCAGTTCCAACCCCATATACAACGCGATCAGATCGCCAGCCGAGACCATGAACATCATGCCCAAAACCGCAAGCGCGACTAGGATGGGGTATTCAAACCGCAACATCCCGCGTTTGACCATGAAATCATGGCTGATAATCAGCACGGCGGCGGCGGACAAAAGGATCGTCACCTTGGCATAGCGCGCAAAGGGGTCATCGTTGAACATGCCGTCAAAGGCGGTCCGTTCGCCCGAGGTGCCAACCCCGATCCAGAACGCGAGCAGGATGAACATGCCTGCCATGGCCCAGTTTACGGTGCCAGCCAGCGCATCCTTGCCCGTGTAGACCACGGCCAAAAGCGTGCCCATGGCGAAGAGGGCCAAGGTGATTTCCGGAAGGACGGTTGAAAAATCGTTCGGGTTCATCTGTCGTCCCTCAATGCTTGGCCATTTGCGCATCACCCGCGGCGGGGATGGCGGCCTGGTAATCAGTCACGAGCGCGGTCACCGAGGGGCCGATGATATCGGTCACAAGGCTGGGGTACACGCCCAAAAGCAGTGTCATCACCACCAGCGGCGCAAAAATCGCGCGTTCGCGGGTGGTCATATCGGTGATGGATTTCAGGCTTTCCTTGATCAGGTCGCCAAACACTACGCGGCGGTACAGCCACAGGCCGTAAGACGCAGACAAGATCACGCCCGATGTGGCCACAGCGGCAACCCAAGTGTTGACTTGGAACACACCGACCAAGGTCAGGAATTCGCCGACAAAACCGGATGTGCCGGGAAGGCCGACGTTTGCCATAGTAAAGAACATGAAGATAAGCGCGTAATGCGGCATCCGGTTTACAAGGCCGCCGTAGGCGTCGATGTCTCGGGTGTGCATGCGGTCATAAATCACGCCCACGCAGAGGAACAACGCGCCCGAGATGAAGCCGTGGCTGATCATCTGGAAAATCGCGCCATCAATGCCCTGCTGGTTCGCCGCAAAAATCCCCATCGTCACGTAACCCATGTGGGCGACCGAGGAATAGGCGATCAGCTTTTTCATATCCTGTTGGGCCAAGGCCACGAGGGATGTGTAAACAATCGCAATCGCCGACATCCACAAAACCAATGGCGCAAGCAGGTCTGCACCAATGGGGAACATCGGCAGGCTGAACCGCAAGAAACCGTAGCCGCCCATTTTCAGCAATATCGCCGCCAGCACAACCGAACCCGCCGTCGGGGCCTGAACGTGCGCATCGGGCAACCATGTGTGCACCGGCCACATCGGCATTTTCACCGCAAAGCTGGCGAAAAAGGCAAGGAACAGCAGGGTTTGCAAACCGCCAACGATTTGGAAGCCTACGATGTTCATCGTGTCGGACCCGAAATTATGCGCCAAAAGCGTGGGGATGTCGGTACTGCCAGCATCGACAAACATCGCGATCATCGCAACCAGCATCAGCACCGAGCCAAGGAAGGTATAGAGGAAAAATTTGAACGCCGCATAGATCCGCGCTTTGCCGCCCCAGATGCCGATGATCAGGAACATCGGGATCAAGCCTGCCTCAAAGAACAGATAAAACAGCACGAGATCAAGCGCGCAGAACACGCCGAGCATCAGCGTTTCCAGCATCAGGAATGCGATCATGTATTCTTTGACGCGGGTTTCCACGGACCAGCACGACGCGATGGTGATCGGCATCAGGAACGTGGTCAGCATCACGAACAGCACCGAAATGCCATCGACGCCCATTTTGTATTTCAGGCCAAGGATCCAGTCGTATTCTTCAACAAACTGAAAACCGGTGTTGGCGGGGTCAAACCCTATCAAAACGAAAGCCGACACAAGGAAGGTTGTCGAGGTCGCGATAAGCGCCACCCATTTGGCATTGTTGCGCGCGGCCGCATCGTCGCCCCGCAAGAACAGCGCCAGAATACCAGCGGCAACCGCTGGAATGAAGGTGATGATGGAAAGAAGGTTATCCATTAGTGCGCGCCCCCCGAGAGCGTCATCCAGGTGACAAGGGCAACGATGCCCAGCACCATGGCGAATGCGTAGTGAAAGATGTAACCGGATTGCGCGCGCCCAGCGAGGCGGGTGAGCATTGGGATGATGCCCATGGCGATGCCGTTGATCGCCCCGTCAATGACGTCACCATCGCCCCGCTTCCACAAAAAGGCACCAAGCCATTTTGCGGGGCGGACAAAGATCAGGTCATAGAGTTCGTCAAAGTACCATTTGTTCAACAAGAACAGGTACAGCGGGCGCTGCTGGGCGGCCAGCTTGGCAGGGATTTCTGGGCTGGCGATGTAGAATTTCCAGGCCAAGACAAAGCCAAGGACCATCGCGACAAAAGGCGACACCTTGACCCATTTCGGCACGTCATGCGCCTCGTGGATGGTGTTATTGTCTGGACCAAAGAAGATCGCCCCTTTGGGGGCAGTGCCAGGCGTCATCGCAGCATGGGTATCGGTTGTGGCCTCGGCGGCATGCGTTGTGGTTGCCGCTTCCGTTGTTGCAGCTTCCGCCGTTGCCTCGGTCGGTGCATGGCCTTCGCTTTCGGCCTGATGATGGGCGGCTTCCATGCCGAACCAACTGTGAACCTTGTCCAGATCGCCAAAGAAGGAATTGTACCAAACCATCCCCGAGAACACAGCCCCCAGTGCCAGAACACCCAGCGGCACAAGCATCACCTTAGGGGACTCGTGCGCGTGGTCATGCGTATGATGGTCGCCGCGTGGCTTGCCATAGAAGGTCATGAACATCAAACGCCAGCTGTAGAAACTGGTCATCAAGGCGGCAATCACCAACATCCAGAAGGCAAAGTTGGACCCGACAAAGGCGCTTTCGATCACCGCATCTTTGGACAGAAAGCCTGCAAAACCGATATGGGTTAGCGGGATACCAACGCCGGTAATCGCCAATGTACCGATCATCATGGCGGCAAAGGTCATCGGGATCTTTTTGCGCAGACCGCCATAGTTCCGCATATCCTGTTCATGGTGCATGGCATGGATAACCGAGCCTGCACCAAGAAACAGCATCGCCTTGAAAAACGCGTGTGTGAACAGGTGGAACATCGCGACCGGATAGGCACCAACCCCTGCGGCCACAAACATGTACCCCAACTGCGACATGGTCGAATAGGCGATCACGCGCTTAATGTCGTTTTGCACCAAACCAATGGTCGCCGCGACAAAGGCGGTCAGCGCGCCAAGCGTGGTGACAAATGTCAACGCATGCGGGGCGTATTCAAAGATTGGCGACATGCGGCAAACCAAGAACACACCGGCGGTTACCATCGTCGCCGCGTGGATCAGCGCCGAAACAGGGGTCGGACCTTCCATCGCGTCGGGCAACCATGTGTGCAAGAACAGCTGCGCCGATTTACCCATCGCGCCGATGAACAGCAGCACAGCAATCAGTTCCGCCGCGTTCCAGTCGGCCCAAAGGAAATGCAGGTTGGTTTCGGCCAGCATGGGACCTGCGGCAAACACATCATCCAGACGGATGCTGTCGGTCAGGAAAAACAGCGCGAAAATGCCAAGGGCAAAGCCGAAATCGCCGACACGGTTGACCACGAAGGCCTTGATCGCGGCGGCATTGGCCGTGGGTTTGCGGTAGTAAAACCCGATGAGCAGATACGAGGCAACGCCCACCCCTTCCCAGCCAAAGAACATCTGCACAAGGTTATCGGCCGTGACCAGCATCAACATCGCAAAGGTAAAGAACGAGAGATAGGCGAAAAAACGGGCCTTGTAGTGTTCATGGTGCGACCAATTATCGTCATGCGCCATGTAGCCAAAGCTGTAGAGATGCACCAAGGCCGATACGGTGGTGATGACCACCAGCATGATCGCGGTCAGGCGGTCAAGGCGGATACCCCAATCGGTTGACAGGCTGCCAGATTCGATCCAGCGCAGCACGGTAATATGCGTGGTGTCATCAATCGCGCCAAGGAAGATGACCCAAGACAGCAAGGCCGCAAGGAACACGAGGCCCGTGGTGATGACCTGGCCTGCGAATTCGCCAATCACACGCCAGCCAAAGCCGCAGATCAGGGCGCCAATCAGAGGCGCAAAAAGGATGATCGTTGCCATTGCTTAGCCTTTCATCACGTTGACGTCTTCGACGTCGATGGTGCCACGGGTCCGGAAGAAGGTCACAAGGATCGCAAGGCCAATCGCGGCCTCGGCGGCGGCGACCGTCAGGATGAACATGGTAAAGATCTGGCCAACCAGATCGCCATGAAAGGACGAAAAGGCGACAAGGTTGATGTTGACCGACAGCAGCATCAGCTCAATCGACATCAAGATGACGATCACGTTCTTTCGGTTCAGGAATATCCCGAAGATGCCAACCACAAACAGCGCCGCGGCGACCGCCAAGTAATGCTCTAATCCAACCATCTTTTCGTCCCTCCGGGTCATTGCCCGATATCGTCATTTTGTCGTCCAATATGGCATCACTGCGTCACTGCAATGATGCCAAAGCATTGCCCATGGTCACATGGTTTCAGGGTAATACAGCCCACAAGCGCAATCTCCGCGCCGTGCCTTTTCGGTATAGGCTTTTGCCAATTGGCCCTTCACGACCACATATCCATATTTCTTGCCGTTGATGACCAACAGATCCAAGTTCGCCAGCTTTTTCTGTTTACGCAGCGCATCAGTGAAGGCAAACAAATCGCCATGCGCAGGCAGCCCCTTAGAGGAGTTTTTCAGCAAATATTCGGCCTGCAGCTGCACCATTTTGCGGGTGGCACAGTTGACCAGCGTGTAGCGTTCCTTGGTGCCAGTGGCATCGGTCTGTTCAACCGAAAGGCCGACATAACCATTGCCCTCATTCACAGCAGGCTTTTCGAAATGCTTGCCAAACTGGTTGGTCGCCTCGCTGCCGCAATTTTTCAACTGGCGGACAACTTGTTTGGTTTCTGCAAAGGCCGCGCCAGACAACACCATCGAAATCACAGCACTAAACATTACAGACTTCATCTTGATCGCTCCCTTAACCATGTTTACAGCCCCTGCCCCGGTTTCACGTCTTTCAATTCCATCGCCTGCGCCGGATCGCGCCACATCTGGTGCAGCACGTTCTGGCGTTTTACATCCTTGCGGTGGCGCAGGGTCAGCACGATCGCCCCGATCATGGCGACCAGCAAAATCATGCCGGCAAGCTGGAACAGCATAAGGTATTTGTCGTAAAGCAGCAGGCCAATCGCGCGGGTGTTTTCCACTTGCGCCATATCAGGCGTCACAGCCTTACGCAGGCCCATCGCCCCATCGGCCTGCACCCAAGCGCCAAGACCGATGCCAAGCTGCATGAGCAAAATCACCCCGATCAGCAAGGCAATCGGCATGTATTTCGCCATTTCGCCCTTCAGCTCGGCAAAATCGACGTCCAGCATCATCACGACAAACAAGAACAACACCGCAACCGCGCCGACATAGACGATGATCAGCAGCATGGCGACAAATTCCGCGCCCAGCAGAACAAACAGCCCCGCCGCAGACAAAAACGCAAGGATCAGCCACAGCACCGAATGCACGGGGTTGCGCGAGACTGTCACCAGAACGCCCGCAGTCACGGCCGTGCAGGCAAAAACGTAAAAGGCCAGATCAACGACGGTCATTCCTTGGTCTCCTCAACTTCGGCAAAGACGGACTGGGCAATTTCCAGCGCCTTTTGCATGGCGGGCAAGCCGCCGAACATGCTCATCTGCCAGATCACCTCGGCGATGTGGCGTTTTGTGGCGCCTGCGGTCAGCGCTTGGCGAATGGTCAGCCGCAGCTGCGGTTCGGCCAGCGCCCCTTGAACGGTCAAGGCGGCGATGGTGACCAGTAAACGGGTCCTCGCATCCAGCCCGTCAGGGTTAAAGGTTTTGCCAAACCACATTTCCAGCATTTCAGGGGGCATGGTTGGGAACAGCTTTTCAAAGCCTTTCACATCCACACCCTCCATCGCAGGGGCAAAGGCGCGTGCCATTTCCTGCCCCTGCGCCATCATGGCCGCAAACATTTTGGTCAGATCATCGGTCATCTGTAGGGCGCATCCAATTCGAGGTTGCGGGCAATTTCTGCCTCCCAACGGTCGCCATTCGCCAGCAGCTTTTCCTTGTCATAGAACAGCTCTTCGCGGGTTTCGGTGGAAAACTCGAAATTCGGGCCTTCGACGATGGCATCGACGGGGCACGCCTCTTGGCAGAAGCCGCAATAAATGCACTTGGTCATGTCGATGTCATAGCGCGTGGTGCGGCGGCTGCCATCCTCGCGCGGTTCGGCATCAATGGTGATCGCTTGGGCGGGGCAAACCGCCTCGCACAATTTGCAGGCAATACAGCGTTCTTCGCCATTGGCATAGCGGCGCAGCACGTGTTCACCACGAAAACGCGGGGACAGTGGCCCCTTTTCATGCGGGTAGTTCAGCGTGGCCTTGGGGGCAAAGAAGTATTTGAAGCCAAGGCCAAAGCCTTTGATGAAATCCACCAGCAAGAAATACTTTGCGGCGCGGTTCCAGTCTATGGCGCGGTTTTCACCCATGATCAGCCTCCAATCGTCCAGCGGGCCCAAAAGCCGCCGAGAACTTCGAATTTTGCAAGGAACGACACCAGCACAACCCAACCGAGCGACAAAGGCAGGAACACTTTCCAGCCAATGCGCATCAATTGGTCATAGCGGTAACGCGGCACGATAGCCTTCACCATGGCGAACATGATGAAGAAGAAGGTCATTTTGCCAACCATCCACAGCACGCCATCGGGCAGGCCCGGAATGGGCGACAGCCAGCCGCCAAAAAACAGCAGTGACATCAGCGCGCACATCAAGAAGATGGCGATATATTCGCCAGCCATGAACAAGAGGTACGGGGTGGACGAATATTCAACCATAAAGCCCGCAACCAGTTCCGATTCCGCCTCGGGCAAATCGAACGGCGGGCGGTTGGTTTCAGCCAAGGCGCTGATAAAGAATAGAAATACCATAGGGAAGTGCGGCAGCCAGTACCAGTTCAACAACCCGTAATCGCCATCTTGGGCCGCAACAATCGCACCAAAGTTCATCGAACCGGTCGATATAATGATACCGATGATGATCAGGCCCAGCGACACCTCGTATGAAATCATCTGCGCAGCCGAGCGCAAAGATCCGAGGAACGGGTATTTGGAGTTGGACGCCCAGCCCCCCATGATCACGCCGTAAACCTCTAGCGACGATACAGCAAAGACAAACAGGATCGCCACGTTGATATCGGACAAAACCCAACCGTCATTGAACGGGATCACCGCCCAAGCCAGAATGGCGAGCACGAACGACAGCATCGGCGCAAGAAAAAACACAGGGCGGTCGGCACCCGCAGGCACAACGATTTCCTTGACCACATATTTCAGCGCATCGGCCACCGATTGCAGCAGGCCAAAGGCCCCCACCACGTTCGGCCCGCGCCGCATTTGCACAGCAGCCCAAACCTTGCGGTCGCCGTAAACCAGAAACAGCAAAGAGATCATCACAAAGGCGATGACCAGAAGACACTGCGCGACGATCAGCAATGTGATCCCCAAGCCCGTTTGCAGAAATTGATCCATGCGCCTTTATCCCTCGGCCTTATTCGTAACAGTCTTTATCGTGTTTAACGTGGTCGTCATATCGTCGGTATCCCTTGTGCGCCGCAGTCGCGGACAGTCACTTCGGCATCAATCGTGATCGCGCCGCGCGGTAATGCGGATGAGATGGTGTAAACCGCATCCCCGCGCCAATTACCACCCGATTTTGCGACCGATGTGCGCACATGGCGCGCAAACCCGAAACCTCGGATCAGCGCGTATTGGGCCGCCGCACAGCGGGCATAAGCCTCGACATCCTGTTGCCCGCGCACGCCCGCCATTGTGACATGGAAATTGACCAGATCACCATCCAGCAAAACGGTTTGGATGCCGTTATAGCGCGGATTGAAATCGGCCCGCCCTGCCACATCATCGCCCACGCCACCGTCTGCCGGCACACAGGCCGACAGGCCGGCAAGCGCCAGCGCAGACAAGGTGATTTGGGCAAAACGGGTCATCGTTTATTCAGCCGCCATTGGTTTGTCTGCCCGCGCTTTTGCTTGGGCCGAAAGTTCGCCCATCAACACCGACGCGCGGGCAATGGGGTTGGTCAGATAGAAATCGCGGACCGCATTGCGGAAATCGGCCTTTGCCGGATCGCGCAACGGAATGCGCTGCCAGTCGTTTTCGGGCACCTCATCAATCGCGCCCAGATGCGGCACGGCGGTGACAATCGCTTTGCGCAAAGCGGTAAGGCTGTCCCATGGCAAGGCATTGCCCAATTCGCCCGACAAGGCGCGCAAAACGGCCCAGTTTTCCTTGGCCTCACCCGGGGCAAACCCTGCGCGGGATGCCATTTGCGGGCGGCCTTCGGTGTTCACAAACAGGCCCGATTCTTCGGTATAGGCGGCACCCGGCAGTACGATATCGGCGCGGTGTGCGCCGCGATCACCGTGGCTGCCTTGGTAAATAACAAAGGCACCGGGGGCGATATCCACCTCATCCGCGCCAAGGTTATAAACAACTTCGGCACCGTCCAACGCGGCGGACATGCCACCATCGGTCACGGCCCCTACATCCATCGCACCCACGCGGGCAGCGGCAGTGTGCAGGATCAGCAGTTTCGATTGCGTATCTTCGGCCAGCTTCATGGCTTGTGACAGAACCGCCTCGCCGTCAGCCTCGTTCAACGCGCCCTGCCCGACAATCACCAGCGACGGCACCTCTAGCACCTTGGAGAATTTACTTTTCAGCAAACCGACCAGATCGCCGCGACCATTGCCAAGGTGGAAATAGTCATAGGTCAGATCAACTTTTTCGCCAACCAAAGCGATATCGGCACCGTTCGACCACGCCTTACGCAAACGCGCATTCAGCACGGGCGATTCCATGCGCGGGTTGGTGCCGATCAGCTGAATCATCTTGGCGCTGTCGATGTCTTCGATCGTCGCCGTGCCAACATAGGCCGAGCGGTTGCCTGCTGGCAGCTTAGCATTATCGGTGCGGCATTCCACGCGGCCGCCCATGCCTTCAATCATCGTCTTCAGGCTGAACGCCGCCTCAACCGGCACCAGATCACCGACCAAGCCTGCAACTTTCTTGCCCTTCATGGCGGCAGCGGCAGCTTGCAGCGCCTCATTCCAGCCCGCTTTGCGCAGCTTGCCGTTTTCACGGATATAAGGGGTATCAAGGCGCTGGCGGCGCAGACCATCCCAGACGAAACGGGTTTTGTCGGAAATCCATTCCTCATTCACGCCGTCATGGTTGCGCGGCAAAATGCGCATGACTTCGCGGCCCTTGGTATCGACGCGGATATTGGCGCCAAGCGCATCCATCACGTCGATGGTTTCGGTCTTGGTCAATTCCCAAGGCCGCGCGGTAAACGCGTAGGGTTTGGAGGTCAGCGCGCCAACAGGGCACAGATCAATGATGTTGCCTTGCAGGTTGCTGTCGAGTGTCGCACCCAAATAGGTTGTGATTTCAGCATCTTCACCACGGCCCGTCTGGCCCATGGTCAAAATGCCCGCAACCTCGGACGTAAAGCGCACGCAGCGGGTGCAGGAAATACAGCGGGTCATGGTGGTGGCGACCAGCGGGCCCAGATCAAGGTCTTCCGACGCACGCTTGGGTTCACGGTAGCGGCTGAAATCAACGCCGTAAGCCATTGCTTGGTCTTGCAAATCACACTCGCCGCCTTGGTCGCAAATCGGGCAATCAAGGGGGTGGTTGATCAGCAAAAATTCCATCACGCCTTCGCGCGCCTTTTTCACCATGGGCGAATTGGTTTTCACCACAGGCGGCTGGCCTTCGGGGCCGGGGCGCAAATCCTTGACCTGCATCGCGCAGGATGCGGCAGGCTTTGGCGGGCCGCCCACAACTTCGACCAGACACATGCGGCAGTTGCCCGCGATGGTCAGCCGTTCATGGTAACAAAAGCGCGGAATTTCCACGCCTGCCACTTCGGCGGCTTGGATCAGCGTCATTGCGCCTTCCACCTCAACCTCGATACCGTCGATGATGATTTTCTTTAGGTTGGACATGCCATTACTCCGCCGCAACTTCAGCGCAACCGTGGGTTTTCCACGCCTGTGCATCGCTCAGATAGGACCAGCCAAAGGCCACATCACTATCACCATGTTCTTGTTTATACGCCAGTTTTTCCAGCGCCTCATCCAATGTGGGGCGGTGGCCCGCAGGCACCCACCACATCACGAAATGCATCTTGCCCAAAACCTCGAACCATTCGGCCCGACGGTCATAGAATTGTTTGTGAACGGTTTTCCACACAAAGGTCTCAAGGCTGGCGGCATCTTCCCAGACGGTCAGGTTAGAGACATATTGCGGGTCGCCGCCGATTTTCGCATCGGTGTTGCCCGTCCCGGGTTCGCCGGACCATTCCATCATCCACACAAAGCCGGGCATGCGTTTGCCAAGCCCGTTCACGCGGTCCAGATTTTCCATAAAATCGGCCACGCGCGGGTCATCGGTGGGGGCCAACAGGCGGCCTACGTTCAATTCTGCCAGATGCATTTTCATGCGCACCCCCGCACGATCAGCCACGCATTGTCGCGGAACCGATCATTGATCGAAGTTTGCGCGCGGCCCACGCAGTACTGCGCGGCGGCGCGCTGCGCCTCCATCCCCTCCCAGTTCTCGAACGGCCGGCCCATCCGGCGCACTTCCAGCGCACCCGATCCGGTTTTGGAAACGGCATATTCCACCCCGTCCAACACAATCGGGCCACGCGCCACAGGGGCAGGCGTAGAGACGCAGGCCGACAGGGCCAGCGCGCCGAATGTCAAAGGGATGGCGGCGTGCATCATTCTGCTGCCATTGCCCCCATGCGCCCGGTTTTCTTGGCCTTGATACGGTCCTCAATCTCCTCGCGGAAATGGCGCACGAGGCCTTGGATCGGCCAAGCCGCCGCATCACCCAGCGCGCAAATGGTGTGGCCTTCGACCTGTTTGGTGACCGACAACAGCATGTCAATCTCTTCAACCTCGGCCTCGCCACGGACCAAACGGTCCATCACACGCATCATCCAGCCCGTGCCTTCGCGGCAGGGCGTACACTGGCCGCAAGATTCGTGCTTGTAGAACTTGGACAGGCGCCAGATCGCTTTGATGACATCCGTGCTTTGATCCATCACGATAACCGCAGCAGTCCCAAGGCCCGAGCGTTGTTCACGCAGCCAGTCGAAATCCATGATCGCATCATCACACTGCGCCGCGTTCAACATCGGTACGGATGACCCGCCGGGGATCACGGCTTTGATGTTTTTCCAACCGCCCCGCACGCCGCCACAGTGACGGTCCAGCAACTCGCGTAGGGTGATCGACATTTCTTCTTCGACGACACACGGGTTTACCACATGGCCCGAAATGCCAAACAGCTTGGTTCCTGCATTGTTCGGGCGGCCAAAGCCTGCAAACCAATCGGCGCCACGGCGCAGAATGGTCGGCACAACGGCAATGGATTCCACGTTGTTCACAGTGGTAGGGCAGCCATAAAGGCCCGCACCTGCAGGAAACGGTGGCTTCATCCGTGGCATGCCTTTTTTTCCCTCAAGGCTTTCCAGCAGCGCGGTTTCTTCGCCGCAGATATAGGCGCCTGCCCCATGGTGCAGATAGCAATCAAAATCCCAGCCGGAGCCAGCCGCGTTTTTGCCAATCAGCCCCGCGTCATAGCATTCGTCAATCGCGGCCTGCAGCGCCTCTTTTTCGCGGATATATTCGCCGCGAATATAGATATAGCAGGCATTGGCCCCCATCGCGAAAGACGCGATCAGCGCGCCTTCGATCAGCGTATGGGGATCATGGCGCATGATCTCGCGGTCTTTGCAGGTGCCGGGTTCGGATTCGTCCGCGTTGATCACCAGATAGGACGGGCGACCATCGCTTTCCTTGGGCATAAACGACCATTTCAGGCCCGTCGGGAAACCCGCACCGCCACGACCGCGCAGGCCTGACGCCTTGATCTGGTCCACCAACCAGCCGCGCCCATTGGCGATAAACCCTGCCGTGCCGTTCCAATGCCCACGCTTTTTCGCGCCAGCAAGGGTGCGGTCATGCATCCCGTACAGATTGGTAAAGATCCGATCTTGATCTTTCAGCATGTCATGCCCTCAATTGTCTGCATCAGCATTGCGCTGACGCCAGAGCCGAAAAGTTACCACCAGCGCAAAGGCGAAACCCGCCAATGCCGCAAGATCAAAGAGAAAGACAAAGCGCGCCTCCCACCCCAGTTTGCCGCCGATGAATTGCGCGCCCAACCACAGGACCATTGTGGCCACCAGAACAACCGCGACAAGCCGCGCCTGTTTAGCCTGATGAACCTCGGATGGAGTGGGCGTTTTCTTCATGGTCAATATTCATTCGTTTTGGCGCGGATCAGGAATGCGTCCATCCCGATCTCGCCAATCAGTCTCGCCTGCGCCACCCATTTGTCGCGGGTCACACGGCCCTTAAAGCCTTTCAGGTTGCCATCCATCCAAGCAATTTCCGCATCACCCCAAGCGGCGATTTGGTCAAAGTGGAAAATGCCCATCGAATTGCACAGCTTTTCCAACGCGGGGCCGATACCCTCGATCTTTTTCAGGTCATCGGCGCCGCCCTTGCGCGCAGTTTTCAGGCCGACGGGTTTTGTCCCAGCCCCAGCCTCGACCGGAGTGGCGACGATTGCAGCTTTAGGTGCCGCGTTTGGCGCTGGTTTCTTCACTGCTTTCGCGGGGGCTGCCGACGCGGCAACAGTTGCCGATGATTTTGGCAGTGCCTTTTCAACGGCAGTAGATTTTGCGGCCTTGTCGGACGCAGCCTTTTGGGCCTTGGTCATCGTGGCATCGGCAACCTTGGCGCTTGGCTTGGCACTGGCCTTGGTCGCTTTGCCGCCGGATTTCCCTAACCATGGCGTCAGGATTGGCACTTCTGTGCCATCAATCCGCTTCACCGTATCGCCAATATCCACCGCTTCTTGGGCGCTGGCGTTATAGGGTTTGCGGCCTTTTTCAAAATCCTTAAGGCTGGTCAAACCACCCAAGGGTTCGCAGGAATAGCGGCCGTTTTGCGGGCCGGGCACGGGCACCTCGCCTTTGGAAAAGCGTGCGATCAGGTCGCGCAGTTTTTCGGGGGTCAGATCCTCATAGTAATCCTTGCCGATCTGGGCCATCGGCGCGTTGGTGCAGGCCCCCAGACATTCGACCTCTTCCCACGAAAACTTGCCATCGGCTGACAGGGTGTGCGGCTTTTCAGCGATCAATTCCTTGCAGACGGCGACCAAATCCTCGGCCCCGCAAATCATGCAGGACGTGGTGCCGCAAATCTGGATATTTGCAATCGACCCAACGGGTTGCAACTGAAACATAAAGTAAAATGTCGCCACTTCCAGCGCGCGGATATAGGCCATACCCAGCATTTCAGCGATGTGTTCAATCGCGGGACGGGTCAGCCAACCTTCCTGTTCTTGGGCGCGCCACAGCAGCGGAATGATCGCCGATGCCTGACGCCCCTCGGGGTACTTCGAGATCTGGCCTTCGGCCCAAGTTTGGTTGGCCGGGGTAAAGGCGAAAGAGGCGGGCTGTTCTTTGTGCAGGCGGCGTAACATCAGGCGGCTCCGTTCGAAATCATGGCGATAAGCGCGACAGCCAGCACAACAAGTGCTGCGATGCCTGCGCTAAGATGTCTAGCAAAAGGCTTGCCGATGCGGGCGTAGATAACCGTATCGGCACAGGCCATAAAGGCCAAAACAGCGGCCCAAGCCGCAAGAACCGTCAGGTCGCCATACAGCGCGACAAACAGCGAAAAGCCGAAAAAGGCGATGTAGCGGTCCAGCATCACTTGCGGAAGCTGTTCCATATGGTGGGTCATCACCACAAGGCCGCGCGCAGGATTAGGCAAGCAAATCAGGGCGATAGCGTCCGTGATTGCCGCGCCAACCCATGCAAGCCCTTGTGCTGCCCCAACCCAATCCATCAGCGGTCAATTTCCCCGAATACAACGTCCATCGTGCCGATGATCGCGGCCACATCGGCCAGTTGGTGGCCTTTGCACAGGTAATCCATCGCTTGCAGGTGCAAGAACCCCGGCGCGCGGATCTTGGCGCGGTAAGGTTTATTGGTGCCATCCGCGACCAGATAAACCCCAAATTCGCCCTTGGGGGCCTCAACTGCGGCATAAATATCACCCGCGGGCACATGGAACCCTTCGGTGTACAGTTTGAAATGGTGGATCAATGCTTCCATCGAGGTTTTCATCTCGCCACGTTTCGGCGGGGTGATTTTGCCACGGGCCAGAATATCACCGGGTTCCTTGCGCAATTTGGCAAGCGCCTGACGGATGATCGAGGTGCTTTCGCGCATTTCCTGCATCCGGCACAGATAGCGGTCATAGCAATCGCCATTTTTGCCCACAGGGATTTGGAATTCAAATTCGTCATAGCATTCATAGGGCTGCGCGCGGCGCAAGTCCCATGCAAGGCCGGACCCCCGCACCATAACGCCCGAAAAACCCCAATCGAGGATGTCTTGTTCGCTGACAACACCAATATCGGCGTTACGCTGTTTGAAGATGCGGTTTTCGGTCAGCAGCCCGTCGATATCGTTCAAAACGCGCGGGAATTCCAGCGCCCAAGTGTCCATATCTTCGATCAGCGCCGGTGTCAGATCCTGATGCACACCACCGGGGCGGAAATAGGCGGCGTGCAGACGCGCGCCACAAGCGCGTTCGTAAAACACCATCAGCTTTTCGCGCTCTTCAAAGCCCCAGAGCGGCGGTGTCAGCGCCCCCACGTCCATCGCTTGCGTCGTCACGTTCAGCAAGTGGTTCAAAACACGGCCAATTTCGCAAAACAACACGCGGATCAACTGCGCGCGGCGCGGCACCTCAACGCCTGTCAGCCTTTCAATCGCCAAGCACCAAGCATGTTCCTGGTTCATTGGCGCCACATAATCCAGCCGGTCGAAATAGGGCAGGTTTTGCAAATACGTGCGGCTTTCCATCAGCTTTTCGGTGCCACGGTGCAGCAGCCCGATATGCGGATCGCAGCGTTCCACAATCTCGCCGTCCAATTCCAGCACAAGCCGCAAAACACCGTGGGCCGCAGGGTGTTGCGGGCCAAAGTTCAAGTTGAAATTGCGGATCTTCTGCTCGCCTGTCAGCGCGTCGTCAAAACCACCGTCCATCATAGTCCCTCACCCATATTCTTGCGCCAATTGGCCGGAATATCCGGATAGTGGCGGGCGACAAAGTCATATTGCGGGCGCAACAGCGCGCGCGCAGCGTCATATTGTGCAGGTGCCATTGCCAAGGCAGGGCCCACATGCACAGGCTGGTCAAAACTGGCACCTTTATAGGCGATGCCTAAAAAGGCGCAGATGCGGGCGATACCGGCGGGCGTAAGCATCTCTTCCATGAACATAATCAACAGCTTAGACGGGTCTACCGCCGCATTCAGCCGCTCAATTGCACCTTTGTAATCGCCGCGTTCGGTCAGACTGCTTTGGACACCCGCCAACACGCGGTCCATTGTCGCCTTGCAGGCCGCCGCCAAATCGCGCGCGGCGTCCCCTGCCCTGCGTTCGACCATACGCACATGGCTCCACAGCCGCGCCACAGGGTCGCGCATCAGGTAAATAAAGCGCGTGTCGGGTGACAGTTTCGCCATTTCCGTCAACCGCTTAACGGGCAGCAACGCATAAGACGGCGTGATATCGGCGACCAGCGCATGCTTATCCATGCCCCAAGTCAAATAGGCCAGATAATTGGCGGTGTTTTCGGCCCGATTCTCAAGCACTTTTTTCCAAT
Organism: Pseudorhodobacter ferrugineus DSM 5888; assembly: GCF_000420745.1. Classification (GTDB taxonomy): domain Bacteria; phylum Pseudomonadota; class Alphaproteobacteria; order Rhodobacterales; family Rhodobacteraceae; genus Pseudorhodobacter; species Pseudorhodobacter ferrugineus. Next base: position 19,335 of record NZ_ATVN01000024.1, read on the forward strand.
GCATCACGTCTTGCATTTTGACCGACGCCCGATTGCGGGTTTTGCCCTTTGCATCCGCCAAACGGTCACGCAACCGCGCCGCCTTGTTGCGGTGCAAGGCAATTTGCCGCTGAAACGCGCCGGTTTCTTGCGTGTCGAAATAATGCAGTTCCTTGATCGACCGCACATGACAATCCGGGTGGTCGGACAAATAGTCGAAAAGCCAGCTGGTGCCGGATTTCGTTGCCCCCACGCAAAACATGATGGTCGGTTCTTGCGTCACGCCGCTTAACCCTTGGCCTTGTCGTCACCGGGCAGCACGTATTGCGCGCCTTCCCATGGCGACATGAAATCGAACTGACGGTATTCCTGAACCAGCTTTACCGGTTCATAAATCACGCGCTTTTGCGCCTCGTCATAACGCACTTCGGTATAGCCTGTGGTTGGGAAATCCTTGCGCAAAGGATGGCCGCGAAAGCCATAATCAGTCAGGATGCGGCGCAAATCGGGATGACCCGAAAACAAGATCCCGAACATATCGAAAATCTCACGCTCAAACCAATTTGCCGACGGGTGAACGGATGTCAGCGATGGCACCATTTCATCTTCGCGCACCGACACTTTCAGCCGGATGCGGTGGTTTTGGTACATCGACAGAAAGTGGTACACCACATCAAACCGGCCCGTTGTACGTTCGGGCAAATCAACTGCCGTGATGTCGACAAGGCTTGAAAAACGGCAGCTTGCATCGGTTTTCAGAAAATCGACAAAACCCACCAAAAAGCGGGCCTCGACGGTAACTGTCAACTCACCATGCGTTATGGCTGTGGACACGACCGCATCGGGGTGGCGCAGTTCCAACTGGCCTGCAAGTTCGCTCAGGGCTTCGGTCATCATATACTCCCTTAACGAACCAGCGTGCCGGTGCGGCGGATTTTGCGCTGCAATTGCAAGATGCCGTACAAAAGCGCCTCGGCCGTCGGTGGGCAGCCAGGCACATAAATATCCACAGGCACGATCCGGTCACAGCCACGCACAACCGAATAGCTGTAGTGGTAATAGCCGCCGCCATTGGCGCAGGACCCCATCGAAATCACATATCGTGGTTCCGGCATCTGGTCGTAAACCTTGCGCAGCGCAGGTGCCATTTTATTGGTCAGCGTACCGGCCACGATCATCACATCCGACTGGCGTGGGGATGCGCGGGGCGCAAAGCCAAAGCGTTCCACGTCATAGCGCGGCATCGCTGTGTGCATCATTTCCACCGCACAGCAAGCCAAACCAAAGGTCATCCAGTGCAGCGACCCTGTGCGCGCCCAGTTGATGATATCTTCGGTCGAGGTCAGCAAAAACCCTTTGTCCTGCAACTCGGCATTCAGGGCTTGGGTCGAAACCTCAAGGTCCGCCCCCGCCGTATTGGCTCCGGCCATCACTCCCATTCGAGCGCCCCTTTCTTCCATTCATATGCAAAACCGACGGTCAGCACCGCCAAGAACACCATCATCGACCAGAACGCCGCCATGCTGATCTCGCCAAAGGCGACGGCCCATGGGAACAAAAACGCGACTTCCAGATCAAAGATGATGAAAAGGATCGAGACGAGGTAAAACCGCACGTCAAATTTCATCCGCGCGTCATCAAACGCGTTGAAGCCGCATTCATAGGCCGACACTTTTTCGGGGTCGGGGTTGCGCACGGCCAGCACAACGGCCGCCAGAATCAGCACCAGCCCAAGGCCTACGGCAATGACCAAAAAGATGATTATGGGCAGGTATTCCCGGAGAAGATGGTCCACGAAGATGCTCCTATCGCTGGCGACATGCTGGTTTCCACCCCAAGGGGAGAAATCGCTCTCTTCGTTCCATCTACTCCTCCCCCCCGTCGGGGTCAACCGACGCAGGCGCTAAAACCTGCGCTTTGCGCCAACGAAATGCGTGAAATACTGCAAGCTTACCCTGTGGCAGAATGGGCCGAGCGGGCCGCGCAAGGTTTTCTGTGGGGGAAAGCGATTACTGCGCCCAATCAGGCTTTTCTTTTGTAAAGAATGCGTTAATTCCTAAAGTCGCTTCGGGGCTTTCCCAACGGGTGACCAAGGCCGCAATACTGGCCTCTATGTCGGCGGCTGTTGGCATCGGCTGCAGGGTACGGATCAAGGCTTTTGCCTCGGCCACGGCCCCTGGTGCGCAAGACAGGTAAGGTTTCACCTCGGCCTGAATGGCTGCGTCCAAATCACCCGGCCAGACCACACGGGCCAAAAGACCCAATTGCACCGCCTCATCCGCATCGAAAATCCGCGCGCTGGCAAAAACGCGCCGCGCATGGGCCGCCCCCATCCGTGCGATGACATAGGGGCCGATAGTTGCAGGGATCAGGCCCAGCCGCGTTTCGGTCAGACCAAACCGCGCCTCGGCCACACCGATCGCCACATCGCAGACCGACATAAGGCCAACACCACCGCCGTAAGCCTGCCCCTGCACCCGCCCGATCAGCGGCTTGGGCAAGCTGTTCAGCGCAGCCAACATCATCGCCAGCTTGCGTGCCTCAGCCGCGCGCGTCGGGCCATCGGCAGCCATTTGGTCTTGCATCCACGCCAAATCACCGCCTGCACAAAAGCTGTCGCCCTGTGCGGCCAGAATGACCACGCGCACCGCCCTATCGGCCCCCAGCGCCTGCGCCGCATCGGTCAGTTCCGCAATCATTTTTGCCGACATGGCGTTGCGTTTATCGGGGCGGGCAAGGGTAAGCGTTGCCACGCCGCGCGGATCAACCTCTAGGCGAAGGGTGTCATAGGTCATGGTTTAATCCTTTTGTATCAAGCGGCTGCATCAAGGGGCTGCGCATCGATTGCGCCAGTGCTGCGGCTTGGTTCAGGGTCGCCGCATCGAGCCCCGTGTCAAACCCGTGTGCCGCCAAATAGGCCGCAACCCGTTCGGTCGCGACATTGCCCGCCGCCCCCGGCGCATAGGGGCAACCGCCCAAACCACCCACGGCGGCATCAAACACCCGCAAGCCCCGCGCCAAAGACACGCCGATATTATCCAGCGCGCGGCCGTTGGTATCATGGTAATGCCCCGCCAAACGGCTCGCAGGCAATTCATTCAAAACCGCCGCCAGCATTGCATCAATCGCTTCCGCTGTGCCCTGCCCGATGGTGTCGCCAAGGCTCACCTCATGGCAGCCCAGATCGCGCAAGGCTGCCACGGTTTTCGCCACGGCCTGCGGCGGGGTCGGCCCGTCATAGGGGCAATCGGTGACGCAAGAGACATAGCCGCGCAGCCGCAGCCCATCTTGCAGTGCGGCCGATGCCACTGGAGCAAAGCGCGCAAGGCTTTCGGCAATGGTCGCGTTCAGATTGGCGCGCGAAAACCCCTCGGACGCTGCCCCGAATACCGCCACCTCATCGGCCCCCGCCAAACGCGCCGCCGCATAGCCCTGCATGTTTGGCGTCAGCGCGCCATAGATCACCCCTGCCCGCCGCGTGATACCCGCCATTACTGCGGCGCTATCGGCCATTTGCGGCACCCATTTGGGTGACACAAAACTCGCCACTTCGATCCGCCGAAACCCTGCTGTGGACAGCAGATCAATCAGCGCGATTTTGCGGTCCAAGGCAATGACAGACTTTTCATTTTGCAACCCATCGCGGGGTCCAACCTCGTATATTTCGGCAAATTCTTGCATAAATCAAACATTCGGTGGGGGGTAAAAGGGTTGGGTGTAAATCAGCGGCGGACCATCCTGCGCCAGCGCGCGCACAAACGCCGCGCGCTGTTCAAGTCGGGCAAGATAGGCCCGCGCCGCATCGGACAGCAGCGTAAAGCGTTGGCCGAGCGCCAAGCCATAACCGCATTGGATATCGGCGGCCGAGAACCCGTTCGCCAGCAAATAGCCCTGCCCTGCTTGTGCCGCCACCGCGTCCAGACAAATCGCCAGCCGCTTTGCTTCAAGGCGCATGACAGTGGGCGAGCGCATGTGATCGTCGCGCAGCATCAAATGGTGCTGGGTCAGGTTGGCCAGATGCTGCCCGATGGTTTCGCCAAAATGCAGCCATTCAAGGTAATCGGCGCGTTCCGGATGCCCTATGGGGCGTGATAAATGCGGCGCGCGGCTTTCGGCCAGATATTCGGCCATTGCCCCGCTTTCAAACATTGTCCGCCCGTCAATATCCAGCGCAGGCACACGGCCCGCAGGCGAAATTGCCAGAAAGGCCGGATCCCTTAGGGATTTATCAAACCGCTGCGGGACCAAAGTGAAATCCGCGCCAATCTCATTCAGCAGCCAAAGGATACGAAACGACCGCGATTGGGGCACATGATGCAGCCGGATCATGTGGCATCTTCCAGCACAATCAGCGCCACCCCCGCCTCGACCTGATCACCAGCGACGGCAAGCACCTCGGCCACCACACCATCACGTACCGCCGTCAGGGTATGTTCCATCTTCATCGCCTCTAGCACACACAGCCGGTCGCCGGCCTGCACGCTTTGCCCCGCCGTCACAAACACCGCTTTGACCAGCCCCGGCATGGGCGACAGCGTGGCCTTGCCATCCCCTGCCCCCACAGCATCACGTGCCAGCGGGTCAACGGGGGCAAAGGCAAAGGCACCTTCCGGCGCAAAGACATAAATCGCGCTGGCCGTTTGCACCACAGGGACATGCGGTGCCCCGTCCACTTGCCAGATGCCTGCGCGGCGGGTGGCAATAACCGTGACACCACCCACCATAACCTGCGCGCGGGCCGCGCCCAAGGGTTCTACCACCGCGTCCAGCCGTTCACCCAGATGCATCACCGCAAGGCTGTGACGCAGCGGTGCCCATTGGGTAAAGCCTGCCAGCGGATCATCCGGCAGGTTCGCCGCCGCCAATACCGCCAAGGCTTTGACCATCGTCGACGCCACCGGCACAAGCGTCAGCGCCACCAGATCGCGTTCAATCAACCCCGTATCCACATCACCGCGCGCAAATCCTTTGTGCCGTGCCAAAGCCCCCAGAAAGGCGAGGTTGGTGACCGTTCCTGCCACTTGGGTCTGCGCCAAGGCACGCGACAGCTGCGACAAGGCCACCGCGCGGGTTGGCCCATGCACAATGATCTTGGCGATCATCGGGTCGTACCAAGGGCTGATCACATCACCCGCCCGCACACCGCTATCGGCACGTACGCCTTGGGGAAAGGACAGATGGTCCAGCCGCCCTGTGGCGGGCAAAAAGCCTGCGGGCACATCCTCGGCATAAAGCCGCGCCTCAAACGCGTGGCCGGTGATGGTCAGTTCGTCTTGTTGCCGCGGCAGGCTTTCGCCACTGGCGACGCGCAGCTGCCATTCGACCAGATCGACGCCCGTAATCGCCTCGGTCACGGGATGTTCGACTTGCAGGCGTGTGTTCATTTCCATGAACCAGAACCGATCCGCGCGCAGCCCATCGCTGGCATCAACGATGAATTCAATAGTGCCAGCCCCTTTGTAGCCGATAGCACGCGCCGCCTTGACCGCCGCATCGCCCATCGCTTGTCGCATATCGGCAGGCATATCCGGCGCTGGGGCTTCCTCGATCACCTTTTGGTGCCGCCGTTGCAGGCTGCAATCGCGTTCAAACAGATGGACCGCGTCGGTGCCATCGCCAAACACTTGCACCTCGATATGGCGAGGTTTTTCGACGTATTTTTCAATCAAAACCGCGTCATTGCCAAAGGCGGTGGCCGCCTCGCCCTTGGCACTGGTAAGGGCATCGGCAAAATCCTTGGGGTCAGACACCTTGCGCATGCCTTTGCCACCGCCGCCTGCCACGGCCTTGATCAGCACGGGGTAGGTGATTTTCGCGGCTTGCGTGGCGAGGTTTACAGGGTCTTGATCCTCGCCCAAGTACCCCGGCACCACGGGCACACCCGCCGCTTGCATCAGTTTTTTCGCAGCATCCTTCAGGCCCATCGCGCGGATCGCCTGTGCGGATGGGCCAATGAAGGTCAGGCCCGCCTGTTCGACCGCATCCACAAAATCGGGGTTTTCGGACAGAAACCCATAACCGGGATGAATGGCCTGCGCGCCTGTCATTTTCGCCGCCGCGATGATCGCATCGCCGCGCAGATAGCTGTCGCGGGGCGCGGGGCCGCCGATTGGCACCGCCTCATCCGCCATTGCCACATGTTTGGCACCGGCATCGGCCGAGGAATAAACGGCAACAGTTGCCACGCCGAGTTTGCGGGCGGATTCAATAATCCGGCAGGCGATTTCACCACGGTTGGCAATGAGGATTTTGTGAAACATGTTGTGTCTCGCGCGTTGGAGAGCGCCGGGGGCCAGCCCCCGGACCCCCGGGATATTTTTGAACAGAAAAAGCTACATGCGGAAGAGGCCGAATTTTGTGGACTCGATCGGGGCATTCAGGGCTACGGTGAGGGAAAGAGAGAGGATTTGGCGGGTTTTTCGGGGGTCGATAATGCCATCATCCCAGAGGCGCGCGGAGGCGTAGAGGGGGTGGGATTGTTCCTCGAACATATCAATCGTGGGTTGTTTGAAGGCGGCTTCTTCCGCGGGTGACCAAGTGCCGCCCTTGCGTTCGATGCCGTCGCGTTTGACGGTTGCCAGAACGCCTGCGGCCTGCGCGCCGCCCATCACGGAAATGCGGCTGTTGGGCCAAGACCACAAGAAACGCGGCGAATAGGCGCGGCCGGCCATGCCGTAATTACCCGCGCCAAAGGAACCGCCGACCAGCATGGTGATCTTGGGGACATTGGTGGTGGCAACGGCGGTAACAAGTTTTGCGCCGTGGCGTGCGATGCCTTCGGATTCGTATTTGCGACCCACCATGAAACCGGTGATGTTTTGCAAAAATACCAGTGGGATATTGCGCTGGCTGCACAGTTCCACGAAATGTGCGCCTTTGACGGCGGCTTCGGAAAACAGCACGCCATTGTTGGCGATGATGCCTGCGGGGCAGCCGTTGATATGGGCAAAGCCGGTGACAAGCGTTTCGCCGAAGCGCGCTTTGAATTCGTCAAAGCGAGACCCGTCCACGACGCGGGCAATCACCTCACGGATATCATAGGGCGTGCGCAAGTCTGGGGGGACAAGGCCGAGAATTTCCTCGGGGTCATAGGCCGGGTCTTCTGCCGCTTGCCATTGCACAGTTGCGGGTTTGGCGCGGTTCAGGTTGCCCACGGCGCGGCGGGCAAGGGCCAGCGCGTGCGCATCATCTTCGGCCAGATAATCGGCCACGCCCGACAGGCGGGTATGCACATCGCCGCCGCCAAGGTCTTCGGCGCTGACAACCTCGCCCGTGGCGGCCTTGACCAAGGGGGGGCCGGCAAGAAAGATCGTGCCTTGGTCACGCACGATGACGGTCACATCCGACATCGCGGGCACATAAGCACCGCCTGCGGTGCAAGACCCCATCACCACGGCGATTTGTGCGATGCCTTTGGCGGACATGCGGGCTTGGTTATAGAAAATCCTGCCGAAATGATCGCGGTCGGGGAAGACCTCATCTTGATTGGGCAGGTTCGCGCCGCCGGAGTCCACGAGATAGATGCAAGGCAGATAGTTTTCCTCGGCAATTTCCTGTGCGCGCAGGTGTTTTTTCACCGTCATCGGGTAATAGGTGCCACCCTTTACGGTGGCATCATTGCAGACCACCATCACATCCTGCCCCATCACGCGGCCAATGCCTGCGATCACGCCTGCACCGGGGGCATCATTGCCGTAAAGCCCATGCGCCGCTGTAGCGCCGATTTCAAGGAAGGGAGAGCCTGCGTCCAGCAGGTTTGCCACCCGTTCGCGCGGCGGCATTTTACCACGCGAGATATGGCGGGCTTGCGACGCCGCCCCGCCGCCCGCAGCGGCCAGTTGGGCGGCCTGCGCCACAGTATCCAGCATCGCAAGATGGGCTGCGCGGTTGGTGCGGGCGGTTTCAGAATTGGGCAGGAAGGTAGAGGTGAGTTTCATTTTTCCATCACAATCTGGGTTCGATCATTCAACTGTCCTGCGCAAAAGGCGCAGTTTGATCGTGCGTTGCGCCAGCAGGTCCATTTCACACGCCGCAGCGGTCGGGCCGCTGATGGTGCCGTCAATCACGATGCCCACCTCCAAATCGCATTGCGCGCGGGCATAAACTTGCCAGGCGGCCTGCGCCTTATCCTGCTGCGCCTGCAACGCAGTGAAAGTTCCTGCGCGGCTTTCATCGTAGTTTTGCAGCTCGGCTTTCAAGGCTGCCAATTCCTGCTCCAGTGAACTGCGCCACACATTTGCCTCGGCTGCAAGGCAACTGGTCATACCGAAGGTTGTCGCACCGTCGGGCAGCGACATGCAGGTTTCCGCGGCGTCGCCAATACAGGCCGGGTTCGAAGTGTCATAGGACGCGCTTTGCAAGCAGGTTTTGATGATGTTTTCATCGACGACAGGGCCGTCCTCGGCATATACCACCGATGCAACGGCAAGCAGGCCAACTGCAAGGCCACAGGGTTTCAAAATGCATCCAAACATCACCTCAACAGCGCCTGTCATGCCCCCAACACCTCGCGCCCGATCAGCATGCGCCTAATCTCACTCGTCCCTGCCCCAATCTCCATCAACTTCGCATCGCGGAACAACCGGCTGACCGCACTATCCGCCAGAAACCCTGCGCCGCCGAGGGCTTGCACGGCTTGATGTGCCTGCACCATCGCTTGTTCAGACGCATAAAGCACACAAGCAGCTGCGTCTTGGCGGGTGACTTGGCCGCGATCACAAGCGCGCGCCACCTCATAGGTATAGGCGCGGGCCGAATTCATGGCCGTGTACATATCGGCCACCTTGCCCTGCATCAGCTGGAAATTCCCGATGGGTTGGCCAAATTGTTCACGGGTTTGCAGGTAGGGGATCACCTCATCCAGACAAGCCGCCATGATGCCCGTGCCAATGCCCGACAATACCACGCGTTCGTAATCCAGCCCCGACATCAGCACGCGCACGCCTTTGCCCTCAACCCCCAGCACATTTTCAAACGGCACTTCGACATTGTCGAAAATCAGCTCGGCGGTGTTGGACCCGCGCATCCCTAGCTTGTCGAAATGCGGGCTGGTCGAAAAACCTTTCATCGATTTTTCCACGATGAACGCGGTCATCCCCTTGGAACCCGCCGCAGGGTCGGTTTTGGCATAGACGACCAAGGTGTCGGCATCCGGCCCATTGGTGATCCAGTATTTATGCCCTGACAGCGTGTAATAGCCGTTCTTTTTCTCGGCCCGCAGCTTCATGCTGACAACATCAGACCCCGCCCCCGCCTCGGACATCGCCAATGCCCCGACAGCCCGCCCCGAAATCAGCCCCGGCAGGTATTTCGCCTTTTGCGCAGGCGTGCCGTTCAGCTTGATCTGGTTAACACACAGGTTGGAATGGGCGCCGTATGATAGCGACACGGACGCACTGGCCCGCGCGATTTCCTCGGTCGCAATCACATGGGCAAGATAGCTCATCCCTGCGCCGCCGTCCTCTTCCGGCACCGTAATGCCCAACAGGCCCAGATCACCCATCTCGGCCCACAACTCGGGCGGGAATGTGTTGCTGGCGTCAATCTTGGCGGCCATTGGCTTGATACGTTCTTGCGCCCAGCGGTGCACCATATCTTGCAGCGCCGAAATATCGTCACCCAGATCAAACCGCATAGAACCCATGAACATCGCCGTCTCCCCCGACAAGAATTGAACGCTTGTTCAATTCATAGCCACAAAGACTGAGTCGGGTCAAGAATTAGCTTGCCTCCTTCCGCCCCCCCCTTGGCAGCCACCGCCCGCGCGCATAGCTAGGGGCAAAGGAGCCTGCCCATGCCCGCATTTTCTATCCTCGATTTGTCGCCAATCCCCGAAGGCCATACAGCCGCCGATGCCTTGGCAAATTCGGTCGCCTTGGCGCAGGCGGGCGAAACCGCTGGCTATACGCGCTATTGGCTGGCCGAACATCACAACATGCCAGGCATCGCAAGTGCGGCAACCAGCCTTGTGATCGCGCATATCGCAGCGGCGACCAAATCCATTCGGGTGGGCGCAGGTGGCATCATGCTGCCCAACCATGCGCCCTTGGTGATTGCCGAACAGTTCGGCACGCTCGCCACGCTTTATCCGGATCGGATCGACCTTGGCCTTGGCCGCGCGCCCGGCACCGATATGGCCACCGCCCGCGCCCTGCGCAGGCATATGGCCGAGGAGGACAGTTTTCCCGCCGATGTGCAGGAGCTGATCGGCTATCTGGGCGATGCCCCCACGGCGCTGCTGTGCGCGCGATACCTGGCACCGGCACCCATGTTCCGGTCTGGATTTTGGGGTCCAGCCTTTATGGTGCGCAACTCGCGGCCTATTTCGGCTTGCCTTATGCCTTTGCATCGCATTTTGCACCGGCAAGCTTGGGCGATGCGCTGGCCACCTACCGCGCCACCTTACGCCCCTCGGTGCATTTGGGAAAACCTAAGGTAACCAATGCCGATGATCGACGTTGGGGGCGGACAACGGTCGTTCGCCGTGGCTGCGAACTGGTCCTGCATTGGGGCAGGAAGCCGACATTAAACCAATGACGAACGCGGGCATCACGCGGGGCTGTCGCAGGTCGGCTGTGTGCCCTCTTGTAAGATCATCGGGACAGAGAGAATGGCCGCTCCTCGGATTAGCCACACACATACCGAAACGAGTTAGGTTTTGCCGGGGCGGTCATGACCATGCTAACGTGATGACGACGCTGAAATGGCCAACGGGGGGCAGAAACCACCGTTCTTTAAGGTTCACAGTCGAGGGGGTTGGGGGTATTCCAGTTGCCAACGCTTGTGAAAAAAATTGGAGGTATTTGGTATTATGTCTGCGGAATGGCCTGATGACCCAGAATATGCGGCGTTTCGAAGCGGGGTGAAAACTGTAACCGCCACGGATGCGATGCGTTGGACACCGCAATGTCATGAGTATTTTTCAACCTTCTCAGAAGGTGTCTATTGTGAAGCCAGTTACATGCAGGTTATTTTGCCTCCTCAAGATTTGTATATCAGTCCTGATGAACCAAATGATCTGGTGATCGGACATGCAGGCGCCGATGGGATTTACTTTTGCTTTCGGGCCGGGGTGGCAGGTGTTTGGGCCTATAATGGCATAGAGAAACGCCATACGCTGCTGGCCGAAACGCTGGCGGGGTTTGTGCCAGGTTGGTTGAACAGTACTATCCATGTCTAACAAATTCTCTCTGCTATGGCCTTGGATGCGCAGACCCCACAAAACTGCCGAGGCAGGAAACCTATTCTCCAAAGCTGCAATAAACACTGTCTTGCGCTCTGTGCCGCCGGGAAAAGTTGAAACGTGGGAGGTGGTCAGGCGCGAGGGGCGTCGCGGCCATCTGTTCAAACATGATCTTGGCCACAGTTATTTAATTGCCGAATTCCAAGCGTATCCTCGAACAGAAACATTGTGGGATGTCACCACCTTCGTGCAATTAATTCACAAGGGACTTGAGGCTGTGTATAAACAGATTCTGGCGTCCGATGTTCCGATCGACGCGCCAATTGCCGTTAAATCCACGTCTAGAAAGTTCTTCACCAAAGATGAACTCGTTACGGCAATGGCATCATCCATGACAGAAATTGAAGAATGGGCGGCAACGGTGTCGCCAGACACATTCATTGACGCCGCGGCCAAGCGAGAGCCCGGCGAACAACCGCATCTTCAGATTTGGCATTTCATTGCGTTGGCCCAGACCGGAAATATCGAGCAGTTGCGCATTTATAAAGACCGGTTTGAACGTGGGGAGCGTGCTAAATTTCCGTCCTTTATCACGGCAGACACAGTCCAACGCGCGATTGACCTTGCACAGACTTAAGGCAGGTTCAACCACCGCCGCAGCTCGGCAACGGCATCTTCCAAATGATCGAACCGAAATGAGACGGGCTGGCCGTCCGGTCCGATCACGGCGGTGAATTCCTGAAACCGAACCCTGCGCCATGGGACAACCCTGTAGACCAAAGCGATGTCTTCTTGGACAGGATGGCCACCGAGTGCAATTTGCATTGCCCAGAACGGTATGCGCCGTCTCCGCCCCATTGATTTCGCCGGTTCCCCAGCACTGACCGAGAGGCGAGTCTCGCTCTGAGCTTCAGAGGGAGACGGCGATGGCGGACGGTGGGGATGGGTTCGAGGGCCGCATTGCGGTGGTCCAGCGGACGCGGGGGTAGGCGCGGCGCATGCAGGCCAGTCGGGCGAATCCGCTCGGCAAAATACTGATCAATCATGGCCCGATGGTCGGCTAGACTATTTGACCAGGTCCAGCCTATCGCAGTCGCGGTGACCAATGCCTCGATCGTTGGCTGCGAAAATTCCGGAAAATGTGCGTCGCGGAACGCAGCATAGCCGTCGCTGCGATAGCCATCGGGCACGCAAAAATTATAAAGGCAGTGAAGCGCGAGCAATGCCGGTCGATGAGTCTTGGATGCGAGCGGCAGCATTTTTTCGATCTCGACGAGAAGCGGTCGTAGATCGACCATACCAGCACCATCCTCGCGTTTTTGTATACTTGCGATCAGACTTAAAATGCCTTCGACGCGATGACGCGCATATTTGGCGTGTTTGAGCGGTTGAAATATCCAATGTTGTGGCGCCATTGGCATCATGATGATACCCAGCGCGCAAAGTCCCGATGGTTACAACATGCAAGCACTACAAAAAGGTGCCAAACTCAGCATTCGTCAATTTGGGACATGAAACGAACAAATAACTCGCTGGGTCGTAGGACTTTGCATTGGCAGATATTGGGTCTGGCCAATCTGCAATCTCGTGCGCCCTCAAAGGTTTAGGTGTTGGCCAACCTACTCTCTAAAAGATCCCCAGATTTCAAAAGAATCGGATATCCAACCATCGAAAACGCTGTATTGATCTGCTTGAGCGCCCGCAGGGTTTCTTGGTGGATATTGCTGGTATCAATGCTTTCGGACATGCCTTCGCGCAATCGGCCGATATGATTACGTTGCAACTTTTGTTCGACCTGCCGCACCGTTTCCTTTGCTGCGACCAGTTCACGAGCTTCAGCTGGATTTTGGTTCATCATCACATTTAGTGCCAACTGAACATTGCTTTGGACCCGATCTGTGAAATCACGTATCTCTTCTCGTCCCTGCTCTGAAAACTTCAGCTTTTGGCTGTCGAGCCGCTGCGCGAGATCCAGCATGACCCGCGTGATTGCATCCGATGCAGAATCAAGGCTGGACGAAATAGAGGCAAGTTCCATTGAGCGGCTGCTCAATGCTTCATCCAAACCAGCCTTACCCAGTTTTGCGAGGTACAGCTTCACATTTAAGTGCATCTTTTTGATGATCATATCCTGATCACGGATCAATTTTCCGCCAGCAACGTCCCAGTGATCATACAGGGGTTCAACTGTAATCAGCATTTGTTCTATTTTCTGGCCCATTCCCAGCAATTCGCGCGCCGCACAATCCAAGCCACGGTGTGGTCGGTCTAGAGCGGTCGGATCAAGGGCGCTGGCGGATTCCATCGGGTTTTCTTCGACGGGTGTGTCTTTTATCAGGTGCTCCAGCCCGGCGATAATCGGCCCCACAAAGGGTAGAGCGGCGGTCGCCAAAACAAGATTAAACACAAGATGCAGATTGATCGCTTGACGCGCGGCGGTGTTCCCAAGGGTGTTCAAAAGATCGGGCATTAACGCGATAAGCAAGGTCGCCAAAATCGCACCACTGCCGCGCAGGGCCAGATTGGCAACGACCATATGGCGCGACGCTACTGGCGCTGACAAGGTTAAAACATAGGCGATGAACGCGCCGCCCAGATTGGCTCCGAGGATCATCGCAACCGTTTGTGGGGCGCCTTGCGACATTGCCGTGTGTGACAAGCCTTCCCGTGCATTTCGCATGCCAGAATTCACGGATATTCCAGATGGCCAGCCATATGTCTTATGCCCTGCGCCTCGCGATGATCTTCCATGAAACGCGGCGGCTGGAGGGTGGCACTTTGCCGATCAATATCGGCGCCCCCCTCAGCGCAGCCTCACTGCAAACGTTTCAGACAGACATTGCACAAGCCCTCCGTCGGATCACCATGGCGCTTGCAGCAGAAGCGAACCACACCCTCGACGAGGCGTTTGTCTGGCCGCGCCGCGTCCGGGTCTGACCCGGAAACCGTCACGTAAGTTTTATCTGAACAACGTAAGGCCGTTACACAGGGTCCTTATCAACCACCCCAAGCCAAGGGGAGATCGCACATGCTGCAAGTAAAGTCGGTAAGCCGTTTGTTCGGCCAAAAGGCCGCCGTGGACAATGCCAGCTTCACCATCAACGGGCCAAGTTTTGTGGGCATCATCGGCCGTTCGGGTGCCGGAAAATCAACCCTGTTGCGGATGATGAACCGATTGTCTGATGTCAGTTCCGGCCAGATCCTGTTTGAGGGGCGCGACATTGCGGCCCTGCGCGGTGCCGAGACACGGACATGGCAAAGCCAATGTGCGATGATCTTTCAGCAGTTCAACCTGGTGCCGCGGATGGATGTGGTCTCGAACGTGCTGTATGGCATCTTGAACCGCCGCTCCACCCTGCAGACCATGTTCAACCTGTGGCCCCGCGCCGACATTTTGCGCGCCATCGCCATCTTGGACCGGCTTGGCATTGCCGAACAGGCCCCAAAACGGGCAGAGGCACTGTCGGGCGGCCAACAACAACGGGTCGCCATTGCGCGCGCCTTGATGCAAGACCCGAAAATCATTCTGGCCGATGAACCCATTGCCAGCCTTGATCCGATGAATGCGCAGGTGGTGATGGACACGCTCAAGCGCATCAATGTCGAAGACGGGCGCATGGTGGTGGCCAACCTGCACACGCTTGATACTGCGCGTCGCTACTGTGACAGGGTGATCGGCATGCGCGACGGGCGCATTGTCTTTGATGGCACCCCTGACCAGCTTTCGACCGGCGTGGCCCGCGACATCTACGGCGCGGACGCCAGTTTCAACGAGGACGCGACCTCGACCGCGATCCCCAAGGACACCTCGGCAGACCGCACCTATGCCGATCTGATGATGTCCTGACCCCTTTACCCAAGTGCCCCACCCCGGGGCTCAACCCATGGAGAGACCATGAATAAGCTGCTGACGGCCACCGCACTTGTCGCCCTTCTTGCCCCCGCTGCGATGGCGCAAGAGATCACCGAATTCAACATTGGCATCCTTGGCGGCGAGAACGCCCAAGACCGCCTGACCTCGCAGGAATGCTACCGCGCGGCCATTGAGGCCGAACTGGGCGTGCCGGTCAAACTGTTCACCCCGGCTGATTATGACGGCGTGATCCAAGGGCTGCTGGGCGGCTCTCTGGACATGGCCTGGCTGGGCGCCTCTGCCTTTGCCAAGATCTATTTGACCGACCCGAACGCGGTTGATCTGGCCCTGACCAAGCAGAACGTCGATGGCTCGACCGGCTATTATTCCATCGGCTTTGCCCGCAAGGATGCCGGGATTGCGTCGATGGATGATGCCAAGGGCAAAAGCTTTGCCTTTGCGGACCCGAACTCGACCTCGGGCTATCTGGTCCCGGGCGCGGAACTGGCCGTGAAATACGGCGATCTGGAGCAGTATTTCTCTGAGGTGAAATTCTCGGGCGGGCATGAGCAGACCATCGTCGGCGTGGCCAACGGTGATTTTGCGGCGGGCGTGTCCTGGGCTGATGGTCTGGGCAACTGGGAAGACGGCTACAATTCGGGCGCGTTGCGCCGTGCCGCTGATGCGGGCTTGGTGGATATGAATGATCTGGTGCAGATCTGGCAGTCCAAGCTGATCCCCGAGGGCCCGATGGTCGTCCGCTCGGCCCTGCCGCAGGACGTGAAGGACCGCGTCATCAAGTTGACCGCCGACCTGCATGAGACGGACAAAGCCTGCGCATATGGTGTGGCGGCGGGCGATGCGATGGACTTCGTGCCGGTCACGCTGCCCGAATATGACGGCATCCTTGCCGCGCGCAAGTTGCAGTCGAACTGACATTTTCATGACGCACTGCCAGGGCCACCGATCCGTGGCCCCGGCAATTTCTTATTGGGGGAGCCGACATGACTGACGCAGCATTGCGCAACGGGGTTCCCCGACTGACCGACACGGGCACCGTCTATCTGGAAATGGTGCGCCGCAAGCGGATGTATGGCGGCATCTTGCTGGTGATCTTTGTGGCGATGATGGCCTCGGGCTTCATGCTGGCCGACGAGCGCAACGCAGGCGGTTTTTGGGAGGGGTTGCACATGCTGGGTGCCTTTCCATCCGAAGTGGTGTCCGAGGCATGGCGCAACCGCGCCAACCTGCCCGGATATGCGTGGCAATTCCTGCCCTCGTTGCTTGAGACGGTGAACATCGCCGCCGTATCCACCTTGATCGGGGCGCTGGTGGCCATGGTGCTGGCGCTGCTGGCAACACGCGGCCTTGCCCGCTGGCCCCGTGCCGTGGGCCTGTTTCGCCGCCTGATGGATAGCTTTCGCGCGATACCCGAGATCGTGGTCGCGCTGGTGTTGATCTACATTCTTGGGCCCGGCCCTATCCCCGCGATGATCGCCATCGCCATCCATACCGCAGGCGCGCTTGGCAAATTGTTTTCCGAAGTCGCCGAAAACGCTGATCTGAAACCGGTCGAGGGGTTGGCCTCGGTGGGGGCCACTTGGGGCCAGCGCATGTGGCTGGGCGTGGTCCCGCAGGTTGCGCCGAACTGGCTGTCCTATGCGCTGCTGCGGTTCGAGATCAACGTGCGCGCCTCGGCCATCCTTGGCTTCGTAGGCTCAGGCGGGATCGGGTATGACCTGAAGATCGCGATGCAATGGGGGCAAGGAAAATACGATCAGGTGGTGGCGATCTTTCTTCTGCTGTTTGCGACCATCGTGATCATCGACCGCATTTCAGACCATTTCCGCACCCGTCTGACCAAAGGGGCCAGCGCATGACCATCTCTGTGAACCCCGATATCGCAACCACGATCACCGCCAATTTCACGCGCCGCAAATGGGTGTCCTTTGCCGTTCCCGCTGTCATTCTGGCCTATCTTGCCTATATCTTCTTTGCCTTTGACATTCCCGGTCTGGCCGACCGCGCACGCATGGACAATGCCCGCATTCTGATGTCGGATTTCGTCAGCCATAAAACCCATGTAGAGCGCGACAACCGCAGCGGCGACATCACCGTTGCAATTGAAGGCGAGCGCAAGGGCACCTATCCGCCCGGCATGTCGCCCGATTGGGTGCGCCAAACGGACGGGCAGACGATCATCGACCTTGGGTCGGGCAACATCGTGACATATGCGGGCGACGCGATGACATATGCGCTGCCCGGCTATGGCACCATTCGCGTGCAGCCGGGGCCAGATGGCCTGATGCTGACCAAGCCCGATGGCATCCCCCCCGATTTCATCAACGCATCTAATACACGCGTGACTATCACCACCCCTGCGGGCCGCGTCACCTACACCCGCTCAAGAATTGAGACATTCAAATATTCGGGCGGGTGGGAGTTGTTCTTTTTCACGCTCGACAGCCCGTTTTACGGCAAATCCCCGCTGGAACTGGCCGGAATGGCGCTGACTGGCGACCGTGTGGACCCGGCACGCGCCAATATCACAAGCATGGCACGGGATTTCTGGACCAATGCCATGTGGCGCCACGGGGATGTGGCCTGGGCCATTTTCGAGACGATGCTGATGGCCTTCCTTGGCACTTTTGGTGCGGCGATCATCGCCCTGCCCCTGGGCTTTGTGGCGGCGTCAAACTTCATGCCCGTGCGGCTGGTTCGTGGCAGCATGCGCCGGGTGTTCGATTTCGTGCGCGGTGTGGATGGGCTGATCTGGACCATCATCCTGTCGCGCGCCTTCGGTCCCGGCCCGATGACCGGGGCGCTGGCCATTTTGCTGACCGACACAGGGTCTTTCGGCAAACTCTTCTCCGAAGCCTTGGAAAACATCGACGAGAAACAGGTAGAGGGCGTCCGCTCTACCGGGGCCAATGCGGCCTTGCGCGCAAGGTTCGGGGTGATCCCGCAGATCACACCCGTCTTGCTTAGCCAGATCCTGTATCATCTGGAATCCAACACGCGCAGCGCGACGGTGATCGGTGCCATCGTGGGCGGCGGTGTGGGGCTGCTTTTGACCCAAGCCATCCAGACCCAGAAGGATTGGGAGGAAGTGGCCTATTATATGACCCTTATCATTCTGATGGTCATGCTGATGGACACGTTCTCGGGTTGGCTGCGGCGCAAGCTGATCAAGGGGTCCTAGCATGACGGATGCCGAAGCGCAGCCCAAGACGCGGCTCTCGGCTGAGGGTCCGCTGATCCACCCCGGCTGCATGCTGCATGCGTCGATCTTCGAGGGCTGGACCGAGGTGGGCGAAGGCGCGCGCGTGGTCAATTTCACCTTTCACGCCTATGCCTATTGCGACCGGATGGCCGATATTGCCAACACCACGGTGGGGCGCTTTGCCAATATCGCCGCGATGACACGGATCGGCCCGACCGACCACCCGTTCACCCATGCGGCACAGCATCATTTTCTGTATCGGTCATCCTATTACTGGGAAGATGCGGCGGATGACCCCGTATTTTTCGCCGCCCGCGCCGCGCGCCGCACAGTGCTTGGCCCCGATTGCTGGATTGGGCACGGGGCGGTCATCAAGCCCGAGGTGACGCTTGGCGCAGGTGCCATCGTGGCATCAGGCGCGGTTGTCACCCGCGATGTAGCGCCCTTCATGATCGTGGCCGGAT
Organism: Pseudorhodobacter ferrugineus DSM 5888; assembly: GCF_000420745.1. Taxonomy (GTDB): domain Bacteria; phylum Pseudomonadota; class Alphaproteobacteria; order Rhodobacterales; family Rhodobacteraceae; genus Pseudorhodobacter; species Pseudorhodobacter ferrugineus. The sequence goes on from NZ_ATVN01000024.1 coordinate 38,036, forward strand.
GCCCCGCCACCCCCCTGCGCGCCCGCTTTGCGCCGGGCGTGATTGACCGGCTGCTGGCGCTTGGCTGGTGGGATTGGGACCATGCCCGCCTGCGCGCGGCCCTGACCGATTTTCGCACTTTGCCGGCCGAGGCATTTCTGGAAAAGCATCACGGCTGACCCGGGGCCACTGTCAGCGTCACCTTATCGCCCGCAAACCAGGTCGTGCCGAATTCCACTGGCACGCCCGCCGTATCGACGTTGACCGCGACCGAACGCAACACCGGCGCGCCCGGTTTGATCTGCAAGGCCAGCGCAAGCACCGCATCGGCCGACCGGGCCGTCAGCCGGGTTTGCGCGCGCGTGTAGTCGGCCACGCCGCAAGCAGCGAGGGCTTTGGTCACCGAAGGCTCATCCGCCAGTACGGCCAGCAACCCCGGCAGGCGCGCGGCGGGAAACACCGAAAGGAATGTGGCGATGGGCTGCCCGTCAGACAGCGACACGCCCTCAACCACATGCACCATCGCCTCATCAAAAAGCCCCAGCGCCTGCCGTTCGGTCGCTGATGCCACCCGCGTCTCAAGCCGGGTGACGCGGCGCGCGGGGGTGCGGCCCGATGCGCTGATCCCCTGATGAAACCGCACCCGCCGCCCCAGTGGATAGTCGGCGGGCGTCGCCGTCACAAACACGCCCGCGCCGCGCCGGGCATGCACGATCCCTGCGTCTGCCATGGCCGCCAGCGCCTGGCGCACGGTATGGCGATTGACGCCGAAGCGCGCGGCATAGGCGGCTTCGGTCGGCAATTTGTCACCCGGGCGATACAGCCCTTGGGCAATCTCGTATCGCAAGGTGCCTTCAATCGCGGCCCACAGGTTCGGTCGTGGCAAGGGCGGGTTCCTGTCATTAAAAATTCATGCAAGCGCGGTTGTGTGGCGCCTGCGTTCAGACTATGATTTGTATAGTTGTATAGATAAACCAACAACCCCAAAAGATGTCGAGGACACCATGACCTGGAACTCCCGAAAAGACTGGATGGCGGTGCTGGCCAAGGCTGATCCCGCCAGGCTCGCGGCCCTGATGCCCGACCTTCCCGCCCACAGCTTTTTGCGCAGCCCCGAGGTGGGGGCGGTCATGGTGCAGGCGCGGGCGGGTGGCACGGGCGCACCCTTCAATCTGGGAGAAATGACCGTGACACGCTGTTCGGTGCAACTGACGGATGGTCCAGTCGGCCACGCCTGGGTGCAGGGCCGCGATGCGCGCCATTCCACGCATGCTGCGATCATGGATGCGCTGATGCACACACCGCAGGCCGCAGCGCTTGGATCCGGCGTGCTGGATGTGTTGCACCGCGAGGCGCAGGCCGCCCGGCAGGCCCGCACTGAGAAGGCCGCCGCCACCAAGGTCGATTTCTTCACCCTTGTGCGCGGAGAAGACGCATGAACACCCACACCCTCAGCGGTGGCTTTGCCGATGCCCCGATCCAATCCGCACAGGCCTTTCGCGCCATTCTGGACGCCATGGCCAGACCCGGCAAGATCATGGCCCTACACGGGGCCGCCCCACCTGCACCGCTATCCATGGCGGCTGGGGTCGCCCTGCTGACGCTGACCGACGCAACCACGCCGCTGCATCTGGCGGGCGCTGCCGACTGTGCCCCGGTGCGCGACTGGGTGGCCTTTCACATTGGCGCGCGGCTGGTAAAGGCCGGGGATGCCGCTTTTGCGCTTGGCACATGGGCCGCCTTGCAACCCGTGACGCGCTTTGCCACTGGCCTGCCAGATTACCCCGACCGCTCGGCTACCCTGATCGTCGAGATGGACCGGCTGACCAACCACGGCCCCACCCTGACCGGACCCGGGATTGAGACGGCCACCTGGCTCAGCCTGCCCGAAACCGCTGCGTTTCGTGCCAACCGGGCGCTGTTTCCGATGGGGTTTGATTGCCTGTTCACCTGTGGCAGCCGCATCGCGGGCCTGCCGCGCAGCACAAAAGTAGAGGCTCTCTGATGTATGTCGCCGTAAAGGGTGGCGAGCGCGCCATCGACAATGCCCACGCCTGGCTGGCCGAGGAACGCCGGGGCGACCCGTCGGTGCCCGAACTTTCGGTAGCACAAATCCGCGAACAGATGCGGCTGGCGGTCAACCGGGTGATGGCCGAAGGGTCGCTTTTTGACCCCGACCTGGCGGCGCTGGCAATCAAGCAATCGCGCGGTGACCTGATCGAGGCGGTGTTTTTGCTGCGCGCCTACCGCACCACGCTGCCCCGTCTGGCATCGTCGCACCCGGTCGATACCGGGGCCATGGCCGTAGACCGGCGCATCAGCGCCACGTTCAAGGATCTGCCGGGGGGGCAGGTGCTGGGGCCGACGTTCGACTATACTCACCGCCTGCTGGATTTCAAACTCGCAGCCGAGGGCACAGTGCCGCCCGCACCGCAAACCGCCACCACCGCTGCGCCCGTCCCGCATGTCATGGATATTCTGAACCGCGACGGCCTGATCGAGGCCGCCACCCCCGACAACACCCTGCCCCCTGACCTCACGCGCGAGCCGATGGAGTTGCCCGCCGCCCGCGCGCTGCGCCTGCAGGCGATCACGCGCGGCGATGAGGGATTTATCCTGTCGATGGCCTATTCTACCCAGCGCGGCTACGGGCGCACCCATGCTTTCGTCGGCGAGTTGCGCATCGGCCATGTGGCGGTCGAGGTTGACATTCCCGAGTTGGGCTTTGCGGTCGAGATCGGTGAGATCGAGCTTTCCGAATGTGAAACGGTCAACCAGTTTTCCGGCAGCCGCACTCAGCCCGCGCAATTCACCCGCGGCTATGGCCTTGTCTTTGGCCAGTCCGAACGTAAGGCGATTGCGATGAGTCTGGTCGACCGCGCCCTGCGCTGGCAGGAATTGGGCGAAGACTTTACCGGCGCCCCGGCTCAGGACGAGGAATTCGTGCTGATGCACGCCGACAACGTGCAGGCAACCGGGTTTCTGGAACATATCAAACTGCCCCATTACGTCGATTTTCAGGCCGAGCTGGAACTGGTCCGCCGCCTGCGGGCCGATGCAATCGCCTTGCAGGAGGCCGCCGAATGAACGACGCCACCCCCGAGCCGGCCTATAACTTCGCCTACCTTGATGAGCAGACCAAGCGCATGATCCGCCGCGCGATCCTGAAGGGCATCGCCGTGCCCGGCTATCAGGTGCCCTTTGCCAGCCGCGAGATGCCAATGCCATATGGCTGGGGCACCGGCGGGGTGCAGGTCACGGCGGCATGCCTTGTGCCCGAAGACCGATTGAAGGTCATCGACCAAGGCGCCGATGACACCACCAACGCGGTCAGCATCCGCCGGTTCTTTGCCCGCACCGCGGGGGTTGCCACCACCACCCGCACAGCGGATGCGACGCTGATCCAGACCCGGCACCGCATCCCCGAGACTCCGCTGCACGCGGGGCAGATCCTCGTCTACCAAGTGCCGATCCCCGAACCCTTGCGCTTTCTGGAGCCGCGCGAGACCGAAACACGCAAGATGCACGAGTTAGAGGAATACGGGCTGATGCATGTAAAGCTGTATGAAGATATTGCGCGGCACGGGCAAATCGCCACCTCTTACGCCTATCCGGTCAAGGTGTCGGGGCGCTATGTGATGGACCCGTCGCCCATCCCGAAATTCGACAACCCCAAACTGTCGGACAGCCCCGCCATCCAACTTTTCGGCGCGGGGCGCGAGCAGCGGATCTATGCCCTGCCTCCCTATACAAAGGTCGTCAGCCTCGACTTTGATGACCATCCTTTTACCGCCAGCAAGGCCGCGCATGTGTGCGACCTTTGCGGTGCGCGGGCCAGCTATCTGGATGAGGTGATCACCGATGATCTGGGCGGTCGGATGTTCGTCTGCTCGGACACCGACTTTTGCACCGACCGTCAGGCGCATGGCAAGCGGGGTCGGCTGTCGGCACCCATCTCGGGAGGTGCGGCATGAGCCATATTGAAAAAGTCACAGCCACGGATACGCCGCTGCTGACCGTGGCAGGCCTGACCAAAACCTATGGTGCGCGCATCGGATGCGCAGATGTGTCGTTTGACCTTTATCCCGGCGAGGTGCTGGGGATTGTGGGCGAGAGTGGGTCGGGCAAGTCTACGCTTTTGTCCTGTCTGGCAGGGCATCAGCGGCCCGAGCGGGGCCGGATTGCCTATGACGGGCAGGACGTTCTCGCGATGTCTGAGAGCGCACGCCGCCGTCTGGGGCGCACCGATTGGGCCTATGTCCACCAAAACCCGCGCGACGGGCTGCGCATGGGGGTATCGGCGGGCGGCAATGTTGGCGAACGCCTGATGGCCGTGGGCGCGCGGCACTACGGCGATATCCGCGCGGCGGCAACCGACTGGCTGGGCCTGGTGGAAATCGCCGCCGACCGCATCGACGACCGGCCCCGCGCCTTTTCCGGCGGCATGCAGCAACGCCTGCAAATCGCCCGCAATCTGGTGACGGGACCGCGCTTGGTCTTTATGGACGAGCCGACGGGGGGGCTTGATGTCTCGGTGCAGGCTCGGCTGTTGGACCTATTGCGCGGGCTTGTGCGCGATCTGGGTCTGTCGGTGGTGATTGTCACCCATGATCTGGCCGTGGTGCGGTTGCTGGCGCACCGTCTGATGGTGATGCAGGGCGGGCGGGTGGTGGAACAGGGCCTGACCGATCAGGTGCTGGATGATCCGCAACACGCCTATACGCAGCTTCTTGTTTCCTCCGTCTTGCAGGTATAGCCCCATGATCCGCATAGAAAATTTATCGAAAAGCTTTGTGCTGCACAATCAGGGTGGCGCCTTGATCCCGGTGATGACGGGGGCAAATCTGGCCGTTTCCTGCGGTGAATGTGTGGGCCTGATCGGCCCATCGGGGGCGGGCAAGTCCACGCTGATGCGCCTTGTCTGGGGCAATTATCTGGCAGCGGGCGGGGCAATCCATATCGGGGCGACGGATGTGGCACAGGCCACCCCGCGCGAGATCATCGCCCTGCGCCGCGAAACGCTGGGCTATGTCAGCCAGTTTTTGCGCGTGGTGCCGCGGGTGCCGACCCGCGATGTGGTGGCCGAGCCTTTGTTGCAACTTGGGGTTGCCCAAGCAGAGGCGCGCGCGCGGGCCGAAACGCTTCTTGCACGCCTCAACATTCCTGAGCGGCTGTGGGATCTGTCGCCCACCACGTTCTCGGGCGGCGAGCAGCAGCGCGTCAACATCGCGCGCGGCTTTATCCATCCCTATCCGGCGCTGCTGCTGGACGAACCTACCGCCAGCCTTGATGCCACCAACCGTGCGGTGGTGCTGGAGTTGATCCTTGAGGCCAAAGGACTTGGCGCGGCCATCCTTGGTATTTTCCACGACGAGGGCGCGCGAAGCACCGTCTGCGACCGGCTGGTCGATGTGACCGGGTTCACCCCAAAGGCTGCCGCATGATTTTTGCGATCGTCGGGCCATCGGGGGCGGGCAAGGACACGCTGCTGGCAGGCGCGCTGCGGGCGCGGCCCGACCTGCGGCTGGTGTGCCGGGTTATCACCCGCCCTTCGGATGCAGGCGGCGAGGATTTTGAGAGCGTGACCGAGGCAGAGTTTACCCGCCTCCAGAACCGAGGCGATTTCGCATTGGACTGGGCGGCGCATGGCCTGCGCTACGGGATCCCGCACAGCCAGATTGAGGGCCCTGGCGATGTGGTTTTCAATGGTAGCCGTGGCGCCTTGCTCCACGCGGTGCAGGTGTTCCCGAACCTGCGGGTGATCATGATCACCGCACCCGATGAGGTGCTTGCGGCCCGTCTGACTGCACGCGGCCGCGAAAATGCCAATGACATCGGCGCCCGTCTGACCCGCGCGGCCTTTGCACTTCCGCCCGAAATTGCCGCAATCCAAGTCATGAACGATGCCACCCCCGCCATCGGCACAGCTCGGCTTCTGGCGGCCCTTTACCCGGATAGGGGATAGCGGTGCAGCAGATGAAACGCCCCGGCAGCATCCTCGCCAAACAGGCACAGGTCTTCGACACAGAAAGGGTGCGGCAAAACCGGGTTAAAATAGGCATGCAATGCTTGCATCACCTGTGGAATTTGCTCTGGGGTCAAACGGTCAGTCAGGGTCAGATGGAACCGGAATTCATCCATCACAAAAGGATACCCCCAAGCGCCCATCAGTGCGCGCTGCCGAGATGTCAGACTGTCGGGGCGACGGCGGGCGATGTCGGCCTCGGTCATGGGTGCGCGCAAAGGGTTCGTGGCCCGCACCACACTTGCTGCCAGAGCTGCCAGCGCGGTCGTGTTCCCCGTCGGGGTCAGCGCCAAAAACCCATCGAGGTTTTCAAGGTGCAGACCGGTGCATTCCACGGGTTTCAGGCGCAAGGCCAAGGCGGCGATCTCAGTTACAATATCATTTTCGCTGATACCGTTTGCTGGCCTGAACGGCGCGCGCAGCGTGCCATGAAAGCCATATCGCCGCGCGTCACGGGTCAGGATCTCGGCACTGGCAGGCAGGGCGATTATACCCGCGTCATCGTTCAGCCAACGGGCGGCATGACCAGCGAAAGCACCATTGCGGGGCGCATAATAGACGGCATAGCGGTGCATAATTTCCATGGCAAACGACATAAAGGTAAATCGTCACACGCATGTGACACTGCGATGTCATCTGGCATCTTTTGAACCCCTTCTCAAGTTCGGACAACAGATCATGACTGAAACGATCCTCGCCAATGCCACACTTGTGCTGCCACATGAAACCCTGCGCGGACAGGTGCGTATGGTCGGCGGAATTATAACCGACATCGCAGACGGGGCCAACATTCCAACAGGAGCGGTGGATTGTGGCGGCGACCTGGTGTTGCCCGGCCTGATCGAGTTGCACACCGACAACCTAGAGCGTCACATCGAGCCGCGCCCAAAGGTAAACTGGCCCCATGCGGCAGCCATCATCGCACATGACGCGGAATTGGCCAGCGTTGGTATCACCACCGTATTTGATGCGCTGCGGGTCGGATCTGTCGTATCCCATGCGAAGGCGAATTACGGCGAATATGCCCGCACGCTTGCCGATGAAATTTTGACTTTGCGTGCCAGCGGCGCGCTGCGGGTCAGCCACTTTTTGCACCTGCGCGCCGAGGTTTGCTCTGAGACCCTCACGGCCGAGCTGGATAAGTTCGGCGCGGACGACCGCATCGGTATTGTTAGTCTGATGGATCACACGCCCGGCGCGCGGCAGTTTCGTGACCTATCCAAGCTCAAGGAATACTATGTTGGCAAGCACGGCTATTCAGACGGTGAATTCGACGATCTGGTGGCCAACCGCATCGCCCTCTCGCAAGAATTCAGCGCCCGGCACGAGGCTGCCGCCGTTGCCGCAGCCCGTCGCTATGGCGCGGTCTTGGCAAGCCATGATGATACCGAGGCGGGCCACGTCGATCAGTCAGCCCGCCATGGCGCGCGGTTTGCCGAGTTTCCCACGACGCATGAGGCGGCGGCGGCCTGCAAAGCACACGAAATCAAGATCATGATGGGGGCGCCGAACTTGATCCGGGGTGGCAGCCATTCGGGCAATGTGGCGGCTAGCGCGTTGGCCGATGCAGGACTTTTAGATATTATCTCATCTGACTATGTGCCCGCGTCCCTCCTGTCGGCAGGCTTGATGCTCGGCGATATGTGGGGCGATACCGCACGCGGTATCGCCACGATCACCGCAGCCCCGGCTGCGGTTGCGGGCCTGTCCGACCGAGGGCATCTGATCCCGGGCGCTCGGGCCGATGTGATCCGCGTGACACGCCATGAGCGCTCAGGGGCGGTGCGCGGAGTGTGGGTGCAAGGCGAAAGGGTTGGCTGATGCCCACAGTATTATCCGTGCAGCGCACCGCGCAGAAATATCAGCAGTGGCGCTACGCCTTTTGCGACGGTCGCCACCGCGTCTGGTAGCTCCGACGACAGGCAGGCCTCGGGCGAGAAATCTTGCTGCACCACTGCAGTTTTCAGGCGGATCGCGTCGGCTTAGGGGGGGGGCACTGTGTTCGGCACAGCCGTGCGGTATCGTTGTCAAGCTGTCTTCGGCGTTGAATTCTGCGAGAGATTGACCCAGTTTTCCGCAACGCCGTGACCCACTAGTTTCAATATTTCTGCTTATTTTTCATGAGATTAACAAATTTCAAACAGGTCGGCGCCAAATGAAAAAAAGGGGGGTGCGGACGAAAAGTTGGACTATCTTGGAGATAGTTCATGTATAGCTACGAAGAACGAATGCGTGCGGTTGAGCTTTATATCAAGCTCGGCAAGCGCTTGCGGGCCACGATCCGTGAGTTGGGGTATCCAACGAAGAATGCCTTAAAGGGCTGGCATCGAGAATATGAGCGTGGGCAGGATTTGCCGACACGTTCAGTGCCGCGCGCGCCTAAATTCTCAGAGGCACAAAAGCAGGTGGCGTTAGAGCATTATGCCAGCCAAGGGCGCTGCATTTCATGAACACTGCGTGCCTTAGGCTATCCAGGGCGAGCCACGCTGACGGCCTGGGTGCGCGAGGTCTTCCCCGATACCAAGACGATTTCCACCGGGACACATGGACCAGGAAATCACTCTGACGCCGTGAAGAAAGCTGCTGTGGTTGGACTTTATAGCCGTCAAGAAAGTGCGCAGGCTTTGGCAGAAAAGGTCAGAGTTAGCAGGCCAACGCTGTATGCTTGGAAAAACCAACTCCTTGGCCCGGAGGTTCCTGCCACAATGAAACGCAAGAAAAGGGCGCCCTTGGTTCCAGAGGTCGAAGAATTGGAACGTCAGCGTGAAGCCCTGCTGTGCTGCATCCGCGAACTCCAGATTGAGCATGACCTGCTTGTCTTATGCTGAACCCGGCTCCTGCAGTATGAAGGAGCCACTGCCCGCCACGCCATTTATGGCGGGCAGTGGCGGCGGTTGGATCGTAAATTGCTTGGTCGTGATGGACCGTTCTTGAGTGTGATCAACCGCCGTCTTCCCAAAGGGCCTGAACGGATACGCGTGTGACAAATCATGCATGACAAGCATAGGACATGGTGAAGATGACAGAGCATACCATTGGCGTCGATATTTCCAAATCCCATTTTGATGTTTTTCATCTGGAGGAAAATGCAGCGCAGCGTTTTGAAAATACCCCCGACGGCTTACGCGCGTTGCGCAAATGGCTGGGTTCAAGGCCCCTGGCGCGTGTCGTGTACGAGCCGACCGGGCCGTATCACCGTCTTTTCGAGGACACCCTGTCCGGTCAGCTCCCGCTTGTGAAGGTAAACCCGCTGCAGGCGCGCCGATTTGCCGAAGCCTGCGGGACCCGCGCGAAGACGGATGCGTTGGACGCCCGTGGCCTGGCGCGCATGGGGGCTGCGCTGGCCCTGGAGCCTGACGCCGTGATTTCACAGAATACACGCATTCTCAGAGACTTGCAGGTTGCCAGAACGGCACTAATTGAATAGCCCCTAGTTTCCTAGACACCTTGCAGCTTCAGTTTCTGCTGCTGTTCAAAGTCGATCGGTGACAGCATCCCGTTCCTAACGTGTTTGCGCTGCGGGTTGTAGAAAAACTCGATGTAGTCGAACACGTCCTGACGGGCTTCGGCGCGCGTTTTATACTTTCTGCGGCGGATGCGTTCGCGTTTGAGCAGGTTGAAGAAGCTTTCCGCCACCGCATTGTCCCAGCAGTTGCCACGTCGGCTCATGCTTTGCGTTAGATTATGCTGTTCGAGGAACTCCTGCCACTCATAGCTGGTGAACTGTGAACCCTGGTCGGAATGCACCTGAACTTTGGCCTTTGGTTT
>NZ_ATVN01000025.1 GCF_000420745.1 Pseudorhodobacter ferrugineus DSM 5888
GTCGACATCGATTCCAATTTGGTCGAGAACGCTATCCGCAGCCCGGCGATGAACCGTCGAAACGCACTTTTTGCGGGGCACGATGAGGGCGGTCGTAATTGGGCCCGCTTCGCCAGTCTGATCGGCTCCTGTAAGATGAACGGCGTCGAGCCCTATGCCTATCTGCGCGATATCTTCATCAGGCTCGCCAACGGCCATCTCGACAAGGACATCGACGCGTTGATGCCATGGGCCTACGCCCAGCTGCCAGATGGCTCATAAGGACCTCGTCTCGTAGTCCCTGACGAGCTACCAACAGACCTCAGCTTCACGCGATCAACCAAACGCAACTGAAAAATCAATGGCCCGCGGCCGCCGCTTACCATTGATCGTCTGGATCACGTCTTGCAGATCACGAAGGTCACGGGCAAGACGGTCGATCGAGTAAACTACAATACTGTCGCCATCCCGCACATATTCAATCATCTCCTGAAGGGCCGGACGGTCCGCTGCTGACTTGCCTGACAGCTTCTCCTCAAAAGTCTTATCAACCTGACCAAGATCCTGACGATCAAGGTTCTGGTCGATCGTGCTTACACGCCGATAACCGATAATCGCCATTTTGCTCTCCACTAGTAACATCTGCCTCTAGAGTAGCACCGAAACAGTAACAAGTAAATCAATTATAGCCCTGTTGTTACCGTAAATCGAATTGGCTGTTACCGTAACATCTGGCTAGAGTTCATTGTAACTATTGAGTTCACTTATGATGATGCAGTGCTAGCCCCAAGCGAAGGCCACCGCACAGAAGAACAGGGTGAATATCAGGGATCATGAACTTCATTCAACTTCTAACGCTGTCGGAGTGATCCAGGAACCAGCGGTATGTCTCGGCAATGCCGCCTTCAAGCGAGAAGCTTAAAACCGCAAAGCTTGGTATGCACATTGTAGGCGCTTCTCGTCGGAAATTCTTGGCCGCAAAATCACCCGCGAAACCGATACTCACGGGCCGAGCAATACTCGGAATAATTAGGTTTTTTGGTCAACCACATACCTCAGCCAGTGCGCAAAATCTTCTGCTTCCAGCTTGCCTTGCGCCAAAAGAATTATTCGATCCGCGACGCCCTCAACAGCCCAGTTAAGTGCGATGCCGTTGACATCGAGGCAGACGTCCATGGATTGGAATGCTGTACGTTTGTTGCCGTCATTGAAGCAGTGGCCTTGAGCGATCGCCTCGGCATAACAAGCCGCCAGCGCAAACGCGTCCTCAATCAATCCATACGCAAGGCGGTTGTCCACACGCGACAGCGCGCCCTCGAGCGATTTGTCACGCGCGCGTCCCACAAGATCGCCAGGGTTCAGAACTTCGTCATGAATGAGCTCAATAAGCTCTGCAGACAAGAGTCTGAACACGCCTATTTGTCCTTAAGGTAGTCAAGAACGGGCTGGTTAACATCTTTCCGGCGCTTGAGGCTTCCCAAGACTTCGTCGCGTGTGGCAACACGGCTTTCGGTTTTCTGAACAGCCTCGGCGGGTACAAAATACCCCACCAGAGCCGAATTCTTTAAAACCGCAACCGGATTGCCGCCGGAACGTTCAAGCACTTTATGCGGCTCGCGCATTTCGGTCATTGTGGCAATGTGGGGTGTGAGGAGTTTGGTCATGATGATCTCTCTGATGCATATTGTAATATATACTGCAATGCGCGTTCATATGCAAGAACGCCCGAATCTTCATACCATCTCCTGAGTAGATCCCCCCCAAAGCCCAGCGGTGAAACCCGCCGGGCTTTCCCACCGGGTCTTAGCAGCAGTTTCTCAGCCGTTGGGAAACAGGATCGCCTCTATGTCCATTGCGCCGTTCAACACGTGCAAGACGACGGTTCGGTCAGCTTCAACGCGACAGAAAATCAAATACCGACCATGAACCCGGCGGCGAACACCGTGGCTCTCATAACGTGGGACGATGGGCCATGCCTCGGGCATATCAGCCAGTTCTGTGCAACTGCGGAATAGCTCCCGCACGAAGCTCAGGGCCCGGATCGGATTATCTTGTGCGATGTAGTCGCCAATCGCTTCGAGATCAGCCTCTGCCGCAGCCGTAAGTTCGACTATCATTTAGCAGCGCGACCCATGGCCTCATACTTGGCTTCAAGCCGTGCGAACACATCGCCTGCAGGGTTGGTACGCCCAGCCTCTGCGTCTGCAATCCCTTTGGCGAGTGCGTGGTCAAGTAAGGCGAGCCTTGCCTCGCGCTCTTGAATCAGGCGTATGCCCTCTCGCAGAACTTCGCTCTTGGAATTGTAACGCCCAGTCTCGACAAGTTTCGCGACGAAGCCCTCAAGTTGAGATCCAAGGTCTGCGCTGATCATTGTCCCCTCCAAAGCATCTAGATTTAAGAATACTAGACTTGATAATAGTTATCAAGTCCGATGCCCCAAATTTCGACGCCGTAAAGCCAGACCTCCGATAAATCCTGTTCTGCCTTCGAGCGGATCGTCCAAGACTTATAACGACCATGGGAGAGCGATCTTTTATGAGTGACTATGCCGATCGTTTCACGGCACTGAGTCCGCTTCCTCGATATTAGGTAGTTTTCAATTTATGGGTACCGCCCCCAGAGACCAAGCCAGATCCGCGCACACCTTCATGTCCGCCATCGCAATCGCCGCCATCGTCATCTTCTAGATATAATCAATGGCTCTTGACACTAGTCCGCCAACTTCCAATTCCGACGAATATAATCGTCGAACATTGGAACGGTGAAATCGATGTCGCCATACTGCGGACTGTAAATCATACCTTTGGCGATTATCTGCGCCCGACGAGGCCCTAACTTAGATGGTGCTTCACCCAATCGTTCGGCCACTTCTGATGACCGGTACGGTCCCTTTCCGATTCCTGACATCGCAATCACGTACTCACGTTCTTTTGGAGTTAGCCTGTCAAAGCGGACTTGGAAAAACCCGTCATCCAGCCTCATTAAGGCATTTTCTGTTGCCTTATTGATATCGCTTTTATCAATTGGCGATTTGTCAGCAGTATTCCAGGCTTGGAATCCCCATTCCTGCAAAAAGTATGGGTAACCCTCAGTAATTTTAAGAATTTCATTTAGAGCTTCGGAGGTTATTTTTTCCTCCTCGTCCTCTATCGGCCCCTTGATTGCTTTGATTGCAGCTTCAGCATCTAGCGGACCTACTTTCGGGTAGGAAAAGAGCCGTTCTGCATATGACTTGGCATCCCCTGAAAGACCGGCTAACTGCGGAAGACCAGCCCCGAAAAAAATGACTGGAAGTTGTTTTTGACCGACTTTGTGGATTGCTACTATTAGCGCTGCTAGTTCGGCTTCTTTTAGATATTGGACTTCATCAATTAGTAGACACCACCCCTTGCCTGCGGCTTTGGCCGCAGTACCAATGGCAACAAACATATCAGGAAGATCATACTCCAAATTTCCACTATCTGCCACGCCGGGCTCTGGATCGACTGAGACTGACAAGTCACCGATCTGTACTTTGAATACACTTGCAAAGCTCCTCAACGCTTTCATCGCATCATGCGTTTTCACTTTGGCAGACTCTATCAATGAGAGTTTGCGAAGTACTTGCTGCATTCTGGGATACAAAAGTTCTGCCAGCGGCTTTTCCTCTGGAGCCTCAATAACAGATGTCAAATATCCTTCTTCCTCTGCTGCATTTTCAATAGTGTTTAACAGCACAGTCTTCCCTGTTCCACGTAATCCTAGCAACAATTGCGATCGCGCATGCCGTCCAATCCTTGTTCTTTTCAACGCGGTGAGAGCATCTTTGATTATCTCGTCTCGACCAGCAAGTTCTGGTGGCTGTGAGCCCGCTCCGGGCGCAAATGGGTTTCTCACAGGATCCATAGTTCTACACACCTCTAACTAGTTATACTAACAATGAGGTATAACTTAGCAGAAGTCCATACAACTAGACCATAACATCCAAAAAAGTCGAAACCCGCCATTCGTGCCCTGCGCGGCATCGGTCAGCCTTGGGCTCGTTTATGCCGTTCGCTGTGGGATGAACCAAGGTCCGCTTCGGCGATATTAGGTAGTTTTCAATCTATGGGTCCTGCCCCTTAGGCATTCAATCACCGCTATTAAGCCTCGCCCAGCTGGATCTCGTAATGCGTACTCCGCCCGCCTGCGCCCCCTCGGCATAGCAACCCAATATCAATCAGTGTGGCGATATCGCGCCCTGCAGTATCTTGAGAACAGTCTGCAATATTCGCCCATTTCGAAGACGTCAGCCTCCCATCAAACCCATCAAGGAGGCGGTTCAGGACTTTAACCTGGCGCGCATTCAATGCCATCTGCGATGCCCGATTCCAGAAACGGGCCTTGGCTAGAATCTTCGCCACTGCGGTCTCTGACTCCTCAATCGCGCGGCGCTGCAAAACCAGAAACCACTTGATCCAAGACGTGATGTTCAAATCACCCCTCTGCGTCTTCTCAAGCAGATCATAATAGGCCTTCCCCTCTTTCTGGATCTGGGCAGACATAGAATAATAGCGATGTGGCGTACCCTCGGATCGCGCAAGCGCAAGGTCCGCAATCGCACGAGCGACACGACCGTTTCCGTCTTCGAACGGATGGATCGTCGCGAACCAGAAATGGAGAACTGCCGCTTTGAGAACCGGGTCCAGATTGGGAGGTGCGTTTAGCCAGTCCAGAAAACGCGACATTTCATGCGCAACCCTGTCTGCGGGTGGCGCCCTGTAATGGACACGCTCCCGGCCAAAGGCGCCTGAAATAACTTGCATCGGGCCACTATTATCGTCGCGCCACTGACCGACGCAGATCTTGGAAAGGCCACTCCGCCCTGTCGGAAACAGGGCGCCATGCCAAGCAAATAGTCGCTCAGCCGTCACAGGCTCTTGGTACTGGCCTGTCGCATCCAGCATGACGTCAACAATCCCCTCAACGTTTCGGTCAACGGGGGGAAGTGCACCAATATCGATCCCGAGACGACGCGCGATTAAAGAGCGAACCTGTTGGGTGTCGAACTTTTCCCCTTCAATTTCACTGGTTTTTACAACGTCTTGTGTAAGAGCCTGAAGCATCGCCTCTTCACGCAAATCAAAGCCAACGGCCTCCATCTTCCCGAGTAACTTACCCTGCTCATGCCGGACTGCAGCCAGAAGTGTAGCAAGCGGGGCCTCGTCGAAAGTAAGCTCTGGCCAGTTTGGGTGTTCCCAGATGTACATGATATTCTCCGCACAATATGCGGTGGTATAGCCGTATATTCTCCGCAAAAGCAACAGTTATCACCGCATTTAGTGCGAAGAATATCGGATGCTTTCTCAGGATCCAACCAAAGCAGAGTGCAAGCCAACTTTGAATTTGACGCCATTTAGTGATTGATCACAGGCAGTTACGCCATTCTCTACTGGCTCAACATCGCCGAAATGCCCGAGCTTCAAATACCGCAATCGACCGGTAATCTTGGCTCGCACGCGCAAAGGCCTAGCCGCTGCAAGAAAGTGCGGCTGAATCAGTGGCAGACCCCCCCTGCCCTGATCCAAGCCCATAGGTCCGCCGCCAGACGTATGCGCGATAACGAAGCGCGTCGTATTTCAAAATAGATCATCAGCTTGAAGTGAGCCAAAAAAACCATAAGTTGAGCAGAGTGCAATCATCACACAAAAATTCTGTAGAATTCAAAATTAAGGGATTGACACATCAAACGATCTCGCCTAAAAATAGGCTTCAGCCTTTCAAAATTAGGATTGGTATATATATACTATATAAGTATATAATAGTATTCTTTATATATACTATATCTATATATACCTTTATATAAGATAGTATCCTTCTAGTACTCTATATATAAATACCTCCTTCTTTCTATATAAGCATAATCCACTGCTCCTTTAGGAGCAGTGGATTATGCTTATTAAGTATATACTTAAGACTCTTACTGTACCTAAATAAGACTCCTTACTCATCAAGCATGGGTCATAGCCTACAAGGAGGAGCCGTAGGCGACGACGCAGTAAAGGCGTTGACCCATGCTTGATGAGATATAAATAGCAAACAACAATATCTCCTAATTTTTGACAAAGAGACCTAAACCAGAATCTGAGACCCTAAGATTCAAGTAACCAAACCCTACCATCCATGCGAGACCCAAGCCCCCTACCCCACCGATGCGACTTCCTTGGTTCCAAATTACCTTGGCTCCAAGTCCAACCCGTTCGGAATACCAAAATGACGAGGTGAACCACCGTTCCTTGGTTCCGCCACAGCGAACATCCCCCTGCACAATGCTCGGAGATCTGCCTCACAGCCCTGAACCACCAGCCAAGACAGAGGCTATGAGCAAAAAGTCGCACAGGAGGCCCGCTAAGGGCTTTTGTGACTCGAGGTAGGCATTGGGTAAGTAAATCACGAGATGGCCACTCAGTGAGGCTCGTTGAGCCTGTGATGGGCATTCTGAATGCATATCATCGCCGCTTATGCTGCCTGCCCCTGAGTGGATCACAGCCAAAGCCGAAACCACGGCACAATTTGGAGACAGGGTTTTCTTTATTGGATCCCTGCAAAACCACAGCGCTCGAGAGATAGCATGAACACAGATGCTGCATCACAGCTGGTTCACCGCTGGATATCAGATTCCATTGACCCAAATTGTGCATTGGCATATATTGCCAATAAAGGAGGCCTGACCCATGGTGACACGCAACGTTGTCCTGACCGAGACCCAAGACAATCTGGTTCAAGCATTGGTCGCGTCCGGGCGCTACCAGAACGCAAGCGAAGCGATGCGCGCGGGCCTGAGACTGCTCGAGCAGGAAGAAGCACAGCTTGCCGAGATAAGGAAGGGTCTTCTTGAAGGCTTGGCCCAGACCAAGGCGGGCGATTTTGCGGAGGGTAGTGGTGAAGATGCCATCCGTCGTGCCTTTGCGAATGCTCGCGCTTCCTCATGAGCCGATCCTTCCGGCTGACACGTCTTGCAGAAAAAAGCCTTACCGAGATCGCGCGATGGACTATCAAGAATTTCGGACTGCGACAGGCTGAGCTCTACGAGGCGGAATTGCTCAACCGCTGCAAAGGAATTCTGAACGGCCAGACACATAGCCGGAGTTGTGCAATCCTGCTAGATGATGCAGATGACCTGCGGTTCGTTAGGACAGGGGAGCATTTTTTGGCCTTTTTGGACCAGCCAGACGAGGTTATCATAGTCGACATCCTGCACTGTCGTAGTGATCTGCCCCGTTATTTGGCAGCGCTGATGGCGCTGAAAAACGAGGGCATCTGATTTGCGTCACAACCCCGCCGCTTTGGTGAGGTTCACGCGGAACTTCTTGCGGCGGCGTTGGTAGCGCCGGGTCACCGCGCCCGTCTGCCGCCAAAGCAACCGCTATCGTATCTTTGTGAACATCCAAACCGATGTAGGTGATATTCTTGTCCATGGCCCGCCTTCTATGCAAGAGGCTCTGCGCAAGGACATCCGGCGCAACCCTCGAACCAACATACTGTGAGACGGGTCGCCCTATCTCAGGCGAACATGTGGTCTAGGTGCTGTAAAATAAGCAAATGCCCCAAACCTAAAGGCTAGCGAATTGATGTGGGTTTGAACCAAAAGTTGTGTTTAGGCCCTGAGTAAACAGGGCCTAAACCTCGCTAACCTTTAGGGTGTCTATAGGTTACTTTACGGTCTTTGATCTCGTCACTCTTGGATTTTAGTGCGCCAATTCCAAACATGACCAAAATGGCGATTAATCCGATGTGAAGGACAACGACCCACATCAAACTGAATAGATTTAGAACCATGAACAGAAGCAAAGCGAGATACGCGACAACTCCGAAGAACCAATTCATGTTGGATCTCCTTTGGCTTTGGCGATTGCAGCTCGGGCAAATTCTATTCGCCTACTGGCCTCGATGCCCATCATAGGCACTCCGTCATTCACCTGTAGCAACAACACCAAAGCCTCAAGCAAATCAGGAGCAGCAGCGATTAGGTGGGCGTCATTGTTGCCATTGACTACGCGGCAATCGGCAACCGTAATCCCACGCTTACCAACTGATTGTGCTACATCTTTGCTGCATTGCACATACTTGCCGTCCACCGTCCAAGGACCAGGCGTGTGTTTGGCGTCTGTCATTTGGTTCCCCTTTCTATCCAATGGTCATGAGGGCAGAACGACTACCCTTCTCAAATACATAGAGGCGGTAACGTCCAAAATTGGTGGAATACGGTGGCTTCCAGATCAAACCTGTCCGACGTTCCACTTCGTCTTGTCTGCCGTTGTACGTCTCTGTGTAGACGTTTTCTTTTGATGCAATTTCACGCACCACGATCTTGTATTCAGCCACGGCTCTCCCCTTTCGTGAGATGGTGGTGGTCAGCCTTATGCGAGGATACTCCCCACATAAGGCCAATCAGATCACCCAGCTTTCGCTTTGGAGAAGATCGAACGAGGTGGTGGAGCATCAGATGTCTTCACCGTTTCGTTCATCGGTGGCTCTTCTTCACGCGAAGAGGAAGCCATCGAGTTTTCAACTTCATCGTCTGCGCCATCATCTTCGCCGGTATAGGCTGTGTTGGTAACCTCAGGCTCAGCTTCTGGCTCAGCATCAGCATCAGCTTTTGCTTTCAACAGCAGGCCTGAAGGCTTCTTTGGCTCCGTGGCAATACCGAGAGTCGCTTTGGCAACTGGCTTTGGAGCCATGGTCGCTGCGAGCTTGTTTGCTTCGGCGGTCTTGATGGTCAGAGCTTCGGTCTTTTCAGCCAAAGCTTCATCCAGCACCGCAGCCATACCACCTGCACGAGGCATAATGCCCAAAGTGGCTGTGTAACCGTTTGCACCACGAGTGGCTTGCAGCTCGATGGTGATTTCCTGGTCAGTGGAGATGTTGATCTGGCGGGACACGAAGTCTGTGATTGCCGTCTCAATTTCGACTTCAGCGGTGTGTTTAAGCCACGCATCATTCGTAAACAGTTTCATGGATCCCATCCGTGTGGATACGATCTTGGTAAAAACGTACTTTGCCTAGGCTGTTAGGGGCTAGGGGTTCTATAGGTGGTCTAGGGGGTCTAAAACTGAAATAGTCTTTAGGTAGTAGAGTTCTGAGTAGAGTTCGCGTGAAGCCACCGATAACTGGCTTTTATGGACCTTTTTTGCCCGCGAAACCTAAAGATAACCTAAAGCCAAATAGTACATGTGAGTAGAATGGGAGCCCTCACCGTGGTCAGTTGCCTCAATTGCGGACGGGCCAATTGACCAATACCAGACCAGCATGTCCCTCAGTCGCCATCCCCCAGCGATACGTTGACGATAGGCCTGCACTATCTAGCAGGAAGTATTTCCGCATCACCAAAGATGTAAAATCCACGTCGCTTCGGGATATGCCTTGCCTTGATACTGTCTCGATACAGGTCATTTGTCACGATTGGTGCTGAGTGTAGCTCTGCTAACTCGACAATCCTGCGGTCAGCAACTGTTCCAGAGGCAACAATCTCAACGTCACAGCTAACACTCATCATTTCCCTGACTTCTTCAAGTGAAAGATGCCGTCCACAGACTTTATAACCAATGTTTGCGTCGAAAACGACGATGGGCTTAACGCCCTTGCACTCTAAAGTCTCAACGACCTCCGAAACGGGCTTAAAGCTTGGCTTAACAACACTTTCCCAGTGGGCGACATTCGAACCATCGACGATATTGATCTTTTCGTTCCACTTTCGAGGCGACTGGTCAACTTCATTCTTAGGAACCGCTAAGCACGCCAAAGCCTCCCAATATTTCACTTTCCGATGTTTGACGCGAGGCTTCCCATTAGCATATTCACCAGCACTATATTCCTCATCATTCAAGCCGTGAGTGAGTTTAACAATCACATTCGCCTTCGGATATTTCTGCGCGGCAAGTATAATTAATCGCTTTTCAGCTTCACTTCTCTCTTCACCGATGTGCTTGACCCACCCAAGTTCTGTGAGATGGTAACCGTTCATCGAACTTCTTGTTGTGACTTCAAAAATTGACCCGCGCACAGAAAACTTCTCTGCTTCCTTTCGCGCTTCATCAATAGCAGTCGCTCGTGCTTCTGCGGCACGTATTTTTGCGACTTCTATTTTCTCGCGCTCTTCGCGCGCAAGTCTTTGTTCCCGCTCTTCGGGAGTTTCCTTGTTTGCAAAATTTTTAGTGACTACGGCAAGCAGAACAATGCCCCCAATGATCCAAGGCAGCATAGTTAGTTCCCCATTGCCTGTCGTTGCGCCCGCTTGAACCGACATGCCCCAAGTGGCCTGCCGTTTGATGGCAAGTTCGCCTGATCTTGCCGCCGGATCAAGTGTTTTTCTCTCCTAGCCTCGTTTGCGCTTGCCGGAACGCTCCAATGTGGGTGGATCGGGCCGCGATGCTGTGTCAGCTTGGTCGGACAAACACGTTTTTTAGCGCGGCGGACAAACCTGTCCTGCCGCTTGCGTTCGGTCTCGGGCAGTTTCAGCTTCACGCGTATGACGGTGGCGCTCGCAATCGGCGGCCCTTGCGGATCAGCTTCCGCCTCATATGCCGCGGCAATCGCTTCTAACATCGATTGGAAAAGATCGGGCTGCATGGTGTTTCTTCTCGGGTCAGCGGCTTTATGACGCAAATAGGTTACTCCTTGCCCTCTCGAATTGGGCGTTCAACTGTTTGCGCGGTCTATGCACAACCAGCTGATAGCACCGGCGCTCTTTCAGCCAAAGAACATCCACCCAGATGAACGCCCGTGTAATATTCAGCCCGGTGTTGCCGAGAAACGGTATTCGACATCGGAAAATGCGCCTTCTGCGAAGCCATATGTCATGCGCAGACCGCATGATCCGGCAAGCACGCCGTGTTCGGCATTGGCGGGCACATAGACAGCGATGCCTGCTGCGATGCGATGGGCCACGCCGTCGATGGTGACAATTCCGTCGCCTTCGAAGCCAAGATAAAATTCCGCAGGGTCGTGGCGATGCAGCGGCAGCGTGCCATGTGGTTCAAATTCTGCAATGCCCAGCACAAATTCGCGTTTGGTCTGCGCGTCGCCGCTGATCAGCGTACGCCATCGCACTGTACCATAGGCCGGATCCGTGCCGCCTTCCAACGGTGTGGTCGCCGCATCGACGGTGAAAGCTATGCCTGTTGGGGCAAAGGGATCGTTGTCGGCCTGCGGCAATAGGTCGATATAAGGTGCTTCAAGCGTGTCGATGGTGAGAATGGCTGCTGCGGACATTGTAATCTCCATCAATGGCTCGTAGCTTTTTGCTAACCTCGGTTTTGCTGTCCCGCAATATCGATAAGATGATTAAGATTATACCTTGAGGTTATGTTGTGATGTTACTCCCTTCCTTTTCGGGCCTGACAGCCTTTTACGCCGCTGTGCGAAACGGCACGCTCACCGGTGCGGCAGCAGAACTCAATGTGTCGCAGCCCGCAATAAGCCGCCGGATCGCAGCGCTGGAAGCCGATCTTGGCTGTCGGTTGTTCGATCGCACCCATAAACCCGCACGATTGACCGAGGAAGGGCGCGTTTTGCTGCTTGCCTTGCGCAGCGGCTTTGGCCAGATCGAGCAGGCGGTCGACGTGTTGCGGCAAGGGGTCAGCAAACAGACGATTACCATAAGCGGTCCATCGGGTTTTGTGGCGTTTTGGTTGATCCCCCGGCTGGAGGATCTGAAAGTGGCCTTTCCCGCACTGACAATCCGTATCATGAGCCATGAACAGGGCGAGGCGATGCCCACCGCAGAGGTATCGGTTCGCTTTGGTCTCCCCGACCCAGCTTTGCCGAGCGAAACCCGGATCCTAAGCGAAGATGTCTTTCCAGTCGCAAACCCACTTTACCTCGCGCGCAAAGGGATGAGCGCCAGTGATGTCGACTATGCCAGCTTGGTGTTGCTCACCATGCAATCGGGGCGGCGCCATTGGTATGATTGGCCGGCTTGGTTGGAAGCCGCGGGCAAACCCAAACTGGAGTCCGCACAGTTCATGGACTTCAACAACTACGCGATGCTAGTGAATGCGGCGATGGCAGGACAGGGAGTCTGCCTGAGCTGGGCGGGATTGCTCGATAGCTTCCTTGAATCAGGCGCTCTTGTTCGGATTGCCGGTCCCAGTGTTACATCGCAGCGTGGCTATTTTGTCGCCGCGCGTGATGGGCATGCCGCACGGCCCGATGTCATTGCAGTTTTAGGCTGGATCCAATCGCATGACGGACTGGGTACCTAGTGTTCTGAATCTGATGCTTGCTACCTGTTTTATTTGATTTTATCGCGGTTGGCCAAGCCATGGCGTGCGATGTATTCGGCAGTTCCTCAATCGAGACGCCAGCTTTGATGCGGCTAACGTTGGACTGGCTCAACACCAGCTTGTCCAAGGCGATATCGTGCGATGGCGAAAGAGTTATTTTATGGGCAACCTGAGCCATCAGTTAGTCACTATGACGGGTGTCAGAAGCCATTCTCCAAATATCATTTTCCGCCACATTCAAAGCAACATATCTTTCACTCTAAGTAATTGTCCGCGGACAATCCCACGCTGTTCTGTGTTGTTTGCGAAGTTGCTGTATCAGAATGAAGGGATCAAAATTGGTACTTTTTGAGCCGCTGGTTAAACTGCGAAAATAGGCGCCGACGCTGCGAATGCGGTTATGATACTGCAATAGCGACCATACAGTTATTGCTGCGCCTAGTGGCCCTACATGAGCTTGAGCGGTTTTGTAGTTGGCACTATCGATCCCCAGCATTGGTGCAAGTGTTTGGGCATGTGCCAGAACGTCTTCTACTGTTTCAATTGGGCTTACTGCATATTGCATCGCCTCTGGGCATGCTGATTTTAGATCTGTTAGTGTAAACGCAGTTCTCTTAGTATCAGTACCTTCTTTATTTGAGTTATGATGGTGCCGGACATATTGGCCGTTTGTGGCGGCCGTTTCATTTGGTTTGCTCTCTGGTGCGGGCACAGATGGCTGATCGCTTTCAGCCTCTAGACGCATTTCAGGCAGTTCTGACAGGATGAATTTGAGGGTGGCCACGTCCGTCTTGCGGCGCAAATATTTAGCAGCCTCTAGAGCCATTGGATGTTCGGGGTGCGCGTGGAGCGTGGACCTTAGGAGGCAGCGCAGGTAGCGGACCTGCTCTTGCTCTGCCGTGGCTTGGCTGGCGAGGGCTGAAAATTCCGCAAGGCGGGTAAAGAGGGGTGCAAGGTCGAGCCCGAACCGAAGGGTGGTGCCCTCTGTCGTGTTATGGCGGGTGAACCGTTTCCGATTCGGGCTATCACGTCGCTCTAAAAGCCCGGCGTCTCGGAGCATTTCAACATGCCGCCGCAATGTGCGATCGGTGATGCCATTGCGGCGAAACGCCAGTGTGGCGTTGGACGCAAATACAACGTGATGGTTTCTCTTTGGGGCCAGGCACGACAGCATTGCATCTAATGTAGTCAAGACCGATGGCTTTATCCCAAGCAGAGGCGCCGCTTTTCGCAGCGTTTCAATCAGAACGTGCCGCTCGGGTAGGGAATTGTCCGCGGACAATGGCAGGGGGTGCCGCTGCCCTTGGGACGCGGTTACTTGTATGAAGGCCATGATGTCATCACGACAGGCCGATAGGCGAAGCGCCACAACAATTGCCGCCTAAATGCACAAATTTGCGCATAAAATATCATTCAACCGAATCGGTTGTTGTTGACTGGCGGAGGAAAGCTGGTAAACCTGTTTGTGCAAACGACAGATTGGGCCTTCCGGGAAATTTTCTTGGGGGCTCTTTCTTTTTCGGGCTGTGTTCGTGCTCCTTGATTGAGGGTTGAAGTTAGTTTGTGGTGGATTTCCACGCCTGATAGATGCGTGTCAGCTCTGCCGTTGCATTATAGTGCAGCCAGCGGGTAAACTCGGGGGCGCTCGATTTCGACAGCTTCAACGTCACACTGCGGGCGGTTTCAACCACCTCGGCAAGCGGCGTGCCGTCATCCGCGATGATCGCCAAGGCAGGCGTGGCGTCGTTGTCATTTATGGCATCACTCACCAACGCAAATCGCTGATCAGAATTGAGAGTGTTGAAATCGAGTGTTTTCAGCAAAGCAATAAGATCAATTGCGCGGTCACGGGTGGCATCGGCCAATGCTTCCCACCGCCTGCGACCAATGCCATGGGCGGAACCAATGGTTTGGATTACGGATTGAGGCAGGCTGCGCGCAACCTTGGTCATGCGTGACAGCATCGGTTTGTCAATCGCAAGCGCGTCCATGATGATAGTGGCGTCATAGCCAGTATCAGCCAATTCTGCAGCAAAAAGCGCCTTTTCGATAAAGCTTGGATCTAATCGTTGCGCGTTTTCTTGGCCTTGGGCCAGTATTGCTTGTTCGTCAGTCAGTGAGCGAACAAGCGCCTTGGCGGGAATGGCCAGCAGTCGCAGCGCGCGCAAGCGGCGGCGACCATATACGATACGATAGTGGTTGGGGCGGCCAGGAATGGAACGCACCATGATTGGTACTTGCTGACCGTGCGCGCGGATGCTTTCGGCCAGCTGCGCCACATCGGCATCGCTAAAAACAAGCCGATCAGTAGGACCGTCATCTTCTATCAAACTGGGGTCAAGGTCGCGGACAGCATTGCTGGACAGGTCTTTGAGCGTGGATTTCACGCCACTCATCGCGCCAGTATTCGGGAAGCGCGGCTTTGCCTCTGCCTGTGTTTCACTGGGCGGGGGAGGGGGCTGAAATATATTCCTGCGGGCCATTTAGCTGGTCTCCCTTCCCCATGCGTGTTGAATGGTCTGTTCAAATTCATCAGCAACGCTATTTACGCTTTCCAGAATACGATCGAGCGTTTTGCGCACGACTTGCGCCGGGTCCAATTCGTAAATCGTCTGTTGGGTCATGCCCGCATCCGAAATTGCTGTCGATTTAAGCATGGGCGTGGTCAGCACTTGATCCAGCAGAATAGAGCGCAGAAAGCCCGACATCTGAGACTGCGGCACGTCCATCGGTTCATACCGTGCGACAAGGTATTTCAAAAACGCCCAGTCGGTCGGGCCCGTCGCCTCTTCCAAGGTCCGCACAGTCTCGCCAGCCATTTCCAAAAATTGCGCCATTGAGGCGACGTCAAGCATGCTTGGAATCACAGTGATCAACAGCCCAGTTGACGCCAAGAGCGCTGTCATTGTCGTAAAGCCCAGCTGTGGTGGACAATCAATAATGACCAAATCATAGTTTGCCTCAACTTCATCCAGCGCAATGGCAAGCCGTTGGGTAAACGGCGGGTCCACGCGCTGCTGCAGGGCATAAGCGGTTTCGGTTTCGTACTCACTTAGCATAAGGCCAGCGGGTGCTAGATCCAATTTGTGGAAATAGGTTTTGCGGATCACAGTGCTTAGGGGTAGCGGATTTTCATACCGCAGCGCGTCATAGATCGTGCCACCCTCTGCGAATTCAAGTTCCGGACGGTATCCAAACATGGTGGTCAAGCTGGCTTGTGGGTCCATGTCGAGCGCCAAGACACGATAGCCGCGCAGGGCATATCGTTGAGCCAGATGAATGGCGGTCGTGGTTTTGCTGGAGCCGCCTTTGAAGTTCACAATCGAGATCACCTGCAGCCCGTCGCCCTGTCGACGACCGGGAAGATATGTCTCACCATTCCGGCCCGTGCGGGCCATAACATGGCGGATCTCGTCCATTTCCTCAGCGGAATACAAGCGGCGGCCACGGCTGTCGGTTTCAACGTCGGGAAAATCACCCTCTTGATGCCGAGTCCTTAGGTTAGACATGCTAATCCCAGTAAGTTCGGACACTTCAGACGGGTGAAATTTGCGCAATGACTTGCGGCTCTCAGGTTGAAAACTATTGCGCATATGCGTGTTGAGCGCCTCAGACAGGCGGGCAGCGTTTGCGCTAATGGTACTGGCAATTGACCCTGGAACGGGTTTTGTGATGTCTATCATACGTCTGCCCTCATGGCCTCTTGCTGGGCCTTAGTTGTTTCGTCGCTAAAGCACGCATATTGCGCAGTCTTGCGACGACTGCACTTGTGCCACGCAACTTGTCGTCAAACAACAGTTTTTTTCCGCCCTTATGCGACTGGGCCGCATCGACAACCGCCGATGTCTTGTAACCTATTGTTTTTATATATTTACCAATGGATCTAGTAGAACAAGTCTATATATTGTGCTTCTTGAGGTTGTTGGCACAATTGAAGCTTTTGATACTAAGTTGCGAATCAAATTCTGGTTTAACTTAGCTCTCAGGACGCCGCATCGATCTAGCTGAAACCATGAAAATAGCGTCTTTTTGGAGGTGATGGTTCTCCATTTTGAATTTGAAAAGTTCCACCGGGTTGTCGGAGTGTGCTATTTTCAGTTCATTTCAAAGGTTGATGTAGACTGGTGCTACATACCCCAAAATCAGTTGGATCTACCGCACATGCAGTGTTTGTGGCTACCTAACTAATGGTTCTTTGGTTACCTCACTTACTGAAGTTTTTTTAGGTTATCATCCGTTCTATTCACCCAAATAGGCGACCTGACTATCTTGAAAAAGTAATGCGATTGCGCCATATGTAATGCATATTCGACATTTGACGCGGAGGGCGCTATGCAGGAATCAACCATCACAACGAAAGGTCAGACGACCTTGCCGAAAGATGTGCGGCAGGCGCTGGACCTGAAACCTGGGGATAAGCTGCGCTATCTGATCCTCGATGACGGGGAGGTGCGGATTATCCGCGCACGGTCGGCGCGTGACTTGGCCGGAGCGCTACACCCTCTAACGCAGCGGGTTGTAACGCTTGACGAGATGGATGCGGCCATTGCGGCCGGAGCGAAAGGCCAGTGATCGGCCTTGATACCAATGTGCTTGTGCGGTTCTTGGTGCAGGACGATCCTGCACAAGGCGCGCAGGCCAGTGACTGTGTGGCCAGCCTGTCTGAGGCGGCGCCCGGGTTTATCGCGCGCGAGGTCATGGTTGAAACGGTTTGGGTGTTAGAGCGGGCATACGGCCTGTCGCGCCCGCAGATTGCGGCGGCGCTGGAAGGCTTGTTGGAGGCCCGGGAATTGGTGGTTGAAGCAGCGGACCGCGTCGCCATAGCG
Organism: Pseudorhodobacter ferrugineus DSM 5888; assembly: GCF_000420745.1. GTDB lineage: Bacteria > Pseudomonadota > Alphaproteobacteria > Rhodobacterales > Rhodobacteraceae > Pseudorhodobacter > Pseudorhodobacter ferrugineus. The sequence goes on from NZ_ATVN01000025.1 coordinate 17,048, forward strand.
CTCAATCGCTATGGTAAGGGCGGGGCAGGGTTCTCGGACCAAATGATCGCGTTGGCAGGCGTTGAGGCGGGCTGTAAGGTCACAGTGACCTTCGACCGCAAAGCCGCGCAAGGGCCGGGGATGCAGCTTGTAGGCGCGTCTCAGGACCACTGATTTCGACGTAAATTAGAGATCTATTCACCGGGATTTATGGAGATTTCCCTTTAAATCGATTACTCATGATAAGGCGGACTTATCGTGAATTATAGGGGATTGAACGGCGTCCTGCAGTAATCCGCAGTTGCTGCTTTTTCTGCGGATCGTAGGTGCCAAGCGGGATTGGGTATTGAAATAGTATTGTTATTCATCACTGTGGAATGTCCCAGCATCCGCTAAAATTGTCACCGAAAACTGACCCATCTCAAACATTGCTTCTGCTTGACACAGATGGGGCTCTTGGCGTGAGAGACTTGGGAGCTTTAAGGGCTACTCGGACATCGGCATTGCGCGTTTTCCAATTGTTTGTGAAGTTTAGCATGCGATAGTGGCCCATACCCTAAACCTACATCAGGGTTTTTCTTTGCATGCCTAAATCCTTTTCTCGACAGAGAATTGCGGCGTGCGAACACCGCCATGATATGCCGCCCTTCGGGCTATCACCAACTTTCAGCCTTATCCCCTCATCTGCACACTCAATGGCCAATTATGGACTGCTTTTACGCCCAAGAAATAGCTGAAGACAAAGAGAATGGAGAATGCCAATAAGGCTGCGCCTGCTTCAAATGGCTTGTCCCAAAATAGAACGCCGGCCAAGATTGGGGCGGCTATACACGGCGAAAGGACAATTATCGTTAGCGGATTTGAAAGCTTTCTGCGATTTCGCCCCAAAAACATTATCTCAAGGCCACGCATAACGAGTTGGTGGAAATGTAGGCGGTCAGGTTGGCCTATTGGCCGTCCTGCTCGTTTACGTCGGTATATAGAAAAAAACGTATCGGCGATGGGCCAGAAGAACAATAGCGCTACGGCTGTCCCAGCAACGTCTGCGTTTCGCTCCAAAAGAAAAATGCCAATCCAGGCACAAGTATGCCCGATCGTATATGCCCCTGCATCCCCCAAGAAAATCTTTCCAAACGGCCAATTGAGAATGACAAAGCCTAGGATAGCGGGAATTATCAAGGCAACATGGCCCGTTATTGCGCTATCTCCGGTAGCGTGGCCGACGCTAAGCAGACCGCCCAAGGTCAATATGGACGTCACGCCGCACAGGCCGTTGACGCCATCGATTATATTAAACGCATGACAAATCCCGGATGCCAAAAGCACTGTGAAGGCAAAGCCGAATATAGAAAACCCAAGCGCCCAATCTAGTCCATACAAATCGATCTTTGTGAGATAAACGCCGAAGAATACGATGGTTAAAACTGATGAGAATACCGCTGCGAGAAGCCGCCAACGTGGACTTACGTTCCCAAAAATATCCTCTTTTGCACCTGCTATGAACACAGGAAGCAAGGCTATTAGAAAAATTGGGAGGACACCTTCATACCCTTCCGGTGGGAACATCCACAAGCCTAGGGATGTAGCTATCACCACCGAGATGCCGCCCAACCTCGAAGTTTGAACCAAATGTGCGGATTGTACGGTTCTTAAATCACATCCACGCTTGCGCTGCATCCAGCGAGAAACGTCTCTACGCATTAAGAATAGGCTGATGCTGAATGAAATAATCAACACAAAGGCGTACCCACCCAAAGTTGTCACAATATTGCTCATGTGCATCACCAGAGTCTGAGAAAGCGCCACTTAAAGTGTCGTAGCGATACCTACCTAGTCGCTTTTGAGAACTGTATTGTCAATGTGATAAATATCAGTATGATAATTTTACGTTTAAAAGGTAGATATGAGAGAGTTAAGATCAACCAAGCTTTGGGCATTTCCCCAGCCGTGGACGATGCTCTTGGCAAGATACCTGAGGAGATTTTGAATGAAGATGACCAGATATAGCGAACCCCAGATCCTTTCGATCCTGCGACAGGCTGAAGGTGGCATGGGCATTGGCGGCATCACACCCGCCCAGAAACTGAAAATAGCCGCGTAAGTTCTACGAATGCACCCCGTTAAAAATGGGGGGGATTACCCGCGACTTGTCTTAAGATGCTCCGCGATCTTTTGAGTAAAGGACAATGCTTCACGATGTGTTGTACAAATGGAGAATAGCGCACGCCGGTCAGGCCACACACAATGTCCAAGGGGTATTAAACACTTTCGTAGCGCCACATTGGCTCTCGCCCCTTCTGAAGGCGACCTTATTTTGGCTGCGACGCCCCATTGAGGACTCGCTATAAACCCAAATAGTAATTCTCTAACCACGGCTGTGCATTTAGACGAGCTCAGATTTTTCTTATTGAGCGTATTTGGAGACGACCGCTTTGAATAAACTATCAACACTCTCTACACTGCGCAGGATGCTGCGTGAAATGGAAAGGGATTTTGGCCTACACGACTTGAGCGCGTCAGAACTAGACGTATTTCTTGCTGCAAATGCGTTAGCAGGAAATGAGGGAGCGTCCGTTACATCCGACGATATCCATCGCCATGAACTTGCGTCTGGCCTCGCGCAAGCAACCTACCACCGAGCACTGAAATCACTTTTAAGTCGCGGCCTGCTCGAAACGGCTGATGGTTACAAGACTACGCTTTATAAAGTCCGAACAGACTTGATCGTTGAATGAACCGATCTTATGGGATCATCCCCAGTCTATTGGCTGGGCCTTGCGTACCACACTCTCCTCGTGCTTTAAATACCAAAACACACGCTTAGGTATTTGCCATGCGCTTTTTGAGTATTGTTATAGCTTACGTTACAGCTCACGGAGTGACAGCTTTGGTTGTTACTCCGGTGCAGAGCATCTTTTTGCCCCAGTACACGGTGTTCGCCAGCCTGATCTATCTTCCGCACGGCGTGCGGGTCTTGGCGACATGGGCATTTGGTTGGAAGGCGATACCTGCGCTTATTATCGGCCCGTGCATGTCTGCATGGCTTTTTTATCCGACCCAAGATCTGGATTTTCTGAAGCCCGCATTGATAATGGGAATGCTCGTTGGGGCCTTCGCTGCGTTTTTCTCGTTCGAACTGGCTCGACGTGCTGGTTACGACTGTTATTTTGGTCGTTCAAAAAATCTGAACTGGAAAGGTATGATCATCATTGGGGCTATATCTTCGATCATTAACTCTGTCGGGCAATCGCTCGTTTATTCTGGGCTTATAGGGCTAGGGAAAGCTCCTGCTACCATGGTCTTTTATGCCGTGGGCGACCTCGTTGGCCTTATTGTCTGCTTGGTAGTGCTAATGTTCGGCTTTCGTTGGGCCCGTGCGTTCAGTCTGCCTGATCGTTATTAGTAAAGATCTTCTGGATGATGTGTGCTGCCGAACGTAGAACAAATACCCTCGTAGATTGAACGCTCAAACAGTCTCATCGCTTCGACTTTTGTAATCGTATCGATAGCTGTAGCCGTAACTATAGCCACCTTGGCCACGGGCCCTCCGAGGGTCAAAACCGTTAAGAATGACGCCGTTCAGGCGCACACCGGCGGCATCAAGCGTGCGGCGCATTGCAATGACCTCGGCAATCGGAGTTTCGGCATAGCGTATGATGCCAATTGTTGCGCCAACCGCCCGTCCGATGATCACTGGATCAGTCACTGCCAGCACCGGTGGGGTATCACAAATTGTCAGATCGAACCAACTATCGAGCGTATTAATCACTGTGCTAAACTCGGATCGCATCAAAAGCTCGGATGGATTTGGCGGGTAGCGTCCCGACGGGAGAAACATAAGGCCGGGCACAGGGCCCTCGACCAAGACGTCATCAAGGGTCGCCTCACCAGAAATAACCTCGGAAAGCCCGGGTTGGTTCTTTGCAACACCGAAATATTGCCGTAAGTGTCCACGCCGCAAATCGGCGTCCATTATGCAAACGGTTTGCCCCGATTGTGCTGCGACAACTGCAAGGTTTACGGCTGTGAATGATTTCCCGGCGTCTGGTGCAGTACTCGTCAAAGCGATTGAACCCGTTTTTGCGTCCAGCATGCCGAAGTGCAGGCTCGTGCGCAGAGAACGAAACGCCTCGGTGGTAAGGTCGTCAGGATGGGTCAGCGCATGTATAGGCAGATCTCCCTTTCGGCCCATGTTCTTAGAAGGCGGGGCAAGGTTAACTGTCGCGAATACCGAGAGGCTAAGTTGCTCTAACTCATCCACGCCTTGCACGCCGCGCCGCATCCAGTGTCGCAAGAGAACAAGGCCGATACCAAATAACGTGCCCAAGACAAGTGAAAGCGCAAGAATTGTGGACTTGCGTGGTGCAATTGCATTTTGGCCAGTTCGTGCGCTGTCAATAATCCGTACATTACCGATGTTGCTCGCACGAAGCACCTGCAGTTCCTGACGTCGGTTCAACAACTGGGTGTAAACAGTTTGAGCGACTTCAAGAACACGAGTGAGGTTGATTATTTCGCGCTGGGTTTTGGGTAGGGCATCAACCTCTGTGCGTAACTCAGCAAGGCGGTTTTCAAGGATAGCACGGTTGTTGAGCAAAACCTGATAAACTGGGTGATTGCTTTTATAGCGCTGCGACACCTCATCTTCTTTTAGCTTAGTCGCTTCAATTTCGCTTTCCAAACGCGTGACCTGGGTCAGCAGGCTTTGCGCCTCAAGCGCAAGGTCCACCGATTGCTGGGCCTGCCGGTATTGGTTCAGGGCCGCCTCTGCCTCGGTGACGGCACGCTCTGCCTCGGGCAACTGGTCTGCAATGAAGCCAAGGCTGCTTTCTGCCTCGGCAGCACTCCGCGCGACGTTCTGCCTCAAATATGAACCAGAAATGGCCCCAAGGATTTGTTGTGCTCGCTCAGGGTTTTGATCGGTAAAGCGAAGTTCGAGAATGCCAGACTGACGCCCCTTTTCTGAAACGTTGAGGTTGTCTCGGAGACTGGCAATAGCACTACTTTCGCTGCGCTGACTGATGATAAAACTGCGGCCCTGTTTTCCAACCAGTTCGCCAATCTTCAGCGCGAATTTGGCCTCAGCCACGCGCAATGTCTGTCCCACTTGGCCGTCGATTTGTCGTCCATCAGGCAGGGTGGCAACATACCCTCCGTCACCATTGGATATGACATCAATCTCTTTACCAACCCATTCTGGAGGCGATTCCAGCAAATCCAAACGGATGCGTTCCTCTGTCCGTGCATATGGCTCAAGCAGGCCAATTTCTGGGATAGGCAGTGCATAGTGCTGGAGCGCATGTCCGATCAGGGGTGCAAGACGGGGCTCAGCCTGCCAGTCCAGCTTGAGGTCGGCAACAGCCTGTCCCAACACCATCCGCGAGCGAGCTATCTCTATTTCCGCGACACTTTTAGGAGTTTCACCCGCCAATCCAGCCAATGCGTCTGGAAGAGCAAGCTGGCCGCTTTTTTCTTCGAGCTGCAGAAGGCTATCGGCTTGATACGTGGGGGGTGTGATCAACACATAGGCAACACCAATCATCGAGAACAGAACCATGCTCAGGAAGATCAAGCCTTTTCCGGCCCAAAGCCGTGTCACCAGCTGTCCAAGGTCTATCTCATCATCTTCGGGCTGCTGCATTTGGGGTGCGGGAAGATTGCTCATGTCAGGTGGTGCCTTTTGCTGCCAAACGCGTGGCCCAAGCCTTGGCAGCGGTTGAGATCAGATCGAATGTATTTTCGTGAAATGCGAGTGGGAGCTTGTAGGGATCAGGGATACCTGCGCCTCCACTCCAATGATCAAATAGCATGATCCGACCGCGAAGATGTGGTGCCTGTTTGGAGATTTCGCGGCGGTGGCCTTCTTCCATCACGAGGATCAGGTCGTTTTCTTCGCCTATCCGGTTGGTAAATTGACGCGCAACATGCCCATCGAGCGAGACACCGTGAGATTTTGCAACTTCTGTCGCAGTGCTGTCAGCGCTATGTCCTACCAAGGCGCCAATTCCTGCAGACGTCACTTTCACTTTTGGAAGCAGGCTCGCCAGAATGCGTTCGCCAACAGGCGATCGGCAAATATTGCCAACACACACGACTAGGATACTATTCATTAAAACCTCTTCCTAGTTTCCGACAGCATCTACGGCCGCAACGCCTTGCACCGACGGAAGAAGCCCGCTGATTGTATCATTCCAACGTTGAAGCGGCGACCGCGTGATATAGACGACGTCACGTGGTTCCAGCACAAACTGGGTGCCCAGAAGGAAACCCATAGGTGACGATGTCTCAAGCTGGAAGACCGTCATTCGGGATCCAGTTGCGCGGAAAACAAACACACCTCGCGCATCGGCACGCTGCTCATCCAGTCCACCTTGTCGGGTCAAGGCCTGTGTTAGTGTTACTGGCTCAACGGACAAATCAACTGGGGCAGGTTTCTTGACCTGCCCTAGGATAAACGCCTCTTCTGCCTTGCGGCGAGGAACTGTTACAATATCGCCCGAACGTAAAACGGGATTATTCTTGCTAAGGCCCGAGGCGAGGAACCCTTCATAGTCCACCTTGTAGAGCGTCCCGTTGCGCTGCACAGTCACGCGCCTCGCGTCGGCTGTCTCTTTCAGCCCACCCGATGCATTGACCGCTTCGACCAAAGTCAAAGGCGTTGTTGTCAGCGCATGTTTGCCAGGAGCCTCTACCTGGCCGGAGACGACGACGCTTTGGGAATTGAACGCGGCTATGCGGACATCAACCTGTGGATCAGGAATAAATTCAGCAAGCCGTTTTGCCACTTCGTCGCGGATGGCGGCAATTGACTGACCACGCGCTTGAACCTGGCCGATGTAGGGATAGAAAAAATTTCCATCGGCCTGCACCAAAATCCCACTTTCCTCAGCGCTGCGCTGTGGTCCAGCGGGCAGTGTTAGTTCAGGATGATCAAAGACAATAATGTTTAGGACATCGCCCACACCAACACGGTACTCCCATCCACGGCTGCCAGGCAAATTGGTTGGGCCGGCAACATGGCTAGGGCTGGAAAAGCTTGCGATGTTAGTGGCGTCAAGTTTGATGATGGTAACATCTTGTGAAAGGTTTTTCTGAGCCGATTCAGTTACCGGAAATCTTACAAACCCCTCAGTACAGGCGGACAGCAAGAATATTGCCGAGAGAAGGCTGATGCGAAGTTTCATCGTCCACCCGAATTTTGCTAAATTCAGACCTAAGCCACTCGCTCGATAAGTCATCGCTGTACCATTCGTGTTTATGCTGGATCATTTGGAAGTGTTCGAATGATGCAGATTGTCATGTGAAAAGTCGGGCTTCCAACTGCAGGCCACTGATTGAGCACCTGCAGCTAACTTGGAGAGAGATAACATTACCGAACTGACAATTTCCAGTAGCATTTTTGAGATTGAGAAAGCGATATTTTCAAGTGGTTCCACCCTGCGCTGATTTTGCAACATTAATGCCCTGCCCGAAAACAACTTTTGCGCCTAAACCGCGCCTTAATGGCAGGCGCCGTCTTTCCATGTGGCTGAGCGTCAGGGGCATCGATCGACCATGGTAGGGTCCACTAGCACCTTCGTTGGACGTCCCATCAAATCCAAAAGGACATGGAGGCGACGATCAGGATCAATTTTTTCAATGGATGTGATAAAGTTGGCGAAAGGTCCCCCGATAATCCTGACCGTGTCTCCTGCGGAGAAGTTTTCGACGGTTTCCTGGAGCAGCCCGTCACGGTCGCAGCGCTGCAACAACCCTGCAATGATATCTGGAGGTACGACCGAAGGGCCGCCTGTGCTGTGCCCGATAATCTTCGAGACACCCGAGGCGGTTTTTGCATCATACCATCGTGGCTCTGACGGGTTCATGTTCAAAAACAGATACCCACCGAAAAGAGGACGCAGTTCGGTCAATGCGCGACCTTTGACGCGGCGTTCGACCAGGTGGCGGGGCATGAAGAGACCAAAGCCCAACCTCTTTAGGTTGCGAAAAGCGATATGGTTCTGGTTTGGCTTGCACAGCAACAAGTGCCATTGTGCGGCCGTAAAATTATCAGGATGGTATGATAGCATTGCAGCCCCCTAGGCTCACAAATGAACGCAAGTATCAGTCTGAGCAAGAAAAAAGTTTCATATATTACTACCCTAAGGGGCAATTTATCTCTCGCACTAGCAATCAATTTGAGGTATTCGGCCTTGTGTTTTGGGCTATTTCTAACGTTTTCCTGTGTCTTGCTAAGTCACTTAAGGGGTTCGATCACTTCGAATGGCCGTGCGTGAGCCTGTCCGATAGCCACACTAGATTATGAAATTATCTTATTGATAGTTTTCAATTGACAGTAGTGATGCTCAAAGAACTAAACTGGCCATTGGGATGGCACGGTGTTTGGTGCTGTCTCGTATTTGATCAGTTCTGCCCCGGTCCAGTGCTCCCACTCTTCCTTATGGCTGGGGCAATTTACAAGAACCACACCGCATAGCGGATATTGGTCCATTGAGCCGCCAGACCGCTTTGGCCGCTCATCGTGCCAGACAAGGCCGTCGGAGTGGCAGACCTAATACATTAGGAGCCTCATGCACTCAACAATCCGAAAAGCTGTCTTTCCCGTCGCAGGCATGGGCACGCGGTTTCTTCCCGCCACCAAGGCCATGCCGAAGGAACTTCTGCCCATCATAGACAAGCCGCTCATCCAATATGCCGTGGAGGAAGCCATCGAGGCGGGTATCACCCAGCTGGTCTTTGTGACAGGCCGAACCAAGCGGGCTATTGAGGACCATTTTGACACGAACCCTGCGCTCGAGCGCGAGCTGCGCGATACCGGCAAAGATGCTATTGCAGATATGGTCCACGCGATCGTTCCTGATCATGTCAGTTGTATTTATATCCGGCAGCCCGAGGCATTGGGTTTAGGCCACGCGGTGCTCTGCGCAGAGCCAGCCATCGGTCACGAGCCCTTTGCTGTTCTGCTCGCGGACGATGTAATACGGGCCAGCGTGAAACCAACCGCAGCTTTAGTTGCGGCTTATGCAAAGCAAGCAGGCACGTATCTGTCGGTGATGGACGTGGCCCGCAGTGAAGTCTCGGGGTATGGCATGATTGTTCCCGGGGCGACGCTTGGCTCCGTTGGGGGCCTCGTTGAAAAACCGCTAGCCAGTGAGACACCATCGCTGCGGGCCTCAATCGGGCGGTATGTACTTGAGCCAGATATTTTTGACCTGTTGCGCGATCAGCGGCCTGGGGCAGGTGGTGAGATCCAACTTGCGGATGCCATTGATAGCCAGGCGCGACAGGGCCGTGTCTTCGCAGAGCTGCTGAACGGGCAGCGCTATGATTGCGGCTCGAAGTTTGGCTACCTAAAAGCCATCGTCGATTTCGCCCTTGCGCATGAAGACTACGGATCTGATTTCCGGCGTTTTGTTTTGGACCGCACGCAACAGCAGGCGGCGGAGTGAGATGCGCAAGGTCCTGTGTAGGCTACATCAATTCGTCAGAGGCGATCGTCCAAGCCCAATGAATGAGAATCCAAAATAGCCGTCGCGGGAGTGTGGCGTGTCGGCAATTTTTTCGCGCGGCGGCGCAGGATCGGGCTGCAACCCCCAAGCGTTCTTTGGTTACTAGAAATGTCGTAATTGCGCCCATCAGATGGATTTAAAGCTCGAAGTCGCGAGTTGATCAGGTCCAGCTGCTAGTAACACTAGAGGAGTCATCTGTGGAAAAGTTAGTTGTGATCGGTGGTTCTGGCTTTATCGGGACCCGGTTGTGCCAAAGGCTTTCGGATCATCAGATCCCGTTCGAGATTCTCGATCTCAAGCCTAGTCGGCGTTTCCCCGACAAGAGCCGTATCACGGATATCCGAGATCTAGCGCAATTGCGTGCCGCCGTCTCAGGCGATGTGATCATCCACCTTGCCGCCGTGCATCGTGATGACGTGACTAATCCTGACGACTATCAGACCACGAATGTAGACGGCACCGCCAATGTCTGCACTGTTGCTGCCGAAAAAGGCATCAATCGGATAGTCTTTACAAGCAGTGTTGCGGTCTATGGATTTGCGCCTTTGGGTACCGACGAAAGCGGAGCGATTGCTCCCTTTAACGCCTACGGGCGCACCAAATACGAGGCAGAAGGCAAGCTGGAGGCCTGGCTATCTGCGAATGCTCAGGCATCGCTGATGATCGTGCGGCCGACCGTCGTCTTCGGGGAAGGCAATCGCGGCAATGTCTTCAATCTGCTAAATCAGATCGCTTCAGGGCGGTTTTTGATGATTGGCAACGGACGAAACCGCAAGTCTATGGCCTATGTCGAGAATATCGCCGCCTTCCTGCACCATGCCAGTGGCATCCCCACGCGCCGCGTCGTGGTGAACTATGTCGACGGCCCCGATTTTGACATGAACAGCCTCGTCTCGCTGGTGCGCCAAAAGCTGCGCGGAAAATACGGCACCGGCATGCGCCTGCCTTATTGGCTCGGTCTCGCGCTGGGATATGTCGCCGACCTCGTGACTAGGGTGACCGACAAAAAGCTTCCTGTCAGTTCGATCCGTGTGAAGAAATTCTGCTCCGATTCCGCGTTCCTGTCCGCCAAAGAGTCGATCTGCGGGTTCAAGGCCCCCATTTCGCTTCAGGATGGAGTGTTACGCACGCTGGAGGCCGAATTCATCTCTCCCGATCTCGGACGCGAAATCTTCTTTACCGAATAAACGCCGCTTCCCGCGGATCACAGGATATCGATAAACCGTGCGTCACGGCTCCAAACATAGCAAAGTTTGTGGACTGGTACCGTAAATATTATGTTGATTGGCAAAGAAATAGTGCGTCATAGCATCAGGCTTTGGCACAATAGGTGTTTTGAAACCTGATGGTACGTCGTTTATCTTCTCCTCTATTGCGGAACGTCTTTGCCGTCGCCTCTGGCACAGCCTTGGCGCAGGTCATCGTCTTCGCCTTTTCGCCGCTGATCACACGCATTTACAGCCCCGAAGTTTTCGGCTTGCAAGGTGTGTTCATGTCGCTGGTGAGCATCCTTAGCCCTGTCATCTCCCTGCGTTACCCCATGGCGATCGTCACCGCCGAAACGGAAGACGAGATGCTGCAATTAGCCCGGCTTTCGCTGATCGTAACTGCTGTGCTCTCATGTGCATTAGGGCTATTGTTGGTCGCGGGTGGTGCGCCACTAGCAGCCGTTTTCGGGGCTGAAGGTTTAGGTTTACTGATTTATCTATTACCGGTAGCGACCTGTTTCGTTGCGATACAAGACGTAGCGGACTACCGTGCCGCCCGCTTGGGCGCTTTCCGACTGGTGGGTAAAGTGACGGCCATCGTCGCCTTCGTCACCAGCTTGGCAAAGGTGCTCAGCGGGCTCGCCGCTCCGGTTGCTGCCACGCTTATTGTTTTTAATGGGCTTGCGCCAGCGTTCAAAGCGGCGTTGTTGCAGCGTGGCACCAAAAGCCTTCCAGTGCGCGTGCCGCGGCTGGGACGCGCCAAAATGTTCACACTGCTCAAAAAATATCGCGATTTCCCGATCTACCGAGCGCCGACAGATTTGCTGAATGCGGTGTCGCAGGCGCTACCAGTTATTTTGCTTGCAGCGCTTTTTTCACCCTTAGTGGCGGGCTTCTTTGTGCTGGCGCGGAGCGTTACCAACCTGCCAATGAATGTTTTAGGGGTTGCGATCGGCAATGTCCTGTATGCAAAATTTGCCGATATGGAACGTTCAAAACAACCGTTGTTCCCGTTGGTATTCAAGATCACGGTAGTCCTGCTATGCGTCCCAGGCACCGCCTTGGCCGCCGCCGCGCTATTTTTCCCCGCCCTCTTTTCCTTTGTTTTTGGTGAGGTTTGGCGCGCATCAGGCGAATATGCCATGTGGATGAGTTTGTGGCTGATCTGTATGCTTGTAAATATCCCAACGGTCCGAGCATTACCGGTTATCCAAAGGCAGGGCCTGCACTTAGTGTTCAATATTGTTATTTTTGGCGCTGGGGGCATGAGTTTTCTGGCTGGCTATATGATTGAACAGACACCATTGGCTGCGGTTATCTGGTTTTCAATTGGGACAGCTTCAGCCTTGGTCATACAGATAATCACTTACTTGGTCGTAATCCTACTGCATGACCAGATTGCATTGGGATCAAAACAATGAGCAAAAAAATTTGCTAACAAAGCTGCAGCAAGACAAGACTGCGAGGATTTACCCATGCCCGAGATAAACCAACCCGACATTCAGGCTGAAGAGGTATTCGAAGGTCTTCGCATTGTTCTTTTGGTACACAGCTTGCTTGGCGGCGGGGCAGAGCGTGTGACCGTGAACCTTGCGACTGATTGGGCTGACTGCGGCGCCCGGGTGAGGATTGTTATCCTTGGAAACGCTGATCAAAAACAATATGATCTGCCAGAAAATATAGATTTCACTGCGCTCGGGCTTGCAGCTACAAGTCGGGGACCAGTGCAGGCGATGATGAACAATATCAAGCGGTTATTGGGTATGCGTAAGTTCCTTGCGCGCGAGAAACCTGACGTCGTGATCGGTATGGGCACAACTATGGCAACGTTACTCGCGTTGATCAGGACGAAGCGTTACATCGCCATCGGATCGGAGCACAACCATCCACCAATGCAACCGATTGGTCCTGTCTGGTCCTTTTTGCGACGGTGGAGCTATACGCGCCTCGACAGTGCCACTGTTCTGACGGGGCAAACGCGTGATTGGATTGCCGCGAATACTCGTGCAAAAAAAATAGCAGTGCTGCCTAACGCGATTAGCCTGCCGCTGCCATTAAATGCGCCGTTTCTGCCGTTGGAAAAAGTTATGGTATCGGGACGGAAGATGTTGCTCGCCGTCGGGCGACTGCAGAAGGTGAAAGGTTTCGATTGTCTGATTGAGGCATTCGGTGAGGTGCATGTAGACCACCCCGACTGGGATCTGGTGATACTGGGCGAGGGTACAGAACGCACTGCGCTCGAGGCACAGATCCGTACAGATGGGCTTCAAAACAGGATCAAAATGCCGGGTTGGGCCGGCAACATCGCCGACTGGTATCAGGCCGCCGACCTGTTCGCAGTAACTTCTCTTACCGAAGGCTTTCCAATGGGGCTCGTCGAAGCCATGGCGCATGGTTGCGCCGCCGTCAGCGTCGATTGTGATACCGGACCGCGTGACATAATCGACCACAATCGCAACGGAATATTGGTACCGCAGGATGACCCTGCCGCATTAGTCGGTGCGCTGGACCGGCTAATGCGGGATGAAGACCTGCGCGCAAAGCTGGGGCATGCTGCCACCGAGGTAACGGACAGGTTTTCGCCCGCGCGCATCAACGCCCGGTGGGCAACGCTTCTTCAGCCGACGGCGCAAGATCAGGGGCTAGACTGATGGCGCATATAGCCCTGTTTTTACCGTCGCTACGGGGTGGCGGCGCTGAGCGTGTTATGGTCACGCTGGCCAATGGCTTTGCCGCGCGGGGGCACCGAGTCGATCTGGTTCTTGCAAGGGCAGAGGGACCATACCTGTCAGAAGTGGCAGACAATGTTCGCATCGTAGATCTGGACAAAGGCCGGGTTCTGGCTAGCCTGTTGCCGCTCGCCCGCTATCTGCGGCGCGAAAGGCCCGATGCAATGCTGTCGGCGCTGAACCATGCCAATATCATTGCGATCCTTGCCCGAAAACTGTCTCGGACACAAACAAGGCTGGTGGTCAGTGAGCACAGTACACCATCACAGAGCCTTCGCGGGTCAGGCATGAACGGGCTCCTGCGACGACTGATAAGCCTGGCCTACCCTTGGGCAGATAAGATCGTCTGTGTCTCTAAGGGCATGGAAAAAGAAATGCACAGCTATCTGGGGCTTCCAAAGCACAAACTTGAGACGATCTATAATCCGATTGATATCGACAAAGTACAAAGTGCCATGGTCGAACCGGTCGACCACTCGTGGTTCACTAATCGGGACGCCCCCGTTATTCTTGCTGTCGGGCGCTTGACCAAAGCAAAAGATTATCCGACGTTGCTAGCTGCCTTCGCGCAGCTGCGCATGAAACGGCCCGCAAATCTGATCATACTGGGGCACGGGGAAGAGAAAGACGCGCTGTCCAGCCTTGCTGACCGGCTTGGCATTAGTGCAAACGTCGATTTCGCCGGATTTAAATCGAACCCATACGCATGGATGGCAAAATGCGATCTTTATGTAATGTCATCGGCGTGGGAAGGTTTGCCCGGCGTTTTGCTTGAGGCGATGGCCTGTGGAGCGAAGATTGTCAGCACAGATTGCCGAAATGGACCAACCGAAATTCTTGAGGGTGGCCGCTGGGGGCGACTGGTGCCTGTTGCTGACGCGAGCGCGTTGGCGAAAGCGATCACAGAGGCACTGGAAGATGAAACACCACCCAATGCGAGAGCGAGGGCGCAGGTGTTTCGGAGTGAAGAAAGTATTGAAAGCCATCTTTTTGTGCTGACACGATGAAATCTTCCCCCGATAGCCGAGAGTTCGGCTAAATGATTGTAAATTATCGCTTGACTGCAGGCCGTCTGTCGATCGGTTCCTTAATCTTGGGCCTTTTCATACTTTATTTCAGTAGCTATCACTTCTACTCAACGCCCGTAGTAAAACAGCTATATTTTCAGCTTGCCTTCGTGGTGTTTGCAGTTTTGTGGATCACAAGCTTCTTCAAGGATATTTTAATTAAAGATAACAGTGTTGTCGTAATTCTGATATGGAACTATTTATACGTCATTTATGTGATACTTTCATACCTTAATTCAGCACAAACGGAAATTCCGACACAGATTCTGATTTCATACTTAAAGACCCCTGTTTTTTTGGTTCTATTCATTTTCCTTTTTATGAAACGGTCGACGACCTCGGTGACTGGCAAGTTTAACGTAATATTTATGCTTGTTGCTTTATTTGCAGTAATTTCAAATTTTTATGACTTCATAAGCCCATCGTTTAGCTCTGTTCTTGGTCGAGCAGCAGGTTATTACGTTGATCCAAATATTTCTGGGGGCGTAATTTCATTCATGATGGTAGCTGGATTTTTGGCCGTCCCGCGCGGATTTCGTATTTTGTTTATTTTAATATGCGGATTGGGTGTGTTGATCACGTTCAGCAGAGGCGCATGGCTCGTCTGGGGGATTGGTGTTTTGTGCTTGGGGTGGATAACTCATAGGGGTTCAAATAAACGAAAACTCCTTTCATTACTGGGACTATTTGCGGCGGGATTATTCGCGATGACCCTTCTTTTCTCTGGGGCAATCGGCAGGATTGCAGATGGCAGCCCTTTATCTAGGTACTTGACGCCTGACACAAGCGCTCGCCTAGGAATCGGTGGATCGCAGTTCGCAGATCATTCTGCAAATGAAAGATGGGATGTTAGTTTTGCTGCGTTAGATGCAGGATTGGAATCCCCCTTATTCGGTAACGGATTGGCTTTTACCAGAGAACAGTTTGGCTGGACATTTGATGTTTCCACACACAACATGTACCTGTTGTTCTGGGCAGAAGGCGGAATAACTGGCCTTTCTATTTATATATCGTTTCTATATATTATTTTTTATTATAGTAGTAATGTGGGCCGTATATTTATTTTGCAAATGACAGTCTATAGTCTTTTTTCACATACACTACTCGAGTGGCCGTTGACCGCAATTTTGGCCGCATATTTCGCAACTAATGGTGATAGAAATTGGAGTCAATGTCGTGCCAATCTAATTTCGAACAGAAACTTAGCACAAAAGTGACCGTCCTGCACATCATAACCGGCCTGCATGACGGTGGCGCCGAGGCCGTTCTATTCCGGCTCTGCACGCAGGATCAGGCGTACCAGCATCACGTTGCCTCTTTGAGGGACGCAGGTAAATACGGCCCTCTGCTGGAAGCACAGGGCGTGCGCGTGACCTGCCTTAGTATGCCGCGCGGGCGTGTGACGGTCTCGGGGCTATGGCGGCTTTGGTGTTTGATACGCAAGGAACGCCCCGCTGTTATCCAGACATGGATGTATCACGCCGATCTGGTGGGTGGCGTCATCGCCAGACTTGCCGGACACCGTAATATTGTCTGGGGTATTCGTCACACGACACTCGTGCCGGGGCAAAGCCCACGGACTACGATCTGGGTCGCGAAGGTCTGTGCGCGCCTGTCGCGTATCGTGCCAAGGCGTATCGTGTGCTGCGCTGAAAAGGCGCGCGAAGTGCATGCAAAGCTTGGGTATGACCGTGACCGTATGCAGGTGATCCCAAATGGCTACGATCTTTCGGTGTTCCAGCCCAACCCATCGGCAGGGCAGCAGGTGCGGCACGCGTTGTCGCTGGATAAAGCGGAGGACGTCATCGGCTTTGTGGCGCGCTACGATCCGCAAAAAGACCATGACAACCTTCTGCGGGCGTTGGCGATACTGAACGGCCAAGGCATATGTCCGCAATGTTTGTTGGTGGGAACCGGGCTTGTTGCCAGAAATACTATCCTAGTGGAACGTATTTCAGAATTGGGGTTGCAGGATCTTGTTCACCTGATTGGCTGCCGTAACGATGTTCCAGCGTTGATGAACGCGCTAGACCTGCATGTCATGTCATCGGCATTCGGAGAAGCCTTTCCAAACGTGCTGGCCGAGGCGATGGCCTGTGGTACGCCCTGTGTGTCGACTGATGTTGGCGATGCTGCCGAAATCGTTGGCCCTACGGGCCGTATCGTCCCGCCCCGCAATCCTGAAGCGCTTGCCAAAGCGATTAGAACGATGCTGGCCGAGAAAGTCGGCCCTGATTGGACCGTCCGCCGCGAAGATGCTCGCCGCCGAGTAAGTGAACGTTATTCGCTTTCGCAGATGGTGGACAGTTACCACGAAGTGTGGGTCGGGCATGGACAACATGGCATGGATCGCAAAAGTAATGACGAGGACGTAAAATGAAAATCTTGTTGACTGGTGGGGCAGGTTACATCGGCTCTCACGTTCTGGTGTGTTGTTTGCAAGCTGGCCACGATGTCTGCGTCCTCGATAATTTCTCAAACAGCTCGCCCGAAGCTATTACGCGGGTTGAGGCCCTTTGCGAGCGAAAGGTGCATGTCGAGCGCGGTGATATCCGCGATATTGCTCTGCTGCGCCGGATTCTTTCCGAAGGTGGCTTTGACGCTGTGCTACATTTCGCGGGCGTCAAAGCGGTCGGCGAAAGTGTCGCAAAACCGCTGAAATACTACGACATCAACGTCGCGGGCAGCATCACTTTGGCGCAAGCTATGCAGGAAGCTGGGGTCTACCGGCTTGTGTTTAGTTCGACGGCAGCAGTGTATGGCGATCAGTCCGCGATGCCCTTGACTGAAACCAGTGCATTGGGTCAGGCGGCTAGCCCCTATGGTCGTTCGAAACGGATGGTTGAACAAGTGTTCGAGGATTTGCAGATGTCCGATCCCCGTTTCGGCATCGCGATCCTGCGGTATTTCAATCCTGTCGGTGCGCATCCCAGCGGCCGTATCGGTGAAGACCCCCGCGGCGAGCCTGCTAACCTGGTTCCGTATGCCATGCAGGTGGCCGTTGGTCAGCGTGAAGTTCTGTCGGTTTTCGGCGATGACTATCCAACCTCCGACGGAACCGGGGTCCGCGATTACATTCACATCATGGATTTAGCGCAGGGCCATTTGGCAGCGTTGGACTACCTTGTTTCAACTTCAGAATATCGCGTCTGGAACCTTGGCACAGGGCGGGGACATTCGGTCAAAGAAGTCATCAATTGTCTGAATGAAGTGACAGGTAAGGTGTTACCTTTACGCATTGTAGAGCGCCGCCCAGGTGATACGGCGCAGTGCTGGGCGGATCCATCAAAAGCTGTTGCTGACCTTGACTGGCATGCGACGCGTGGTTTGCATGATATGCTTGCCGACCATTGGCGTTGGCAGCAGCAGAACCCGGACGGCTATGGAAAGCGTTGAACTTATTGAAATAGTGGAAAGTTCAGAAATGAGAGTCAAACCTCGCATAATGATCCTCAGCACGAATAGCGATGAAGCTGGTGCCCCACTACATGTTGAGATGCTTGTCCAAGCGTTGGCGCATGATGTAGATTTCACTATTTTATTTGGTAAGGATGGCCCAGTGTTGCGCCGCCTCAAAGATGCGGGTTTCGATGCACGCCTTTTGAGCGGGATGCGAAGCGCAATCAGCCCACTTGCAGATTTGAAGCTGCTGCGCCGAATTGACTTCTTGATCGCCGAGATCAAGCCGGACCTTATCCATTGTCACAGTTCTAAAGCTGGGCTTTTGGGACGATTAGCTGGTCGCCGTAGACGAGTGCCAGTTCTGTTCAGTATTCATGGCTGGAGTTGGTCAAGCGTTTCCGGTCCGAAGTCACAACTTGCTTTGATGATCGAGCGGATGGTTGCAACACTTCGCGGCGTTCACTTCTTATATGTCTGCGAGGCGGTCGAAACGACAGGCTATCGTATGCTTGGGTTACGAGCAGATCAAGGCACCGTCATTTGCAACGGCGTTCAGGATCTGAGTTACGGTAGTCGGCCGCGGAATCGGACGCCGCACTTCATTATGCCAGCGCGGGTGAGTTATCCTAAAGATCATGAAACCCTCGTCCGAGCCTTTGAAAGCTTACCAGAGGAAAGTCGTTTGGTGCTTTGCGGCACTGGTACCGATAGTGAGGAATTTTCTGCCTTGGTGCGGCAATGGGCACCTATGCGGCACACGGCAATAGACTGCCTTGGCCCGCGCAGTGATATTCCCGATTTGCTGCATCAGGCAGATGTCATGGTGCTGTCATCGGCATCAGAGGCGATGCCCCTGTCGATTATTGAGGCGATGAGTACAGGTTTGCCTGTCATAGCCAGCGATGTAGGCGGCATTCCTGAACTCATTGCACCGGAGTTTAACGGTTATCTTGTTCCTGCGGGCGATATTACATCATTTGCCCTAGCGATGACGAAGTTAATAGACCCGCAGAGGCGCGAAGACTTTGGGCGGCAAAGCCGCCTTCGCTATGAAACAGCTTTCACTGTATCAATTATGGCGCAGCAAACGCTCGCCTGCTATCGCCGCCTTATAAAAATTTCCACTTAGACGAGTTCATCTTCCATCGACGTTAGGATCACGTCTGGCCGTGTCAAGCTATGCGGGAATTTAGGTGACGGCGCAATTTAAAGGCCGTATTAGCACTGACTCGAGCAAGCTAGGACGGCACCCACCGCAAACTGATGGATGTCTCGCGTCCTGCAAATATGGGCTGGCGCGCAAGCATTTCGCTTGAAGACGGAATTGCCGAGACCTACCGCTGGTTCCTAGATCACTCTGACAGCATTAGAAGCTGAAAGATATTCATGGCCCTGATCGAAGTGCAAATCAGCAGCGACCCTGGTGAAGATGACATCATCCGCTACGAAGATGTCTATGCCCGTGGACAAGGGGCTAAAGGATAATTGGAAAAGGCTGCGTAAATTCTAATGATACACCCCGTTAAAAATGGGGGGATTACCGATGCAGGTCAAAATCTTAAGGAGTAATACATGAACATTAACATAAAAAGCCTGAACTTCTGGCCGCATTTTGGACCATTTGCTTTAGCGGCATCTGTATCACTGCTTCACGCGGGTACCGTCGCCGCAGAAGAAATCTCTTTGATTTCCGAGCTTCCAGATAGCTTTGTTGGAATGACCAATGGCACGCTCCAACCTAAAAATACGTTCCAACCCTATATTGGCTTTGCCCAAGCGCCATCTCGCGGGCAAACTGGGCTTCAAGTTTACTACGGCGGCTTGCGTTATCGTGGCAGCGGGCCGTGGCAAATTGGTGCGAGTGTTGCAGTCTTCGATGACTTGCCCGCGATGCCGATCAATGGTCGCGGCGATAGCGTGACATATGTCGGAACCGGCTTGGACTTGAAGTACCAATTTCACGACAGCGGCAGACTGTCCGCAGCCATACTCCTCGGGGTAGAAGCAGCCTATTATAGCCGTGGTTTTGGCCTGACGACCCAATCTTCTGTACCAGCAGGAGACAAGGAGTGGTTTCTGGCAAGCACTCTCAGCTTACCCGTCACCTATCAACTAAATGACCGGTTTTGGGTCACAGGTGAAGTCGGGTACACACATGCAGCCAAAACTATAATTGGCCAGCCGGGGTTAGGGGGTCGTGCATTCGCGTCGGCCGGAGCGGCATATCGTGTCTCAGACCGGTTCTTCGCCTATGGCGCGGTAAAGGGTCTTGCACGCCAGATAAGCGGCGGGATCGATGCGCCAAAACCGGGCGGCATGAATTATCTCTACACCCTTGGCGGGCAATTTGCACTGACGCCACAGAGCGCGTTGAATTTCTACGTCACAAATGCTTTCAGCCCAACCCCCACCGGCAACAACGTCCTGTTCTTTCCACACAAGGACAAGCCGGTGTTTGGGGCACGGTTAACTTATACACCTAGCGGCAAAGGCGTTGGCGAAGGCGCTATGACGTTCCGCCCTGCAGTACGGCTTAACGAAAAGAGCACGCGGTTTGCGGACGGGTTCACCATCAATTCACCCCATACGCTCGCGTCCGATAGGATCCACACGCGCCTCTCCTACGGCTCTGCGGACCAATCTGCACTCTCAGTTTACTACACTACCGACCCAGATTTCCAAATTGAGTTTTCCGTCGAAAACTACGCCCTAGACTCTGGAACCAATTTCCGAACAGCAGCCGATGAAGACCTTCGCTTCTTTATTGGCGGGCGTTGGCAAGCCATGGACGAAGCTTATGGGCAACCGTTCAACCTCGGATTTGGCATATCCGCCGGTCGTGACTTTAAAAAGCCGTCGATTGGCTCCTTGTTTGCCTATGCGACTGCATCAAAGTCCTTTGGCTGGGGCGAGGCCGCAGTAAACGCCCGTAGTGCTGTCTATGCGTCTGAAACTCTGGCGGGCGTTGGCATGTCTCTCACCCGTAACTTCGGCGAGCGTTTTTCAGTGATCGGTGAATATACAGCCGTCATGAACGACCAGCCCGTATGGGCGTTTGGTTTGCGACATTCGGCGAAGACTCTACCTTTCTCGATCGACCTCTATTCGACAAATGCGGCAGGGATGAACGGCCTCGGATCACTTTTGAGTCGCGATAAGCCGCGCGTTGGCATCTCAATCAATTGGGAAGGCGGACTGGACTTGCTCTGAGCGATCCGGATGAGCTGAGTTCTCTCTCAGTTTGTGCCGCCTTTCGTTCCAAAAACCCCGACGACGGACAAGATAAATGTAACAAATTGAGGCTGCCAGACAAAGCAGAGAAGCGGGTACATTCCCTATATTGAAGGGTAATTCTCTGTGAGGCGCTCCGCTACTTTCCAAGTGCTGATGGTACTAAGCTTTCGTAGATCACTTGCTCAGATAAGCGCTGGCAATGCCTCTCCATTAAAGGTAGTATAAAGTATCACTAATAGAGGAAAAGCCATGCCAACTCCGGTTGCGGTCAAACTGGACGCAGACGTCCATAGCCGTATGAAAGCACTTGCGGAGGCGCGGGACAGATCTCCGCATTGGATGATGCGTGAGGCGATTTACCAATATATCGAGCGCGAGGAAAAGCGTGAAGCGTTCCGCCGTGATGGTATCCGCTCGTGGGAGGCTTATCAGGAGACGGGTCTGCATGTGACACATGCCGAGGCAGATGCTTGGCTTGCCCAGCTCGCCGCTGGTGACGATCAGGAGCCGCCTGAGTGCCACAACTGATCTGGTCGCCCGAGGCGCTGGCAGATGTTCAGCGCCTTTACCGGTTCCTTGCCCAGAAGAGCCCAGATGCTGCCAGACGTGCGGCAAGTGCGATCCGTGACGGGATGCAGATCATTGCAGACCACCCTGATATCGGCCGCCCCGTCGACGACATGGACCCAGAGTTTCAGGAATGGCCGATCAGCTTCGGTGCCAACGGGTATGTGGCGCTCTACCGTTTGCACAAAGACGTGGCTCTGGTCGTCGCGGTGCGTCACCAGAAAGAGGTTAGCTATCAACCTTCATAGACCTTCAGAGCTGTTCCACAAACGGTCGCTTTTGGCATTTGCCACTCTCGGACCAATAACATTGAAAATTCTAGTTTCATAAACCTTTGGCAGAACCTACGTTGATTTTGTCACGTTTTTGGCCGCACCTAAAGGAGCGACATTCGTGCTCCACGCAGCAACCGTCAAAGCGGGCTCTTAGCATGCCATTCGCGGCGGCTTGAACCAAGGTCTGCGATTGCGATATTAGGTGGTTTTCAATCTATGGGTCCTGACCCCTAGGTCAAACTGGCACCTGCTCAAAGCCATTCAAGGAAATTGGACTGCCCTACTGGTTCAAGATACGATGGACGCTCATACGGCTGATACCCATAGCCTCTGCAATCTTGTAGGTGGACAGACCTTCACCCTTGAGTTGGTGGACCTTGTCCCTATTGATCACCTTCCGGCCACCCTTGTAGATGCCCTTGGCCTTCGCCTTGGCAATGCCCTCAGCCTGACGCTTGCGGATGATATTCCTCTCGAACTCAGCGAATGCGCCCATCATCTGCAGTTGTAGCTTGGCGAAAGCATCCTCAGCATCCGACGAGAACGTCAGGCGCTCTGATAGGAATGTAATAGCCACACCCTTGTCATTGATCGTATGCGGTGGTTCCAGCCCATTGATTTGATGTATTCCTGACGCGTGATGCGCCTGCGAGAAGGTCTGCGGTAGCAGATGGAGGTTTTGCATGGCGGATGGTGGTGAGGGTTTTGTGGGGCGGTGCGAGGTCGTGGAACCTCGACGGCGCGGCAAGCGGCATTGGCCGGATGATGTGAAAGCGCGGATCGTGGCTGAAAGCCTGCAGCCCGGTGCCCGGGTCGTGGATGTCGCGGCGCGCTACGACATCCTGCCTCATCATTTGTCG
>NZ_ATVN01000026.1 GCF_000420745.1 Pseudorhodobacter ferrugineus DSM 5888
AGCATTGACGCCATCATGACATAGAGAACATAACTAATGGGTGGGTCAAATCGCGGTGACAATGCCGGGTCAGTTCTCAGTGACAATCAACACCCATGGATGCCTCACTGGCCGAAGATGTATTTCTTGATTTGACCGAAGCGCAAGTGATTGCGGAGGTACAGAAGTCAAAGAGAAGTAAGCTCATTGTAGAGGAATATATCTCGGGAACTGAGCTGCGCATAACCGTTGTCGGCGGAAAGGTCGTTGGAGCCTACATTCGGAATCCCCCGAACGTGGTGGGCGACGGCGTTCATACGATCGCAGAGCTGGTAGATCTAAAAAATAAAAAATTCGAGACTTTTATCTATCCGAAACGAATTCATCTTGAACAAGAAGCAGAGGGTCACTTGGCAAAAAGTGGAAAAAAGACCTCTGATATACCCCGCGACGGAGAGAAAGTTACGCTGTGGCATTATCGCAATAATCGCCATGGTGCCGAATTCGAGACGGCAACGCATTTATTGAACGACAGTTTGAAGCAAGTGGTCATCTCGGCATCACAGGCAATCGGCCTGCCTGTCACCGGAATTGATATCGTCATATCAGATGACGAAAATACGCCTGGCTCATTCATCTTGGAAATAAATGAACGCCCGAATTTTTCCCAACATGTGTTCCCGGATTTGGGGGCGTCGGCGGGTATGCTCCCTTTCGATTCGATTATTGACCTCTATTTCCCAAAAAGTACTTTCAACAAATTTAACAACGCGATGTTCGATTACAAGCCTGTGTTGAATACCATGCAATCTGGGGCGATGGACAGTGTCGCACTTCCTGTAATACGAGATGACTTTCAGCATTTTCGGATCAACTTCCGCTCTGAATTGGTGGCAGAGGCTGTAGCATTAAAATTGCGACGCTCGGGGGCATTTATAATAGTCAAACCACAAACGGCGGGCGCCGAATATGTGTTAGATGTCTTATTCTCGCCTAGAAGCTTGATGTTTCTGCAAAGTGATCGCAAAATTATAAAAGAACTTGCGCCCGAGCTAGAGAAAGTCATCTCTTGGCCAAGTCCGGATCTGGTAAAAGCAACATTTACGTCCGAAGCTCGGGGGCAATGGGCAAGGATAGACCCTCTTTCTGAATTGCCCCTGAGTTTTTAGACGCGTTGCTTGGCAAGCTCTGAAACGATGAGGACGAGATGTCCAAAATAAAATGTACAGACGAGTTCAAGCGCGAGGTGGCCGAGCGGTTAGGGGGCGTTGGCCAGCATACGAATGCTGCTGACAAAGGATGAAAGGCCACACCTACACCGACCTGCCGCTGCAAACCCTTTTGGACCTGTCGCGGTTCTGTTCCGGTCAGGTGCTCATGTTAGGCGGCCTTTCGTTCGAATGCCACGGGGCTTTTCCAGCCCAAAGCTGAGTGTCTGCGTTGCGGGTTGTAGAAACTGTTGATGTATTCCGTTCCCCTCTCATGGTTTGCCTGCAAACCATGAGAGGGCAAGAGGGTAACTTCGACCTCTCTGCGGGTCTGCCAGTTTCTGCGCCAGACCATTTCCGCCTTGAGGGATTTGAAAAAGCTCTGGACCGCTGCCCTCGCCATTGGGCTTGAACCAGTGGCGCCTATCGC
The DNA here is from genome assembly GCF_000420745.1 of Pseudorhodobacter ferrugineus DSM 5888. GTDB lineage: Bacteria > Pseudomonadota > Alphaproteobacteria > Rhodobacterales > Rhodobacteraceae > Pseudorhodobacter > Pseudorhodobacter ferrugineus. The sequence continues at coordinate 1,618 of NZ_ATVN01000026.1, forward strand.
TCGATCAAAACAGTTGTCCTTTGCGCTCATGGATGCTGTTAGGCCGTGTCTTCCCAGGATATTCTGATAGTCGTGCGAACAGTATTGGCTGCCGCTATCCGTATGGTGCCCTCTCGGCAGATTACTCCGTAATCGCCTGCCGGGTAACAAATGCAGCCTTTGGGCGGCCTGCGCAGCGCAATGGCCATAGTCAGGGCACGGATCGCTAGGTGTTCAGTCCCAGCATCTGGTGGATCGGATTTAGGATGAATCGATCTGGCTCTGAAGTCCAGATCTTGCAGATGTATTCGTAGGGTGTGAGCCCACCGAGGGTCTTGAGGCTGCTAGCGAAGTTGTAGGCTGCCATGAAGTCCGCGAGATGGGTGCGTCGTTGGTTGTGGTCGTCGTAGTGGAAACGCTTGACCGTCGCGTCTTTGATTGTGCGGTTCATGCGCTCTACCTGACCATGGTCCACGGATGGTTTGGCTTGGTAAGGCGATGTTCGATAAACACGCCTGTCAGGCAACGGGCAGCGGATGTTTACATCCGCGAGAGGGGGGATTCCCTGGCGAAGTATGCGGTCGCCTTTTTTAGGATGTCCCGTTCCTCCGTGAACCTAACGAGATCGCGCTTCAGACGGCGGATCTCATCGGCTTGGGCATCGACCTCTTTGATCACCTTCGCGGGCCGCGAAAACAGCTTTTGCCAACTGTAGATCGACTTGGTGCTGCTTCTCGGCGATTGCATTCGCAATGCGCCTGTCAGCCAACGGACACCCAATCGCTCGGCCACATCGCGCACCGGATAGCCCCGATCCTCGACTTGGGCCACCGCATCGCGCTTGAACTCATCTGTGAATTTAGCTCCGGACATCGCGTCCTCCTTGCTTCCAAAATTACCAAGCAAGGCGTTTACAAATCTAGGGGCTATTCAGACTGTGAAATTGATGCATGGTCCATGCACCGCAAAGAGAAGGAGCCCACCATGCCCGCCGAAGCGACCCGTTTTGACAGACTTTCAACCCCCGCGCTGCTGCTCGATGACGCGAAAATGATGCGCAACATCGAACGGCTGGCGGCGCGTGCGCAAAAGCTTGGCGTGACGCTGAGGCCGCATCTGAAAACCGCAAAGTCGGTCGAGGTTGCGCGGCGTCTGAACAAAGGTATGGCAGGTGCGATCACCGTATCCACCTTAGCCGAGGCCGAGGCGTTCCATGCCGCTGGCTTTCTCGACATCCTGTATGCCGTGGGCATTGCCCCGCAAAAACTGGCGCGCGTGCAAGCGTTGCGTGCAAAGGGCTGTGACCTGGTTGTTATCCTAGACAACGTCGAACAGGCACAAGCTGTTGCACAAGCGGGGGTGCCTGCCATGATCGAGATTGACTGTGACGGCCATCGCGGCGGGCGACAGCCAGATGAGGCGGCACTGATCGATATAGGCCGCATCCTGCATGCACAGGGCTGCTTGCGCGGCGTCATGACCCATGCCGGCGAAAGCTATACCGTGCGGGGTAAGGCGGCCCATGCCGCATTTGCCGAGCAAGAGCGCAGCGCAACCGTTCGCGCGGCAGATGCCTTGCGAGGTGCAGGTTTGCCCTGCCCCATTGTGAGCGTTGGGTCGACACCGACGGCCCATAGCGCCCGCGATTTGTCTGGCGTGACCGAGTTGCGCGCCGGGGTCTACATGTTCTTTGACCTGGTGATGGCTGGCATCGATGTTTGCCGACTAGAGGATATTGCGCTCACGGTGCTGACATCGGTTATCGGGCACCAGAAGGACAAGGGCTGGATCATGATCGATGCTGGCTGGATGGCAATGTCGCGTGACAGGGGTACTGCGACACAAGATGTAGATCATGGTTACGGTTTGGTGTGTGACGCGGATGGGCGGATCCTGCCCGATCTGATCATCAGCGGGGCCAATCAAGAACACGGTATCCTTTCGCTGCGCCCTGGCGCAAAAGGCGCATTGCCAGATTTGCCTGTTGGAACGCTGTTGCGTATTTTGCCCAACCACGCCTGTGCGACAGCCGCCCAGTATGACCGCTACACTGTGCTTTCGCCCGATGGCGGCCCGTTGCAGACCTGGCAGCGTTTTGGCGGCTGGTAAGCGGCCAGAATGAGTAATGAAGCCAGCCTTTTTGATGCCATGCGCAGCGCCATCATCACGGCCATGGGGACGGATGCCCTCAGCTTTGCGGCGGTCCTTGCCCATTGCGGCGACACACAAAACCATTTCACCATCACATCGGCAGCGGAGGCCGGTCCGGCCGGATTCAAACTCGGTGCTTTTTTCCCAAAAGTGATGCCGCGCCATGCCTTGGCAAGTCTGCTGATGGATCAATTCTCTGACTGAATCGGCGCAGTGGTCGAAGGGCCGAACCTGAACGGTTTTCGCACCGCTACGGCCGATGCCGTTGCCACGGGCCCCTTGCATGACGAAATGCGAACGCTCTGACGGTTTTTGGCATTGGCACCCGGTCGCATTCGTGGGGTCAGGCAATCGCCCGTATTTGCGCCTTGTCGCGCGTGCTGGTGGGGGGATCCCGTCGCGCGCCGCGGGGTTTGGAAAATGCTGCAACGGGCAAAATCTATTCGCTGATAGTGTCGCCCGGTCTTTGCCGCCAAGGTATGGGTCGGCATAAATGCACGATCCGACTGCGCACAGTTCAGGCCAAACAGTTCAAAACGCAAGCTTCCGTTGCCCGCCACAGGCTTGCCAGCCGCACCACTATTTGGTCAGCGAAAGGTTGAAATCGGTGGAACAATCGAGCCAAAAAAACATGCAATTCCACACGGGGCCCAGCCTCCCGGCCTTTAGACAAGCAATTGATTCGATCAAAGGTTTCAGCCCCCTTTGCGAGGCTGCTTTCTGGAGTCTTGACCGCACTATTTGATAATTATGTGTAGATGTCGGCCTGCCGTTTTGGATTCTTTCCAAGACGTGACCCGCACATCCGAAACTTGCCCTTGAACAGCGGCGGGTTCATCGTAAACTTGCGCAACGAGTGATTTGGGAGTGTGAAGATGTCGGTTATAAGACAAATGGTGATGGCGCTGGCTTTGGCGACAGCAAGCGGGGGGACGGCGCTGGCTGCGACCTGTTCCAATTCGGGTGGCGGGTATGAGACCTGGAAATCCGAGATTGCAGCCGAGGCCGCGGCGCAAGGGGTTGGGGCCAAGGGCATTCAGGCGTTGATGGCGACCAGCTATTCCAAAGAGACCATTGCGGCAGATCGCAACCAAAAGAGTTTCAAATACACGATCGACAAGTTCATGCAGGTGCGCGGCGCCGATACGATTGTAAAGCAAGGACGCGGACATAAGGCAAAGAATTCTAAACTGTTCAACGCGTTAGAGAGCCAGTACGGCGTGCCTGCGGGGGTGTTGGTGGCCATTCACGGGATGGAAACTGCGTTTGGCAGTTATATGGGCAGCACCAATATCGTGGCGGCGATTTCAACCCTGACCTATGATTGCCGGCGGTCTGCGTTCTTTCGTCCGCATATGATGGCGGCGCTGGTGTTGGTGGATCGCGGGTCGATCACCGCCAATTCAACCGGGGCCAAGCATGGCGAATGGGGACATACCCAGTTCTTGCCAGGCAACGCGCTGAAATACGGGGTTGACGGGGATGGTAATGGCAAGGTTGATTTGAATAACCGCACCGATGCGCTGGCCTCGACCGCGAATTATCTGCGCAAAAAGGGGTGGAAACCGGGGCAAGGCTATCAAAAGGGCCAGCCGAACTATGCCGTATTGAATGAATGGAACGCGGCGAGCGTGTACCAAGAGGCGATTGCGATTATGGGCGCTCGGATTGACAATTAGAAGTGTAGGCGCGTCTTAACGGACGCGCCCTTCTAGCCCTGCATCGGCGATGCTGTTGTCACCGGGGATGCGCATTTCAAATGTTTCCGTAATGGTGGCATAATCGTAATAGCCCATGCGGGCGAGCGGCTGGATTTGTGCGATATCCAGCTTGCCATCGGGGCGGATGACCTGATCGGCGACATGGATGCGCATAACTTGGCCAAACACCACATCGACGGTGCCCACGGGGCCATTGCCCGGCAGCTGCGTGGTAGAGATATATTTGCATTCAAAATGCGCGGGGCTTTCGGCGACACGCGGGCCCGGCGCGTCGATACAAGCCGCTTTGGTGACGCCCGCATGGATAAATTCATCCTGCCCGTAAGGCAGCGCTTGGGCCGAGAGGTTGACCGCATCGCGCAAGGCGAAGGTTGCCATGTTCCAAACAAACCAACCCGTTTGCTGTGCATTGATCACCGTGTCTTTGCGGCGGCCATCGGGGTAGCCGTTGGCGGCAAACATGACCATCGGCGGGTCAAACGTGAGATTTTGCCATTGGCTGTAGGGGGCAAGATTGGCGCGGCCGTCGCAGCTGATGGTGGACAACCAGCCGATCGGGCGCGGCACGGTGCAGCTTTTGAACGGGCTGAAGGGGAGTGGGCACGGGTCGGTGGCGGGGGCGTAGTGCATGTTTTGGCCTTTTCTTGTGAGACAGGCCGGGGGGCTGTCTGCCCCCCGGACCCCCCGAGGATATTTTTGCCGAAAAGAACGCGGGGGACCGGTGTTGCGGTTATTTCAGGATGCCTGGCAGGTTGAGGTTGTGGTCACGGGCGCAATCGAGCGCGACATCATAGCCCGCATCGGCGTGGCGCATGACACCTGTGGCGGGGTCGTTCCACAGCACATTGTGCAGGCGGCGGGCGGCATCATCTGTCCCATCGGCGACGATAACCATGCCGGAATGTTGGGAAAAGCCCATCCCAACGCCGCCGCCGTGGTGGAGCGACACCCAAGTCGCACCCGACGCGGTGTTGAGAAGCGCGTTGAGGAGCGGCCAGTCGGAAACAGCGTCGGAGCCATCCTTCATCGCCTCGGTTTCACGGTTGGGGCTGGCGACCGAGCCTGAATCCAGATGGTCGCGGCCGATGACGATGGGCGCTTTAAGTTCGCCTGAAGCGACCATCTCATTGAACATCAGCCCCGCTTTGTGGCGGTCGCCAAGGCCGATCCAGCAGATGCGGGCAGGCAGGCCTTGGAACGCAATACGGTCGCGGGCCATATCCAGCCAGTTGTGCAGGTGGTGATTATCGGGGAAGAGTTTTTTCATCGCCGCGTCGGTTTTATAGATATCTTCGGGGTCGCCGGACAGGGCCACCCAGCGGAACGGGCCGATACCTTTGCAAAACAGCGGGCGGATATAGGCAGGCACAAACCCCGGGAAAGCGAAGGCGTTTTCCAAGCCTTCATCGAGCGCGACCTGGCGAATGTTATTGCCGTAATCCAGCGTGGGCACACCTGCGTTCCAAAAGTCGACCATCGCGGCGACATGGGTTTTCATAGAGGCGCGGGCGGCTTTTTCCACCGCTTTGGGGTCGGTTTCGCGCATTGCCTTTGCCTTTGCCACCGTCCAGCCTTGTGGGAGATAGCCGTTGAGCGGGTCATGGGCCGAGGTTTGGTCAGTCACAATATCAGGGCGTGCGGTGCCTGCCTGCATGCGTTTGACCAGTTCGGGGAAGATGTCGGCGGCGTTGCCCAGAAGGCCCACGGATTTCGCCTCGCCCGCCGCAGTCCAATCTGCGATCATCGCCAAGGCTTCATCCAGATTCTTAGCTTTGGCATCTACGTATCTGGTACGAATACGAAAATCGATACGGGTTTCATCGGACTCTACTGCCAGACAGCAGGCACCGGCCATAACGGCGGCCAGCGGTTGCGCGCCACCCATGCCGCCCAAGCCAGCCGTCAAAATCCATTTGCCGCGCAGATTGCCGCCGTAGTGCTGGCGGCCTGCCTCGGCAAACGTCTCATACGTGCCTTGCACGATGCCTTGGGTGCCGATGTAGATCCACGAGCCAGCGGTCATTTGGCCGTACATCGCAAGGCCGCGTTTATCGAGTTCATTGAAATGGTCCCAGGTCGCCCAATGCGGCACGAGGTTGGAATTGGCGATCAGCACGCGCGGGGCATCTTTATGGGTTTGGAAAACGCCCACGGGTTTGCCCGATTGCACCAGCAAGGTTTGATCGTCGTTCAAATCGCGCAGCGACGCACAGATTTGGTCGAAATCCTCCCACGTGCGGGCGGCGCGGCCGATGCCGCCGTAAACCACCAATTCATGCGGGTTTTCGGCGACATCGGGGTGCAGGTTGTTCATCAACATGCGCAAAGGGGCCTCGGTCAGCCAGCTTTTGGCGGTAATCTCGGTTCCGGTGGCGGGATAGATATCGCGGGTGTTGTGGCGGGTGTTCATGGCGTTTCCTTTACAGCGAGAAATCGGTGAGGCCGGCAGCGGCAGTTAGTGCGCCAGAGCGGATGAGGGCGGTTGCGGCCTCTATATCAGGGGCGAGATAGCGGTCATCGGTGAGCGCGGGCGACACGGCGCGGAGGGTTTTGACCGCCGCCTGAAGGGGCCCAGAGGTTTGCAAAGGCGCGCGGAACCCGATGCCTTGGGCCGCGCACAGCGCCTCGACCCCCAAGATAACCGACAGGTTTTCGTTCATGCGGATCAGGCGGCGGGCCCCGTGGGCGGCCATGGACACGTGATCCTCTTGGTTGGCCGATGTCGGCGTGCTGTCGGTGGAACAGGGGTTGGCGAGGTGTTTGTTCTCACTCATCAAGGCCGCTGTTGTCACCTCGGCGATCATAAAGCCCGAGTTGAGGCCGGGTGCAGGTGTCAGGAAAGGCGGCAGGTCATGGCTAAGGGTCGGGTCCACCATCAGCGCCACGCGGCGTTGGGCGATAGCCCCGATTTCGGCCAAGGCCAATGCGATGATATCTGCTGCAAAAGCAACGGGTTCGGCGTGGAAGTTACCACCGGAAATGATGCCTGCACTGACCACCAAAGGGTTATCTGTGACGGCGTTCGCCTCGGTTTCCAAGGTCGTCGCGGCAAAGCGGAGCAGGTCCACGGCGGCCCCCACCACTTGCGGCACGCAGCGGATGCAATAGGGATCCTGGACGCGGGTATCACCTTCGACATGGCTGTCACGGATGACCGAGCCTGCCATGATGGCGCGCAGGGCGGTGGCCACGTCGATCTGGCCACGGTGGCCGCGCAGGGTGTGGATTTCGGGTTGCAAGGGGGCGGTGGAGCCCATGATTGCATCGGTCGACATGGCGGCGGTGATCAGCGACCCTTGCGCATTGCGCCAACCGTCGAACAGGCCCACCAGAGCAAGGGCCGTGGAAAACTGGGTGCCGTTGATCAGGCCCAGCCCTTCCTTTGGGCCAAGGACAAGCGGCTTTAATCCCGCCGCATTCAGCGCGTCCATGCTGGGCATGCGGGTGCCATTATAGGTGGCTTCGCCCGCGCCGATCATGGTGGCGGTCATATGGGCCAAGGGGGCCAGATCGCCGGACGCGCCCACCGACCCTTGGGCCGGCACAACGGGGGTGACGCCGTGTTCCAACAGCGCCTCGATTTGCGCAATCACGTTCCAGCGCACGCCAGACGCACCGCGCCCCAAAGACAGCAGTTTCAGCGCCATCATCAGGCGGGTGGTGGGCGCATCCAGCGCCTCGCCCACGCCGCAGCAATGCGACAGGATCAGGTTGCGTTGCAAGGTGGCGGTGTCTTTGGCGGCGATTTTCACCGAGGCCAGTTTGCCAAAACCGGTGTTGACGCCGTAGACCGCATCGGTGCCAGCGGCGGCGGCGGCGACCTTTGCGCAGGCGCGGTCCACCCCAGCCCGCGCGTTGGGGTTCAACGTGGCGGCGGCCCCGCTGCGCCAGAGGGATTCGAGCTGTTCCAGCGTTGTTGTACCCGGTGTCAGTTGCATAGCATGCCCCCAAAGATCCGCCGATGTAGCGGGTTAAAGCCAAAGCGATAGGCAAGCTCGGCCGATGTTTCGACGTTCCAAATGGCAAGGTCCGCGCGCATGCCCGCGGCGATTGTGCCGGTATCTGTAAGGCCCAGCGCGCGGGCGGCATGGCGTGTGACGCCGTTCAACGCTTCCTCTGGCGTTAGGCGGAACAGGGTGCAGCCCATGTTCATCGCCAGCAAAAGCGAGTTGAGCGGCGAGGAGCCTGGGTTGCAATCGGTGGCAAGCGCCATCGGCACGCCATGCGCGCGAAAGGCGGCCACGGGCGGCATTTGCGTTTCACGGATGGCATAATATGCCCCCGGCAGTAGAACGGCCACGGTGCCACTGGTCGCCAGCAGCTTGGCATCGGCATCGGTCGCGTATTCGACATGGTCCACCGACAGCGCGCCGTATTGGGCCGCAAGGGCCGTGCCACCCATGTGCGACAGTTGTTCGGCATGCAGTTTGACCGGCAAACCCAGTTCGCGAGCCACATCAAAGACGCGCCCTATCTGATTGGTATCAAAGGCAATACCTTCACAGAACCCATCCACAGCATCGACCAGACCTTCGGCATGGGCGGCGCGCAAGGCGGGGATGCAAACATCGTCAATATAGGCATCGGCGCGCCCCTTGTACTCGGGCGGAACCGCATGGGCGGCAAGGAATGTGGTGCAAATACGCACGGGGCGCAGCTGCCCCAAGGCGCGGGCGGCGCGCAACATCCGCAGTTCGGTTTCCATATCCAGCCCGTAACCGGATTTGATTTCAACACAAGACACGCCTTCGCCAATCAGCGCATCCAGCCGCGGCAAGGCCTGCGCTATCAGATCACCCAGCGATGCCGCGCGGGTGGCCGTGACGGTAGACACGATGCCGCCCCCTGCGCGCGCGACCTCTTCATAGCTTGCGCCTTGCAAGCGCAGCTCGAATTCTCGGGCGCGGTGGCCGCCGTGGATGATATGGGTGTGGCAATCGATAAGGGCGGGTGTCAGCAAGCGGCCTTGCAGATCATGCTGCGGCCACGCGGTAAAGGCTGCGGGCAGATCGGCCTGCGGGCCCACCCAGACCACGCCGCCCCCTTGCACAGCCACAGCCCCTTGCGCAATGACGCCTTGCATTGTGCCCGCCACAGCGCCGCCCGATATCACCAACCCCGCCCCGATTTCCATCTTGATTCCTTTTGCGTTTGGATTATTATGTACATACATATTAAATCTGTCAACGTGGGCAGAGGCAGAAAAAGGGGTCAGCAAATGACGGTACTTTGGGCAGAGCAGGCGTTGCTGGCAAATGGCTGGGCGCAGGATGTGGCGATCACGTTGCACGGCGACCGGATTGCCAGCATCACACCCGACGCCCCGCCCCAAGGCCAGCGGGTCGGCATCTTGCTGCCCGCGCCGACCAACCTGCATTCCCATGCGTTCCAACGCGCGATGGCAGGGCTGACCGAACGGCGCGGCCCCGACCCGCGCGACAGTTTCTGGACATGGCGGCAATTAATGTACCGCTTTCTGGACCGGCTGACCCCTGATGATGTGCAGGCCATTGCAGCCTTTGTGCAAATGGAAATGGCGCAAGCGGGCTATGCCGCGGTGGCCGAATTTCACTATCTGCATCATGCGGCAGATGGCCTGCCCCATGCCAATCTGGCCGAAATGGCGGAACGGGTTGCGGCGGCCGCGGATCAGACGGGGTTGGGGCTGACGCTGCTGCCGGTGCTGTATGAATTTGGCGGCTGTGACGGGCGGCCTTTGGGTGCAGGCCAAAACCGCTTTGGCAATACGCCCGACAGGTTTGCCCGTTTGATGGACGGGGCGGCGGCGGCCTTGCGGGGGCTGCCCGCCGATACCGTGCTGGGCGTCGCGCCGCATTCCTTGCGCGCGGTATCTGTGGACAGCTTGGCCTTTATGGCCCAACTGCGCCCCGATGCGCCAATCCACATGCATCTGGCCGAACAAATGGCCGAGGTTGACGAGGTTCTGGCCCATCGCGGCGCGCGGCCCGTGGAATGGTTGCTCGATAATGCGCAAGTTGATGCCCGCTGGTGCCTGATCCATTGCACACAGATGTTGCCGCATGAAACCAAAGGTTTGGCAATGTCCGGCGCGGTGGCAGGCCTGTGCCCGATCACTGAATCCTCGCTGGGTGACGGGATTTTCGATGGGGTGGCCTATACCGCCCAGGGCGGACGTTGGGGCATAGGGTCTGACAGCAATATCCGTATTTCACTGGCCGAGGAGCTGCGCACGCTCGACTATTCCCAGCGCCTGCGGGATCGGTCGCGCGCAGCACTGGCCACAGCCGATAAATCGACAGGGCGCGTGCTGTTGGAAGGGGCGACACAAGGCGGCGCGCAAGCGGCGGGGCGTGATGCGGGGATGATTGCGGTGGGCAAACTGGCCGATCTGGTCGCCTTGAACAGCGCAGGCCCCGATATGGCGGGGCATCGCGGCGATACCGCGCTGGATGCGTATATCTTTGCAGGCGACGACAGGATGGTCAGCGATCTGTGGTCGGCGGGGCGGCATTTGGTGACTGGCGGGCGGCATTTTGCGGCTGATGCGATTACGGCGGCCTATCTGGCCACCATCACCAAACTGCGCGCCCAATGACGGCCATCACGTGGCAATCGGTACAGGCCGAGGCGCTGCGCCGCATCCGCACTCGCGAATGGCCGCCCGGCGGGCAAATCCCGCATGAAGCAGACCTTGCCGAAGAGTTGGGCTGTGCGCGGGCCACCGTAAACCGCGCCTTGCGGGATTTGGCCGAATCAGGCCTGCTGGAACGCCGCCGCAAGGCGGGTACGCGTGTGCCGCTGAACCCCGTGCGCAAGGCGACGCTGGAAATTCCGATCATCCGGCTGGACGTTGAGGCGCGGGGGCAGGCCTATGGCTACCGCCTGCTGGCGCGCGAAACGACCCTGCCCCCGCCGGACGTCTGCGCCACGTTAAAGCTGCAAGCCAAAACACCCCTCATCCGCATCCTTGCGCTGCATCTGGCTGATAACACGCCCTTTTGCCTTGAGGATCGCTGGATCAATCCGCTGGCCGTGCCAGAAATTGTAAGTGCAGACCTGACCACGATCAGCGCGAATGAATGGCTGGTGCAGAACGCCGCCTTTTCACGCGGGGATTTCGCCTTTGGCGCAACCCTTGCCACCGACACCACCGCCCTACGTCTGAGCTGCCCGCAAGGGGCTCCCCTGTTCACCGTCGACCGCACAACATGGGCCGCCGCCTTGCCCATCACTGCCGTGCGCCTGTCCTACGCCCCCGGCTACCAGATGCGCGCGGAAATCTGACCCCGCCATTTCATCTTTGCACAAATACTCATTGCCTAGCCACCGCCCCATAGCCCGCCTGTAAGGCAGACCGCAAGGCATCGGCCAAATCACCCTTGGCCTGCCCGCTGTCATAAAGACAAATGTAGGAATGCCCCAAATCGGGCAACCCCGCCTGCGCACCTATAGCCACACAGCCTGCCGCCACTTGCCCCTCAATCCGCACCGACACGCCAAGCCCTGCGGCGACCGTCGCCTCGACCACGGTTTCGCTGTCACCGTCAAAGGCGTTTTCCCACGGAATACCCGCCGCATCCAAGGCCGCATGCGCGACGGGGCGGAAAAAGCAGGTTTCTTTGAACGCCAACCGCAAGGGCCGGTCGCGGGCCGCGCGCAGATCGGGCGACCCGATCCAAACCAGCGGGCGTTTGGACAGCACCTCTACCCCTTCGGGCGCGGGAAATTCCGTGGTCAGGATCATGTCAAATTCGCCCGCGGCATAGCCCTCTTTCAAGGTCCGGCTGTAAGATGACACCAGATTGATCCGCATTTTCGGATAGCCAATCGACAGATCGCGCAGAATGGTCGGGATTTGCGGGGCGACAATATCGTAAGGCACGCCTAGCCGCAGTTCAGCGTCAAAGGTTTCGGGCGCCAGCCGCATCAGCACCTCGTCATTCAACAGCATGATGCGGCGCGCGTAGGATATCAGCTTTTCGCCTTCGGGCGATGGCACCATCTTGCGCGCGGCACGGATGAACAGCTGCACGCCCAACGCCTCCTCAAGCCGCCGTATTTGCATGGAAACGGCCGATTGGGTCAGGTTCAAAATACCTGCCGCGCGGGTCACGCCGCCGCTATCGGCCACCGCCAGAACGGCGCGCAGTGCAGATGTATCAAGGTTTCGCGACATATAAGCATCCGTGAGGTAAAGGCACAACACCATTCCAAACCATGATGCCTGTGGCGCCCCGCAGGATCAAGGCCCGCACGCGCGCGGCATTCGTTCTTTTTGCCCGAACGCGGCCTTAGACCGTTGCAACCCAAAGGAATTGTACCCAATCGAAAAATCTTATGCCGGAAAATCGGATTTACTGACCAAAACACTTGATATTGCGGCCCCCTCCCCCAATATTCCATGGTAGTCGGGTTCGAACGATAAAAACCCACCCGACAAGAGTTTTAACGGAGGCTTTAATGGCTGAGTATCAAACCATCAATTCGGTCGGCGCAGGCACCCGTAGCGCGCAGATCGACGCGGGGCTTCGCGCCCATATGAATAAGGTCTATGGCCTGATGTCGGTTGGCATGTTGCTGACGGGCGCTGCGGCTTGGGCAATTTCGGGGCTTGCGACCACTGTTGATCCGGCGCTGGCCACAGTCCAGCTGGGCAATGGCACAATGCTGACTAGCCTTGGCCAGACGCTGTATATGTCGCCGCTGAAGTGGGTGGTGATGTTTGCGCCATTGGTTATGGTCTTTGCGTTCAGCGCCGCGATCAACCGTCTGTCCTATAGCGGCGCGCAGCTGTTCTTTTACGGCTATGCCGCGCTGATGGGTCTGTCGATTTCGTCGATCTTCCTTGTCTATACCGGCGCGTCGATTGCACAGACCTTCCTGATCACCTCGATCGCCTTTGCGGGTCTGTCGCTCTATGGCTACACCACCAAAAAAGATCTGTCGGGCATGGGCACCTTCCTGATGATGGGTCTGATTGGCCTGTTCGTCGCGATGATTGTGAACCTGTTCCTCGCCTCATCGGCGCTGGCCTTTGCGATTTCGACCATCGGTGTGCTGATCTTTGCGGGTCTTACCGCCTATGACACACAGTCAATCAAGAACGAATATATCCAGCACGCACAGCATGCCGATCAGGCATGGTTGGGCAAGTCGGCGATCATGGGTGCGCTGCGCCTGTACCTCGACTTCATCAACATGTTCATGTTCCTGCTGTCGTTCCTGGGCAACCGCGAATAAGCCACCCAGGTTTTTTAAACGTCAAAGGCCGAGGTAATGCCTCGGCCTTTTTCTTTTGGTCAGCACTTGCTACCGGCTCTGCATGCATAAAAAAAAGCCGCCCCCTAAGGTGCGGCCTATTTGTCTTAGGGTCTGGCAGATCTTACTTGATCTTGCCTTCCTTATACTCAACATGCTCGCGCTTAACCGGATCGTACTTACGTACAACCATCTTTTCGGTCATCGTGCGGGCGTTCTTTTTGGTCACATAAAAGTGCCCAGTGCCCGCAGTCGAGTTCAGGCGGATTTTGATTGTCGCCGGCTTCGCCATAGTATTTCTCCTGCGTGCGAGGGAAAACGTATTTTCCCCGCGAAATTCTCTTGAACCGCGCTTATGCCCATGTCAGCCGCCCGAGTCAACTTGATATTCCCAAATTTGTCTGAACTTTTCGCAGAAACCGCCATGGCGGCAGTTGGCCCCTTAACGGTCTGTTACAGGATGGTAATTCGTGCATTTCGGTATTGATTTAGGGACCACAAATTCACTTATCGCGGTGTTTAGGGACGGTGCGCCGAAACTGATTCCCAATACGCTTGGGTCGGTGCTGACCCCGTCAGTCGTCGCCATCAAAGACGGCCGGCTGGTTGTGGGCGATACGGCGCGCGATGGGCACGGAACGGCGGTACAAGCTGGGGCGCGAAGACTTTGGCGGGGCGGATTGCGGCGCGAAATGTCACCCGCCGTATCAATGAACCCACCACCGCCGCCGCCCTTGCCTACGGGCTGCATGACCGCGAGGCGGACGGGTCCATTCTGGTGTTCGACTTGGGCGGCGGCACCTTTGACGTGTCGATTCTGGACCTGTTCGACGGGGTGATGGAGGTCAAGGCCAGCGCCGGTGATGCCTTCCTTGGCGGTGAGGATTTTACCGACACTCTGGCGCGCTATATCGCCACGCAATCGGGGTTGGATGTGAATGACGCAGCCCTGCGCCCCGGTCTTTTGACGCTGGCCGAACGCGCCAAGCGCGGCTTGTCGCAGGATATGCAGGTGGTGCTCGAGGCCGATTTGCAAGGGCATAAGGTGGCGCTGACCATCACCCGCGACAGGTTTGACGACCTGACAGGGCAGTTGATGACCCGCCTGTCGGCGCCATTGGACCGCGCCTTGAATGACGCCAAGATGACGCCGGAAAAGACTGGCAAAGTGGTGCTGGTTGGGTGAGGCCACGCGCATGGCCGCCGTGCGCGCCTTCGCCAGACGCAAGCTGCGCCAGTTTCCGATGATGGGGTTGGACCCTGATCATGTGGTCGCTTTGGGTGCGGCTGTGCAGGCGGCATTGGTGGCCGAAGATGCAGCGCTGGATGATGTGGTGATGACCGATGTATCGGCCTTTACCCTTGGGGTCGAAACCGCGCATCAGGTTGGGCAGCATTTTCGCCCAGGGTATTTCGCACCGCTGATTGAACGCAATTCCATTATCCCGACGTCGCGCGAACAAAACTTTGCCGTGGTGACTTTGGGCCAAGAGGAACTGCGCTTTGCGATTTATCAAGGCGAGTCGCCGTTGATCATGAACAACCTCTATCTGGGCGAGGTAAAGGTACGGGTGCCGCGCAATATGGCCCGTGCCGAATCTGCCACCGTGCGGTTTACCTATGATGTGTCGGGCTTGCTCGAGGTGGATGTGACCGTCGATAGCACGGGCAAAAAGGCGCATCGGGTGATTGACCAGCTGGCGGGCGAAATGTCGGACAGTGATATCAAGGCCGTGCTGGCCAAGATGTCCAAGGTAAAGGTGCACCCGCGCGATGATGCCGCAAACCTGCATCTGCGCGCGCGGCTTGAGGCAGCCTATGCGATGGCGCGGGCCGACGGGCGGCAATGGGTGACACAAATGCTGGTCGATTTTGACACGGCAATCGACGCGCAGGATAAACAGGCGCTAGAGGCTATGCGCAAACGGATGCATCAAGCGATTGACGACTTCGAGGCCCATCATGTCACCTGAGGGCAAGTGGCCGTGGTCGGTTTTGGGGCTGGACGCCATGCCAAGCGATGCCAAAGACATCCGCCGCGCCTATGCCCGCGCGTTAAAGCAGATTGACCAAGCGACAGATATTGAAGGGTTTTCCAAGCTGCGGGCGACTTATGAAAACGCCATCGCGCTGCGCGAAGGGCGCACGGCGCGCAATGACCACACACGGGCCCGCAAGGCCGAGGCCAAGGTGGTGCAAAAGGCGGCTGACGCACAAGAGACGGAGAGTGCCGCAATTCAGCCCCCCTCCCCCCTGCCCAGCTTTGAACCACCTGCCCCACCGCAGCCCACGCCCGAGGAACTGGCCGCAACCGCCCGCGCGCAAGAGCTGGAAACCTTACTGACCTTCCTTGCCACCGATACGATTGTCATGTCGGGGGGCGCGCGGATCAATCAGGCCTTGGACAATCCACTTTCACGCGACCCTGACCATGCGGATGCAATCCCTTTTGCCATTGTGCAGGTCATCCGCAGCCGGTTTCGCCAAAGCAGCGAAGAGGCCGTCTTGTCGCCCCAGATTGACCGGGACACCATGCTGCGGCTGAATGATACCTATGGCTGGCTGTCCGATTTCGGCGCGTTCCGGCGGGATTTCTGGAACAATACCAACCTGCTGGACGCAATGGCGACCCGCGCCTATGGGTCGATCCGTGTTGCGACCCCGCCGCCGCTGCCGCCCAAAACAAAGGCCGGTCGCGCATGGCTTTGGGCCAAGACCCATGCGACCCTGCTGACCGTTTGCTATATCGGGGTGATCGTTGCAGCCAGTGCTGTCGCCGATGATGGCCCCGCTGGCAGCTTGGTCTTTAACGTCTTGATCTGGGTGATTGTTTTGCCAATCGCACTGGCCGTTCCGGCCACGATCTTCATCGTCTTGAACGGCGCATTTAACCTGCTGCGCGGCGTTTGGGGGCGCAGCCTTTGGCTTCGCTCTCGGTTTGGACCAAAGAAATAGGGGCAAAGCCATATATTGCGCGGATGGCCTGTAAGCCGGATTTTGTTCCAGACGTTTCCGTCCTTCGATGACCATTCCTCTGGGCCCGCCATTGCTGACGCGCTCTAGCTGCCAACCCGGACCTCTGGGCTGAGGCATCCCTGCATGTGCCCGAAAGCGCCTGCACGAGGTCCCTATTCGGCATTGCTCCGGGTGGGGCTTGCCATGCCAGCCGTGTTGCCACGCCTGCGGTGGGCCTTACCCCACCGTTTCACCATTCCCCTGACATGCAGGGGTGTCTCTTCTCTGTGGCGCTTTCCCTTGGGTTACCCCAGCCGGGCGTTACCCGGCACCCTTGCCTTATGGAGTCCGGACTTTCCTCGCATCTGGCGGTTTCCCTTACGGGACTACGCCAAACACGCGATCATCCGGCCATCCGCGCGAGGAGTGGCTTACGCCTGCGGCGGCGTTTGGTCAACGGACAAGTTTGCAAACGATTGCGCAAGGGCCGTATCAACCCTGTCCAACGGCCCCCGCGCCATCGGACGAAAGCGCAAGCGAAAGGCCGCAAGCAAGGCGTCATCCGCCACGTCTGCAGGGTATCCCGCGCGCACAGCCGCCGTGCGAAAGCTGTCTGTGCCAGCAGCGTCGGCATCCGGCCAAATCGACAGCCCCGCCCGTGCAAGGCGCTGCCAGTCAAACCGCACGCCAGGGTCAGATTTGCGGCCAGGTGCCATATCGGAATGGCCAAGAATGCTCCTTGCCGGAATATCCCAGCGCGCCATGATCCCCGTAATCAAAGTTTCCAGCGCAGCCATCTGCGGCTCGGGGAACGGTTCAAACCCGTCATTGGCCAATTCAATCCCGATCGATCGAGAGTTCATATCCGCCAACCCGCGCCACGTGCCCGCCCCCGCATGCCACGCGCGGGCTACCTCATCCACCAGCGCATGGACTGTGCCGTCATAATCAATCAGGTAATGCGCAGACACCTCAAACTCTGGATCGCACAGCCTTGCATGGGCCGCATCGCAGCTTTCCATTGCGGTGTAATGGATCACCACAAATTCGGGCAACAAGCCCCCGCGCCGTTCGCCGAAATTCGGTGAAACGGGCATGGGCCGCGTTACTTCAACGCGTTGCGGAACGGGCGCGGATCCCAGCCACAGGCAAAGCCGTCGCCGTCATTGTCCAACCCGTCACGGTCTCTTTGCGGCCCGCCTTTGGACAAAAACACCTCTTGCGCCAAATCGGGCGAGGCGTATTGCGCGCAAGCCGAGGCAGAGTCTTTTTGGAACAACCCACCGCGCTTGTACATCTGGACGCCCGGTGCATGGTTGGTCGACAAGGCAAATTGTACGATGTTTGATCCCGTATCGCCATTGCGCTGGGGCAAGGCGGTGGGGGCAATCACTTCGTATTGCGCGCGCTGGTTGGCTAGGCGCTCGGCATCACTGGCAATAGACTCGCGCGACGAAACCGCGCTGAAATCCTGCTCGTCCGAAATGCGCGCGCCCCCTTGCAGCAATTCGCCGCCCTCTTGTTTGATACCAATCGGGGCATCCCCACGCGGACGATTGGCGGCCAAAGACCCGTTCGCTGCGGGCGAGGTTTGGCCGATGACGCGATCAACAGGGGCGGCTGTTCGGTTTTCGGCGTTATCAAGTGCCGCACCCACGGCCCCTGCTGAAAAGGTGGTCTGGCTTGGGGCCGCATTTGGCACGCCGTTCAACGGTTGGCCCGATGGCGGGGCAAGCCCTGCTTCGCGCTGACGCACATAGTCGGAATAATTGCCAAACCCGACCCCTGCCCCGCTGTCAGGAACAGGTGTGGCGCAGGCGGATAGGGCCAGCAAGGCCACGATCACTGTATAAGGTTGCATAAGCTACTCCGGCAGCATGTACGTTTGCGCTGGCATCTACCACCATTTTGCAGGCTTGGCCACAAAACCAGCCGCTTGCTCCAGCACATAGGCGTGATTTAGCAAGCCTGCCTCATCCCAGGGCTTGCCAATCAGTTGCAGACCCAACGGCAGGCCTTGCGCATTTTGGCCCACAGGCACCGAAATGCCGGGCAGGCCTGCAAGGTTGACGGTCACAGTGAACACGTCATTCAGGTACATCTGGATCGGGTCGGCATTCGCCATTTCGCCCAAGCCAAAGGCGGCGGATGGCGTGGCAGGCGTCAGGATCGCGTCAATGCCCGCCGCAAAAACCTGATCGAAGTCGCGCTTGATCAGCGCCCGCACACGGCGCGCGCGGTTGTAATAGGCGTCATAAAACCCCGCCGACAACACATAGGTGCCCACCATCACGCGACGCTGCACCTCATGGCCAAATCCTTCGGCGCGGGTGCGCTCATACATCTCGGTGATGCCATCGCCGGCCTTCAGATTGGCGCGGTGGCCATAGCGGACGCCATCATAGCGCGCGAGGTTCGAAGACGCCTCGGCGGGTGCGATTACGTAGTAGGCAGGCAGCGCGTATTTCGTGTGCGGCAAGGCGATATCGACGATTTCCGCGCCTGCATCTTTCAGCATCGCAGTGCCATCGGCCCACAGCTTTTCAATCTCGGCTGGCATGCCGTCCATGCGGTACTCTCGCGGGATACCTATCTTTTTGCCCCGAATATCGCCGGTCAACGCCGCCTCAAAATCCGGCACGGCCAGATCAGCGCTGGTACTGTCTTTGAGGTCATGGCCACACATCGCGCCCAGCATGATCGCCGCATCGCGGACCGATTTGGTCATCGGTCCCGCTTGGTCAAGGCTGGAGGCAAAGGCCACCACGCCCCAACGGCTGACACGGCCATAGGTCGGTTTGATCCCGACGATGCCAGTAAAGGCCGCAGGCTGGCGGATCGACCCGCCGGTATCGGTGCCGGTCGCAGCCAGGCACATATCGGCCGCAACAGCCGCCGCCGACCCACCCGAGGAGCCGCCGGGGGTCAAATCGCGACCGTCGACCTTCCACGGGTTGATCGCGTTTCCGTAACAGGATGTTTCATTCGACGAGCCCATCGCGAATTCATCCATGTTCAACTTGCCCAACATCACCGCACCCGCATTGAAAAGCTGGGTGGTGACGGTGGATTCGTATTCAGGCTTGAAGCCCTTCAGGATATTGCTGGCGGCCTGCGAAGGCACGCCCTTGGTGCAAAACAGATCCTTGATTCCCAGCGGAATGCCGCACATATCAGGCGCATCGCCTGCCTTGATACGGGCATCGGCGGCACGGGCCATATCCAGCGCAATGTCGGGGGTTTTGTGGACAAAAGCATTCAACCCGTCACCCGCATCAATCGCGGTCAGGCAGGCCATGGTCAGGTCCACGGCGGTGGTTTCACCGGCCCGCAGGGCATCGCGGGCGGCGGCGATGGTGAGTTCGTTCAAATGTGTCATTCCACCACCTTCGGCACTGCAAAAAACCCTTCGCGGGCATCGGGTGCGTTTTTCAGAATCTGCGCCTGAATATCGCCATCCGTGACCACATCGGCGCGGCGTTTCAGGCGCATCGGGGTGACCGAGGTCATCGGCTCGATGCCCTCCACGTCCACCTCGTTCAACTGCTCCATAAAGCCCAAGATGCCCGAAAGCTCGGTCGCCAGCGCGGGCAAATCCGCCTCTTCGACCCTGATGCGGGCGAGTTTCGCGACCTTGCGCGCGGTATCAATATCGATGGACATTTGGGCCCCTTTTTCAGCGTTTCCCCCGTTTAACGCCGCGAAAGGAGAGGTGCAAGCGGGGCTGGGTGTTTGGCGAGATGTCCGCGCGCGGTCATTTTGGAGTTTTGTTTTGTGCCAAGGGCTTAGCGTTTCGCGTTAACCGCGTGTTAAGGTGCGGACGCGGGCGCGCAAGG
The DNA here is from genome assembly GCF_000420745.1 of Pseudorhodobacter ferrugineus DSM 5888. GTDB lineage: Bacteria > Pseudomonadota > Alphaproteobacteria > Rhodobacterales > Rhodobacteraceae > Pseudorhodobacter > Pseudorhodobacter ferrugineus. Next base: position 21,500 of record NZ_ATVN01000026.1, read on the forward strand.
GTGGGTCTCCGCCGTATATCAATGGATTTTTAACCATGTTGGAGCAGAATGCGGCGATGTCGCAGTACATCCGCCCCCATATTGCCGGTGCCACCGTGTTTTTCACGGTCGCCGTGGCCGCGCGGGGAACGGATGTTTTGAGCACGCATGTTGAGACTTGCGCGACACCGTCCGCGACACCCACAACGAGCGCCCGTTCGGCGTGGCAGCATGGGTGGTGTGGCCCGACCATATGCATTGCGTGTGGCAATTGCCGGAGGGGGATTGCGATTATTCGACACGGTAGAGTGTGATTAGGCTCCAGACCCATTAATCGGCTTGAAGTCGCGGTGCCTGCGTGATTCACGCACCCGAATTTGGGGGAAATAAGGCGCAATCTTTTCTGGTTGACGGACGAGCAAATGGCGCGGCTTCGGCCCTACTTTCCAAAGAGCCAAGATATGCCGCGCGTGGATGATGCGTTGCCCGGCAACGGTTTGCACGCAAACCGTGAGAGGGGGCGTGTCTTGATTGGAATAATATTCATCAATCACAATGACTTGCGGTGGCGCGACGCATCGAAAGAATAAGGCCCGGCGAAGACCCACTGGAAGCGGTGGGGTGACATGAGCGTCTTCTCGAGGATTATGGAAGGGTTGGCCTCGGCGGCAACAGTTCCGTAGACGCTAATGATCGACCCGACCTATCCGCTGCCCGGCAGTGGATGAAAACGGCGGCACTATCCACTTCTTCATGACCGCAGGCGAGATCAGCGACGATATTGGCGCTGCGGCCTTGTTGGGCGGCTTGCCAGTGGCAGAATGGTTGCTGAGCGACCGTGGTTATGATGTCTATTGGTTCAGAGATGCGTTGAAATACAAAGGGATAAAGCCGTGCATCCCAGGTCGGAAGTCCCGCAGCAAGCCGGTGAAATACGACAAGCGTCGCTACAAACGCCGCAACCGCATCGAGATCATGTTCGGGCGTTTGAAGGATTGGCCAATCGTCGGGAAAACAGTCCCCTAGACTGTTTTCGGACCCTCCTCATAGGTGGCAACCTGCTACGACCGATGCCCAAAAGTCTTCCTCTCCGCCAAAGCCCTTACCGCAACTGTCCTGTTCTGGCTTTGACGGTCAATGAGTCTGGACCCTACGAATGCACCCCGTTAAAAATGGGAGGATTACCGATGGAGCGGCTATCACCGACAAAGTCTGGTCGAAACAAAAATGCGCTGCTTCAAGCTACTCGGCGAGCGCGTCATGGCACGTGACTTCGACAGGCAGGTGGCGGACCTGCAGATCAGGGCCGCAATCCTGAACCGCTTCACAGCCCTCGGAACGCCCCAAACCCAACGCGTAGGACGCGTTTGTCCAAAGGAAGGGGAAGCTCGATCTCAGGCGGATTTGTGCAACAGAGCCAGCGGCCTGGCAAAATGCGCGCATGAGGCGCTTTGCCATTTCTTGTCTCCTTCATCGCAAACATTGTTTGAATGAGACCGGAACAAAAACGGGGCAAGACCAGCTCCCCTCTGGATATCTTGTGAGAATCTGTGTCATTGTATAGGCCCCGATAGTGAAGAATGGATAAAGGGCAAATGGCTGAACTGCGACCCAAGGTTTGTATGCTGCCCTATCGGAAAAAACTGGGGTGGCGGCCGTCCCAAATGCTATTGTCGGATTTGCAATGGCCGCTTGGTGTGCCTTCGGAAATTGACGGGCAGACGCTCGCCGATCTTTTGCCGACGGATCATCTGCTGATCCACCCCCACAGCACATTGTATTTCCGACCCTCTTTCGGAACTGAAGCGCAGGTTTCACTCGTTATTCAGGAACCCCGCGCGATACACCGGCGCCACATGACTATGGCACAGCTTTTCCACCGCCGGTTTCACCGTATATTGACCTCTGACAGCCACTTGATGGCAAGCCTTCCGAATGCGGTTTTTTTTCCGGTGGGCGGTTCATGGGTGCCGGACTGGCGGGGCATCGACCTAACGAAACGCGCCATGTGTTCGCTGATTGCATCGGGAAAGAAAAAGCAGATTGGCCATAAGTTGCGCCATGAGCTGGTAACATGGGCCCGCAAAACAGACCAAAATATAGCCATTATGGGAAGAGGCTATCAGCCGTTTTTGAACAAATCTGACGGATTGGCCCCTTTTCGCTATTCTGTTGTCATCGAGAATACACGTGAAAAGGGGTATTTTACTGAAAAGTTGATAGATGCATTCCTGTGCAATACCGTTCCGATATATTGGGGCAGTCCTAATATTTCTGATTTCTTTGATACCGATGCTATGATGGTGTGTGAAAACCTGACCGACATCCAATGTGCGATAGAAAAAATGTCGCTAGCAGATTACGCTTCTCGTCTGCCCGCTTTGGCTGCGGCACGTCAGGCGGCTGCCGGTTATATGGACATTAATTTGCGCGCGGCCCAGACGGTTCTGGGCGAGGCTTGATCTGCGGCGCCCGCCGCTCCGCTATTTGCCCGCTCGGCCTAACAAACGGTGCCAGTGTAGTTTTGCGAGGTAATTCAGTCTGAACCGAACAAGTGCAATTATCCGACGCAGGACGCCGCCACTTTTCTGTTTTTCTGTCCGGCGTCTGGCCGCTGTGATCGTGCCCGTTTCGGCTGACTGTTCGCCAAAGGAAAGAGGGCTAGGCGTTACCAACATTATCTTCAGGTCGAACTCCCAAAAGTGCTTATGATCTTCATCGATGGGGCGCGACATTGGCAACGATCCTGCCGCGAGCCGCCCCGCGGCGTCGCGCCGGATGGCATAACCGAGTGTGGTGTTGGGCACCTTATAGGGAACAGCTATATCGCGTCCGGCGACCAGCGGGCGGCGGTCAAACACCTGCTGGTTAACACGTGCCGAAAAAAGCTTGGCTATGTCCCAGTCCGCGCGGTCAGAGGCGAGCGCCGCAAGGACGGCGCCAAGGTCAGTTGCCGCTGAAAAATCATCTTCCAAGATGATGCCGCCCGGTGCATCGCTGCTTGCAATCTTGTTCCAGATCGCGATGTGGCTCAGATAGCAGCCAATTTCAGGTCCGACCATTGGGTGACGGGCACGGCGAAGATTGGCCGCAGGATCATAGACCCGCGCGCGTTCATCCGGTGACAAAGCCCGACCGTCAACGGCCTCGAACCGCGTGAAGGGAATATCCAGACGCTCAAGCTCGTCCGCCACGCGCGTCATACGCGTCGTGTTGGCCGCCATGTTGATCACATAAACCGGCCAGATCATTGTCCTACCTCCAGCCAATGCCGCCAGCCCGGTGCGGACGCATCAAGCGCAGCCTCCAGGTCGCTTTGCGCGAATGCCGTTCCGAGCGCGTTGTCCCGTGTCACCGCCAGTCGTTCTTTGGCATCAAACACCGCACGCAAACGCCGCAACGGGCCAGGCTTTAGGCCATTGATGGTTTCGGGTAACGACCAAAGTGCACCGGCTTGCAATCGCGCCTGTCGCCGCACATAGCGCGACCCCGGGTTGGCGCCCAACTCGTAGTTGGCAAAGCCTCCGCCCGATTTCAGAAATTTTAGATGCCAATAGAACCAGCCCGCAAAACGACGCACGATGTTGCCGCGGACAAACCGCTCGAACCGCGGGTCATGGGCGAAATGGGTGCCTTCGCCTACACGGAAATAACCGATATCGCCCTTGCCAGAAACGGGTGCCGCCGCGGGCACGTGCCAAGCACCCAAGGGCCCGCGCACAAGGTTAAGTCCCGAAAAGCAGTGCATCACCTGCGGATCCGCCGCCCCTGCTCGGATCTTGCCCACCATCTCCCCGACCGCCTGCGGGATGGCGAGATGGTCGTCATCAAGTTTCACCGCCCATTCGTGCCGGGTCTGGCATAGGGCGAAGTTCGAATAGGTGACAAGCGAATGTGGTGCATCGCCAGGGGTGCGGGCGTGGCCGTCGCTGCCGGCAGGGTTCACTTGGGGCAAATAGTGAAACACCCGCAGGCGTGGCCCCATCTCGGCCGAGAGTCGCGCGAGAATGTCGGCAGTCGCATCATTGCACTGGTTGTGGACTGCGACGATCTCGTCATACAGGGCCGCATGGCTGCGGATCGTCGCCTCAAGAAAATCTGCACCATTGCGGATGCGCATGAACGCCGAGATCCCGGGCAACCTTTTTGCTGGGGCCAGCATATCCGGCGTGAAGCGGAAGGTCTCGACGGTCTCTTGCATGCCACGCAGGCCCTTCTTTTCAATCTGGTGTACTGATATCGGCGGTGCGACCAAGGGTCAACGGATCTTTAGGGCGCTGAGGGCTTCGACGCTTGCCCAATGCCTGAGATGGGCACTATAGAGGTTGGGTGCCGCGGGTTGGAAAGGACATACAAGACATGCGAAGATTTCTCAGTCGGTGGTTGCGCAAGCGCCGCGAACCCTGGTCGGAAGTTTTCTACACGGCTTTCAAACGGTGGCGCGCCGACCGGATGGAACCTGTCCGCATGCAGTTTTCCAACATCGGACCCACATCCGTGGTTTTTGACATTGGCGGGTTTCAAGGCGATTGGGCCGCGGACATCCATGACCGTTATGGTGCCCATCTCCATATCTTCGAGCCGCATCCGGCCTTTGCCAAAGAAATACGCAGTCGTTTCCAAGGCAATCCCGATATCACCACGCATGATTTCGCGCTTGGGCCAGCAGAGGCCAACATAACCCTGCCTGATGATGGGAATGCTTCATCAAGCTTTCGCGCGGCGACACGCACCGTAACCGGACGGGTGGAACCCGTCGCGCGCTTTTTTGCAAAGACCGCCATCAACCGTATCGACCTGATGAAGATCAACATCGAAGGCGGCGAGTATGATCTTTTGCCAGCGCTGAATGAGGCAGGTATTTTGCCCCGCATCGGGATCTTGCAGGTGCAGTTTCACCTCTTTGCCGCATCGGACATTGCTCGGCGAGACGCGATCCGCAGCGTTTTGGCAAAAACTCATTCCTGCGATTGGAGCTATGATTTTGTCTGGGAGCAGTGGTCCCTGCGACGCCCCGACCCATCATGAATGACCAGAAGTGTTAAGGCCCCGTTGGTCGGTCATATCTACCGGATCAACCTTAGCGGGGCTGTAAAGTAGGGGTTCGGCTCTTGATTGCTGTGCAAGGCCGCTGGCTCTGTTATACAAATCCGCCTGAGATCGAGCTTCTCCTTCCTTTGGACAAACGCATCCCACGCGTTGGCTTTGGGGCGTTCCAAGGGCTGTGAAGCGGTTCAGGATTGCGGCCCTGATCTGCAGGTCCGCAATCCTGCCTGTCGAAGTCACGTGCCATGACGCGCCCGCCGAGTAGCTTGAAGCAGCGCATTTTTATTTCGACCAGACTTCGTCGGTGATAGCCGCTCCATCGGCGCCAGATCGTGCGACTGATGCGGCGGATGGCACGAAGGATTTCGTTCCGGGCCTGTGCGCCGGGTGTATTGTCCAACCATGGCCGCGCGTTCTTACGGGCGGGTCTGACGGCACAGGCGCTACGTGCCGCACTTGCGGCGCGACAATGTGCTGAAGTCCGGCATCGACCAATCCAGGCCGGCAAGTTCCAAGGCGCTCGTAACCAGCCCCGTGGCTTGCCGCAGAGGCAACCCAAACAGCGCCTTCAACGTCAAGCATGCCTAGATCGCCGCATCGGCACAAATGGGAGATCGGCCCCGCCTGCCGGATGGCGCGGCCAACCACGGCGTCTCAGGATCGAACCAGATCAGCAACAAATCACGCTGCTTGAGGGCCGCATTGTCGCTGCACCAGTTGGTCGTGCGGTAGGTAGGTGGTCTGGGTTTGCTTGTACAACCGGACTAACACCTTGGAGTCCTGTAGGGAATTCCCTGCGATTTGTGCAACAGAGCCCAACCGAAGTCACAAGCAGTTCGCCGAGGCCATTCGGCGCATTCATGCGTGAAACCATCCCAAACGAATGGAAAACCTTCCGCGACAAAGTGTCAGACAACTTCCACGATATAACACACGAAAAAGTTCGGCTTTTGGGGTGAAGGCGGTATGGCGGAAATCGATACTCCGTATTTATCCGGCCTGCGACACCGCGATGACCCCCACGGCAACAACCACGGCCGCTAACATCCGCCCCTGCCACGGGCGCTCTCCAAAAACCACAACCCCGATCATTGCAGCAATTATGACGCTGGATTCGCGCAATGCCGAGACGGCGCCCAACGGCGCGATGGTTTTGACATAGAGTACCAAGCCATACGCCGTGACAGCCGCCACGCCGCCCAACAGCCCAAGGATCAAGGTGCGTGGCGCAAACTGGCCCCGATTGCGGTGGCGATGCAGGGCGATAGCCAAAGGGACCGGCGCCTCGAATAAAAACAACCAGCCCATATAGCCTGTCGCAGTCCCAGACTGCCGTATGCCAATACCATCGGCCACCGAATATGTGCCGATACAAACCCCCAACAGCAACGCCAACCCGATGGTGGAACCCGGTGCCTGCGCTGCCCCGCGCAGCATCGCCAACAGGCAGATCCCCGCACTAATGGCGGCCAAACCCACCCAGCCCAACGGCGACAAGGTTTCGCCAATGATGAACCATGCCGATAGCGCCACAAAAGCTGGGGCGAGCCCTCGTGAAATCGGATAGACTTGGCTTAGGTCGCCATGTCGATAGGCCCGAAACAAAAGCAGATAGTAGCCGTAGTGCACAAGAGTTGATATAAGGATTGAGGGCCAGCTTGCGCGATCAGGAAGGGGTGACACCGCAATCAGCAACACCCCCACCAGTGCGTGTGCGAGCGACACCGCCCCCAGCACACCGGCCCGATCGTCAACCGCCTTTAGCATCGCATTCCAACTTGCATGCAGCAACGCCGAAAACAGCACCAATCCAAGAGCGAATGCGGTCATGCCTCGGCCAAAATGGCGGATTCGACGATAGTTAGAGCGCGATCCAGATCGTCCTGCCGGATGGTCAGCGGTGGCGACATCATCAACACGCAACCCGCGCTGATTTTGAACGACAGCCCGGCCTCAAGACAGCGATAATAGATGCGCTCTGCCCGGTCTCGAGCCTCGGCTTTCGTTGCTCGGTCTTCGACAATTTCCACGCCAAACATAAGCCCCCTGCCCCGCACATCACCGACAATCGGGCTTCGGCAACCAAAATCCCGTAGTCGGTCCAGCGCATAGGTTCCGAGCGTGGCGCTGCGTTCCACCAACCCCTCATCTTCAATAATTTGTAACGTGGTAAGGGCTGCCCGCGCGGTCACTGGGTTTTTTTCATGCGTGTAATGGCCGATCGCAAAGTCACCGCACACATCCAAACCTTGCCGCGCGATGACGGCGGCGATGGGCAATATGCCACCCCCAAGCGATTTTCCAAGGGTAACGATATCGGGAATAACCTCATCATGTTCAAAGGCAAACATGCGACCCGTTTTGCCCAATCCGGTGGGAATTTCATCCATTATCAATAATGCGCCGTGGCGATTGCAGGCGGCGCGCACCGCTTGCCAAAACCCCGGTGGCGGCACGACAGGCACGGCACGCATGGGTTCTGCAATCACCGCTGCGACATCACCTTCACGGCCCAAAACATAATCGACCATGCCGGCACAAGCCAAACCGCAGCTTTGCGGGCTCGCGTGATTATAGGGGCAGCGATAGCAGTTGAAGGGCGCAACATGCTCAGTCCCCGTCATCAAAGGTCCTGCGATATGGGATCGAAACGTGGCTTCGCCGCCGACACTTGCTGCACCAAAGCCGGCACCGTGAAACGCATCCCAAAAACTGATGGTCTTAAACCGTCCCGTCGCTGCCCGCGCAATTTTGAGCGCCACCTCATTGGCGTCTGACCCGCCCGTGGTGAACAGCACCTTGTTCAAATCACCGGGCGCGATTGTCCCCAGCTTTTCGGCCAGTTCGACCGCCGGCTCATTGGTAAACCGGCGTGGCGCAAAAGGAAGCGCATCAAGCTGCGCTTTGATCGCGGCAATCAAGCGGGGGTGACCGTAACCGATGTGATGCACGGAATTCCCATGAAAGTCCATGTAGCGGCGGCCCGCAGTATCTTCGATCCAGATGCCTTCGGCCTTTGCAATCGTTGACACACAAGGGCTGGACAGCGCTTGATGCAAAAACGCATTGGCATCACGGGCCAGCAGGTCACGGGTGGCCGCATCGGGGTGTTTAGCGGCCCAAGCGATGCGAGCTGCGGATTGGTTACTCTCACCTTCCGTGTGCGTGATCCTCATTCGCCAAGCCTTTGTGTTAAAGAAAAATCGCGGCCCCGCGGGGCCGCGTAAGTCACAGGAAGACTTGTCGCATTAGTTTGGCCAAGGCAGGGAATAGGTTTTGACATTGGTAAAGAATTTCATTGCTTCGATGACGCCTTCTTTCACCGCGTTGCCGCTGTCCTTGATGCCGCCAAAGGGCGACATTTCGATCCGGTAGCCGGGCTGTTCCCAAATGTTGCAAGTGCCAACATCAAGCCCGTTAATATAGGCAATCGCCCGGTGCAGGTCATTGGTGCAAACCCCGGAAGACAACCCGAACGGCGTCGAATTAGAGATCCGCATCACCTCGGCGTCATCATCGGGCACGCGCACGATGGGGATGATCGGACCAAAGGTTTCTTCCATAACCAGCTCAGATCCGTGTGGCACCCTATCGACCACAATGGGCGGCAAAAGTGCGCCTTGACGACCCGGATGATACAGGATCTCAGCCCCGTCCTTCTCGGCCATGAACACGCGTTTTTCAAAAAGTTCCGCCGCTTTAGCATGGATCACGCAGCCCAGTTCTGTCGCCGGATCTTGAGGGTCACCGAATTTGATAGCCTTTGCCTTGGCAAGCACCATCGGGACGAAACGATCCGCTACGCTTTCTTGCACCAAGATGCGCTTGATAGCGGTGCAGCGCTGCCCCGAATTCCCGGTGGCCCCGGCCACGGCGATGGTTGCGGCCTTTTCCAGATCTGCATCGGACAAATCATTGCAGATGATCAACGGGTCGTTGCCGCCCAGTTCCAGGGCCTGGCGTTTGTACCCAGCCTTTGCGGCGATTAGCTTGCCCACGGGAACACCGCCGGTAAAAGTTATGATGTCGATGTGTTCGTTAACCATCATTTCTTCGCCGATGTCTTTCGGCCAACCGGTCACAATTTGGAACATTTCAGGCGGCAACCCCGCCTCGTACAGAATATCGGCCAGCGCAATTGCGGTCAGCGGCGTTAGTTCCGTAGGCTTGCACACCATACAGTTGTTGGTCGCAATCGACGGCGCGATTTTATGGCTGACCATGTTCAGCGGGTGGTTGAACGGCGTGATCGCCGAGATAGCCCGCACCGGTTCGCGTTTGGTGAAAATCTTACGCTCTTTGCCGTTATGGGTCAGATCGCAGGAAAAGATTTCACCATCATCGTTCAGCGCCTGCTGGGAGGCAAATTGATAGACGTCCTGCGCGCGCTTGGTCTCATAAATCGCGTGCTGGTGGCAGATGCCCAATTCCAACACCAACCATTTCGCCAGATATTCGCGGCGCTCGCCAATCAATTCCCCTGCACGGCGCAGGATCTGGCTGCGCTCATAACGACTGAGTTTTGACTTGTAATTCGCGGCAATCTCAAAGGCGCGTTTGACGTGTTCGGCCTTGCCGGCAGGCACGGTGCCGATTACCTCATTCGTATAGGGATAGCGCACCTCGATCACCTCATCGGTGAAGATAATTTCTCCACCGATACGCATGCCTTCATGTCTGATCTCTGTCTTATCTTTCATTTGCGGCTTTCCAGTTCAAAGTGCTGCGGCAGTGGTCGCATAAAAGAACGCATCAAAGTTGCGCAGAACCGGCTGGCTTGGCAAATCGATGACGCGGTTAACGATGAAGGGCACCACTTGTTCGGTCAGCCCGCCATGGCTGCGCAGCGGTTCATTCAATGCGGCCAAATCATGGCGATGCGCCGAAGTGCCGATGGTCATGTTTTCGGTGGAAATCATCACAATATCGCCGATCCGGTCGGCAGGCAGCTCAAAGCGCTTTACCGCTTCGGCTCGGTCCATCACCTCCATAATTTCCGGACGTGCGGCAAGGCGCGCGATGATGTCAGCCTGATTGGCCCCTTTGGGAAGATAGGCCGTCCCAAAACCGCCCAAAGCACCATGATGCACAACATAGGGGTCGGTGATCGGCAAGATCACGCGGGCAGCAGCCTCGCCCAACCAGCCATCCAGCAGATCTTGCACATAAATCACCTGCGGGTCGCCATTGGCATCATGCTTGGGCTTCATACCATGATCAGCCGTTACAACAATTGCTGCCCCCATCGTATCCAACTGCGCAAGGTAGCGATCAAACATTTCATAAAACGCCTGTGCTTCTGGCTGATGTGGGGCGTATTTATGCTGTACATAATCGGTGGTCGTCAAATACATCACATCCGGCTTCCATTCGGCCAGCAATTTGACTCCGGCGGCAAAGACAAATTCTGAGAGCTCTGCCGAATAGACCTCGGGCTGCGCCATCCCGAGCCATTTTGAAGCCGCGTCTTGCCCATGTTCGGCTTGCGTCGAACTATCAGATTTCTCGGCCGAAAAACATTTCGCGCGGTCATCCCCGAACTCCAAGCCTGCACCCAACAATGCGCGCAATTTGTCCTTGGCGGTCACAATCGCAACGCGTGCCCCGGCATCATAGAATTGCTTGAACACGGTTGGCGCGCGCAAAAACCGCACGTCATTCATCATCACCTCTTCGCCGGTTTCCGGCTCGTACAGGTAATTGCCGCAAATACCATGCACTGCGGGCGGACGGCCCGTAGCGATGGACAGATTGTTGGGGTTCGTAAAGGACGGGATCACCGAATGCGCCAAACGGTCGGTTCCTGTTTCGCGCATTTTCTTCAGCGTAGGCATCAGGCCTTTGGCGATGGCTTGGGTCAGGTACTCCGGTTCACATCCATCAAGGCAAATCGCAATCGCGGTCACTTTGGGCCAAGGATAGCTGCGCTCATTGGCGATAACGGGTTGTTTTTGGGTCATGGTCAGTCCTTTAGTTTATCTGTGTGTGCCAGATCAGGCGGCAAGTTTTGCGCGTTCGGCAAGCGCTTCGGCGGGGGGGGCAGCCGAGGCCACCCCCATTTCCCCCAGCGCCTCGGCCGCAGCTTTGACAACACGGGTCATGATCGAGCCATCCATCCGGCCAATGCAGCCAACACGAAAGCTTTCCACCACGGTCAACTTGCCGGGATAGATGATGAAACCCTTGTCTTTCATCCGCTCATAAAACTCGGCGAACACGAATTTCGGATCGGCAGGGCAAAAGAAGGTTACGATGATCGGTGACAACCAGCGATCTTTCAGCAAGGTTTCAAAGCCAAGGCTCCGCATCCCCGCCACCATCACATCGCGGTTGTCGGCATAACGCGCCCCCCGCCCTGCCACGCCGCCCTCAAGCGCATGAATGCGCAACGCCTCAAGAAATGCGGCGACAACATGGGTGGGCGGCGTATAGCGCCACTGGCCCGACTTCACCATATTCGCCCATTGCGCGTATAGATCTAGCACGAGGGAGTGAGAGTTGCCCTTGCAGCCCTCAAGTTCCGCCTTGCGGGCAATTGCAAAACCAAAGCCAGGAACGCCTTCGATACATTTGTTCGCCGAACTGACCATCGCCTCGTATCTGATCCGTGTAACATCCAGATCAACCGCACCAAACGCCGACATAGAGTCGATCAACAGCTTGCGGCCAGCGGCATAGGTCGCTTCGGAAATTTCGGCCACAGGGTTCAGAATACCAGAAGACGTCTCGCAATGGCACACAATCACATGGGTGATTGCAGCGTCAGCGGCCAGCGCCTCGGCCACCTCTACCCCGCGCGGCGGCATGTAATCGCCCTTGTCTATCAGTGTATAGGCCCGCCCCAGATAGCGCATGGTTTCCGCCGCACGCAGACCGTATGCGCCATTGGCAAGCACCAAAACCTTGCCATCCCGTGGTACAAATGTCCCCAACATCGCCTCTACGCAGTAACTGCCCGACCCTTGCATCGGCACGCAAACATAAGCGCCATCAAGATCACCTGCCAAGTCAAGCAGTTGATCGCAAACCGATTTGGTCATGGCACGGAAATCACCATCCCAAGACCCCCAATCACGCAACATCGCCTCTTTCACCGACAGCGCAGTGGTCAACGGGCCGGGCGTCAGCAAGAAGGGCTCACCTTTTGCTGGGTTTGGAAACGCGTCGTTTGGGAGGGAAGACATATGCGCGGCCTCATTCTTGAAAATGGCGGTGTGAAAAGAGGTTTCCCATAGGTCAATATATATGTAAAATCGTTATTTTATATTAGACCATCGCAAAAATCGATACATTGTGTCGGCATTCGAAAACGGCTTTCCAACAAGAGCCTGCTTTGCGTCAAAATTGGATAAGCGACGGTGCGAGGAGCGACGATTTCAGTCGCGTCCCATGATCGCGCTCAACCCCAGTGCAAACCATGCGACCGGCCCACAAAAGCGCACTACTGCGCCAGCAAGACGGATCAGAAACGCGCAAGGTAGCATTATAAGTTCCTCAATTCAGGTCCAAAACCGGGCCGCGCCTACCGTGTCGGCACGCCATACAACACACTTGATCTGCATAAGATAGATCGTTAAATTCAATCAAAGTATAAGAAAATATTATAGAAAGAGCCCGCTATGCGTTATGTACAGCTTCGCGCATTCCATTATGTCGCTATTTATGGCGGCTTTTCCCGCGCGGCCAATGAGCTTTTTCTAACCCAGCCCGCGATTTCTGACCAAGTCCGCAAGCTGGAAGAGGAATATGACATCCTTTTGTTCAACCGCCACAAAAAACAAGTCGAGATAACACCTGCAGGCGAAAAGCTTTTGGAAATCACACGGCGCATGTTCGACAGCGAAAAACAGGCGCAGGAGTTATTGACCGAAAGCCGAGCCACACGTACAGGCACCTTGCACATAATGGCCGACAGCGCGGTACACGTGCTTAAGATACTCGCTAGGTTTCGTGAAAAATATCCCGGCGTCGTGGTAAAGATCAGTCAGGGCAACACAGAAACCGTAACTGAAAGCCTGTTCCGCTATGAGGCTGATATTGGCATTCTCGGCGAACTTCCCCCAGCCAGCGATTTTGAAACAATAGCCCTGAATTCCAGCCCCATTTCCGCATTTGTCGCGCTTGATCATCCGCTCGCCATGCGCAAATCTTTGAGTTTTGCGGACCTTTTGGGTCTGCCCTTGGTGATGCGCGAAGCAGGATCCAAAACGCGCAAAAAGTTTGAAGACGCCGCGGAAGCAAAAGGATTTTCGTTTACGCCCACCATTACGGCAGAGGGTCGAGAAGCCGTGCGCGAGATTGTCGCTTCGGGTGCTGGTGTAGGGTTTGTGTCAGCCGCCGAATTTGGCGACGATCCCCGTCTTATTCGTATTCCACTTGAAGATGAAGGGCAGATGATGATGGACGAAACCTTGATTTGCCTGCGCGAGCGCCGTGGAGGCAAGCTCGTCAGCGCCTTTCTGTCAATCGCACAAGACCACGCAAACGACATCGTGCCTGACACTTAAACACTGGTGCTGCGCAGCAGCCGAGCATCTCTACCGCCATTACGTCCCGCCAAGGCGTCAAGGCTCAAAGTTTGCAACAGAATCTGAAGCACTGCTAAATTGGCGGTTTAGCGTGCCATGTCGCCGCAAACCTGACCCCTGCAAGATCAATCTCGAATGCGCCTTCGGACAGATAGGTACGGTCGATTGCATGCGCGAGAGGGGGCTTTGGCCAGCAAAGAAGCCTAACGGTGAATGTTCCATTCACCTACCGGCCAACGGATTGCCGCCTTTTTTAACACTTCCCTCTCCTCGCGCGAGCTATGCGGACTTCTTTGCGAAGGGGTTCGTTCTCTTTCTCAACGTCCTTGTGCGGACCCGCCATAAGAGCATCGTGCTCCCTCTCGGGACATTGCTGCGCAATGCCCTGCCGGGCAACGGATGCTTTTGAACCCACGTGTTCAGCGTCGAAAGCCCAACACCCAAACCTGATGAAACTTGCGGTCGTGTTAAGCCGCTTGTAACCGCAATCCGCACGGCATCACGCCGAAACTCGTCTGTGTGTCTCGTTGCCATTCTTAATCTCCTTCATAGCAAACATTGCTCGAAAAAGACCGGAACTAAACCGTAGCAAGACCAATCGATCGCCAATATTTTAATCTCCGACATAAATGCCTCCCTCTTGGTGGTTACAACAACACCATCTTTGCACAATTGGTGCCGTTGGGTGGGGGAATCCACCGCATCAATTCACGCCCCTATCATATCCGGTAAGAAGGCTGGGCCACTCTACGCCTGAAAATAGGGGCTCTAGCTGCTTGGAACTTTCCTTCTCAAGTGAACGCTTCAACCGGGCCAAATTTTGCAACGGCCAACTACCTGTCTCTCGGCGCCTGCATTTGTCGAAATCGATTAACCACACCTGCATATGTGCGTCCACAAGGATATTCCGACAGTTCAGATCCGAGTGATCGACGCCCAGAGCATGCATTTGGCGGATAGCAGAGCCAATTTTCGACCATGTCTTTAGCGGCAGTGGTGTTGTTTGCAGAATATCTGCTAGAGGGCTCGCCTGAGGGATGCGTTCGGTTATCAAATCCGCACTATAACATAGTCCCGCAGGCGAATACCGCGCCGCCACAGGGCGCGGAACGGGGAGTGCATGACTCCGCATCCAGTTCAGCAAGCTATATTCTCGGAAAGAACGACTACGTTCGGCTCCAAGACGAAGGTACTTATTGGCATTAACCTTTCCAATCAAACCACCCCTTCGGAATGGACGTAGAACCAACTCATGCCCCTCAGAACGAAAGAAAATCGCATGGCCTCTCCCCGGAGCACTGCCGTACACGTCCCCATTATTCTGTTGCCACTCTGTATCAAAAAATTGTGGGCTTATGTTCGGCAGAACTTGCGTGTCATACCAAATGACCTGTCCTGCAACTTTTTTTACCGCGCCCGTATGCATTTTTGCCTCGTGAAACTTTTTTAAGTTGCTATGAAAGTAATAAAGTCTATGAAAAACTTGGGCTGACTGACTTGCGATTATCATGTATCTCTATATTACCAAAACTGAAATAAGATAATATTTAGGGTCAGGACTCGTTCTTATTTCAAAGCCAGAACATGATGGTCGCGGCGAGCGCGACAGCTGAGAGAAAGACCTTTGGACACCTGTCGTAGCGCGTGGCGACGCGCCGCCAGTCCTTCAATCGCCCAAACATGATCTCGACCTGTTGCAGCGTTTCTATCGCGCTTGTCGTGCTTGATGGGCTTGGCGCGAGACTTCCGGCCCGGGATGCAGGGCTTTATCCCCTTGTCTTTCAACGCATCTTTCAACCAATCGGCGTCATAGCCCCGATCTGCGAACAGCCACTCTGCCTTTGGCAAACTGCTCAGCAGGGCTGCGGCACCAGTGTAATCGCTGACTTGGCCTGCGGTCATGAAAAAGCGGATCGGGCGCCCCTCGGCATCCGCCACCGCATGCAGCTTGGTGTTCATGCCACCCTTGGTGCGACCAATCACACGGCCCCGCTGGTCGTCGGGCTCCCTTTTTTCAACCGCAGGCTGGTCGCCGTGCCCCTCTCGCATATGCCGTGCATGTGCTGCCGGGCAATGGGTGCGCCTTCAAATATGTTGCATCAATCATCACCGTCTTCGGAACCGCCGCCTCGGTGGCCAGACCCTCCATGATCCGGGCGAAGATGCCCTTGTCGCTTCATCGCTTCCAACGGTTGTAAAGGGTCTTCGCCGGCCCATACTCCTTCGGCGCATCACACCAACGCAAGCCATCGCGATTGATGAAAATTATACCGCTCAGAACGCGGCGATCGTCAACGCGTGGCACGCCATGGCTTTTTGGGAAGAACGGCCGAAGCCGGGCCATCAGTGCGTCCGTCAGCCAGAAAAGATTGCTCATCACCCCCCCGTCTTTGCGACGGCTTGAATCACGCAGTAACGGCAGCTTCAAGCAGATCAATGGGTCCTGACCCTAGGGGACAGCCCTCGGCAAAGGCGCATCTTGGTCAAGTTGTTTTGAACATGAGCCGGACCATCTCGATCAAGAGCGGGCACCCAAGCCGTTTCAGCATGCGTTTTTTCGGTAATACCTGCAGTGTTGAAGCTACCATTGTTGATCAGGACCTTCCTTGCAAGCCGCTTACCTCAGGCGATGACACAAGCTCGGGTACTGACCATAACCTGTCCCTCACATCGAGCAGACAAATTATCAGAAAAAATGCAGAAAGGTTCTGGACCCTACTGAAATGGCTTGCTATAGCCTGCGCATGGTCCGGCGTAGCTCAGCGGTAGAGCAGTTGACTGTTAATCAATTGGTCGTAGGTTCGATCCCTACCGCCGGAGCCAATATCTTCCTAAGTATCTGATCTCATTAGCGTTCCCCTTCGGGGGTCCGTTACTGTGACACCAGACTGTGACACCGCTGCGGCGGTGAAAGGCGCGTCGGTCTCCAATTCGGAGCCCGTAATGACTGCCCTGCCTCACCTCACCCGCCGCGGCGACGTCTACTACTGGCGGCGCAAGTTCCATCCTCTATCCACATCTATCTGCGACCTGAGGGTTGTTGATTGTCACTGAGAACTGACCCGGCAACAGCAAAAATTGTCACTGAGAACTGACCCATGTGCAACCTTGCCTCAGCTTGAATCAGCTGGG
>NZ_ATVN01000027.1 GCF_000420745.1 Pseudorhodobacter ferrugineus DSM 5888
TTTTTGCTGTTGCCGGGTCAGTTCTCAGTGACAATCAACACGCCGACCAGCAGCTGTTCGTGTTCAACGCCCAACCTAAATAATCGCTTGCGCCGAGTGCTTTGGCGCTCGGCGCTATTCCTCTGGCACCGAATGGATGGCGAACTGGTCCAGCCCCGCGTCATTTGCCTCGATATAGCGGAACTGTTCGCGCACGCCTGCATCGGACAAGTCGCGCAAAACCGTCAGCACGGTGTTAGGCGCATGATCGGCGCACAGATCGGCCATATGGGCCAATTCCTCAGCCGCTACGGGGCGGGCGGCGTCAAGGTTCGGCGCGCCGTAAACATCGACGAAATGCTGCGCCAGATGGTCGGTAAGCGCGTCATATTCCGCATCCTCGATCCGCGTGGTGGCAACAAACGTGACGCGGCCAAAGGTTTCTACGCCCAGCCAGCCATTGGCAAAGGCCTGCCGCGCCTTGCCCACCAGATCGCCTTGCGCCCAGTTTGAAAACTCAAACCCGCCCGAAACGGCCCATTCGCCCGTGCGGGCTGGGTTGTGAAACACGTTGCGGTCGCTTTCATCGAAATGGATCGCGCGGGCCAATAGCTTAGGCATCTTAGGTATCCTCTAACAGCTTGGACAATCTGATCAGGTGTGTCTTTTCGCCCAGCTTCAACAGCATGCCAAAGTTTTCATCCACGCCGAGAAACAGGCCGGATAAATGTGTTCCGTCCATAGGCAGCTTGATTTCCTGGCCGCGCATCCAGGCCAGCCCTTCCCACTCACGGTGCAGCTTGGCGCGGCCTTGCGCATCGTCCAGCCCCGTCAGCCACAGCATTGCATGGCGCGACCATGCCTCTAGCAGCAACATTGGGTCAATCTCGCCGCAGCCCTCATGGCTCAGCGCGGTCCAATCGGGGGTTTCGCCGGGTTCAAGGTTGTCGGGCAGGCGCAGCGTCAGCTCTAGCCCCACAACCATCCAATCGGGTTCCTTGGCGGGATCGTGGGTCGCAGCCGCAACCCGCAAGCCGCCAACATGCCCACCATTCAACCGGATGCCCCCGGTCCAATCCAGATGCACGGCGGTTTCGGGCGGGGCATGGGCACCCATCGCGTTTTGCAGGCCAACCCCACAGGCGCAAAACGCGGCCATCGCCTGTTCCAGTGGCATTTCGGGCACCAAAACAATCGCTGCCCGCAGCCGTTCGGGCGACAGCGACCATGTCAAAAGCCCCGAATCCACGCCACGCTCGGCCTCGGCAATCGCCACAGCAAAGGGGTTCGCAGGGCCCGTGGCCAAGCCTTTGAGCAGAGGGGGGAAGCTGGGCGTCGCGTTCATGCGTGCCCCTTGGCGATAAGATCCCGCGCCAAAGTGCGGAACGCCTGTGCCTGCGAGGAATTGGGTTTGGACACCACAATCGGCGCGCCTCCATCGGCGGCTGTGCGGATGTCCAGATGCAGCGGAATTTCCGCCAGCAGCGGCACGCCCAGCTTTTCCGCCTCGCGCGCGACACCACCATGACCAAAGATATGTTCCTCATGCCCGCATTGGCTGCAAATATGGGTCGACATGTTTTCGATCAACCCGATGATCGGCGTGCCGAGTTTGTTAAACATATCAATGCCTTTGCGGGCATCCAGCAGGGCAATATCCTGCGGGGTCGATACGATAATCGCACCGTCTACATGGGATTTTTGCGCCAGCGTCATCTGCACATCCCCCGTCCCGGGCGGCAAATCAACGATCAGGACGTCCAAGGCACCCCATTGCACCTGAAACAGCATCTGCTGCAACGCGCCCATCAGCATCGGCCCGCGCCAAACCACGGCCTCATCCTCTTGGGTCATCAGGCCCAGCGACATCAGCGTGACGCCATGGTTGCGCAAGGGCAGGATGGTTTTGCCATCGGGGCTGGCGGGGCGGCCCGAAACACCCAGCATACGGGGCTGGCTGGGGCCATAAACATCGGCATCCAGCAGCCCCACCTTGCGCCCTTCGGCGGCCAGCGCCGTGGCAAGGTTTGCGGAAACAGTGGATTTGCCCACGCCACCCTTGCCCGATGCAATTGCCAAAATCCGCGCCACGCCGGGGATCTTTTCAGGACCTGCGGCCTTGGCAGGCCCGTGCCCATGCCCGTGGTCGTGGCCATGCGAATGCCCCGAGGATTTCAGGTTCGGCGGCGCGGCAGGTGCGGAATGCGCGGTCATCACTATCGACACGGTTTCAACGCCTGCCAGCGCCTTGATCTTGGCCTCCGCCTCGGCGCGGACCTCTTCCATCTTTTTGGCGCGGGCAGGGTCAATTTCCAGCACAAAGCGCACGGTGCCACCCTCAACCGTCAGTGCGCGCACCATACCGGATGACACAAGGTCATTGCCACGGATCGGGTCTTTGACGGTTTTCAAAACCTCAAGAACAGCATCGCGGGTCAGCGTCATACAGATGGCCCCATGATTTTGCCCTCAACCGTGTGGGTCAATTCCACGCCGTCAATGGTTAGGACCATGCGGGCGGTCAGCGGTTTGCCTGCCACGGCGGTGCCCGCGTTGCGCACGGCGTCCTCAATCGCTTGCTGAGAGGTGACGCCGACCTGTTTCAGAAATTTGCGAAGGGACATGTTGAAGTCGTCATCCATGACGGGGCTCCTTATGGGGGATAAAGCGGGATCAGTGATCTTTGCGCTTGGTCAGGTAATCATCGGTTGTGCGGACGCGTGGACGCTCGGCACTGGCAAAGGGGTTGTTTTGGCTGTGATATTGCGCCTGAATGCGGCAATTGTCGCACATCTGGATCAGCCGCCCCGCGCCGGTTTCCATGAACATCGAATGCTTGCCCGCCAGCTTGGCGCTGATTTTCTCAATCGTCGATTTCACGCCGAACAGTGCCCCACATTCGATGCACGGAAACGGTTCTTCCTCATTCAGCACGGTCAGCCCAAGCGCCGCATCGCTGGGGTTGAAACGGGGTTCCAAGGTGATGGCGTTTTCGGGGCAAATAGTCTCACAAATCCCGCATTGCAGGCAGGCATCCTCTTGGAACCGCAGTTGCGGCGTGTCGGGGTTGTCGATCAACGCCCCATTCGGGCAAAGCGAGGAACAAGACATACACAACGTGCAGGCATCCGTATTCACCAGCACCGCGCCATAAGGTGCCCCTGCGGGCAAGGGCATGGGGGCGGTGGCATCGGGCAACAAGGCCTTGGCCGCAAGCCGTGCGATTTGGCGGCGGCTGCCCATCGCGAGCACGGGGGCGGCCTTATGCGGGGCAGGGCGCGCTGCATAGAGCAGGTCCACCAGCGCGTCAGGATCCGCCAGATCAATCAGGCGCAACCGATCCACACCACCCATCGCGGCGGCCAGCGCAATTTCGGCGTTGATCGGGTCGCGTTCGGTGCGGGGGGCGGCGATGATATCGACGGCCTGAAAGCCGGATGCAAGGCTTGCCAGCATTTCGGCATGGCCAAAGCCTGCCAATGCCTCAACCGCCAGTGGGATTACATCGGCGGGCAAACCGCGACCAAAGCGGGCGGCAAGGGCGATCATTTCGGTGCCGTGGTCATCATGGACCAACAGGCGCGGCGCGTGGCCACCCGCAGCCAGATAGGTTTCGGCAAGCACCCGCACCCGCCGCAAAACATGGTCAACGGGTGGCGCGTCGTAGCGTATCGCCCCCGATGGGCACAGCGCCGAACAGGCCCCGCAACCGGCGCAGACCATCGGGTCAATCTCCACATGGTCCCCTGCGGGCATAATTGCGCTGGTCGGGCACACATCAAGACAACGCGTGCAGCCAATTTGCCCTGCGCGGGAATGGGCGCAAAGATGCTGTTCCAACACCAGATGCAGCGGCTTTTCAAAGGTGCCAACCATCTGGCTCGCCTCATGCACCGCTGCCGCGATTGCCAAGGGATCACCCGGGTCAACGCGCAAATAGCCGTCACGTTTATGCGGCGCAGGAAACAGGCTGGTGCCGCCCGACAGGTCCAAAATCACATCACAGGTCGTTGTAGCATTGTCACGCGGCGCGCCAAGGCCAAAGCCGCCGCGCCCGCCCGGTTCCAGCATTTGCAAAGCATCAAGGTTTAACGAAAAATTGCCCAACGTCCCCGTGGCACGCTTCAAACGTCCCCGCACCACCTCTACCTGACGGGTGACGGGCAAGTCGCCATCATCGGTGATCAGCACAGTCACGGCCAAAGTCTCGGCCAGTTTTTCGGCGGCAGGAACGGCGATATCCGCGCGACCAATCACAAGGCAAATCCCTTCGGATGTCACGTCGACCGACTTGTAGCTGGGGGCCGCAATCTGGCTTTCGGCAATCAGCGCGGCCATTTTGGGCATTGTTATGGGGTCATCAGACCAGCCCGCGCGGTCGCGGATATCAATGAATTCCGGCGCCTCTGCGCCCAGCTCCTGCGCCAGTTCTGCAAAGCGCGGTGCCTCTTGGGCGCATGCGATCAGGGCATCCCCCGCCTCTATTGCGGCGGCCGCAGACTTTAGGTCTGTTGTGCACAATCCGCTGTGCACACGCGAACATTGAAGGCCGGTTGCGGCTGCAATTCCTTTGGCATCAACTTTTTGGCTACCCAAACAATCACAAAGAATCAAATGCTTAGCCACAGTTCCCTCCCTTTGCTGGCGTCCCGGGCTTTTGCCTCGGGTTTGCTGGCAAGGGCTAGCTAGGCATGAAACCCGTCGCGCCGTAAAGCCAAATTCGTGGCGTTTCACCGCGCAAAGGCCGCGATTCGGTTAATATTTCCAAATTAATTTCCGACAAAAACAGGCGGTTTTTGGGGTCGGTCATTTCGTCCAGCCTCAAGCACTTGGTAAAGGGGGGGGGCGGGACAAAATGTCCAAATGACCATCGGGCCATGTCGAAAAATGACGATTCGGCAAAAAATGAATTGGAGGTGACGCAAACTGCGTAGCTAATAGCCTCACAGTGGCGACAGACCGCTGACCTTGGGAGGGGTTTTCCACAGAATGGCGCTTGTCCGCGCATATCTGCCAATCGGCATTATTGTCCGCAAGTCACCGGGTGTGACGCGCTGGGCCAAATGGTCATGGCGTGTTGTTGCGGTGCTGCCAGGGGCAGGGCCCGCCGATTGGCGAGAGTTGCGCCGTGATGGTGATGCCGTGGAATACCATGCCGCGACCTTGAACCTTGATCTGTGGTCCAGCGATACCGAGGCTTATCTGGTCGGGCTCTCTGCCAAAATTCCCAGCTTGATTGTGGTGCTGCGCGAAACGCAAGGCAGCGCCAATGGCATGCCGTTCGAGCCAGTGATCGTGACCGCCTCGCCCTACGAAGGGCAGGATTATCTGGATAGTGGCGACGGGCTGATCGAAGCCGTGCCAATGCCGCTGGGTGTCATCGGCTGGGTGCGCGACTTTGTGCAAGAGCATCACGTCGAAGAAGTGTTCATCAAGCGCAAGCGGGATAAACAGCGGGTTGATCTGGTCGAGGACGGAAAAGGCGATGCCCGTGTCCGCCAGATGTCTGATGTCTACCGCGCGCCGCGTGGCACATCCTCGGACTCGGGGGGGGTGCATTAATGCAAGGCTCCACCTCCTTTTGGGCCCGCCGCAAGGCCGCCGTGCAAGCCGAAGCTGCGGTCGAGGCCGCCGAGGCCCAAGCCCGCCTTGCCGCCAATGATGCCGAGGCGCTTGCAGCATCCCAAGCCGAAAAGACCGATTCAGAACTGCTGGTCGAATTGGGTTTGCCCGATCCTGACAGCTTGGCGCTGGGCGATGATTTCAGCGGTTTCATGGCGCGGGCTGTGCCTGAACACCTACGCCGCCGCGCCTTGCGCAAGCTGTGGGTCAGCAACCCTGTTCTGGCCAATCTGGACGGCCTGCTGGACCACGGCGAGGATTACACCGATGCCGCCACGGTTATTCCGGGCATGCAAACTGCCTATCAGGTGGGCAAGGGCATGATGAGCCATGTGATCGCCTTGGCCGAACAGCAAGCGGCAAAGGAAAAAGCACTGGCCGCGCCTGAACCCGCCCTATTGGTGTCAGACAACGATGCGGTGATGCAAGCGCCAGAGTCAGAACCTGTGGCAGAACAGGTTGCGGCCCCAGAAGCGGACGTTCAGGCCACCGAAACCCTTGCCAGCAAAAGCCCTGCCACGGAAATCCAAACCTTTGATGCCCCGCCACCCCGCCGCCACATGCGCTTTGATTTTGCAAGTTAGGACGACAAGATGACCGAAATGGCCGCAGATATTCAGATTGCCGAAGAGGACGCCCTGCGCGCAGACCTCTACAGCTTTTTGTCCGCACTTTTGGCGACCCCGCCCGACCGCAGCCTTATCGCCCGCACGGCAGCACTTTCGGGCGATGACACGCCGCTTGGCAAGGCAATCGGAACCTTGGTGAAACTGGCCAAAGCTACCACCCCCGCGGCGGTCGAGCGGGAGTTCAACGCCTTGTTCATCGGCCTCGCGCGCGGGGAACTCTTGCCTTATGCCAGCTATTACATGACGGGGTTCTTGAACGAAAAACCATTGGCCCTGCTGCGCGCCGATATGGCAGCACAGGGCATTTCGCGCGCACCGAACGTGTATGAACCCGAAGACAATATCGCCAGCCTTTTGGAAATGATGGCGGGCATGATCGAAGGCCGCTTTGGGGCGCCCGCCAGCCTTGAGGCACAAAAAACCTTCTTTAACCGCCATATCGCCCCGTGGGCGCAGCACTTCTTTACCGACCTCGAAGGGGCCAAGGGGTCTGTCTTTTACGCACCCGTGGGGGCCATTGGCAAAACCTTCATGACGATTGAACGCGAGGCTTTCCGCCTTGGCGGTCAGTGACACAAGCATCCGGTTGCGGGTCGCCCGCAGCCATCCAAACGGGCGCCGCATGCGCCGAAACACAAAGGGAAACACAATGGTCACGAAAACCAAAGCAGAGGCCACGCCAAACGAAGGCCGCCGGAATTTCCTGAAACTGGCGACAACGGCGGCCCCTGCGGCTGTTGCCGCCGCCGCCCTCTCTGGCACGGCAACCGAGGCCGAGGCGAACGCCCCGCGCCAAGGCCTACAAGACACCGCGCATACCAGCGCCTATTTCGCCTCGGCCCGGTTTTAACGGCCATTTGATCTGCCACCCCGTGCCTAACGGGGGGCTTTTGTGACACCCAAGGCCATCCGGCCCACTGAGGGAGAGAGACATGTTAAGAAAAAAGACGAATGGTATAGAGCGGACAGGGCATCGCAGCCCGCTTTTGTCCTCCATTTCCAGCACCAGCGTTGATCGCCGTAGCTTTTTGCGCGGGTCGGGCCTTGCGATTGGCGGGCTGGCGGCTCTGGGGGCGACAGGTGGCACGGTCACGCGCGCCAATGCCCAAGCTGCTGTTGCAAATGCGGTTCAAACCATCAAATCGGTGTGTACCCATTGTTCGGTTGGTTGCACCGTGGTGGCCGAGGTCGATAACGGCGTTTGGATCGGGCAAGAACCTGGCTTTGACAGCCCGTTCAACCTTGGCGGTTATTGCGCCAAAGGGGCCGCTGTGCGCGAACACGCCCACGGCGAACGCCGCCTGAAATACCCGATGAAGAAAGAGGGCGGGGAGTGGAAGCGCATCTCGTGGGAACAAGCGATCGAGGAACTTGGCGACAAGATGATGTCGGTGCGCGACGAAAGCGGGCCGGACAGTGTTTATTGGTTGGGCAGTGCCAAGCATAACAACGAACAGGCCTATCTGTTCCGCAAATTTGCCGCCTATTGGGGTAGCAATAACGTCGACCACCAGGCGCGTATTTGCCACTCGACCACTGTTTCGGGTGTGGCCAACACATGGGGCTACGGCGCCATGACCAACAGCTATAACGACATTCACAAATCGAAGGCGATTTTCCTGATCGGCGGCAACCCAGCCGAGGCGCACCCAGTGTCCTTGCTGCACATGCTGAAGGCCAAGGAAGAAAACAACGCGCCGCTTATCGTGGCCGACCCCCGTTTCACCCGCACCGCCGCCCATGCTGATGAATATATGCGTATTCGCCCGGGTTCGGATGTGGCTGTGATCTGGGGTATGCTGTGGCATATCTTTGAAAATGGCTGGGAGGATAAAGAGTTCATCCGCACCCGCGTTTGGGGCATGGACCAGATCCGTGATGAAGTGAAAAAGTGGACACCTGCGGAAACCGAGCGTGTTACAGGCGTGCCCGGCAGCCAGATGGAACGGGTTGCGCGGACCTTGGTCAACAATCGCCCCGGCACCTTGATCTGGTGCATGGGTGGCACGCAGCACACCAACGGCAACAACAACACACGGGCCTATTGCATCTTGCAACTGGCGCTGGGCAACATGGGCGTGTCTGGTGGTGGCACCAACATTTTCCGCGGCCATGACAACGTGCAGGGGGCGACTGACCTTGGCGTGCTTAGCCACGATTTGCCAGGTTATTACGGCCTTGCCCCCGGCGCTTGGGCCCATTGGGCGCGGGTCTGGGAAGAAGACCTCGACTGGCTGAAAGGCCGCTTTGTCACGCTGAAAGGGCCGGATGGCGCCGTCGTGCTGGACAAAGACGGTAAAGAACGCAGCCTGATGAACGAAAACGGCATTCCGGTGTCGCGCTGGATTGATGGCGTGTTGGAAGATAAAGCCAACATCGACCAGAACGACAACATCAAGGTTATGGTTTTGTGGGGCCATGCGCCTAACAGCCAGACGCGTATGACCGAGATGAAAACCGCGATGGAAAAGCTGGACACGCTGGTCGTCATTGACCCGTTCCCAACCGTTTCCGCCGTGTTGCACGACCGCACCGATGGCGTGTATCTGCTGCCCGCAACCACGCAGTTCGAAACCCGTGGTTCGGTCACTGCATCCAACCGCTCGCTGCAATGGCGCGACAAGATCATGGAGCCGCTGTTTGAAAGCAAAACAGACCATGAAATCATCACGCTGTTCGCCAAAAAGTTCGGCTTTGCCGACCGTTTGCTGCGCAATATCAGCATGGACAGCGAGAATGAGCCGAATGTCGAAGACATCACGCGCGAGTTTAACCGTGGCATGTGGACCGTAGGCTATACTGGGCAAAGCCCTGAGCGGTTGAAACTGCACATGGCCAACCAGCACACCTTTGACCGCACCACGTTGCAGGCGGTTGGTGGCCCTGCGGATGGTGACTATTACGGTCTGCCATGGCCATGCTGGGGCACTCCCGAAATGAACCACCCCGGCACGCCGAACCTTTACGATATGTCCTTGCCGGTGTCCAAAGGTGGCCTGACCTTCCGCGCCCGCTTTGGCGTGGAACGTGACGGTGAAAACCTGCTGGCCGAAGGTGTCTATTCGGCAGGATCGGAAATCAAGGACGGCTATCCCGAATTCACCATGCAGATGCTGATGGATCTGGGCTGGGATAAGGACCTGACCGATGCGGAACGCGCTGCGATTGATGCGGTGGGCGGCCCAACCGCAAACTGGAAAACCGACTTGTCGGGCGGTATCCAGCGGGTCGCGATCTTGCATGAATGTGCACCCTTCGGCAACGCCAAGGCCCGCACTGTGGTCTGGACCTTCCCCGATCCGGTCCCGCTGCACCGTGAACCGCTCTATACCAGCCGCCGTGATCTGGTCGAGGATTATCCAACCTATAGCGACCGTAAACTCTACCGTTTGCCAACGCTGTACGCCTCGATCCAAGCCAAGGATTTCAGCAAGGACTACCCGATCATCCTGACCTCGGGGCGCTTGGTGGAATATGAAGGTGGCGGCGATGAAACCCGTTCGAACCCGTGGCTTGCGGAATTGCAGCAAGACATGTTCATCGAGATCAATCCGCGCGATGCCAATAACCTTGGGGTGCGTGACAAGGCGCAGGTTTGGGTCGAAGGCCCGGAAGGCGGCCGCGTCAAGGTGATGGCGATGGTGACCGAACGGGTTGGCGCAGGCGTGGCCTTTATGCCTTTCCACTTTGGCGGGCATTTCCAAGGCGAAGACCAGCGCAGCAAATACCCCGAAGGCGCCGATCCGGTCGTCTTGGGCGAAAGCACCAACACAGCGCAAACCTACGGCTACGACTCGGTTACCTTGATGCAGGAAACCAAGGCAACCCTTTGCAAAATCTCTGCGGCTTAAGGAGCAAACATCATGGCAAGAGCTAAATTTCTGTGTGATGCCGAACGCTGCATCGAATGCAATGCCTGCGTTACGGCCTGTAAGAACGAACACGAAGTGCCGTGGGGCATCAACCGCCGCAAGGTCGTGACAATCAATGACGGCAAGCCGGGCGAACGCTCTATCTCGGTTGCCTGTATGCATTGTTCCGATGCGCCTTGTATGGCGGTCTGCCCCACCGATTGTTTCTACCAAACGGCGGATGGCATTGTTTTGCACTCCAAAGACCTGTGCATCGGCTGCGGCTATTGCTTCTACGCCTGCCCCTTTGGCGCGCCGCAATATCCGCAAGCGGGCAACTTTGGCAGCCGTGGCAAGATGGACAAATGCACCTTCTGCGCTGGCGGCCCCGAGGAAGATCACTCGACAGCCGAGTTTTCCAAATACGGTCGCAACCGGATTGCAGAAGGCAAATTGCCAATCTGCGCCGAAATGTGTTCCACCAAGGCGCTGCTGGCGGGGGACGGTGATACTGTTTCCTCCATCTACCGCGAACGTGTCGTCTCGCGCGGCTTTGGTTCGGGCGCATGGGGCTGGGGCACGGCCTATGAAAGCAAGGCAGGCTCGCTCTAACGGCGGGCGGGCTTTGCCCAATCGGGCAGCCTTGCATCAAAGCGTTGCCCGCAGTGTCCCCAGCACTGCGGGTGGCGTTTCAATTTTTCTTGAATTCTAGGTGGCGGCGATGATCCCAAGACCCTTCTTTTTGATGATCCTTGCCATGCTGGCACTGTTTTGCGCGCCCGTGGGCGTGCTGGCGCAAGACGCTCCTGCGATTGACCGCTCGGCCACAGGCGGGGCGTCAACCCTAGACGATATTCTCGCGCGGCAAACCAAACAAAAGCTGGATGACAGTTACCGCAGTACCGACATCGGCGACCCTATTCTGGCCGCACCGGAAACCGATCCGTTGGGCTCGCTGGGTGGGATTTCGCAATCCGAAGATTGGCGCGCGCTCCGCTATAACAAAGCGGATATAACGGTTTCGGCGCGCAGCCCTGCGGCAGACGTGCTGATGCAAGACGGCGGGATGGCATGGCTTGCCTTTCGTGCAGGCCCCTTATCGACTTATGGCGGTTGGGCGTTAATCGGTACGCTTGGCCTGCTGGTCCTCTTCTATCTGATCCGCGGCAGGATCAGAACCGATGGCCCGTTGACGGGGCGCAAGGTGCTGCGTTTCCCGTCGATCGAACGGTTTGCCCATTGGCTTTTGGGCGGGTCTTTTATCCTGTTGGGGCTGACGGGCCTGTTCCAATTGTTTGGCCGGCATTTCATTATTCCTCTGGTCGGGCATGACGCCTTTGCGCCTTTGGCGATTGGTGGCAAATGGGTGCATAATAATGTTGCTTGGGCATTTATGATTGGTCTGATCATGGTCACGGTGCTTTGGGTGTCGCATAATATTCCCAACAAACATGACCTGAAATGGCTGGCCGTAGGGGGTGGCTTGTTTTCCAAAGGTGTTCATCCGCCTGCGAAAAAGTTCAACGCGGGCCAGAAAATTATCTTTTGGGCGGTTATCATCTTGGGGCTCTCTATCTCGGTTTCTGGCGTCTCTTTGCTGTTTCCGTTTGAATTGCCGATGTTCGCGGCCACGTTTGATGTTTTGAACAGCATCGGATTGCCGCAGGTTTTGGGCTTTGGCGTTTTGCCAACCGACCTTGCCCCGCACGAAGACATGCAGCTTGCCCAAACTTGGCATTCCATCATCGCGTTTGTATTTATCGTGATTATCCTTGCCCATATCTATCTTGGCTCTGTCGGGATGCAGGGGGCGTTTGATGCGATGGGGTCGGGCGAGGTGGATGAACAATGGGCCAAAGAGCACCACGGCCTGTGGTTGGAAGAGGTGAAAGCTAAAGCCAGCAACGCGAAACAGGTTGGTCCGGCGGAATAGGCGGTCCGGTTGCGATGACCAGAAAAGCGGCGGCAATTGTGCTGCCCAGAATGCAAAAGGAATGATCTGGATGAAAAGCATGTACCTCGCTTTTCTTGCAATTGCTGTCGTGGCGGTTGTGGCTTATTTCGGGCTTGGCTATGCTGGGTTTTCGGCGCAAGACGCGGGCAGCAGCCCGTCGGTAAGGTTGAACTAACCGCCGCCATTGGCCTGATCATGCGGCGTCAGGCCACAGCCGGTCTGTTCGGTCAAACCAGCGCATGAAGGGCGACGGGACCCGATTTTGAAAGGCGAACCGCTTAGATGACACCAGTTGAACATAGCGTTACCGCCGCAAATCCCCCCCAAGACACTGCCGAGATTGACAGCGTTTTGGCCCATATCTCCGTGCTGGTGGTTGATGATGAACCAGGGATGCGTAACTTTTTGATGCGCATTTTGGGGCCGCGTTGTAAGCGGGTTGAAGAGGCCGAGAATGCCGAGGCCGCGTCCAAGCTGCTGGACAGGCATCATTTTGATCTGATCATTCTGGATAATGTCATGCCCGGAAGATCGGGGCTGGACTGGCTGTCCGAGCAGCGCCGCGTAGGTCTGTTTGCAGATGCCATTTTGATGACGGCTTATGCCGATCTGGACACGGCAATCCATGCCTTGCGGGTCGGGGCTGCGGATTTTGTGCTCAAACCCTTCCGCTCCAACCAAATCCTGAACGCGGTCAGCCGTTGCATGGACCAGCGCTATTTGCGGCGCGAAAACTTCTTGCTGAAATATGAATTGCGGGCCGACAGCCCCGGTGTCCGGGGGCGCTTGATCGGGCATTCGCCGGCGCTGGCTGTCGTGCGCAACACGCTGGAAAAGGTCGCGCGCACGCCGACCACGGTTTTGTTTACAGGTGATAGTGGCACGGGCAAGGAAATTGCGGCCCGCACCTTGCATGCCATGTCGGACCGCGCGGAAAAGCCGTTTGTGCCCATTAATTGCGCGGCCATATCGCCCGACAGGATGGCCGCCGAATTGTTTGGGGATATCACCACGGGGCGTGAGGGGTTGTTGCTACATGCGTCAGGCGGCACGTTGTTTCTGGACGAGGTGGGTGAATTGCCGATGTCGGTTCAGGCGACGCTGCTGCGGGTGATCGAGGATACCCGCATTCGCCCCGGCGGGGCCGAGCGTGAGGTGCCACTGAACCTGCGGTTTTTCTTTGCCTCGAATGGCGATCTTGAGGCCAGCGTTGCGCGGGGGCTGTTTCGAAAGGATTTGTACCACCGCATCAATGTGTTGGCCGTAGACATGCCGAAATTGACCGAGCGTATCGGTGACATAGCCGATTTGGCGGAACATTTCATGGGGATATTTGCACGTCAGCAGGGCCGTCCCCCGCTGCCCATTCCTGAATCGGTGCTGTTGCGCATGGCCCAGTATGACTGGCCGGGAAATGTGCGCGAATTGCGAAACCTGATCGAACGCTCGATGATCTTGGGGGAATTTCCGCCAGAGTTTTCAGGTGCCGAAGATGATCCCAGCGCCGAACCCGCAGAGTCTCTCTATGCGGTAGAGCGCCGCCATATCCTGTCGATCTTGGAGGCTTGTGGCGGCAACCGTGCCGAAGCGGCACGCAGGTTGGGGGTATCGCGCAAGACGATTGACCGCAAATGTGCACAATGGAATGAATGACACTGCTGTGAAAACGGGTGGGGCGATGTGGGCGGCAGTGCGCCGTTCTGTGCGGTTGCGCATCTTGCTGATTGCCCTTTTGCCCTTGCTGATCGTCTTGCCGCTGTTGTTGCTGACCGCAGTCAAAAGCTGGACAACCCGCTTTGACGAGGTGCTGATCGCCAAGGTGCATTCGGAACTGACCATTGCCAACCAGCATCTGGCAGGCTTATTGGCCAATCGGGGGGCCGCGATCGAGGCGCTGGCCGCTTCGGCAGCGTTTCAGGCAACCCCGCCCGCCGAACGGCAGGCATTCTTGGAAAGCGTGCGCCGTAAACTCGGTTTTGATTTTTTGTATTTCACGACCAAGGGGCAGGGGTGGCCGGTCATTTCAGGGGCGCTGGCTGGGCATACGCAAAGCGCAATTGACATCTTTAGCGCCGACGATCTGAATGGGATTTCCCCTGAACTGGCGGCGCGGGCGCAGATTTCCTTGGTGCCAACCAAAGCTGCCGTGGCAACAGACCGTAAGGGCGAAAGCCGGGGCATGGTGGTGCATGCCGCCGCCGTTGCACCGGGCGGCGCGCTGGTTGGCGGGGTTTTGCTGAACCGCAATCTGGATTTTATCGACCAGATGAATGAGCTGGTTTATCCCTATGGCAGCTTGACCGAGGGCACGGCCACGCTGTTTTTGGAAGATGTGCGTATCAGCACCAATGTGCGGCTGTTCGAAGATGTTCGTGCAATCGGAACGCGGGTTTCGGCGATTGTGCGGGGCCGCGTGCTGGATGAAGGCCGGATATGGCTGGACCGCGCCTTTGTGGTGAATGATTGGTATGTGTCTGCATATGAACCCATTGTCGACAGTTTTGGCAAGCGGGTGGGTATGCTTTATGTGGGATTTCTCGAAGCAGGGTTTGCCGATGCCAAACGCCGGACGCTCTATCAGATTGCCCTTACATTTTTGGTGGTTGTGCTGATTTCGGTGCCTATTTTGCTGCGCTGGGGGCGGGGCATTTTCAAACCGTTAGAGCGGATTGACGGCGTGATCCGCGCGGTTGAGCAGGGCGATCTGGGGGCGCGCGTAAACCTTGCGGCCAAGGAGGATGAAATCAGCCGCGTCGCAAACCATCTGGACAGTTTGCTGGACCAGTTGCAAGAACGCGAAAAGCGGTTGCGGGGTTGGGCGGATGTGCTGGAGAGCCGTGTGACCGAGCGCACCGAGGATCTGGAGGCCGCAAACCGCCAGTTGGAACAGACCACGCGCCAGTTGATCCTGTCAGAAAAGCTGGCCGCGATTGGTGAAATCACCGCCGGTGTCGCGCATGAAATCAACAACCCGCTGGCGGTGATCCAAGGCAATTTCGACGTGGTGCGCGACGATCTTGGCCCGCGCGGCGACAGCTTGCGCACCGAATTTTCGCTGATCCAAGAGCAGATTCAGGCGATCCACATCCTCGTCACCAAACTCTTGCGCTTTGCCCGCCCCGAAGAATATGCCGATGCGGGCACGGGGCATGATCCGAACGTCCTGATCGGCGAAACCCTGCCTTTGGTGCAGCATTTGCTGGGGGGCGCAAAGATAGAGGTGACGCTGGACCTGCAAGCGCGTGGCATGGTGGCGATCAACCAGACCGAACTGCAACAAGTGCTGGTGAACCTTTTGATCAACGCGATCCAAGCGATGCCTGATGGCGGCACCTTGTATATCGCAACAGCAGATCTGGTCGCGGGACATGTACAGATTTCAGTGCGCGACACTGGCCTCGGCATAGATCCCGAGGTGCTTCCGCGCATTTTTGATCCGTTTTTCACCACCAAAAAGGCCTTGGGAACGGGTCTGGGCCTGTCAATCAGCAAAACCCTGATCACCCGCGCAAGTGGCACAATCGAGGTGGCAAGCGTGCAAGGGCAGGGTAGCCGGTTTGAAATTGACCTGCCGACCATTCAGGGCTGAGGCTTTGGTGCCCTAGGTCGTCCGTGTCTGGCGTTGGGCACGGACATTGTTTGCCAGATCAATGGTATAGCTGCAAAGGGCCGCTAGCGCCGTTTCCGCCAACGCGCTGTTTTGCGCCTCTATTGCATCGGCGATGGCGGTATGAAACCCGACGATCCGTTCCCGCGACCGCGCCGAAAAGGTGATCATATTCATCAAGGGTTGCATCGCCTCAACCGCGCCCGCCAGTTGGTACGACAGCACCGGATTACCCGCACCATCGACAAGCGCGCGGTGAAAGGCCACGTCTGACGCGCAAAAACTTTCATCGCTTAACCCCGGTTGGTTTTGGCGGTGAATCTCGGCCCGCATCGTGGCCAAATGATCGGCCGTGCGGCGCTGTGCTGACAGCGGCACACAGGCCCGTTCCAACGCATACCGCGCCTCGCAGGCCGTTTCAAAATCGACCTGATTCATCGACAACAGCAGGGTCGACGTGGTGATCTGCTGGCTATAGGCTTCGTGAAACGACAAGCGGTTCACAAAGGCCCCGCCCGTCGCCCCGCGTTGGGTGCGGATCAGGTTTTGTGCTGCAAGCCGTTTCAGCGCCTCGCGCACGGTGGGGCGCGACACGCCGAATTGTTCGGCCAATTCCTGTTCCGATGGCAAGCGCTGATCAACGATCAACCGCCCTTCAACAATCGCATCGCGCAAGGCCGAGGCAATGCGCAGCGACAGTTCTCCCTCGGTTGTCATGGGGTAGGTTTGGGTCATCTCGCGGCCTGATCTCTTGCTTATTCTAATTGTAAGACAATTAAATGTTTGACATTTAACGCCGTTGTGAGAAACCTAAGGGCAAGCGCGGTCTGCGTCTATAGGCCTGCGCATGATTCCTTGACCTTGTGGGGGGGCGGCGTGGAATATCTGACCCAAAATCTGGCGCGCGTGCTTCCTGATTGGAACAGGGCTGCGCTGGCGTGGATTGGGTTTTACGCTGTGGTGTTGCTGGCATGGGTAGCGGTGTTCCTGATGGCCCGCCAAAACCCCAGCGCCGATATGCCCGCCGATTTCTGGGCGTCTTTGTGCATCGCGGCGGGGCAGGCGAGTTACGGCGCTTTGGTGGCCATGTGGGCGCTGATGGCTCTGGCGATGATGCTGCCCACCTTTGTGCCAGCCTTGCGTTGCTTTATCGACATTTCACAAACCGGGGCCACCACCACGGCAGGCGCGTTTGCCTTGGTTGGGGGCTATGTTGTGGTGTGGCTGGGCGCAGCTTTGGCAGGGGCAGGGGCGCAGTTTGCCCTGTCCAAGGCCGGGCTGATCGGGCTGAACGGGGCCAGCCTTTCGGGTTGGCTCACGGCTGCTTTGCTCTTTGGCGCAGGGGCCTATCAGTTTTCCAATGTGAAAGAGGCATGCCTCGCCAAATGCCGCATGCCGCTGTCGTTTTTCATGGAACGCTGGGCACCCGGAACCTTGCACGCCGCAAAAATGGGTGTCGAACTGGGTGTTTTGTGCCTTGTCTGTTGCTGGGCTCTGATGGCGCTCGGCTTCATTGGCGGCACCATGAATTTGCTATGGATGGGGGCTGCTACCCTGTTCATGACGCTTGAAAAACTGCCCGATATCGGGCGTTGGCTGACCCGCCCTGTCGGGTACGCCCTTATCACTGCGGGCGCGTTTGTGACCGCACAAACCCTTATAACCGGTTGAAAGGAAAAACCGATGGCCGCAACCTTGCCAGAGTGGACGATCAAAGGGGAACTTATCCTCAACTGCAATTGCACCGTGTTTTGCCCCTGCGTGGTCAGCCTTGGCAAACACCCGCCAACCGAAGGCTATTGCCAGGCGTGGGTTGGCGTGCGCGTCGATGAAGGGCATTATGATGGCGAAAGCCTGTCGGGCCTGAACATCGGCCTGATTATGGACATCCCTGGCAATATGGGGCGCGGCAACTGGAAAGCGGCGGCCTATATTGATGAACGCGCGTCGGAAAAAGCCTATGACGGTTTGGTCCGGATTTTCTCGGGCAAGGCGCGGGGCACTACGGGTCTGTTTGGCGTGATGGTCTCGGAATTTCTGGGCGCCGAACGCTCGCCCGTCAGCTATGAAACTGTTGGCAAAACCCGCCATCTGGTTGTCGGGAAAAAGATCAACGGTGCGATCACCCCGATTTCGGGCAAACACCCCGATACCGAAGTGGTCGTGACCAATACCGAATATTGGATGGGCCCCGATATCACCATCGCACAAGCCGACAAAGGCCGCGTCCGCGCCTTTGGCCGCGTCTGGGATTTTGATGGCCGCTCTGCCGAGATTTGCCAGATTGACTGGAAAGGCCCGCAAGCCTAACGCAATTGCCCTCAACCCGCAGGTTGGGGGCAAACCGAACATCTGCTTTTACACCCTTTACCCCGAGGTTTACCGATGGCAACCATCGCCCCTTCGCGCCGCGTGCGGCGTACCCCTTTTTCTGCCGGTGTCGAAGCTGCTGGCGTAAAGGGCTATACCGTTTACAACCGCATGCTGCTGCCAACCGTGTTTGACAGCATCACCGCTGATTACCGCCACCTGAAAGACCACGTTCAAGTCTGGGATGTGGCCTGCGAACGGCAGGTAGAGGTGCGCGGCCCCGATGCTGGTCGGTTGATGCAAATGCTGACCCCGCGCGATTTGCGCGGCATGCTGCCGGGCCAATGCTATTATGTGCCGATGGTCGATGAAACCGGCGGCATGCTGAATGACCCCGTCGCCGTGAAACTGTCCGAAGATCGTTTCTGGATTTCCATCGCCGACAGCGACCTTTTACTCTGGGTCAAAGCCATCGCGCTGGGGTTCCGGCTGGATGTGCTGGTCGATGAACCCGATGTCTCGCCCCTCGGCATTCAGGGGCCAAAGGCAGACGAGTTGATGGCGCGGGTGTTTGGCGACGATGTGCGTAAGATCAAATTCTTCCGCTTTGGCTGGTTTGATTTTCAAGGTCGCAGTTTGGCCATTGCGCGGTCGGGATATTCCAAACAAGGCGGGTATGAGATTTACGTCGAAGGCAGCGATATTGGCATGCCGCTCTGGGACGCTTTGTTCGCGGCGGGCGAGGATTTGCAGGTCCGCGCCGGTTGCCCGAACCTGATTGAACGGATTGAGGGGGGGCTTTTGTCTTATGGTAACGACATGACCAAGGACAACACCCCCCACGAATGCGGACTTGGCAAGTTTTGCAATACCCATACCGCGATCGGCTGCATTGGCCGCGATGCCCTGTTGCGCGTGGCCAAAGAAGGTCCCGTGCAACAAATCCGCCCGATTTCGATTGGCGGCGACATTCCCCCTTGTGACCGCGTGTGGCCCTTGATGGCTGGCGGCAAAAAGGTGGGGCAGGTGACATCTGCGGCCCTTAGCCCCGATTTTGGCACCAATGTCGCCATCGGCATGGTACGCATGACGCATTGGGATGCGGGCACCAAGCTTGAGGTGGAAACACCTTTGGGGATGCGCCCCGCAACCGTGCAAGATAAATTCTGGATTTAAAGGAGACTGCCCATGTTCAACGCTTTGATCGTCGAAAAGGACGCCGAGGGCAAAACCTCGGCAAGCGTGCAGCAGATCGGCTTGGACCGTTTGCCCGAAGCTGACGTGACGGTGGCTGTCGACTATTCCACCGTGAACTACAAAGACGGGCTGTGCGTCGGGCCGGGCGGTGGTTTGGTTCGCAACTACCCGCATATTCCGGGCATTGATTTTGCCGGAACGGTCGAGACGTCATCTGATCCGCGCTATAAAGCGGGCGATAAGGTGGTTCTGACAGGCTGGCGCGTGGGCGAGGCGCATTGGGGCGGATATTCGCAAAAAGCGCGGGTGAAAGCGGATTGGTTGGTGCCATTGCCCGCAGGCCTGACCACGCGGCAAGCGATGGCTGTTGGCACGGCAGGTTTCACCGCGATGCTGGCCGTGATGGCGCTGGAAGATCATGGGCTAAAGCCCGGGAATGGCCCGGTTTTGGTCACGGGGGCTGCCGGTGGCGTTGGCTCTGTTGCCACGGCGATCCTTGCCCATTTGGGGTATGAGGTGGCCGCCGTCACGGGGCGGCCCGAAACCGCTGACTATCTGAAAACCCTTGGGGCCACCCAAATCGTTGCCCGCGAAGATCTGGCCGAAACGGTAAAGCGCCCGCTGGAAGGCGAGGTTTGGGCCGGTTGTGTCGATGCCGTCGGCGGGGCCATGCTTGCGCGGGTGTTGGGCCAGATGAAATATGGTGCCTCCGTTTCGGCCGTAGGTCTGGCGGGTGGGGCGGCCTTGCCTGCCACGGTCATTCCGTTCTTGCTGCGCGGCGTGAACTTGCTTGGGATTGACAGTGTGATGCGCCCCTATGCCGACCGTGTGCGCGCTTGGGACCGCATCGCCAAAGACCTGCCGATGGCAAAGCTTGAAAGCATGGTGCGGCCCGCTGTTCTGTCCGACCTGCCGCAACTTGGGGCGGATATCTTGAAGGGTCAGGTCCAAGGCCGTGTTGTCGTTGACGTAAACGCCTAACGCGTTTCGACGTTAACTTGAAACAATGCGCATCACATAACGCCTTGAAGTCTTTGATTTCAGGCAGCGATATGTGAGTCATGTTCACGTCGAAACGCTACAGGCCCTGTTTGGTGGTTTTGTGGCGTCTTGGGGCAAATGGGCCTTAAAGGCTGAATAAAGAGCGATCCAATGGCACGGGCAGAGTCATCCTCTCGTGCCATTTGCTTAAATCGGCCCCGGGCATCACTGGCCAAGGTTCAGCCAGGTCAATTCAGCCAAGTCGTCAATCACCGCATCATCCCGCCTTTTTTATGTCGGGGGCGCTGCGGGCCAAGGGCACCTGAGGGCTTGGCATTGCTACGCGGGCGGCAGGGGTTTCGGCGTCCGAAATCCGAACCGCCCGCAACCCGCGATTCTGCCCCAGTTTTCCCGATGCAAGCCGCTTGCCGTTCAGCCCCTCTAAATCAATCTGGTCCAAACTGGCCGTCCCCAAGGCCAAGGATTCGCCGATTTTCAGGTTCAAAAGCCTGTCCAATGGCAATTGCATGCGCGCCAAAACGGCCACCATTTCAGCACTCACGCCCATGATCTGCTCGCCCAAAGCCACCCCAAACACCATTTCAGCAGCGCGGCTGGGGGGGGCTTCAACCGCCTTGGGCGCGGTCCCACGCCCATCAGCCGGCAAGGCAAGCAACAACTGCCCCGTCTTTGCCCCCTCCGCCAATGAGATATCGGCCACAAGCACTTGATACGGCACATCTTCCAGCAACAGCGACAGCGGGCGCGCATCTTCCAGAAATGAAGCATAGCGAAAGCTGCTGGTCCAAATCAGATCGCTTGATTGCGTCAGCTCAATTTCCAGCCCGCGCAAAGCCTTATCAATCAACGCAGACACCATCGTCGCGTCGGTTCGCGTCGGGCGGCGCACGATCGCGGGGGCAGCGCTGACATGCCCGACCATTTGCATCTCAACAATGCCCGCAAGGATATCGGGCGCGATGACCATCAGGCCAAGCCCGTCCTTCGGCCCCTCTAAAACAGCAATCAATGCCCGTTCAGGTGGCAATTCCAGCAGTTCGGTCAAAGACGATCTGGTTTGGCGCAAGGCCACTAGCCCAAGTTCCAACCCGATCGCTTCATGTGCCGCACGGGCCAATGCCAGCTTCCACGCCTTGGCAGCCCCTTGCACTTCAACAGGCGCAAGCGCTTTGCGCGAAAGGCTGATCTTTCGTTTAATGCCGCTCTGTTCCAAGACTGCCCCCTTCTGCGTCCCTCCTCATTGCCTGAAAAACATTACCAGCGCATTAACGCGAACCCACGGGGTAAACGGCCCTTGACCGTCCGAACTGATCCGACTAGCAAAGCGCAATCGCATCGGCAGACGGTGTTTGCCCTAATGGGCCTGTAGCTCAACTGGTTAGAGCAGGGCGCTCATAACGCCTTGGTTGGGGGTTCGAGTCCCTCCGGGCCTACCAAAACCCATCTATTTCTCCTTTGTTTTCAAATGGTTGGTGGTTTGTTTGGCGAACCTAAGGGGAAGGTTCACCACTGTTTGTTCCCGATTTGGACGGGAAAGCAGCTTGGCAAAGGCGGAATCGGCCATGCCCTCGCGCAGAGCGGTTGCTGTGTACCGCTCCACCTCTGCCAGCGTTTTATGACCAGTTACGGCCATAATTTCATGCGCCGATGCGCCGATGCGCCTGCCTCTGCCAATCGCCTTGCGCAGGCTTTGCGCAGGCCATGGGCGGAGCATTCCGGCAATCCTGCCTTGTCGCACCATTCGCGCATCAGGTTGCCAAGGCCATCTGGGGAACGCCCTTTTCCGTAGGCTCAGGACCCATAAAATGCCTTGCTGCTGATTTGCGGTTATGATTCACGGACCCCAATGATTTGGGGGTATGATGAGTAATCTTTACTGGCTAACTGACGAACAGATGTTGCGACTGCGGCCCTACTTTCCAAGGAGCCGAGGTAAGCCACGTGTCGACGATAAACGTGTTTTGAGCGGTATTATCTTCATTAACCGCAATAGCTTACGCTGGTGTGATGCACCTGCTGACTATGGCCCTTCCAAGACGTTGTACAATCGCTGGAAGCGCTGGAGCAATATGGGCGTTTTCGCTCGTATTATGACCGGGCTGGCTGCGCAGACCCCAGATA
>NZ_ATVN01000028.1 GCF_000420745.1 Pseudorhodobacter ferrugineus DSM 5888
AAACCAGTAAGGGCCAAAGTGGCAACATTTTACATTGCCCGCAGCGAGATTATCACGCCACTTCCGTGGCTCACTTTTGCACTGCCGTTCTCACCCCAAGGCGGCTTTGTTGCACAAATCAGCGGATTGTCGGACTGCCCGTAGTTTCGAACATACCTATTTCACGACATCTATTTGAAGAACAATATGAAGTCAGCCCAGATTAAAGCGTTTCGACTTAAGCCTTGCTCACATAGCGCTGCCTGAAAATGATATATTTCAACGCGTTATGTGGTGCGCCGTGTTTCAAGTTAAAGTCGAAACGCTCTAGTGGATCGGTTTGTTTTGCCCAGTTTGCTTGGGCGGTTTCCAAAAAAATCGCCTTTTGGGAAAAGTATGCCAATCACCTTTATCAGGCCGCCAAAAACCCTGTTCAAAACCAAAGCGGTTGTTGAACGGGTTTTGGTTCGGGGTGTGGTGCGCAATGAATGCGCACCCTACGTTGGGGGGCGTCGGGGTGAACCCCGACCTACGTTTACCCTTCGTCGACTTGGGCAATGTAGCCGGCGTAGCCTTCGGCCTCCATCGCGTCGCGGGGGATGAAGCGGAGGCTGGCGGAGTTGATGCAGTAGCGCAACCCGCCCATGTCGCGGGGGCCGTCGTTGAAGACGTGGCCGAGGTGGCTGTCGCCGCTGGTGGAGCGGACCTCAACGCGGACCATGCCGTGGGTGACATCGCGCAGTTCGGTTACGTTTTCGGGTGTCACGGGTTTGGAAAATGCTGGCCAGCCGCAGCCGGAATCGAATTTGGCGGCAGAGGTGAACAAGGGTTCGCCCGAGACGATATCGACATAGAGGCCGGGTTCATAATGCTTGTCGTATTGGCCGGAATAGGGGCGTTCGGTGCCGTTGGCTTGGGTCACGCGGAACTGTTCGGGGGTAAGGCGGGCAAGGGCCTCGGGTGTTTTTGTATAGGTCATCTGCGGTTCCTTGTGTTGTTGCAGAAAAACTAGGGCGCAGGGTGGGGGTTGTCCAGCGCCTGTGGCGATGGGCGCGGACACAGGTTCGTCAGGGGCGGTTGCCGTTGATCCATTTCGACATCAGGCCCTTGTCGCGGAAACATTCATCCGGCACGGCGCGGCGTTTGATGCGGGCCAGTTTTTCGGCAAAGGCGACCTGTTTGGAACTGGGGCGCGTGTCGCCCGCCGCAGAGCCAGCGCTGGCGGGGGCAAGTTTGGATTGCGCGTCGATCCATGTGCTGAGGCTGCGGCGATCTTGCTGCACATCCCACGGCAAAACGGTTTGGTTGCGCAGGGCCAACGCGCGGGCATAGGAAATTTGGCGCGGGGTGGCGGGAATTGCGAAGCTGTTGTCCATGTTCAAACGCCTTTCTGAAGTGGTGTTTTAAATATAGAACAAAATAGGAACATTTGCAAGAACATGCAGTGTGCGCAGTATTTTTGCCGGTTATAGATTTGATTTTTCAATAAAAAACGGGCGGCCGTTTTGGGGCCGCCCGTTCTGGATAGGATGTGTTTTGCCCTAGCTTGCGAGAATCGCGGCGATGACCTGTTCGGCGGCATCTTCGGCTGTCAGGGCCACGGTATTGACGATGATCTCGGCGTTTTCCGGCGGTTCATAGGGGCTGTCGATGCCGGTAAAGTTTTTCAGATTACCGGCGCGGGCCTTTTTATAGAGGCCTTTGACATCGCGTTCCTCGGCCACGGCCAAGGGGGTATCGACGTAAACCTCCATAAATTCGCCCTGTGCCATCATTTCGCGGACCATGCGGCGTTCGGCGCGGAAGGGCGAGATGAAGGCGGTGAGGACGATGAGGCCTGCGTCGGTCATCAGCTTGGCCACCTCGCCCACGCGGCGGATGTTTTCGACGCGTTCGGCATCGGTAAAGCCAAGGTCGCGGTTGAGGCCGTGGCGGACGTTATCACCGTCCAGAAGGAAGGTGTGCTTGCCCATCGCGTGCAGTTTCTTTTCGACAATATTGGCGATGGTGGATTTGCCGGAACCAGACAGACCCGTGAACCAGACCACGCGGGCCTTTTGGTTTTTGATCGCGGCGTGATTGGTGCGGTCGACATCCACCGCTTGCCAATGGATATTCTGGCTGCGGCGCAAGGCGAAATGGATCATGCCAGCGGCGACGGTCGCGTTGGTCATGCGGTCGATCAGGATAAAGCCGCCCAGATCGGGGTTTTGGGTGTACGCCTCAAACGGGACGGCGCGGTCGGTCGAGATGTTGACCACGCCGATGGCGTTGAGGCCCAAGGTTTGCGACGAGAGGTGTTCGAGGGTGTTGACGTTCACCTCGTACTTCGGCTCGGTCACGGTGGCGGTCATGGTTTGGGTGCCCATTTTCAACAAGTAAGGGCGACCGGGGAGCATTTCAGCCTCGCCCATCCAGACCAAAGTTGCCTCAAACTGATCGGCGACTTCGCACGGGGCGTCGGCGGTGGTGATGACGTCGCCGCGCGAGCAATCGACTTCATCGGCAAAGGTGAGCGTGACGGATTGGCCAGCGACGGCGCGGTCAAGATTGCCGCCATAGGTGAAGATGGATTTGACGGTGGTGGTTTTGCCCGAGGGCAGGACGCGGATGGCATCGCCGGGGGCAATGCTGCCCGAGCCGATGAGGCCAGCGAAACCGCGGAAGTCGAGGTTAGGGCGGTTGACCCATTGCACGGCCATGCGGAACGGGGCGTCTTGCATCTGCGCCACGTTAATCGGCGCGTCCTCGAGGTGGCTCAAAAGGGTGGGGCCGTTGTACCATGCGGTATGTTCGGAGCGGGTGACGATGTTGTCGCCCGCAAGGCCAGAGATCGGGATGGGCAGGAAAGATTTCATCCCAATTTTTTCGGCGAATTGGGTATATTCGGCGACGATTTCGTCAAAGCGGGCCTGAGAGTAGCCGACCAGATCCATCTTGTTCACTGCAAGCACGATGTTTTTGATGCCGAGCAGGTTGACGAGATACGAATGGCGGCGCGTTTGGGTCAGCACGCCTTGGCGCGCGTCTATCAAGATCACGGCAAGGTCGGCGGTCGAGGCGCCTGTGACCATGTTGCGGGTGTATTGTTCATGGCCGGGGGTATCGGCCACGATGAATTTGCGTTTGTCGGTGGCAAAGAAACGGTAGGCCACGTCGATGGTGATGCCTTGTTCACGCTCGGCCGCCAGACCGTCAACCAGCAGGGCAAAGTCGATGCCTTGGCCTTGGGTGCCGTGGGCGCGGCTGTCGTTTTCAAGGCTGGCGAGTTGATCTTCAAAGATCATCTTGCTGTCATAAAGCAACCGCCCGATCAGCGTCGATTTGCCATCATCGACCGACCCGCAGGTGATAAAGCGCAGCAT
The DNA here is from genome assembly GCF_000420745.1 of Pseudorhodobacter ferrugineus DSM 5888. Classification (GTDB taxonomy): domain Bacteria; phylum Pseudomonadota; class Alphaproteobacteria; order Rhodobacterales; family Rhodobacteraceae; genus Pseudorhodobacter; species Pseudorhodobacter ferrugineus. Next base: position 3,345 of record NZ_ATVN01000028.1, read on the forward strand.
GGTTTTGTGCTGATGCTTGGTCAGATAGGCGTCGATGTCTTCGGCGATCAGGGTGTCGGTGACGAAGGATGTATCTTTTGGGGTGTTTGCGGACATTTAGAAATACCCCTCTTGCTTTTTCTTTTCCATGCTGGCGGCTTGGTCGTGGTCAATCGCGCGGCCTTGGCGTTCGGATGTGGTGGTTAGCAGCATTTCTTGGATCACCTCGGGCAAGGTGGTCGCGTGGCTTTCGACCGCGCCTGACAGCGGGTAGCAGCCCAGCGTGCGGAAACGGACCGAGCGCATTTCGGGGACCTGCCCTTTTGCCAGCGGAAAGCGTTCGTCATCAACCATGATCAGCATGCCGTTCCATTCGACCACGGGGCGCGGGGCGGCAAAGTACAAAGGTACGATTTCGATGTTTTCGAGGTGGATGTATTGCCAGATGTCCAGTTCTGTCCAGTTTGACAGGGGAAAGGCGCGGATGGATTCCGACTTGGCCTTGCGGGTGTTATAAAGCTTCCACAGCTCGGGGCGCTGTTGTTTCGGGTCCCAGCGGTGGTTGGCGGAGCGGAAGGAAAAGATACGTTCCTTGGCGCGGGATTTTTCCTCGTCGCGCCGCGCGCCACCAAAGGCCACGTCAAATTTATAATGGGTCAGCGCCTGTTTCAGACCTTCGGTTTTCCACATGTCGGTGTGCATGGAGCCGTGATCGAAGGGGTTGATGCCTTGGGCCAGCGCCTCGGGGTTTTGGTGGACGATCAGCTGCATGCCCGCATCGGCGGCGGCCTTTTCGCGCAGCTTGTACATTTCCTTGAATTTCCATGTCGTATCAACATGCAGCAAGGGAAAGGGCGGCGGGGCGGGGTAGAATGCCTTTTTCGCCAGATGCAGCATGCAGGCACTGTCTTTGCCTACGGAATAGAGCATGACGGGGTTGTCGGCATTGGCCACCACTTCGCGCATGATGTGGATGCTTTCGGCCTCGAGCCGCTGAAGGTGGGTCAGGGCGTGGCCTGAAAGCGGTGCGGCGGCGACAGAGTGGGGGGACATGACACATTCCTAAACGGTTTTACGCGCTGTATGTGCCAAATTTTCGGGATTGTTCCAAGAGTGAAAGTCTTTGTTCCCGCGTGGGTTGGCCGCGCGATGGTGAAAAAGACGCAGTTTCGGGATGGGGTCGCCGTGGCGGAAGGTGGTTCTGCAAAACGGGGCCTGTGCCATGCGTTTGTTTTGTGGGGGGGCAGAGCGGGGGCCAGTGCGGGATGTTTTGCCCTGAAAGCCTGATTTTATCTTTTGAAATGGCGGAATTTGTGCAACGCAAGGGCGGACGCATTTTGCTGTGTTAAAGCCCTTGTTGATTTTTCAGGAATGCAAAGCCCTATGTTCGATGTTCAGACCACAGCCCTGTCGGGTGTTCTTGTTATAACGCCAGCACGCTATGGTGATGCGCGGGGATTTTTTTCCGAAAGCTGGAACAGGGCGCGGCTGCGTGAGGCGGGGATTGATATTGATTTTGTGCAAGACAACCATTCGCTGTCGGCAAAGGTGGGCACGGTGCGGGGGCTGCATTTCCAATCGCCGCCCCATGCGCAGGCCAAGCTGGTGCGCTGTGCGCGGGGCGCGCTTTGTGATGTGGTGGTGGATGTACGGCGGGGCAGCCCGACCTATGGGCAGGGTTTGACCTTTGACCTGACGTTTGAAAACGGGCGTCAGGTGTTGGTGCCGGTGGGGTTTTTGCACGGGTTTGTGACGCGCAGCCCTGATACCGAAATTGCCTATAAATGCTCGGATTACTATGCGCCGGACTGTGACGGTGCCGTGCGCTGGGACAGTTGCGGGGTTGATTGGGGGATTGATGCGGGCGATGCCGTGTTAAGCGCCAAGGACGCCGCCGCCCCTGCGCTGGCCGATTTTGTAAGCCCGTTTGTCTGGGAGGGTGCGGCATGAAGCTGCTCGTGACAGGCGGGGCGGGGTTTATCGGATCGGCCGTGGTGCGCCAAGCGGTGGCGGCGGGGCATGAGGTGGTGAATTTGGACGCGCTGACCTATGCGGCGTGTTTGGACAATGTGGCCATGGTGGCGGACAGCCCGCTTTATGCGTTTGAACAGGCCGATATTCGCGACCGCGCGGCGCTGGACCGTGTTTTTGCGGCGCATAGGCCCGATGCGGTGATGCATTTGGCGGCGGAAAGCCATGTGGACAGGTCGATCGATGGACCCGGCGCGTTTATTGAGACGAACATCAACGGCACCTATAATATGCTTGAGGCGGCGCGGGCCTATTGGGTGGCGCAAGGGCGGCCCGATGCGTTCCGGTTCCATCATATTTCGACCGATGAGGTGTTTGGATCGCTGCCCGACGACCCTGCGGTGATGTTTACCGAAAGCTCGGCCTATGACCCGCGCTCGCCCTATTCCGCGTCCAAGGCGGCGTCGGACCATTTGGTGCGGGCGTGGCATGAAACCTATGGCTTGCCCGTGGTGCTGACCAATTGTTCCAACAATTACGGGCCGTATCATTTTCCTGAAAAGCTGATCCCTGTGGTGATTTTGAATGCTTTGGCGGGGAAGGCGCTGCCGATTTATGGGAATGGCGCGAATATCCGTGATTGGCTGTATGTCGAGGATCATGCGGCGGCGCTGTTGTTGGTGGTGCAAAAGGGCGCGGTGGGGCGGTCGTATAATATTGGCGGCGAGAATGAACGGAGCAATCTGGAGCTGGTGCAGGCGCTTTGTGCGATTTTGGACAGGGTACAGCCCAAGGCGGCGGGCAGTTATGCCGACCAGATTGCGTTTGTTGCGGACAGACCGGGGCATGATGCGCGCTATGCCATTGATCCGGCCCGTATTCGGGAGGAGCTGGGCTGGCGACCATCGGTGACGGTAGAGGAAGGGCTGGAGCTGACGGTGCGCTGGTATCTGGACAACGGCCCGTGGTGGCAGGCGTTGCAGGCGCGGGCGGGGGTTGGCGTGCGGTTGGGCAATGGGTGACGGGGTGTTGAAAAAGGCTTTAGTGTTTGGGGCGACGGGGCAGGTCGCCTGCGCGTTGCAACGCTGTGCGGGTGACGTGGTGTTGGAAGTGCGCGGGAGGGACGAGGCGGATTTCAGCGATCCGGCTGCTTGCGCGGCTTGGGTGGCGCAGACGGATGCGGATGTGGTGATCAATGCTGTGGCCTATACGGCGGTGGATAAGGCCGAAGGGGATGAGGCGGCGGCGCTGGTGGTGAATGCGACAACACCGGGGGCGATTGCGATTGCGGCGGCGGCGCGGGGGCTGCCCTTGGTGCATATTTCGACCGATTATGTGTTTGACGGGGCGGGCGATGCGCCGTTTGGGCTGGATCATCCTGTGGCACCTTTGGGGGCCTATGGGCGCAGCAAGTTGGCGGGCGAGGTTGCCGTGCGCGCGGCGGGCGGGGTGCATGCGATTTTCCGCACGTCTTGGGTGGTATCACCTGACGGGGCGAATTTTGTGAAAACCATGCTGCGGCTGGGGGCCGAGCGCGAGCGGCTGACGATTGTGGCCGATCAGATCGGCGGGCCGACGCCTGCGGATGATATTGCCGTGGCCTGTTTTGTGGCGGCGCGGCAGTTGCTGGCGGGCCCGTCCAAATCGGGGACCTATCATCTTTCGGGCGGCCCCGATGTCAGCTGGGCCGATTTCGCGCGTGAGATTTTCAGGCAGGCGGGACTGGCCTGCGAGGTGGTGGATATTCCATCCTCGGCCTATCCCACACCGGCACGGCGGCCCTTGAATTCACGGCTGGACAATTGCGCGACCGAGGCGGCTTTTGGCTTGGCACGGCCCGATTGGCGGTTTGGTTTGACCGAGATTTTGAAAGCGCTGGGCGCAAAGCACTGATGAAAAGAGACTGAGTATGACCGTTTTGACCCGCCCCAAAACCCATTTGACCGTGTTGGTGGTGTTGGGCGTGACGCATTTGTTGAATGACCTGATGCAGTCGCTTATCCCTGCGTCCTATCCGATTTTGAAAGAGGTTTACGCGCTGGATTTCATCCAGATCGGCATCATTACGATGACGTTCCAGATTGCGGGTGCGATGTTGCAGCCGATCATTGGCATGATAACCGACCGCCACCCTGCGCCCTATTCGCCAGTGGTGGGGATGATGTTTACACTGTCGGGGTTGGTGACGCTTGCATATGCCCACAGCTATGGTGTGATTTTGGTTTCTGTAACGTTGATCGGGATCGGGTCGTCGATTTTCCACCCCGAGGCGACGCGGATGGCGCGGTATGCGGCGGGGGGCCGGCAAGGGTTGGCGCAAGGGATTTTTCAGGTCGGCGGGCAGGCAGGCGGTGCCTTGGGGCCAGTGTTTGCGGCGTTGATTATCGTGCCTTGGGGGCAGTCGAGCCTTGCGTGGTTTGCAGTAAGCGCGCTGGCGGCGATGATGCTGCTGACGTGGATCGGTAGCAAACAACGCCAAATCAGCGCCGAGTTTTCGGCGATGCGGGCGGCCAAGACAGCGGGCAGTGTGGCGGTGCATCACGCGCCGCGCACGATCGTGATTGGCATGGTGGTGCTGACGCTGCTGATGTTCACCAAAAATGCCTATAGCGAGAGTTTCCGGTCGTTTTACACGTTCTATCTTATCGAACGGTTTGGCCTGACGATTCCGTCGGCGCAGATGATGCTGTTTGTATTTTTGCTGTCAGCCGCCGTCGGGGTGCTGATTGGCGGGATTGTGGGCGACAAGATCGGGCGCAACCGGATTATCTGGATTTCGATGCTGGGGCCGTTGCCGCTGACGTTGATCCTGCCCTATGCGGATTTGATGTGGACGGGGGTTTTGACGGTGCTGATCAACCTGATCATGGCCAGCGCGTTTGCGTCGATCCTGATCTATGCGATGGATCTGTTGCCCAACCGGATCGGGTTGATAGGGGGCTTGTTCTATGGGCTGAACTTTGGGCTGGGCGGGGTTGCGGCGGCGCTGTTGGGTGTGTTGGCCGAAACCTATGGCGTGGCAGCTGTGTATCAGCTGTGCGCGTTTTTGCCGTTGGCGGGGCTGTTGGTGTGGTTCTTGCCGCGTTTGGAAGATGCACCCGGATAAGAGCCCGCAGGACAGGCCCGCCGTATTGCAGAAGGCCGCCGCTGGTTTTTGGAACGGAAACGGGCAGGGGACGGGACATCAGCGACGGGTTTGCGCGCGCGGTGGTGAAGCCAACTGTTCCGGCAGGGTTGTGGCCAGATGAGGCATAAGGCGTTTGGACATGCGAATGCGAACGGGGCAGGCCATGACCAACGGTTCCGAATGCAAACTCGCCATCAGCAGCGCCTTATATGCCGGCGCAGGCTGCGGTGTTGCGCACCTGACCCACGGGCATCCAGCCGTTTGAAGGTTTTGGCGCAGGTCGCTGTTGGCCCTTTTCAGGCAAGCCAAGCTGTGGCTATGGTCGGCCATAGGTTTTGAAAAAGGATGCGCCATGCTGATCGGTATTCACCCGTTGCTTTCCCCCGACTTGCTGCATGTTTTGGCGGCGATGGGGCATGGTGACGAAATCGCGATTGTGGATGCGAATTTCCCGGGTACGGCCTGCGCGCAACGGTTGATCCGCATGGATGGTGTCGGGGCGACCGATGCGCTGGAGGCGGTGCTGACCCTTCTGCCCTTGGACAGCTTTGTCGAGCATACGGCCAATGTGATGCAGGTTGTGGGCGACCCTGATGCGGTCCCAGAGGCGGTGGCCGCGTTTACCGCGATTATTGCAGGGCGTGGCAAGGTTGGGTCTGTGGAACGGTTTGCGTTTTATGAGCGGGCAAAGAGGTGCTTTGCAATCGTGCAAACGGGCGAAGGGCGGCTTTATGGCAATATCATTCTGACCAAGGGCGTAATTGGGGCCTAAGGCGCGTCTGCAATCAGGGCGTTGACCCGCAAGGAGGCCAAAAGCGTTTCTTTGGAGGTGGCCAAATGCGCGGTCGCGGCCTGTGCGGCGGCTTGTTCATCGCCGCTGCGCAACGCCCGAATGATGGCAAGGTGTTCGCCTATCGCGGCCTCGTTTCGGCTGCGTTCCATTCGCTTGTCCCATTGATAGTGATAGTGAAATATTAGCGATATAACCTTTTGAAACTGTTTCACAAATCTGTTCTGCACGACCGAGGTGATGGTATGGTGAAACGCCTCGTCCAAAGGGGAAAAGTCATGAAAATCGGTGTCGATCCGCGCCGCCAGATTTTCGTGCTGTTGTTCCAATTCGGTCAGTTTTTGCCAGATCGGATGGTCGCGTGGCAGGTGGACCAGCGTGCGCACTGCGTTCAATTCCAGTACGGCGCGAAATTCGGACAGTTCCACGGCATAGTCTGCGGTAAACCCCAGCAAGGACCAACCCCCACGCGGGCGGCGGGTGACAAGGCCGAACTGACTTAGGCCAGACAGGAACTCTTGCAGGGCATGGGGCGGGACCGAAAATTCCTTGGCGAGTTTTGCAACATTCAGTGGCGTTCCGGCGGGCACGTCGAACCGCAGAACCCATTTCAGGAACCGCTGTTCCAGCTCTTCGCGCGGTAAATATTCATCGCGCATCGCAAGGCGGTCTTTGGCCGTGGGCATGCGCAGGATGGTTTTTTTGCGCCCCTCCCATACAATCAGCCCGGCCTTGGCAAAGGCGGTCAGCACTGCGCGCACGGTGGTTCTGCTGATGCTAAGTTGATCGGCCAAAACAAGTTCGGGTGGCAAATCCGACCCGATGGGCTGGGTTGCCATGACAGTCAGCAAATCCTGATAGGCAATGCGAAAGCGATCATCCGTGCGCGCCATGTTTGCCCCCGTATTGGTGTGGATCAGAATGTTTTTTGTATAAAAAAAATAAAAACAATATGCAAGACGGCATCGCCCTGCTTTCATAGAGGCAGAGTTGAAACCGAATCTGTGCCGGGGGAGGGCAATTGAGCGTGCAAACGGAGACGATGTTTTGCGGCACATGTGTCGCCCCGGGCCAGTTTGAATTGATTTCCCAACCGATGCCGAAATCGGCGCCGGACGGCTGGGTTTTGGTGGAAACGGCGGCTGTGGGGATTTGCGGGACCGACTATCACATCTTTGATGGCAAGCACCCGTTTCTGAACTATCCACGCGTCATCGGGCACGAGCTTTCGGCCCATGTGGTGCAGGATGCGGGGCCGTGGCGCGCGGGGCAGTTGGTGGTTGTGAACCCCTATCTGTCGTGCGGGATCTGCCGCGCCTGCACACGGGGCAAGCCGAATTGCTGCATGGCGATAGAGGTTTTGGGCGTGCACCGCGATGGCGGGATGTGCGCGCGGTTTGCGGTGCCCGAGGGCAATCTGTATGCGGCGGACGGGTTAACCGCGCGTCAGGCTGCGATGGTAGAGTTTCTGGCAATCGGGGCGCATGCCGTGGCGCGGTCGGGGGTAGGCGCCGGTGATTTGGTGCTGGTCACGGGGGCTGGGCCGATCGGGTTGGGCACGGCGCTGTTTGCCAAGGCGGCGGGGGCCGTTGTGCATTTGCTGGACACGAGTGCCGCGCGGTTGGCAGCCGCGCGTGCGTTCGGGTTTGATACGGGCCTTTTGCCGGGGCAGGATTTGCCTGTGCAAGGTGGCTATGACGTGGTGTTTGATGCGACGGGAAATACCAAAGCGATAGAGGCCGGCTTTGCCCATGTGGCGCATGGCGGCACCTATGTTTTGGTCAGCGTGGTGCGCGATGAGATTACATTTTCAGACCCAGAATTTCACAAACGCGAGATGCGGCTGATTGGTAGCCGCAATGCGTTGGTCGCGGATTTTGAGGCCGTGATGACGGCGCTGCGGACCGGTGCGATTGATGCGGCTTTGCTGGAATCCGAGGTGCTGACGCTGGCAGATCTGCCCGCACGTTTTCCGGATTTGGTGGCCAATCGTGACGGGATTATCAAGGTGATCGTTGATTTTGGCTTGCCGGATATTACGGCGGGGGCAGTCGCATGACCGAGCTTGTGACCATGCAAGGGATCGAGAAGTTTTTCCCGGGCGTTCATGCGCTGCGGTCGGTCAGTTTTGATCTGGTTGGCGGTGAAGTTCACGCGCTGATGGGCGAAAACGGCGCGGGTAAGTCGACCTTGATGAAGGTGATGTCGGGCATCTATCAACCCGATGGCGGCACCGTTGCGATTGCGGGGCAAAAGGTAACGATCAACGGCCCCCGCGCGGCGCAAGACCTTGGGATCGGGATTATTCATCAAGAGCTTGCCTTGATGAATGACCTGACCGTGGCGCAAAATATTTTCATTGGCCGAGAGCCGCGCTTGCGGTTTGGCCGTTTGGACGAGGCGGCGCTGAACGCGCAGGTCGAGGCGATTTTTGCGACGATGCATGTGAAAATTGACCCGCGGGCCGAGGTGCGCAGCCTGTCGGTTGCCAAACAGCAAATGGTCGAAATTGCCAAGGCGCTGTCGTTCAAATCGCGCATTTTGATTATGGATGAACCGACCGCCGCGCTGAATGATGTGGAAACCAACGAGCTGTTTACCATCATCCGCCAGCTGCGGGCCGAAGGCGTGGGCGTGGTCTATATCAGCCATAAAATGGATGAGATTAAGCGGATTTCCGACCGTGTGACGGTAATGCGCGATGGGGCCTATGTGGGCACGGTGGCCGCAGCCGATACGCCGATTTCCACCATTATTTCCATGATGGTGGGGCGCGAGTTGGAAGCGGTGCATGTCGATATCCCCGACCTATCTGCCGCACCTATGGCGCTGGAGGTGAAGGGGCTGACACGGGGCCGGTTGGTGCGCGATGTCAGTTTTTCGTTAAAGCAAGGTGAGATTTTGGGCTTTGCGGGCCTGATGGGGGCAGGGCGCACCGAAGTGGCCCGCGCCATTTTCGGGGCTGATGCGCGCGAAAGCGGCGAGATTATTGTGCATGGCAAACCTGTGCAAATCGCCAGCCCGAAAGATGCGGTTGCGGCGGGCATTGGCTATTTGTCCGAGGATCGCAAGCATTTCGGGCTCGCCCTTGGGTTGGACCTGCGCGACAATATCGCGATGGCGAGCCTGCCGCGGTTTGGCAATAAGATGGGCGTGATTGATGATGCCGCTTTGGGTAAAGTCGCGGATGAATATATCCAGACCCTTGCCATCCGCACGCCTTCGGCACGGCAAGAGGTGCGGCTGCTGTCGGGTGGGAACCAGCAAAAGGTGGTCATCGCGAAATGGCTGCTGCGCGATTGCGATATTCTGATTTTTGACGAACCGACCCGCGGCATTGATGTGGGTGCCAAGGCCGAGATTTACCGGCTTTTGCAATCGCTGGCCGCAAGCGGCAAAGCCGTGATCGTGATCAGCGCGGAACTGCCCGAGGTGCTGCGCCTGTCGCACCGCATTGCGGTGATGTGCGAAGGGCGGCTGACAGGTATTTTGCCGGGCGGGCCTGCGACATCCCAAGAAGATATTATGCGTTTGGCCACGTTGCGCGCAGATGAACCCCAAGGAGCCTTGGCATGACAACTGCCCCCACCGCCCCGAAAATCAACAAAGCCTCTGGCGCGCAGCAAAAGTTGTTGGCCTTTGCCAGTTTGATTGTGCTGCTTTTGTTTTTCTCGGTCGCCGCGCCGAACTTTATGCAAACCTCGAATATCATCGCGATTTTGCAGGCGACATCGGTGAACGGGGTGCTGGCAATTGCGGCGACTTTGGTAATTATCACGGGCGGGATTGACCTGTCGGTTGGCACCTTGATGACGTTTTGCGCGGTGATTGCGGGGGTGGTGCTGACCTATTTGGGAATGCCGTTGCCGTTTGGGATTTTGGCTGCGATTGCGGCGGGTGCGGGCTGCGGGCTGATTTCGGGCACCTTGGTTGCCAAGATGAAAATTCCGCCGTTTATCGCGACCTTGGGCATGATGCTTATCCTTAAGGGCCTGTCCTTGGTGATTTCGGGGACCAAGCCGATTTACTTTAACGACACGCCGAATTTCTATGAAATTTCAACGGGGTCTCTGATTGGTGACATCATCCCAGCGGTGCCTATTCCGAATGGTGTGCTGATACTCTTCATCGTGGCGCTGACGATTGGCTATGTTTTGAACCGCACCGTTCTGGGCCGCTATTGCTTTGCGCTGGGGTCGAATGAAGAGGCTGTGCGCCTGTCGGGGGTGAATGCCGACGGTTGGAAAATGGCGATTTATGCGCTGGCGGGCGGGATTTGCGGCATTGCGGGGCTGATCATCGCGTCACGCCTGAATTCCGCGCAACCCGCACTGGGGCTTGGGTATGAGCTGGACGCGATTGCCGCCGTGGTGATTGGCGGCACCAGCCTTGCAGGCGGGCGCGGGTCGGTTCTTGGCACCATTATCGGCGCGCTGATCATGTCGGTTTTGTTGAACGGGCTGCGGGTTATGTCGGTCGCGCAGGAATGGCAAACCGTTGTCACGGGGTCGATCATCATCATCGCGGTCTATGCCGACATGATGCGGCGGCGCAAAATGACCTGAATTTATCAGAAGAAGGGGCAACCTTCCGACCACCTGAAACCACAAACGAAACGTAATGGGAGAGAGATTATGATGAACAGAAGAACCCTTTTCGCGGCGGTCAGTGCCACGGCGCTGCTTGCCACCACCAGCTTTGGCCTTGCGCAGGATAAGGTGTATATCCCGCTGGTTTCCAAAGGTTTCCAGCACCAGTTTTGGCAAGCTGTAAAGGCGGGTGCCGATAAGGCCGCAGCCGAGTTTGGTGTGGAAGTGACCTTTGAAGGGCCAGACACAGAAGCGCAGGTAGACAAGCAAATGGATATGCTGGCCGCCGCTTTGGCCAAGAAACCTGCGGCAATCGGTTTTGCCGCGCTGGATAGCCAAGCGGCCATTCCGATGCTGCGCCAGGCGCAAGAGGCCGGCATTCCGGTGGTTGCGTTTGACTCGGGCGTAGACAGCGATATTCCGGTGGCAACTGCCACGACTGACAACGCGGCAGCGGCAGGACTTGCAGCCGATAAAATGGCCGAGTTGATTGGCGGGGCAGGCAAGGTGGCGCTTGTGGTGCATGACCAAACCTCGCGGACAGGGATTGACCGGCGCGACGGGTTTGTGAACCGGATGAAGGAATCCCACCCGAATATCGAGATTGTTGATATTCAATACGGTGCGGGCGACCAGTTGCAATCGACCGAGATCACCAAAGCGATGTTGACCGCGCATCCCGATATGAAGGGCATCTTTGGCGCGAATGAAGGGTCTGCTATTGGTGTGCTGAACGCCGTCAAGGAAACCGGCAGGTCGGAAGTTGTGGTGATCGGTTATGACAGTGGTGCTGCACAAAAAGCCGCGATTATGGATGGGTCGATGGCGGGTGCGATTACGCAAAACCCTGTTGGCATTGGCTATGAAACCGTGAAAGCGGCGCTGATGGCATCCAAGGGGGAAACTGTGCCAAAGCTGATCGACACCGGCTTTTTCTGGTATGACAAAACCAACATGGACAGCCCAGAAATCGCGGCTGTTCTGTACGATTGATCTGAAAGCGTAACGACAGGGGCGGCTTGGCGGCAGATGCCAATGGGCCGCCCCAACCATTTGGGGATTGGGATGGATTTAGGTCTGAAAGACAAGGTTGTCATCGTGACAGGCGGTGGTGCAGGCATTGGCGGGGCGATCAGCCGTGCGCTGGCCGAAGACGGCGCCATTCCGGTGATCTTTGCGCGCAGGGCACCGGATGCCGCGTTTCTGGCGGGCCTCAAGGCGCTGTCGCCCAAGTGCGATTGGGTGCAGGTGGAACTGTCGCAAGACGATCAGGTGGTTGCTGCGGTGGCGGCCACACGGGCGCGTTGGGGGCAGGTTTACGGGCTGGTGAACAACGCGGGCAACAATGACGGCGTGGGGTTGGACGCGGGGCCTAAGGCGTTTCGCGCCTCGCTTGATCAGAACTTGGTGCATTGCTATTTGCTGGTGCATCTTTTGGTGGGTGATTTGAAGGCGGCCAAAGGGGCGATTGTGAATATCTCGTCCAAAACCGCCGTCACAGGGCAAGGCAACACCTCGGCCTATGTTGCCGCCAAGGCCGCGCAACTGGGGCTGACGCGGGAATGGGCGGCGGCGCTGGCGGGTGACGGTGTGCGGGTCAATGCGGTGATACCGGCCGAGGTGATGACCCCGCTTTATGATCGCTGGCTGAAATCCTTGGATGATCCCGATGCCAAGCTGGCCGAGATTACGGCGCGCATTCCTTTGGAGGGGCGCATGACGCTGGATAGTGAAATCGCCGCGACGACCGTGTTCGCCTTGTCGCCCCGCGCGGGGCATACCACGGGGCAGTGGCTGTTTGTGGATGGCGGCTATACCCATCTGGACCGTTCCCTTTCCACCTTGTCCCCCAGTGCCTGAAGGTGCGTCATGACCAACCAACCCAGCATTCGCCTGCATCCAGAAGATAACGTCGATATCGCCCTTGCCGATCTGGCAGTGGGCACCGAGGTGTCGGGCTACCGTGTCGCTGAACCCGTTCTGCGCGGTCATAAAATCGCCAATCGGGCGATTGCGGCGGGGCAGAATATTTTGCGTTACGGCCAGATTATCGGGGCGGCCACCTGCGATATTGCGCAAGGCGCGCATGTGCATGTGCAAAATTTGGCGATGGCCGATTACGCGCAGGATTATGCCTTTGGCGCGGCGGCAACCCCCTTGCCTGTGATTGATACGCCGCGGGTGTTCCAAGGATACCGGCGTTCGGATGGCAAGGCGGGCACGCGGAATTATCTTGGCGTGCTGACCTCGGTCAATTGTTCCGGTTCGGTCGCGCGGTTCATTGCAGAGCAGGCCGAAAAGACGGATTGGTTCCGCGCGTTGAAGAATGTGGATGGTATTGTGCCGATCGTTCACGGGTCCGGCTGTGGGATGTCGGGCGAAAATGAAGGCTACGACACCTTGTTTCGCACGCTTCAAGGCTATGCCCGCAACCCGAATTTCGCGGGGATACTGCTGGTAGGTTTGGGTTGTGAGGTGATGCAGGTGCCCGATCTGATAGGCGCTGCACGGATGCGCGACGATGGCAATTTCCGCTATATGACGATCCAGCAAACCGGCGGCACCCGCCGCACGGTGGAACGCGGGGTAGAGATGTTGCGCGAAATGGCATCGAAGGCCGAAACCTGCACCCGCGAACCTATTTCGGTATCGGAACTGGTGATCGGGATGCAATGCGGCGGGTCGGATGGCTATTCCGGCATCACGGCAAACCCTGCGCTGGGTGTCGCATCCGACCTGTTGGTGCGCCACGGCGGCACGACGATTTTGTCGGAAACATCCGAGATTTACGGGGCCGAGCATTTGCTGACCCGCCGCGCGGCCACGCCCGAAATCGGGCAGAAACTGGTGGACCGCATTCATTGGTGGGAGGATTACACCGCGCGCAACAAGGGCGAGATGAACAACAACCCCAGCCCCGGCAACAAGCGTGGAGGGCTGACCACGATTTTGGAGAAATCACTGGGGGCCGTGGCCAAAGGCGGGTCGGCGCCATTGGCAGGGGTGTATTTGTTCGCGGAACCCATCACGCAAAAGGGGTTCGTGTTCATGGATAGTCCAGGGTATGATCCCTGTTCTGTCACGGGCCAAGTGGCCTCGGGGGCCAATCTGATCGTGTTCACCACGGGGCGCGGGTCGGTTTCGGGCTATAAGCCCGTGCCGTGCATCAAGGTGGCCACCAACACCGACATGTTCACACGGATGGAGGAGGATATGGACATCAATACCGGCGATATCATCGACCGCGATGTGACGCTGGCAGATAAAGGGGCCGAGATGTTTGAGCTGTTTATCCGCGTGGCCTCGGGCGAGATCACCAAATCCGAAGGCTTGGGGTTTGGTGGCGCAGAGTTCGTGCCGTGGCAGATTGGCGCGGTGATGTAGGCCATGCAGTTCATCGACACTCACCAACATCTGATCTACCGCGACCACATGCGCTATAGTTGGACCGATGACATCCCCGCGCTGGCGCAGCGCGATTTCACGCTGGAAGATTATGCCGCGTTGACGTTTGGCAAGGGAATTATCGGTACGCTTTTTATGGAGGCAGGGGCCGATGATGCCGATTATCAGGCCGAGACGCGGTTTATTGCGGGCAAAATCGGGGGGGCGCTCTTGGGGCAGATTGCATCGTGTCGCCTCGAGGAGGACGAAGGCTTTGATGCTTGGCTAGAGGAGTGCGAAAGCCTTGTGGTCAAAGGCTTTCGCCGTATTTTGCATGTGATGCCGGATGATTTGTCGGGTTCGGAAACCTTTCGCCGCAACCTGCGCAAGATCGGGGCCAAGGGACTGCCGTTTGATCTGTGTGTCCTTGCCCGCCAGCATGCCGTGGCCGAGGATTTGTTGCGCGCCTGCGATGATCAGGTCTTTGTCCTCGACCATTGCGGCGTGCCCGATATTGCGGGCGATGCATTTGCGCCGTGGGCTGCGTCTTTGCGGCTTCTGGCTGCGTTTCCGAACTTGTACTGCAAGCTGTCCGGCATAACCGCCTATACCGCACCCGGGCAAGCCGAGGTGGCCGATCTTGCCCCTTGGGTCGCCCATGTGCTGGACTGTTTCGGGCCGGATCGGGTGATTTGGGGCAGTGATTGGCCCGTGGCAAACCTTGGGGTTGGGCTGCCAAAGTGGATCGACCAAAGCAAAGCGTTGCTTGCGGGGCTGTCCCCGGCCGAGGCCGCAGCAATAACCCATCTGAACGCCCGCAAGGTTTATGGCCTGTGACGGCACGCAAACTGGCTTGACGACCGATTGATCGGTGCAGTGGTTCATGACGTGCCCCGTTAAATTGCGTTTCATCCCCGTTTAGGAACGGCCATGCAGTTTCAGCAAGGCATGAAATAGGTGCCGGAGCGAAAGTGGCACCCGTATAACCGTATATGCTACGTAAGGCTGAGAACGGCAGTGCAAAAGTGAGCCACGGAAGTGGCGTGATAATCTCGCTGCGGGCAATGTAAAATGTTGCCACTTTGGCCCTTACTGGTTTCAGGGAGGGCGGGAGATTTTAGTCGTGGATTTATATTTGAAGGTCCGCCTCGCGCGTCGGGGCGGCATGAGCGAACGGGTGGCAGCGGGCCATTTCGGGATTTCGCGTGCGAGCGTGAAGAAGATGATGATGTTTTCGGTCCCGCCCGGATATCAACGAACGGCAGATATCAAGCGGCCCAAACTTGATGGCTTCACCGGCTTCATTGATCAATGGCTGCAGGACGATCTCAGCCGGAACCGGAAGCA
>NZ_ATVN01000029.1 GCF_000420745.1 Pseudorhodobacter ferrugineus DSM 5888
CTGATCACAAGCAACCTGCCATTCGACGAATGGACAGAAACATTCGGGTCAGAACGGCTGACAGGCGCACTCCTCGACCGTCTGACCCACCACGTCAACATCCTGGAGATGAATGGCGAAAGCTACCGCCTTGGCCAGAGCAAGGCGCGTCAGGCAACGCCCAAAACCTAAATCACAATTAGCACAGATTGGCCCTGACGGGCCAAAGCATCCGGGCAACCGCCAGCTATCTGACAAGCGCGGCCGCCCGGATGCTGGCGCTCGTCTATACGCTGATTATCCCAACCCCAAAGTGGCAACATTTTGCGCTGCCCTTTGGCTCACTTTTACTCTGCCGTTGACATTTGTGCAGTATTTGATGAAACCGATTTCAGACAGCATGATCCGCGCCTTCCGCGAGCAATGATTTGATCAGCGCTTTGACGCGAAAAGCGGCATAGACGAATGGCGCCCTGAGCGCAGGTCGCGAATGCGGGTTCATTTGCGCGCGCCTATGGGCCTTGGTCGGCGCCTGCGGCTATGGCTGAACAATCGGCACAGTGGTGGCCTGCCATTGTATCTAACAGTAGCTGTGGCGGACCGTTCGGATTGCCTTGTGGGATGTCGATGATGGGCGGGTCTGGCGTGACGGAATTCACCATGACCGAGTTCGCAGCAGCGCCACCGATCCGCTTGACCGTGGGTTTTTCGGGTGGGGTGCTTGGGCAGGCAGTTGCGATGATCTTGCACTAAACTGGGTTAATGGGCAGCGGACGGGTGGCCAAGGGTTCGGCGATCGATCCGTTCGAGCGGTTGTTGCAGCGCCGGTTGGCCGATAAGGGATGCGCGGAAAATGTGGCGAAGACGGGGGCGGGCTTGCAGCAGACTTGAATCTTGTACTGCAAACGGCTATCTGCGCGACTGGACACAGCGAAAAGTCAGGACCTAACGATGGCAAACGCCAACCCCCTTCAGTTCATCCAGCAAGTGCGGAGCGAGATTTCCAAGGTTGTTTGGCCAAACCGCCGCGAAGTGGTTTTGACCACGATCATGGTGTTTATCATGGCCGCCCTGACCGCGACCTTCTTTTCCTTGGTCGACTTGGGCATCCGTACCGGCCTGAGCGTTGTTATCAACAGCTTCGGCTGAAAGCGGCCGGAAATGGCCGTACCCCCTTGAAATAGTTGGGGTGGGGCTGTATTCGGTCCATCAATCAGGAATGAAAAACGCGCGGCGATTCGGGCCGCGCGTTGTTTTTTGTTCCACGCGGGGCGAAACTATTCGCTCGAAAGTCAAAGAATTACCGAGGCTTAGGTCTTGGATCATATAGGTGAAGCAGGCATGGCGAAGCGTTGGTATTCGGTGAGCGTTCTCTCAAACTTTGAGAAGAAAATTGCCGAGCAGATCAGAACCTCCGTCATTGAGGCTGGGCTTGAGGACGAGATCGAAGAAGTTTTGGTCCCGACAGAGGAAGTGTTGGAAGTGCGGCGCGGCAAGAAAGTGACGTCCGAGCGTCGCTTTATGCCGGGTTATGTGCTGGTCCGCATGGAAATGTCGAACAAGGGCTATCACCTGATTTCGTCGATCAATCGCGTGACGGGTTTCTTGGGTGCGCAAGGCAAGCCGATGCCGATGCGTGACGAAGAAGTGAATGCGATTTTGAACCGTGTTGAAGAGGGCGAAGCCGCCCCGCGCAACCTGATCCGCTTTGAGATTGGCGAGCAGGTCAATGTGACCGACGGGCCGTTCGAAGGCTTTTCCGGCATGGTGGAAGAAGTTGACGAAGACCACAGCCGCCTGAAGGTGACTGTGTCGATTTTTGGTCGGGCAACCCCGGTCGAGCTGGAATTCACGCAGGTTACGAAAATCACCTGACGTGTCTCGTGGGAGGCGCGCGTTCGGGTTAACCCTTGCGTAAACCGGACCACTAAACCATGCGCTCCGAGGTGGGGTGCGGTGATAAAAGGAGAGGCCACATGGCCAAGAAGATTATTGGGCAGCTTAAGCTGCAAGTTAAGGCGGGGCAAGCCAACCCGTCCCCGCCCGTAGGTCCAGCATTGGGTCAGCGTGGCTTGAACATCATGGCGTTCGTAAAAGAATTTAACGCCAAGACCGCTGATATGGAGCCGGGTACACCGACCCCAACCATCATCACTTATTATCAGGATAAGTCGTTCAGCTTGGAAACCAAGACTGCGCCTGCGTCCTACATGCTGAAAAAAGCAGCTGGTCTGCCGCCTGTTGGCAAGCGTAACCGCGCCAAGGGGTCGGTTAAGCCGGGCCGCGAAGTTGCGGGTACCGTAACTGTTGCGCAGGTTCGCGCAATTGCTGAGGCCAAGATGAAAGACCTGAGCGCAATCGATATTGAGGGCGCAATGCAGATCATTCTCGGATCGGCCCGCTCTTGCGGTATCGAGGTGAAGGGATAAATCATGGCAAAGTTTGGAAAACGGACGCGCGCGGCGCGGGAAGCCTTTGCTGGCAAGGATATGATTGCGCTTGATGACGCAGTGGCGCTGATCAAGGCCAATGCCAAGTCGAAGTTCGACGAGACACTGGAAATCGCGATGAACCTGGGTGTTGACCCACGTCATGCGGACCAGATGGTTCGTGGCGTTGTGACATTGCCAAACGGCACCGGTAAGACGGTTCGTGTGGCAGTGTTCGCACGTGGTCCGAAGGCCGATGAAGCAACGGCTGCTGGTGCAGATATCGTTGGTGCAGAAGACCTGATGGAAGCTATTCAGGCCGGCAAGATCGATTTCGATCGTTGCATCGCGACACCTGACATGATGCCATTGGTTGGTCGTCTGGGCAAAATCCTTGGCCCACGCAACCTGATGCCAAACCCAAAAGTGGGCACGGTAACGATGGACGTGGCCGGTGCTGTTGGCAATGCCAAGGGCGGAGAAGTGCAGTTTAAGGTTGAAAAGGCTGGCGTTATCCATGCGGGTATCGGCAAAGCCTCGTTTGACGCGGCCAAGCTGGCCGAGAACGTGCGCGCCTTTGTTGACGCAGTGACCAAGGCCCGCCCAGCTGGCGCCAAAGGTACTTATTTGAAGAAGATTTCGTTGTCTTCGACAATGGGCCCCGGCATTGCAGTGGATTTGGCGTCGGCTGCTACGGCAAAGTAATTTGCGGTAACGGTGGGTTATCACCCACCTTACGGCAAGGGGGTAGGGTGGGTGATAATCCCCCCCCCACGAAATTCCTGACCCTTTGGGGAAAGGATGGCGGGGCCGCCAAACGGCCCTGTCCTGTCCGAGACGGTGGGGGGGCATCTGCCCTTAATCTTCCTGCCTGAGATGGGGAACGAGACAAATTTCCGGGGATTTCCTCGGGTGATCTGGCCTCGGGACCCGTAAAGGACCCGAATGCCCCGCTTTTCAAAGGGGGGCTAATATGAGCCGGAGGGAAACCTCCAAACTTGGAGTGAAACTGTGGATAGAGCACAAAAAGAGAAAGTGGTCGAGGAACTCGGCCAGATCTTTGAAAGCTCTGGCGTCGTAGTGGTTGCCCACTACGCCGGGATCACGGTTGCACAGATGCAGGACCTTCGCGCCAAAATGCGTGAAGTCGGTGGTTCTGTACGCGTTGCCAAGAACAAGCTCGCCAAGATCGCCCTTGACGGAAAGCCTTCTGCAAAGATGGCCGATCTGCTTACGGGCATGACCGTGATGGCCTATTCCGAGGATCCTGTTGCAGCTGCAAAGGTCGCGGACGAGTACGCCAAGAAGAACGACAAGTTCGTAATTCTTGGTGGTGCTATGGGCGATACACTGTTGGATCCTGCTGGTGTGAAAGCCGTTGCAGCAATGCCGTCGCGTGAGGAGCTTATTGCTTCGATCGTTGGCTGTATCGTTGCACCTGCATCGAACATCGCTGGGGCCATTGGCGCGCCTGCTTCGAACATCGCCGGTATCTTGTCCACGATTGAGGACAAGGCTGCCGCCTGAGCAATCTTATGATCCGGCGTGGTTGTAAAACTGACGTTGGAACCCAACTTTAATGAACGGAACAGAAAATGGCTGATCTGAAAAAACTCGCCGAAGAAATCGTGGGTCTGACCCTTCTTCAGGCACAAGAACTGAAAACCATCCTCAAGGACGAGTATGGCATTGAGCCCGCTGCTGGCGGCGCTGTCATGATGGCTGGCCCTGCGGCTGCAGGCGGCGAAGCTGCTGAAGAGCAGACTGAATTTGATGTTGTTTTGACCGAGGCTGGTCCAAACAAAATCAACGTCATCAAAGAAGTACGCGGCATCACCGGTCTTGGTCTGAAAGAAGCCAAGGATCTGGTTGAAGCTGGCGGCAAAGTAAAAGAAGGCGTTTCCAAAGCTGACGCAGAGACTCTGAAGAAGCAATTGGAAGATGCTGGCGCGAAAGTTGAACTGAAGTAATTCAGTCAGGTGCCGTTTGCGGCATCGCCTAAAATCCAAGGCTGGGTGCGAAGTTTTTCGCGCCCAGCTATCTGCGTCTTATGATGCGTCTTGGTAGGGGGTTGGCCCCAAGCCCCTTCCAAGGCGCGTTGTCCAAGTTCGGGAGCCTTCCGGTGGGACGGAGGGCATGAATAGAACCGATAACCCCTCTATCGCCAAGCGGCGTATGCTCGTGGCCCGACGAGCCTGCGCCGGCGAAAACGATGAAAGGTGACTATGAGCATGGCTCAGAGCTACGTAGGTCAAAAGCGAATCCGCCGTTATTTTGGTAAAATCCGTGAAGTCCTGGAGATGCCGAACCTTATCGAGGTTCAGAAATCTTCGTATGACTTGTTCCTGAAATCGGGCGAAGGCCCGAAGCCCACCGATGGTGATGGCATTCAGGGTGTTTTCCAGTCGGTGTTTCCGATCAAGGATTTCAACGAAACCGCTGTTTTGGAGTTCGTGAAATACGAGCTTGAAAAGCCGAAATATGATGTCGACGAATGCCAGTCGCGCGACATGACATACGCCGCACCGTTGAAGGTGACGCTGCGTTTGATCGTGTTTGATGTCGATGAGGATACAGGCGCGCGGTCGGTCAAGGACATCAAGGAACAAGACGTGTTCATGGGCGATATGCCCTTGATGACGCACAACGGGACGTTCGTTGTGAACGGCACCGAGCGCGTGATCGTGTCCCAGATGCACCGTAGCCCCGGCGTGTTCTTTGACCACGACAAAGGCAAGACGCATTCCAGCGGCAAGCTGTTGTTCGCCTGCCGGATTATCCCGTACCGCGGGTCCTGGTTGGACTTTGAGTTCGACGCCAAGGACATCGTGTTTGCACGCATCGACCGTCGCCGCAAATTGCCGGTGACGACGCTGCTGTATGCGCTTGGCATGGGCCAAGAGCAGATCATGGACGCGTATTACAACACCGTTAGCTACAAGTATCTGAAGAATAAGGGCTGGGTCACCAAGTTCTTCCCCGAGCGTGTGCGCGGCACCCGCCCGACGTTTGACATCGTGGATGCCGACACGGGCGAAGTGCTGTGCAAAGCTGGCGAAAAGATGACACCACGGATGGTCAAAAAGATCATCGACGAAGGCAAGGTTAAGGAACTGTTGCTGCCATACGATCAGATCGTTGGTAAATACGTGGCCAAGGACATCATCAACGAAGAAACCGGCGAGATCTGGGTTGAAGCCGGTGACGAGTTGACGATGGAATACGACAAGGACGGCGAAGTCAAAGGCGGCACCCTGAAGGTGCTGTTGGATCAGGGCATCACCGATGTGCCGGTTCTGGACATCGATAACGTCAACGTCGGGCCTTACATCCGCAACACGATGGCAGCGGATAAAAACATGGGCCGTGATACCGCGCTTATGGATATTTACCGCGTCATGCGCCCCGGCGAGCCGCCGACGGTTGAGGCCGCGTCGAACCTGTTTGACACGCTGTTCTTTGATAGCGAGCGTTATGATCTGTCGGCCGTTGGCCGCGTGAAAATGAACATGCGTCTGGATCTGGGCCGCCCGGATACCCAGCGCACGTTGGACCGTGCCGATATCGTTGCTTGTATCAAAGCCCTCACTGAATTGCGTGACGGCAAGGGCGAGATTGACGATATCGACCACCTCGGCAACCGCCGTGTGCGGTCGGTTGGCGAATTGATGGAAAACCAGTACCGCGTCGGGCTGCTTCGTATGGAGCGCGCGATCAAGGAACGTATGTCCAGCGTCGAAATCGACACGATCATGCCGCAAGATCTGATCAACGCCAAGCCGGCTGCGGCTGCGGTGCGGGAATTCTTTGGCTCCAGCCAGCTGTCGCAGTTCATGGACCAAACCAACCCGCTATCTGAAGTCACCCACAAGCGCCGCCTTTCGGCACTGGGGCCAGGCGGTTTGACACGCGAACGTGCGGGCTTTGAAGTGCGCGACGTTCACCCGACCCACTACGGCCGGATGTGCCCGATTGAAACGCCAGAAGGTCAGAACATTGGTCTGATCAACTCTCTCGCGACGTTTGCGCGCGTGAACAAGTATGGCTTTATCGAAACACCTTACCGCAAGGTTATCGACGGCAAAGTGACCGACGAAGTCGTTTACATGTCGGCGACCGAGGAAATGCGGCACACCGTTGCGCAGGCGAACGCGCAGTTGGATGCCGAAGGGCGCTTTGTGAATGATCTGGTTTCCACACGGAAATCCGGCGAATTCATGCTGAACCCTTCTGAGGCCGTTGACCTGATCGACGTTAGCCCGAAGCAGTTGGTGTCGGTCGCGGCATCCTTGATCCCGTTCCTTGAAAACGACGATGCTAACCGCGCGTTGATGGGTTCGAACATGATGCGTCAGGCCGTGCCTTTGGTGAAATCCGATGCGCCATATGTTGGCACAGGGATTGAAGGCATTGTTGCGCGCGACTCTGGTGCGGCCATCATGGCCCGCCGTGCAGGTATCATCGACCAGGTCGATGCCGCCCGTATCGTTGTGCGCGCAACTGAAATGATGGAACCGGGCGAGCCGGGCGTGGATATCTACCGTCTGCGCAAGTTCAAGCGGTCGAACCAGTCGTCCTGCATCAACCAGCGCCCGCTGGTAAAGGTGGGCGACACGGTTACGCGTGACGAAGTGATTGCCGATGGTCCATGCACCGATATGGGCGAACTGGCCGTTGGCCGGAACGTCATCGTCGCGTTCATGCCGTGGAATGGCTATAACTACGAAGACAGTATCCTGATTTCTGAGCGTATCTTGAAAGACGACGTATTCACCTCGATCCACATCGACGAATACGAAGTCGCAGCGCGCGATACGAAGCTGGGGCCAGAGGAAATTACCCGCGACATCCCGAACGTAGGCGAAGAAGCCCTGCGCAATCTGGATGAAGCAGGTATTGTTTATATCGGTGCCGAAGTGCAGCCGGGTGACATTCTGGTGGGTAAGATCACGCCAAAGGGCGAAAGCCCGATGACGCCAGAAGAAAAGCTGCTACGCGCCATCTTTGGTGAAAAGGCGTCGGACGTGCGTGACACATCCTTGCGTCTGCCACCGGGTGCGTTTGGTACGATCGTTGAAGTACGTGTGTTCAACCGTCATGGTGTGGACAAAGACGAGCGTGCCTTGCAGATCGAGCGTGAAGAAGTTGAACGCCTTGCCCGCGACCGTGATGACGAATTGGTCATCTTGGAACGCAACATCTATGCGCGTCTGAAAACCCTGATCATGGGCAAAACCGCTGTTAAGGGGCCTAAGGGCATCCGTTCGGGTTCGACCATTGATGAGGAATTGCTGGGCACGCTGAGCCGTGGTCAGTGGTGGCAGTTGGCGTTGGGTGAAGAGGCCGAAGCCAAGGACGTCGAAGCCCTGCACGATCAGTTTGAGGCACAAAAGCGTGCCTTGGATCACCGTTTCGACGACAAGGTCGAAAAGGTACGTCGCGGTGATGACTTGCCTCCAGGTGTCATGAAGATGGTCAAAGTGTTCGTAGCGGTGAAGCGCAAGCTGCAACCGGGCGACAAAATGGCGGGTCGTCATGGCAACAAAGGTGTTGTCAGCCGCGTTGTTCCGATGGAAGACATGCCGTTCCTTGCGGATGGGACGACCGTGGATATCTGTTTGAACCCATTGGGCGTGCCAAGCCGTATGAACGTCGGTCAGATTCTGGAAACCCACATGGGTTGGGCCGCACGCGGCTTTGGGATGAAGATCGACGAAGCACTGTCTGAGTATCGCCGTTCGGGGGATATGACCCCGGTTCGTGATGCGGTGCGTCTGGCTTACGGCGACGAGACGTATGACGCGGCGTTTGCCCATCAGGACGAGGAAACCTTCCTTGAGCTGGCAGGCAATGTGACCGGCGGTGTGCCGATTGCAACGCCCGTCTTTGATGGTGCAAAAGAGGCCGATATCAACGACGCGCTAAAACGGGCAGGGTTCGCAGAATCCGGTCAGTCGATCGTGTTTGATGGCCGCTCGGGTGAGCAGTTTGCCCGCCCTGTGACCGTTGGCGTCAAGTACTTGCTGAAGCTGCACCACCTTGTGGATGACAAGCTGCACGCACGTTCTACGGGCCCATACTCGCTTGTTACTCAGCAGCCGCTGGGTGGTAAGGCGCAGTTTGGTGGTCAGCGTCTTGGGGAAATGGAAGTCTGGGCTTTGGAAGCTTATGGCGCTGCATACACCTTGCAAGAGATGCTGACTGTGAAGTCGGATGACGTGGCGGGCCGGACCAAAATGTACGAAAGCATCGTGAAGGGCGAAGATAACTTTGAGGCCGGCGTGCCTGAAAGCTTCAACGTTCTGGTGAAGGAAGTGCGCGGCCTCGGCCTGAATATGGAACTCCTGGATGCGGAGGAAGAGTGACGCAGAGTCGGGGTCAACCCCGACCTACGTAGGGCGGGGGTCACCCCCCCACACTTTCCCCCCGCCGCCCCCAATTCTAAGGATTGAACATGAACCAGGAACTTTCGACCAACCCGTTTAACCCCGTTGCTCCGGTCAAAACCTTTGATGAGATCAAAATCTCTCTGGCCTCGCCAGAGCGGATTCTGAGCTGGTCTTATGGCGAGATCAAAAAGCCGGAAACCATCAACTACCGCACGTTCAAGCCAGAGCGTGACGGTCTGTTCTGCGCACGCATCTTTGGCCCAATCAAAGATTACGAATGCCTGTGCGGCAAATATAAGCGCATGAAATATCGCGGCGTTGTCTGCGAAAAATGCGGCGTTGAAGTGACACTGCAAAAAGTGCGTCGCGAACGGATGGGCCATATCGAATTGGCCGCACCTGTTGCGCACATCTGGTTTTTGAAGTCGCTGCCAAGCCGTATTGGCCTGATGCTGGATACCACGCTGCGGGATCTGGAACGCATTTTGTACTTTGAAAATTATGTGGTGATTGAGCCGGGTCTGACCGACCTGACCTATGGCCAGCTGATGACCGAGGAAGAGTTCCTCGACGCGCAAGATCTGTATGGCGCGGATGCGTTCACCGCTAACATCGGCGCTGAAGCCATTCGTGAAATGCTGGCCGCGATCGACCTTGAGGCGACCGCTGACCAGCTGCGCGAAGAGCTGAAAGAAGCCACGGGTGAATTGAAGCCGAAAAAGATCATCAAGCGTTTGAAGATCGTTGAATCGTTCCTCGAGTCGGGAAACCGTCCGGAGTGGATGGTTCTGACCGTGCTGCCAGTGATCCCGCCAGAACTGCGCCCCTTGGTGCCGCTGGATGGTGGCCGCTTTGCGACCTCGGATCTGAACGATCTGTACCGCCGCGTCATCAACCGGAACAACCGTTTGAAGCGTCTGATTGAACTGCGTGCGCCCGATATCATCGTGCGCAACGAAAAGCGGATGTTGCAGGAATCGGTTGATGCGCTGTTTGACAACGGCCGTCGTGGCCGCGTCATCACGGGCACCAACAAGCGCCCGTTGAAATCGCTGTCTGACATGCTGAAGGGTAAGCAAGGCCGCTTCCGTCAGAACCTTTTGGGTAAGCGCGTCGACTTCTCGGGTCGTTCGGTTATCGTGACCGGTCCGGAATTGAAGCTGCACCAGTGCGGCCTGCCGAAAAAGATGGCTTTGGAACTGTTCAAACCGTTCATCTATTCACGTTTGGAAGCCAAGGGTCTGTCCTCGACAGTCAAGCAGGCGAAAAAGCTGGTGGAAAAAGAGCGTCCCGAAGTGTGGGATATCTTGGACGAGGTTATCCGCGAACATCCGGTTCTGTTGAACCGTGCGCCGACCTTGCACCGTTTGGGCATTCAGGCGTTCGAACCGATCTTGATCGAAGGTAAGGCTATTCAGCTGCACCCGCTGGTCTGTTCGGCCTTTAACGCCGACTTTGACGGTGACCAGATGGCGGTTCACGTTCCACTGAGCCTTGAGGCTCAGTTGGAAGCGCGCGTTCTGATGATGTCGACCAATAACGTGCTTTCCCCTGCAAACGGTGCGCCGATTATCGTGCCATCGCAGGATATGGTCTTGGGCCTGTACTACACCACCATGCAGCGTAAGGGCATGGTTGGTGAAGGCATGGCCTTTGCTGATGTAACCGAAGTGGAGCACGCGCTTGCTGCGGGTGCTGTCCATTTGCATGCGTCGATCCAAGCACGGATCAAGCAGATCGACGAAGAAGGCAATGAGGTTTGGAAGCGGTTTGAAACAACGCCGGGCCGTTTGCGCCTTGGCAACCTGTTGCCCGTGAATGCCAAAGCGCCGTTCGATCTTGTGAACCGGTTGCTGCGGAAAAAAGACGTCCAGAATGTTATTGACACTGTTTACCGCTATTGCGGCCAAAAAGAATCGGTGATTTTCTGTGATCAGATCATGACCATGGGTTTCCGCGAGGCGTTCAAGGCTGGTATTTCGTTCGGTAAGGATGACATGCTGATCCCTGACACCAAGTGGGACATCGTGAACGAAGTCCGCGATCAGGTTAAGGAATTCGAACAGCAGTATATGGACGGCCTGATCACTCAGGGTGAGAAGTATAACAAAGTTGTCGATGCTTGGTCGAAGTGTTCCGACAAGGTTGCTGGCGAGATGATGGATGAGATTTCCGCCGTTCGTCACAACGATGCCGGCGCTGAAAATGAACCGAACTCGGTCTATATGATGTCGCACTCCGGTGCGCGGGGTTCGCCTGCACAGATGAAGCAGCTGGGCGGGATGCGCGGTCTGATGGCCAAGCCGAACGGCGAGATCATTGAAACACCGATCATCTCAAACTTTAAGGAAGGTCTGACCGTGTTGGAGTACTTTAACTCTACCCACGGTGCCCGTAAGGGCCTTGCGGACACGGCTTTGAAAACTGCGAACTCGGGCTATCTGACCCGCCGTCTGGTCGATGTTGCACAAGATTGCATCATTCGCGCCCATGATTGCGGTACGGAAAACAGCATCACCGCATCTGCGGCCGTGAACGACGGTGAGGTTGTGTCCTCACTGGCGGAGCGGGTGCTGGGCCGTGTGGCAGCCGAGGATATCCTTGTTCCAGGTCAGGACGAGGTTATCGTGGCACGTGGCGAGCTGATCGACGAACGCAAGGCGGATCTGATTGATCAGGCCGGTGTTGCGTCTGCGCGTATCCGCAGCCCGCTGACCTGTGAGGCCGAAGAAGGCGTTTGCGCCCAGTGCTATGGTCGTGACCTTGCACGCGGTACGTTGGTGAACCAAGGTGAAGCTGTCGGCATTATTGCTGCGCAGTCGATTGGTGAACCTGGTACACAGTTGACGATGCGGACGTTCCACATCGGCGGTATTGCGCAAGGTGGTCAGCAGTCTTTCTTGGAAGCGTCTCAAGAAGGCAAGGTTGAGTTCCGCAATGCCAGCCTGCTCGAAAATGTTGGCAGTGAGCAGGTTGTTATGGGTCGTGCGATGCAAATCGCGATCATTGACGAGGCGGGCCAAGAGCGTGCGTCGCACAAGGTGTCTTATGGTGCCAAGGTTCACGTCAAGGATGGCCAAGCGGTCAAACGCGGCGCGAAACTGTTCGAATGGGACCCCTATACCTTGCCGATCATTGCTGAAAAAGCAGGGGTCACACGGTTTGTCGATCTGATCTCGGGCATCTCGGTGCGTGAAGATACGGATGATGCGACAGGCATGACCCAGCGGATCGTTTCCGACTGGCGGTCGGCGCCGAAAGGCAATGACCTGAAGCCAGAAGTGATCTTGATGGACGCGCAGGGCGAGCCTTTGCGCAACGATGCTGGCAATCCGATTTCCTATCCAATGTCGGTTGACGCGATTTTGTCGGTCGAAGATGGTCAGGACATTAAGCCGGGCGACGTTGTGGCGCGTATTCCGCGTGAAGGCGCCAAGACCAAGGACATCACCGGGGGTCTTCCTCGCGTGGCGGAATTG
Source organism: Pseudorhodobacter ferrugineus DSM 5888 (assembly GCF_000420745.1). Lineage (GTDB taxonomy): Bacteria > Pseudomonadota > Alphaproteobacteria > Rhodobacterales > Rhodobacteraceae > Pseudorhodobacter > Pseudorhodobacter ferrugineus. The sequence goes on from NZ_ATVN01000029.1 coordinate 12,277, forward strand.
TTTGAAGCTCGTCGTCCAAAGGACAACGCGATCATCGCGGAATCCGATGGTTATGTGCGGTTCGGCAAAGACTATAAGAATAAGCGCCGCATTACGCTGGAACCAATTGATGACAGCCTTCAGCCGCTGGAATACATGGTGCCGAAGGGCAAGCATATTCCCGTGCAAGAAGGTGATTTCGTTCAAAAGGGCGATTACATCATGGACGGCAACCCAGCCCCGCACGATATTTTGCGGATCTTGGGTGTCGAGGCGCTTGCAAACTACATGATCGACGAAGTGCAGGACGTGTACCGTTTGCAAGGCGTGAAGATCAACGACAAGCATATCGAGGTAATCGTGCGTCAGATGCTGCAAAAGTTCGAGGTTCTTGACTCGGGCCAGACCACGCTGCTGAAGGGCGAAAACGTCGACAAGCAAGAGCTGGAAGAAGCGAACGCCAAAGCACACAAGCTGGGCGTGCGTCCTGCAACGGCCGAGCCGATCCTTTTGGGGATCACCAAGGCCAGCTTGCAGACACGCAGCTTTATCTCGGCGGCGTCGTTCCAGGAAACCACGCGGGTTCTGACCGAGGCTTCGGTACAGGGCAAGCGCGACAAACTAGTCGGTCTGAAAGAGAACGTGATCGTTGGGCGCTTGATCCCGGCGGGTACGGGCGGGGCGACAAGCCGCGTGAAAAAGATCGCAGCGGATCGGGATTTGAAGGTCGTGGAAACACGCCGTTCGGACGCCGAGCAAGCCGCAGCTTTGGCCGCACCAGAGCCGGTTGCTGCTGACCCGATGGAGAGCCGCGACGAATAATCGCGCCTGACGGCTAACGATTCGGCCCCTCGCAGGTGACTGCGGGGGGCATTTTCATTTTGTGCGGGTTACAAAGTTTAACTAGGGGCGGGGTTGACCATTGCAGGTCGTGGCGGAAAGGTCTGCGGTAGGGCAGGGGGATCAGACTTGGCACTTTCAGACAACACGCGCGGCATCGTTTTTATGGCCGTGGCTATGGCGACTTTCACCGTGAACGACAGTTTCATGAAGTCGGTGACGCTGGTTCTGCCATTGTCGCAAGCGATTGTGATCCGGGGCGTAATGACCTTGGTGGCGCTATTAATCCTTGCCCGTGTGATGAAAATCTCGACCCTAGTCATTCCCGCCAATGATCGTCGCCTTTTGGGCTGGCGTACCTTGGCCGAATTGGGGGCAACGATCACCTTCTTGCTGGCTTTGCGGCAAATGCCCTTGGCGAACCTCTCGGCGATTTTGCAATCCCTCCCTTTGGCTGTGACCTTGGGTGCCGCGATTGCGCTGCGCGAACCCGTGGGCTGGCGACGGATGACGGCGATTGCGGTCGGGTTTGGCGGGGTGATGCTGATTGTGCGGCCCGGCACCGAAGGGTTCAATATATGGTCAGTGCTCGCCATCATTTCGGTTGCCTTTGTGGTGGTACGTGACCTGACCACACGACAGTTTTCGCACGGCCTGCCCTCGGTCACGATTGCGATTTATACCTCGCTGGCGGTCACGATGATGGGGCTGGCGGGATTGGCGATTGAGGATTGGACGGTGGTGACACCCCATGTGTTCGCGATGCTGGCAGGGGCGTCGGCGATGCTGATCATGGGCTATTTGTTTATCGTGAAAGCGATGCGGGTCGGTGATGTGGCGATTGTTGCGCCGTTTCGCTATTCCGCGCTTATATGGGCGATTTTGCTGGGGTGGTTGGTCTTTGATGATTTCCCCAAAGCGATCACGCTGCTGGGCGCGGCCATTGTTGTGGCGACCGGGCTTTATACCTATGTGCGTGAACATCAGCTGCAACGCAGGATCGCGGCGACTAAGGCGTCGATGACCGGAACCGCGACGCCGGACCGCTAATCCGGTCCTGTTGACATCCCCCGCGACTCCCCTTATACGCCAGCCACCCAAGGTATGTTTCGGCATGTCGAAGGGTCTCAAAGACTAAAGTGGTCAAGATCCGGGCCGTTAAACGCCCCGATCCTCTGGAATTCCACCGCACCGTTCCCGCAAGGGCAACGACTGCGGTTTTGGTGTTTTGTGAAGGCACAAGATGCCGTCGAGAAGCAGTGTGCCGGAACACGATCCGGTGCGAGTATTGACAGTTGCAACACGAGGAACGTGAATGCCAACGATCCAACAGCTTATCCGTAAGCCGCGCGAACCGCGCGTCAAGCGGTCCAAGTCACAGCACTTGGAATCCTGCCCACAAAAACGCGGCGTATGTACCCGCGTTTACACAACCACTCCGAAAAAGCCTAACTCGGCTATGCGTAAAGTCGCAAAAGTGCGTCTTACCAACAGCTTTGAGGTTATCTGCTATATTCCGGGTGAAAAGCACAACCTTCAGGAACACTCTGTTGTTCTGATCCGCGGCGGTCGTATCAAAGACCTTCCGGGTGTCCGTTACCACATCCTGCGCGGTGTGTTGGATACCCAGGGTGTTAAAGATCGTCGCCAGCGTCGTTCGAAATACGGCGCTAAGCGTCCGAAGTGAGGAATTAAAACATGTCACGTCGTCACGCCGCTGAAAAACGCGAGATTCTGCCTGACGCCAAGTATGGCGATAAGGTTCTGACAAAATTCATGAACAACCTGATGATCGACGGCAAAAAATCCGTCGCTGAGTCGATTGTTTACAACGCGCTCACCCGCGTTGAAGAGCGCCTGAAGCGCGCCCCGATCGAGTGCTTCCATGAAGCCCTTGAAAACGTGAAGCCATCGGTAGAAGTCCGGTCGCGTCGCGTTGGTGGTGCAACCTATCAGGTGCCGGTTGAGGTGCGCATCGAGCGCCGCGAAGCATTGGCCATTCGTTGGTTGATCATCGCTGCCCGCAAGCGCAACGAAAACACAATGGAAGAGCGCCTTGCAGCCGAGCTTTCGGATGCTGTTAACAACCGTGGTACGGCTGTTAAAAAGCGCGAAGACACCCATAAAATGGCCGACGCTAACAAAGCGTTCAGCCACTATCGCTGGTAAGGGGTCCACATGGCACGCGACTATCAGCTTAACCACTACCGTAACTTTGGTATTATTGCCCACATCGACGCGGGCAAGACCACCACGACGGAACGCATCCTGTACTATACAGGCAAGTCCCATAAAATCGGCGAAGTCCATGACGGCGCCGCGACTATGGACTGGATGGAGCAGGAGCAGGAGCGTGGGATCACGATCACGTCCGCTGCGACCACGACATTCTGGCAGCGTACCATCGATTCCGACAACCTGTCGAAAGATGACCGTTACCGCTTTAACATCATCGACACGCCCGGCCACGTTGACTTTACAATCGAAGTAGAGCGTTCGCTGGCCGTTCTGGATGGCGCTGTTGTTCTGCTGGACGGCAACGCAGGTGTTGAACCGCAGACCGAAACCGTTTGGCGTCAGGCCGACCGGTACAAAGTTCCGCGTATCGTTTTTGTCAACAAGATGGACAAGACCGGCGCTGACTTTTTCAACTGCGTCAAGATGATCAAGGACCGCACCGGTGCGAACGCCCTGCCAATCGCTTTGCCGATTGGTGCGGAAGACAAGCTGGAAGGCATCATCGACCTCGTGACCATGGAAGAATGGGTTTACCTGGGCGAAGACCTTGGCGCGTCGTGGGAACGTCGCCCGATCCGGGCCGAGCTGATGGACAGTGCAACCGAGTGGCGCACCAACTTGCTGGAAACAGCAGTAGAGCAAGACGACACTGCGATGGAAGCCTATCTTGAAGGTAATGAGCCTTCGGTTGACGTGCTGCGCGGTTTGATCCGCAAGGGTACGCTGGCGATTGACTTCATTCCGGTTATGGCTGGTTCTGCGTTCAAAAACAAAGGTGTGCAGCCATTGCTGAACGCTGTGATCGACTATCTGCCAAATCCTTTGGACGTTCCGCCTTACATGGGCTTTACACCAGGTGACGAGACAGAAACGCGTAACATCGCTCGTTCGGCCGATGATGAGCAGCCCTTCTCGGCGCTTGCGTTCAAGATCATGAACGACCCCTTCGTGGGTTCCTTGACCTTTACCCGCATCTATTCGGGTACTTTGGCCAAGGGCGACGCAATGCTGAATGCGACCAAGCAGCGCAAAGAGCGTGTTGGCCGTATGATGATGATGCATGCCATTGACCGTGAAGAAATCACCGAAGCCTATGCTGGTGACATCATTGCGTTGGGTGGCCTGAAAGAAACCACAACAGGCGATACCCTGTGTGACCCGGCCAAGCCGGTTGTTTTGGAAACCATGACCTTCCCGGTTCCGGTTATCGAAATTGCGGTAGAACCAAAGACCAAAGCTGACCAAGAAAAGATGGGCATCGCTTTGGCCCGTCTGGCAGCGGAAGATCCTTCTTTCCGTGTGGAAACCGATATTGAATCGGGCCAAACGATCATGAAGGGCATGGGCGAACTTCACCTCGACATTCTGGTTGACCGGATGCGTCGTGAATTCAAGGTCGAAGCGAACATCGGTGCACCACAGGTGGCTTACCGTGAGACCATCTCGCGCGAGCATGAGATCGACTACACGCACAAAAAGCAGTCCGGTGGTACCGGTCAGTTTGCGCGTATCAAGATGATCATTATGCCAACCGAGCCCGGCGAAGGTTATTCGTTCGAGTCCCGTGTTGTTGGTGGTAACGTTCCGAAGGAATACATCCCCGGCGTTGAAAAAGGCATCAAGTCTGTTATGGACTCGGGCCCGCTGGCTGGCTTCCCGGTTATCGACTTTAAGGTCGCGCTGATCGACGGTGCGTATCATGACGTCGACTCTTCGGTTCTGGCTTTTGAAATTGCGGCCCGTGCTGCAATGCGTGAAGGCCTTAAGAAAGCAGGGGCCAAGTTGTTGGAGCCTGTGATGAAGGTCGAAGTTGTGACACCCGAGGAGTATACTGGCGGCGTTATTGGTGACTTGACATCCCGCCGTGGTATGGTGACGGGTCAGGACAGCCGCGGCAACGCGAACGTGATTTCTGCAATGGTGCCTTTGGCCAATATGTTCGGCTACATCAACACGCTGCGCTCCATGACATCGGGCCGTGCAACGTTTGCGATGTCGTTCGACCATTACGACGCGGTTCCGCAGAACATCTCGGATGAGATCCAGAAGAAATACGCTTAATAACCAACGGCGGTGGGCAAATTGCCCACCCTACCAACCCCGTAGGGTGGGATTTACCCCCACCGCAATTGAATGACAGGAGGCCATCATGGCAAAGGCAAAGTTTGAACGTAACAAACCGCACGTAAACATCGGCACGATTGGTCACGTTGACCACGGCAAAACGACGTTGACAGCTGCGATCACGAAGTATTTTGGCGAATTCCGCGCCTATGACCAGATCGACGGCGCACCCGAAGAAAAGGCACGCGGGATCACGATCTCGACTGCGCACGTGGAATATGAGTCGGAAGCCCGTCACTACGCCCACGTCGACTGCCCCGGCCACGCTGACTATGTGAAAAACATGATCACCGGTGCGGCGCAGATGGACGGCGCGATCTTGGTTGTGAACGCGGCTGATGGCCCAATGCCACAGACCCGCGAGCACATCTTGCTCGGCCGCCAGGTAGGTATTCCCTACATGGTCGTTTACATGAACAAGGTTGACCAGGTCGACGACGAAGAGCTGCTGGAACTGGTGGAAATGGAAATCCGCGAGCTTCTGTCCAAGTACGATTACCCCGGTGATGACATTCCGATCATCCGTGGTTCGGCCTTGCACGCAATGAACGGCACGCGCCCAGAGATTGGTGAAGAGTCTATCCGCGCGCT
>NZ_ATVN01000030.1:0-2500 GCF_000420745.1 Pseudorhodobacter ferrugineus DSM 5888
CGACAAATGATGAGGCAGGATGTCGTAGCGCGCCGCGACATCCACGACCCGGGCACCGGGCTGCAGGCTTTCAGCCACGATCCGCGCTTTCACATCATCCGGCCAATGCCGCTTGCCGCGCCGTCGAGGTTCCACGACCTCGCACCGCCCCACAAAACCCTCACCACCATCCGCCATGCAAAACCTCCATCTGCTACCGCAGACCTTCTCGCAGGCGCATCACGCGTCAGGAATACATCAAATCAATGGGCTGGAACCACCGCATACGCTTCTTGCGCTGTCATTGGGCGCGAACAACATGCCGAACATGCAAAAACCCGCCGGAGCGGGTTTGGAAGTGTCTGATATTGTTGAGGAATTAGTGTTGGTTGCGGGAGTAGGATTTGAACCTACGACCTTCAGGTTATGAGCCTGACGAGCTACCGAGCTGCTCCATCCCGCGACGCTTTGGGTTCTTGCGGTTTGCAAGGGCCCTGTGGTGCCCCAATGTGAGTATTTTGGGGTTTTGTTTCATCGTTTTGAGAGATTACGTTTCTTACTAGGTTTGGCGGTGACCTACTCTCCCACGTCTTAAGACGCAGTACCATTGGCGCGACGGCACTTAACGGCCGAGTTCGGGATGGGATCGGGTGTTTTGCTCGCGCTATGACCACCAAACCGAGAAAGAAACGCTTCCCTGAGGTTATCAGGGACACAACATCAGTCGGTTTAGCTATGCGGCTAATCCGAATGTTCCATGTTTTACACTGCCGTCGCTTTGCGACGTAGTGATGTTTGCTTTTGACTTTGTTTCCGAAGCATTAGGATTATTTCTAAACCTTGCTGTTTCTGGATCAAATCAAGCCTATCGAGCAATTAGTACCAGTCAACTGAATGCATTACTGCACTTACATCTCTGGCCTATCGACGTGGTGGTCTTCCACGGCTCTCAAGGGAGACCTTGTTTTGAAGGGGGCTTCTCGCTTAGATGCCTTCAGCGATTATCCTGTCCGTTCATAGCTACCCAGCACTACCATTGGCATGATAACTGGTCCACCAGTGGAACGTTCACCCCGGTCCTCTCGTACTAGGGGCAACTCTTCTCAAGTCTCCTACACCCACGGCAGATAGGGACCGAACTGTCTCACGACGTTCTAAACCCAGCTCACGTACCTCTTTAAACGGCGAACAGCCGTACCCTTGGGACCTGCTCCAGCCCCAGGATGAGATGAGCCGACATCGAGGTGCCAAACGATGCCGTCGATATGGACTCTTGGGCATCATCAGCCTGTTATCCCCAGCGTACCTTTTATCCGTTGAGCGATGGCCCTTCCACTCGGGACCACCGGATCACTATGACCGACTTTCGTCTCTGCTCGACTTGTCAGTCTTGCAGTCAGGCTGGCTTCTGCCATTGCACTCAACGAGCGATTTCCGACCGCTCTGAGCCAACCTTCGCGCGCCTCCGTTACTGTTTGGGAGGCGACCGCCCCAGTCAAACTACCCACCACGCAGGGTCCCGGATCCAGATAATGGACCGCGGTTAGACATCAAGAGTAAGAAGGGTGGTATCTCAAGGGAGGCTCCACGAGGACTAGCGTCCCCGATTCAATGCCTACCACCTATCCTGCACATCTCAATCCTGATGCCAGTGCGAAGCTATAGTAAAGGTGCATGGGGTCTTTCCGTCTAACCGCGGGAAGTGTGCATCTTGACACACAGTTCAATTTCGCTGAGTCCACATTTGAGACAGCGGGGAGATCGTTACGCCATTCGTGCAGGTCGGAACTTACCCGACAAGGAATTTCGCTACCTTAGGACCGTTATAGTTACGGCCGCCGTTTACTGGGGCTTCAATTCAGAGCTTGCACCCCTCCTTTTAACCTTCCAGCACCGGGCAGGCGTCAGACCCTATACGTCGTCTTACGACTTCGCAGAGCCCTGTGTTTTAAGTAAACAGTCGCCACCCCCTAGTTTGTGCCCCCCACCCACACTTGCGTGCGAATGGGGCCTCCTTCTCGCGAACTTACGGAGGCATTTTGCCGAGTTCCTTAAATGTGGTTCTCTCAAGCGCCTTGGTATTCTCTACCAGTCCACCTGTGTCGGTTTAGGGTACGGTCTTATAGAGGAGCTATTTCCAGGGACCACTCAGCAGCCCACCCAATCCGATAAGGGCAAACTACCTCTGCGATCCGTCACTACCTCACGGCTCAGGAATATTAACCTGATTCCCATCGACTACGCCTTTCGGCCTCGCCTTAGGGGCCGGCTTACCCTGCTCAGATTAGCTTTAAGCAGGAACCCTTGGACTTTCGGCGAGAGGGTCTCTCACCCTCTTTGTCGCTACTCATGTCAACATTCTCGCTTCTGATCTCTCCACCGGATGCCTTACAGCCCGGCTTCACAGAAAGCACATTGTGTACGTTATACTCGAGCATGCCCGAGCATAATTACACAGCGTCCTATATCACAGAACGCTCCGCTACCACGCATATTGCTATGCATCCTGAGCTTCGGCTCG
>NZ_ATVN01000030.1:7500-15719 GCF_000420745.1 Pseudorhodobacter ferrugineus DSM 5888
ATTCCAGCGTAAAGCGGTTGCCGTCCATATTGACCATCGACGTAATGCCATGCGCAGCACAGTGGCGCAGCCCTGCGGCCACCTTTGCACGGTCAATCGCCGTCTCCGCCGCACTCGGCCACGGGCTCGGCTCCTCTCCGGTCGCGATCCCAAGGTTCAGTCGCGCCTCGCCGCCAAGCGCAATCACGGGGGCAAAGGCCTCAAACTCGCGCAATTCGCCGGTGGCAAGCCCATCCGCGCCCATCACCACCTCGTGCCCGTGGGGGCAGTGCATCCCCTGCAATATCCCTGCCGCTTTCAACGCAGCCGTATTCGCCCAGACCGTATGATGATCGGCAGCCGTGATCGCGATGGGCCGGTCCGGCAGCACACGGTCCAAATCATGCCGCGTCATCGGATGGTCCAGCATCGTATAGCTCCCCCCTTGCGCCATCAACAAAGGCGCATCAGGGTTTATCGTGCCAAAACCCGCAAAAGCCCCGCGCAAAGCGTCCATCCCGTAAACCCCGCCCAGCTGCAAATGCGCAAGCTCGGCCCCGCCCAGCACCAAATGCAAATGGCTTTCCACAAATCCGGGCAGCACGGTGCGGCCGCGTGCATCAATCACATCGGTACGCGGGCCCGCCAGCGCCTCGATCACCCTGCGCGACCCCACAGCCAGAATGCGCCCAGCCGCCATCGCCACCGCCTCGGCCCGTGGGCAATGCGGGTCCATCGTCAAAACCCGCGCATTCGTGATAATCCTGTCCGCCTGCATCCCTGCCCCCATCTTTGCCGGCAGCGAAACCCCGCGGCCACGATACTTCGTAAACTGGAAAACCAACGCGAATTATATGGTACGCGCGCGCGGGCGGCCGTCAACCCGTGACCGCGCCTGACCAGATGATCGGTCAAACCAACCTTTCAGTCACGCCCCCCAAAGCCACGTTTTGGCGGAAAACCGACCATTGCTTGCACGACGGGCTTGACCCAACCCACCGCTTCGTCCTCTATCGGGGAAAATGAATATGCCGGCGATGCTCGGCGCCAAAAGGAATTTCCAAATGTCGAACCCAACCAGCCCCAACAGCAACGCCGGAAAATCCGTGCTCGCCTCTGACCTCAAGATCACCGGCGACATCGTTTCCAAAGGCAGCGTCGAGGTGATGGGCGAAGTGGATGGCTCGATCACCGCCGACACCTTGACGATCAGCCATGAAGGCGCGGTTAAAGGCACTATCGGCGCGAAAACCGTGGATCTACGCGGCAAACTGACAGGCAAGATCGACAGCGCGACACTCACCCTGCGTTCGGCAGCCCAAGTCACCGCCGACATTACCTATTCCACCCTGTCCATCGAAAGCGGCGCGCAAATCGAAGGCTCGTTCAAGATCAAAAAGGCCTAACCCCCCTTATTGCGCGGGCGGAATGGAATAGGTCAGCCCTGCACGGGCAACGGGGGCGGTTTCGCCCTCGGACCAAATCAGAACATCGCCCACCGCAAGCACGCGCCCCAGCTTCAGCACGCGGGCTTGTGCCACCAATGCCCGCCCAGCCGCAGGTTTGCGCATGAAATCAATACTGCAATTGGTGGTCACCGCCAGCGCCACAGGTCCAAGCCGCGCCAAAATCGCCAAGTACATCGCCACATCGGCCAGCGCGAACATCGACGGCCCCGACACCGTGCCGCCGGGGCGCAAATGGCGCGCCTCGACATTCAGCCGCACCTCCAGCAGGTCCTCCTCGACCCGCGTAACGGTAAAATCTTCAGCCACTTGCGCGAAATCCCGCGCCAAGAACGCGGTCAGCGCCGCTTGATCCATCACAACAGCCATATCTCTCCCTTGGGAAATCACCTTTCCCTGCGCCACAACATCGCTACACTTCCCCCCAACTGCATAGCAAAACGAAAGACATGACAAGATGACAGACCCTATTTTGGTCCGCGAAACTCTTGACGGCGGCATCGCCCGCCTCACCTTGAACAGCCCCCACAGCTTGAACGCGCTGTCCGATGCCATGCTCGCCGCGCTCTCGGATCAACTGGCCCAAATCGCCACCGATAAAACCATCAAGGTCGTCATCCTGCGCGGCACGGGCAAAGTGTTCTGCGCGGGCCACGACCTCAAGGAAATGCAGGCAGGCCGCGCAAGCCCCGACAAAGGTGCTGCCTATTTCGCCGATCTCTTCAACCGCTGCGCCGACGTTATGCAAGCCATCACCACCCTGCCCCAACCGGTCATCGCATCCGCCCACGGTATCGCCACCGCCGCCGGTTGCCAGCTTGTCGCCACCTGCGACATGGCCATAGCTGCCACAGGCACCCGTTTCGGCGTCAATGGCGTGAACATCGGTCTGTTTTGTTCCACGCCCATGGTCGCGATGACCCGCAACGTGCATGCCAAACACGCCTTTGAAATGCTGGTCACTGGCGAATTCATCTCGGCCACCCGCGCCCACGACATCGGCCTGATCAACCGCGAGGTCGCCCCCGAGGCGCTGGACGATGAAACCCTCGCCCTTGCACGGCTCGTGGCCTCCAAACTTGGATCCGCCGTGCGCATCGGCAAACGCGCGTTTTATGATCAGCGTCAACTCTCGCTGGCCGATGCTTACGCCCATGCAGGTAAGGTTATGGTCGAAAACATGCTGCACCGCGACACCGACGAAGGCATCAGCGCCTTCTTGGAAAAACGCCACCCCGATTGGCCCAGCTAACCGTGCGACACAATCCAACGCGAAATCATCAGCGCGCCCAGCGCCATGGCAAGGCTTGCGCCGATCATGCCCATCGGCCCCGCCGTTTCAAACAATGATGCCGCGATCAACGGCGCCACGGCCGATGCCCCCAGCGATGGAATCGACAGCATCCCGCTGATCGCGCCAAACTGTTCGCGCCCCAACCTCTCGGCCACCAGGGCGGGGCGCAAAATCGTCATGATCCCCATCGCGCCGCCCTGCAACGCGGCAAAGCCAAAGATCATCACCGCAGACACCCCGGCCCCCGCCAGAAACACCGATGCCGCGATCATCATGCCTACCGTAATCGCCAACACCTGCCCCGTGCCCACCCGAGCCTCGACCCGCATCAACACAAACCGCCCCAACGTTTGCGCGGGGCCAACAGTGGCCGCCGCCAGCACCGCCCAACCGTGGCCAATACCCATATCCACCAACAAGGGCACCAAAAAGCTGATCAAAATCCAATGGTTCAGCCCAACAAGACCAAACAGCGCCGCCAGCCCCCAAAACACAGGGGCACGCAAGGCGGCCCTGACAAACCCTTTGCCAGCCGCAACCTCGACTTCCAATGCCGTTTCCGCACGGATCATCCGGCAGGCCAACCAATGCAAAGGCGCCGTCACCCCCAACATCACGCCACCAGCAACCATCACCGCCACGCGCCAGCCGAACGCATCGGCCAGCCACGCCCCCGCCGGAAAGGCCAGCGTTGATGCCAGCCCCGCCACCAATGTCACACGAATAATCCGCGCCCGCGCATCCACCCCAAAGCGCCGCACCAGATAGGCAAAGGCCACCTCGTATAAACAGGCCGATTGCGCCACACCAATAACGGCCCACAGCGCGAGGTACTGCCAAACGGTTTGTACCTGTGCCAAGGCCAGCAAGGCCAAACCGCCCAAAGCCGCCCCGCCCAGTAGCAGCGCCTGCCCCCGCCCGTTGTCAACCTGCCGCCCCATCAGCGGGGCCAGCACCGCCGAAACCCCAATCGCCAGCATCGGGCCCAGCGCAAACAAGCGTTTATCCCAGCCCAAATCGGTTTCCAACGACAGGATCAGTGCTGCAAAACTGTAAAACAAACAGGCATAGCCCAGCGTCTGCCCAACCGCGAGCATCCAGACGCCAAGGCCACGCCGACTTGTCAAAGCTTGTAAATCGCGCGGAACTTCTCTTCCAGATAATCCAGCAGCGGCCCTTCATGGGGCGCAAAGCCACAAGCCCGCTCAATCACTTCACGCGGCTCATAAAGCCCCCCGTGGCACTGCACATTTTCCCGCAGCCACGTTGTCGCCGCCGACGTTTCGCCAACGGCCAACTGCTCATCCAGTTTCGGAATGGCCTTGCGCATCGCTTGGTTCAAACAGCCCGCATAAAGGTTGCCCAAGCTATAGGTCGGGAAATAGCCAAACAGCCCCACCGACCAATGCACATCCTGCAACATCCCGTTCGACGGCTTGTCCACGCCAAAGCCGAAATCGGCCTTGAACCGGTCATTCCATGCGGCCTCCAGATCGCTAACCCCAAGATCACCCGAAATCAGCGCGCGCTCTAGGTCAAACCGCAGCATCACATGCAGGTTATACTGCACCTCATCCGCTTCGGTCCGAATGTACCCCGCACGCACCTTGTTGACCGTGCCATAAAACGCATCCGCATCACGCGCGTTAAAATCCGCAAACTGTGCCCGCATTCGGCCCATCAACCAACCGGTAAAGGCGCGGCTGCGCCCCAACTGGTTCTCATAAATCCGGCTTTGGCTTTCATGCACGCCCATCGACACGCCCTGACCCAGTGGCGTCAGCGCATAATCGTCATCAATCCCCAGCTCATAGCAGGCATGGCCAACTTCATGAATCGTCGAGTAAAAACAGTTGAACGGGTCACTTTCAACTACCCGCGTAGTGATCCGCGCATCCGACCCGCCGCCACTGGAAAACGGGTGCACGGCAAGGTCCAGCCGCCCACGGCCCCAGTCATAGCCGAACGCGGTCGCCAATTCCCGCGCCACACGCATCTGGCCATCCGCATCAAACCGCCCTTCAATCGACTCAGGCTGATGGTCGGCGTCCAAAATCGCACCGCGCAGCGCCACCAGTCGTGGGCGCATCCCGTCAAACATCGCGCCCAAACTGGCCGCCGTCGCACCGGGCTCATAGTCATCAATCAGCGCATCATATAAATCGCCGCCTTGCGCCAAACAGGCCGCTTCCTCGCGGCGCAGCTCAATTACCCGCTTCAGGCTGGGCAAAAACGCTGCCACATCATTGCTCGCCCGCGCTTCGGCCCAAATCCCTTGCGACACCGATGTCACCCGCGCCAATTCCTCGGCCAAACGCGATGGCACCTTGGAATTGCGGGTAAATGTCCGGCGGATATGGCGCAAATTGGCTTTCTCAACCTTGCCGCTCGCTTCCGCTTCGGCCAGCCACCCCTCAAAACGGGCATCTGTGCGGCGTGCGTGCAGCACCGCCTCCATCGCGCCCGATTCCTCGGCCCGCTGCCCCGCAGCCCCGCGCGGCATCATGGTTTCCTGATCCCAGCCCAAACGCCCCGCTACCTGGCCCAACGCCTCGGTCTGGCGCTGGAATGCCATCATTTCCTCATACGCGCTTGCCCGAATATTCATGCCGTGCCCTTCCGGATAGACCCCTGACGGGGATACAAAGACAGGTGCCGCGCCCGCAAGATCAGCACCCAAAGAATCACAGCACCAATTTGATGCGCAATCGCCGTATGCAACTGCGCCGCCGTCAGCACCGCCGCAATGCCCAAAACCACCTGCCCCAGCATTATCACCATCACCCAGTTAAACGCCGCCCGCGTGGTACGGTGCGCCGATTTGCGCCCCCGCAACCAGACGACAACGCCAAAGGCAAACAAAGCATAACCGCTCATCCGATGCACAAATTGCACCAATCCGGGGTTTTCAAAGAATGCATGCCAAACCGGCAAACTGCCCCCTGCCCCATCCGGCACATAAAACGCATCCGCCGGAAAAAACTGCCCGTTCATCAAAGGCCAGGTCGGAAAGCCGCGCCCCGCGTCAATCCCCGCCACCAAAGCCCCCAGCAAAATCTGCAAAAAGGCGAAATGCAGCAACCCCGTCGACAGGCCAAACAGCCGCCCCTCTTTGGCGCGGCGGGCCTGCAACAACTCTCCCTCGCTGCGGCCCAGTGAAAACACATACCACGCGATGAACCCAAAGATGATGAACGCTAACCCCAGATGCGTGGCCAACCGGTAGGACGCCACATCCACCCGCGCGCCCTCCAGCCCCGACGACACCATCCACCAGCCAATCGCCCCCTGCAATCCGCCCAAGCACCCGATGAAAAACAACCGCCCCGTCCAGCCCACAGGAATTTTCCGCGCCACCAAAAACCCTACGAACCCCACGAGCCAAACCAGCCCAATCACGCGGCCCAACTGCCGATGCCCCCATTCCCACCAGTAAATCTGCTTGAACGCGGCAAGGTCCATACCCTTGTTTTGCAACTGATACTCGGGGATCGCGCGATATTTCTCGAACTCCAGCAACCACGCCGCCGCATCCATCGGCGGCAAAGCGCCGGTCACAGGCCGCCATTCCGTGATCGAAAGCCCACTATCGGTCAACCGCGTCAAACCGCCGACGACGATCATCACCATGACCAGCGCAAACAGCAGCACCAACCACAGCCGAATAGCGCCGCGCGCGCAACCGTCTTTGCGCGCAATCATCCCACCTTGGGGCGCGCTCGGGCGCGTAACGTCGCCCACCTCTTCGAAAATACTGCGTTTGCCAGTCATGCAAAGGACTCCGTTCTGCGTGTCGGCCGGAGACTAGGCCGCTCCCCCCCCCGCTTCAAGACCCCGCGCGCGCTTGCCGCAGGGGAAACGACCTCATGGTCGACATGCCGTAACCTAACCCCTAGATGTAGATTGCGATATTTCGGCAACGCTACAAAACGTGACCGCCTGCGCCCTGTGCATTGACACCCATAGGGCCTAAATGGCGGGACACTTGGATGCGACCATTCTTGAAAAGGGATACCCTATGAAAACCATCGTTCTAGCCGCCGCCATCGCCGCCGCCCCCTTTGCAATCCTCGCGGGCAGCCTTGATACCGCAGCAGACCCAGTGGTAGCAGCTCCCGCCCCCTCTTATGTAAAGGCGCCGAAACTGGCCTTTACCTTGCGCGCCGGCATCGGTGGCGCACCCGCCTATTTCGGCGCTCAAGACCTCAAGGCTGGTCCCGATTTCAGCTTCAGCCTTGATTATCTGGCCCTGCCCGGCGGCCGGTCAATCGGCAACCCCGATCCGAACGCCGTATCCTACGGCTTTGCTCCCCGCGGCTCGTTCCGCTATATTGCCAAGCGTTCGGCGGCCGACAATCCTGAACTGGTTGGCCTGCCCGATATCAAAGCCGCAGTCGAATTGGGCTTCGGCCTCGGCTATACCCAGCGCAACTTTGAGGCCTTTGCCGATGTCCGCTACGGCGCAATCGGCCACCACGCTTGGGTCGGTGAAATCGGCGCAAACTATGTGGCCCACCCGTCTGACCAACTGACCCTGCGCATCGGCCCGCGCGTGTTTTTTGGCAGCGACAAATATGCCAATACCTATTTCGGCACAAGCGTGGCAACCGCCAATTTCCCCGTGGTGACACCCGCCAAAGGCGGCGCGCTCAGCGCAGGCCTAGAAGTGGGTGCGACCTATGCAATCAACGACACATGGGGTATCGACGGCGCTGTGCGTTGGGACAAATATCTGGGTGACGCGAAATCCTCGCCCATCACAGCCCGAGGCAAAGACAACAATGTCACCCTGCGCATCGGCATGACCCGCCGCTTTTCATTTTAAGAAACATGCAAAAACCAAATCAAATGGGGCTCCATAACCGGGCCAGCCCCTACTGTAAATGTTGATATCGAAATGACACTCCCTTGGTTGTAACGAAGGGAGTGTCATGCCGCATGTGTAGATCGATCAAAGCAAACTAAGGCTAGGGACCAGTTGGTTCCCAAGTGCTGCCTATGGTTTCAAGCTCATCGCCACCATCTGGGAGATCGGTGAAGACGCGCATATCTGAAGGGCGCAGATCTGGTTTTGACGGACGGGTCATCTCATGGATCACATCATCTGCCGATGGAAAGACGCCGACGCGCTCTAGCCCCCGCAACAACCCCACGGTTGATAGCAGGTGGAGGTTCGGCGGTTTGTTAAAGACACGGATTTTGGTGTCTTCAAAGTATGCGGTGGTTCCAGCCCATTGATTTGATGTATTCCTGACGCGTGATGCGCCTGCGAGAAGGTCTGCGGTAGCAGATGGAGGTTTTGCATGGCGGATGGTGGTGAGGGTTTTGTGGGGCGGTGCGAGGTCGTGGAACCTCGACGGCGCGGCAAGCGGCATTGGCCGGATGATGTGAAAGCGCGGATCGTGGCTGAAAGCCTGCAGCCCGGTGCCCGGGTCGTGGATGTCGCGGCGCGCTACGACATCCTGCCTCATCATTTGTCG
>NZ_ATVN01000031.1 GCF_000420745.1 Pseudorhodobacter ferrugineus DSM 5888
CAGGTAAGCGACTACACTGGCGCCATGGCTTTGCTGAGCAGTTTGCCAAATGCAGAATGGCTGCTTGCAGATCGAGGCTATGATGCCGACTGGTTCCGCGAAGCCTTGTCAGAAAGGGGTACAAGGCCCTGTATCCCAGGTCGCAAATCACGCAACAAGACCATTCGATACGACAAGCGCCGTTACAAACGCCGCAACCGCATCGAAAGAATGTTTGGCAGGCTCAAAGATTGGCGACGCGTCGCAACCCGCTATGACCGCTGTCCAAAGGTATTCCTGTCAGCAATTGCACTCGCTGCAACCGTCATATTCTGGTTATGAGTCCTGAACCTAGTCATAATGGGCCCGGTTTACGCGCGATCCCCATATAAAGGATGGCGGTCAGCGGCAGGGGGCCAAATGTCAGGTCAAACCGGCGGTTTATCCCGCGCGGGCCAAGGCCGGTCACTGCCCCCGGCACTAACCCTGCGCCTTCCATTGCGGCATGCAATTCGCGCGGTTTGATGAACATCGCCGGATCATGCGTGCCGCGTGGCAACAGACGTAGCAGGTCTTCAGCGAGGGTGATGGTGGCCAGACGGGCCAGCGGATTGCGGTTGATCGTGTCGAACAGAAACAGCCCGCCGGGGCGCAGGGTGCGCGTTACTTCGGCAAGCACCCGGTGCAAATCTGTAACATGTTCCAGCACATCGACACAAACCACGGCGTCGAAACTGGCATCATCATATGGGAGGGCCTCGCCAACCCCCACATCATACCCGATGCGCAGGCCCTGCGCGCGGGAATGGGCGCGGGCGGCCTTTATGGCGTCGGCGGCGGGGTCAATGCCGGTGACACGCGCCCCACGAGCCGCCAATGCTTCGGCCATAAAGCCCCCAGCGCAGCCAAGGTCCAGCACCTCGCGGCCCTGCCAGTCGATATACCGGTCGAACCAGGCCAGCCGCCCGGGAACCAGGTTTTTCAGCGTTCGCACCCATCGGATATCATCTGACCACCAGTGATCGGCCACGCTGTCATAGATCGTCAGGTCATTGCGCATCGGGTTGATCCTCTGACTTGGGCAGGCGGGGCAGCATATAGGGCACTTCGGTGCGGTAGCGATCAAATCGGTCGCCATAGCGGATGGCAAATCGGCGTTCCTTCAGGCGCGGGGCCAGGACGCAATAGGCGGTGAAGCAGACCGCCAGCACCAACTGATCCGGCGTCCAGACCTGCATGGTCCACAGCGTCAGCGCAAAGGCCACATAGATCGGCTGGCGGATCAGGTGGAACAGACCGATGGTCGGCATGTCGGGGAACACCGGTCGGATGCGTGCCAGAAGCGACATCCAGCCCAGCGCGCCTGATTGCACCTCTGCCCCCGCATCAAAGCTGGCGTTCAGCAGGATCAACCAGCTTGCACCATAGGCGGCGGTCATGGCCCAGAAGGCCGCCCCTTCGGCCCGCCACCATACCACGCCCGACGGTGTCCACAGCGCAAACAGCGCCAGCAGTTGGGCCGAGGCGATGATGGCATAGGTGGTGGTGGCCAGCGTCTGCCCATGTGGGCCAGGGATCAGCCGCGCAAGAAGCCGCCCGCCGCGCCCAGTCAGGAGCAACGAATGGGCCAGCGGAAACTGCACGATCAGGGCGGCCTTGGCCAGCGCCGCCATCGGCCAAGGCACGGAGCCAAGGCTTTCGCTCAGGCCAAAGAACATCGCCACGATCATCGCCAGAACGCCGACGGCAAATAGCGCATGGCACAACACACCAAAGGTCAGCGTCAACGCGATCCTCCCCGCACCAGCGGGCGGGCGCAGGGCGGCGCGGATCAGCGTGATCAGTCGGGCGACGCGCGGATCGGTCCACATGGTCATCTCCGCGCCAGCAGATCGGCGGCAATGGCGGTACCGCTGTCCCACGCCGCCTCGATCCTTGGGCCAAGGCACCAGTCGCCGCCAAGGTAAAGGCTGCCATTGTTGCTGCACAAAAACGGCTTTCCAAGCGCCTGCGTTACCCGCGCATAACGCCAGCGATGAGTACTGGCATAGATAATGCTGGTAGGGGTAGCGCCCAGCCCGTCACACAGCAAGTGCAACATGCGGTTGGTCAAGGTGGCAGGATCATCATCAAGATGTGCCGCACTGAACGCGGCACCCGCCTGTGCCACCCACAGCGCGCCCTCGGCTTGGGGGCGGCCCGGCTTGGCGCTGTCTTGCGCTATCCATGACAGCGGGTCGTCGGTATCCTTACGGGTGAGGAACGGGGCAGGGCCAGCGACAGCAGCCATCAGCGTCAGGCAAGGGGCCAGTTGCACCGCGCCAAGGGCTGCAACCAGCGGGTGATCCGCGCCTAAAAGGGCTGCCACCTGCGGCGCGGGTACCGTGACCACAACCCTTGATGCACGCAAGGTGCCGTCAGCCAGATGCAGTAGCCAGCCCCCAGCATCTGGGACAAGACGTAGCACCTGCGCATTTTGTCGAATATCCAGCCAGGCCCCCAGCGCTTTGGGAAGGGCCGACATGCCCGGCACGCCCACACTGTGCGTGCGCCCCGTGCCATCCGCCCACCCGGCCAGCGTGCCCGCCCTTTCCAGTGCAGCCAGTACGCTGGCAAAGCCTGTGCCATGCGCGTTCACATATTGCGCGCCATGGTCGAACTGCAGATCCCCCGCCCGCCTCGTGGCAACGCGCCCGCCAATACCGCGGCCCTTGTCCAGTACCACGGGTGCCATCCCCGCATCAGCCAGCCTGCGCGCACAGGCCAGACCGGCAATGCCAGCGCCAATAATGATGACGGGCGTCATGCGCGCAATACCTGCTCAAGGATACGAGGGATGTTCTGTTTGACCTTGAAGAACCCCGCCGTGGCATGCGGCCAGATGGCAGCGTCCCAATCGCGCCGCCATTCGCATAGGGTGATGCCTGCGAGGGCAAGCGATGGGGCTGCTTCGTCCAGCCAGTCGCGCAAGGGGCCTTGGGTGATGTAGGGCGTGGCAATCTGCGTGGCGCCCGCGGCGGTGGCCCATTTCGCAAGGGCTGCGGGGTCGCCCGCCTGCAATTGCATGGGTTCCGCGCCAACCCGCAAGATGGCATCTGCCAAAGCGCCAGCTTCGAAGTCTGACACCAGATCGGACAGCGGCAAGGGCGATCGCAGATGGCTTGCGATCAGCGTGGCAACAGATCGGATATCCAGTGCCGCGAGGTTGAAATCCTCAACCCGGCAATCCTCATCCGTGATCAGAAGAGCGGTGGGCTGGCCGGGCAGGGGGGCGTTTAGCGACCGCAAGGGTTGCACCGATGGTAGGCCATCCGGCTCTGTCGCCTCAAGGCCCTGCGTTACCTCCGCCAGATCAGACCGTCGTGGGGTGAAGCGTCCGGCGGTAAAGGTCGCGATGTTCTGTGCATCCGCCGGGTAGGGTTTGCCCCGGGTGTGCAACCCCGCCACCCACCGCCAGCCAAGAGTATTTGATGCGGCATCGCCGTCAAGAAGATGCCGGTAAAAGAAATCCGCCCCCAGCCGCCACGGCAGGCCCAGCGTGAATATCCAGATCGACGCAAACCACATCCGCGCGTGATTGTGCAGATAGCCGGTATCGACCAGTTCGGTCGCCCAAGCGTCAAAACATTCAAGTCCCGTCTGGCCCGTCATCGCGCGGTCTACATCGCGGCGCATGCGGCGGTCGCGGTCAAGCGCGGCAAGGTCAGCATTCAGCCCGCTGCGGTAACTGGCCCAGACCTGCGGGCGGCGCTCCAGCCAGCCTTTGAAATAGCCGCGCCAGATCACCTCTTGCACGAATTTCTCGGCATCCTCGGGGCCGTGGGCTGCCAGCGCCGCCGCCACGGCGTCCTGTTCAAGCACCAGCCTGCGCCGGATATAGGGCGACAGCACCGACACCGCCTTTTGCGCGCCGGGGCCGTGGTCAGTGTTGCGGCCATTGGCATAGCGGCGGCCCATGCGAGGGATAAACTCCGCCATAAGCGCATCGCCAGCGGCGCGGGTGGGGGTAAAATCTGTCATCAGGTTCATTCCAAGGTTTGATCGCGGCAATAGGTTTCGACCATTGGGCGCAGTGGGACACGGGCGCGAAGTTTGGTGGCCATCAGATACATCCCGCCGATCTTGCGGTGCAGGAACAGTGTGGCAGCAGGTGGCACATGGGCAAGCTCGCGGTCATTGCCTATAGCCAGGCCCATGTCACGAAGGGTTTCCAGCAGCGTGCTGTTACCAAAATCAAATGGCGCATTCTGCCGGACCGGGCCCATGGCGACGTTGAACATGGACTGGATCAGCCCCTGATGATGCGGCGCGGTATCCGCGCCGAAGTATCCGATGCGCAGCATGGCGCTGTGCGTGGCGGCATCGCCACCATCCAGCGCCACACGGGCGAGCGCGCGAAAATCAGTGGCAAGAGCGGGGGCAACGGGCTGCACGGCACCGAAATCCAGCAGGACAATGCGGCCAGTTTTGGGATCAAAGCGGTAATTGGCAAGGTTGGGGTCGGTCTGCATCGCGCCGAATACAAACAACTCGCGCAGCACAAGGTCTATCAGGGCGGCGGCTACTCGGTCACGCTGGCTTTGCTGCGCGTCCACCAGACTGTCCAGTGGCGCGCTTTCCATGTAGCGCATCGCGAGCACTTGGGACGTGCACAGCGCGTCATGCAGGGTGGGCAGCGCGAACATGTCGGACATGACCAGCAGATCGCCAAATCGGGCCAGATGCTGCGCTTCGGCGAGATAGTCGGCTTCGGCGTGTAACTGGCGCTTGGCCTCGGTCAGCAGGGGGGACAGGTCCATCCCGCGGGGCATCAGGCCTGGCAGGCGCAAAAGGGTGGCCACGTTGTCCACATCGCTGTCAATGCTGGCGCGGACGCCGGGGTATTGCACCTTGATCGCCAAGTAGGTGCCATCGTGCAGCGTGGCCCGGTGCACCTGCCCGATGGATGCAGCGGCAAAGGGGCGCACGTCAAAGCGGGCAAAGCGGCCGTACCAGCCCGGGCCCCATTCGGCATTCAGCACGGTTTGCAGCTGTTTGGGCGGCATATGCTGGGCACCATCGCGCATGCGCGACAGGATCGCGGTCAACTCACCCGGCAGCACAATCCCGGCATCCATCGACAGCATCTGCCCCAGCTTCAGCGCCGCGCCGCGCAGGTGCGACAGGCCATCGGTCAGACGCCGCGTGTTGGCAGGCGTCAGCAGCAGTTGTGCCAGAACGGGCCGCTTGCCCTCCGCCAGCGCGCGCAATCCCCCCGCGCTGACACTGCCGGCAATGCCCGTCGCCATGCCTCCAAGGTGCCACAGACGGGCCGCGCGCCCGCTCGGTACCGCAGCTCCGTTGCTGTCATTGTCATTGGGCAAATGCGTGCTCCCGTGTCAGGTGGGGACGCGTTGCTTGCGCAATCGACGCAAGTGCCAACGGTAGATCAACGGGGCCAGCACATGGTCATAAGCCGCACCGGCGATCTTCCTTATCCCCGGCAAGCCAATGATCCGCCCCAGCAAATGATACCGCGGCATCTGCGCCCACAGGACCAGAAACGCCGGAATGCCCGATGTCAGCACGCCGTCATGCAGCACATACAGTCGCCGCGCCGCCGTGTCGGCATCCAGCCCCCACTGGGCCCGCGCGTCCGTGTTCAGGTCATCAAACCGGATCGGCAGGCCCGCCTTGCCCGCATATCGCGCGTAATGCCCGATCTCAAAATTACAGACCGGGCAGTTGGCGTTGTAGAGAACGGATGTTTTGGTGCTGTTTTCCATATCGGTCAGATAGGCTTGCTACGTGTGAAGTCAAACCGACGGCACCTCCGCTGTGACTTCCCACGCGTCCGGGCTAATCTGCCTGGCTAGCGCGCTAATAGCCTTGCGCGGCGTTGCGGCCCCGTTCGCCAGATCAATGTGTGCCGAAGTAGCGCGTAGCTACGTAGATTTTTACTAAGATAATGTTTTTACTTGTTATTCAGTTGATTGCAGTCGCGCACAGAGCGATTCTGATTGCACCAGAACGATGCAAGTCACCCAACGGAGACCAAGCCATGACCACCCGCCACGCCACCGGCAATGCCAAAGTCCTCGACGCCTTCATGACTACCAAGTTTCAGATCGACGCGATGCTGGAACGACTGAAGGCCCTGAGCGACGACCATTTCGAGACCCACCCCGACGAGATCAACTGGGGCGATGTCGGCACCCTGAACCACTACACCAGCCTGCTGTGCCAGATCACGGACAGCGCCTTTGGCGAGGACGAACACACCAACTAAAAAGGGCACGCCCCGCACCAGCCCCGTGATGGCGGGGCTTGGCCGCGTAGAAGGGCGGCACACCGCGCGCCCGAAAACGGGAGCCTGCGATGACAAAACTCACCGAAACCCAATCCATCATCCTCAGTACCGGGGCCCTGCGCCCCGAAAATATCGCCCTGCCACTGCCCAAAGGGCTGGCCGGTGCGGCGGCGAAGATGGCGGTTGGGAAGATGATCGAACACGGCTGGCTGCAAGAGGTCGACGCCAACCTGAGCCGGGGCGAACCGCTTTGGCGCGAGACCGGCGATGGCCACGGCACAACGTTGGTGGTCACGGGTGCGGGCCTTGTGGCCATTGGGATAGAGCCTGTTGTGGTGAAGACAATGGCCGCCATTCGTGATCATGCGGCCGAAGCGTCCGCACCCAAGCTGCCGACACCGCGCGCTGGTACCAAGCAGGCGGTGCTGATCGAGATGCTGCAAACGGCAGAGGGTGCGACGATGGATGCGATCGTCGCTGCCACCGGCTGGCAGGCACATAGCGCGAGGGGCGCGATGTCGGGGGCCTTGGGAAAGAAGCTCGGGCTGGTCGTGACCTCGGCAAAGGAAGACGGTAGGGGCAGAGTTTACCGGATCAGCCGCGACAATGCATGATTTTACGCGCTGTCAGTCGAGCAGTCGGTAATGAACCTCGGTTGGTTTGCAGTCGGCCCCATTAATTGGGGGGGTGCGGACAAAAACTTGGACTGTTTTCACGGCATTAGGCCGAGGCTTTTACGTATTCGATTGGGCTTCGACCACCAAGGGACATCTTGATGCGTGTTTCGTTATACCAGCGGATGTAGGCGTCAACCTCGTCGATAAACTGAGCCGGCGTGAAGGTCCGCCAATCGCGCGGATAGAAGAACTCGGTCGTCAGGCGACCGAAGAAGCCCTCACATGCGGCATTGTCTTGCGAGCTCGCCTTTCGTGACATCGAGCGAACGAGCTTTGCTGCGTCTATGCGTTCCAGCCAGCCAGGCCAGCGATAATGGCCTCCGCGATCGCTGTGGATTATGGGTAGCGCTTCGCTGTCGGCGATGGTCTCAACTGCTGCATCAAGCATGGTGTTTGCTAGATCGGCGTCCGGTTTGGTCCCGATGGCCCAACTGATGACGAGGCCGTCAAAACAATCGATGATCGGGGAAAGATAGACTTTTCCAGCGCGGATGTGGAACTCGGTGATGTCTGTCAGCCATTTTTCATTGGGCGCGGAAGCCTGGAAGTCACGGTTGATGATGTTCTCCGGCGCGGGGCTAATCTCGCCCAGATACGAGCTGTAACGCCGCCGCTTGGGCTTTGGGACGACCAAAGCGCACCATTTCATCAGGCGCCGCACCACTTTCTCAGAGATCGAGATAGAGTGCCGCATCATTGAGGCTCTGAGGCGACGGTAGCCCAAGCCGCGATGGTTGCGCTCACAAGGCCTCCTTCATGGTGTGGCGGATGGGAAGATACTTATCTTCCAGTGTGATACGAGCGCAGTGGTAGAAGTAAGAACTCCGCGCCAGGCCCAACCGGGCCAACAGCGCCGGTGCTTTATACCGATTTTTTAGGGCGACGATCAGCATGGTCTTTTCCCGATTGCTCAGGTCCTGCAGATCGCCGCCAGGATCCTTTTTTATCAGTTCACTCGCAGTCTTGAGCAGGTCATGCTCAATCTGAAGTTCGCGGATGCAGCACTGCAGGGCTTCACGCTGACGTTCCAATTCTTCGATCTCTGGATCCAAGGGCGCCCTTTTCTTGCGTTTCATCGTGGCAGGAACCTCCGGGCCAAGGAGTTGGTTTTTCCAAGCATACAGCGTTGGCCTGCTAACTCCGACCTTTTCTGCCAAAGCCTGCGCACTTTCTTGACGACTATAAAGTCCAACCACAGCAGCTTTCTTCACGGCGTCAGAGTGATTGCCTGGTCCATGTGTCCCGGTGCAAACCGTCTTAGCATCGGGAAAGACCTCGCGCACCCAGGCCGTCAGCGTGGCTCGGCCTGGATAGCCTAAGGCACGCAGTGTCCATGAAATGCAGCGCCCTTGGCTGGCATAATGCTCTAACGCCACCTGCTTTTGTGCCTCTGAAAATTTAGGCGCGCGCGGCACTGAACGTGTCGCCAAATCCTGCCCACGCTCATATTCTCGATGCCAGCCCTTTAAGGCATTCTTCGTTGGATACCCCAACTCACGGATCGTGGCCCGCAAGCGCTTGCCGAGCTTGATATAAAGCTCAACCGCACGCATTCGTTCTTCGTAGCTATACATGAACTATCTCCAAGATAGTCCAACTTTTCGTCCGCACCCCCCTTTTTTTCATTTGGCGCCGACCCGTTTGAAATTTGTTAATCTCATGAAAAATAAGCAGAAATATTGAAGCTAGTGGGTCACGGCGTTGCGGAAAACTGGGTCAAATTCTCGTTGAAATGAACACCCACGGCCTTGGTA
This sequence comes from Pseudorhodobacter ferrugineus DSM 5888, assembly GCF_000420745.1. Classification (GTDB taxonomy): domain Bacteria; phylum Pseudomonadota; class Alphaproteobacteria; order Rhodobacterales; family Rhodobacteraceae; genus Pseudorhodobacter; species Pseudorhodobacter ferrugineus. The sequence continues at coordinate 8,700 of NZ_ATVN01000031.1, forward strand.
GCCTAATTACCCCTGTATGGAAACATGCGGGGTCTGATCTCATCCAGCCTTTGGCACTGGTGCAAGCGAAAGACTGCTTTGCCGCAGCACCGACCTCAGGTCGCGTCCGACTGGTTCACGCGGTCCATCAGCGCTTGTGCCGTTTCTTTGCGTTCGGAATAGCGGTCCACCAGATAATCGGCGCGGTCACGGGTCAGCAGGGTGAATTTCACTAACTCCTCCATCACGTCAACGATCCGGTCGCAAAGCGGCGAGGGGCGCATCCGCCCGGCCTCGTCAAATTCTTGAAATGCCTTTGGGATCGAGGATTGGTTGGGGATGGTGATCATCCGCATCCAGCGGCCAAGGATGCGCATCTGATTGACGGCGTTGAAACTTTGCGACCCGCCCGAGACCTGCATCACCGCCAGCGTCTTGCCTTGGGTCGGGCGCACCGCGCCGTCCGACAGGGGGATCCAGTCCACCTGCGTTTTCATCAGGCCCGTCATCGCGCCGTGCCGTTCGGGCGAGGACCAGACCATCCCCTCGCTCCAGACCACCAGATCACGCAACGCGCGCACGCGTGGGTGGGTTGCATCCACCCCATCATCGACCAGCGGCAGGCCTGCTGGGTCGAAAAACCGCACCTCTGCGCCAAGTCGGGTCAGGATGCGCCCGGCCTCTTCTGCCGACAACCGGCTGAAGGCGCGCGGGCGGAGCGAGCCATACAGGACCGCGATGCGCGGTGGATGGGTTTTCTGCGGTGGCGACATCAGGGTTTTGGCGTCTATGCCGGGCAGCAGCGCATCGTCGATATTGGGGGTGTCAGACAAGGCGGTTCCCTTTCGCGTCGATGATCAGCCCGCCATCCTCGCGCGACAGGGGGCCGGGGGGCATTTGGTCCAAAAGGTCCAGCACCGCCTCGGACGGGCGGCACAGGCGCACGCCTTTGGGGGTGCAGACAATCGGGCGATTGACCAGAATGGGATGTGCGATCATCGCCGCCAGAAGCTGGTCATCCGTCACGTCAGGCGCGGTCAGACCCAAGGCCTCGGCGGGTGACTTGCTTACGCGCAGCGCCTCAGGCGGGGTGAGGTTGGCGGCGGCAAACAGCCCAAGCAACTGCGGCCGCGTCCAACCCGTTGTCAGGTAGTCGATCACCACCGGCGCATAGCCTGCCGCACGGATGATCCCGAGCACATTGCGCGAGGTGCCGCAATCGGGGTTGTGGTGGATGACGATGGGAAAGCTCATGTTGGAAACCTGTCTCGGGTTCGGTTGGCAAAGGCGACCAGCGACAGCATGACCGGCACTTCGACCAGCACGCCCACCACCGTCACCAAAGCAGCGCCCGAGTTCAGCCCGAACAGCCCGATGGCCACGGCAACCGCCAGTTCAAAGAAATTCGATGTGCCGATCAGCGCGCAGGGGGCGGCGATGTTATGGGGCAACTTCCATGCCCAAGCGGCGGCATAGCCAAGCGCGAAAATGCCGTAAGATTGCAGGATGATCGGCACCGCCAGCAGCGCAATCAGCCCCGGTTGCGCCAGAATGACCGGCCCCTGAAAGCCGAACAGCAACACCACCGTCAGCAGCAGCCCCATCATCGACGCGGGCTTGATGCGCGCGGTAAAACCCGTCACCGCCGCCTCTCCCCCCCGTGCCATCAGGGCGTGCCGGGTCAGCAGCCCGGCGACCAGCGGGATCACCACATAAAGAACGGTGGACAGGATCAGCGTCTCCCACGGCACAATGATATCGGTGACGCCCAGCAAAAAGGCCACGATGGGGGCAAAGGCCACGACCATGATCAGATCGTTCAGGCTGACCTGCACGAGCGTGTAATTCGGATCGCCGCGGGTCATTTGCGACCAGACGAACACCATCGCCGTGCAGGGCGCCGCCCCCAGCAGGATCAAACCGGCGATGTATTCGGGGGCCATCTTTGCGTCGATCAGCCCGGCAAACAGGTGGTGAAAGAACAGCACGCCAAGGGCCGCCATCGTGAACGGCTTGATCAGCCAGTTGATGACCACGGTGATGATCAGCCCCTTGGGCCGCTGCCCGACCGATTTCAACGACCCCAGATCAACCGCCACCATCATCGGGTAAACCATGGCCCAGATCAGCACGGCCACCACCAGATTGACCGAAGCATATTCAAGCCCGGCCAGCATGGCAAAGGCGCCGGGCATCAGACTGCCAAGGGCCAGCCCGGCCAGGATACACAGCGCGACCCACAGGGTCAGATAGCGTTCAAACAGGCTCATGGCGCGGCTTTCGGATTGGGGATGCAGCACAGGGCGCTGTCGGGCACTTTGAGAGAGGCGACGAAATCGGCGAGCAGCGCCAAGGCATCGGGGTTCAGCGCGTAACAGACCCGGGGGCCGGAAATCTCGCCGCTGATCACGCCCGCCGCCTTCAGGATACGCAGATGTTCGGACACGGTGGATTGCGCCAGCCCCACCGCATCCACGATGTCGCCCCCGATACAGCCCGGCGTGGCCAACAACAGCCGCAGAATACGCAGACGTGCCGGATGGGCCAGCGCCTTGGCCAGATCCGCCACTTTGCGGTCTGCTGTGTCGGACAAGGGAGATGCGGCAACAGGCATGAAATTCGGCTCTATCTTCGTTTATCGTCGATTTACGATTGATAGCCAGCATAAAGCACCGGGTCAATCCCGCAAACCATCAGACCAAAGAAGATATGACGCAGGCTGATAGTGCGCGCACGGACAGGGTAGCTGCTTACAAAGCCATGTCGCAAGGTATCGGGCACCGCAAAGGTGCAAGCGTCCGTGGCCGAAAGACGCGGGAGGGTGGTCTGTCATCGAACTTTCAACAGACTGCAACCTTGGTGTTACTCGAACAGCGCATGGATAGAGGGACCAAAGGGTGCAGGTCATGCCCGTCGCATCACGGCAACCAGCGCCCCCCTGAGCCACCATGTCCGCAAAGCCAAGGAGCCTGCCATGAAAGATTATGAATCCGAATATTCCGATTTCCGCGCCGCACCGCATCATGAACATGGCGATGAGGTGCCCTCGAACCAGTCCGCCAATCGCAATATGTATCAGGTGATCGAGGCGCGCGCCTCACGTCGCGGGTTTCTTGTCGGTGGGCTTTCGGCGATTGCGGCGGGGCTGTTCGGCGCGACCCTCAGCCCGCGTGCCGCCCTTGCGCAGACCACGGCACCCGCTGGCCTGTTGGGCTTTGCCGCCGTGCCGATCAGCAAGGAGGATGTCGTCGTCGTGCCTGCGGGCTATACCGCACAGGTGCTGGCCCCTTGGGGCACGCCGATCACCGGCGACATGCCCGCCTATGCGCCGGGCGCCAACACCGGAGCCGAGCAGGGCATGCAGGTCGGCAGCCACCATGACGGGATGCATTTCTTTGCCATTGACGGGTCATCGACCGATGGCCTGCTGGTGATGAACCACGAATATATCGAGCCACGGCTGCTGCATGCGGCCAAATGGGCGGGTCAGGCGCTGGATGGCGACACCGTGGTGTTTGATGCCAACGGCGCGCGCGATGATGATGAGGTGCTGAAGGAAATGAACGCACATGGCTGTTCGGTCATGCGGGTGACGCGTGGCGCGGATGGGCAATGGGCTGTTGTGGCCGACCCGATGAACCGCCGCATCACCGCCCTGACCGAGATGGGCTTTTCCGGCCCGGTCGCGGGCACGCCGCATCTGGCCACGAAATTCAGCCCCGATGGCACCCGCACGCGCGGCACGCTGAACAACTGCGCCAATGGCTATACGCCATGGAACACCTATATGACCGCCGAGGAAAACTGGGCCGGGTATTTCGTCAATGCCGACGCCGAAATGCCACGCGCGCAAAAGCGCTATGGTGTGCCCGCCGATGCGGCGCGCTATGGCTGGGAAAAGGCCGCCTCGGGGGCTGAGGCCTATACCCGTTTCAACGCGGCCGTCACCGGGGCCACGCCCGCCGATGATTACCGCAATGAGCCCAACGGCTTTGGCTGGCTGGTCGAGTTCGACCCCTTCAACCCCGACGCCATGCCCATAAAGCGCACCCATCTGGGTCGGTTCGCGCATGAGGGCATCGTGTTCGCGCCCGCCATCGCAGGCAAGCCGATTGTCTGCTATTCCGGCGACGACAGCCGCTTTGAATATATCTACAAATTTGTCTCGGCGCAGGCCTATGATCCGGCCACGGCCTCGGGCGCTTTGCTGGATGCGGGCACGCTGTATGTGGCGCGCTTCAACGAGGATGGCAGCGGCGACTGGCTGGCGCTTGCCCCCGGCGAAAACGGGCTGACGCCGGAAAACGGTTTTGCTGACCTCGCCGATATTCTGGTCAACACCCGCGCTGCCGCCGATCTGGCAGGGGCCACCAAGATGGACCGCCCGGAATGGGGTGCGGTCGATCCGAACTCGGGCGAGGTGTATTTCACCCTGACCAACAACAATCGCCGCAGCCAGACCGAGGTGGATGCCGTGAACCCCCGCGCCGAAAACAACTTCGGCCAGATCGTGCGCTGGAGCTACGACGGTGGTGAGCATACCGCCACCCGTTTTGCTTGGGAGCTGTTCGTGATTGCGGGCACGCCGCGCCAGTCGCTGACGCTGGACGGTCAGGCGCTGAGTGATGACAGCACCTTTGCCTGCCCCGACGGCATCTGGTGCGACGACAACTCCCGCCTGTGGATCCAGACCGACATGGGCGACATCGGCCCCGATCAGACCGGCCCGCTGGCCCCCTTTGGCATGAACCAAATGCTGGCGGCCGACCCCACCACCGGCGAGATCCGGCGGTTCATGACTGGCCCCTGGGGGCAAGAGATCACCGGCATCACCATGACGCCGGATGGGCAGACGATGTTCATCAATGTCCAGCACCCCGGCGGCCATGCGACGGATGCCGACTTTGCGACGGGCAATTTCGGCTCGGGCTTTCCCGATTACAACGGCACCGTGCCGCGCTCGGCCACGTTGGTCATCAGCCGCGTAGATGGCGGTGTGATCGGGGCCTGACCACGGCTTTTCATGACGACAGGGGGCCGGACATCCGGCCCCTTTTTCTTGGGGCGACACAGCTGATCGGTAGCCGCTATAAATCCAGAGCGGCTTTATCTTGCGGAAACTTACCATGAGTGCCGCGCGCTTATTGAGCGACCGGACCATTGCCCAGATCGGTCAGAGTCGGGCAATCTGGACGGTGACGACTAGCATATTGCGACCAAGGCATTGATTTTCATATCGAATTGATGCATTTTTGATCTGGCGTTGACCACTCTGAAACATGATGTTCTCATCAAAAGTCGGCTTAACTTTTTTGCACTGGGTCATGGCGTTTCGGAAAACTGGTTGAATTTCTGGCATAATTCAACACCTCCTTGTCATCAGCATGTTACCCGGCGATCAGATGACGAAGCGCAGGTTTTGCTATGAACGCAGGCAAACTGCGGGGGGCGATGCAATCTGGCGGGATGGCATAATTATTGGTAATTGCGTGTATCATACAAAGGCAAGTATTTGTGAAGTCGAGCTCCCGCAACCAACACTAATTCGCAAGCAATATCAACGGTTTGGGTTTTACCGCTCAGGCCTTTTTGCGTTTTATGCACCAAAGCAATGGGGTGCCCCCATCGGGTGGTCCGGTCTGAATGTTAGTGCATGGTCGGCCTTTGGTCTATCGGCAACATGCTTTCTGGCGCCGGGGGACGGTAGCGCATTGCGCTATGGGGCCTGACGGTGTTGTAGTGGTGCTGCCAGCGCTCGATCAGGATCTGAGCCTCGCGTAGGGTGTAAAAGACTGAGGTGCCGCCCAAAAACTGGACACTGACGTAAGCTCCGATTTGCTGTCTGCTGATCTTCATCACGAAGGAGATCGAAGATGTCGAAACGAA
>NZ_ATVN01000032.1 GCF_000420745.1 Pseudorhodobacter ferrugineus DSM 5888
CAAACACGTTAGGAACGGGATGCTGTCACCGATCGACTTTGAACAGCAGCAGAAACTGAAGCTGCAAGGTGTCTAGGAAACTAGGGGCTATTCAGGGCAAGAGAACCTAATAGAGGCGTAGGTGGGGATAATATGTGTCCCAGACAATTAAATACTCCAAACTTGATCAGATCATTTGCCAACCAAGCAACACACTCATAACAAAAACTCAAACAAAAAACGCCCCGCAGTTTCCCACGGGGCGCTCAAATCTAACGTAGGGTGCGCCTCAGCGCACCACCACCTCAACCACGCTCTTCGATGATCTCTACAAGGTGAGAGATTTTCGAGACCATGCCGCGGATGGAAGGTGTGTCTTCCAATTCACGGGTGCGGTTCATTTTGTTCAGGCCAAGACCTTTCAGGGTCGCGGTCTGGATCGCTGGGCGACGCGCGGCAGAACGGATCTGCTTTACGACGATGGTTTTTTTGGTATCAGCCATGATCAAGCCTCCACAGTTTCAGCAGCAGCTTCAGGCTTGGAGCCCAGAATTTCAGCAACCTTCTTGCCGCGACGCTGCGCGACCTGACGGGGGCTGGTTTCCTGCTTCAAGCCATCAATTGTGGCGCGGATCATGTTGTAAGGGTTCTGCGAGCCGATGGATTTCGCCACCACGTCCTGCAGGCCCAACATTTCAAACACAGCACGCATTGGACCACCGGCAATAATGCCAGTACCCGGTACGGCTGTGCGCATGACCACTTTGCCCGCGCCGTGACGGCCTTCCATGTCGTGATGCAGCGTGCGGCTGTCTTTCAACGGCACACGGATCATCTGACGCTTGGCCTGCTCGGTTGCCTTACGGATGGCCTCCGGCACTTCCTTGGCTTTACCCTTGCCAAAACCAACGCGGCCTTTTTGGTCGCCCACAACCACGAGGGCTGCGAAACCAAAGCGCTTACCGCCTTTTACAGTTTTGGAAACACGGTTGATCGCAACCAAGCGATCTGCGAATTCCGGAGTCTCTTCGCGGCCACCGCGATTGTCCCGACGGTTATCTTCTCTTGCCATTAGGCATTCCTCGTATCATGCGCGGGGTCCGCGCCATATGAACCAATCCTGGTGGGCACTGCCCCCGGATCATCGGGGTGGCGCGAACGCCACCCACTTATATCAGAACTTCAGACCACCTTCACGGGCAGCATCGGCCAAAGCCTTGATCTTGCCGTGAAACAGGAAACCACCACGATCGAAATAGACATTCTCGATCCCAGCTTTCTTCGCCCGCTCGGCAATCATTGCACCAACTTTCGTCGCCGCTTCGATGTTGTTTTTGCCCACGAAACCAAGATCCTTTTCGAGGGTCGAGGCTGCGGCCAAAGTCACGCCGTTTACGTCGTCGATCAGCTGGACGCTGATGTTCTTGCTGGACCGATGAACAGATAGACGCGCGCGCCCGTTTGCCATCGCCTTGATTTTGTTCCGTGTGCGCAAGCGGCGCTTGAGGAACAACTCTCGTTTTGTGTTCGCCATTTTTGCGCCCCTTACTTCTTCTTGCCTTCTTTGCGGAATACGAATTCACCCTTATAGCGGATGCCTTTGCCCTTATAGGGCTCCGGCTTGCGCCATTCACGGATATTCGCAGCGACCTGACCGACAACCTGCTGGTCAATGCCTTCCACAACGATTTCAGTTTGCTTCGGAGCCGTCACGGTCACGCCATCCGGAACTTCAAAGTTCACATCATGGCTGTAGCCCAGCGACAGTTTCAAAATGTTGCCCGCCATCGCAGCGCGATAACCAACACCCTGAATTTCCAACTCTTTCTTGAAGCCTGTGGTCACGCCTGTCACCAGATTTTCAATCTGGTTCCGAGTCATACCCCACTGCGAACGCGCACGCTTAGACATGCCGCGCGGGGTCACCGTCACAACATTGTCTTCGATCGTGATCGTCACATCATCAGTTGCACCGAAGGTACGGGTGCCTTTCGGCCCTTTGACTTCGATGGTTTGGCCGGACAGGGACGCGGAAACGCCCTTGGGCAGTTCAACCGGTTTTTTACCAATACGAGACATCTTGCCCTCCTTAGAACACGGTGCAGAGCACTTCGCCGCCAACATTGGCGGATCGTGCAGCTGCATCGGACATGACGCCCTTAGGCGTGGAGACGATGGAAACACCAAGGCCGTTACGGACCGAAGGAATGTCCTTCGATGCCATATAAACCCGGCGACCTGGCTTGGAGACGCGCTTCAAGTCACGAATGACAGGCGTGCCTTCAAAGTATTTCAGGCTGATTGTGATTTCGCCCTGACCGTCTGCGGTCTCGGCTTTCTCATAACCACGGATGTAGCCTTCAGAGGCCAGCACATCCAGAACCCATGCGCGCAGCTTGGAAGCAGGCGTCTTAACGGTCGATTTGCCACGCATTTGCGCATTGCGAATACGTGTCAGCATATCACCGATAGGATCGTTCATCATCATTGTGAGACCTCCTTACCAGCTGGATTTGACCATGCCGGGGATCTGACCGAACGAGGCCAGATCACGCAGCATGATGCGCGAAAGTTTAAGCTTGCGATAGTACGCATGCGGACGACCCGTCAGCTGGCAGCGGTTGTGCAGACGCACAGCCGAACCGTTGCGGGGAAGCGAAGCCAGTTTCAAAGTCGCTTTAAAGCGCTCTTCCATCGGCAGCTCTTGGTTCTTGATCACCACTTTCAAAGCGGCGCGCTTGGAGGCATCACGTGCCACCAGCTTTGCGCGCTTTACTTCGCGGTTAACCATTGATTTCTTAGCCATATCTCTATTCCTCCCGCTTACGCTGTGAAGGGCATGTTGAAATTCTTCAACAATGCCTTCGCTTCCGCGTCGGTCTTCGCGGTGGTGCAGATGATGATGTCCATGCCCAGAACTTCGTCCACTTGGTCGAAGTTGATTTCTGGGAATACGATCTGTTCTTTCAGACCCATGGCATAGTTGCCACGGCCATCGAACGAGGTCGGCTTCACACCGCGGAAGTCGCGCACGCGCGGCAAAGCGATGGTGATCAGACGATCAAGGAATTCGTACATTTTGTCGCCGCGCAAAGTCACTTTGCAGCCAAGCGGCATTTCTTCACGAACGCGGAAACCAGCGATGGATTTCTTAGCGTGGGTGACAACAGCCTTTTGACCAGCGATGAGCGACAGCTCTTCAGCCGCCTTCTTCACTTTTTTCGTGTCTTTGACAGCTTCGCCAACGCCCATGTTGATCACGATCTTATCAAGACGCGGGATCTGCATGTCGTTCTTGTAGCCGAATTCTTCTTTCAAGGCGGCACGGATCGTGTCCTTGAAAATGCCCTTCAAACGCGGGGTGTAATTTGCTTGGTCGAGCATCAGATTGCATCCCCCGTGGTCTTGGCAAAACGCACCTTTTTGTCGTCTTCCATACGGAAACCAACGCGGGTTGCTTTGCCATTCGCATCAATCAGCGCGAGGTTCGACAATTGGATCGGCATCGCTTTCGAGATGCGGCCGCCCTGCGTACCTTGGCTTTGCTTGGTGTGACGGATGGCCATGTTGATGCCATCAACGATTGCCTTGCCAACTTCTGGGTTCACAGACGAAATTTCGCCCTCTTTGCCCTTGTCCTTGCCAGTCAGCACGACGACTTTGTCGCCCTTTTTCAGTTTCGCAGCCATCAGAGCACCTCCGGAGCCAGCGAGATGATCTTCATGAAGTTCTTAGCGCGAAGCTCACGAACCACTGGCCCGAAAATACGGGTGCCAACGGGCTCACCTTGGTTGTTCAAGATGACCGCAGCGTTGCGGTCAAAACGAATTGCGGTACCGTCTTCACGACGGACTTCTTTGGCGGTACGAACGACAACGGCTTTACGCACGTCACCCTTCTTAACACGACCGCGCGGAATGGCTTCTTTCACCGACACTACAATAATGTCGCCGACCGAAGCATACCGACGGTGCGAACCGCCCAGAACCTTAATGCACTGAACACGGCGAGCGCCGCTGTTGTCAGCTACATCCAGGTTGGTCTGCATCTGGATCATTTGGTTTCTCCCGACCTTTGGGGCTTATCCCCCAGGGTTTCGTAAAATGGCCTTGGGTGGCAGGGCGCTTACGCGTCCAGAACCACCGTCCAGCGTTTGGTTTTCGAAATTGGCGCGCACTCTTCAATACGAACAGTGTCCCCAACCTTGAACTGGTTGTTTGCGTCATGCGCCCGGTACTTCTTGGACTTACGAACAGTCTTGTGAAACAGCGGGTGCTTAAAGCGACGTTCAACCGACACAGTGATGGTCTGGTTGTTCTGGTCGCCGGTTACGGTGCCTTGCAGGATGCGTTTGGGCATAATTCAGGCTCCTTAATTCGAGATGGCGGCTTCAGCCGCCTTTTGGTTCAACACCGTCATGATACGGGCAACGTCACGACGGACGGTGCGCATACGCGCGGTATTCTCAAGCTGGCCAGTGGCCTGCTGAAAACGCAGGTTGAAAGCTTCTTTCTTCAACGCAACCAAGCTATCGCGCAGCTGGTCAGGTGTTTTTGTCTTCAACTCAGAAGCGATCGACTTCGGCGCTTCTTTCGCAGTGGCTTTTTTGGCCATGTGCTTTTCTTCCTTTTTCACATCACCGGAAGGCCCGCGAGGGTTACCCTATGCCCGATGGAGTCAATGATAGACCAACGAATCCGGAACGCCGGAATCGCTGGATGGGTTCGTATAGGGGGATGGGGGGGAGAGGGCAAGGGGGAAGTTGGTCAAATCGGCCGCGGCTAAGGACGAACACGTTCACCAATCGCAAAGCTTATTTCCGCGGCAACTCCGAATGCGACACCAACCGCAATCCCTTCTGCAAATGAGCCGGAAGACGCCACGAAACGAGTTCCGAATACCTCTGCAGCTGCGGCCATATTGTTAGTCCACACAGCAAGCATGAGGATTAAATAACCGACAGCACTCGGTATGAAAGCTAGCCACGCGATACCATACGCAACTTTTGTAAAGAACACTCTTTTTCTCCCTCGATTAGTATGATGATCGAGTTTGCACCTTTCATAGCATCAAAACCCTTGTCAATGCATGAGTTATACAACAAAAAAAGCCCCGCTGTTTCCAGCGGGGTTTTATATTCTGATCCGTGTGCGGCCCGCGAATTACGTTCGTAATTCTCTACACCGCACCGATTTTTCCCGAAGGAAAAATCTTACCAATCTTCGCGCTGAACGACGCGGGTCAGGACTGGAAGCTTCATCGCGCCAAGGCGCAGGGCCTCACGTGCGATCACTTCGGAAACGCCGTCGATTTCAAACATCACACGACCGGGTTTCACCCGTGCCGCCCAATAATCGACAGAACCCTTACCTTTACCCATCCGCACTTCGGTCGGCTTGGACGAAACTGGAACATCCGGGAAAATCCGGATCCAGACACGGCCTTGACGCTTCATGTGACGAGTGATCGCGCGGCGGGCCGCTTCGATCTGGCGAGCGGTTACACGCTCTGGCTCGGTTGCTTTCAGACCAAAGGTGCCGAAGTTCAACAAGAAACCACCTTTGGCCTCGCCGCTGATCTTGCCTTTGAACTGTTTGCGGAACTTAGTCCGTTTAGGTTGCAACATCTTTTATGCTCCCTCAGTTACGTTCGCGGCGCGGTTGACGCGGAACAGCGCCTTCCTGTGCCTCAGCGTGACGACGATCATGTGCTTGTGGATCATGCTCAAGGATTTCGCCCTTAAAGATCCAAACTTTCACACCGATGATACCATAGGCAGTGGTTGCCTCGTGGTGTGCATAGTCGATGTCAGCCCGCAGCGTGTGCAAGGGAACGCGGCCTTCGCGGTACCATTCGGTACGTGCGATTTCGGCGCCACCCAGACGGCCAGCCACGTTCACACGGATGCCCAAGGCCCCCATGCGCATCGCGTTCTGAACGCCACGCTTCATGGCGCGGCGGAAAGAGACCCGACGCTCCATTTGCTGTGCAATCGACTCGGCTACCAGCTTGGCGTCCATCTCTGGCTTGCGGATCTCAACGATGTTGAGGTGCAATTCAGAAGCCGTGAACACAGAAAGCTTCTTGCGAAGGCCTTCAATGTCAGCGCCTTTTTTGCCGATGATCACGCCCGGACGTGCTGTGTGAATGGTCACACGGCACTTTTTATGCGGACGCTCGATGATGACTTTGGAAATGCCGGCTTGCAGGCATTCCTTGTGGATGAATTCGCGCATGCGCAGATCTTCCAGCAACAGGTTGCCGTAGTCTTTGCTTTCCGCGAACCAGCGGCTGTCCCAGGTACGGTTAACCTGGAGGCGCATACCGATCGGATTGACCTTCTGACCCATTATGCAGACTCCTCTTTTTGACGTACCAAAATCGTCAGCTGGCTAAACGGCTTCATAATCTTGCCGAAACGGCCACGTGCCCGCGGACGGCCACGCTTCAACGTCAGATTCTTACCGCAATAAGCTTCAGCAACGATCAACTGATCCACGTCAAGACCGTGGTTGTTTTCAGCGTTGGCGATAGCCGACTGAAGGCACTTTTTCACGTCCTGAGCGATACGCTTTTTCGAGAAGGTGAGGTCGGCCAAAGCCTTGTCAACTTTCTTGCCGCGGATCAGGCCAGCAACGAGGTTAAGCTTTTGCGGCGAGGTGCGAAGCATTTTGGCCAGAGCCATTGCTTCGTTATCGGCCACGCGGCGCGGATTTTTTGCCTTGCCCATGACTTATTTCCTCTTGGCTTTTTTATCGGCTGCGTGACCATAGTAGGTCCGCGTCGGCGAATATTCACCGAACTTTTGGCCAATCATTTCTTCGGTCACGTTAACAGGAACGTGCTTTTTACCATTGTACACGCCGAACGTCAGACCGACGAACTGCGGCAGGATGGTGGAACGACGCGACCAGATCTTGATCACTTCGTTTTTGCCAACTTCGCGTGACTTTTCGGCCTTTTTCAGGACGTAGCCATCAACGAACGGGCCTTTCCAGATTGAACGTGCCATGTATTAGCGGCCCTTCTTCTTGGCGTGACGCGACCGGAGGATATACTTATCCGTGGTCTTGTTCGAACGGGTGCGGTTGCCCTTGGTGCCTTTGCCCCATGGAGTAACCGGGTGACGACCGCCCGAGGTACGGCCTTCGCCGCCGCCGTGTGGGTGATCGATTGGGTTCATAGCCACACCGCGAACGGTTGGGCGGATGCCCTTGTGGCGCATACGGCCCGCTTTACCAAAGTTCTGGTTGGAATGGTCTGCGTTGGAAACGGCACCAACCGTCGCCATGCATTCCTGACGCACCAGACGCAATTCGCCCGAAGACAAACGGATCTGCGCGTACCCACCGTCACGACCTACGAACTGGGCGTAGGTGCCGGCTGCGCGTGCAATCTGCCCGCCCTTGCCTGGCTTCATTTCGACGTTGTGAACGATTGTACCGATAGGCATGCCCGAAAAAGGCATTGCGTTGCCCGGCTTTACGTCGGTCTTGGCGCCAGCGATGATGCTGTCCCCAATGGCCAAACGCTGCGGAGCGAGGATGTAGTTAAGCGTACCATCCTCATACTTCACCAAGGCAATGAACGCGGTCCGGTTGGGATCGTACTCGATCCGCTCAACCACCGCAGTCATGTCGCGTTTGGTGCGTTTGAAGTCCACGATACGGTACAGGCGCTTTGCGCCGCCGCCGTGGTGCCACATTGTAATACGTCCGGTGTTGTTCCGGCCACCCGATTTGGTCAAACCCTCAGTAAGGGCTTTGACCGGACGGCCTTTCCACAGCTCCGAACGGTCGATCAGAACCAACCCTCGTTGGCCAGGCGTCGTCGGTTTGTACGACTTGAGTGCCATGCTCTCTGTCTTCCGCTAGCTTGAGGACCGCAGTTTGCGGCCCTAGGTTACAGGGCCCCGAAGGTCCCCAACATAAATTCCAAAGCCCCGGAACGAATCCGGGGCCATTGGAATAGCGGGGGAGTAGCAGGAATGGTTAGGGCTGTCCATGCGGGGCAACGTTTTTTCCGCGCAATGCCTCAGAAATCGGCGCGGGCAGAGTGTCCATGATTGGCAACGCGCCCCGCACCTGCCAATCTGACGCTTCACCCCCTCTGGAGGCCCTAAAATGCACGATGCCGCCATGGCGATGTTTCGCAAGGTCTGTCTGGCCAATATCGACCATATACCAACTCTTCCGCGTGTCCTGTCTGAAATGGGGTTTGTGGAAACCCATAGGCTTTTCCACAACACTGGTCCCGAAGATACATCAATCCTGTTTCAGAACCCCGATATGCCCCTTGCCTTTAGCTGCTTTGAGGGCCGCAAGGATTGGCCACGTGTGGTCAGTCTTGTTGTTTCCGATACGTCAGAGGCGCGCGAGGGGCTTCTTGCTTTCGTAAAGTCCCAAACCGCCTTGACGGAAACCACCCAACAGATCTGGAAGAAAACGGCTTGGTTTCCTCCGCCGCGCCACAGCCAGTTTTACAAAGGCCGGTTCTGGTCGGCCAAGCCGATTGGCGGACGCGGGATGGATTTGGGGATCCTGCCCTCCCTGTTCACGTTGAATGGCGGCCCTGCGGTAGAGTTGAGCCTTGAGCAAAACATCTGGCTAAAAGATCGCCCCTCCCCTGCCGAACAGGCCGCGCTTATTGCCGAAGGCACCCCTTTGCAGAAAATGGTCCGCCTGTTCAAGGAGGTCGCGGTGGACAATGCGCCAGACCTGCGTGCCATCGCAAATGCGGCGCGCGCGCGGGGCTTTGCAGCCGAAACCAAAGATGCCACCTCGGGCCTGTTCTGCGGCGGACAAGGCGCAGACTCCAAACCTATGGACATTTTTATACAATTTGAGATCAATCACTATAATGCAGAAAACATAAGAGAATTTGAGTTTGAAGTGGCCTTTCACTTTCTATGGGACGATTACGTCCTGCGAAACGAACGCATTTCCAATACGCAAATTCGCGGGGCCTTGTTCCGCGCGCTTGGTATCAGCCCCACCGATAGGGACGACCGCGCCACCCTCACCCTGAAAGGTGAAGTGTTCCGCGTCAAACACTGGGCTGTCAGCGAATTGCTTGGAAGCCATTATTTCCTATTGCAGAAATAACGAAAAAGGCCCCCGCAATCGCAGGGGCCTTCCTTTGCAACTATGTGCCAATCAGAGCCCGGTGGACACGTCGATCGTATTGCCTTCTTCCAGCGTCACATAGGCTTTCTTTTTGTCCGAACGAACGCCGGGGCGCCCTTTGAACCGCTTGACCTTGCCTTTGGTGATGGTCGTGTTCACGGCCTTCACTTTGACGCCAAAGACAGCTTCAACAGCTTCTTTGATCATCGGCTTGGTTGCATCCATCGCCACCTGGAAAACAACAGCATTGGCTTCTGACGCCAAGGTTGCTTTTTCAGTGATAATCGGCTTGCGGATCACATCGTAATGGTTTGGTTTCACGCTCATTTCAAACGAGCCTCCAGTGCTTCGATACCTGCTTTGGTGATCACTAACTGATCCCGCTTCAAAATATCATAGACGTTTGCGCCCATGCTTGGCAGCACATCGATTGTGTCGATGTTGCGTGCGGCCAGCACAAAGTTACCGTCCAATTCTGCACCGTCGATGATCAAAACGCGCTTCCAGCCCAGTTCCTTGGCCATCTTGGCAAGGGACGAGGTTTTGGAATCGGTCATGGTCGCCGCGTCCAGAATGATCAGCTCACCCGCTTTGGCCTTGGCCGACAGCGCGTGACGCAGACCGAGCGCACGGAACTTCTTGGGCAGATCATGCGCATGGCTGCGCGGTGTCGGGCCCTTGTAGATACCACCGTGACGGAAGATCGGCGCGCCTTTGTCACCGTGACGTGCGCCACCGGTGCCTTTTTGGCGATAAATCTTCTTGGTCGAGTAGCTTACATCCGAACGACCCAGCGTCGAGTGTGTGCCCGCTTGGGCACGCGCCCGCTGCCAGCGCACAACACGGTGCAAGATGTCGGCGCGTGGCTCAAGACCAAACAGCTCATCATTCAGATCGATGGAACCGGCTTTGCCGCCGTCCAGCTTGATGACATCAGCCTTCATTTTTGTCGCCTCCATCTTCTGTCGCTGGAGCATCGACTGCTGCCGCTGCTTCTGCTGCATCTTCGGCGGCTGCCGCTGCTGCTGCCAATTCAGCCGCGCGTGCTGCTTCTTCTTCGGCTGCCGCTGCTGCTGCTTCTGCGGCCTTTCTGGCTGCTTCACCAGCCGAGCGCAGAGCCGCTGGCATGATCACGTTGTCAGGAACGGCTTTCTTGACCGCGTCCTTGACGGTCACCCAACCACCCTTGGAGCCGGGCACTGCGCCCTTTACCATGATGATCCCGCGATCGCTGTCTGTCTTTACGACTTGCAGGTTCTGCGTGGTGATCCGTGCCGAACCCATGTGGCCCGCCATTTTCTTGCCTTTGAAAACCTTACCCGGATCCTGACACTGGCCCGTGGACCCGTGCGAACGGTGGCTGACCGACACACCGTGGGATGCCCGAAGACCCCCAAAGTTGTGACGCTTCATCGCACCCTGGAAACCTTTACCGATCGAAGTGCCGGCGATGTCCACGTACTGACCTTCAAAGTAATGGTCAGCTGTGATTTCTTCGCCCACATCGATCATGCAATCCGCAGTCACGCGGAATTCGGCAATCTTGCGCTTTGGCTCAACCGAAGCCTTGGCAAAATGGCCGCGCATGGCAGCAGTGGTCCGCTTGGCTTTGGCCAGACCGGCACCAAGCTGAACAGCTGTATAGCCATCCCGATCAGCGGTACGCTGTGCCACAACCTGCAGGTTGTCGAGTTGAAGAACGGTTACAGGAACCTGCTTGCCGTCTTCGAGGAACAGCCGGGTCATGCCCAGCTTCTTTGCAATAACGCCAGAGCGCATAATCTGATGCCCCCTTATACTTTGATTTCGACGTCAACACCGGCGGCGAGGTCGAGCTTCATCAGCGCGTCCACGGTCTGTGGTGTTGGGTCGACGATATCGAGAAGACGCTTATGCGTCCGGATTTCCCACTGGTCGCGCGACTTCTTGTCGATGTGCGGACCACGGAGAACCGTGAACTTCTCAATTTTGTTGGGCAGCGGAATCGGGCCGCGCACGGTGGCGCCGGTACGTTTCGCGGTGTTTACGATTTCCTGTGTGGACGCATCCAACACCCGGTAATCGAAGGCTTTCAGCCTGATACGGATCGTTTGATTTGACATGTTTTGGTGCCCTTTAGGCTTGGCGGGAAATCAGGCCCGATGTTTTACAACACCGGGCCCAACCCCTCTGCCAGTAATTAAGCGATAATTTTCGATACAACGCCAGCGCCGACGGTACGGCCGCCTTCACGGATGGCGAAGCGCAGTTTTTCTTCCATGGCGATTGGGGCGATCAGTTCAACTTCGAACTTCAGGTTGTCGCCAGGCATAACCATTTCAGTGCCTTCCGGCAGCATTACTGTGCCCGTCACGTCGGTCGTGCGGAAGTAAAACTGTGGACGGTAGTTCGCAAAGAATGGCGTGTGACGGCCACCTTCTTCTTTCGTCAGAATATAGGCTTCTGCTTCAAACTTGGTGTGCGGCTTAACGCTACCTGGCTTACACAGAACCTGACCGCGCTCGATGCCCTCACGGTCAACACCGCGCAGCAAAAGACCCACGTTGTCGCCAGCTTGACCTTGATCCAGCAGCTTGCGGAACATTTCAACACCGGTACACACGGTTTTCTTGGTGTCGCGGATGCCGATGATTTCCATCTCTTCGCCGACTTTGATGATGCCGCGCTCGATACGACCCGTGGCAACAGTGCCACGACCCGAGATCGAGAACACGTCTTCAACTGGCATCAAGAACGGCTGGTCAACAGCGCGTGCAGGGGTCGGGATATACTCGTCAACCGCTTTGATCAGCGCGCGGATAGACTCTTCACCAATCTCTGGGCGCGTGCCGTTCATTGCGTGCAAGGCCGAACCACGGATGATCGGAATGTCATCACCGGGGTAATCGTACTTGGACAGAAGCTCGCGGATTTCCATTTCCACCAGTTCCAGCAGCTCTTCGTCGTCGACCTGGTCAACCTTGTTCATGTAAACGACCATGTAGGGAATACCTACCTGGCGGCCGAGCAAGATGTGCTCGCGGGTCTGTGGCATTGGGCCATCAGCCGCGCTCACAACCAAGATCGCGCCGTCCATCTGCGCCGCACCGGTGATCATGTTTTTCACATAGTCAGCGTGGCCGGGGCAGTCGACGTGGGCGTAGTGACGGGCTTCCGACTCATATTCCACGTGCGCAGTCGAGATCGTGATCCCGCGTGCCTTTTCTTCGGGTGCGCCGTCGATCTGGTCATAGGCGCGGAATTCGCCAAAATACTTCGTGATCGCAGCTGTCAACGTCGTTTTGCCGTGGTCAACGT
>NZ_ATVN01000033.1 GCF_000420745.1 Pseudorhodobacter ferrugineus DSM 5888
GGACGATCCGGCGTCTGAAACGCTGGCTCAACAATCCCCTCCCGCAAATACTTCTTGATCGTGTTGCGCGAGATGCCCGTGCGCCGCGCGATCTCGCGAATGGGCATCTTCTCTCGCAGCGCCCATCCCCGGATAACTTTTAAAAAACTCATGTCTATCACTCCAAGTGCCCCCAGCTGATTCAAGCTGAGGCAAGGTTGCACATGGGTCAGTTCTCAGTGACAATTTTTGCTGTTGCCGGGTCAGTTCTCAGTGACAATCAACAGTGAAACCCCATGCAGGCGCGCGTGATCGGGTGTAGGTCGGCGGCTTGCGCCATCAGGTCAAGCCAACCACCCGCGCGATCCGCAAAGGGCTCGGCTTCATCCGCCATGTTTTCAGGGTCACGGCGATCGAGGAAAGCGGATAGGTCCACCTCTGGGCCGGGACCGCCCGTAAGACGCCGCACCGCCCATCCGACACGCGCGAGCGCTGCGGTGTCGTCCTGCACCCCGGACAAGCGCATGGATATCCAGAGCGCCAGCCGATCCGGGCCAATTCGGTCGCCTACAAACCAGCTAAGGTCTGCCGCCTCGATCAGCGCGAGCCTGTGCCGCCAGCCTTCTGGACCGCGGCGCAGCCGGTCGTCCAGCGCGCCGATCCGGCCGGCCACACGGGCGAGACGCGCGGCATTGCCCGCCTCGGCCCGTCGCCAATCGTCGATAACGGCGGTTTCATGCAGCTCTCCCCTCGGTCCGGGCGGCAGATAATCCGGCTCCACTTCCATCGGACCGGGCAGGAACCACAGGTCGTCCTCAGACGTCTCTTCAAGCCCCTCCGCATCCACTAGAGGATCATCAAAACTATCATACTGCGTAGTTACTTGAGGCTTCATATGTGCAAAATACGGCAGTTTTGCAGTTTACCTAAGTGTTTTGTCAGGGTGCGCCTGTACACCTTATATAGCACGCGCGCGCGGTGGTCTGCGAGATATCTCTGATCGCGCTCAGCGTATGAAAACCAAGGACATTCTGCTGAACAGCACCACAGAGAGCGCCCTTGCATCTGTTTACAAACGGTCGTTTAGTAATGCTATATGAAATTGCAAAAAGACTGTTTTGATGCCATTGATAGGCTACGCGCGCGTTTCAACCGAGGATCAAACCCCCCTTCCCCAGTCGCAGGCCCTGAAATCCGCGGGTTGCGCCGAGATCCATGAAGAACAGGCCTCGGGCGGAAATCGTGCGCGGCCGGTCCTTGCGCGCGTGTTGGAGTGGATAGGCAAAGGCGATACGCTGGTCGTTGTCCGGATCGATCGGCTAGCCCGGTCGCTATCGCACCTTTTGGAGATGATAGAGCGGCTGGAGGCGAAGGGTGCCTTCTTCCGTTCGCTTGAGGACCCGATCGACACCGCATCTCCACAGGGCAAGTTCACGCTTCAGGTGCTAGGTGCCGCTGCCGAGTTCGAGCGTGCCTTGATCCGTGAACGCACAAAGGCCGGCCTTGCCAGTGCGAGGTCTGAAGGGCGCGTAGGAGGAAATCCAGGCCTCCGTGCCAAGGATCCCGCCGCATTACGCAAAGTGCGGCTGGCACGGCAGGACGGTTACATGGAGCGGCTGAACGAGACCGCGCAAGACTGGGTTCCCCAAGTCCGGCGGCTTCGCCCCGATTTGGCTTGGGAAGACGTGGTCCGCATCGTCAACGGCCCGCTGATGCCGGACGCGCAATGGACGCAACCCCGCCTGCTCCGCGCTGTCAGCGCTTATGTCCGTGATGGCTTTCTGCCTGCAACGGTGCTGGAGCGCGCCCGGCGACGGGAAAAGGATGACCGCTTGCCCGCCATCATCGCTGGCATCAAAGGCGCCGATCCATCGATGACACTTCAAGCCATCTGCACGCGGCTTGAGGATATGCGCGAGCGAACGCCGCGTGGTCGCAGCAAATGGGAACCTTCGTCCGTCAAAATGCTGTTGGCGCGCGCAGAAAGGCTAGGGTTGCTCGAAAAAGCTGCGGCAGAAACGGATTAGGCACCGCGCTTGGCATTCGTTCTATGCCCGTCTGATAGCCTACCGACCCACAGCACTCAATAGACGGGGAGAGTGAAAGTCTGTGAATAAAGTGCTGCTTTTTATGTACGTGCTTTCCGAAGCAGAAGGCCCACTCAACACCTAAAGACGCCTCGACGGTTTGGGTTGCATAAGTCCGGCTTATCGTGAGTCTTTATCAGGCCGCAAAAAACTGCGGAGAAACCAAATCTGGTCAAGGGAACAGGGCACTCTTTTGCCCGTTATGACGCCCATGGCTGTCGAGTGGTAAGCTTGCGCTCTAAACAATCAGAAGCCGATTTGCATCATGGCGCGAACAGGATCGGTAGGTAGATCTAGAGTCCCAACCGATTCGACACGGCCTAGATAAGAATCTATATGTCGGGTGCTCAACAATGATGGCCACAATTCATTACCAACTTAAATTTCTCAGGAATAGGTATATTTTACAGTTGCTTGCAGTACTTTTCAGGCTTTTCAAGTATTGGCTAGCTGAAGCCTGTGGATAACTTATTCCGCAATATGTAGAAATTTCTTGTCGAAAGGTAAAATTCATGTCATTTCGCTTAATGACGGTAAAAGGCGTCAGAATAGCCAATCGCCGTCAGAACACACAAGAGCCCTAAGGGCCATTTGAGGCGGCAGAATATGAATGATCATAACTTAAGCTCAACACGTGGCATAGGCTCAAGTGATATCGGACGCTTTGCCGATAATCTTGCCGAGTCTCTGAACAGGCAGATGCGCATTGCCTTCGAGCCGGAAGAGCGTAAGCACCTTCGTCGTTTCAGTTCAACTGAGGTAGCTGAAATTCTGAGGGTTAGCACGTCAAGCCTTCGAAATCGCCACAAGGACGGCAGTTTTCCAGAGATTCAAACAGATAATCGAGGCCACCGCCTCTACAGTGCTGAAGATATTGATGAATTGCGAGACATTCTTGGGCGCACCGGGAAGAATTCAGACAGCTACAAACCAGGTAGACGTGAAGGCGACAGACTACAGGTGATCTCTGTTGTGAACTTCAAGGGCGGCTCTTCAAAAACAACCGCGACAATCCACCTCGCACAACGATATGCTTTGCGTGGATATCGCGTTCTAGTGTTGGATATTGACCCACAAGCAAGCCTGACCACCTTCTTTGGTTTCCGGCCTGAGCTAGAATTCGCTGATGGCGGAACCATCTATGATGCCCTTCGCTACGACAATCAGCTTCCATTGTCGGCAGTCATCCAGAAGACCTATTTCCACAACCTCGATATGGTCCCTGCTGGGCTAATGCTATCAGAGTACGAGACTGAAACAGCTAATGCGCTGGCAAATAGAGTTCAGCCGATCTTTGCTGAGCGTTTGGCGCTTGCTCTGGAAGAAGTTGAAGCAGATTATGATCTGGTTTTGATCGACTGCCCGCCCCAACTGGGCTTTATAACGCTAACGGCATTGGCAGCTTCAACCGGACTATTAGTCACAGTCGTGCCGGGCATGCTCGACATTGCTTCCATGAGCCAGTTCCTAAAGCTCGCCTCTGAGACTGTGAAAGCGGTCGAAGAAGCTATTAATCGCCGCGTGAGTTGGGACTTTGCTAAGTTTCTGATCACGCGCTACGAGCCCTCGGATGGCCCTCAAACACAAATGGCCGGATACCTTAGATCAATCTTAGTCAATCAAGTCATGACTGAACCAATGCTAAAGTCCACCGCGATCTCAGACGCTGGCATGACGCAGCAGACACTCTATGAAGTCGACCCTAGCCAACTCATCCGTAAAACGTTGGATCGCGCAATGACCAGTATGAATTCTGTCGCTGACGAGTTGGAACAAACCATCCAATTTTCTTGGGGGCGACGCTAATGGGACGCAATATTTTCAACCAACCGCAGAGCGAAGCAAAAGTCGTCGAGCCCCCTGCCCTATCCGCACCTAAATCCGCGAAGCTTCCGGGATCTGTCGGCGGCCTCAGGGATAGCCTTCGTGAGATCACTGCCAATTCCATTCGAGACATTGAGCCGGATAGCATCGAAATAGATGGGCTTCGTGATCGCCTCATTTTAGAAGACAGCAGTATCGACGAACTCGCTGAAAGCATTCGCAAACATGGCCAACAGGTGCCTATTATGGTGCGCCCGTCTGATCGGCCCGACCGATACCGCATCGTCTACGGACGGCGGCGCCTTGCTGCAATCCGCAAAATCGGAGGAACGGTAAAAGCGATCGTCAGAACGCTAGATGATGATGCGTCGCTTATAGCCCAAGGCCAGGAAAACAATCTACGGCTAGACCCCTCTTTCATCGAGAAAGCCCTTTTCATCCGCGACATGCAGTCGGAAGGCTACAAACCAGCTGTCATCCAAGACGCGCTTGGCCTCAGCCGACAGGGTGTTTCGAACCACCGTGTAGTTGTTGACCAACTGCAAGAAGACCTTATTCGGATCATTGGCCCGGCTCATGGCGTCGGACGCCGACAATGGAGCGATTTGGCGAGTCTTTCAGGCCGAGTTCCCCTTACAGATCTTGCCCGCGATACGCTGGCCGCACTACCCGAGGGCGCAGCAAGTAGCGATAAGTTTAAGGCTGTCTTCACGGCAGCCCAAAAAGTGATCCGTGGCACGCCAAAGCAAAGCGCGACCGCAGTTCAAACAGCTCTAAATAACGAGGACGGGACACCACTCGGCTCACTTACGCATGATGGCCATACTGTCGACATCAAAATCATGCGCAAAGAACAACCAGAATTCGGCCAGTGGATTGAGGCGAACGCAGAAGCCGTGCTTCGGTCAATCTTCGATCAATGGCAGAAGGAGAGCGGCAAAGGTTCTTAAAACCGACCGTAAACATCAACACGAGCAGAGGAGAGTAACGAAGGCAAAAAGAAAAGAGCCCCCCAAAGTTTCCCCTGGAGAGCCCTCATCATCTGATTAGCATCTTTGATGTAGCAACCTCTTCCGCAACCGTCAAGCGCTACCGATTCGGTGGACAGTGTTTTGCGACCTTTTTTCTGCAGAAATTGCGGATGGGGATTCTATAGGTGTGGCCAAACGGGCCGTCGTTCAAACAAATATGACATTCAAGAAGTCCAGGCTATCCGCCCAACATTCTAATAACATAACAGAAAAACCTGAACAGCCCACCGACCCTTGGGCTATTTTTCGTGCTCTACGCGATGCACATACATATTACGGGCTACGGGCAGGGCAACTACAAACCCTGCAAGCCATGCTTAGCTTTCTTAAACCCGGCCAAGGCGAAACAGTATTTGCTTCAAACTCCGAACTATGTCGCCGCATCGGCGGCATCGATGAGCGCACTTTGCGTCGCCACATCGATCGCTTCGTGAAGTTAGGATTCATTCAACGCCACAATAGCCCCAATCACAAAAGATACCGTGTCAGCGCATCCGATGGGACTTGTCTCAGCTTTGGCCTTTCTCTTGCGCCATTTTTTGAGAGAGCCCACGAAATTCTGGAGACCGCTCATCAGCACCAACAGGACAAACGCGACCGCCTCTTTATCCACAAGAGGATCCTAAGCCAACTCGCGCGCATTGACGAAGATCAAGGAGCAAGCGACCTTACAGCAGAATTTAGAAAAGCCCTTCGTAGAAAACTAAACTTGACTGAATATCAAGCTCTCTTCGCCCGCTTAGCGGACACAATGGCTGAAATGTCCACCGCGGTGGACGCCTTAGAAACATCCATTTTGTCCGCCAACGACGGTCAAAATGCCCGCCAATTATCTATGTCTAAAAAAATAAGTATAGATTTAGAGCGCGAAGCCATAAATGAACCACCAAAAATTGGCCTACTTACGAATGTCTGCGAAGAAGCATGCTCATTCTCACAACACCCGATCAAAACTTGGAATGACGTAGAAGCGCATGCAAGAACTCTCGCACCTATGATGGGAATTAACTCACATCAATTTCAAGCTGCTCGTGAAAAGCTAGGCGTCTGGAAAGCATCGAGTGCAATTTTTATTCTATTACAAATGGGTAGCAAAGTTAAAAACTTTGCCGCGTACTTCAATAGCCTGACAGTTGGTATCCATGCACCCAAATTCAACCCAGAAAGCCTGTTGAACAGAATGGCCCAAAGAACAGTGGTGGGAGCATAATGTCCACCGCGGTGGACACGTGCTGGCATTTATCCCTTCCATCACTATGCGTAGTAGTAGGTCGCCAAAATAACTTAGAAAGAGTGAAAGGTTTGTTGGTTTGAGTGTGACGGGAAGTGAGATTGGGAGAGTGGCTCCCGGCGCCCGTCGTGGAGACTATCTGATGGCCCAAGCTGCCCAGAAAATCACGCTGTCGCCCTCGCGCGATATCGCCTTTGACAAACTGGTGTTGAGCCAGTCCAACGTTCGCCGCATCAAAGCTGGCGTCTCGATTGAGGAACTGGCTGAAGACATCGCTCGCCGTGGCTTGTTGCAAAGCTTGAACGTGCGGCCTGTGTTGGATGCTGAAGGGGTTGAAACCGGCAAGTTTGAGATCCCGGCCGGTGGGCGCCGTTTTCAAGCGCTGTCTTTGCTGGTGAAGCAAAAGCGGCTGGCGAAGTTTGCGCCCGTGCCCTGCATTGTCCGCGAGGCATCCTCCGCTATCTTGGCTGAAGATGATTCCTTGGCAGAGAACATGCAGCGCGTTGCCTTGCATCCATTGGATCAGTTCCGCGCCTTTTTGGCTTTGCGGGAGAAAGGTCAAAGCGATGAAGAAATTGCGGCAGCCTTCTTTGTTGCCCCTGCTGTTGTGAAGCAGCGTATGCGATTGGCATCCGTGGCCCCTGCCCTACTCGAGGTCTATGCCGAGGATGCCATGACGCTGGAGCAGCTGATGGCCTTTACCGTCAATCCTGATCACGCTCGCCAAGTTCAGGTTTGGGATGCCATCAAATCCTCTTGGTCGAAAGAGCCGTTCCAGATCCGGCGTATGCTGACAGAGACCTCGGTGCGGGCGTCTGATCGCCGTGCGGTGTTTGTCGGAGTTTCTGCTTATGAGGCTGCAGGTGGCACCGTGTTGCGCGATTTGTTCCAAGGCGATGATGGGGGTTGGTTGGAGGACCCTGCCCTGCTGGATCGGTTGGTGTCCGAGCGGCTGCAGGTTGAAGCCGAAGCGATCGCCGCTGAGGGTTGGAAATGGATCGAGATCTCGGTCGATCTACCTTACGGGTACAGCCACGGGATGCGGCGGCTGTTTGGCGAGGCCGAGCCAATGTCCGAGGATGAGGTCGCAGCCCATGCGGGGCATCTTGCTGAGTACCGGCAGTTGGAAGAGGAACATTCCGGACAAGACGAGATTTCCGAAGACATCTCGGAACGGCTTGCGGCGCTTGAGTTGGCCATGGAAGTCCTTGAACAGCGCCCGCTGGTCTATGAGGCCGACGACGTTGCACGCGCAGGCGTGTTTGTCAGCCTTGATCGTATGGGCGGCCTGTCTGTCTCTCGAGGTTTTGTTTGCGTTGAGGATGAAGTCCCTGTCATCGCGGATGGTGACTGCGCTGTGTCTGATGTAGCGGGGCAGGGGGGAGATGGTGCATTGTCGGCCGACCAGGCGGCGCACGTCGGAACTGTCATCACGTCCGGCGGTCAGCCTATGGAGGCGCTTGCTGAAGACGAAGACGATGGGGCGCTTAAACCTTTGCCCGAACGGCTGCTTGTTGAACTCACGGCCCATCGCACTTTGGCTTTGCGTGAAACGGTTGGGCGGTCACCGGATGTGGCCATGACATTGCTGCTCGTAAAACTGGTCAACGATACGTTCCGGACAACCGGGGCCTCGGGCAGTTGTCTTGAGGCATCGGTGCGCGAAATCTATCTCTCGACCCAGGCGCCTGATCTGAAGGACAGCGTGGTGGCGCAGACAGTTGATAGTCGGCACGCAGGCTGGGAGGCTGATTTGCCGCTTGGGGATGACGTGATCCTTTGGGATTATTTGTCGGCCCTTGATCAAGCCAGCCGTCTTGCATTGCTGGCCCATTGCCTAAGCTTTGGCATCAATGCGGTGCATGAAAAGCCAAACCCTTACGGGGCAGGGATCTCGGCCAGTGGTCTGAGCCGCCGCATGGCGCAGTCGGACATCCTCGCCAAAGCCGTTGGTCTCGACATGGTTGATGCCGGTTGGGAACCCACGGTCGAGACCAATCTTGGCCGTGTTCCAAAAGCCCGCATCCTTGATGCAGTCCGCGAGGCCAAAGGTGAGGGCACGACCCAGCTGCTCGATCATCTCAAGAAGGCTGAGATGGCGGTTGAAGCTGAGCGCTTGCTGAAAGGGTCGGGCTGGTTGCCGGAGGTCCTACGCCGTATCGATCTGGATGCAGGCACCGGGGCAGGGGAGGGCGAAGCGGTTAAAGTCGCGTCCGAGCTTGCTGAGGAAATCGCCTTACCGGACTTCTTAATGGCTGATCTGCCGTCCGAACCGGCTGCGATGATGGCCGCAGAGTGATCTGAGCCAGTTGAGGGCGGGTTTCCCGCCCTCAATTTCATTAAATGTAATAATATCAATAAGATGAGTGTAATTCTTTACACTCACTAGGAGAAATCATGTCTGCATCAAACATTATCGACACCGCGCCCTTGGGCGCGCTCGTTCGTTACACCGATGGTGCCGCAAAACCACCAGCGCGCTTCACCAAAAAGCTGGCGGCTTGGGAACGCGCGAACGGTGTGGGGCGTCTTGTGAAGAAGGAACCACTGAATAGCCCCTAGATTTGTAGACGCCTTGCTTGGTAATTTTGGAAGCAAGGAGAACGATATGTCCGGAGCTAAATTCACAGACGAGTTCAAGCGCGATGCTGTCGCGCAGGTCGAGGATCGCGGCTACCCTGTGCGCGAGGTGGCCGAACGATTGGGCGTCAGCACCAAGTCGATCTACACATGGCAAAAGCTGTTTTCGCGGCCCGCAAAGGTGATCCAAGAGGTCGATG
>NZ_ATVN01000034.1 GCF_000420745.1 Pseudorhodobacter ferrugineus DSM 5888
GCTATCCGCAGCCCGGCGATGAACCGTCGAAACGCACTTTTTGCGGGGCACGATGAGGGCGGTCGTAATTGGGCCCGCTTCGCCAGTCTGATCGGCTCCTGTAAGATGAACGGCGTCGAGCCCTATGCCTATCTGCGCGATATCTTCATCAGGCTCGCCAACGGCCATCTCGACAAGGACATCGACGCGTTGATGCCATGGGCCTACGCCCAGCTGCCAGATGGCTCATAAGGACCTCGTCTCGTAGTCCCTGACGAGCTACCAACAGACCTCAGCTTCACGCGATCAACCAAACGCAACTGAAAAATCAATGGCCCGCGGCCGCCGCTTACGGTTTACCTACTGATCATGTCGAAAAAGAGTTTTACGGGAAAATAGATGATCACCTGGGAGACTTGCTAAAAGAGTTGCACGGCACACTGGATTCCGGGGTAATGCCTGTTTTCGAGGGTTGGGTGCTGGAGAGCTTACAAAATCTTTTCATGGCTTTAGCAACTAGGAGTACGCACAGTTTAACTGGAGCTAGCCATGATGACCTCCAGCAAGGCGCAGAGTATGTTAATAAGATAATCGAGAGAATTACCGAAGTAGACCTTAGAGATAACAGTCTTAAGCATTATGAGGATGCCCTCGCGGACAAACGAAAATTGATTTCTCTTGGGCGAGATATTCGCGTCCGGGGAATGACGACTAGATTGCCTCGCGCCGAAGCGGAATTGCGAAATTTCCACGCGAGAATTGCAGTTTCAAGCGGAGCCCATTCGTTCATTTTGCATGGGCGAATGATATATAGAATTGGCAATGGGGGTTCCAATGGTCTTGCAAGTCCTACATGCGAGCTTTGGCTTCCAATTTCACCCAAGAGAGCGATAATTCTTTTGCGCGACCCAAATGGTAAGGTTCCAATAGTTTGTCCTGTGGGTCGAGAGCAAATGAGAGAACTAAATTTACATGCGCTTTCGTTGGATTGTGATCTGGCTTCACATTCGGAAAAGCTATTTTTTTCACTGATAGGAAAGCAAAAGCGCAACGCTTCTTGGTAAGCAACCGTAGGGTGGGGTTCCACCCCACCATCCCCTGCCAACCGCTAAAACCTTCCCAAACCAACCCACCAATGGTGGGGTAAAACCCCACCCTACAAAATCAAATCCCCGCCCTTATCGCGGTGATACGACGAATATGGCCAATCCTCGGGCCGCTCCACCAACCCGTGTTTCACCGGATTGATCCAACAATACCGCACACATGCCCGAAACGCGTTTTCATCGCGGATGTGATGTTCATAAAACCGTTTTTGCCATATCCCAACTTCGCCCGTGCGTTGTAATCGTAGGGTGCGCTTCAGCGCACCATTCCGTTATCTGCCACAAGCCCAGATACCCCCACATCGCGCCAACGGTGCGCTGAAGCGCACCCTACGGGTCTGCGAACGCGTCGCCATCTTTTGCGCGGTGATACGACGAATACGGCCAATCCTCGGGCCGCTCCACCAACCCGTGTTTCACCGGATTGATCCAACACTACCGCACACATGCCCGAAACGCGTTTTCATCGCGAATGTGATGTTCATAAAACCTGCGCTGCCAAATGCCTTTCTCGCGCCGCAAAATACGGCTTGCCCGTTGGTTTCGCGCCTCCAACGCCATCGAAAACCGCGCCTTGATCGCGCCCATCCTAACCGAATAATCACTGTCCCCCATCGGCAATTGCCACACGCAATGCATATGATCGGGCAAGACCACCCACGCTGCCACGCCGAACGGCCGCTCGGCGCGGGTATCGCGGACGGCTGCGCGCAATGCCTCAATATGCGTGGTCAAAACATCCGTTCCCCGCGCGGCCACGGCCACCGTGAAAAACACGGCGGCACCGGCAATATGGGGGCGGGTATACTGCGACATCGCCGCACTCTGCCCCAACATGGTTAAAAATCTGTTGAAACACAGAGGAGGTCTTACCCTGCCTTCCTGCGTCCGCACCTTAACACGCGGTTAACGCGAAACGCTAAACCCTTGGCGCCAAACAAAACTCCAAAATGACCGCGCGCGGACATCTCGCCAAACGCGCGCCCCCGCTTGCCCCCATTCTTACACGCATGTTCCTGTGCTGTCTTTTATCCACACCGCTCCTGATGTAGCTTCAAACATGCAAGTCATGCTTGGATGCTCGTCTAGGGCAATTCGGGCTAGGAAGGAAAACCATGATCGTCATGCAGATAAAGGGTGGCCTCGGGAACCAAATGTTCCAATATGCAGCGGGTCGGGCGCTATCGCTTCAGACCGGGATGCCGTTGCATCTCGACTTGCGGTATTATCGGCGTGAGCGTGAACACGGTTATGGGCTAGGGGCGTTCAACATTGAAGCCAGCCCTCTTGATGAGTCACTGCTTCCTCCTCTGCCGCGCGAATCCCCGCTGGCATGGTTGATCTGGCGGCTGGGACGACGCGGACCGAATCTGGTGCGCGAAAACGGGATGGGGTTTAATCCGACCCTTTCGAACGTGACCAAACCCGCCTGGATCACGGGGTATTTCCAATCCGAGCGGTATTTCGCCGCGCATGCGGCCACCATCCGCGCCGAGCTTACGCCTGTAGCTGCCCCCGACCTCGTGAACGCTCGCTGGCTTGCCGAGATCGCCGCAGAGCCGCGCGCGGTGTCGCTGCATGTACGGCGCGGTGATTATGTGAGAGATGCTAAAGCTGCAGCCAAACATGGCAGCTGTACGCCCGCGTATTACGAGCGCGCGCTGGCCCATATCACTGCCCGGATGGGAACCGCGCCGGTGGTCTATGCTTTTTCCGACGACCCTGCCTGGGTGCGCGAGAACCTGCGGCTTCCGGCCGAGATCAGGGTGCCGGGACAC
Organism: Pseudorhodobacter ferrugineus DSM 5888; assembly: GCF_000420745.1. Classification (GTDB taxonomy): domain Bacteria; phylum Pseudomonadota; class Alphaproteobacteria; order Rhodobacterales; family Rhodobacteraceae; genus Pseudorhodobacter; species Pseudorhodobacter ferrugineus. Next base: position 2,864 of record NZ_ATVN01000034.1, read on the forward strand.
AATGACACCGCAGGAAATGTCGAGGATCTTAGGCTGATGAGCGCGTGCCGCCACCATATCGTCGCGAATTCCTCGTTCTCTTGGTGGGGGGCATGGCTTAACCCGCGTGCGGACAAGATCGTCGCGTCACCGGCGCGATGGTTCGCCGACCCGGCATTTACCAACCCCGATATCTGGCCCGAAGCTTGGGCACGGATCGAGGGCTAGGCGTTCCCAACGGGATATGAACTCGCTTTGACTCTCCCCTACTGGAAGGCAACGCCTTGCGCGAAGAACACGCCAAAACGCCCCAACACTCACCCGACTTGCCGATCCTGATCCGGGTGTGGTTAGCGCTTACCTCAATCGCACCAAGCCTTTTGGTTGGTGTCGCGCGCCAAGCGCATAGGCGGCAGGAGGCGGCACCCGAACGGTTTGCTGAGCGTTTGGGTCAAGCATCGCTCGCGCGACCCGATGGCCAATTGATCTGGATCCACGCTGCATCCGTCGGCGAGGCGACATCGGCGGTACGGCTGGCCCGTCGCCTTGCCTCTCGTGGTGCCGCCACGATTTTGCTGACCACCAATACCGCGACCGGTGCCGCCACCGTAAGGCGCTTGCTGCCCCAAGTCTTGCACCAGTTCGTGCCCATCGACAGCCGGCAAGCCGTTGATCGTTTCTTTGATTATTGGCGCCCGGATCTGGCGCTGTTCATTGAAGGCGATCTTTGGCCCCGGATGGTCCTAGCGCTTGAGGCGCGTGCCTGCCCGATGGCGCTTTTGAACGTGCGCGCGTCGCGCAGCAGGCGGCGGTTTCCGTCGGTCTATGCCCGGCTACTCTGCACTATGCGGTTTATCACAGTTCAAGAGCCGTGCCTGATCGTGGATTTGCGCGGTTTGGGGTTAGACCCCACGCGCCTGCACGCGCTTGGAAATCTCAAGGCAGATGTGGCTTTGCCAGCCGTGGATGAGGACACAAAAAACATGATTGCCGCCGCTGCCGTAGGGCGCGGCATTTGGGCCGCTGTGTCGACCCACAAAGGGGAGGAAAGTCTGATCATCGAGGCGCATGCGCGGCTGACGGGCAACCCGTTGCTGGTGCTGGTGCCGCGCCACCCCGAACGAGGTCATGCGGTGGCGGCAGAGCTTGCAAAGCGTGGCATCGCGTTTACGCGTCACAGTACGGGCGCGCGGCCGGATAGCAACACGCGCGTTCATCTGGTCGATGTGCTTGGAGAGACGGGCAGCGTCTATTCCGCAGCGGGGCTTGTCTTTATCGGCGGCTCACTTTTTGCCGGGCTTGGCGGTCACACACCCTATGAGCCGGCAGCGCTTGGCTGCGCGATCCTGTCCGGGCCTTATGTAGCGAACTTCGAAGCCGCATTCAAATCTCTGGAGGAGGCTGGCGCAGCGTATCTGGTCCATAATGGCGCGCTCCTTGGCGATGCCGTCGATGCCCTTCTCACACAAGAGGAGCGGCGCAAAGCCATGCAACTTGCCGCAAAACATGTCTACGCGGTTCAGGGCGGCGGTACGGACCGTACGCTAGATTTGCTTACTGCGCTGCTGCCCACGCCTTTGGCCTGAAATGACACCCCTTTTTCAGACAGGTTGGCGGCTTAGCCGATATGCATTCGGATTGGGTTCCATGCCGCTTGCTGTTGCCCTGATTTAGGTTGGGTCTCTTTTTAGCAATGTTTGCAATGAAGGGAATGGTGATCAGATACAGTGCAGCGTTTCGGTGTGATGCAGGGCGCATTGCGATCTGTAGCGGCCTCACGCGACCGCAAGTTTCATCAGATCCGGGCGTTGGCTTTTCGGCTCTGAACACATGAGTTCGCAACTCCAGTCCGGAAACCGGGCCTGTTGCCAGCATCATGCTTAATCGCAAACCCTCGCGTGCAATTGCGTGCCAGAAGGCACTGCCGGACATCCAAATGCCCGAACTTGGCCAAATATCTGGCGGACCTAGCACCGATTTCGCACGGCACTGTCGCACTTCGCGGAAAATGCGCGATCGGCGAGGTGCGGCGCCTGTTACAGCATGTGATGGTCCTTGCGCTTTGGTTGCCAGCGATCAAACCCTGTCTTGGAACCTTGTGCAGATCGTCGGCTCACCGATGGAAAACCCACATCAGGACGTTACCGCCCCTGTTACAAGGCAACGCGCAACTATCGTGACTGCGCTTTGTAAATCATGACAAAATGGGGCCCCAACCGGCACGAAAGGATAGAGGCACAGGCACGCTGTCGGAATTTTTCAAACCACTTCAGTTGACGACCCAACATTACGATTGCAACCCTATAGCGACAAGGGTATTTATGGCGAATGGATACATCAAAACTTCATCTCGGTTGCGGGAAAAAACACATTCCCGGCTGGTTTCATGTCGATGCGCTCGACTTTGCACATATCGACCATCGTGGTCCAGTGGACGACCTGTCCTTCATCGCAGGAGGCACGGTCGAGATGATTTATGCCTCGCATGTGCTGGAGCATTTTGGCCGTCAGACCTATATGGCCGTACTTCGTGAATGGCGTAGGGTTCTGGCACCCGGCGGCATTTTGCGGCTAGCGGTACCGGATTTTGGCGCGGCGGCGCGGCTTTACATGTCTGGCACTCTGCCGCGTGGGATTGAGGATGTTCGGGGTCTGGTCTGCGGCGGGCAGCGTGACCAATACGATTTTCACGGAATGATTTTCGACGAAATAGATCTTACCCGTGCGCTGAAAGAAGCTGGCTTTTCGACTGTCCGCAGTTGGGATTGGGGGGCGACCGATCACGCTTGGCTCGATGACTATTCTCAGGCCTACATTCCTCATATGGATAAGGAGACTGGCACGCTGGTTTCATTGAACCTGGAAGGCGTGGCCTGACATGGCAGCAAAACGGGCGCTTATCACCGGTATAACCGGGCAGGACGGCTCTTACCTTGCAGAACTGCTGCTGGAAAAGGGCTATGAGGTTCACGGGATCAAACGACGCGCGTCGCTTTTCAACACCGCGCGGATTGATCATATTATCGAAGACCGGCACAACCGCGATGTCAGGCTGAAACTGCATTACGGCGACTTGACCGACAGTTCCAATATGACCCGTATCCTCTCGGAAGTGCAGCCTGACGAGGTCTATAACCTCGGTGCACAAAGCCATGTCGCGGTTAGTTTCGAAGCCCCGGAATATACGGCTGATGTTGATGCGATGGGGACACTCCGTCTGCTCGAAGCGATCCGCTTTCTGAAGATGGAGAAGACCTGTCGTTTCTATCAGGCCTCTACATCCGAGCTTTACGGTCTTGTGCGGGAAACCCCGCAGACTGAGACCACGCCCTTTCACCCGCGAAGCCCCTATGGCGTGGCCAAGCTGTATGCGTATTGGATCACGGTTAACTATCGTGAAGCTTACGGGATCTATGCCTGCAACGGCATATTGTTCAATCACGAAAGTCCGCGGCGCGGCGAGACCTTTGTTACCCGCAAGATCACCCGCGGATTGGCAAATATAGCCCAAGGACTAGGGACCTGCCTGTATATGGGTAATATTGATAGTCTGCGCGATTGGGGGCATGCACGCGATTACGTGCGCATGCAGTGGATGATGTTGCAGCAGGACGCACCAGAGGATTTTGTGATCGCCACCGGCGTACAATATTCGGTGCGCGACTTTATTACCTGGTCAGCAACAGAGCTTGGCATGACGCTCGAATTTTCTGGTACGGGCGTTCATGAGGTGGCCACTGTAACGGCGGTGTCTGGTGACAAGGCACCCGGTGTGACCCCCGGCGATGTGATTATGCGTATCGATCCAAGCTATTTCCGCCCCGCCGAGGTAGAGACGCTTTTGGGCGATCCGAGCAAAGCCAAGACCCTTCTTGGCTGGGCACCCGAGATCACAGCGCAAGAGATGTGTGCCGAGATGGTCGTTGAAGACCTGAAGGTGGCCCAACGCCATGCGTTTTTGAAAGCCCACCAGATGGACCTGCCTGTGTCGCAGGAGGATTAGACCCATGACACGCATCTTTGTCGCCGGTCATCGCGGCATGGTCGGAGCGGCGATCCTGCGGCAGTTCCAAGCACGCCAAATGGCGGGAGCTGAGTTAACGCTTCTGACCCGCACCCATGCAGAGCTGGACCTGACCGATCCTGCAGCAGTGCGTCGCTTTTTTCAGGCTGAACGCCCCGATGTTGTGGTGCTGGCAGCGGCCAAGGTGGGCGGCATTCATGCCAACAATACCTATCCCGCCGATTTCATCCACCAAAACCTTATGATCGCCTGTAACGTGATCCACGAAGCCCACGCTGCTGGGGTCACACGGCTGTTGCAACTGGGTTCAAGCTGCATTTACCCGCGCGAAGCGGCTCAGCCCATGAGCGAGAGCGCGCTTTTGACCGGAGTGCTGGAACCCACGAATGAGTGTTGATTGTCACTGAGAACTGACCCGGCATTGTCACCGCGATTTGACCCACCCATTAGTTATGTTCTCTATGTCATGATGGCGTCAATGCTGTTGCCTCCTTTCGCTTTTTCTTCGCTGTTTCGGAGCTGGCCTTGAAGCGGTAGCTGTCATTGCCAGTCTCGAGGATGTGGCAGCGATGGGTAAGACGATCGAGCAGTGCGGTGGTCATCTTGGCATCGCCGAACACGCTGGCCCATTCGCTGAAGCTCAGGTTGGTGGTGATGATGACGCTGGTGCGTTCATACAGCTTGCTCAGAAGGTGGAAGAGCAA
>NZ_ATVN01000035.1 GCF_000420745.1 Pseudorhodobacter ferrugineus DSM 5888
AACACGCTGGACGCCGACTTCTGCGTCGAGGCGCTGAACGAAGCCATCTATCGGTTCGGACCGCCGGACATCATGAACAGCGACCAAGGATCTCAGTTTACATCCTTCGCCTGGACAGACCGCCTGCGCCGGTCGGGCATCCGCATCTCGATGGATGGCAAGGGCCGCTACCTGGATAATATCTTCATCGAGCGTCTGTGGTGCACCTTGAAATACGAGTGCGTTTATCTGCACGCTTGGGAGACCGGGTCTCAAGCCCGCGCGGGTGTCCGGAAATGGATGGAGTTCTACAATCACCGCCGCCCGCACAAAGCCCTTGGCGGACGACCACCGGCGGTGGTCTACTCGCTGAAAGTCGAAGCAACGCAACCCGATCAGCAGGAGCAGATCAGAGCTTAAAAAGCGCCAGGTTCTGTCCAAACAATGGGGAGCACCTCACTATACATGAACTATCTCCAAGATAGTCCACGCTTTCGCCCGCACCCCCGCCGGGTCAATTCCTCGTGAAATTTAACAGGCGCGTGTCTGCGAGTGAGGCCGTAACGAGAACGGAGCACCTTGTAAAAAAGTGCGGCCGAACGATTGGACGACCGATACAAAGGGCGGGAAGCGGCCATTGACCAAGTTGAGAGCGCCCTTTGGGCGGCATGCCTTAGTGGATGCTCCGGCCTTCGGTTTCTCGCCTCGACAGGTGCATCAGTAATTTACAACCACCACAACTGTGTCCGAGTATATTCCCACAACTGCGAACTGGTCCGGAAAAATTCGGCCGAACACGGTCAGTGTCTGATGCCCGCCCGTGCCCATACCCGTGGCGATGTTCCCCGCGTCAAGCCCCCAGCCCGCCGTCGCTGCGGGGTCATGATAAAGACCGTAGGCCAGCACATTGCCCCTGTTGATCATCCGTCGCGCGGATGGCCCAGTGCCCTCGGGGTGGCCGCCCATATTCAGGCCGACGGTGTAGAAAGACGCGTTGGTGCAGGTGAGGGAAATGATGGCTGTCTGATCCACCGGTGCGACAACGGTTGCATCTATGGTACCGAAATCCATGTTAGACACGCTGACGGTGCAGCTTGCCGCAACAGTTGCGCGAACAGTAAAGGCACTGGCCGTACCATATTGGGTGCAGGCCGTTTCGCCGTAAGCTAATAGCACATCGCCCCCAGATGCAAAATCTGAATCATACGAGCCCACGGTCGCTTGCGCGCCAATTGAGGTGATTTCAGCGTAAAGCACGGGCGCGATTGTGGCGCTGCCGGTGGCGTCCAGCGGCAGGCTGAAGCTAGCCGTCTCCCACGTGTTGCCGCCGCCGGAAAGCGTATTTCCGGCGGTCAGCTGGTATTCGAGCGAGGTTGTCCCTAAACCGGTCATGTAGCGCGGAGTTTGCCCCGGCCCGCTGCCGCCGCTGCCCGCGCCGATCTGCACGCAGGCGACAGCGTTGCTGTTAGGAACCCCGCCTGAGCAGAAGATCGTGACGGAGCCGCTAGTTTGCTCGGGCAGGCCGTCACGCACTGAAATCTGTCCGAAGTCGAGCGAGACAAGATTTGCCTCGCAAACCAACGTGGCGCGGGCCACTGATGGGAGACAGATCAAGGCAATAAAGCAAGCAATTATAGCGTTCATTCGCATGTTACACCATCGATGTAAACTTGCGCCTCTGACTGCTTCGTATAGTCAAAGGCGGCGGAGCATTTCGTTTTTGGGGTTTGCGCGGTGATCTGATTGCTTGGATCAAGGCCCGTGATCCAAGCCTCGCCATCATATCCGACAACAAACACGTTGGAAGATCCTCGAAGCCGGACTTCGGATCCGGGCGGAAGGAAGGCCCCCGCTGCATCCCGCAGCACCACCAATGCGGCGGCTTCGGGTGTGCCGCCGAAGTCAAGCGCCACCCCTGAATGGCGAGCGGTTACCACGTTCATCGCTGTAGCCTCGATGTTGGCATCAATGGGCAGGTCAAGCGGGTTTATGGAAATCCTGTTCAGCCGGTAGGAGCGCAGATCGGGCACTAGCGCTTTACCCGAAGCGCCTGTGCGAGCAACCTCGCGGTTGTTCAGGCTTATCGCGACATCGCGATGACCGAGGTTGACCACGGCAAATCCGTCGTGGATCCGGTTGCTGGCAAACAGCCCGCCCCCTGCCAGAACAAGGGCACCGTCAAATGTCGCGCTTGCGCTGGTCCCTTGGCCCCTGTCGCGCAAAATAACATCCGCTCTGCCATATGCAGTCTGATAGGTTGCGCCGAACTGGCGGTTCTGCCGCGAGAGATTGACGCGATAACCGTAACTTCCTGCTTTGCGATCTGCCGTTTTCGACAAGCTGGCGACAAGGTCCGCACGCTCGCTTCGGTCACGCCGCACGCTTACGGTTGCATGCCGGGCTGCACCCAGCGGAATCGACATGCCAACCGCTAGACCAAAGCCGCCATCGCCGGTGAAGTCCTTAAACGCATTGATCCGGTACGACCCAAGCTTTGGCAAGGACTGGACGTACGAGGCGGAAAGAAGGGTGTTGGTCAACCCTGACCGTGCCGAGGTAATCAGGTTGAGCCCCAGTTGGCCGCCGTCCGCGAAGACGGGAAAGGCGAGTGAGAGTGCATCCATGGCCTGAACTGGGCCGAGAATCGGGAGGGGGAGGAGATCAAGATCAGCGCCCGCCCCCTGCCGCTGTGTGGCGCTTGCCAGATCGCGAAAGGTGCCAAACGTGCGCCGTGTGCTGAAGCGCACACCGACACCGCGCACCTCGGTGCGCAATGCGCCGAAAAGAAAACCGCCCGTTGACTTGCCCTCCGCGCTTTTACCGCCCGCGAGGGTGACTTCGGCACGGTTGAACATGACGGCATGCACCCCGATACCGGCCATTTTGAGATTCTTGAAGATTTCCGCCCGCGCCTCGACTGTTAGGCGGCTGGAGACCCCATAGCGCAGACTTACCGCTGCGGCCGTACCGGGCGCGTAGTTCATATCCCCATCGCCAATGGATAGGCGCACACGACCCGCCTCGAGGGAATAGTCCAACATGCCCTTCGCCAGAAGGTTCTGGGTTGCAAAGAAGGGGACCAGAGTGGTCGTTTCATTGCCGCCCGCATCGCGCAGGACAAAGACGGCCTCGCCGCTGCCAGTGATCATCGGCACATGCGATAGATTGAACGGTCCCGCGCTGACGGCTCCCGAATATGCACGAACATTGTCAACATAGACTTCAATGCTGGACGGAACGGTGGGAGAGCCGGAGAACGACAGCAAGGGATTGGTCATCACATCATCGCGCAACGAAAAGTCGCGGCGGATCTGAACTCCGCCAAGGCGCACGGGTCGCGCCCAAGCCGGGCCGGATGTCGTGAAATCTCCGGCGGTCAGGGTTAGCATCCGGACTGGGCTGGAAACGGTGAAATAGGTATCGTGACGGCGAAAGTTGGCAGAGTCGGAGCCGCCCTGCCGAGAACTTGCCGTGCCCGTCGTGGTCAGCACCCCGAGTGGCGTAAACGCCCGCAGGTCGAACGCGGCAAAGGCGTCCTTGGTCCGAAACCCCTCAACAAGAATATTGTCACCCAAATTGGCGGTTACCCGGTAATTCAGAACAAGACCATAGCCGGTTTGCGCGTCGGGGATATCGCGGTCCGGACGTGCGGAAAGCTCGACCGGGATCAGCGCCGGGCCATGGGCGGCGATATGGATCGCCTGGGTTACTGCGTCATAGACATAGGTCAACCCGGGAATTTGATCGAGATACACGGATTGGCCAAGGGCGCGGGGGGACATGATGCCGATCCCGTCAAGCTCGTCACGTCGGGCCATCATGCGTTGTGTATCAGGTGACAGGGAAAACTCTGCGATCAACTCGATGTCGCGCCCGTTGATTGTTACCAGCAAGAAAAGCGCCTCATCTGTGTCGGGGTCATAAGGCATGCCTGCTTCGGCCAAGGGTGACCCGGAAGGAGCTACCATCATCTCATCCTGCGCTTGTGCCGCGACGGGGGGAACAGACCCCCATCCACACAGGAAAAATGCGCTGGCGACAGTGATGATCGGTGACAGGTTGTTCACGCGTACCTCCTGTGTTGTATCTGGTGGCAGTCTAGGACTGCCCTGCCGCCAGAGGTATGCTGCTTAGCTGGGAGGGCCAAAACAGACTGGAACAGAGTGCCGGACGGTGAACTTGATCACTTGACCCTGCTGGCTTTTGCCTGGCAGCTGGTCGACCAACACGCGGTAACATTCTTCCGCCCGCACTTCGCTCTTGAGCGTCCGCACGAGACGGATTGTTAACTCCTGGTTCGGTGCCATCCGCAGGGCTGGCGGACTGGCCACCACATCGCGCGTGGACGTCAGCTTGCCTTGCCCGCCGTCACGGAACCATCGCATCACGCGGACTTGCCCGAAGGTTGCCCCGGGCCCGCCCGACGTGACGGTCAGTGTGGCCACTTGCTGACCCTGTGCAACCCGAATGGAGGTGGGGGACACCGTGAAGTCGTTTGCGAGGGCGGCGTCGGACAGGCCAAGCGTGATAGCAAGAACAGCGGCCGCCGTCTTGAAATGAGCCAATCCTAACATGAGATCCTCCTTTTGTGGCGTCATGGCCCGGTGTATGCGGCAGTTAACACGACCGTGTCGCTGTACGATCCCATCTTATAGGCTGTGCTGGGCTGCACCTTGCCGTAAAGCGTCGCACTGTAGGTGTTGGTCACCCCTTCCTGCACCAGTGTTACCGCGCCTTCGGTCGCTATGTCTGCACCGCCCGTTTCAAGCACATGCAGGGTGTAGGGCACGAGATCTGTCCCTGAAAGCAGGTTGCGCTGGGTCGCGGGCAAGGCGTTGGCACCCATTCCGACCAGAATGGTGGTCACGGTGGACGTGCCGTTGCACACCAGAGACACGACAGCCGACGCGCTATTGACTGCCTCCACACTGAGGCTGCCAAAGGCAAGTGGCGCTGCGGACAACGTGCAGGTTCTTGTAACCTCGGCAGAAACGCCCATTTCTCCCGTGGCGGTCTGCGCTTGGGCGAAACCCGCTGCAAATAGCATCGATCCCGCGACAAGCGCGGCTATAGAGCGAATTTTCATTGGATTTTCCTGTTTGGGACCAGCAGACCCGAAATGCAGCCAGTCAAGAAGAGTGGCAGACTGTTCTTATACTGCCAACAGTTAAATAGCAACCTTGTTGTCAAAGCCGAAGGTTGTCGAGCAACCGGCATGATAAAAAATGGCGTGAGGACGCCCCAGTATACCCCTGTTCGCGGCTGACCCAAATCCCAGCCACCCGGTAATCCCCCCCGAAAGTAAGGGGCCGCGACAGAGGAATTTTCTTGGCAGTATGCATGAGGCAATTCTGATGAGGATTACAAGATATAGCGAACCCCAGATCCCTTGCGATCTTGCGCCATGCCGAAAGCGGCAAACCGGTAACCGAGCTTTCCCGCGAGCATGGCATGAGTAATGCACCCTTTTACAAATGGCGTGCGAAGTGGTCTTGTCACGCTTGCGTTCAGGTCTCTCCACTCATTTAGGCAGCCTTTCGTTCGAAGGCCAAGGGGCTTTTGCCGCCCAGCGATGAATGACGCCGCCGTGGATTATAGAAGCCGTTGATATACGGGAAGATCGCGCCTTCTGCCTGGCGGCGTGTGTCCCTGAATAGCCCCTAGATTTGTAGACGCCTTGCTTGGTAATTTTGGAAGCAAGGAGAACGATATGTCCGGAGCTAAATTCACAGACGAGTTCAAGCGCGATGCTGTCGCGCAGGTCGAGGATCGCGGCTACCCTGTGCGCGAGGTGGCCGAACGATTGGGCGTCAGCACCAAGTCGATCTACACATGGCAAAAGCTGTTTTCGCGGCCCGCAAAGGTGATCCAAGAGGTCGATGCGCAAGCTGATGAGATCCGGCGGTTGAAGCATGATCTGCTGCGGGTCACGGAGGAACGGGACATCCTAAAAAAGGCGACCGCATACTTCG
>NZ_ATVN01000036.1 GCF_000420745.1 Pseudorhodobacter ferrugineus DSM 5888
CCAGCTGATTCAAGCTGAGGCAAGGTTGCACATGGGTCAGTTCTCAGTGACAATTTTTGCTGTTGCCGGGTCAGTTCTCAGTGACAATCAACACTTCGATACCACCGCCAACGACGTTCATAACAACCAGGCCCAAGCCCACGATGGCTGCGGTCAGAACGACCCAGTCAACAGTCACAGCACCGGATTCGTCAGCGAAGAAGGAGTTGATCATCTTGTTCATAGCATGTTCCCTTTCAAGGAAGTTGTTCATTCAGGTTTCAACACCGTTTCGGATCGCTTCGGTTCGGCCTCTGTTCCGTCCCGATCACCAATTCGGTATGACCCTCTTAGACACCCTGAATGTGGCGGCGAATTGGACAGACAAAGGCATTTTTGGGCTGAGCAGATTTTTCTAAAATCAGGTTCAATTTTCTGCAAAAACGCCAATTATTGTTGATGGCGGCAGCATGGTTTTTTGCACTGTCTTGCGTGACCTGTTGTGGCATTCCGGCCAATCTTGGCGATTTGGCCACAATCTGGGGGCCAAAACAGTGGCGCGGGCGGGTGATTCCTGCGATGATTTGAAAAAGAAAAAACAAAAGAGCAGTACAAAAATGCCTAAACTGGCGTATCTGGGTGCGATTGCCTGTTTGGGAATCGGCGTGGCATCGGCCTTATGTGCCAGTGCTCAGTCGGTGCTGGCGCAAACACCGCCATATCAAAGCGATTTTTCGGCGCGCCGCGTGGTTGTGGCCAAAGCGCCCAAAGGCCCGCGCATTACAGTGCAGATTGATCCTGTCGAACAGGCCAAGCGTCTTGCTGTAGCGCCGAAGCCAGTTGTGCCCGACACGCCAGTCGAGGCCGGGACGGAAGTCGCCGCCATTGGTCCGTTGGCGCCGGTAAAGCCTACGGCGGCCTATGGCTGGTATTGGGATAAGGTGCCAACGGCGCAAGGGGCCAGGGATGGCCGCTATGCCTTGGCGATGGCCAGCCTGTCCCAAGGCCCGGCCGGTGCAACTGTCCGCGCCCCGCGTTTGCAGCAGATGCAAGAGGTCGCCAGCAAATACGGCACCGAGATTTTGAAGGCGACGATTGGGACCAATGTGTCGCCCGCCTTTGTGCTGGCCGTGATCGGGATTGAAAGCGCGGGACAGCCCGAGGCCGTAAGCTCGGCCGGAGCGCAAGGTTTGATGCAATTGATTCCCGCAACCGCAGAACGCTTTGGTGTGACGGATGCGACGGATCCGGTGCAGAATATCAAAGGCGGCGTCGCCTATTTGAATTGGTTGATGGGTCAGTTTGACAGTGATCCGCTGATGGTTCTGGCTGCATACAATGCGGGCGAGGGGGCTGTGCGCGCCAATGACGGCGTGCCGCCCTATTCCGAGACGCGTGATTATGTGCCAAAGGTTTTGGCCGCGTGGCAGGTGGCACAAGGCCTGTGCCTGACGCCGCCGGAGCTGGTTTCGGACCCTTGTGTGTTCAAAGTGATCTCGGCGGGTGGGTGAGGCGCGCCCGAAAAATGCTTCTGCGGAGCATTTTTAGCGCCGAACGCGCGGGGCACTGCACTGCGCCGGATGGTGGACAAAGGCCGCCACGCCAATTTGCCAAAAAAAGGGCGCGGCCAAGGATGTCCTTGCCGCGCCCTTTGTCTCTTAGCACTCCAGTAATGTTAAGCGACGATCGTCGCTTCAGTCGCCGCACGCAGTTCGGCTTCGGTCACGCCATCTGCGCATTCGACGATCCGCAAACCGCCCTCCACCACATCCAGCACGCCCAGATTGGTAATAATCCGGTCAACCACGGCTTTGCCCGTCAGCGGCAAGGTGCAGTCTTTCAGCACTTTGGATTCGCCGTGCTTGCTGGTGTGATCCATCACAACCACAACACGCCCGACGCCTGCAACCAAATCCATCGCCCCGCCCATGCCTTTGACCAGCTTGCCGGGAATCATCCAGTTCGCCAAATCGCCGTTTTCGGCCACTTCCATAGCGCCCAAGATCGCCATTGCGATTTTGCCACCGCGGATCATCGCGAAGGATTGCGCAGAGTCAAAAAACGCAGTTTGCGGCAATTCGGTGATGGTTTGCTTGCCCGCGTTGATCAGATCGGCGTCCTCTTCACCCTCAATCGGGAAAGGGCCCATGCCCAGCATCCCGTTTTCCGATTGCAGCGTCACCTCAATCCCCTCGGGGATATAGTTCGACACCAGCGTCGGAATCCCGATGCCAAGGTTCACATACCAGCCGTCTTGCAGTTCCTGTGCGGCGCGTGCCGCCATTTGGTTCCGGTCCCAAGCCATGATCAAGACGCCTTTCTGACGGTGCGCTGTTCAATGCGCTTTTCGTGGTCGCCTTGGATCAGGCGGTGCACATAGATGCCGGGCAGGTGGATGGTGTCGGGGTCCAGCGACCCCAGCGGCACAATCTCTTCCACCTCGGCCACACATATCTTGCCACAGGTTGCGGCGGGCGGGTTAAAGTTGCGGGCGGTTTTGCGGAACACAAGGTTGCCCGATGGGTCCGCCTTCCATGCCTTCACGATTGACAGATCGGCGACGATGCCGCGTTCCATGATATATTCCTGCCCGTCAAAGACTTTCACATCTTTGCCCTCGGCAATCACCGTGCCCACGCCGGTTTTGGTGTAAAAGCCCGGAATGCCCGCACCGCCCGCGCGCATCCGTTCGGCCAGTGTGCCTTGCGGGTTAAATTCCAGCTCCAGCTCACCCGACAAATACTGGCGCATGAACTCTGCGTTCTCACCCACATAGGACGAGATCATCTTTTTCACCTGACGGGTTTCCAGCAGCACCCCAAGGCCAAAGCCGTCAACGCCCGCATTATTCGACGCGACCGTCAGGTTTTTGGTGCCCGCATCGCGAATGGCCGCGATCAGCAGTTCCGGAATGCCGCACAGGCCAAAGCCGCCAGCCGCGATTAACATGCCATCAAACAGCACGCCGTCCAGCGCCGCCTCTGCATCTTTGTATATCTTCTTCACGCAAGTTCCCCCCGCAATGTGATGTCAAAGTTTTGGCTGGGACGACAGGTGAAGTCAATTGCCGCGATGCAGCGAAAACGGGATTAATCCGTTGGTCAGTAATGGGCCAAGGCAATGCCTTTGGGTGACGGTCGGGTGAAAGGCACAATTTCCTGACATTCCGCAGGAAAAGCATATTGTTTGCAGGTCACTATGTCGCTAGTGAATGGGCTGGGCCGCGCCTTTTGCGCCCAAAGCGCTTTGTGCGGGCGTGCTGGAATGGTAGACAGACCAGACTTAAAATCCCGCACTCTGGTTCGAGAAGCGTATTGTTTTCATAGCCTTAAGGCGTTAGTGAGGTTTCTGGGCCTAAATTAGACCCAACGGAGAGTTCGAAGACACGCTGCCCGCGTGGTGGAATGGTAGACACATGAGACTTAAAATCTCCCGGCCGTATGGCCGTGCCGGTTCGAGTCCGGCCGCGGGCACCAAATACCTGTAATTACACAGTATCCTGCAGAGAACCTTCAGAGATTTTGCATTCGATCTTTCTCTTCTGCAGCATACTTTCTTAGGCTCAGGACCCATAAAATGCCTTGCTGCTGATTTGCGGTTATGATTCACGGACCCCAATGATTTGGGGGTATGATGAGTAATCTTTACTG
>NZ_ATVN01000037.1 GCF_000420745.1 Pseudorhodobacter ferrugineus DSM 5888
CAGCATTGACGCCATCATGACATAGAGAACATAACTAATGGGTGGGTCAAATCGCGGTGACAATGCCGGGTCAGTTCTCAGTGACAATCAACAGGTCAAAGATGCCGCACATCCCTGCAGCATTGAACTGCTTGAAGGCCAATGCATCGGTCTGATCAAGGCTTTTATGGAACATCGACAAAGGGATATTGCTGCTTCTACGCGGTCCCGTAGTGATATGGGTTTCCGAGCACCCTATGTCTCCTTTCCATGCAAGGGCAAAACAAGGCATGTGGTTTTGACATTGAAGCCGTCCTAAGAGATAAACGCTGATTTCGCCGGTTTTTAAAGGAAAACAACTATGGTTGCCGCTGCAACCATTTAAGTTTGAAATTCGGTAACTTGGGGGATTGCAAAGAGCGACTGCTCGCGGGGAATCGAGTTTAGCAGCAATAGTTTTTTGCGGAGTGCTTCGTAAGGCGTTTTACCATGCCGCGCGCTCAGAAATAACATCACAATCGGCAAGCGGAAAATGAAGATTATGGCAGCACTCAGGGAAATGTTTCTGTCGCTTTTGGATTCTGAATCGTTTCGAGATAGTTTGCCAATGCTATAATCGTGACCGGCGTGGGCATTTTTCTACCATCTCCCGCATCGAAAGGCACCAACTTTCCTTCCGCTAAGTCGCCAAAAATTGGCATTCTCTCTCGTGGTAGAGTCCGGCGATGGTCACCATCAATGATAGACATTATTTCGACCATCGGCCAAAAACCATTCCGTCGCGCTGCAATTTTTGTTAAATCGGCTGGCTTCACCACAAGTTCATCTGCCAAAGGACCTTCCCCACGACCTGTAGCACCGTGGCAGGATGCACAGGAGTTGATGAAGACCGTACGTCCCGAAGAGGGGCTGTCCGGGGAGCATCCCATTTCTGCCAAGAGTAAGATCACTATAACTCGTTTCATAATAAGGCTTCCTAGCAACAAGTTATGGAGAAGAGTATATTACCTGCAGATCATCGACTTGATTTTCGTCAATATAGGAGTGGATGGGTCTCCTATGAGCTGATCAATTTTGGAGTTGTGACGTGGCCCAAATTGCCTAGGCGTTTTCTGGCCTTTATGATAGCCAATCGGTCCTCAGGATGCTGTTCTTTGCGCATCGGGTTAGAGAAGCTAGTCGATTTATTCCGCTGGTTTTTAAGTGAACACGACCTGCCATTCGGGGTAAACGTATCGACCCAGCGGAATCTGCTCAGGTTAAGCCGCCCAGCAAGGCCGCAGCACCTGTATAACCGCTGATCTCGCCTGCGGTCATGAAGAAGCTGATTGGGCGACCGTTTTCATCCAAGGCCCTCTCGTGGTTTGCATGCAAACCACGAGAGGGAGTGATCGCACGCAGTTTCATGTTCATGCCGCCCTTGGTCCGGCCAATCAGACGACCGAGCCCCCCTTTTTCACCGCAAGGCTCGACGCCGTGCGGTGTGCTTTGAGATAGGTCGCGTCGATCATCACCGTCTTTGGAGCTGCCGCCTCAGTGGCCAATCCCCCCATCATTCTGGCGAAGACGCCCATGTCGCCCCACCGCTTCCAGCGGTTTTAGAGGGTCTTCGCCGGACCGTATTCCTTCGGCGCATCACACCACCGCAAGCCATTGCTATTGATGCGTTTTTTTGGAACGGCGATGCTGGACGATACTATGGTTCCGGACGGACTTTTCTGGGACGACAATGGCGATCCAGCAGATGAATCTTCGCTTATAGCTTGGAACAACCCATCTGCGGGCGGTTGGACATATGGCACCGTAGATGTCCCCGCTAACGTTGACGCACGGTTGGAAGAACTGGCCGCGTCGTTGGGTGTGGCTACGGCTGATCTGCGCTATGTAGATGGCGGTCTGGTTCCCGACGCGATTGTTGCCGCGATGCAGGCAAACGCATTGTTCGCTGTCGATCCGATCGAAGATCTGCGCAACACTAACCTTAACTATTCCCTCGCTATCGGCAATATAGAGGCCGGAGAGTTTACGGTGCGGATGGCACCGCAGTTCGCCCCAATTGTCGAAGAGACAACCAGCGAGGCTCAATTCAGAGTTGCAGGTCAACTCGACGCAGCGGCCAATGTGCCTTACCTCGATATTGGCAATGCGGCAGTATATTCATCCGCAATAGACGAGATCCTTGCACTTGAAGCGTCAGAGCAGGGCGAAGCGCTGGAAAAAGTTGGTTTTAGCTTCTTGGGCTCCTTCTCGGGGCTCGGGATGAACTTGGGTCGTGATCAAGTCTATGCAATAGGTCGTCCCAGCGTAGAAGTTGGCGCCAGAGTGTCCAGCATGGGCGATAATCGCTGGGCGATGGGTGAAAATTTGCGCGGCTTCGCATCTTTCCAAGGTAGCTCGGGCGAATATGATACTACGGCCAACGGCATTGGTTACGATGTAAACACTCTTGGTTTCAGTGCAGGCTTGGAAGCGTCTGTTAGTCCTTCAGCTTCTGTCGGCGTAATGGTCGGCGGTTTGGATGGCACAGCAGATGCTTTTTCTGATCGCGGTAGCGTAGATGTCTCGGGTTGGTCGATGGCTGCGTTTGGACGTACCTCATTTGCCCAGAGCGGGTCACTGCAAGCTATTGTCGGCTATCAGGATCTGTCATTCGACACTACGCGAAATGCCTTTGGTGGTGCGGTAGCCAAGGGGTCGACTGATGGTGATCAATTGTTCATGGCGTTGCAGGCAGATTATATGTTCCGTCAAGGGGCGCTGACCTGGGGGCCAATGGCATCTATTGAACGCTACAAGATGTCAGTCGATGGTTTCAACGAAACAGGTGCTGGCGCTTGGAACCTGGCGGTAGGTGCGCAAAGCGGTTGGACAACCCTTGCCAGCGCAGGTGTACGTGGCGAATACAAGGTTGATCCTTCGGGGGCAACACGCGCCTATGGTAGCCTCGCTGTAACCAAAGCGTCGGGTGATGACCAAATGGTCTCCGCAGGCTTTATTGGGTTGCCATCGGGCTCAATGCCAGTTGACGCTATCGATCAAGAGTGGGTCGATCTAACCCTTGGGATGTCGACCGTCGTTGCCGAGGGCCGAGGCAAACAAACGCTTCTTGGTGCTGAGTATCGGGGCTCGTACGGCAGTTCGTACAAGAGCCACGGATTAGGCGTCTTTGTAAAAATGAAGTTCTAATCTGACCGGCCTTTAGTCATACAAACATGGGACCGCATTGGCGCAAGCTTGTGCGGTCTTTTGTTTTTATACTTAACTACAGGCATTTAAGACGTTGCGAGCGCCTTGGCTAGCCACCAGCTAATTATTAACACTTTGAAAGTGAACCACTTCTGACGCAGTATGCAAAGGCAAGTATTTCTGAAATCGAGCTCCCGCAACCAACACTAATTTACTATTGCTATCAACGCCTTGAAGCGCCGCCACGGCGGAGCTTTTGGCGTTCTGAGCCCCTGAAGCCATTCGGGCGACCTGATGGGTCGGTGCCCCCGTCGCCAGCATCAGAAGGCTTGCCAAGGCGCCGTGGAGGTCGATCGTCAGGCCTGTCCCTGAATAGCCCCTAGATTTGTAGACGCCTTGCTTGGTAATTTTGGAAGCAAGGAGAACGATATGTCCGGAGCTAAATTCACAGACGAGTT
>NZ_ATVN01000038.1 GCF_000420745.1 Pseudorhodobacter ferrugineus DSM 5888
CGGATGCTGGCGCTCGTCTATACGCTGATTATCCCAACCCCAAAGTGGCAACATTTTGCGCTGCCCTTTGGCTCACTTTTACTCTGCCGTTGACAGCCTGCCCCGGCGGCGCGGCTGAAAACTCTCTATCCCGCGCGGACAAAGCGGCGCGGATTGTGGCCTTTTGACAAAGCAGACAATTCCCTCTTGGCTTCAAACCACATCCAAGGCTTACTGCGGGCGAAGTAATTGGGACCAGCCGCATGACACCACAGCAATTTATCGACAAGTGGCGCAACGTTGATCTGAAAGAACGCACGGCATCCCACAGCCATTTCCTCGACCTTTGCACCCTGTTGGACATTCCCGACCCAGTCACAGCCGACCCCAAAGGTGAATGGTTCACCTTTGAAAAAGGCGCATCCAAATCATCCGGCGGCGAAGGCTGGGCCGATGTTTGGCGCAAAGACTGCTTTGCTTGGGAATACAAAGGCAAGCGCAAAGACCTTGACCGCGCCTTTGACCAACTGCGCCAGTACGCAATCGCGCTGGAAAACCCGCCGCTGCTGATCGTGTCGGATATGGACCGCATCCGCATCCATACCAATTGGACCAACACCGTCCAAAAGGTCCACACCATCGAATTGCTGGACCTGACGGACGCCGCCAAGCGTGACCTTCTGCGCCACGCGTGATGCCGCAGTTCGGAGGTGCGATGGCTGATGATTTGGTGCCGGTCAAGCTGGATGGCGTTTACACGCCGACGCCAAGGGCACTTGCGGGTCTGCTCGCCTATCTTGAGAGCATCCAGCGCTGAACCAGACGCCTCGACAGTCAGCTCACCTCACGAACGTTTCAGACGTAATGTTTTCACCCAACAGTGACGAAAGGAAAACGCAATGACCAAGAAAACGAAAGATCAGTCACCTACCGATTTCGCCGGCATGCTCGGCAACATGCCGTTCAATCCGATGAACGACCCGCAACTGAAAGCATGGTCCGATCTTGGGGCAGAAATGATGCAGTTCGCGGCGTCTCGGATACAGCGGGATCTTGAAGCGCAAAAGGCGATGCTGGCTTGCAAGAGCCTCGAAGACCTTCAGAAGGTCCAAGCTGAATTTTACTCTGAGGCTATCAAGGACTATAACGCGCAAATTCAGCGCACTATGCAGGTTATGTCGGGGGCTGCGAAGATGCAGGTGGATGCAGCCGTCTCATCGACAAAGCGTGGCTATGATGATGTGCCGCTGTAAAGCATAACGGCGCAATCGGAATGTATACCGAGAGGTTCATCATCCGGGTGTTGGGTGTTTGTTCTAAAGCGCAGCAGGTTCACACCTGACCCCCGCAGACTCACTGAGAGTCGATTTGAAGGTGGTTTATGCCTTGGCGGCTAGCCCTCGCAGGGTCAGGCGCGTATGGCGCTCAGTGACTCGCTCCTGCGTGTTCTGCGGCTACCGGTTCGGTCCTGTCGAGTGGGTGAACCGCTTTAAAAGGGTGGTGATCGTCTGGATAATCGGGTCGGCGCTCTTTCTATCGGTTGGCTTGCATCGGGGTCATTCAGATGTGATCATGCCTATGAAGCAGCAAAGCAGCTTCAGGTTTAGCGCAGCTATGCTCTCTTCACATCCGATAGTGCAATGGGGTGCGCGAGTCGACACGCGGCATCCCGTGCGACAGCGGAAAGAACGGCGAAATCCGCGCCATCTGGTCTTCGGAAAGCAGGATCATCTCGGTCATGGCAGCCCCCCTTGCTGCCGCCAGTGAAGCAATGAGCTACCCTGACCCCAAGCAATTTAACGGGGCCAGGGCCTAGGAGGCTGGGGGGTATTCAGTTGCCGGAAACGTGTAGACTATATTTCAGCGTTATCCCCGAGTGTATTCAAAAGAGGTTGCAGCTGTTTCTGATAGGCTTTCCACTTTTTTACAGATGTTTTATAAATAGGCTCGCGTACTTGAGTAACACTCGCGGTTCGAACGCTGCGCTTCGTTTTGTGAGGGGACATGCAGGCTTCATTCCAGTCGAGATTGCACCATTCAATCAAGGCGCGAACATTCGGTTCAAAATCTTCGACGATGTTTTCATATCGCACATCCATAAACGCATCTTTTGGCAAGACGTCGCGCCAATGAGACATCAGGCGGCGGTAATTGTTGTAATATGTACCCAACTCGATTTGATCGTAGGAATGGTATTGGGCCTTGTCGAACAATCGCGTGAAGCAACTTAGGCAAGTATCAACTGGGTCGCGGACCATGTGAATAATCTTGGCGTTTGGCATCAGCGCATGAATGGCACCGAGAAACACGAAATTTGCGGGCATCTTGTCGGTGATACGCGGATGCTCGCCTGCCATTGCGGCGACCAATTCATCATAGTCTTCTGCAATGCGCTGAATTGCCAATATGTCAGCATTTTTCATAATCTGCGGGTAAAGTTTGTCCTCGGGCCCATTCTCGCTTGGCAACAGTCGATGCAAATGGCGCAACTCACCGCCGCCATGCACATTCGGATGGCTGGCGATGATAGTTTCAATCAGTGTAGTTCCAGACCTTGGCATCCCAAGAACAAATATTGACCTGCTTGATGTGATTGCGCTTTGTCGAAGAGCGTCGATACGCTCTTTGCTAAACGTCTCAATTAACCGATCAACCAGTTTTGTGAACACCGTTGGGTCATGCTTGATCAGCGCGCGCTTCAAAGCGGCCCCCTTGGCATAATGTTGGAAAGCTTCGCTATGGCGATTGAGATCATCATAACTGAGAACGGCAGTGCAAAAGTGAGCCACGGAAGTGGCGTGATAATCTCGCTGCGGGCAATGTAAAATGTTGCCACTTTGGCCCTTACTGGTTTC
>NZ_ATVN01000039.1 GCF_000420745.1 Pseudorhodobacter ferrugineus DSM 5888
GCAAAAGGCGTATTTCTTCGCACTTGATCTCCCCCACAGTGACGCCTGCTTTGTGCGTGCATATCCTGCGGCGGTGTCTGAAGCTTGGGTTGACGGTCACGTCCATGCTTTTGCATTCTTCGGACGGGTTCCACAGTCGGTTCTCTATGACAATGATCGATGCTTGGTCGCGAAGATCCTGCCGAATGGTTCGCGCAAACGGACCAAGCTGTTTAGCGGGTTCCTGTCGCATTACTTCATCCATGATCGCTATGGACGTCCGGGAAAGGGCAACGATAAAGGCGCTGTTGAGGGGCTGGTCGGATACGCCCGGCGCAACTTCATGGTGCCCATCCCTCATTTTGCGACATGGGAAGCCTTCAACCTTTGGCTTGAAGAGCAATGCCGCAAGCGTCAGGCGGATGTCTTGCGCGGTCACAGCGAGAGCATTGGACAACGTCTCGTCCGTGACCTTGATGCCATGATGGATCTGCCTGCATCTCCGTTTGATGCCTGTGATCAGGCCACCGGCCAGGTGAACTCGCAATCCTTGGTGCGCTACAAAACCAATGATTACTCGGTGCCGGTTGCCTATGGCCACCGTGACGTCTGGATCCGGGGCTATGTCGATCAGGTAGCCATTGGCTGTGGTGGCGATGTGATCGCCCGCCACCCCCGGTGCTGGGACCGGGAGGATATGGTCTTTGATCCTGTCCATTACCTGCCGCTGCTTGAGCACAAGATTGGTGCTCTAGATCAGGCGGCCCCTTTGGCGAAATGGGATCTGCCAGAGGAATTTGCGACCCTGCGCCGCCTGATGGAGGCGCGGATGATCAAGGCTGGCCGGCGTGAGTATGTGCAGGTCCTGCGGCTGCTGGAGACATTCGAGATGGCAGACCTACAGGTTGCCGTCAAAAACGCACTACGCATGGGGGCCATTGGGTTTGACGCCGTCAAACACCTTGTGCTGTGCCAGATCGAGAAGCGGCCGCCCAAATTGGATCTGGATGTCTATCCTTATCTGCCAAAGGCCAATGTCGGCACAACGTCAGCGGCCAGCTATATGTCCCTGATGCAGCGGGGCAAGGCTGCATGACCCAAGCCCCTCAAATCTTACTGGATCACCGGCTCAAATCCCTCCGCCTGCCTACGGTGCTGCGAGAATATGGCAAACTGGCCCGCCAATGCGCCACAGAGGGGCAGGATCATGTCCAGTTCCTCGCCCGCTTGGTTGAATTGGAAATGATCGACCGTGAACGGCGGATGATCGAACGGCGCATCAAGGCTGCCAAGTTCCCGGCCGTCAAAAGCCTGGACAGCTTCGACTTCAAGGCGATCCCGGCCTTGAACAAGATGCAGGTGCTGGAGTTGGCGCGTTGCGAATGGATTGACCGGCGCGAGAATGTCATCGCGCTTGGGCCTTCCGGCACAGGCAAGACCCATGTCGCCTTGGGCCTTGGCCTGTCAGCATGCCAGAAAGGCCTGTCCGTTGGATTTGTCACCGCAGCCGCACTCGTCCATGAGCTGATGGAGGCCAGAGACGAACGCAGACTGCTACGGCTTCAAAAGCAGATGGTGGGTTACAAGCTGTTGATCATCGACGAGTTGGGCTTTGTGCCACTGAGCAAAACCGGGGCCGAGCTCCTGTTTGAATTGATCTCCCAACGCTACGAGCGCGGATCCACGCTGATCACAAGCAACCTGCCATTCGACGAATGGACAGAAACATTCGGGTCAGAACGGCTGACAGGCGCACTCCTCGACCGTCTGACCCACCACGTCAACATCCTGGAGATGAATGGCGAAAGCTACCGCCTTGGCCAGAGCAAGGCGCGTCAGGCAACGCCCAAAACCTAAATCACAATTAGCACAGATTGGCCCTGACGGGCCAAAGCATCCGGGCAACCGCCAGCTATCTGACAAGCGCGGCCGCCCGGATGCTGGCGCTCGTCTATACGCTGATTATCCCAACCCCAAAGTGGCAACATTTTGCGCTGCCCTTTGGCTCACTTTTACTCTGCCGTTGACA
>NZ_ATVN01000040.1 GCF_000420745.1 Pseudorhodobacter ferrugineus DSM 5888
ATTGGCGCCGTCATGCGCGGCAAGGTCATCTGGCTCTGCCCGAGCAGTTGATGGACGCGCTGCACGGATCGGGAATGAAAGCGCCGCCGCCCGAACCCTTCTTTGTTCCGTTGGCGCTTCTTTCTGACGCTGGGCCGAAGCAGAGCGCATTGGTTCCTGCAGCGCCTGCGGCTTGTGACGCGCCGGGGGCCGTGACGATCCAGATCGGGCCTGATGTAGTGCTGCGCATTCCCGGCGATGTAGCTGTGGCCCGCGCGGCCGCCCTGGTGCAGGCACTGCGGGGTGCATCGTGATTATTGCGGGGCAACGTCTGCCGATCCTGATCGCGACAAAGCCGGTAGACTTCCGTTGTGGTCACAATGCGTTGGCGCTGATCGTGCAGACTGAACTGAAGCTTGATCCGCATTCCGGTGTGACAGTTGTGTTCCGTTCCAAGCGTGGCGACAGGCTGAAGATCCTGGTTTGGGATGGAACGGGTCTGGTGCTGACATATAAGGTTCTGGAGCAGGGCAGCTTTGCCTGGCCGAAGGTTCAGGACGGGGTGATGCGGCTGTCGCGGGCGCAGTTTGAGGCTTTATTTGAAGGGCTAGATTGGCGTCGTGTCATAGCGCAGCGGGTGCTGCCGCCGACTGCGGCAGGATGACTCACCTGGTTGTTTCTGGCGTTTTTTTATTGGGCTTTCCTGCTGTTATTTGGTATGAAAGCTCATGTCGCAGCCCTTCGATCTCAGCCAGTTTCCAAACCTTCCACCCGAGGTAGTGCAAGCCTTCTCGGCGCAGCAGAAGGCGCTGGAGCATGCAAAATTTGAGGCCTCTGTCGAGCGCGCAGCCCGCCAGCACGAGCAGGCTGTGGTCGCCGAGAAAGAGGCATTCATCACCGAGCTGAAAGAGCTGATCGAGAAGCTGGAAGGCCAGGTTCAGGATTATCGGCGCACCAAGTTCGGGCCGAAATCCGAGAAGCTGGACCCCGCGCAACTGGAATTGGCGCTGGAAGATCTGGAGACGGCCATCGCCGAAACGCAGGCCCAAATCGAGGCCGTTGAAGAAAGACTGGCAGCCAGCGAGACCGACCCTGAGCAGAAGGCTCCGCGCAAGACACGCAAAGCCCGCGCATTGCCGCAAAGCCTGCCGCGCGTCGAGCATGTGATTGAGCCAGACAGCATCATCTGCCCTTGCGGCTGTGGCGACATGATCAAGATCGGCGAGGACCGGAGCGAACGGCTGGATTACATCCCAGCAAGCTATCAGGTTATCGTCTCCATCCGCCCGAAATACGCCTGCCCCAAGGGGCGCGCGGGGGTGGTGCAGGCGAAGGCACCGGCGCACCTGCTGGAGGGAAGCTGGCCGACAGAGGCGCTTCTGGCGCAGATCGCCGTCTCTAAACATTCCGAACACATGCCACTGAACCGGCAAGCCGTGGTCATGGCCCGGCTCGGGGTGCCGATCGACCGCTCGGTGCTGGCCGACTGGATGGGCAGGACCGGCGCGTTGATCGCCCCCGTTGTCGACCACATGGCCAAACGGCTGATGACGGACAGCACACGGCTTTATGTTGATGAGACCACGG
>NZ_ATVN01000041.1 GCF_000420745.1 Pseudorhodobacter ferrugineus DSM 5888
TCTGTTGCCGCTGCCGCGACCCTTTTCAGCCATGATGGCACGGACCACCAGCTGAAGGTTAACAAAGCCAGCGCCACCGATACCGCCAGCTTACTGTTTCAGGACAACTGGTCGGGGCGCGCCGAAATGGGCCTTGCGGGTAATAATGATTTTTCCGTTAAGGTCAGCGCCGATGGCAGCAGCTGGGCCGAAGCGTTGCGGTTTGAGGCGGCGACAGGCAAGGGGCTGTTTGGTTTTGGGCTTGGGGTGCAAGGTGCGATTACGGGTACCGCTGTTACCCAAACCAGCACCGATACAACGGCAGGACGGCTGACCAAGGTGGGCGATTTTGGCTTGGGAGGCATTACTTCGGGGTTTGTGTCTGCCCCGTCCAATAACCTGAACTTGGTCACGGCAACAGGTTGGACCGATATTGATGCCGCCACGCTGAACAAACCTGCGGGGATCACCACTGGGTCTTGTCTGACCACGGTTCGCGAGGGCAACCGTGCCCATCAGATGGTGTTCAAAATTCAAAACACCCTTGATCCGCTGATCATGGTGCGGGTCCAAACTGGTGACGGCACGGTTTGGTCAGCGTGGCGGTCGGTGTTTGATCAGTCGAATATCGTGGGTGCGGTCAGCCAAGCCAGTGGCACCCCAACAGGCGCGATCATTGAGCGCGGCAGCAATGCCAATGGCGACTATACCCGTTTTGCAGGCGGTTTGCAGATCTGCACCCATAAGGTCACGGCGTTGAACGTGTCGGTTTCAGGGGGCAGCATTTTCATGTCGCCCACCGTCAACTGGGTGTTTCCGGCTGCGTTCACGGTAACCCCCGCGATTTCAGGTGTGGGGGGCAGCACCGCGCGCTGGTTGGGTGGGGTCAGCGCCAATGCATCAATTGCAAGCTTGCGCGCGATGTCTGCGATCCCCGAAGTCGGTTCAACCGTAATTGAAGCAACGGCCATTGGTCGTTGGCATTGACAGGAGATTCGGTATGAAAATTACACTTTCCCCCACGCGTATGGACAGCGCTTTGTCGCTGCGCCGCGATGATGATGTTTTGACGATCAACGATGTTCCGCTCGACTTGGCCAAATACAAAGACGGTGACAGCGTGTGGGTGATTGGTCAGCCAGAGCAGGTAAAAGGCGTTTGGCAGGTCATGCTGGTGTTCCCGCACGGGCCCGATGCCCCCAAGACTGCGCTGTTTCCAAAGCCAGTGCTGGCGGCCAAGAACGGCCCGATCCTTTTGCCGGACACGGCCGAAACCGACGTGAACTCTGACTAGCGGTGTGACGGTTCAGGCTTGCGGCGG
>NZ_ATVN01000042.1 GCF_000420745.1 Pseudorhodobacter ferrugineus DSM 5888
CAGCTGATTCAAGCTGAGGCAAGGTTGCACATGGGTCAGTTCTCAGTGACAATTTTTGCTGTTGCCGGGTCAGTTCTCAGTGACAATCAACACGCAGGGGTCTGTAAGATCGTCTACACCAGCATCCAAGGCCCAGACGAAGACACCGCATTCTCGCCAGTTGTCCAAAGCAACCGCCAGACCGAGGCGGACGTTCGTGCCAGTGGCCTGGACTGGGCCATCGGCCGTAACGGCATCTATATCGAACCGGATGTGGAATACATCGACAGTTACCGCGCCAAAGGCGAGATCGCCAACAGCGCAGGCGACGGCAAATGTGGCTACACCACCCGGTCAGAGCTGGCCCATGCCTATACCGCACTGGTGACGCAGGATGGCTTGAACGCTCAAACGGTCGACCTGAACGGCACGCCCATCACGCAACATCAACTGGCCGGATACCTGAACACTGCCTTCGGCACTGATCTCACCTATCGCGCAATGACATCGGCAGAGTTTGTCGCGGACCGCACCGCAAAGCTTGGCGACTTCATCGGCCCCATCATCGGCGGCATTTACGATGGCATCAGCAAAGGCAACTACAACAGCGCCGGCGATTTCGAGGCCGTCACAGGCCGCCCCCATCAAACTTGGGCCGACTATTTTTCGTCTATCGCTGAATAACCGCGACGGAAGCGCAGCGGCGCTTCGTATAACTCTCGATTTTACGGAGACACCCAATGTCCACACTCAAATCCATTTGGAATCATCCCTACACGTTCTGGGCGCTGCTCAGCCTTCCTGCCATTCCGATGATCCTCGGGCTGACCTCAGGTGATCCCGACGCGGTGGGAAATGTCTTGCACCCGTCCGGCGAATTCGCGGCACGGTTCATGATCATCACCATGATGATCACACCGCTGATGATGCTGTTTCGCAATTCAAGCTGGCCGCGCTGGTTAATGAAGCGTCGCCGCCACCTCGGCGTGGCCGCGTTCTTTTACGCGCTGGCACATACGGTGTGTTGATTGTCACTGAGAACTGACCCGGCAACAGCAAAAATTGTCACTGAGAACTGACCCATGTGCAACCTTGCCTCAGCTTGAATCAGCTG